>CBDFMI010000005.1:0-699040 GCA_965249615.1 bacterium | reverse complement strand
CGTCCAGATAGAAGATGGTCCTCACAGGACCCGATGGAAGTTCATCCGTCCGTCCGAGACCACGGGGACAACGGAGCTGAAAAACGGAACCTGAGGAGCCGCTATGGGGAGGCGTGACTGACGGCGAGAGGGGGGGAGTTTCAATATTTTTACGGGCTTCGTCCCGTTCTGGAGATCCTGAGGGCGGGAAGACGGCAGGTGAGAGGGCTCTGGCTGCTTAAGGGCCGGAGGGATCAGGAGGTGGCCAGCCTGCTTGCCGAGGCCAAGGGGCGGGATGTGACCCCCTCATTTTTGCCCCGACGCACCCTTGATGAGATGGCCGGAACCAGGGACCACCAAGGGGTGGTGGCCGAGGCGGGTCCGTTGCCCCTGGTGGACCTTGAGGGGCTTCTTCAGGGGGCAAGAAAAACGCCTCATCCCTTGCTGCTCTTCCTGGACGGAGTCCAGGACCCGAGGAACTTGGGGGCCCTGGTAAGATCGGTGGGGGCCTTTGGGGGATCGGGCGTCGTTTTCACCCGAGAGCGGACGGCGCCGCCCTCTCCGGTTGCGGCGAAGGCGGCGGCCGGCGCCCTGGACCACGTTCCCCTTTGCCGCGTGGTGAATCTAACAAGGGCCTTGGAGGGCGCGAAGGAGGCGGGGTTTTGGGTCTTGGGCCTGGATGAGAAGGGGGAAAAGGACATGGGCGAGATCGCCCTGGAAGACCCCCTGGCGATCGTGGTAGGAGGTGAGGGGGCAGGCCTTCGAAGGCTCGTGCGCGAGGGATGTGATTACCTGGTCCGGATTCCGACGTTGAATGTGCCTTCCAGTCTGAACGTGTCAGTGGCCCTGGGAATAGCACTCTATGAAATGACCCGAGGACGGAAATATAGTCAAAAATATAGTGTTGACAAGAAGGAAACGGGTTGATAGTGTTACTCGTTTATCTTACCGCTGGCGTAGCTCAGTTGGGAGAGCAGCTGACTTGTAATCAGCAGGTCGGGGGTTCAAATCCCTTCGCCAGCTCCAACCAATTGAAATGGCTCAAGTGGGGGAGGTTCCCGAGTGGCCAAAGGGAACAGACTGTAAATCTGTCGGCTCAAGCCTTCGGAGGTTCGAATCCTCCCCTCCCCACCACAGTGCCGAGGCCACAGGCGGGAATAGCTCAGTGGCTAGAGCGTCGGCCTTCCAAGCCGAGGGTCGCGGGTTCGAATCCCGTTTCCCGCTCCAGGCGGTGTCTGAGAGGACCCAGGCCCACGTAGCTCAGGCGGTAGAGCACGTCCTTGGTAAGGACGGGGTCACCGGTTCAAATCCGGTCGTGGGCTCCAGTGATTGACGCGGGGAGATTGTCGGGCGAGGTCCTTTTAGGTTGTTTTAGGGGGGGTCATGAGTAAGGCGCGATTTGAGCGGACGAAGCCCCATGTGAACGTAGGGACGATCGGTCACGTTCAGCATGGGAAGACGACGCTAACGGCGGCGATCACGATGATTTTAAGCAAGCAGGGTCAGGCGACGTATGTGTCTTATGACGAGATCAACAAGGCGCCCGAGGAGAAGGAGCGCGGGATCACGATTTCGGTGAGTCATGTGGAGTATGAGACGGGCCCTCGTCACTATGCGCACGTGGACTGTCCTGGTCATGCGGACTACGTGAAGAACATGATTACGGGGACGGCTCAGATGGATGGTGCGATTTTGGTGGTGAGTGCGGCGGATGGTCCGATGCCTCAGACGCGGGAGCACGTGTTGTTGGCTCGTCAGGTGGGTGTGCCGTACATCGTGGTGTTTTTGAACAAGGTGGACCAGGTGGACGACGAGGAGTTGAAGGACCTGGTGGAGCTTGAGGTGCGGGAGTTATTGACGGCGTATGAGTTTCCTGGGGACGACATTCCGGTGATTCGCGGGAGCGCGCTTCGGGCGTTGGAGGCGGCGGACCCGGGTCATGCGGACGCCAAGTGCATCGTGGATTTAATGGAGGCGGTGGACAGTTATATTCCTGAGCCTGTTCGCGATGTGGAGAAGCCATTTTTGATGCCTGTGGAGGATGTGTTCAGTATTTCTGGTCGTGGGACGGTGGTAACGGGTCGAGTGGAGCGTGGTGTGGTGAAGGTGGGCAACGAGGTAGAGGTGGTGGGATTGCGTCCGACGCAGAAGACGGTGGCGACGGGTGTGGAGATGTTCAGGAAGCTGTTGGACCAGGGTCAGGCGGGGGACAACGTTGGGGTGCTGCTGCGTGGTTTGAAGCGTGAGGATGTGCAGCGTGGCCAGGTGTTATCGGTGCCTGGTTCGATTACGCCGCACACGCGTTTTAAGGCGGAGGCTTACATTTTAACGAAGGAGGAGGGCGGTCGTCACACGCCCTTTTTTAATGGATATCGCCCGCAGTTTTATTTTCGCACGACGGACGTGACGGGTGTGGCGAAGCTGGCAGAGGGCGTGGAGATGGTGATGCCTGGGGACAATGTGAGCATGGAGGTGGAGCTGATCATGCCGATCGCCATGGAGAAAGAGCTCAGGTTCGCCATCCGAGAAGGGGGCCACACCGTCGGAGCAGGCGTCATCAGCGAAATCCTGGAATAGAGGCTGAAAACCTCATAGAGGGGCGGGGTCTTTTAGATGCGAGACATCGTGACGCTGGCTTGCAACGATTGCAAGCGACGCAATTATTCGACTACTAAGAACAAGCAGAACACGCCCGACCGGCTGGAGTTCAAAAAGTACTGTCGGTTTTGTCGAAAGCACACGCTTCACCGGGAGACGAAGTGAGCGCTCTCTCGCCTGTGCGATAGACGGGAAGATTGCACTCGAGGGAACAGGACTTGCCGCGGGACACGACGCGGGGAAGATCCCAGGCCAGTAGCTCCAACGGTTAGAGCATCGGACTCCAAATCCGAGGGTTGGGGGTTCGAATCCCTCCTGGCCTGCCAGTCTCCTATTATCGGCGAAAGGGGTCGGCGGATGGAAGTTGGGGCAGGTTATCGAAAAGGGGCTGAGTTCCTTCGGGAGGTAAGGGGCGAGGTGCGAAAGGTCTCCTGGCCCACCCGCAGGGAGACCGTCGCCTCGACCGCCGTCGTTATGGTAGCTGTTTTTATCATCGCCATTTTTCTTGGTCTCGTGGACCTTGGCTTATCCAGACTGATTGGACAGTTCATAAGATGACCCCAGACGTCGTCGCTGAAGAGAAAGGCCCTCCCTCCGAGGAGCCCACCCCCTCCTCCAAGACGGAGGCTGAGGAGGCCCCGTCAGCGGAGGTGACCCCTTCTGCCGAGATGGAGGAGGCTGAGGAGGCCCCTTCTGCCGAGGCTAAGGAGGTCGAGGAGGCCCCGTCAGCGGAGGTGACCCCTTCTGCCGAGGCTGAGGAGGTCGAGGCGGCCGCGCCTGAGGAGACAGAGGCTGATGTCCCCGACGTTCCGCCGGCGAAGGAAAGGGAAGAGAAAGCCCAGGAGGAATCAGAAGAGACGGGAATGAGGTGGTATGTCATCCACACCTATTCCGGTTATGAGGGGAAGGTGAAGGCCAGCATTGAGGAGCGAAAGGAGACTCCGCCCCTTCAGGGGCAGGTGGGAAATCTCCTGGTTCCTACTGAGGATGTGGTGGAGATCAAGGGGGGCAAGCGCCGGGTCTCGGCCCGCAAGTATTTCCCCGGCTACATTCTCATCCAGATGCGGATGAACACCGACACCTGGTACCTCATCAAAAATACGCCAAAGGTGACGGGCTTTTTGGGAGGAGAAAACCTCCCCACCCCCCTTGAGAATGCCGAGGTCGAGAAGATCCTGGAGAGGATGCAGCATGACACAACGGCCAAACCGAAGGTCCTCTTTGAGCGGGGCGAGAGTGTGCGGGTCGTCGAAGGGCCCTTTACCAACTTCACGGGCATGATTGAAGAGGTAAACCTGGAAAAGGGAAAGCTAAAACTCATGGTGACCATCTTTGGGCGGCCTACACCGGTGGAGCTTGAGTTTTTGCAGGTGGAGAAGATCTAGTGTCGCTTTGGGAGTCTTTCTGTCTGTCTTCGTCACGGGTGGAGTGACCCCGGCCCTTCTGTGGTTGCGGCCTGCCTCTCAGAGGCAGGCCTTTTCGCCCCAAGGGCAAACTTCAAGTCAAGAGGAACCGATGGCCAAGGAAGTCTTAGCGACGGTGAAGCTTCAGGTCCCTGCCGGCCAGGCCAACCCGTCTCCCCCTGTGGGACCGGCTCTGGGTCAGCATGGCGTCAACATCATGGAGTTTTGCAAGGCCTTTAACTCTCAGACCCAGGGGCAGGAGGGGACCATTATCCCTGTGGTCCTGACCATCTACTCCGACCGGTCCTTCACCTTCGTCACCAAGTCTCCTCCCGCAGCGGTCCTGCTGAAGCAGGTGGCGGGGATTGCCAAGGGGTCCAAGGAACCCAACCGGGAGAAGGTCGGCAAGGTGAGCCGAGAGCAATTGCGACAGGTCGCTCAGACGAAGATGGCCGACCTGAACGCGAAAGATATTGAGGCGGGGATTCGCATCATCGCGGGGACGGCCCGCAGCATGGGCATCGAAGTGGAAGGTTGAAGGGACTCATGGCGAAACCGGGCAAACGGTATCGGGCTGCGGCGACCAAGGTTGACCAGGACCGCCGCTACCCTCTGCTAGAGGCCATCGAGACAGCCTGCTCGGGGCCAAAGGCCAAATTTGACGAGACGGTGGAGATAGCCGTTCGCCTGGGCGTAGACGCTCGTCACGCCGACCAGATGATCCGGGGGAGCTTGGTTCCCCCCCATGGGATCGGGAAAGAAAGACGGGTCTTGGTCTTCGCCAAGGGAGAGAAAGAGGGGGAGGCCCGAGATGCGGGGGCGGACTTTGTGGGGGCCGAGGATATGATCGAGAAGATTCAGGGAGGATGGCTCGATTTTGACACGGCGGTGGCGACGCCGGATCTGATGGGGGTCGTCGGCCGTCTGGGGAAGGTCTTGGGGCCCCGCGGTCTGATGCCCAACCCCAAATCGGGGACCGTCTCCTTCGATGTGGCCCGGATGGTACGGGAAGTGAAAGCGGGTAAGGTGGAATTTCGCGTGGACAAGGCGGGGATCATCCACGCCCCTTTGGGCAAAGCGAGTTTTTCCACGCAGGCTTTGGCGGAAAACGCGAGCGCTCTTTTGGAGGCCATCATCCGGATGAAGCCAGCGTCCACCAAGGGGCAATACCTTCGGACGATCGCCATCTCTACGACGATGGGTCCCGGCGTCAGGGTGGACCATCAACAGGTGGCAAGCGACCTTAGCTAGAGGAAGAGAGAGCTTTGGGGACTGAGAAGAAAAAGGGGCTGGTGGCAGACCTTCACAGCCGCTTCGCCCAGACTGAGACGGCCATCCTCTTGGATTTCCGAGGCCTGACTGTCGCAGAGATGACGGCCCTTAGACGTCTTCTGGAGACGGAGGGGGCTGAACTCAAGGTGGTGAAAAACACCCTCGCCCGCCGGGCCTTGAAAGGCACTCTCTTTGAGATCCTGGAGGATGGGTTTTCCGGGCCGACCTCGGTGGCCCTTTGTGAAGGGGATATCGTTGCCCCGGCCAAGGCCCTCCGGGAGTTCTCCCGGGGAAGGGAGGGGCTTAAGGTCACTGGCGGGCTCTTTGAGGGAAGGTTCATCAGTTCCAAGGAAGTGGAGCGGGTTGCGACCCTTCCGCCGCGGGATGTCTTGCTGGCTCAACTGTTATGTGGCCTTCAGGCCCCGATGGGGGGCTTGGTGAGGGTGTTGCAAAGTCTTCTGTTGCGGCTGGTTTGGACCTTGGCCGCCATTCGGGATAAAGGGGGAAGCCCGCCCCCATCGGGGACGGGACCAGAGTAGGAGAAAGCTCCTTAGGAGAGGGTCATGAGCGAAGAGGTGAAGGAAGAAAAGAAAGAAGTGAAGGAAGAAGTGAAGGAAGAAAAGAAAGAAGAGAAAACAGAGAAAGCGCCAAAGGCAGTGAAAGAGGAAGCGGAGAAGGGTGCGGAACCCCCTAAGGACACCAAGGCAAGCCAAAAGACTGTGGAAAGGTCTCCTGCCCAGGAGGAGCTGATCCGCTCTGTCGAGAGCATGACGGTCCTCGAGCTGGCGGACTTGGTCAAGGCGCTGGAGGAGCACTTTGGTGTCAGCGCTGCGATGCCCGTGGCGGCGGCGGCCGCGTCAGGGGGCGGGGCGGAACCTGCGGCAGAGGAAAAGACGGCGTTCACCGTCACGCTGAAAGCCATAGGGGGGGAGAAGATCAAGGTCATCAAGGTGGTCCGGGCCCTCACGGGTCTTGGCCTGAAGGAGGCCAAGGCAGTTGTTGATCAGGCCCCAAAGCCCGTCAAGGAAGGGGTCTCCAAGGAGGAGGCCGAGGAGATTAAGCGCCAACTGACGGAAGTGGGAGCCGAGGTGCAGGTCAGCTGATTTTTGATCTCCAAAGGACAGAAGACAAAGGGATAGGAGCGAAATGGCCATCGTGACCAGCGACGGGCGTAAACGGGTCGGTTTTGCTCGGATAGCCCCCATTATGGATATCCCGAACCTCATCGGGGTTCAAAGGCTCTCTTATGAGCGTTTTCTTCAGCGGGATGTGACCCCCTTGCGCCGAGAAAACGAGGGGCTGGAGAATGTCTTCCAGAGTGTCTTCCCCATCAGCGACTTCAACGAGACGGCCTTCCTGGACTACGTGGGCTACGAGATTGGAATATGGGAGTGCCGGTGCGGGGAGTTCAGGGGGCTCGGCGGGCCTGGAGTGGTGTGCCCTCAGTGCGGGGAGAAGGTCTTCTATCGACCCAAATATGAGGTGGATGAGTGCCGCCAACGGGGAATGTCCTATGGGGATCCCCTTCGGGTCATCATGCGCCTGCGCGTGACGGAGAAAGGGGCGGATGGGAAGCCCCTCATTAAAGACATCAAAGAACAGAAGGTCTATCTGGGCGAGGTCCCCCTCATGACCGAGACCGGAACCTTCATCTTCAACGGGACCGAGCGGGTCATCGTAAGCCAGATGCATCGCTCTCCCGGGGTCTTCTTCAGCCTCGAAAAGGGAAGGGGCCACACCAGCGGAAGGCCGCTCTTCTCGGCCAGGGTCATCCCCTACCGGGGTTCCTGGCTCGACTTTGAATTCGACGCCCGGGACGTTCTCTATGTGCGGATCGACCGGCGGCGGAAGCTCTCCTGCACCATCTTGCTGAGGGCCCTGGGCTTGTCCACGGAGGACATCCTCTTCAACTTCTATCCTACAGAAGAGATCCTCTATGACCCCAAGGAACGGATCTTCCGAAAGAAGCTCTCCAAGTTCATCGTGGGCCAGAAGGCCAAGGAGGACGTGGCGGACCCCAAGACGGGGGATCTCTTGGTGAAGAAGGACCGGAAGATTACCCGGAAGTCCTACGAGCGGATGGTGGCCCTCAAGATGCACGCCATCGCCCAGGACCCCGAAGCCCTCCTGGGGCTTGTCCTGGCCCGAGATCACGTAGACGAGAAGACAGGGGAAGTTCTGTTGGCGGCCAACACGGAGATCACGCCCGAGGTCCTCGCGCAAATAGCCGAGCACAAGATCCGCCGCCTATGGGTTCTCGCTCAGGGTGAGCGGAGCGTAGACCCTTGCCTTCGGGAGACCCTGGCGGTCGACAAGGTGAGTGTGCCCGAGGACGCCCTTCAGGAGATCTACAAGCGCCTTCGTCCAGGGGATCCCCCCACGAAGGAGAAATCCCGTGCCCTCTTTGACAACCTCTTCTTTAATGCCAAGCGCTACGACCTCTCCCCCATCGGCCGCCTGAAGCTCAACACCAAGCTCAGCCTCGATCTCCCCCTGACCCAGCGGACCCTCACGGTGGAGGACATTGTCGGAACTGTCCGCTACCTATTGGGCCTTCGCGACGCGCAAGGGGCGGTGGACGATATTGACCATCTCGCCAACCGCCGGGTGCGCTCTGTGGGGGAGCTTCTGGAGAACCAGTTTCGGATTGGGCTGGTCCGGATGGAACGTGCCATTCGGGAGCGGATGAGCATTCAGGACCTTGAATCTGCCATGCCCCGAGACCTTGTCAACTCCAAACCCATCATGGCAGCCGTTAAGGAATTCTTTGGAAGCTCTCAGCTTTCTCAGTTCATGGATCAGACGAATCCCCTCTCCGAGATCACTCACAAGCGCAGGCTCTCCGCCTTGGGACCGGGAGGGCTGACACGGGAGCGAGCGGGCTTTGAGGTTCGAGATGTCCACCCCACCCATTACGGGCGGATCTGCCCCATCGAGACCCCTGAGGGTCCCAATATCGGCCTCATTGCCTCCCTGGGGACTTACGCCCGGGTCAACGACTTCGGCCTCATCGAGACCCCCTACCGGAAGGTGAAGAAGACGCGCGTGACGGACGAGGTGGAGTTTCTTTCCGCCATTGAAGAGGACAAACACGTCATCGCCCAGGCCAACGCCCCTGTCGATTCCACGGGGAAGTTTGTCAACGATTCCATTTCAGCCCGCAAGGGGGGAGAGTTCCAAATGGTCGCGCCCGGGGAGGTGGACTACATGGACGTCTCCCCCAAACAACTCGTGAGTGTGGCCACTGCCCTCATCCCCTTCCTGGAGAACGACGACGCCAACCGTGCCCTGATGGGCTCCAACATGCAACGCCAGGCGGTCCCCCTCCTTCGCCCTGAGGCCCCCTTGGTCGGGACCGGGATGGAGGCCATCGCCGGGCGAGACTCGGGGGCCGTCGTCCTCGCTAAGGAGGGCGGAGAGGTGGTGAGCGCCGATGCCTCCCGTATTGTGGTGCGCAGTTCGGACCGGGGGGGAGGCTCGGGCCCGGGAGTTCACATCTACTCCTTGACGAAGTACCAGCGGTCTAACCAGAACACCTGCATCAATCAGCGGCCCATCGTCTCCGAGGGGAAGAAGGTGAAGAAGGGGCAGGTCATCGCCGATGGCTCGGCCACCGACCACGGGGAGCTGGCCCTGGGAAGAAATGTCCTGGTCGGCTTCATGCCGTGGCGGGGCTACAACTTTGAGGACGCCGTTGTGGTCAGCGAGAGGTTGGTCAAGGAGGACCTGTTTACCTCCATCCACATCGAGCAGTTTGAGGTGGAGGCCCGGGACACCAAGCAGGGCAAGGAGGAGATCACCCGGGATATTCCCAACGTGGGAGAGGAGGCCCTCAAGGACCTGGACGAAAGTGGCATCATTCGGATCGGGGCCACCGTTGGGCCTGGGGACCTCCTGGTCGGCAAGGTGACGCCCAAGGGGGAAACCCAGCTCTCGCCGGAGGAGAAACTCCTCAAGGCCATCTTCGGGGAAAAAGCGGGCGACGTCCGGGATTCTTCTCTCACAATCCCGCCGGGGATTGAGGGGACCGTCGTGGATGTCAGGGTCTTCACCCGCCGTGGAGGCGACAAGGACAGCCGCACCCAGAGCATCGAGGAGAGCGAGACCGCCCGCATTACGAAGGACTATCAGGACGAGATCCGAATCGTCGAAGAAGATCAGAAGGAGCGAACCTGCCAGATCTTGGTCGGAAAGACAGTCCAGTCCCGAGTGGTCGACCCCCGCACGAAGAAGGTCCTCCTCTCTAGGGGGGCGGTGGCGAAGGAAGGGCTCCTTGAGGATCTCAGCAACCGGGGTCTCCAGGCCATTCGCCAGGCCATGAACCCCCAGGTGCAGGAGATGATCCAGGAGATCGAGGGAGGGGCCCAGGAGCAAATCCGCCTCCTGGAAACTCTCATGGAGGAGAAGCTTTCCAAGCTCCAGAAGGGAGACGAGCTTCCCCCGGGGGTCATCAAACTGGTCAAGGTCTATGTGGCCATGCGGCGCAAGCTCCAGGTGGGCGACAAGATGGCGGGACGCCACGGCAACAAGGGGGTGGTTTCCATCATCGTTCCCGAAGAGGATATGCCCTACATGCCCGACGGCCGCCCCGTGGAGATGATCTTGAATCCTCTTGGGGTTCCTTCCCGGATGAACGTAGGCCAGATCCTGGAGACCCACCTCGGCTGGGCGGCGAAGGTCCTCGATATTTCCTACTCTACCCCGGTTTTCGACGGGGCCAAGGAGGAGGATGTCGAGGCGGAGTTGGAAAAGGCGGGGCTTCCCCACTCGGGTGAGACCGTTCTCCATGACGGCAGAACAGGGCAGCCCTTCGACCAGAAGGTGGTGGTGGGCTACATCTACATGATGAAACTCCACCACTTGGTCGACGACAAGATCCACGCCCGATCCACAGGCCCCTACTCCCTGGTGACGCAGCAACCCCTGGGCGGGAAGGCCCAATTCGGGGGACAGCGTCTGGGGGAGATGGAGGTGTGGGCCTTGGAGGCCTATGGGGCGGCCAAGACCCTTCAGGAGATGCTCACAGTCAAGTCCGACGACGTCTCTGGTCGCACCCGCATGTACGAATCCATTGTCAAAGGGGACAACATCCTGGAGGCCAGTCTGCCCGAGTCCTTCAATGTCCTCATGAAAGAGCTCCAGAGCCTTGCCCTGGACGTCGAGCTCATCGAGCACGACGGCAAGGGAGATGCTCGCAGTTAAAGGGCCGGCCCAAAGGAGGTAGCGGTTTTGGAAAGCATCCTGAACCTTTTTGATAAGCCTAAAGACCCTATCGCTTTTAATGCTATCCGGATCAAGATCGCCTCTCCACAGAAGATCCGATCCTGGTCCTCGGGGGAGGTCAAGAAGCCGGAGACCATCAATTACCGGACCTTCAAGCCGGAGCGCGACGGTCTGTTTTGCGCCAGGATCTTCGGGCCCGTGAAGGATTGGGAGTGCATCTGCGGCAAATACAAGCGCATGAAGCACCGGGGGATCGTGTGCGAGAAGTGCGGGGTTGAGGTTATCCTCTCCAAGGTCCGAAGGGAGCGCCTGGGTCACATCGAATTGGCCTGCCCCGTCTCTCATGTCTGGTTCTTCAAGGGGCTCCCCAGCCGCATCGGAAACCTCCTCGACATGTCCCTGAGGGACCTTGAGCGGGTCCTCTATTTCGAAAACTACGTCGTCATAGATCCTGGTAAAGCCCCCACCAAGAAAGCCTCCCTCAAAGGGAAGGACCTGTTGACAGAAGAGCAGTATCGGACCCTCAAGAAGGAGCGCGGGGACGGCTTCAAGGCCGGCATGGGGGCCGAAGCCATTCGAGAGCTGCTCAAGCGAGTCGACCTGGAGAAGGCCAGCGCCTCACTCAAGGTGGAGGTTCAGGAGACCAACTCGGTCCAGAAAAGAAAGAAGCTCATCAAGCGCCTCAAGGTGGTTGAGGCCTTTCGGAAATCGGGGAACCATCCGGAGTGGATGATGCTGGAGGTCATTCCTGTTATCCCCCCCGAACTGAGGCCGCTGGTTCCCCTAGACGGGGGCCGGTTTGCCACCTCTGACCTCAACGATCTTTACCGGCGGGTCATCAACCGCAATAACCGCCTGAGTCGCCTTCAGGAGCTTAGGGCCCCGGAGATCATCATCCGAAATGAGAAGCGGATGCTCCAGGAGGCCGTGGACGCCCTTTTTGACAACGGGCGTCGGGGGCGCATCTTGAGGGGGCCCAATAAGCGGCCCCTAAAATCCCTGAGCGATATGTTGAAGGGAAAGCAGGGACGCTTTCGTCAAAACCTCCTCGGAAAGCGGGTGGACTATTCGGGCCGCTCCGTCATCGTGGTGGGCCCCGAGCTCAAGTTCAACCAGTGCGGTCTTCCGAAGAAGATGGCCCTGGAGCTCTTCAAACCATTCATTTACAATCGTCTTGAAGAAAAGGGGCTGATTACCACCATCAAGAGCGCAAAGCGCCTTGTCGAGAACGAGGTTCCCGAGGTGTGGGATGTCCTGGACGAGGTCATCCAGGATCATCCGGTCCTCTTGAACCGTGCTCCCACGCTCCACCGCCTGGGGCTCCAAGCCTTTGACCCCGTCCTGGTCGAGGGAAAGGCCATTCGGATCCACCCCCTGGTTTGTGCCGCCTTCAACGCCGACTTCGACGGGGACCAGATGGCTGTCCACGTGCCCCTCTCTGTGGAGGCCCAGATGGAGGCCAAGGTCCTCATGATGTCCGTCAACAATATCCTCTCCCCGGCCGACGGGGCCCCTCTGGCTGTCCCTAACCAGGACATCATCCTGGGTTGCTACTATTTGACCAAACAGCGAGGTGGCTCTAAGGGGGAGGACAGGGTTTTCTCGAACCCCGGTGAGGTTCGGATCGCCTACGACCACGGGGAAGTGGGTCTTCAGGCTCGGATCTCGGTGCGGATGAACGGGGCACTTGTGAAGACTACCGTTGGGCGGATCTTCCTTTATGAGGTCCTGCCAGAGCAGCTCTCCTTTGAGGTGGTCAACCGACAGATGAACAAGAAGGCCCTCACGCAGCTTGTCTCCAGGGCCTACAAGGGGGTTGGCAAGGACAGGACAGTGCGGTTCCTGGACGACCTCAAGGAGCTTGGTTTCCACTACGCCACCCAGGCGGGGATCTCTATCGCCATCGACGACATGCACATCCCCGCCCAGAAGGACGCCCTCGTGGAGGAGGCTCAGCAAGAGGTGGTGAAAGTGGAGAGCCAGTATCGGGACGGACTCATCACCGATGGCGAGCGCTACAACAAGGTTATCGACATTTGGGCCCACGTCACCGAACGGGTCTCGGATGAGATGTTCAGAGCGCTCGAGGAGGAAGACGAGCAAGTGACGACGGGCGTCGCCGGGCGGGAGGGAACCAAAGTCTCCCGCAGTGGAGACTTCAACCCCATTTTCATCATGGCCGATTCTGGAGCCCGGGGGAGCTCCCAGCAAATTCGCCAGCTCGCCGGGATGCGGGGCCTGATGGCGAAGCCCTCGGGGGTCATTATCGAAACCCCCATCACGGCCAACTTCCGGGAAGGCCTGACGGTCCTTCAGTACTTCATCTCGACTCACGGGGCCCGAAAGGGGCTGGCCGACACTGCGCTGAAAACGGCCAACTCGGGCTACCTGACCCGCCGCCTGGTGGATGTGGCCCAGGACATCATCATCAGCCGAGACGACTGCGGGACCTTGAACGGGATTGAGGTCTGCGCCCTGGTGGAGAGTGGGGAGGTCATCCAACCCCTAGGAGACCGGATCCTGGGCCGGATTGCCCTCCATGACGTCAAGGACCCATTGACTGGGGAGTTCCTCATCCGCGCCAACCAGGAGATTGACGAGGAGGCTGTCGACAGGATCGAGAACAGCGGCATTGAGCTGATCTTCATCCGCTCGGTCATCACCTGCGAGGCCCCGTCTGGGGTCTGCGTCATGTGCTACGGCCGAAATCTAGCCACTGGGAATCTGGTCGAGATCGGCGAGGCCGTCGGGGTCTTGGCGGCCCAGTCCATCGGCGAGCCGGGGACCCAGCTCACCATGCGGACCTTTCACATCGGGGGAACCGCCAGCCGAGTGGTGGAACAGACCACCCTGGAGGCCAAGAGGAGTGGTGTCCTGCGTTACGTGAACCTGAGGACAGTTCAGAATAAAGATGGCGATACGGTCGTGATGAACCGAAACGGCAGCATTGTCATCCAGGACGACCAGGGCCGAGAGCGTGAGCACTACCCTGTTGTCTACGGGGCCAGGATCAAGCTCCGAGAAGGTCAAAAGGTCAGCCCAGGTGACAAGCTGGTGGAGTGGGACCCCTACACCATGTCCATCCTGACAGAGGTGGGTGGCCGGATCGCCTTCGGAGATATCATCGAAGGGGTGACCATGAAGGAGGAGCTCGATGAGGTGACCGGGCTCTCCCAGAAGGTCATCGTCGAGCACGGCGAAGAGCGCCTCCAGCCTCGGATCTCGATTAAGGATAAGGCCAAGAAGACGTCGGGCCGCTATCTTATACCCGTTGGGGCTCACATCACCGCCGTGGAGGGCGACACCCTCTCTCCTGGGGACGTCATCGCCAAGATCCCAAGGGAAACCACAAAGACCAAGGACATCACGGGGGGACTTCCCCGGGTGGCCGAGCTCTTTGAGGCCCGAAAGCCCAAGGAGCAGGCCACCATCGCTGAGGTGGACGGGACCGTTAAGCTCGGGGGCATTGTGAAGGGGATGCGGAAGGTCCTCGTGGTGACCGATGCTGGAGAGGAACGAGAGTATCTCATCCCCCGTGGTAAACACGTGAATGTCCATGAAGGGGATCGAATCCGCGCGGGGGAGGCCCTGATGGATGGGGCCGTCAATCCCCACGATATCCTGGATGTCCTTGGGGAGAAGGAGCTGCAAAAGTATCTGGTGAATGAGGTCCAGGAGGTCTACCGCCTTCAGGGCGTCGGCATTAACGACAAACACATCGAGCTAATCGTCCGCCAGATGCTGAAGCGCCTTATCATTGAGGACCCAGGGGATACGGGTTTCCTGATCGGCGAGCAGGTCACCAAGGACCTTTTCCTGCGAGAGAACGCCAGGGTCCAGGCCAAGAAAGGGACGCCGGCTACGGGCCGGACCACGCTCCTTGGGGTCACACGATCCTCTCTCAGCACGGACAGCTTTATCTCGGCCGCCTCCTTCCAGGAGACGACCCGCGTCCTGACCCAGGCCAGCGTCAGCGGCATGGTGGACCGGCTGCGAGGCCTCAAGGAGAACGTCATCATGGGGCGTCTCATCCCGGCTGGGACAGGCGCGCGCCGCTATCAGGAGTTTACCCTCAACACCCAGATGCCTGAGCCGGAGCCTCCGCCAAGAGAGCCGCCGCCGGAGGAGACCGCATCCGCTAAGACCGGCAAGGCATCCGATAAAACCGACAAGACCGCTAAGACCGATAAGACCGATAAGACCGATAAAACTGGCAAGACCGAAAAGACCGATAAAACTGGCAAGACCGAAAAGGTTGCGGTCCTGGCGGGGGGACGAGGGGCTTGACACAGGCCAGAAAAGGAATAACTTACTAAGTTTCCTGCGCTTTCGGGTTTTCAGGGGAAGGGAGAAAAGGGTGCCGACTATCAACCAGTTGGTTCGACACGGGCGCGCGCCGGTGAAGAAAAAGACGCTTAGCCCGGCCCTTCGGGGATCGCCACAGAAGCGAGGGGTTTGTGTCCGGGTCTACACCTCCACCCCCAAGAAGCCCAACTCAGCCCTTCGCAAGGTGGCGAGGGTGAGACTCACCAATGGGATGGAGGTAACGACTTATATCCCGGGGGTGGGGCACAACCTGCAGGAACATGCCATCGTCCTTATCCGGGGGGGACGGGTCAAGGACCTCCCCGGGGTGCGCTATCACGTGATTCGCGGCTGCCTGGACACGGCGGGTGTTCAGGATCGCAAGCAGAGCCGTTCTAAGTACGGGACGAAGCGGCCGAAGTAGCCTCGCCGTGTGGCAGAGGCGGGCCCTTCACCCGGGAGTGAATAAAGGAGACAGCGAGGATGCCTCGCCGCAGCCTGGCCGGAAAGCGTTCTGTGATGGGTGACCCAAAGTATGGGGACCGGCTCATCACCAGGTTCATCAACGGCATTATGCTCGCAGGGAAGAAGTCTGTGGCCGAGAAGATCTTCTATCAGGCCCTGGATATCATCCAGGAGAAGACCAAGGAAGACCCCGTCAAGATCTTCAAGCGGGCGGTTGATAACGTAAAGCCGGTGCTGGAGGTCCGCTCGCGGCGGGTGGGGGGGGCCACATACCAGATCCCCCTCGACGTGAGGCCTGATCGGCGGACCGCATTGGGCATTCGTTGGATCGTTAGCCACGCCCGATCCCGTAACGAGCGGAGTATGCAAGACCGTCTAGCGGCGGAACTCCTAGACGCTTCTAATAACCAGGGAAACTCCGTCAAGAAGAAGGAAGACACCCACAAGATGGCAGAGGCCAATAAGGCCTTTGCTCACTATCGATGGTAAGTGGAGACACCGTGAGCCGGACTGTACCCCTAGAGCGGGTTCGCAATATCGGGATCGTGGCCCACATTGACGCCGGGAAGACCACGACGACCGAGCGCATCCTCTTCTATACGGGCCGCACCTACAAGATGGGAGAGGTCCATGACGGTGCTGCAGTCATGGACTGGATGGCCCAGGAGCAGGAGCGCGGGATTACCATCACCTCAGCGGCCACGACGTGCCTGTGGCAAGACCACCAGATCAACCTGATCGATACTCCGGGCCACGTGGACTTCACCCTGGAAGTGGAGCGAAGCCTACGGGTTCTGGACGGAGCAATCGTGATATTCGACGCCGTTGAGGGAGTGGAACCCCAATCAGAGACGGTCTGGCGCCAGGCCGAGAAGTTCAAGGTCCCCCGCCTGGTCTTCATCAATAAGATGGACCGGCGAGAGGGGGATTTCTTCCGATGCGTGCAGGAGATCCAAGACCGCCTTGCCGCGAAACCCCTCGTCATTCAGATTCCCTGGCGAGAGAAGGACCTCTTCGAGGGCATCATCGACCTTATCGGGTGGGAGGCCCAAGTCTATGATGCGGAGGACCTAGGGGCCACCTTTCGAACGGTCCCCATCCCGAGTGCCTTGGAAGCCCAGGCCAAGACCTACCGGGGGCATCTCATCGACGTCCTGGCGGACCTTGACGATACGCTTGCCGAAGCGTACCTCTCCGAGCAGCCAATCGGGCCTGAGCTCATCCGCCCGGCCCTTCGGCGGGCGACCTTGCAGGGGAAGGGAGTCCCGGTCCTTTGCGGGACCTCTTTCCGCAATAAGGGGGTCCAGGCGCTCTTGGACGCGGTGGTGGACTATCTTCCCTCCCCTGTGGATGTTCCGCCGATCGAGGGCACACTTCCTGAATCCAGTGCTCGGGTCAGTCGCGCGGCAGATGACAATGCCCCTTTCTCGGCCCTGGCTTTTAAGCTCATGGCCGACCCCTATGTCGGTCATCTCGTCTTCGCCCGGATCTACTCGGGTGTCCTGAAGACTGGGGACAAGGTCTTCAACTGTAGCCGGGACCGTATGGAGCGGGCCGGCCGACTCCTTCGCATGCACGCCAACAAGCGGGAGGAACTGCGGGAGGCCTATGCGGGGGACATCGTCGCCATCCTGGGGCTCGACCACACCTCGACGGGAGACACCCTTTGCGACCAGCGCGAGCCGCTCATCTTGGAGTCCATCGAATTCCCCACACCAGTCATATCCGTTGCCATTGAACCCAAGACCCAAGCCGATCATGACAAGTTGGGCCTTTCCCTAAAGAAGCTGTCCATGGAGGACCCTTCCTTTCGGATGATGGTGGATGAGGAGACAGGGCAGACTGTCATCGCTGGAATGGGAGAGCTTCACCTGGAGGTCTTGGTGGATCGACTCCTTCGAGAATTCCAGCTCAAGGCCCGTGTCTCCAGGCCCGAGGTGTCCTACCGGGAGACCATCAAGGAGACCTCCCAAGCCCAAGGCCGTTTTGTGCGCCAGACAGGAGGACGCGGCCAGTTTGGCGATGTCACCCTTCGGGTGGAGCCAGCCCCCGGGGCCGGGGTGGTTTTTGAGAGCAAAGTCGTCGGGGGGGCAATCCCCAAGGAGTATCTGTCAGCTGTCCGCCAGGGGGTCCTGGAGGCAGCTCAGCGGGGTGTCCTTGCCGGCTATCCCTTCGTCGATATCAAGGCGACAGCCCTGGACGGCTCCTATCACGATGTGGACTCCTCCGATATGGCCTTCAAGATTGCTGGGTCCATGGCCTTCAAGGGGGCGGTCAAGGGGGCAGGCTTGGTCCTCCTGGAACCCATCATGGATGTCGAGGTAGTGGCCCCGGAGGAGTATCTGGGGGATATCGTGGGCGATCTGTCCTCCCGGCGTGGCAAGATCCAGGAAATGGCCAGCCGAGCAGGGGCAAAGGTGATAAGCGCCCGGCTGCCCCTGGCCCAGATGTTTGGATATGCCACAGACCTTCGGTCAAAGACCCAGGGGCGCGCTCACTTTACGATGCAGGTGGCCGGATACGAGGAGGTGCCCTTCCAGGTGGCCGAGGAGATTATCCTGAAGAGGGAGGGCCCTCGGATTTTAAGCAGGCGGTTGTCTGAGATGGCCGTGAGCAACCAGACGCGGGGAGATTGTCGGGCGAGGTCCTTTTAGGTTGTTTTAGGGGGGGTCATGAGTAAGGCGCGATTTGAGCGGACGAAGCCCCATGTGAACGTAGGGACGATCGGTCACGTTCAGCATGGGAAGACGACGCTAACGGCGGCGATCACGATGATTTTAAGCAAGCAGGGTCAGGCGACGTATGTGTCTTATGACGAGATCAACAAGGCGCCCGAGGAGAAGGAGCGCGGGATCACGATTTCGGTGAGTCATGTGGAGTATGAGACGGGCCCTCGTCACTATGCGCACGTGGACTGTCCTGGTCATGCGGACTACGTGAAGAACATGATTACGGGGACGGCTCAGATGGATGGTGCGATTTTGGTGGTGAGTGCGGCGGATGGTCCGATGCCTCAGACGCGGGAGCACGTGTTGTTGGCTCGTCAGGTGGGTGTGCCGTACATCGTGGTGTTTTTGAACAAGGTGGACCAGGTGGACGACGAGGAGTTGAAGGACCTGGTGGAGCTTGAGGTGCGGGAGTTATTGACGGCGTATGAGTTTCCTGGGGACGACATTCCGGTGATTCGCGGGAGCGCGCTTCGGGCGTTGGAGGCGGCGGACCCGGGTCATGCGGACGCCAAGTGCATCGTGGATTTAATGGAGGCGGTGGACAGTTATATTCCTGAGCCTGTTCGCGATGTGGAGAAGCCATTTTTGATGCCTGTGGAGGATGTGTTCAGTATTTCTGGTCGTGGGACGGTGGTAACGGGTCGAGTGGAGCGTGGTGTGGTGAAGGTGGGCAACGAGGTAGAGGTGGTGGGATTGCGTCCGACGCAGAAGACGGTGGCGACGGGTGTGGAGATGTTCAGGAAGCTGTTGGACCAGGGTCAGGCGGGGGACAACGTTGGGGTGCTGCTGCGTGGTTTGAAGCGTGAGGATGTGCAGCGTGGCCAGGTGTTATCGGTGCCTGGTTCGATTACGCCGCACACGCGTTTTAAGGCGGAGGCTTACATTTTAACGAAGGAGGAGGGCGGTCGTCACACGCCCTTTTTTAATGGATATCGCCCGCAGTTTTATTTTCGCACGACGGACGTGACGGGTGTGGCGAAGCTGGCAGAGGGCGTGGAGATGGTGATGCCTGGGGACAATGTGAGCATGGAGGTGGAGCTGATCATGCCGATCGCCATGGAGAAAGAGCTCAGGTTCGCCATCCGAGAAGGGGGCCACACCGTCGGAGCAGGCGTCATCAGCGAAATCCTGGAATAGAAACTGAAAGCGGAGACCATGGAGAACCAGAAGATTCGGATCCGGCTGAGGGCTTATGATCATCGGATCCTGGACCAATCGGTAGTGGAAATCGTCGAGACGGTCAAGCGGACTGGGGCGCGCATCGCCGGGCCCATACCGCTCCCGACTGTGACGAATAAGCTCACCGTTCTCCGCTCACCTCACATAGACAAGAAATCCCGCGAGCAATTTGAGACCCGGACGCATAAGCGTCTGCTGGATATCCTGGAGCCCACTGCCCAGACGGTGGATGCCCTGATGAAGCTGGAGCTGGCGGCGGGCGTGGACGTGGAGATCAAACTCTAAAGATGAATCATGGACTTCTTGGAAGAAAGCTGGGGATGACCCAGGCCTTCACGCCAGATGGGGATATGGTGCCCGTGACGGTTGTGGAGGCGGGGCCCTGCCCCGTCGTCCAAAAGAAGACGGCCGAGCGAGACGGCTATCATGCCCTACAGCTTGGCTTTCTCTCCCAGAAGCCTCGACGGACGACCAAGCCCAGGCTGAGACACTTCGCCAAGGCAACGGTCGAGCCCACCCGATACCTGCGGGAGTTCAGGACCGAGGGGGCCTCAGACCTTGAGGTGGGCCAAATGGTGAATGTGGAAATCTTCGTCCAGGGGGACCACGTGGACGTGGCGGGGACCTCGAAGGGGAAGGGATTTCAGGGCGGTATGAAGCGGCACGGCTGGCGAGGAGGGCCGGCGTCTCACGGCTCTACGTTTCGCCGGTCCCCTGGCTCCATCGGGGCCTCTGCGTATCCCTCGCGGGTCTTAAAAGGACACCCCCTTCCTGGACACATGGGGGACCAGAGGAAGACGGTTCGCCACCTCAAGGTCTTCGATGTGATCCCCACGCGAAATCTCCTCCTTATAGAGGGGGCGGTCCCGGGGGCGGCGGGGGGTCTCTTGGAAATTCGAAAGAGTGGAGGGCAACAGCCCTCCTAAAGGATAAGAAAAGTGCCTGTTCTTTCGGTGGTAGATCAAGGGAATCAGTCGGTCGGGGAGATCGCGCTGAACGAGGACCTCTTCGACGGGCAGGTGAAGGAATACCTGATCCATGAGGTGGTGGTCATGCAGTTGGCGAACCGCCGGGCCGGGACAGCCTCGGCCAAGGGCCGCTCGCAGGTCAGCGGGAGCGGGGCCAAGCCCTGGCGCCAAAAGGGGACGGGTCGCGCGCGCGCAGGGGACCGTAAGTCCCCCCTGTGGCGCCACGGCGGCGTCATCTTCCCGCCGAAACCGCGGGACTACAGCTATCGCCCTCCCACGAAGGTGCGCCGGGCCGCCCTCCTCTCAGCTCTCAATCTGAAGTTTCGGGAGGGACAGATCAAGGTGATTGACCACCTGGATTTGCCGGAGGCCAAATGCCGTGAGGTCTCGGGACTCCTGGAGCGCCTTGGCGTGAAAGGCAAGGTCCTCTTTGTCACAGGGAAGACAGATGAGCGCCTTCGCCGGGCCACCCGAAACTTCCCCGGGATTAAATCCCTTCCCGCCGTCGGTCTCAATGTCCTGGATGTGATGGACCATGCGGTCCTCCTCTGCTCTCGAGAGGGGCTTGAAGCCCTTCAGGAACGTTTTCAGAAAGGGAAGAAAGCAGAGGATGCTTCATGAAGGACCTCTATAGCGTTGTCCAGCGCCCTCTCGTCACCGAGAAGAGCACCCTGGCCAGCGAGGCCCACAATCAGCTGGCCTTCCAGGTGCGACAGGATGCCACCAAGCAAGAGATCAAACAGGCGGTTGAGACGATCTTCCAGGTCACGGTTTTGAAGGTCCGCACCATGCACCAGATTGGCAAAGTGAGGCAAGTGGGGAAGCGTCAGGGACGGCGGCCCAACTGGAAGAAGGCCATCGTCTCTTTAAAGCCGGGCGACCGGATCGAGCTCTTCGAGAATGCCTAATATTCCCTCAGGGGACTTTCAGGGGCTATCCAAGGGGAGGCTTCATCCATGGCTGTGAAGAAGTTCAAGCCCACCTCTCCTGGGCGGCGCTTTCAGAGCGTCTTGGAGCACTCGGATATTACTCAATCGACCCCTGAGAAGCGCCTTCTTCGCCCGTCCACGAGATCTAGCGGACGGAATAATTATGGGCGCCTGACGGTCAGGCGCCGGGGAGGGGGCCACAAGCGGCGCTATCGGGTGGTGGATTTCAAGCGGGACAAAGTGGGCGTCCCTGGAGAGATAGAGGCTATCCAGTATGACCCAAACAGAACCGCCCGTTTGGCCCTCGTCAAATATGCGGACGGAGATCGAAGGTACATCCTGGCCCCTTGGCGTCTCCCCGTGGGGGCGAAGGTGGCCGCTGGACCGCAGGCGGATATCCGTCCCGGAAACACGCTTCCTCTTTCGGCCGTTCCCCTGGGGAGCATTCTCCACAATATTGAGCTCCGGCCGGGGGGGGGAGGGAAGTTGGCCCGAAGCGCTGGGGCCCAGGCCCAGCTCATGGCCAAGGAAGGAGCTTACGGTCACATCAAGTTGCCGTCGGGCGAAATGCGTCTCATCCTATTGGCCTGTCGAGCGACTCTGGGACAGGTGGGAAACCTGGACCATGAGAACATCTCCCTCGGCAAGGCAGGGCGCTCTCGCCATCTCGGGCGAAGGCCGAAGGTGCGAGGTGTGGTCATGAACCCTGTCGACCACCCCATGGGAGGCGGAGAGGGCAAATCCTCAGGAGGCCGACACCCGTGCACCCCCTGGGGGAAGCCGACCAAAGGCTATAAGACACGTCGCAAGAAGCCCTCGGACCGCTATATTCTTCGGCGTCGCAAGAAGCGTTAAGGAAGGATAAAGGATGGCTCGTTCACTCAAGAAGGGCCCCCATGTAGCCCCCTCCATCCTCAAGAAGATCGAGGCCATGGAGACGGGAGGCGAAAAGCAGGTCCTACGGACCTGGGCTCGGAACTCCACCATCTCGCCCGAGTTTGTGGGGCATACCCTGGCCGTTCACAATGGCCGAAAGTTCATCCCCGTCTACGTGACGGAGAACATGGTGGGACATAAGCTGGGGGAGTTTTCCCCCACCCGGACCTTCCGGGCCCACACGGGCCATGTGAAGCGGACGGTCACACTGAAGAAGTGAGGGGCGGAAAGTGGAAGTGCGTGCCCGGCTTCGATTCGCGCGCGGCTCACCCCGAAAGGTGCGTGCCGTGGCCCAGCATCTGCGGGGAAAACCGGTGGAGGAGGCCCTCCATTTCCTGCATCTGACCCCTCAGGCGGCCGGCCGGGTCCTGATGAAATTGCTCCGTTCGGCTCTGACCAACGCCGAGGACAAGGGGACCAAGGACGAGGTCGAGTCCCTTCGCGTGAGTCGTCTGGATGTGGATGGCGGACCCACACTGAAGCGCTTTTTGCCTCGTGCGAGGGGGCGGGCAACCCCCATCCGGAAAAGAACGAGCCACATCACGGTAATCTTGAGATCGCCTGAGGAGGAATAGCTTGGGTCAGAAGGTCCATCCGATAGGTTTTCGACTGGGTTTTAACAAGACCTGGTCCTCGAGCTGGTTCGCCAAGAAAGGTTTCGCTGATCTCCTTCACGAGGACATCCTCATCCGAAAGCACATCAAGGGCCCGCTCCACCATGCCGGAATCGCCAAGATTGAGTTGGAACGGACGGCTCAGCGGGCACGGATTAATATCTGGGCGGCCCGACCGGGAGTCATCATCGGCAAACGGGGGGCCGAGGTGGAACGGCTGAAAAACGAGTTACAGGCCCTCACGGGCAAACAGGTCTATATCAACATCAAAGAAGTGAGAAGGGCGGAGGCTAACGCCCAGCTTGTGGCTGAAAATATCGCCCTTCAGTTGATACGTCGAATCGGCTTTCGCCGCGCCATGAAGCGGGCTATCACCTCCGCCCTGCGCTTTGGAGTCCGAGGGATCAAGGTGGCCTGCGGGGGTCGCTTGGGGGGAACTGAAATGTCCCGCTCCGAGTGGTACCGCGAAGGCCGCGTCCCCCTTCACACCCTTCGGGCCGACATTGATTATGGCTTCGCCGAGGCCAAGACGACCTACGGCATGATCGGCGTCAAGGTGTGGATCTACAACGGAGAGGTTCTCAGTCCCTTCGGCGACGGACGCGAAGACTAAGGCCACGTTATGCTGCAACCGAAAAAGGTCAAGCACCGCAAGCAACACCGGGGCCGCATGAAGGGCATCGCCCGGCGCGGAAATAGCCTGAGCTTCGGCGAGTTTGGTCTCCAGGCCCTTGGGCCCGCCTGGGTCACGGACCGGCAGATCGAGGCAGCGCGAATCGCCATGACCCGCCAGGTGAAACGGGGGGCCAAGATCTGGGTTCGGGTTTTCCCCCATAAGCCCGTCACGAAGAAGCCGGCCGAGACCCGCATGGGTAAGGGAAAAGGGGTGCCGGAATTCTGGGTGGCAGTAGTGCGCCCGGGGCAGATCCTCTACGAGATGGAGGGGGTGTCTGAGGTCGTGGCCCGGGAGGCTATCCGTCTGGCCGGCCACAAACTTCCGGTGAGGACCCGTTTCCTCGGGAAGGAGATGCTGAGGGTCTGATGAAAGCCAGCGAGTTCCGTGAGCTGAATGACCAGGAGTTGACCGTCAAGGAGCGTGAGATTCGCGAGGAGTTGTTCAACCTCAAGTTCCAGCGCAGCACTGGGCAGGTGGAGAACCCGATGCGGGCCAATCTCCTTAGAAGGGATGTGGCCCGGGCTAAAACGGTGGCCCGTGAGCGAGCCCGCGCCGCTGAGGGGGAGACCTAGAATGCCTTCTCAGCAGCCCCGCAGCCGGCGCAAGGTCCGGGTTGGACAGGTCGTGAGCAATCAAATGGACAAGTCGGCCACGGTTCAGGTGAATCGGTTGGTCCAGCATCCCAAGTATAAAAGGGTCATCAAGCGAAGAAGCCGCCTGATGATCCATGACGAGCAAAACGAACTGCAGATTGGGGATAAGGTTCGCATCATGGAGACCCGACCCCTCAGCAAGCGAAAGAGATGGCGTCTGGTAGAGGTGGTGGAGCGTGCCAAGTGAGGGGGGGCCAGTGAACCTCCTCCTTCATTTTGAAGGGAGCCCCCGGTGATTCAGCAACAGAGCTTTCTGGAGATTGCCGACAACTCAGGCGGCCGAAGGGCGAGGTGCATCAAGGTGCTCGGCGGGACCCGGCGGCGTTACGCCCGGGTGGGAGACATTGTTGTCGTCAGCATCCGCGAGGCAATCCCCAATAGCCCAGTCAAGAAGGGGGAGGTCAAGCGGGCCGTGGTGGTCCGGACTCGCAAGGAGATTGGCCGGGACGACGGCTCCTACATCCGTTTCGACGAAAACGCGGCGGTCCTCGTGAACGAGAACCGTGAACCTCTCGGGACCCGCATCTTTGGGCCGGTGGCCCGAGAGTTACGCCGAAAGCGTTTCATGAAGATCATCTCGCTTGCCCCGGAAGTGCTCTGAGGAGGGCCCATGGCCAGTTCGAGAGACAAGGGGCGGCACAAGATGAACATCCGAAAGGATGACATCGTCCAGGTGATGGCCGGCAAGGACAAGGGAAAACGAGGAAAAGTCCTGGAGGTCTTCCCTAAGCGAAGGCTTGCCATCGTGGAGAAGACCAACATGGTCAAGCGCCACACCCGCCCCTCTCAGCGTCAGCGGCAGGGGGGGATCGTTGAGAAAGAAAACAAGATTCAGATCTCCAATCTCATGCTCGTGTGTCCGAAGACAGGGGAGCCGAGCAGAGTCGGGCGGAAGGTCCTGGAGGATGGTCGTAAGGTTCGCTTTGTGAAGAAAAGCGGCGAGATGCTGGACGTTGGCTGAGCAGGAGACAAGCGGTGGCGGAGAAGAAGCCGGCGGGCTCGGCAAAGCCCAAGGAAAAGTCCAAGGAGAAGTCAAAACCCAAGAAGAAGGGGGGAGACCATCGCCCGAAGGCGCCCGCTGCGCCGAGGCCCCCTTCGCGGCTTCGGGGCCGATATATGAAGGAGATCGTCCCCCAGCTTCGAAAGGAATTCGGCTACTCTAACGTGATGCAGGTGCCGCGCCTGGAGAAGGTGGTCGTCAACATGGGGCTTGGCGAGGCGATCCAGAACAACAAGGTCCTGGAAACCGGCGTTGAGGAAATGTCCCTCATCACGGGACAGCGGCCCGTCGTCACGCGGGCCAAACGGTCGATCGCCGGGTTTAAACTTCGCGCCGGGATGACTATCGGCGCCATGGTGACCTTACGGGGGGACCGGATGTACGAGTTCTTCGACCGGTTGGTGAATGTGGCCATCCCCCGCGTGAGAGATTTCAAGGGGGTTTCGGGGACCGCTTTCGACGGGAGGGGCAACTACTCCTTGGGGATCCGAGAGCAGGTCATCTTCCCGGAGATTCACTATGATAGGATTGAACAGGTCCGTGGCTTTGGGATCACTATCGTGACGACGGCGAAGACGGACGAGGAAGGAAAGGCACTACTAAAATCGCTCGGGATGCCCTTTAGGAACTAAGCTCAGGGGGAAAGATGGCCAAGAAGTCCCTTGTCGCCAAGGCTCTGCGCAAGCCCAAGTTCAAGGTTCGGGCCTATAACCGGTGTCGTATCTGCGGCCGCCCCCGGGGCTATTTGAGGCGCTTTGCGATGTGTCGCATCTGCTTTCGGTTGCTTGCCCTGCGGGGGGAGATCCCGGGCGCCATTAAGTCGAGCTGGTAGAGGACAAGAAGATGACCGACCCTATTGCAGACCTCCTGACCCGGATCCGAAACGCCCTGACAGCACGGCACAAGAAGGTGGAAATGCCGGGGTCGCGGGTCAAGCGGGCGATTGTAGCCATCCTCAAGCGTGAGGGATATATAGAGGATTTCGAGTGGTCAGAAGACAACAAGCAGGGCACCCTGATCATCCACCTTAAGGCGGTGGGAGAGGGGGGGGCTGTGCCCCGGGGTCTGAAGCGGATTAGTAAACCTGGAGGCCGTGTCTATGTGGGCTATGAGGGGGTGGAGCGGGTCCTGAACGGCCTTGGGGTCGCCATCCTCTCCACGCCGAAAGGGATCCTGACGGACCAAGAATCCAGGGAGCTCAAGGTCGGTGGGGAGGTCCTCTGTCACATCTGGTAGGGGGTCATCCCGTCGGTTCTAAATAGAGGAAGATGTGATGTCTCGGGTAGGGCAGATGCCGATCCCCTGTCCTGAGGGGGTGGATGTCAAAGTCGCAGGGCGTCGGGTCGAGGTGAAGGGGCCGAAGGGAGAACTTTCCCGGGATGTCCATCCCTCCATGGGGGTTCGCCTTGAGGGCGGATCGCTTTGCGTTACTCGGCCCACTGACAAGAAGCTCCACAAGTCCCTTCATGGCCTCACTCGCTCCCTCCTGGCCAATATGGTCAAGGGGGTCACGGAGGGGTTTGAAAAACGACTGGAGCTTCAGGGCCTTGGCTACCGGGCTCTTCTTCAGGGGAAAACCCTGACCCTCCAGGTGGGTTTCTCTCATCCCGTCGTCTATGAGGCCCCCCCTGGGATCTCCTTCGCCCTTGATGAGGTCAATAAGGATGTCGTCATCATTCGGGGGATCGACCGGGAGCAGGTGGGACAGGTGGCAGCAGAGATTCGGGCGGTTCGAAAGCCGGAGCCGTACCGTGGAAAGGGAATCCGCTATTTGAGCGAGCGGGTCCGCCGCAAGGTGGGCAAGGCGGCAGGAGCGGGGACTTAGGGGCGTCATGGCGAGAGCAACGGCCCGGCAAATACGTCACCTTCGGGTCCGAAAGAAAGTGGTTGGGACAGCGGAGCGCCCGCGGCTCTCGGTCTTTCGGAGCATCCGCCACATCTATGCCCAGCTCATCGATGACTCGAGTGGGCAGACCTTGATGGCCGCCTCGTCCATGAGCGAGGTCTTTCGCAAGGAAGGGGGCTCCAAAGGGAGGGACGTCGAGGCGGCCCGACGGGTGGGAACCCTGCTCGGCCAAATTGCCAGCGAGAAGGGGATCCGATCTGTCGTCTTCGACCGAAATGGATATCTCTATCACGGTCGCGTTCGGGCCCTTGCCGAAGGGTTCAAGGAGCAAGGGGTCCGCATCTGATCTGGAGGCTCAAAGGGGTTGGAAAGAAGATCTGACAGAGAATTCATAGATAAGATCATCCAAATCAACCGGTGCGCCAAGGTGGTCAAGGGGGGAAGGCGGTTCAGCTTCAGCGCCCTGGTGGCGGTCGGAGATGGCGAGGGTCGGGTAGGAATCGGCATGGGAAAGGCCAACCAGGTTCCCGAAACCATTGCCAAGGGTATTGCTAAGGCCAAAGCGTCGATGAAGCGCATCCCCCTTCAGGACGGCACCCTTCCCCATACCGTGGTGGGCCACTTTGGCGGGGGAAAGGTCCTCCTCAAGCCCGCCTCAAAGGGGACGGGGGTCATCGCGGGTGGCGCCACTCGCGCCATCCTCGAAGTGGCCGGTGTGAAGGACATTTTGACCAAGTCCCTTGGCTCGAATAACCCTCACAACGTGGCCAGGGCCACCATGGATGGTCTCCTTCAGTTGCGGGACGTGGAAGCCATCGCCCGCGCCAGAGGAAAGTCAGCGGAAGAGATTCGAGCCGCGATGGGCTGAGGTAAACAATGAGAAGGCAGCTTCAGACGATAAGCGTCCCCGCTGAGCGGGAGACGCTGGGCAAGATGGAGGAAATTTCCTGATGGGGTTGGAGCGGCTTCGGCCCCCCCGAGGGGCGAAGCGCCGACGAAAGCGGGTTGGACGGGGGATTGGCTCCGGGAACGGGAAAACTGCGGGGCGGGGCCACAAGGGACAGAAATCTCGGTCCGGGGGAAATGTGCGCCCAGGTTTTGAGGGAGGGCAGATGCCCCTTCAGCGCCGGCTACCCAAAAGGGGGTTCACCAATATTTTTCGAAAGCACTTCGCCATAGTGAACGTGGGGCAGCTCTCCACACTTCCCGCTCAAACCCAAGTGAATACCAGCCTTCTGGAGGCAAAGGGTTTTATTAAGGGGAAACGAGACGGGGTCAAGGTCCTTGGAAATGGAGAGGTCTCGGTGGCCCTGACCGTTGAGGCCGATTCCTTCAGTGTTTCTGCCCGACGCAAGATCGAGGCGGCCGGGGGACAGGCAGTGGTGAGCCACTCATGATTGGAAACGTCCAAAATATCCTAAAGATCCCAGAGCTCAAGCATCGGATTTTATTCACCCTGGGCATACTGGCCGTATACCGAGTGGGGGTCCATATCCCCACCCCCGGGGTTGACGGCTCAGCCCTTTCGGCCTTCTTTCAGCAGCAGCAGAACACCCTCCTCAGCTTCTTCGACCTCTTTTCCGGGGGGGCCCTTTCGCAGCTCACCATCTTCGCCCTTGGCATCATGCCTTACATCAGCGCCTCCATCATCCTTGACCTCATGACCGTGGTGGTTCCCCACCTGGATCGGCTCAAGAAGGAGGGTGACTCGGGGCGAAAGAAGATTAACCAGTATGCTCGATACGGGACGATCCTCCTGGCCGCTATCCAGGCCATGGGGATCAGCATCGGCCTGGAGGGCATGACGAGCCCCTCGGGGGACCTGGTGGTCCTAAACCCCGGCTGGGCGTTTCGATCAATGACGGTCTTGACCCTGACGGCGGGGACGTCCTTCATCATGTGGCTGGGCGAGCAGATCACAGAGAGGGGCATCGGCAACGGGATCTCCCTCATCATCTTTGCGGGGATCGTGGCCCGCCTTCCCGCAGCCATCATTTCAACCCTGGAGCAGGTCCGGATCGGGGAGTTGCAGGTCTTCCTGCTCATCGTGTTGGTGACCTTCATGTTGGCGGTGGTGGGCGGGATCGTCTTTATGGAAGCCGGTCAGCGACGGATCCCGGTCCAATATGCCAAGCGGGTTGTGGGACGTAAGATGTACGGGGGTCAAAGCACCCATTTGCCCCTGAAGATCAACACCTCGGGCGTCATCCCGGCTATTTTTGCCTCCTCTATTATTGTCTTCCCCGCTACCATCACTCAGTTCATCCAACACCCTTGGATGCAGGACGTCTCCAACAGCCTCAGGCCCGGGACCCTCATCTACACCGTCCTCATCACACTCTTCATCTTTTTCTTCTGTTACTTCTATACGGCCATCGTTTTTAACCCCACCGACGTGGCGGACAACATGAAGAAGTACGGGGGGTTCGTGCCGGGGATCCGTCCCGGGAAGCGGACGTCGGACCATATCGACCAGATTCTGACCCGGTTGACTTTTGTGGCGGGGATCTACCTCTCTGCTGTCGTCATCCTACCCTCTTATATGATCAGGTACCTGAATGTCCCCTTTTTCTTCGGTGGGACGGCGCTCCTGATTGTGGTCGGGGTCGCAATGGATACGATGCAGCAGATCGAGTCCCATCTGGTGATGCGCCACTATGAGGGGTTCATTAAGAAGGGGAAGCTCAAGGGGCGCACTACCTGATGAGGGTGATCCTGTTGGGGCCCCCTGGGGCGGGCAAGGGGACCCAGGCGAAACTTCTGACTGATGATCGCGGCGTTCCCCAGATCTCCACAGGAGATCTCCTTCGGGAGGCCGTGGAGGCAAAGACGGCCCTTGGGGAGCGAGCCAAGGCTTGTATGGACGAAGGTGTCCTGGTCCCGGACGAGGTCATCCTGGGCTGCGTGGAAGAGCGCTTGGGAAGACCCGACTGTGGGCGAGGTTACATCCTCGACGGCTTTCCTCGAAACCTTGCCCAGGCGAAAGCCCTGGAGAAGGTTTTAAGGAGCCGGGGAGAGACCCTGGAGGGGGTCCTTCGCCTGGTGGTCAGCGAGGAGGAGATCCTCCAGAGGGTAGCAGGCCGCGGGCGGTCAGACGACAACCCAGAGACGATGCGACGTCGCCTCGAGGTTTATCGACAGGAGACGGCGCCTCTTATCGAGTACTACGGGAAGAAGGGGAAGATAAAGGAGGTCAGCGGCGAGGGGGACATCACGGAGGTGCTTGACCGCCTTCGAAGCGCCCTGGCTGAGCTCTTGGGTCATGATCATCTTGAAGTCGCCCGAGGAGATTGAGAGGCTTCGAGTCAGCAACCGTATTGTGGCTAACGCCCTGGCGCAGGTAGTAAAAGCGGTGAAGCCGGGCGTTTCGACAGATGAGTTGGATCGGCTGGCGGAGGACCTGATTCATGAAGCGGGGGCGACCCCGGCCTTCAAGGGATACCGGGGTTATCCTCGGACTCTCTGCACCTCTATCAACGAAGAGGTGGTCCACGGGATCCCTTCGCCTGACCGAAAGCTTCAGGAGGGAGATATTCTGAGTATCGACGTGGGGGTTCGCTACGAGGGCTATTACGGGGACACAGCCGTGACGATCGGGGTGGGCCAGATCAGTCCCGAGGCCCGCCAGGTCATGGAGGTGACCCAGGAGGCCCTTCATCGGGGTATCGGTTGCGCCCGGGCCTCCAATCGGCTCTTCGACATCTCCAGTGCCATCCAGCGGTGTGCCGAGGGGGCCGGATTCTCGGTCGTCCGCCAGTTCGTCGGCCACGGGATCGGGGCCTCCCTTCACGAGGAGCCCCAGGTTCCAAACTTCGGGAAGCCCGGGCAAGGGCCGCGTCTTTCCGCCGGAATGGTCCTGGCCATCGAACCTATGGTGAACAGGGGCGGCAGTGATGTCCGGCTTCTTTCGGACAAGTGGACAGCGGTAACGGCTGACGGAAGCTTGTCGGCCCATTTTGAACACACCATTCTTGTCGCGGAGGACGGGGCCGAGATCCTGAGCCAGCCCGACGGGGCCTCCGAGGGAGTTTATGGCTAGCGAGCAAGCGATTGAAGTCGAGGGGACGGTCGTCGAGCCCCTGCCCAACGCGATGTTCAGGGTGGAGCTGGAGAACGGGCACCGCGTCCTGGCCCACATCTCGGGAAAGATGCGGATGCACTTCATCCGGATTCTCCCGGGGGACAAGGTCAAGGTGGAACTTTCCCCCTATGACCTTACGCGGGGGCGCATTACGTATCGTTACAAGTGAGACCTCAGGGGAAGTGAGATGAGGAGACGGCTGTGAAGGTGAGAGCGTCAGTTCGGCGAATGTGCAGCAAGTGTAAAGTGGTCCGCCGAAAGGGGGTCGTCCGCATCATCTGCCAGAACCCCAAGCATAAGCAGCGGCAGGGATGAACAAGATTCGCTTGGCCAAAGGCGAGTAGGAACAGGGAGTAAAAATGGCGCGCATCGCCGGGGTGGACATCCCAAATGAGAAGCGGCTCGAGGTCGCCCTGACCTATATCTACGGGGTTGGACGATCGTCCTCCAATCGGATCCTGCGGGAGGCAGGCATGAGCCCCGACACCCGGGTCCGAGACTTGACGGAAAGAGAGCTGAGTCAAATCCGGGAGATCATCGAACGGGATTACCGGGTTGAGGGGGACCTTCGCCGAGAGATCTCTATGAACATCAGGCGTCTGATGGACATCAGTAGCTACCGGGGATTTCGACACCGTAGAGGGCTGCCGGTCCGGGGTCAGCGGACCCACACCAACGCCCGGACCCGTAAAGGGCCCCGTCGAACAGTGGGCGCTAAGCGTAGCAAGAAATAGGAGGCTCCATGGCTCAGTCACCCAAGAAGACTCCAGGGCGAAGGAAGAAGGAAAGGAAGGCTGTTGGGAAGGGAATTGCCCACATCCAGTCCACCTTCAACAACACCATCGTGACCATTACCGATGTCTCGGGCAACGTCGTGACCTCAGCCAGTGCGGGAGGCAGAGGTTTTAAGGGGTCTCGCAAGAGCACCCCCTTTGCCGCTCAAGCGGCGGCCGAAACGGCGGCCCGAAAGGCCATGGACCATGGCGTGAAGACGGTGGAAGTCTACGTCAAGGGGCCGGGCTCTGGGAGAGAGGCGGCCATCCGGTCTCTTCAGGCCACGGGGCTGGCAATCAGCCTGATCCGAGATGTCACGCCCATTCCCCACAACGGGTGTCGGGCACGAAAGCGTCGGCGAGTTTAACTCCAAAGGGAGGTTTTAGTTAGATGGCGAGGTATCTGGGTCCGAAGTGTCGGCTCTGTCGTCGGGAGGGCATGAAGCTCTACCTGAAGGGGGAGCGGTGTGTCGGGCAAAAGTGCTCGTTTGATAAGCGAAAGCATTTTCCCGGCCAACACGGTCTCTCTCGGACTCGGTCAAAGCTCTCTGACTACGGTATTCACTTAAGGGAAAAGCAGAAGGTGCGCCGCCTTTACGGGGTGCTGGAACGTCAGTTCCGCCGCTACTTCAAAGAGGCCGACCGCAGAAAGGGGGTGACGGGAGAGGTCCTGCTGGAACAACTCGAGCGGCGGCTCGACAATGTGATCCACCGGGCGAGCTTCGCCAATTCTCGGGATCAGGCCCGCCAGCTGATCCGGCACAGCCATGTCTTGGTCAACAAGCGGAAGGTGGCCATCCCTTCCTATCTCATCGAGGAGGGGGATGTGGTGGAGTTCAGGGAAAAGAGCAAGAAGCTCCTGCCCGTTCAGGAGGCGATCCAGCGGGGAGAGCAACGGGGGTTCCCCCCCTGGCTGGAGGTCGAGCCCGAGCAAGTCCGGGCCACCGTCCGGGCCCTTCCTCGCCGAGAGGATCAAGTGTTCCCAGTCCGTGAACAACTTGTGGTGGAGTTCTATTCCAAGTAGCCAGTTCCGAGGTTGAGGATGATAGTGGAGTCAGTGTCCACTCTCCTTTCGGTCGAAAACCGGCAAATGAGGGTCGATAAGTGAGCGTGATGTGGACAGATTTTCAAAAGCCATGGCTCGAGTATGACCGGCAGAGTCTAACGGAGACCTACGGGCGCTTTGTGGCAGAACCCTTTGAGCGGGGTTTTGGCACGACCATTGGAAACGCTCTCAGGCGTATCATGCTCTCCTCCCTTCCCGGGGCAGCCATCACGGCTGTGAAGATCGAGGGGGTCTATCACGAGTTCGCCTCTCTGCCGGGCGTGGTGGAAGACGTGTCCGATATCCTTCTGAACCTGAAGGAGGTTTGTTTCAGGATGGAGGGTGAGGGCCCAAAAACCCTCCGTATCAAGGCCAAGGGGCCTAAGACCATCAAGGCGGGCGACATCAAAGAAGACGGGAATATCCAGATCCTGAACGGCGATGCCCACATCGCCAAGCTCAATAAAGATGGGAAGCTGGAGGTAGAACTTCTCGTCAAAAAGGGGAGGGGTTATGTTCCGGCCGAGCGGATCATGGAGGAGGAGATGGACCCCCAGTTCATCCCCATTGATGCCATCTTTTCCCCCATCCGGCGCGTTAACTTCCGGGTAGAGGATACCAGGGTGGGCCGCTCGACGGACTACGATAAACTGACCTTCGAGGTCTGGACTGACGGCAGTGTTACCCCTGACGACACTCTCGCCTATGCGGCCAAGATCCTCAGAGAGCATCTGCAAATCTTCATCAGCCTTGAGGAGGAGGAGCCAGAGCCCGAGCCCGTCCCCATGGACGAGAAGAAGATCAAGATGGCGGAAAATCTGAAGAAGAGCGTCGATGAACTGGAGCTCTCCGTCCGTTCGTACAACTGTCTGAAGAACGCCAGCATCCAGACCATCGCAGATCTTGTCCAAAAGACGGACAAGGAGATGCTGGAGACTCGAAACTTTGGCCGAAAGTCCCTCAACGAGATTAAAGAGATCTTGGAAGAGATGGGACTGACCCTGGGGATGAATCTTAAGGACCTCGACCGGGAAGAATTGGTCCGGTCCTGAGCCAGACTTTTTCTGCGGGAGGTGGCCCCTCATGCGGCATCGGAAGGCCGGGCGAAAGATCGGCAGAACTACGACACACCGCCGGGCACTCTTTCGCAACCAGGTCACCTCGCTCCTGGACAAGGAGCGCATCCGGACGACTCACGCAAAGGCGAAGGAGCTTCGCCGGATAGCTGACGGGATGATCACCCTCGGCAAGCGGGGCAACCTTCACGCTCGGCGTCAAGCCCTGGCCTTCATCAAAGACAGAAGGGTGGTGGCCAAGGTCTTCGAGTCCCTGGCCTCCCGCTATGCCGAAAGGCCGGGGGGCTACACCCGTGTCCTTCGCCTTCACCCCCGCCCCGGTGACAATGCCGAGATGGCCCTCATTGAGCTTGTAGATCGGGAGGAGGAAACCTCTCCCGAGGAGGAAGCCTCTCCCAAGGAGGAAGCTTCCCCCAAGGAGGAGCCCTCCCCCCCCGATGAAACTCAGACAAAATTGAGGGATCGCTTCCGTCGGAAGAAAAAGAGCCCCAAGTCCGAGGAGGAAGCCCCCCCCGATTGAGAAGGGCGCCTTTTTGCCAGGGGCCCCTTTCTAGCAGAGACCCCCACCGTGGAAGTTTTCTCAAGTCTTCCCAGCCCCAAACCCCAAAAGGTTTTGCAGGGTCTAGATCTGACCTGATGGCAAAAACCCCTCCCCGTTCCCAAGATCTTCATTGTTTTGTCTGCGGCCCGGAGAACTCCCGGGGCCTCCACCTCAAATTTCACTTCTCGGACGGGCTTTGCCGAACCCGCTTCGTTTCAAACCCCCACCATCAGGGCTATGATGGCTGGGTGCATGGGGGGGTGCTGGGGGCCGTCCTCGACGACGCCATGGCCAACTGGCTCTATCTTCAGAACCTGCACGCGGTGGCGGGCCGTCTGACTTTTCGTTTTCGCGTGCCGGTTGCCATCGGGACGCCCCTCCAGGTGGAAGGCCGACTGGTCAAGCGTCGGGGAAAGATGGTCCAGATGGCCGCTGAGGCCCGAAACCCATCGGGACAAAAGGTGGTCGAAGCGGACGGGACCCACGTCATCCTGGGGCAGCAGAAGATTCGGCATCTGGGTGGCGAAAAGTTCACAGAGAGGCATTTGGAGGGGTCTTCGTGATCGTCGGTATCCCCAAAGAGATTCAGCCCGACGAAGGTCGGGTGGCCCTCACCCCGGCTGGGGCCGAGGCCCTGCGAGAGGCTGGCCACAAGGTTCTCGTCGAGACAGGGGCCGGCGAGGGGGGCGGAATCTCTGATGAGGAGTATGAGCGGGCCGGGGCGAAAATGTCCCCCGACGCTGCCTCGTTGTGGGGCCGGGCCGAGATGGTGGTCAAAGTGAAGGAGCCCCTCCCTTCGGAATACCCCCTCTTTCATGAGGGTCTCCTCCTCTTCTCCTTCCTTCATCTCGCGGCGAACGCTGAGCTCACGCGGCGCCTCTGTTCTGCCCGCGTGGACTCGGTGGCCCATGAGACCATCCGGCTTCCGGACGGCACATTTCCGCTTCTTGCCCCGATGAGCGAGATCGCCGGGCGCATGTCCATCCAGGAAGGAGCAAAGTACCTGGAGCGACCTCAGGGGGGCCGGGGAGTCCTGTTGGCCGGGGCCCCCGGGGTGGAGCCCGGAAACGTGGTCATCCTGGGGGGTGGGGTGGTCGGCAAGAACGCGGCCCGGGTGGCGGTCGGGATGGGGGCCAGCGTCACCGTCCTCGATATCAACCACCGCCAGCTCGCTTATCTGGACGATATTTTTGGGGGCCGCCTGAAAACCCTGACCTCTGACGCTTTTAGTGTCCGGGAGGCTGTCCTTCAGGGTGACCTTGTGGTGGGGGCTGTCTATGTCCCCGGAGCCCGGGCCCCCCGATTGGTGTCGGCCGATCTCGTTGGCCAGATGAAGAGTGGGGCCGTCATTGTCGATGCCGCGGTGGACCAGGGGGGATGTGTCGAGACCATCCGGCCCACCTCTCACCAAAAACCCACCTATCTGGTGGACGGGGTGGTCCACTATGGCGTCATCAACATGCCCGGCGCGGTGTCCCGCACCTCAACTTTAGCCCTCACCCACGCCACCCTTCCCTATGTCCTCATGCTGGCGAAAGGCGGGCTCATTCCGGCCCTGGAGGCCCACGCTGACCTCCGGGAGGGGGTGAGCATTTGGGGGGGGCGGGTGTGCTATCCGGCCGTGGCCGAGGCCACCGGCCAAGCATACTTCCCTCTCGAAGACCTTCTTCGTTCAGCAGTTAATTGAGGAAAAGCGCTGGGGGTAGCAAATCGGTGTCCCTGGCTGCCCAGAGCCGAGAATACGTGAACTGTTTGAAAGTACTCGCCGACTTCAAAGGGGTTAGATCATCTGGGGGTTTTTAGCTATGTTCACCTCTGCGTTGACTACGAAATCCATTCTGCTGTTCCTCGCCGCAGGTCTTTTCGAGATCGGCGGAGGCTATCTGGTTTGGTTGTGGCTCAGAAACGGCAAGGGATTCCTCCTTGGGATGGCCGGGGGCTTGATCCTCTTCCTCTATGGAATCGTTCCGACCTTCCAGCCCGCCCAATTTGGGAGGGTCTATGCGGCATATGGTGGTGTGTTTGTAGTTCTTTCACTATTATGGGGGTGGTTGCTCGACAATCAGCGGCCTGATCGTTTTGACGTGCTAGGCGGAATGCTGTGCATTGTGGGCGTTGCCCTTATCATGTATTGGCCTCGGGCGTAAAAAAACGGTTCGGCGAGCACTCAGTTAGGGGCCCGGCAGAGTTTATGATTCTTCCCCACAACGGCATCGAACCTGACATCCCTTCATCGGTCTTTGTGGCGCCGACGGCCACGGTTATCGGCGACGTGGAGTTGGAAGATGAGGTGAGCGTCTGGTTCAACGCCGTCCTCCGAGGAGACGTGTCCTCCATCCGGGTGGGGGCGAGGACCAACATCCAGGATGGCTCTATCTTTCACGGACAGCTAGGGGAATATGACGTTCGCCTGGGAAGCGGGATCACCATCGGCCACGGGGTTATTGTCCACGGGTGCGTGATTGAGGATGACTGCCTGATCGGGATGGGGGCCCGGATCTTGAACGGGGCGACGATCGGCCCGGAGTCCATTGTGGCCGCCGGGGCCGTGGTAACGGAGAGGACCACTGTCGCCCAGCGGACGCTGGTGGCCGGGGTGCCGGCCAAGGTCATCCGCGACCTTAGAGAGGACGAGATAGAGATGATCCGGAGCACCGGGCAGCGCTATCTAGAATACATGAGGGTCTATCTCGACTCCCTGGGGTCGGCCTCCACATGATGGGGATCCTCCCGAGACTTGTGCAGTTATAAGAGGGTTTGCCGGAGGGGTGTCAGAGGGTTCAAGAAAACCCGCTGAAAAGGAGGAAGCAACCTTGGTCAAGTTCCGCATACTTCCCCGTGAGGAGAACTTTTTTGATCTTTTTGAAGCTGGAAGCGAAGTGATCTGCCGGGGGGCGAGTCTCTTCAAGGACATGGTGGAGGATTTTTCTTCCCCCTCTGAAAATGTCCAGAAGATCAAAGAGGCTGAGCGCAAGGCCGACGACATCACCCATGATACGATGCGGCGGCTGTACCGAACCTTTATCACCCCCATTGACCGGGAAGACATTCACAATATGGTGACCCGGATGGATGACATCCTGGACGGAATCGACGCGGCCGCCAAACGTCTGGTCATCTTCAATGTCCAGGATACAAGACGCCTACCCCTCCTTCAGGAGCTCGCCGGCGCCCTGCTCAAAGGGACCGAGATCTTGGTTCAAGCGGTGGGTGGCCTTCGAAACATGAAGAAGGACGGGGACGCTATTCTAGAGGCCTGCGTCAGAATCCATGAGGTGGAAAACGAGTCGGACGATATCATGCGGACGGCATTTGAGGAACTTTTTAAAGATAGCCAGGACCCCCTTGAGGTTATCAAGTGGAAGGAAATCTACGAGCTGGTTGAAGGGGCCACAGACCGCGTAGAGGACGTCGCCAATATTATCGAGGGGATCGTCATCAAGAACGCCTAGCTTGTTCAAAGACCCACGGCTGCTCTTTCATGCATATCAGTGTCTTAGTGACCACAATTCACGAATAGATCCTTTGAGGGTCAAGCCCTCGGCTTTTGAAAGGCGAGTAGGAGGATATTCTTGGTTGAGCACCCCCTGATCGCCATATCCGGCATCATTGTGCTAGGCATTGCGGCGCAGTGGCTGGCATGGCGTCTTCGCTTCCCGTCTATCTTGCTTTTGCTGATTTTTGGCTTTGCCGCGGGCCCCGCAACGGGCCTTCTCGACCCAGATGCACTCCTCGGAAATCTCTTGCTCCCAATCGTATCAGTAGGCGTGGCGGTGATTCTCTTTGAGGGCGGCCTCAGCTTGAGGATCACTGAGCTACGTGAGATCGGCGGCGTAGTCCGAAACTTGATCACGGTGGGTACGTTAGCCACCTGGCTGATCAGCGCCGGCGCCGCGCACTTCATCCTGGGTCTGGATTTTGCCTTGTCGGTGCTTCTGGGAGCCATCGTGGTGGTGACTGGGCCGACGGTGATTGTGCCGCTGCTCAGACACGTGCGACCGGTGGGTCAGGTCGGGTCGATACTGAAGTGGGAAGGCATTCTCATCGATCCCATAGGGGCCATGCTGGCGGTGCTGGTCTTTGAAGCAATTCTCCCCGGCGGGTTTCAGGGGGCGGCCACCCTGGCGGCAATCGGTTTTTTCAAGACGGTGTTCATCGGCGGCGTTGTCGGTGTGATCGGCGCGGGCATTATGTTCCTGCTGCTGAAACACCGCCGGATTCCCGACTTTCTCCAGAATGCCGTGTCCCTGGCGGTTGTGGTCAGCGTGTTTACCGCCTCGAACTGGTTTCAGGCGGAATCTGGCCTCTTGGCCGTGACCGTAATGGGGGTGGCGCTGGCCAATCAGAAGACGGTGACTGTCAAGCACATCGTTGAATTTAAAGAAAACCTGCGCGTGCTGCTGATCGCCAGCCTGTTTGTCCTGTTGGCGGCAAGGCTGCAGCTGAGCGATTTGGCGCATCTGGGCCTGAGCAGTCTGGCCTTCTTGGGCGTCTTGATATTTATCGCACGTCCTGTGGCCGTGGCCCTTTCCACGGTGAAATCAGGACTCAGTTGGCGGGAGCGATTTTTTCTCTCGTGGATGGCGCCCCGCGGGATCGTCGCTGCGGCCGTTGCCTCCATTTTCGCTCTAAGCCTGGCAGAGGCGGGCTACCCCCAGGCCGAACGTCTGGTGCCGCTCACTTTCATGGTCATCATCGGCACCGTCACCATCTATGGTCTGACCGCTTCGCCGCTGGCCCGCTGGCTTAAACTTTCCGAGCCGCATCCACAAGGGGTTCTGATCGCTGGGGCACACCCATGGGCGAGAGCTATCGCTAAGGCACTTCAGGCGCAGGGCTATCAGGTGCTGATAATAGACACCAACCGAGTGGACATTTCTGCGGCTCGGATGGACGGCCTGCCCACCTATTACGGAAGCGTCTTTTCGGAATATATCCTGGATGAGATTGAGCTCGGGGGGATCGGGCGTCTGCTGGCCCTGACTTCTAACGATGAGGTCAACTCTCTCGCCGCCCTGCATTTCGCTGATGTCTTCAGTCGTGCAGAGGTTTACCAACTCCCTCCCGAAGACGAGGCCGTTTCTGCGCACCTGCGCGGCCGCCTTTTGTTTCGCACTGGGATTACATACACAGAGCTAGAGCAGCGATTTGCGAGAGGCGAGGAGATCAAGACGACGAAGTTGACCCCGGAATTCGATTACAAAGCCTTCCAAGCCCGCTATGGCGAAACCGAGATTCCCCTGTTCCTGATCAACGAGAACGGCAATCTGGTCGTGTTGACCAAGGATAGCCAGCCTGAACCCCGGTCCGGACAGTTGCTGATCAGCCTGGTCAGCCCCGTGGAGGGAACACCGAACGTCGGGCCTGCGTGAGGCAAATGAGGAAAAGTGACGTTGCGCGCTGACGCGATCTGGTTCATGGGGAAGCGGTTCATAGATTCCTATTGCAGTCACCCTGTTGGCCGGTCTGACACATATGATTCTTTGTTGACCTTGGGGGGGTGAGGTTTGGAGCTTCTTTGGTCCCGAGGTCCCCCAGAAATCCTCTATGGATGGGGCTCGGCCGAGTATCTCAGGGGAATGCGCCGCAGCCGGACGGCCCTTGTGGCGGATCCGGCCCTGGCCTCTCTTGAAGAGATCATCGAGTGGCTGGAGGCCAACCAGACCCCAGTCAGGAAGCTCTCGGTTTCGCTTCCTCCCACGACAGAGAAGGCGGACGAACTCGGAGGGGCCCTCAGGGGTTTTGAACCCGACGTCATCGTGGCCGTTGGGGGAGGAGGCACCATCGAGATTGCGAAGGCCGCCTGGGTCCTCTACGAGCACCCGGACTGGACAGCCTCCCAGGCGTTGAAGAAGCCCGCCTTCCCTCGTCTTCGAGAGCGGGCCCGCCTCATTGCCCTTCCCACCACGAGCGGCGCTGGGGCAGAGGTCTCCCCCACAATGGGTCTCCTGGAGGGGGAAACCTTTCGCGAGATGCGAGCCCCCTCTCTCATCCCGGATCGGGCCATCCTGGACCCCGGCCTCACGGTGACCCTCCCGAAGATGACGGCGGCCTCCTCTGGTTTTAATGCCTTGTCTCACGCTGTGGAGGCCTATCTCTCGAAAACCCCCGGCCCCCTCTCAGACCTCACGGCCCTGGAGGCGTTGCGTCTCCTCTGGCGGTTCCTTCGAAGGAGCGCCGAGGACCCAGAAGACCAGGAGGCCAGGGGGTGGACTCACTATGCGGCCTCGATGGCGGGAAAGGCGGCGGGGGATTGTTCCCTCGGTCTGGCCCACGCCCTGGCCTCTCCCCTGAGCGCCCTCTGGCAGATCCCCTACGGGTCGGCTATCGCCCTCTGTCTCCCAGAGGTTGTTCGGTTCAACGGGGGGGTGACAAAAATGGTTTCGTTGGCCGAAGGCCTCGGCTTACGTTGTTCGGGCGACGGGGCAGGGGAGGAGATCGCCGTGGCCTTCGAAACCCTTAGGAGGAATCTCGGTCTTCCCAAAGATCTCCGGGAGGCCGGCATCTCGGACAGCGCCTTCGAAGAGAAGAAACAAAAACTCGTTCGGGCGGTTCTTAGGGCGAGCACCTTTCGGAACAACCCTAGAGAAGCAAAAGAATCCGAGGTGAGCGAGCTCTACCGGAAGATCTTCTAAATCTTCATCGCACAGGGCTCTGGGGGGGGCTGGCCCCTCCGCGGAAAGAGAAATATATTTAGAAGTAAGGCGAGAAACGCAGGCTTGTCGAAGCGGAAATTGTGCAAGAATAAAAAGATGAATCTCTTCAGCTGAAGGGAGACATTCAGTGACACCCGCGGGCACATTCGTAAAGGCGTCTCCGACCCTGGCCAAGACCCTGGACGCCCACACTCGGGAAGGGGAGCTCTGCGAGCGTCTTGAAGACAACCGGCTCGAGTGTTTCGCCTGCGGCCATCACTGCCTCATCCTGGAGGGAAGGCGGGGCATCTGCAAGGTCCGCTTCAACCGGGGCGGACGGCTCCTCGTCCCAACGGGATATGTGGGCGCCCTTCAGTGTGACCCCACCGAGAAAAAGCCTTTCTTTCATGTCTTCCCGGGGTCCGACACTCTGACCTTTGGGATGTTGGGCTGTGACTACCACTGCGGCTATTGCCAGAACTGGCTCACCTCGCAGGCCCTTCGGGACCCCCGGGCGGAGGTCATGCCGAGGGAGATGAGCGCGGAGCAACTCGTTTATCTGGCGAAGTCCCGGGGGGCCAAGGTGGTCGGAAGTTCTTACAACGAGCCCCTCATTACGGCAGAGTGGGCCGTCGAGGTTTTCAGGGTCGCCAAGGCCGAGGGGTTTTTGACGGCCTTCATCTCCAACGGGAACGGGACCCCCGAGGTCCTGAAATATCTTCGCCCCTGGACCGACCTCTACAAGGTAGACCTGAAATCCATGTCGAAGAGGGCCTACCGGAAGCTCGGAGGGCAGCTGAAAACGGTTCTAGAGACTATTCCAAGGCTGGTGGAGATGGGGTTCTGGGTGGAGATCGTGACGCTGGTGATCCCGGGCTTCAACGACTCTGACGCGGAGCTACGAGAGGCCGCCAGTTTTCTGGCCGGGATTTCAGCCGACATCCCCTGGCACGTCACGGCCTTCCACAAGGACTACAAGATGGTGGAGCCCGATAACACGAATTCGGAGGCTCTGATGCGGGCGGTTCAGATTGGGAAGGAGTGCGGCCTTCACTTCGTCTACGGGGGAAATCTTCCGGGCCAGGTGGGTCCCTATGAGAACACCTGTTGTCCGGACTGTCACACCGTTCTGGTGGAACGCTTTGGATATCAGATCCTCCAGAACCGCCTGAGCCCCGAGGGCCTGTGTCCCTCCTGTGGCCGCCGGATCCCGGGGATCTGGTAGTCGCTAGGTTTTTAGGACCTCCACCAGTTCATTCGCGTCCGTGGTCGGGCTCTGGCAGGTGTAATTCTTGCAGACATAAACCGTGGGCTTCCCGCCCTGCATTGTCTTTTCCTTCAAGAGCGGAATCTCATCCTGGGTTTTTTCTCCCCCCTCGGCCGGGTCCAACAGGGCGACGATCTTGTTCGGGACAAACCGGCTGTGGATGGCCCTTAGAATTGCCAGCGTCTCGGGAGACTCTTTTGGCCCGACGATGGCCACCTCCTTGGGGGATTCGAGGTGGAAATCCAGGGCGCAGAGCATCTGCCCGCATCCCGCCGGGATACGCTCTATAGCGGTGCGAAACGTCCGCAGGGTGTCCAGTGCCTTCTGGCTGAAAGAGGTGTCGCCGCTGAGGGCGCCGAGCCGAAGGAGGTTTGTGGTAGCCACCGCGTTTCCCGAGGGGATGGCGGTGTCAAAGCATGATTTCGACCGAGTGATGAGCTGCTCGTGGTCCTTTCCGGTGAAAAAGAAACCCCCTGTGCGATCGTCCCAAAACTGTTCAATAAGGGTTTTTGCCAAGGTCTTTGCTTCCCGAAGCCACCGGAGGTCAAAGGTGGCCTCGTAGAGGTCGATGAGACCGCCCATGAAGAAGGCGTAATCGTCAAGATAGGCGTTCAGTTTGCTCTCCCCCCCTCGGTGGGTCCGGAGCAAAAGATCTCCCCGGCGCATCTCTCGCAGGATGAAATCAGCCGCGCTTCGGGCGGCCTCGAGATAGCGAGGGTCCTCGAGAATCCGGTAGCCGAGGGCCATGCTCCCGATCATGAGGCCATTCCAGCTGGTCAGGGTTTTATCGTCCAGACCAGGTTTGATGCGTTTCTCTCTCGTTTCAAAGAGTTTGGTTTTTGCCTTCGAGATGAGGGTCTGAAGCTTCTCGGGCGACATATTTAGCTCCCCGGCCACCTGCTCGGGGGCTCGGTCGAGGTGAAGGATGCTTGTCGCGTGCTCAAAGTTCCCGTCCGGAGTGACCCCGTAGTACTGACCAAAAATCTCTCCTTCGGTGTCTCCCAGGAGGGTTTTTATCTCCTCGGGTTGCCACACGAAGAATTTTCCTTCCTCTCCCTCGCTGTCCGCATCCTGGCTTGAGTAAAACCCCCCGGTTGGATGGGTCATCTCGCGAAGGACATAGTCGAGGGTCTCTGTGATGACCCGCCGGTAGAGCTCTTTGCCCGTCGCCTGGTAAGCCTCGAGATAGGCCCGAGAGAGGAGGGCGTTGTCATAGAGCATTTTTTCAAAGTGAGGGACCAGCCAGGCGTCATCGGTGGAGTAGCGGTGAAAGCCCCCGCCTAGCTGGTCGTACATGCCGCCCCGGGCCATTCCCTCCAGGGTGTGTTCTACCATGTGAAGGACCTTCGCCCGCCCGGACCGGTGCCAAACCCTGAGGAGGAGGCCGAGACTCATGCTGGGCGGGAATTTCGGCGCCCCACCAAAGCCGCCATACCGGGAGTCGAATCGTTCCTCCAGATCTCGAACGGCCCCTTCGACGATGTCCTCCGTCAGGAGCTCAGGGGAGGGCTCGACGTCGAAGAGCTGCTGGATGTGAGCGGTGAGCTGCTCTCCGCTCTTGTCCACCTCTTCCCGCTGGGTCCGATAATGCTCGGCCAGAGCCGTGAGGACTCGGGGGAATCCCGGTCGACCGTAGCGGTCATCCGGAGGGAAGTAGGTTCCCCCATAGAAGGGTTTGAGATCGGGTGTGAGAAACACCGTCATAGGCCAGCCCCCGGAACCCGTCATCATCTGCACCGCCTGCATGTAGATCTCATCCAGGTCGGGCCGCTCCTCCCGGTCCACCTTGATGCTGATGAAGTGTTCATTCATGAGAGTGGCGATGGCCTCGTCCTCGAAAGACTCGTGCTCCATGACGTGGCACCAGTGACAGGCCGAGTAGCCGATACTGAGGAGGATGGGCTTGTCCTCTGCCTTGGCTCGCTGAAGGGCTTCCTCACCCCAGGGGTACCACTGGACCGGGTTGTGGGCGTGCTGGAGGAGATAGGGGCTCGTCTCGTCAATCAGACGATTGGTAAATTTTTGGGTCATGGTATGGGACTCCCTCGATGAAGGGTGGAGAGGCCACTGCTGCGGTTAGTTCAGCCGGGCTTGGGCCTCGACGATGGCCTGTTGGATGGAGGGGTCCTCAGGCTGGATCTTGAGGGCTTGCTGGAATTCTGACAGGGCGTCCGTGAGCCGGCCTTTGGCCAGATGAATTCGACCCAGGTTCAGATAGGGGAAGTGCCGGGGTTCATAGCGCCTGGCCGCCTTTGCCTTCTCCAACCAGGGAACGGCCTCCTGCAGCCTCCCTTGGGTCATGAGGTAGACGCCGATGTCGTTATAGGGGTTTTCGAAATCGGGGTCGAGCTCGATGGCCACCTGGCATTCCTGGATGGCCTCCTCGATTCGTCCCTGAAAGCTGTACATCCAGCCGAGATAGGTGTGGGCGTCTGCCGTGGGGAAATTGTCGATAGAGGCCTGATAGAGCTGGATGGCCTCTTCAATCTCCCCTTCGAGTTGGCGGCGGTTCGCCTCCTCTAAGAGCCGAACGGCCTCCTCCTTGTCGTAACCCGACGCCATCGCCTCTCCGTTTTCTTTCCCCCTCCTGAATTCGACTCTTATTATACGTCCCCTAAGAGGGTGTGTCATCCTGCGAAGAGGGGTGGATTCCGCCACGGGATTGAACCCTCCCAAGGCTTGTGAGAGGATATGGAGCCCCTAGTCCCCACCACAAGATGCTGTCATGAGGTCGCGAAGTGTATCGGGTTATCAAAGAGATCAATTTCTGCTACGGGCACCGTCTCCTGAATTACGAGGGGAAATGCCGCCATCTTCACGGCCATAACGGAAGGCTGGAGGTGGTGCTTGAGACCAATGAGCTGGACCGTCGGGGGATGGTCTTCGACTTTGGCGAGGTCAAGACGGTCGTCAAGGCCTGGGTGGATGCCGAGCTGGACCACAAGATGATCCTCTGCAAGGAGGACCCCGCCCTGGAGGTCATCCAGGGGCTCGGGGAGCCTGTCTACCTCCTTGATGAGAATCCTTCGGCCGAGAACATCGCGAAGCTCATCTTCCAATACGCGGTCTCTCAGGACCTTCCGGTCGTTGAAGTACGCCTTTGGGAGACGGACACATCGTGCGCCGTCTACCGGGAGAGCCTGGAGAAATAATGGGGCGGGTTTCTGCCCAGGACGCCTAACGCCCAACCTGTCGATAGCGGGTCCGGTCTTCAACCCGGGCCGCGTGAAAGGCCCGCTGGCGTTCGGCGCATTTCACGCAGGTGCCGCAGTGAGTCCGGCCTTTCGGGTCGATGCAGGAGAGGGTGACCTCCAGGGGAAGGCGGCGGCCTCTGAAGATGACGTCCCGCTTGGAGAGTCCCGAGAAGGGCATGTCGATCCGGATGGGAAAATTCAGTCCCCGGGTGAGGGCGCGCTCCATCTCCCTGAAAAATTCCGGCTGGGAGTCAGGAAAGGGATTGTGCTGAAGGGGAGCGAGTGCCAGGGTTGGGATCTGGTAAAGGGCGCAGAAGACGGCGCTCTTGGCGAGGAGGAGGATATTTCGACCGGGGAGGTAGACGGATTCATCTTTGGCGTCATAGTCGGGGACTTTTTTGCCGTTGACGCTCCAATGAGGGCCATAAAGGTCCCCGGCGGCGAGGTCAAGGATTTTTAGGGGCCGGATCATCCGCAGGCGAAGGGCCCTTAGGAAACGGCGAAGCGCATAAAGCTCCGCTTCCTCCCAGGCCAGCCCTGACCGGATGTAGAGTGGGTGGACGGCCTCATGGACGGAAGCCAGCTCTGCCAGCAGGACACAGGAGTCCAGGCCGCCGCTGGCGAGGACGCAGATGGGCCCGGTTCGGACGTCCCCGGACCGGCCCTTTCGAGGTTTTGACACCATGAGGCGCTTCTCCCAACCCGCATTTTACGCCTCCGGCCATATAGACGGAAGGGCCTTCCTGGTTGACTGCCGCTGTCTTCCCGTAGGAGCAAGGAGGGCCTCTCTTTGAAGATTCAAGGCAAGACAGCCCTCATCACCGGCTCAGCCCTGAGGGTGGGCCGCGCCATCGCCCTTCGCCTCGCAGGGGCCGGGGCCAATGTGGTCGTTCACTACCGCCGCTCAAAGGAGCAGGCCGAAGAGACAGCGGCCAGCATCCAAGCCCTCGGCGTGGAGGCCCTCATTGTCCAGGGGGACGTGTCGAAGGCCAAGGAGGTGGACGCCCTGGTGCAAGCCGCGGAAGCCCGATTTCCCTCGATCGATTTGCTGGTCAACAGCGCCTCGATTTTCTACCGAAAAGCCTTTGAGGAGTTGACGGAGGAGGACTGGGACCGAAACCTGGAGGTGAACCTCAAGGGGGTCTTCCTCCTCTCCCACCGCCTGGGCACGTCCATGAAGCGGCGGGGGGAGGGCAAGATCGTCAACATCGCCGACTGGGCCGGCTACCGACCCTACAAAGGCTATCTCCCCTACTGCGTCTCCAAGGCGGGGGTGATCGCCCTCACCCAGGGCCTGGCCCTGGCCCTTGCCCCCGAGGTCCAGGTCAATGCCGTTGCCCCCGGCCCTGTCCTTCTCCCCGAGGATTTTGGTCCTGAGCAGAAAAAGGCCGTTGAGCGGGCCGTTCCCCTTCGACGCGTCGGCTCGCCCGAGGATGTGGCCGCGGCAGTTCACTTCCTCATCGAGGGCTCAGACTTCATTACCGGCGCCGTTATCCCCGTCGACGGGGGCCGCCTCATCTCCTGAGAGTCCCTCCGATTTCCCCTTCGTTTTTCCTGAGAGAGGGGATATCCTGGACAAAGGAGAATTTCTTTTTTCGGGTGTGATTTTCTGAGGAGAGGTTTCTGAATGGCTTGGAGCGGACACGCCACCCCTGACGGGACCGCCGCCTACCGGGAACGTTTTAAAGGGCAGCTGGCACCCGAACATTTCACGTGCTATCAAGATCTCTTGGCCTCTTCCATCGGGATGGGCACCTATCTCGGCCATCATGACGATGCGACGGACCATCTCTACCGAGATGCCACCGTGCGGGCCGTGGAGCTCGGATGTAACGTCATTGACACCGCCATTAATTACCGCTTCCAGCGAAGCGAGCGCGCCATCGGCGAGGCCCTGAAAACTCTCTTCGAGAGCGGAAAGGCGAAGCGGGAAGAGGTCATCGTCGCGACCAAGGGGGGGTTTGTTCCCTTTGACGGAGAACCGCCACAAAACCCCGTCGATTATTTTCAGAAAACCTTCGTTGAGCCCGGGGTGGCAAGCCCGTCAGACCTTGTGGCCGGGTGCCACTGCATGACGCCCGAATATCTGCAGCACCAGCTCGATACCAGCCGCGAGAATCTGGGCCTGGAGTGCCTGGACGTCTATTACATTCATAACCCTGAAACCCAGCTCCACGAGGTCTCCCGGGACGAGTTCCTGCGCCGCATGTCGAGCGCCTTTGAGTTGCTGGAGATGAACGTCCGCCAAGGGGCCATTCGCTTCTACGGCACGGCCACCTGGACGGCCTACCGCGAGCCTCAGGACGCCCCCGATTACGTTTCCCTCTCAGAGCTTGTCGGTCTTGCGCGGGATCTGGCGCATGAGGACCACCACTTTCGGGCCATCCAGCTTCCGATGAACCTGGCCATGCCGGAGGCCTGGACGCAAGAGAACCAGCGGGTGGATGGCGTGGAGATGTCCCCCCTAAAGGCGGCAAGGCATCTTGGCCTCTCTGTCATGGCGAGCGCCTCCATTTATCAGGGCAACGTCGCTCAGGGCCTCCCCCCCGTGGTTGGGGAGGTTTTCAGCGGCCTCGACACGGACGCCCAGCGTGCCATCCAGTTCGTCCGGTCTTCGCCCGGCTTGTCGGTCGCCCTGGTCGGCATGAAGCAGGTCGCTCACGTGGAAGAGAACTTGGCGACCGCCCGTCTCGCCCCGGCTCCCCTGGAGCAATTCCTGAAACTCTTCCAGAATCCCTGATGGCGCAATCTTCCGTCACAAGTGAAATTTCAAGTTCGTCAGGCGGCGCAGGGGGGACTTTTGCCGTCCTTCATACGGAGGCGTCTCCGGGTTGGGGGGGACAGGAGATCCGGATCCTCGAGGAGACCGGTCGCCTCCTTGCCCGAGGCCACCGGGTCCTCATCGCCTGCCAGCCCCACAGCCGGATTCTCGTAGAGGCCAGGAAGAAGGGCCTGGAGTGCCGGGCGGTCAGGATGCGCGGGAGTTTTGATCCCCTGGCGATGGGGGCCCTCCGCCGCATCATCCGACAGGACAAGATTGACATCGTTCACACCCACAGCTCGATAGACAGCTGGCTCGCCCTTGGGGCAAAATTTTTGGGCGTCCCGGTCGTCCGGAGCCGGCATGTCTCCATCCCCGTCCACAAAGGTCCCGCCCGGACCTTTGTTTACCGGCATATTTCAGACATCATCATCACGAGTGGAGAGACGATCCGGCAGATGATCCTGGCCTCCACGGGGGTGTCGCCGGAAAAGGTCGTCTCCATCCCAGCCGGGGTAGACCTTCAAAAATTCCGTCCGGACAACTCTGGAGAATCTCTCCGAGCAGAGTTCGGGATCGGGTCCTCCGCTCCCCTGGTGGGCATGGTGGGGATGCTGAGGGGTTCAAAGGGCCATGAATTCTTCGTCCGCGCCGCAGAAAAGGTTTTAGTGAAAGCGCCGGAGGCGAGGTTCCTCGTGGTTGGAGATGGCAGTCGCCGGGAAGGGGTGACCCGCCTGGTCCGGGAGCTGGGGCTTCAACAAAAAGTGATTCTGACGGGCTATCGGAAGGATATCCCTGAGGTCATGGCCGCCCTGGACATCTTGGTCCTGGCCTCTGTTCGGACGGAGGCGACGTCACAAGTGATTCCTCAGGCCTACGCCACCGGGAAGCCGGTCGTCGCCACCCAAGTGGGGGGGGTTGCTGAAGTCGTGACGCCGGGGGCGACAGGGGTTTTGGTCCCGCCCAGGGATGTCGGGGCCCTGGCTCAGGGCATTTTGACGTTGCTTGAGGATTCAGACCTGGCTCGGCGGATGGGGGAAGCGGGCAGAAAATTCGCCGAACAACATCTATCAATAGAGAAAATGATGGCCGCAACCGAGACTGTTTATAGAAATCTCCTCGCCCAACGGAACCCCAAAAAACCCTTGAGCTGAATTTCTGTCATCCAGAGCCTTCCGCGACCCACCCTCCTTTAGGCTCTAGTGCGCCTCGTCCCAGTTCGAGCCCTCATGGGTCTCGACGATAAGTGGCACTTTTAAACTCGCCGCCCCCTCCATCTCCTCCCGGACGAGAGAGACGAGAGTCTTCATCTCCCCGGGAGGCCCTTCAAAGACGAGCTCGTCGTGGACCTGGAGGATCATGGCGCTTTTAAACCCTTCGGACCTCAGGCGGTGATGGATGGCGATCATGGCCACCTTGATGATGTCGGCCGCTGTTCCCTGGATTCTCGTGTTGATGGCGGTCCGCTCGGCAAAGGACCGGGCGTTGTGATTCGGGCTCGCCAGGTCCGGCATCGGGCGGCGCCTTCCCCGAAGTGTCGTGACGTAGCCAAGCTTTCGGGCCTCTTCCAGCGTGTCCTCGATGTAGGCTTGGACGCCCGAATATTGCTCAAAGTAGCCGTCGATAAAATTCTTGGCCTCCTCAACGGGAACATCGATGGCCTGGGAAAGGCCAAAGGGGCTGAGACCGTAAATGACGCCGAAATTGACCGCCTTGGCCATGCGCCGCTTTTCGTCCGTCACGGCCTCAGGGTCAAGCCCAAAGATCTCTTGGGCGGTCCGGGCGTGGACGTCTTCCCTTTGTCTAAAAGCGTCCAGCAGGCGCTCGTCCTGGGAGAGGTGGGCCAGGATGCGAAGCTCCACCTGGGAGTAATCCGCCGAGAGCATCCGCCAGCCTTTGCGGGGGACAAAGGCTTTTCGGATCCGCCTGCCGAGATCGGTTCGGATGGGGATATTCTGAAGGTTCGGGTCTGAGGACGAGAGCCTCCCCGTGGCGGCGACGGATTGATTGAAGGAAGTGTGGATGCGGCCCGTGTCAGGGTGGATAAGTTTTGGAAGGGCCGCGACGTAGGTCGACTGAAGCTTTGCCAGCTGCCGGTAGCCCAAGATTTCGGCCGGAAGGGGATGAAGGGGCGTGAGACGCTCCAGTGTCTCCACGGCCGTAGAGAGGCCGGTTTTTGTCCGCCTGACGGCATTGGGCGGGGCCTGCTGATGGAGTCCAAGCTTGTCGTAGAGGATCTCCCGGAGCTGGATAGGGGAGTTGGGGTTGAACTCGACCCCGGCGTATTCATAGATGCGGGAAAGCGCCTGCGCCATCTGTATTTTGAGCTCTTTTCCCATCTCCTCCAGGAGGTCCCGGTCCACGCGGACCCCTACGCACTCCATGGCGGCCAGGACCGGGACGAGCGGCATCTCGATCTCGTCAAAGAGGCCCCGAAGGCCCGCCTCGTCCAGCTTTCGTCCAAGGATGGCCGTGAGTTGGTAGGTGACGTCGGCGTCCTCGATCGAGTAGTGTGTTGCCGCTTCGATGTCCACCTGGTCGAAGGATTTTTGTTTGGTACCGGAGCCCGCCACCTGGCTGTAGGTCATGACCTGGTAGTCCAGAAACTCCCGGGAGATCTCGTCCAGGTTGTGGGCCCGTTTGGCCGGGTTCAGGACGTAAGAGGCCACCATGGTGTCGAAGGCGACGCCCTGGAGTTCAACGCCCGCCCTCTTGAGGACGATCAGGTCGTATTTGATGTTCTGCCCATATTTCGAAAGCGCCGGATCTGCCAGGAAAGGTTTTAGGCCATCGAGGACGGTCTGGGCCGGGAGCTGTTTCGGGGCGCCCGGATACTGATGGGCGATGGGGATATAAAACCCCTCATCCCCTTTGAAGGAGACGGAGACGCCGACGAGCTTGGCCCACATGGGCTCCGGATGAGTGGCCTCCGTATCGACGGCGAACCCGTTGGAAGTTTTCAGACGTTTTATCAGATTTTTGAACTGGGCCTCTTTCAGGACGGCCACGTAACCCTTGCGCGGCGCGGCGGCCGCCTGTCCCTCCGAGAGGATCACGCTGGCCAGCTGGCCAAACTCCAGCTCCTTCAGCAGGGTTAGAGCTTTTTGGCGGTCCATCTCCCGGACCCGAAGATCCTCTACCCCCACGTCCAAGTCCAGGTCTGTCTCGATGGTCACCAGCGTCCGGCTCAGCCGGGCCATCTCGGCGTGTTCCAGGAGTCGTTCCCGCTGCTTGGCCGATTTCAGCTCGTCCACCCGGCTCAGAAGGGTCTCCACATCTCCGTAGGTCTCGATGAGCGTTTTGGCTGTCTTCTCCCCGATGCCAGGGACGCCGGGGACGTTGTCCACGCTGTCTCCCATGAGGGCGAGGACGTCCACCACGTGGTCGGGAGAAACGCCGAAACGCTCCTTCACCTGGGCGTGTCCGATCCTTCGGTTGCGCATGGTGTCCCAAAGGGAGACGTGGGGGCTGACCAGCTGATAAAAATCCTTGTCGCCGGTGATGATGATGACATCGAAGCCGGCGGCCTCGGCCCGGCGGGCCACGGTGCCGATGACGTCGTCGGCCTCGACACCCTCCATCTCCAGGATGGGAGTGCCCAGGATTTCGGCCATCTCCCGGCAATAGGGCCATTGGGCGAGGAGGTCGTCCGGGGTCTCCGGTCGGTTGGCCTTGTACTCTGGGAAAAGTTTCAACCGATTCTCGGGGGGCCCGACGTCAAAAGCGACGGCGCAGTGCGTCGGTTCCTCCTCGCGGAGGATTTTCAGGAGCATCTGCGTGAAACCGAAGATGGCGTTGGTCGGAAGCCCGGCGGAATTCGAGAGCCGGTTCCGGATGGCGTGGTAGGCCCGGAAGATATAGGAAGAACCGTCGATGAGATAGAGACGAGGTTTCTTTTTCGCCGTAGAAGCCATTTCCCTGATCGCGGGTCCTTATTAGGATGCCGAGGGTTTCATTTGGGATCTCCGCTTCTTCGAGAAGAATCCCACTCCTGGTAACTCTGAGTCCCCAGGGCCGACATCTCCTGTTCCAGGTCGAGCTCTGTTCGAAGACCAAGAGAGTGAAGGGCCTCGTTGGCCTCTTTTAGGGTGGCGGCACCCTGGACGCTTCGGGCGAGGGCCGAGACCCGATCCATCAGGACTGCCGGGCGGACGTAAAAAGTGACACAGCAGACGGGGCTCAGCTCCATGCTGCGGGTTTCCTCGCGGATGGTGCGGACCCCGCGCTCGCCCCGGAAGGAGGCGACTGCCAGCAGGCTTGCCTCGCTCCCTGCGGCTCGGGCCAGGGTGTCCATCTCCTCGGCGGCCCCGGCCGTCATCCCCCAGGCCCCGAGATATCCCCCGCCGGCCGCCACCTCGCTGAGGCTCGCGTCGATCTCCTCCCCCGTGAGTTCAGCGTCGGTCCCATAGCCGAGGACGCCCAGGGCGGTCGGAAGGGTTTTTTCCACCTGAGCCAGGGCGGCCACCATGACGGAGTCACACAGGGGGCTGCGAATACCCGCCTCGCTGCCATTGGCGAGAGAGTCCCCGCCGACATCCACCCCCCATCACCCGGTCCGCCCCCAAGGCCTCAGCGGTCCTGAGAAGCCCCTCGGCCACCTGGGAGGGACCGCCGTTGATGTCGATGAGAAGGGTGTCCTTCCCAAGAGACTCGGCCATAAAGGATTCTGTGAAGCGCACCCCGCCCTTTGTCCGGGCCTGCGCCCCGGCGAGCCAAACGGCCGGGTGGAGCGGCCGAACACCTTCCACCTCGTCCAACTTGCGGGGGCCGGGGACCGGGTCACGGACGATTCGCTCCCAGGATACGCCTCCCAGGATCGTCTTGGCCCCGAACGCCTCAAAGAGCCGGGCGGTGGGAAGCGTCCCCACGATATCGCCCCCGCCTCCGATGCCAAGGACGAGCACCTCTCTTGAGCCCTGAAGAAAGCTGAGGAGACCGTCTGGGAGATTCAGGGGGCCTCTCCGTAGGGTTTTAGTTTTAGGTCGGGGGAGATAATTTTGACCGCAAGATCTCCTGGACCGCCTTGGGGTTCGCCTTTCCGGCAGTCTCCTTCATGACCTGGCCCATGAAGAAGGCGAGAAGCTTCTCTTTTCCGGCCCGGTAGGCTTCGACCTCCGTGGGGTTGGCCGCCAGGACCTCCTCGACGGTCTGGACCAGAGATCCTTCGTCGGTGATCTGGACAAGGCCCTTTTCGGTGACGACCTCCTGGGGCCCCTTTCCGGTGCGAAATATCTCCTCAAAGACCGTCTTGGCGATCTTCCCGCTGATGGTCTCCGACTCCACCATCTGGATCATCTCCGTCAGGTGTTTCGGCGTCACAGGACTTTCTTGAATCTCCTTTTTGGCCGCTTTGAGGTCCCGCAGAAGATCTCCCATCACCCAGTTGCTGATGGTCTTGGGGGCCGGGTGGAGACGGACGCACTCCTCGTAGTAATCGGCCAGGGCCCGTGACGTGGTCAGAACCGCCGCGTCATAAGGGGGGAGGGAATACTGGGTGATGAACCGGGCCCGCTTGGCGTCCGGGAGTTCCGGGAGGCTTGACCGAATCTCCTCGACCCACGCCTTGTCGATGACGAGGGGGACGAGATCGGGCTCTGGAAAGTAGCGATAGTCATGGGCCTGCTCCTTCGTCCGCATGGGCAGGGTGGCCCCTTTGGCGGTATCCCAAAGCCTCGTTTCATGGGCCACGGTCCCCCCCTTCTCGACGAGCTTGATCTGACGGTCGCGCTCGTATTCGAGGGCCCGCTGCACGTGACGGAAGGAGTTCAGGTTTTTGATCTCGGTCTTGGTCTTGAGTTCATTGGAGCCCTCGGGCCGGACGGAGACATTGGCGTCGCACCGAAGGCTTCCCTCCTCCATGTTCCCGTCGCAGATCTCCAGATACTGGAGAAGGGTACGAAGCTTCGTCAGGTATTCCCGGGCCTCTGCGGGATTTCGGAGCTCGGGCATGCTGACAATCTCCATCAGTGGAACGCCCGTTCGGTTCAGGTCCACATAGCTGGCATGGGGATCGGCCATGTTTTCCCCGTGGATGAGCTTGCCCGCGTCTTCCTCCAGGTGGATCCGGACGAGGCCGATGGACTTTGTGTCACCGTTCTGGGGGATCTCGATGTGGCCTCCGATCGCCAGCGGGAGATCGTACTGAGAGATCTGATAGTTCTTGGGAAGGTCGGGATAAAAATAGTTCTTTCGGGCAAACCGGCTGAAGAGGGAAAGCTTCGCGTCACAGGCGATGGCAAGCTTGATGAGGAACTCGATGGCCCTTCGGTTGACTACCGGCAAGACTCCCGGCATCCCGAGGCAGATGGGACAGGTCTGTGTGTTCGGCTCGGCCCCGAAGGTGGTGGAGCAGCCACAAAAGATCTTGGATCGGGTCAGGAGTTGGGCGTGGACCTCTAGCCCGATGATGGTCTCGTAGCTCAAAATTGTCCTCTCTCTAAAAGCCTGGCCCCCGCCGAGGTCGCCCCTTCGTCAAAGAGGGGGCCGCCGTCTGTGGAAATCCGTCACTCGCTGAAACGCGTCCGAGACCCTCAGAAGCGTCTCCTCGTCGAAGGCTTTTGCCATGAACTGAATCCCTACGGGGAGGCCCGCTGAGGTGAGCCCGCAGGGGACGCTGATCCCCGGGATCCCCGCCAGGTTGCACGGGATGGTGAAGATGTCGGAAAGATACATCGTCAAGGGGTCCGCCCTCCGCTCTCCGATCTTGAAGGCGGGGGTCGGGACCGTGGGGGTCGCGATGACGTCGACCTCTTCGAAGGCGCGGAGGAAATCCTCCCGGACTAGAGTCCTAACCTTCTGGGCTTTTAGATAGTAGGCATCGTAATAACCAGAGCTCAGCGCATAGGCCCCCAGCATGATCCTTCGCTTCACCTCTTCCCCAAACCCCTCCTGTCGCGTCCCCTGGTAGAGGCTGGCCGTGTCGCGCGGGGACTCGGTCCGATAGCCGTAGCGGACGCCGTCGTAGCGAGCCAGGTTGCTGCTGGCCTCGGCCGGGGCGATGAGGTAATAGACGGCTACGGCGTAGTTGGTATGGGGAAGAGAGATCTCCCGAAGGTCCGCTCCCAGGCTTTTTAAGGTCTCCAGGGCCTCCCGGACCCTCGCCTCCACCTCGGGCTCCATCCCCTCGATGAAATACTCCTTCGGGAGTCCGATCCGAAGACCCCGGATCTTCCCCGTCAGCGCCTTGAGAAAGTCGGGTATCTCGACATCGGCCGAGGTCGAATCCAGGGGATCCTTGCCGCTGATGATGTTCATCAGGAGGGCCGCGTCCTTCACGTCCCGCGTCATGGGGCCGATCTGGTCAAGAGAGGATGCAAAGGCCACAAGTCCGAAGCGTGAAACCCTTCCATAGGTCGGCTTGAGGCCCACGACGCCGCAACAGGAGGCGGGCTGCCGGATGGAGCCCCCCGTGTCGGAGCCCAGGGCCGCCGCGCACCCTCCCGCCGCCACGGCGGCCGCCGAGCCGCCGCTCGAGCCGCCCGGGACCACCTGTGGGTCCCAGGGGTTTTTCACGACTCCAAACCAAGAGGTCTCGTTGGAGGACCCCATGGCGAACTCATCCAAATTCGTCTTTCCGAGAAATACGGCCCCCGCCTCTCGAAGCCGAGAGACCACGGTGGCGTCATACGGGGGCGTGTAGTTGTGGAGGATGTGAGAGCCGCAGGTGGTGGCGACCCCCTGCGTGCAGAGGAGGTCTTTTAGGGCGATGGGGACGCCCGTGAGGGGAGTCACCCCCTTGCCCCGAGCGAGCCGCTCGTCGGCGGCCCGGGCCATCTCCAAGGCCCCCTGCTCCAAGACAGAGATGTAGGCGTTTAGAGAGGGCTGGAGGGCGGAGATCCGAGCGAGGAAGATGCGGGTCAGTTCCTCAGAGGAGACAGACCTCTTTTTCAGTCGGTCTGAGAGCTCATGAAGGGGGGCATAGCAGACGTCGAGAGCGCTTTCATCCGCTTTAGGCCCCGGCTTGCCGGGGGGCCCGGTGGAAGCGGGGTCCCCTCTCATCAGGGGGCCTTGTCAAGAGGTTGGAAGCCGAAGACGTGGGACCTCAAGAGGTCCCTGACCTCCCCCACATCGGCCTCGGGACGGACTTGGATGATGAGCTGGGAGAGGTCCGGGCTGAGCAGGGCGCGCAGACCCGGCCGGCCCACAAAAGCCCCCGCGACGCGCTCCCGAAGGTCGTCGGGGCTTTGGGCAGAAGTTGGGGACGCCAGATCGGAGAGGTTGAGGCTGACCTCGACGACGTCGGCTGCGACCCTGACCCCAGCCACTTTCCTTTGTCCTTTCCCGCCCAAGAGAAGGTCCACCTCTCCTGGCTTTAGTGCTTCTTCCACAAGACGGGTGTCGCTCTGAAGAAGTTCGTGCCGAAGTTTTTGGAAGAGAGACCCCAGGGCTCCCCCGCCGTCCCCCTCGGCCGTCGCCGCCCCGTCTCTTGAGGCGATCCTCTCCAGGAGGGCGATCAAGTGATTCAGTCGGCTCTTTGTCCCAAAGATAGCGAAGGGGAGGGCCGCCCAGAGGATGAGGAGGGCAAGGGTGACGCCAAAGACTAGAGGGCCGAAGAGGGTGAAGGGGCCGAAGAGGGTGAAGGGGCCGAGCCAGTTCCCTAAATCAAAGGGCACGGTCAGCCCTTTCTCCTGGGCGTTTGCAGGTCTCCGCCCCGCGTGTGTTCCACTGGCCCCGGGCTTCCATGGTCTAGACCCCCCTCAAAGGGGGTCTGCTCACTCGATTTCCGACATGTTGAGGTGGTGGAGGAATTCGGACTGCGGGGGGAGCAGGATAGTCGTCTTGTTGTCTAACGATTTTCTGTAGGCCTCCAGGGTTCTCACGAAGTCGAAAAACTCCGGATCCCTTTCAAAGGCTTCGGCGTAGACCCGGACGGAGTCAGCGTCTCCCTCCCCCCGGATGGTCTGATCTTTCTCGTAGGCGTCGGCCAGCATGATGGTCCGTTCCCTGTCCGTGTTGGATCGGATCTTTAAGGCCTCTTCCTTCCCCTCCGAACGAAACTGTCTCGCGATTCGCTCGCGCTCGGCCTTCATGCGCCCGAAGACGGCAGCCTCGTTCTGCTCCGGGAGGTCTGCCCGTTTGATGCGGACATCGGTAATCTCGATCCCCAATGCCCTCGCCTTCTCATCTGTTCGGACCCTGACGACTTCCATGAGCTCGGCCCGGTCGGTGGCCACGATCTGAATGAGGTCCTTGCGGGCCAGATCCACCCGAAGCTCTGAATAGATGATGTCATCGAGCCGGGCCTGCGCCCCCGCCTCGGTTCGGACCGTTTGAAGAAAGAGAAGGGGGTCCACGATTCGCCATTTGGCGTAATTGTCCACCCGCAGGGTCTTCTTGTCCTTGGTGATGATGGCGCGAGGGGAGGCGTCGTATTCGAGGAGGCGGCGATCAAACAGGGCGACTTGCTGAATGAAAGGGATCTTCAAATAAAGGCCAGGTTCTTGGATGACCCTGACTGGCTTGCCCAGGGCGGTCACGACGGCCTGGTCGGCCTCGCCCACCGTGAAGAAAGTCGCATTCACTCCAATGAAAAGGACCACGATGACGGCGATAAGGACGGCGTATCGCTTATTCACTCTAAACCCCCTTTGGCCTCAGTTCCCACCCAGCAAGGGCGGGGCTTGTCCCCTTCCCAAGGGGAGAATGGGAAGGACTCCCCCCCCGGCTTCCTGATCCGGTATGATGAATTTCTCGATCCCCGGCAGGACCTTCTCCATGGTCTCAAGATAAAGCCGCTTTCGCGTGACGTCCTTGGCCTTTATGTATTCCGCCAATATCTGCTTGAAGCGTTCCGCGTCCCCCTGAGCAATTAGGACCTTCTCAGCGCGGTAGGCCGCCGCCTGGTTCAGGATCTCGGCCACCTCACCACGGGTCTCGGGGATGACGGAGTTCGAATAACCCTCGGCCTCGTTGATGAGGCGATCTCTGTCCTCTCTGGCGCTCGCCACATCGACGAAGGAAGCGATGACCTGATTCGGGGGAACCACGTCCTGAAGCTTCACCACCACCACCTGAAGACCTGCGTTGTAACGATCCAGCATCGTTTGGACCAACACCCGGGCGTCCTCTTCGATCTGCTCCTTCCCCGTGGTGAGGGCCTCATCGATGCCTCGGCTCCCGATGACCTCCCGGATGGCCGCCTCCAAGGCATTGTGTACGGTCCCCTCGGAGTCCTTCACGGCGAAGAGGAATTTGACGGGATCGGAGATCCGGTACTGACCGATTACGTCCACCTCGACAATGTTCTCATCCCCGGTCAGCATCAGAGACTCGGTGGGTCGGTCCTGGTACCGGGCAGGAGGGCCCTGAAAGATGGTCCGAAAGCCCACCTCGACGCGCTTGACCTCGGTCACCTTTGGTTTATAGACCGTTTCAAAAGGGGCGGGGAGATGGTAGTGGGGCCCTGGGCTGGTGACCCGGTTCACACGGCCAAAGCGCAGGACCACCCCCTTCTGGTCCGGCCTCACGAGATAGATCCCGCTCAGGAGCCAGATGATGAGGGCGATGACTAACAGCACCCAGATGCCAGGAAGTTTGAAAGGGAGCTTGATCTGGGGGAGACTGATCGGAGGGGGGGCGTCGGGACCTCCAGAAGATCGCCTAGGTTTTTTAAGCTCGTCCCAGTTCATGGCGTTTCCTCATGTAGCGTGCGAAGTTTTATAAGCTGTTGGTAAAGAAGGATGCTCTAAAAGAGGAGAAAAGTCAAGCCGATAATGGGATCCGGTGGAGGTTTTCCCAGCGGATCCTGGCTGGCCGTGATCGTCTCGGAGGGTTTTAGAGAAGCTCAAAGGTCCCCGGTCCCCGCTGTGGCCGGGAGTGCGTCCCAGGGTCAGTACTGGACCTCGACGAGAAAGAGGCCGCGGGCCGGGGCCGTGGGGGGCGCCTTCTTGCGGTCCTTGCCGTCCAAGATCTCTTTGACCCGGAGGGGCTTCATCTTCCCCTTGCCCACCTCGACGAGTGCCCCCGCGATGCTTCGAACCATAAACCGCAGGAACCCGTCGGCCTCGATGCGGATCTCCACGGTGTCGCCCGTCTGCCCGACCGTCAGCTGGGAAACAGTCCGAGTGGGATTTCGCTCGTCATCCCCCTCGGCCCTCCGGAAGGCGCTGAAGTCATGAGTGCCGACCAGATAGAGGCCCGCCTCCTGCATGGGCGGTATTTTCAGGGGGTAGCGAACATGCCAGGAGAAGCGTCGCAGAAGAGGGGAGGGGACAGGCCGGTTGAGGACGACGTATTTGTAGGATTTGAGTCGGGCGGAGTACTGGGAGTGAAAATCCTCGGCCATCGCCTCGGCCCGCTTCACCGCGATATCCCGGGGCAGAAGGCTGTTGAGGGCCCTCAAAATCTCGTCGGGTCGAAGATCGGCCTCCGTCTTGAAGTTGGCCACCTGACCCAGGGCATGGACCCCTGAATCGGTTCGGCCTGAGGCGGCGAGGTGGACTCGCTCCCCCGTCAGCTTCTCGATGGCCTTCTGCAGGACCCCCTGGATGGTCGGCTCTTGACTCTGAACCTGCCAGCCGAAGTAATCCGTCCCGTCATATTCCAAGGTGAGCGCGATGTTCTCTGCCATGGTGTGCCCTGCTCAGGCGGGCCTCTGGAGGGGTTTTTGGGCCGAATCCGCCAGGATGGATTCCAGAAAGCGGCCCGTGTGGGAGGCGGCCACCCTGGCCACCTCCTCAGGGGTGCCGACCGCCACCACCTCGCCCCCGTCTTCGCCCCCTTCGGGGCCCAGGTCAATGAGATGGTCGGCCGTCTTAATAACATCCAGGTTGTGCTCGATGACGACCACCGTGTTCCCTGCGTCCACGAGCCTCTGGAGGACCTCGAGGAGCTTGTCCACGTCGGCGAAGTGAAGGCCCGTGGTCGGTTCATCGAGGAGGTAGAGGGTCCGGCCTGTGCTTCGCCGGCTAAGCTCCTTGGAGAGTTTTACTCGTTGGGCCTCGCCTCCCGAGAGGGTGGTCGCGGGCTGCCCCAGTCTGATGTAGCTCAACCCCACGTCAAAAAGGGTCTGGAGCTTGGCCCGGACTTTAGGCACGTTTTCGAAGGAGTCCAGCGCTTGGCCAACCGTCATGTCGAGGACATCGGCGATGGAGTGTCCCTTGTAGTGGACATCCAGGGTTTCCCGGCCAAAGCGTCTGCCCTTGCAAACCTGGCAGGTGACGTAGAGGTCCGGCAAAAAGTGCATCTCGATCTTGACGAGCCCATCCCCCTGGCAGGCTTCGCACCGCCCTCCCTTCACGTTGAAGCTAAAACGCCCGGGTGGATAGCCTCGCTTGCGGCTCTCGGGGACTCGGGCAAAAAGTTCTCGGATGGCGGTGAAGACTCCCGTGTATGTGGCGGGGTTGCTGCGTGGGGTGCGACCGATGGGAGACTGGTCGATCCCGATGACCTTGTCGAGGTGCTCAGCGCCCTTTAGGCTCGAGTGGCGGCCCGGCCGGTCCGAGGCCCGGTAGAGCTTCTGGGCCAAGGCCCTGTAGAGGATCCCGTCCACCAGCGTGCTCTTCCCCGATCCCGAAACCCCCGTCACGCAGGTGAAGAGCCCCAGGGGGAAATGGACGTCTATCCCCTTCAGGTTATTCTCCTTTGCCCTCAGGACTGAGAGACAGTGGCCGTTCAAGGGCCTTCGCCTTTCTGGGACGGGGATGGTGAGGGTCCCGCAGAGGTATTTGCCGGTCAGGGACTGGGGGTGGGCCGCGATCTCTCCCGGGCTCCCCCGGGCGACGACGTGGCCTCCGTGAACCCCCGCCCCGGGCCCAAGGTCCAGGACGAAGTCCCCTGAGAGGATGGTCTCTCGGTCGTGCTCGACGACGATGACAGTGTTTCCAAGGTCGCGAAGGCGTCGCAGGGTGTCTAGGAGTCGTCGGTTATCGCGCTGGTGCAGTCCGATGCTGGGCTCATCCAGGATATAAAGAACCCCTGCCAAACTTGCCCCGATCTGAGTGGCCAGGCGGATACGCTGGGCCTCCCCCCCGGCCAGGGTGGCTGCGGGCCGGTCCAGCGTGAGATAGTCCAGGCCCACGCGAACCATGAATTCGAGCCGCTTGGTGATCTCTTTCAGGACCCGGTCCCCGATCTCACTTTCGTAAGGGGTCAGTTTCAGGCCGGCGAAGAAGATTTGGGCCTCTTTGACCGAGAGGGCCGTCACCTCGGCGATAGATTTGCCCCCCATTTGCACGGCCAGACTCTTAGGCCTTAGACGTGCCCCTTCGCAGGCCCCGCAGGGCTGAAGGTTCATGTACTCCTCGATCTCGGCCTCGACCTCCGAGGAGGAGGTTTCTTGGTGGCGCCGCTCCAGCAGGGCGATGACCCCCTCGAAGGGTTGGGAGGAACGCCGTTTTCGTCCCGACCCATGCGGAAGTTTCACCTCCTCCTCTGAGCCGTGCAGGATGACCCGCCTCACTTTGGCCGGGAGGCGGCCAAAGGGGGTGTTCAGATCAAAACGGTAGTGCTGGGCCAGGGCTTCCAGCATCTGAAAGTAATGGGTGGAGGTCCGCCGGGCCCAGGGGCGGATGGCGCCCTTTCGCAGAGAAAGGGTGGCGTCTGGGACGATCAGGTCTGGGTCGAGCTTGAGGAGGTTGCCGAGCCCCCCACATTCAGGACATGCCCCATGCGGGCTGTTGAAGGAGAAGAGGCGGGGAGTCAGTTCGGGATAACTGATCCCGCAGTCGGCGCAGGCGAACCGCTCGCTGAAGAGATGTTCCTCTTTGTCCACTGCGAGGAGGGTCACGAGGCCGTCGGCGAGGCCGAGGGCCGTCTCAAGGGAATCCGCAAGACGGCTCTCGATCCCCGGCTTCATGACGAGCCGGTCCACGAGGATGTCAATGTTGTGCTTTCGGTTTCTGTGGAGCTGGATGGGGGTCGAGAGGTCTACCACCTTCCCATCGATTCGAGCCCGAACAAACCCCCGGCGGGCCATATCGCCCAACTCCTTTCGGTACTCTCCTTTGCGCCCCCGGACAATCGGAGCCAGGACCTGGATCCGGGTTCCCGGGGGAAGGGCGATTGCCCGGTCCACCATCTGCTGGACCGTCTGGGAAGCGATGGGCTTGCCGCAACGATAGCAGTGGGGCCGCCCCACCCGGGCGAAGAGGAGACGCAGGTGGTCGTAGATCTCGGTCACCGTTCCTACCGTGGATCGGGGGTTCTTGCTCGTTGTCTTCTGTTCAATGGAGATGGCGGGGGAGAGGCCCTCGATGGCATCCACGTCGGGCTTGTCCAGCTGCTCCAGGAACTGGCGGGCATAGGCCGAGAGGGACTCTACATAGCGGCGCTGGCCTTCGGCGTAGAGGGTGTCAAAGGCGAGAGAGGATTTACCGGACCCGCTGATGCCCGTGATGACGATGAGCTTGTCCCGGGGGATCTCGATGGAGATGTTCTTCAGGTTGTGTTCGCGGGCGCCTTTGATGACGATGTGACGCTGAATCATAGGGGTGCCTGATGGAAGATAATAGGGTGTTTAACCCTTCAGTATATTCCCCTGAAGGCGTGAAGGGAAGGGCCGTTGGGCGGAGGAGGGGTCTCCTCCGCCCAACAGGCTGGATCCTCAGGCGGTCTTTTTTTCCATGAGAAGGTGGCGATAGATGAGGGCGGCGATAATGCCCCCCAGCAGGGGCCCCACCCAGTAAACGTAGTGGTTGGTCCAGAAGGCGGAGGCGACGGCCGGGCCGAAGGTCCTGGCCGGGTTCATGGAGGCCCCGGTGAGGGGCCCGCCCATGAGGATGTCAAAGACAAGAACCAGACCGATCCCGAACCCCCCCAGCTTGGGAGCCCGTTCGTCTACCGCTGTCCCGAAAACAGCGAAGACCAAAAAGAAGGTCAGGATGAGCTCCACCAGGATCCCGGTGCCCACCCCGATCCTGGGGTCAAGACCTGGAGTCCCCAGGTTCACCTGGGTCCAGACGGCGACCGGAAAGATGACCCGAAGAAGCAGGCCGGCCACGATCCCTCCGATGAGCTGGGAGACAATGTAGCCTATTCCTTTCCCCACCTTCATCTTTCCCGCCACGAGGAAGCCCACAGTGACCGCCGGATTAATATGTCCTCCGGAGATGTGGCCAGTGGCCGAAATCATGATAGCGAGGGCCAGACCGTGGGCGAGCGCGATCCCAATCAGGCCCACCGTTCCTGCGAACCAAGCGTTGGTGATGATGGCTCCGGCACCGATGAAGACAAAGGCAAAGGTGCCGATAAACTCAGCGATATAGGCCTTCCCGTCTCCGTTCATCTCTTGTCTCCCTCGTGTTAAGTTTTAGCCTGTCTCGAAGCCCTCTCCTGAGAAAAGTGTTCAGGGGGCTTCGAGCGGCCTGGGTGAGAGCTAAAAAGTGTTCAGAAAAACAGAAGGCAGGGGCGACTTGGGGTTTAACTGAATTTCCTCAAGACTTATAACACAGCGGCTTTTTGATACCAAGATCCTTTATAGGGCGCCGCCATACGGATTAAATTATGGGCTAAATCCCAAAAAATACGCTCAGCGGATCACGATCCCCGCATAGCCGACGACGCGCTCATAATCCCCATTGACATCCCCTGAGGTCGCGTGCCTGACCAGCTCCGCGCCCTTTGCCCCGAGGGCTCGGCAGGCCGCAAGGGTGGCGGCCATCGGTCCGTAGCCGCACATGGTCACCTTCTCTCGCAGAACGGTTTCAATGAGGCCCTGGGGGTCCATCTGGAGAATGGCCTCTATGGCGGCCCGATCCTTTTGCTCCGTCACGGCCTGGGATTCGTAGTGGTTCAAGTCGGAGCTGGCGACGATGGTCCAGAGGTCCTCCCTGTCCTTCAGGGCCTGTGCCAAGGCGTCGCCAAGGCGCAGACAGGAGTCGAGGCTGAAGTCGCGCATGAGGACGGGGACAATGCGGAGTTTTTTGCCCTCTTCTCGGCCTGCGTACCAGAGAAAGGGGATCTGGACCTCCAGGCAGTGCTCCGGGCCGTGGGGGGAGGGGTCGTCCACAGCCTGGGGGAGCCGGGCGAGAAGGTCTCGGGCGAGTGGGGCATCAATGCTCACTTCTCCCCCCGGGACCCGCCACACGCCCTCTCCCATGAAGGTTAACGGCCCCCCCAGGCCCCGGTGGTCTGGGCCGACGAGGATGGCTGTATCGGGCCGGAGGATCTGGGAATAGACGGCCCCTGCGACCCCGCCCGAGAACACCAGGCCAGCGTGAGGGGCTAAAACCCCAAGGGCCCTCCTGGGCTCTGACACCGCCTCCCAGTGGCTCTCTACCTCACGGCGGAGCCCCTGGTCAGAGGCGGGATAAAAGCTGCCCGCAACGGCCGGCTCCCTCACGGGAGCATCCCCTGGCTTAAGCTGCATTCGCCGCGTCCCTCGCTGGAGTCTGTCGGTGAGCAGAATTAAATAAACACCTATTATTACAACTAGTTATCTTGTATCATAAAGCGATGGGGTCTGTCAATGTCTTCGGTGAGAAGCGAGAGAGGGCTGAACGTATTCCATTAATCTATGGCATCTATAGGTTTTATTTCTAACGCAATGCTCTTCCCGTTATTCCGCCTTATTGACTGTGTTTACTGTCTCGGCGTCTCCTTAAGTCCCTTGACACGGCTGGGAATGGTAGCTAGGGTTTTCGAAAATTTGGGGGTTGATGCCCTCCGGTTCCAGCAAACAAAGCGACCTTTCCGAGGTGGAGGGGGTGAGGCGACATTCGACCGCTGCCAGCCTACTCTCGAACGGTTGAGCTCTACGACCGCGAGTGGGCCCACAAGTATGCGGAGCAGGTCTTCCGCCACGCAACGGGGATTCTGAAACGGCAAGGAGTTAAACCCGGAACCCTGGTGGATCTGGCCTGTGGAACAGGCCATCTTGCCAAGCTCTTCGCCGCAAAGGGCTGGCGCGTCATCGGCGTGGACCTCTCGAGGGAGATGCTGGCCCAGGCGCAGAAAAACTCCCGCCGGGGCCGGATCACCTATTTCCGGGGGGACATGCGTCGGTGGTCTCGAAAAGGTGTCGCCGATGTGGTGATCTGTGTTTTCGAGGGTCTGAACCACCTCCTGAGCAAATCAGACCTCATGCAGGTGTTCAAAAATGTCCACAAGACCCTGAAGCCGGGCGGTTTCTTCCTGTTCGACATTAACGATCAAGAATTCTTTGAAAGATTCTGAGCCGAGCGCCGCGAGCTGATAGAGGGCCCAGATTATGTCCTTTCGCTGGCCCTCACCTATCATCCCACTCAGAGGATTGGCAAGGCGGAGCTGAATGGGTTCATCAAGCAGGGAAAGCTCTACGACCGATTCAAGGAGGGTTTTTCCGAGCGCATGTTCACGGGGACCGACGTCGCCCTCCTCCTCAAGCAAGCGAAGTTTCGAGACATTACGGCTGAGAAGTTCAACCCTCTCCGGATTCCCTTTGACGGCGTGGTCAAGACCTTCTGGTCCACGAAAAAATAAGAGCCCGCGTCCTAACGCCCGGCCTCATGGCCGACTAACCGCAGACCTCTCCGACCCACTTCAAATAGTCCTTTGAACCGGCCTGCAAGGGGAGGGCCAGGATTTCGGGCACGGTGTAGCTGTGAAGGGCCTTGACGCGCGCCTCCAAGGTTTCAAGGCGATCAGGGCGCGTCTTGGCGATCATCAAAACCTCCGGTTCCTGGCAGAGTTTTTCGTCCCAGCGGTAGATGGACGTGATGCTGGGCATTAAGTTAACGCAGGCCGCGAGACCTTCCTCTACCAAGGCCTTGGCGATTTTTTCCGCCTCCTCCATCTTTCCGCACGTCATCAGGACGACCAGGTTGTCTGTGGAATCCATCTTCGTTTACCTCCTCAGATGTCCGTGCCTCTATTCCTCCCAGTCACCGGCGAAGGGAGCCATCTGTTCCCTTGCAAAGGTCCGCGCCGGCGCTTGCATGCGAAGCTGGGACTGATTCGGCTTGAAATTCAAAGGTTGCTCCTCCGAGATCCCTGCCATTCTACCACCTGATATGGGTTTCAGATGCGGGCTGACGTTGTGAGAAAGCGGCCATTCCAGTATCGTAGAATGAAAATTCCTAATCAGTGGTGAACACCGGTCCCTCGTGAGTTGGGGTGGACTGAAGGGGAGGGGAGATGGCGTCTAAGCTGGGTGTCTTGGTCGTGCACGGGATGGGATCTCAGACGGACAAATTTGCGGACCCGATGATGAAGGAGCTAGACGAGCGCATCTCGGGGCTGGGTGCAGATCCAACCCAGGTGATCTGTAAACCTGCGCATTGGGCCAAAATTCTTAAATCCAAGGAAGAACAGCTCTGGAGCGATCTCTCAGAAAAGAACCGCCTCGACTTCGTCAAACTCAGACAGTTCATCATCAATGCCTTTGGGGACGCCGTCGCATACCAGCGAGTCCCCGGCAAGCAGGCGGACGTCTACGACACGATCCACAAAAAGGTGCATACGGAATTGACTGCCTTGCGCAGTGACCTGGGCAACGCGGACAAGCCCTTGATCGTGCTGGCGCACTCCCTAGGAAGCGTCATCATGTCGAACTATATCTGGGACAGGCAGAGGGACAAGCGGAAGGGGGAAGATCCGAACGGATTTGGCAAGACCGCGTTCGAGAGAATGGAGACGCTGACGGTCTTCATTACTTTTGGCAGCAACATTCCGCTTTTCAGCCTGGCCTATGACCCAGTTGAAAGCATCGAATTTCCCCCGCCGGAACTGCCGTCAAATCTCCTTCCGGCCGCGAAGCGGCTCAATTTTTATGACGCAGACGACGTGTTGGGCTATCCACTAAGGCCATTAGGTAACAGAGAAGCACACCCACCGAACCCACCGGGTCAAGACTACCAACGTTACGAGGATTCAGTGACCGAAGACATCGAAATCGATGCGGGGAGCCTTTTATCCTCCTGGAACCCCCGCTCACATTCCGAATACTGGACGGACAACGATTTTACAAAGCCCGTGGCGGAGGCAATTGCAGACGTTCTCGGGTTAGTTTGAGAGAAAGAAGCTATAGATACGAGAATCGCAGAGAGGTTTTGGCGAAGGATTCCTCAGCGAAGCGACATTTCTTCACATACCCATCACCCCGACCCGGTTAGGCGCCGGGGGTGCCCGCTGCCTTGGGCTGGTGGGGACTCATCCCCTGGACAGCGTGGGCCGCCTCCATGATGGTCTCGGAGATAGTGGGGTGGACGTGGATGGTCTCGGCCAGCTCCTCCACCGTGAGCTCCCAGCGCATGGCGAGGGTCACCTCGTGGATGAGATCGGCCGCTGACTCGCCGATGATGTGGGCGCCCATGATCTCCCCTGTCCGCTCATCGGCCACGATCTTCACCTCACCGACCAGCTCTCCCGTGGCGTGGGATTTGCCCATGCCTCGATAGAGGAAACGGCCCACCTTGACGGGGCGGTCCCCCTCTCTCGCCTGGGCCTCTGTCAGGCCGACGCTCCCGACCTCCGGGTGGGTGAAGATCCCTGCGGGAACCGCCAGGTAGTTCATCTCTTTCTCGACCCCCAGGGCGTTTGAGACGGCCACGATCCCCTCGGCCGAGCCCTTGTGGGCCAGAAGCTTGCCCCCCGCCACGTCCCCTGCCGCGTAGATGCCGGGGACGTTCGTCTCCATCTTGGGGTCGGCGGCGATGGACTGGTTCTTGGCGAGGGACACCCCCACCGCCTCAAGGCCGATCTCGTCGGTGTTGAAGGCGCGCCCGATGGAGACCAGGGCCTTTTCGGCCTTGATCTCGTCGCCGCCCTTGAGCCGGGCTACCACGCCCCCACCGCGGACATCCACCTTTTCGATCCGCTCGTTCACAAGGAGCTTGATCTTTTCCTTCTTGAGCTCACGCTCGAGGATTTTCGAGATGTCCTTGTCTTCGGTGGGAAGAGCGCGGGGGAGCATCTCCACCATCGTGATCTCGCAGCCCAGTGTCCGCAGGAGAAAGGCGAATTCGCAGCCGATGATCCCGGCCCCGATGATGAGAAAGCTTTTGGGGAGATTTTTCAGGCGCATGGCGTCGTCGCTGGTGAGGATATGCTTTCCGTCGCTTGGGAAGGCGGGGAACTGGGCAGGGCGGGAGCCGGTGGCGACAATAATCTTGCCGGCCGTCACGTCGCCTGGCCCATCCTCTTTAGACGAAACCTTGTCTATTTTCAGGCGGCCCGGCCCCGTCAGCCTCCCGCGTCCCCTGATGCGCGTGACGCCGTGGCTCTTAAAGAGCCCCTCGACCCCCTTAACGAGGCCATCCACGACCCGGTCCTTTCGGGCCATCATCCCTGGGAAGTCCGGCTGGATGGTCCCATCGATGATCACCCCGAACTCCTTTGCCCGACGGGCCAGCTGGAGAACGTGGGCCGAGGCGATGAGGGTCTTGGTGGGGATACAACCCCAGGTGACACAGGTGCCCCCCAGGTTCTCCGGCTCAATGACGCACACCCGTCCACCCAATTGAGCCCCGCGAATGGCCGCCACGTAACCGGCAGGTCCTCCGCCCAGAATGGCCACGTCAAAGTCAGGCATGACAAGACCCCCTTCTCTGCTTGAGATGAAGAGGCTAGAAAGGCCTATCCCTTAAGGAAATAGCAGAACCTGCTTTTTAGGGGAACCGGGGAGGCCTGTCAACCCCTCTGAGAGTGGCCCTCTGACTTCTTCCTTCTTCTATAGAGGGCGGAGCGACCGGCTTTTCCTGGGCAGGGGGGGCCTCATGGGGAATAAAGACAGCTTGGGGAGTCCTCATGGGGCGTCGGCTCCCCATCAGGGTTTCATCACGACCATGAGAACCTAGATGCGAAACAGTTTGGCGCCCGGCCCCATGGGGAGGAGCATGGGGACCGGACGCCCCATCCCTCTGCCCATCTCGGGGAGGAAACAAGACAGAGGGCCTTCACGCTTAAGCCGGATGTCTTTGATCAAAGTTTGATTATCCAAACCACAAGGGTGACTGCGATAGCTCCGAGGACAGACCAGATGGCGAAATAGAGCCAGAATCAGGAGCCAGAAGGCGGACGGGGAGGAGGAGGAGCCTTCCTGGCCATCTCAGAAACCCCCTAAAAGAGGTAAAGAAACAGGTCTACACCTATGCTTTGGGTCTACATCCCTCCAAGGTAGTAGCAAATTCAGTGCCAAAATGGGGCCACCTTTTTGGGTTTTGACCGCTCGGTTCTCCCTTTTAACGAAACCCCTTCTTGTCCCGTCGAGACACTGAGCCCCAGGGGATTGGAGAGCCTGTGCCAAGCTTTCCTGTGGGAGGTTTCCTGTGGTCTCAGAGGGCACGCGGGATTCTTGACAGTCAAGAGACAGCCCTATATCGTGCGTTTTGCGCTTGCGGGGGATTAGCTCAGTTGGGAGAGCGCGTGGATCGCACCCACGAGGCCAGGGGTTCGAGTCCCCTATCCTCCACCACTCTTCATGTTCTCCGCTTCGAGTTTTATCCTTCGGCCTTTCTACGTTCGGTAAATTGGCGGCCTCAACCTCGTTAACTCAAGTGGTGGAATCTACTCTTTACGGTGTACCGCCTGTCAGGGGCGGGCCGAAGAAGGTTTAGTCCGAATGCACTCGACTTCCCCAGCCAGGTCTTCTGTGAAGATTTGGGGTCCGGGCGTTCTCATCTTCTTCCTGGGTTGGGTTTTTCTATTCGCTAACAGGACCACGCTGTTTCCCCTCCTCTCAGTGATTGCGGATGACTTCTCGCTGAGCGGGGTCCAGATCGGGACCATCAGCAGTGTCTTCTTCCTCTTCTATGGGTCCACCCAGATCCTGGGAGGGTTTCTGTCCGACCGGGTGGGATTTCGAAAGACACTTGCGACGAGCTATGCGGTGGCGGGTGTCGCGCTGGTGGGCCTAGGACTCCTCGCCACCCGCTACGAGACTCTCCTCCTCTTTGTGGCCATCCACGGTCTTGCCACGGGCGTCTACTTTCCCTCGGCCTTTGGATATGTGCTGAGGACCTCACCCCCCCATCTTCGGGCCGTCCGCTCCGCCACCGTCTTCGTGGGTATCTTCGTGGGCATGGGAGCCGGTTTCCTCTTTTCAGGCCCCGTCTTCCGGCTCCTGGAGAGCTGGCGTCTGCCCTTTGTCCTCCTGGCCATCCCCACGATCGGAATGGCATGGGTCTACCTCAAGGCCATCCAAGACCTTCCTCCAAAGCCCGCAGGCCCTCGGGCACCGCTTCGGAGCGTCCTGGGACAACCCAGGCTCATCGCCTTATCCCTGGCCAATTTCTGCTCTCTTTATGGTTTTTGGCTCATCGTCATCTGGGGTCCTTTGTTCCTGCAGACCGAGCACGGTTTCAGCGTGACGGGGTCCGGTCTCTTTGCAGCCATTTATGCCCTGTCGGCCATCCCGGTGAGCATCATTGTGAGCAGGGTCTCCGACCGGGTGGGGCGGCGCCCCCTCTCCCTCCTCCTCTTTCCCCTGGCGGCCGCAAGCCTGTTCTTCATCGCCCACTCCCAGTCGCTTTTGGGGTTGGCCCTGGCCCTTTTGTTTTTTGGTGCCGCTGGAAAACCGGCAGTGGAGCCCATCCTCCTGGCGTGGGTCGGAGACGATGTGGCGAGAAAAAGACCGGAGGCCATGGGGACGGTCATGGGGGTAGTGAACTTGATCGGAATCTCCTCAGGCGTCGTGGCCCCTGTGCTGTCGGGTCTCATCCGGGACCTGACGGGCTCCCTGGTCGGCGCTTTTTATCTCGGCGCGGTCCTCCTGATCTTCGGCTTTTTCATGTGCCTTTTCTCGAGAGAGAGTGAGGGGGAGGAGCTCCAACAGTGGGCGGAGGAGCCGGGGAAAACGGCGTGACTCATTGGGGAACGGGGCTGGGTATATATTGACAGGAAGCCCCTGCGGCCAGATAATGTCTGTGCAGACCAGCCGCTAAAAGGATCTTTTTCTTACATGCACCGGCACCGGCTTTTTTGGAGGGTTAGCGCGTGAAGCTCGGGACCTACATCTTTGATGGCCAGACGAGGATCGGCTGCATTGTCGGAGACGAGGTGGCCGACCTCGAGCGGCTCTACACCCGGTATCTATCCGAGGTTGAGGGAGATCGGCGTGCAGAGGGACTCGCGAGGTCTCGGATTTCAAGCAATATGCTCCACTTCATCCGTGGAGGAGAGGCGTCCTGGGAAGCGGCGGCCCAAGCCCTCGAGTACTTTGAAACGAGGCGTGCCGAGGGGGACCTTTTCGCAGAGGTCCGACCTCTGCGCGAGGTGCGCCTGAGGACTCCCCTTCAACCGGACGCGGTGGTGTGCGCGGGTTACGGGCCTGCGCAGGCCGAGGACGTAGACCTCTACCGACATGCGGAGTTTTTCGTCAAATCCGGCCCCCACGTGATCGGGTCTGGAGACCCCATCCCCCATGAGCCGGAGGTGGCCAAGGACCTCCGTTCCGAGGTAGAGCTTGGCATTATCATCGGACAGGGGGGGAAGGACATCCCCCAGAACGAGGTCTTAGATCACATCTTCGGTTTTACGATATTCACGGACATCTTGGCGGTGGACCAGTTGAGCATGGGCATGGAGGGCGGGGCGTTCCACAGCCGGGTTTTGGAAGGGGTCTGTCTTGAGGCGGCGGGCGCCCTGGGCCCTTGGATCGTCACCAAGGACGAGATAGAGGGCGGTGTGGGGAACCTCTCGCACCGGCTATGGGTCAACGGGGAGCTCCAAGAGGAGTTCAAGCCGGATGAGTTGCCGGTCGACCCCCTCTCCTTCGTCAGCCACCTCTCCACCTTCTTTACACTGGACCCGGGAATTGTCATCACCAGCGGAAGCCCTGGAGGCCCCCGGCTGGGCCGGGCGGACTCCGGCGGGCCCACCCTGACGGTTCCTGCGATGAAATGCGGTTTTCTAAAGCTGGGTGATAAGATTAAGACCGAGATTGACTCCATCGGCTCGCTGGAGAATTCTGTTGATAAGGTCCACGAAGATTCCTAGTCGAGGTCAGGAATGAAGATTCTCAACGTTGAGCACGGGATGAAGAGGATGTTGGGCACCTTTGTCCACGAGGACAAGGTGATCGACATACAGGAGTGCTACGCCCTCTTTTTAAACGACATCATGGGAGATCCCAGGGCGAAAGAACTGGCCGCTGAGAAGCTCCCCTACGATTTCGCTCAAATCCTGGAGGGGGGAGATAAATATCTAAGGGCCTTCAACGCGGCCGTCTCCTTTGGCACAAAGATCTTCAATGAGGGGCTTGTCGATCTCCCCTACGACGTGTCCACGATTGTTCCCAAGCTTCCCCTCACCCCCCGAGCCCTGGTGTGTCTTGAATCGAATTTCAAGGACTACTTCGATGAGACCAACCGGACCCGGCCCGACCAGGCCGGCTTCTTTCTCAAGTTACCCCACACCGTGATTGGTCCGGGCGAGGCGTTTTGGGCCGACCCCCGTCTCATAAAGAAGCTCGACTACGGTGTTCAGCTGGGCGTTGTGATTGGGAAGGGGGGCCGAAACATCTCTCCTGAGAAGGCCCTGGATCACGTCTTCGGCTACACCATCGTTAACAACCTCTCGGCCCGGGACCATGAGGTCCTTCCCTGGGGAGAGGGAGGGAAGGAGTTCCACGTTCGCTATGGGCAGGGGAGGAATTTCGACAAGAGTGTTGCCCTCGGGCCCTGGATCCTCACCAAAGCGGAGATGGATCACCCAGAGGACCTGGGCATGAGGACCTGGGTGAACGGAGAGTTGCGCCAGGAAGATAACACCAAGAATTTCCTCTGGTCTATTCCGGAGACTATCCATTACATTTCGCGAATCATGTCCCTGAAACCGGGGTTTGTCATCGCCATGGGGACGCCGGGGGGCTGTGGCCTGGGTTCGGACGAGGCGCTCGGTGCCAATACCCACGAGCGTTCCGACGAGGCGAAGCAGGGAGAGTATCTCCAGGCGGGCGACGACATCCGGTGCGAAATCGAAGCGATGGGGGTCCTCGAAAATCGCGTGAGACGGCCCCTCCAGGGCTCCCCCTTCACCTTTTCCTTCAAAGCCTTTCCGGGGCGGGGAGAAGCCGTTTCGTACACCGAGTCTTCGACCACCGAGATCTTCAAGTGGGGGCCGAAGGAGGCGAAGGAGTGGGGAAAGCAGGGCAGAAGAAAGTGACTCTGGACTCGAACCAAGAGGGAATTCCTATCCTCGCTGTGGTCGGCTATTCCGGTAGCGGGAAGACGACCTTGGTGGTCAAGCTCGTTGAGGCGCTGACTCAGAGAGGCTATCGCATCGGGACGATTAAACACGCCCACGCCTTCAGCGTCGAGCGGGAAGGCAAGGATACTTGGCGCCACCGCAAGGCGGGGGCCGATGTCTCTATCGCCTCAACCCAGGGCGAAGTGGTCATCGTCAGAAAGGTTTCGCCCAATATCCAACCTGATGAGATCGCCCGTTCCTATATCGGGGAGGTGGACCTCGTTCTGGTCGAGGGCTACAAGCGGAGCAAGATCCCCAAGATAGAAGTCCATCGCCATGAGGTCGGTGAGGAGCTTTTTTGTCAGGGCAATGAGTCCCTGATCGCAGTCGCCTCGGACACGGAGTTGTCGGTGGAGGTCCCGCGTTTTCATCTGGACGACGATCAGGGGATCGCTGACTTCATCGAGCAAAAATTTCTTAATTCTAGGTCTCGTGTGTCGGGGAAAAACGTGCAGGGAAGTCGGACCTCCTCAGCCCCCTAGATAGGGCCACTGCCCCTTGTTCGGATAGGATGAGACACCGTGCGATACCCAGAGGTCACCGGGGTGGTGCTGGCCGGCGGCAAGAGCCGCCGGATGGGGAGGGATAAGGCCTTCCTCCCCGTGGACGATAAGCCCCTGGTTGAGCGGGTGGCCGAGGTCCTTGAGTCTATATTCGAACGGAATCTCGTGATCACCAACACCCCCTCCCTCTATGAACATCTGGGTTTTGAGATCCATACGGACATCTACCCCGGGAAGGGCTCTCTCGGGGGGGTCTATACGGGCCTTGTTCACGCCGGGGCCCCTCACGCCTTTTTTGCTTCGTGTGACATGCCCTTTCTGAACGAGGCCCTCATCCGGCATCTGGTCGAGGAACGTGAGGGCTTCGATGTCGTGGTCCCCATCTCGGACTCGGGCCCGGAGCCTCTTCATGCGGTCTATTGCGAGAGCTGTCGCGGCCCTATTGAGACCCTTATAGAGAAAGGGCGCCTGGCTATCCATGGCCTCTTTCCCTTTGTCAAGGTGAAGGAGGTCGGCCGGGAGACGCTGATGCGCCACGACCCGGACCTCCTTTCTTTTCGGAACCTGAATACCCCTGAGGAATTGGAAAAGGCGCGGCTTTTGGGTGAAGGGCGGAAGAGTTCTAGCTGATTGCCTAGAGATAATAGAGGAGGAGGAACGATGGCCAAGGATGTCTTGAAAGTGAAAGTGGCGGCGATTCAGGCTGCCCCTGTTCTTCCGATGAACAAGCAGGCGACGACGGAGAAGGCCTGTCGTCTCATTGAAGAGGCGGGCTCTCAGGGAGCGCGTTTGGTGGCCTTTCCTGAGGGGTTTATTCCCATGTTTCCGAACTGGGCGGTGGACATGGCCCGTCCGAATGAGTGGGCCGATAATCTGGCTGAGCTCATCCTCCATTCAGTGGAGGTGCCGAGCGAGGAGACGCGGGCCATTGGCGACGCGGCTCGCAAGGCCGGGGCGGTGGTGGTGATGGGTCTGAATGAGCGCCGCAAGGATTATCCTGGGATGCTCTACAACTCCCTGGTCTTCTTTGGTCCTGACGGGAAGGTCCTGGGTCGTCACCGGAAGTTCACACCTTCTCATCGAGAGCGGGTGTTTCATGGCCGCGGGGATGGCTCTGACCTCCATTGCGTCTTTGACACAGAGGTGGGGAAGGTAGGGGGACTGATTTGTTATGAGCACCTCCAGCCCCTTTTTAAATATGCCTTGATCGCTCAAGGGGAGCAGATTCATTGTGCCTGCTGGCCTGGGAGTTGGCCCCATTATCCTCCCCCTGGGCGTAGCAATAAGGAGATTGTCCAGATCGCCTCTCGAGCCTACGCCATTGAGGGGTCCTGTTTTGTGGTGGCCGCTTCGACCTATATCCCTGAGGAGGCTGCCGAGGTGGCCAACTTGGGGAACGCCCATTGGGGGTTTCCCGGTGGGAGCGCCGTCATTGACCCCAATGGCGAGTATCTGGCGGGGCCGGTGTATGGGAAGGAGACCATCCTTTATGCGGACGTGGACCTTTATCAGGGTCTTCGCCGCAAGTGCTACATTGACGTCTGCGGGCGGGATGCTCGCTGGGACGTGATTCGTCTTGACGTCAACACCAAGGCCTACACCCCTTGGGACCGAGGCCCAGCGAAGGAGGGCGAGGCGGGACAGGGTGCCGAAGTGGTTCGTGAGCTGACGGCGAAGGTGGAGGAGTTGGAAGAGCGGCTGGCCCAGCTGAGTCGGGAGCATGTGGCCGGGAACCTGGAGTGAAATGTTTGGCGCACTTGTTGGCTTTCGCCCCGTTTTCGTAGGGGGTGAAAATAGTAGTTGACAAGGTCAGAGGTGAAAGGGTAAAAGTCTCGGTATTCATGCTGAGTCCGGCAGCGACAGTCTGTCGCTAGGCCTATCAGCGATTCCACGAAAGGGGATGTTCGCGACGTTCCTGCAGCAGCAGGGTTGCAAACAGGACTAAAAAAAGGGAGAGAAAGATGGCGACACCACCTGCGGTCAAAACCGCGCCAAAGCGAGAGATCAAGATCGGTCTCTGTAAGAACTGTGAGCACGACATCTGTCACACTGAGCTGCACATTGAAGACGGGAAGCTGGTCAAGGTCGCGACCTTCAAAGAAAGCCCGATGACCCCCTTCTTCAAGATCGAGGGCTGTCCCAAGCAGAAGGGGACAGTGGAGCAGACCAACCACCCGAGCCGCTTGAACTACCCCCTGAAGCGAGCTGGAGAGCGCGGGGCGAACAAGTGGAAGGAGATCTCCTGGAAGCAAGCCATCGATGAGATCGGCGAGAAGCTGCAGAAGATCAAGGACAAATACGGGGCCGAGACCCTGGGTGCGGGTTTCGGGTTCTACAATGAGCAGTGGGAAGTCGCGCGCTTCATGAACAACTTTGGGAGCCCCAACACGGACAGCGCGGACGCCCGAATCTGTGGTGGGACCGAGGCCTGGGCGAACCTCGTCGTCTACGGCGGGATTGCTCACTATGGTCCCTGCGACCCCATTCACACGCGTCTTCTGGTCATCTGGGGAAACCGCCCCACCATCACGAGCCCCATCAAGTGGGACCGGGCACGGAACGTAGAGAAGATGATCGTGATCGACCCGACCCGAATCCGTGAGGTGGACCGAGCGGACATGTTCCTTCAGATCCGTCCGGGTGCGGACGGGGCCCTGGCCATGGGCTGGCTGAACGTCATCATCAACGAAGAGCTCTACGACAAGGAATTCGTGGCCAAGTGGACGCACGGCTTTGATGAGCTGAAGGAGCGGGTCCAGAAGTACCCCCCGAAGAAAACGGCCGAGCTTTGCTGGCTCACTGAGAAGGAAGTGGTGGACTCTGCGCGGATGTACGCGACGACGAAGCCGGGCTACATCCAGTGGGGGAGCCCCATTGGCTACTACGGGCTGAACATCTCTGGGACGGAGCGCGCCCGGTGCTGCCTGCGGGCCATCACGGGCAACCTGGACGTTCGAGGGGGTAACCAGTTTATCCGGGCCTACTCGAAGTACGTCTATCTGACCAAGATGGAAATGCCCGATTCGCTTCCTCCGGAGCAGTACCGCAAGGCCGTCGGATCTGAGCGCTTCAAGGCAATGACCTGGCCCGGCTGGGAGAAGCTCCCTGACGAGATGAGATTTGCGGTGCGTACCGCGATTCTCCGTGGGGCCCCGTTTGCCTCCATCATCCACGCGTGCCGCACGGGGGTGCCCTATCCCATTCGAGCGCTGATTGTGAATGGCTCGAACCCCATACTGACCCTCTCGAACTCGCGCCATGTGTATGAGGCGATCAAGAACACAGAACTCGCGGTGAACCTCGACTTGACCATGAACCCGACGGGTGCCCTGATGGACTATGTCCTTCCTGTCACTCACTGGGTCGAGCGTCCCCAGTTCTCCTTCTTGGAGCACGCCAATACCCTGGCCACCGGCCAGCGCGCACTTCCCAAGAAGAGAGAAGGGGAGTTTGACCGCTATGACGACTATGACTTCTGGCGGGCGCTTGGGATCCGGTTGGGTCAAACTGAGAAAGAGGTCTGGCCCTGGGAGACCTTGGAAGATGTGTACGACTACCGGCTGAAGCCGACGGGGATGACCTGGGAGCAGTTTTCCAGTACCAAGTACTGGGACACAGAGGCCCTGCCCCACAAGGAGCATGAGCAGATCGGCCGTTTCAGGACTAACATGAAGAAGGTGGAGCTCTCCTCCACCATCTACAAGGACCTGGGGTACGACCCTCTGCCGGACCACATGGAGCCGGCCGAGAGCCCCTTCAGGACACCTGACCTTCTGAAGGACTACCCCTACGTGATGATCAGCCGTAAGTGCAAGGCGTTCCTCCACTCCTCACACCGGCACATCGATGCCCAGAGGCGTCTTGAGCCGAGACCGCTGTGTGAGATACATCCTGAGGTCGCGAAGAAGCACGGGATCGAGGATGGGGATGCTGTGTGGATCGAGACTCGTCACGGTCGCTGCAAGCAGCTGGCCCGTGTGACGGACGCCATTCATCCCAAGGTGATCTGCCCTGCCTTCGGATGGTGGTTCCCGGACAAATCAGCGGCTGAGCCTACGCTCCTTGGGGTGTGGGAGTCTAACATCAACCTGTGCACTTCTGACGACCCGTCCCACAGTGACCAGGCCGCCGGAAGTTGGTATCTGGGAGTGGTTCTCGCCCGAATCTCAAAGTGCGAGGAGCCGGTGACGACCTACGACCAGGTCTAGCACCTGAGACCTTCCCCTTCTGAAAAGGGGATTGGGTAAAAAAAGAGGCCGCGGGATTTTTCCCGCGGCCTCTTTTTGTTGGGTTTCGTGGCAATGGGGGCGCCAGCCTTCACTTTCTCGATATCAACACGGTTAAAGTAGAGCGGGTCCGAAGCCCGGGGCGGGCCTAGGCCCGTGGATCGATATCTGCCCTTTCTGCCCTCCATGATCCTGCCCGTCGCCTTGGCCTCCCGCCCTTCCTCCGTATCAAACCAGTCGACGTTCTTCCGGGCATAGTCTTTCCGCTTCTCGGGGGCTTGGGTCCCCTTTTATGAAAGGGGAGGGGGGCACATAAAAAAGGGGCCGCAGAATTTTCCCTGCAGCCCCTTTTTATGATGTGCGGAAAGGGCTAGAAGAAGGCCTAGGCTACTTATCCCCTGTCTCGTCTGCCACGCTATCAAGTTTCGTGGTAGTGGGGGTGCCAACCCTTACTGTCTCGATATCAACATGGTTCAAATGGAGTGGTTCTGAAGCCTGGACAGGCCCGAGTCCCCTGGGTCCATGGATCGATATCTGCCCTCTCTGCCCCCCCAGGATTCTGCCCGCCGCCTTGGCCCCCCAGCCTTCCTCAGTATCAAATCAGTCGGTGTTCTTCCGGGCATAGTCTTTCCGCTTCTTGGGGGCCTGCCGTTCTTTTCTGGAAGGGGAGGGGGATATATAAAAAAGGGGCCGCAGGATTTTCCCTGCAGCCCCTTTTTATGATGTGCGGAAAGGGCTAGAAGGAGGTCTAGGCCTCTTATCTATCACCCGTCTCGTCTGCCACGATATTGAGTTTCGTGGCAATGGGGGCTTTGGCCTTCACCTTATCCATATCAACACGGTTCAAATGGAGCGTGTCTGAGCCCAGGGTTCGATAGACGCCCTCCATGATCCTGCCCGTTGACTTGGCCTCCCGCCCTTCCTCCGTATCAAACCAGTCGACGTTCTTCTGGGTATAGTCTTTCCACTTCTCGGGGACCTGGTCTTCCTTGTAGATAGCGTCGACGGGGCAGACCGGCACGCAGGCGTCACAGTCGATGCAATCGATGGGGTCGATGTAGAACATCTCCTTCCCCTCGTAGATGCACTCGGCCGGGCACACCTGGGCACAGATACTATCCTTTGTGGCGATACAGGGCTCCACAACTACATAAGTCATAATATCCCCTCTCGGGTGCTATTTAGCTCCCCTGCACCCTCACGCTAACCGGTATAACTGGAGCGGGAGGATGGGAGGATTCTTTTGAGGGTTTCCACCCGATTGGCAGAGAAGACCTTCTCTTCGGGACCCGGGACCCTCTTTTGGAGCTCTCTCTTATTTAAAACCTGGTGAAGGTTTCCCCCCGCGGGCGAGTCCCAGGACAGATGGGTATAGCGTGTCCCTCTCCAGGCTTTGGGCCTCATACTTCACGGCCTCGATGAGCCCCTTCTCGTCGTGGTCATGGGTGAGCCGGATCTCGTGAAAGAAGAGGTCCCGCGTCACGCCCATCTTCTCCAGCTTGAGACGATAGCCTTCGTACTTCTTGTCGAAGCTGATGCCCAGCTTGGCGCCCTTGCACTCAGCCTCAATGACCGTCGCAAACGCCTTTTCCACATCTTTCTCTTTTCCATCAATAGGGGCCTTTAAAATAGCCATTCTCTTTCTTTCCTCCTGTGTTAGATGGTCTTAGACACTCTTTTTCCCTTCGTAGAGAAGGGTAGACAAGTTTTCCTGTGAAGCTCCTTTATTTTGCCCGCTCCGCTCTCAGAAGTCAACCGGAATTTTTGGCCCAGGAGGGACAGAAAAGGGGCTTTTCCCTAGGGCAAAAAAGGGCAAAAAAAGGGCTTCCCCCCCAGGAGAAATGTGCTATAATTCCGCTCGCTAATAAATCTGTTAACCCTAAAAAGTGCTGAAAAGAAGGAGAAAGTACATGGCACAAGCTCGAAGTCCATTGGGGCAAAAAGCGTCCGAGCAGTATGTGGTCAAGAAGGGCAAGGCAAACGGAGTGAACCTTGCCTATAAGGTCTCGGGAGGGCAGGGGATTTCCTGGTCAGGAAGTGATTACACTGGCAGGTCCGTGATCTTTATCCACGGGCTTGGGAACACGTCCGACTTTTGGACCCATCAGCACCAGCACCTCGATTTTATCTGTCAGACCATCTCCTACGATAGCCGGGGGGTGGGGGAGTCAGATAAGCCCAAGGATGGCTACGACATCCAGAACCTGTCCAAGGATGTCATCGGGCTCATGGACCACCTGAAGCTCAAGCGGGCGGTCCTCTGCGGCCTTTCCCATGGGGCCAACGTGGCCCTGAACACCATGCTGGAGTATCCCGCGCGTGTCCAGGGGCTTATCATGTGTGGCGCCAACCCCAACGCTCCTGATGCCGAGGAGAAAAAGAATCTGTCGGAAATTTCCAAGCTGGCAGGCTCAAAAGGGCTCGAGGCGGCCGTCGAGTACTGGCTCGACAATACACCGGGGCTTCAGCCTTTCTTTAACCACCACACGGAGCAGGGTTTCCTTCAGGATGAATTTCCCACCCGGAACTGGGCCAAGAAGCAGGCCCTGCGCACCACCCCGGAGGCCTTTGCCGCCACCGTGGAGGGCATGCTGAACCGCCCAGACTTCATGAGCAAGATTAAGGGAGTCCAGGCTCCAGTCTTGGTGGTGATAGGGACCGAGGATGGGCCCGAGTACGTGAAGGCTGCCGACCAGATGGCCGGAGCGGGGGGCGATCATCGAGGTGCCGGTACGACAACCGCGACAGGGTTCCGGGATGTCAACAAGCTCGTGCTCCCCACGGCCGGGCACTATGGTCCCCTGGAGCGGACAGAAGAGTTTAACGAGAGATTTCAAGACTATCTGCAGGCGCTCGAAGGGTCGGCCTACGACCACTACCAGCTCTAGAGAGCCTCTTCTCTAGAGGGCTGGGAGGCCGTATCGCTTCCAGTCTTTCCGGGCCCTGTTCAGTATCTCTTCCGGGGGGAGAGAGACCTCCGGGTAAAGGTGTTTTCGGGTGGCGTCGACCCCCATCTTTGCCCCGTAGGTCTTTCTCCCCTCCGGCATTGAGGGGTCCAGCGTGTGACCCGTCGCCTCCGAGATCACCTCGATATCCCGATCCGGCTGGACCCGAGAGGCGATATGCCACTCCACATCGGCTGAGTCGTAGATATCACAGTCCCCCTCCACCACGGTCACCTGCTTGCAGCGGTTCGGATAACTCGCCCAACACCCGTGCATGACGGCCTTGGCGTGGCCCGGAAAGAGCTTTTGGATGGCGACCACCACGTGGGATTGGGCGCTCATCTCCCCCACGTGCACGTCGAGGACCCCTGGGACCCCCACCCCCCGAAGGGCCCCGAGGAGGATGGACTCCATCGCAATATCCTTAATGTAGCTCCCCTCGCTGGGGGGTTTTTGCTCCATGATCCCCTGGTGGATGGGGTTTGAGCGGTAACAGAGGGCCTGCACCTTGACCACGGGCGCGTCGCCGTCCTCCCCCATATAGCCGAAGAACTCGCCAAAGGGCCCCTCGTGGCGCCGCTCATGGGGGGGGATGACCCCCTCGATGACCATCTCCGACTGGGCCGGGACCTGGAGGTCCACTGTCTGACACTTGACCAGGTCGAGGGGGGACCCTAGAAGGCCTCCAGCCACGGCCAACTCATCGACCCCGTAGGGGACTCTCCCCGCGCCCGTCATGACCACCGAGGGCGGCGGGCCAATCACGACCGCCACCTCCATGGGCCGATTCATGGCCTCATACTTTGAATAGATGATCCCGCTGTGCTTGGCGGGGACGATGAGGACCCCCAGGAGGTTGGACGAATGGACCATGAGCCGGTAGATCCCCACATTTTGGATCCCCGTTTCGGGGTCCTTCATGACGACGCAGCCCGCTGAGAAATAAGGCCCTCCGTCTTTCGTCGGCGTCCAGATGGGGACCGGGAATTTCTGCAGGTCCACCTGGCCATCTCGCTCCACGTGTTCCTGGCAGGGCGCGGTCGTCGTCATGCGGGGCTCGACGGGGTGGCGAAGGGCGTGAAGCCATCTCTCGTGGATCTCACCCGCTTGGATGCCGAGGGCCAGGGCGTAGATGTCCCGAGACGCCCCGATGGCCCCCACGACGACCGGTGTTTGATGGCCCCGGATGCGGTCAAATTGGATGGCGTACCGCTCTTGCGGCGGGAGCCCCGCCGTCTGTCGCGTGACGCAGGCGATCTCCCAATCCTTGTCCACCTCGGCCTTTACGTGGAAGAGGCGTCCCGCCTTCTCCAGCCTACTGAGGTGATCCCGTAGACTCTGCTCCGCCATGGTCACGGCTCCTTTTATCTCAAGAGGAATGAGACAAAAATCCTTCGCGCCTTTCTTGCAGAAAGGAGCTGGGGATCAGGGATGGGGTGCCATGAAAACGAGGACCAGCAGGCGGTCCTGGGATTCGTTCACGACGCCATGTTCTTGACCTGAAGGGGCCATGGTAATGGTGCCGGCCGAGAGCTCTTTTGTCTTTTCTCCCACCTGAAACGTTCCTTTGCCTTCCAGGACATAGTAGATCTTGTCGGCCCCCTCATGGCGGTGGGGCTTTTGGAGCTGACCGGGTTCAAGGCAATATACGTCACAAAACATCCGTTCTGTCTCAAAGAGGTTTACCTTCTGCATCTTCTCGGCGGAATAACGTTCTCTCTCCTTCACCCGAATGGAATCCATCTCTCCTCCTCTTCAGTGAAATTTTAGAAAAGTATACGAGCCCCTTCCCCTTTTTGCCACCCTGTCCCGGACAGGGGGCTTCTTCTCAATTGACTACGGCCTGTGCTCCCTTTAACCTGAAAAGATGAAAATCTACTGGTCTTCCACCTGAGGAACCTGCCAGAAGGCGGTCGCCTTTCTCAAGGGTTTGGGACATTTCGGTCTGGAGTTTCGAGACATCAAAAAAAACCCCCTTAGCCGAAAGGAGGTCGAGGTTCTGGCCAAGGCGGTGGGCGGCGCCGAAACCCTCTTCTCCCGCAGGGCCCTTAAGTACCGGACGCTTGGCCTTGACCAAAAAGAGCTTTCGGAACGAGACCTCCTGAGGCATATGGCCGGAGAGTACACCTTCATTAGACGCCCGGTGGTCGTCGCCGGGAAGAAGACCGCGGTCGGCTTCAACGCCAAGATTTATGAGCAACTATTCGGGCCTTAATTTTTCGCACGCCCTCCCGAGAAGATCTTCGCTTTAGATCCTCATCTTTCTCGGCCTTCTTGTTTTCTCTTCCTCCTCCTTTATAATCCCTACGGCAGTTAGCTCAGGGCGGAACGAGACGGGAGATTTTTGTGGTATAAAGGGGCAAAAGGACTGGAGATGAACGACAAACCAAACGCTTCCCCCATCCCTGAATCCGCGACAGACAACGAGTCCCCGGCAGGCGAGTGGAGGGAACATGGACGCCTTGAAGGGCACGGGGATTGGCCAAGGGAGGTCGCCTTTTCGCCCGATAGCCGCATTTTGGCCTCGGGGGCTGATGACGAGACCGTCCGCCTCTGGGAGATCCCCTCAGGGGGGGCTCTCAGGCGCCTTGACCACGAAAGAGCGGTCTGGGCGGTTGCCTTTTCGCCCGATGGCCGCCTGCTGGCCTCAGGGTCATCTGACAATTTCATCCGCCTTTGGGACGTGTCCTCAGGGAAGGAATTGAGACGCCTTGGGGGGGTTGGGGGCTGGGTCTACTCCGTCGCTTTTTCGCCTGACGGTCAAGTCCTGGCGTCAGGGTCAAAAGACGCCTTGATCCGCCTCTGGGACGTGTCCTCTGGGCAGGGGCTAAAAGTCCTGACAGAGGAGCGTAAGGAAGCGCATAAGGCTGATGTGAACTCCGTTGTCTTCTCGCCCGATGGCCGCATCCTGGCCTCCGGGTCAGACGACAGGACTATCCGCTTCTGGGATCCATCCTCAGGCCAACCGCTGATGCGCCTTGATGGACATGGGGATTGGATCAGGGAGGTCGCCTTTTCACCCGATGGCCGCCTGCTGGCCTCAGGGTCTGTTGACGAGACCGTCCGCCTCTGGGACGTGTCCTCAGGGAAGGAACTGAGGCGTCTCGGCGAAAATGTAGGCAGGGTCTACTCTGTTGCCTTTTCGCCGGATGGCCGCTTCCTGGCGTCTGGATCGCGGGACCATAAGATCCGCCTTTGGGAGGTGTCCTCTGGGAAAGAAATGGGATGCCTGAGGGGGCATGAAAGGACGGTCCGCTCTCTCGCCTTTTCGCCGGATGGCCGCTTCCTCGCCTCAGGGTCAGCGGACAACACCATTTGTCTCTGGGAGGTCTCGTCAGGAGAGGACGCCAAGTCCTCTTAGATGCCGTTTTGTGATGGAAAGATAAAAACGCTGAACGGCCGTCTATCTTCTCTTCATTCGGCCCGACCGGGCCAAAAGGCTAGGCTCACTGATAGGGGACGCTTTCGATACCCTCCCGCTTCCTGCGAATGAGTTCAGCCTCAACAGTGGCAACCACCCGAGAGAGGGGAAAGATCTCCTGGCAGATGCGGAAGTCCCCGTCCGTCGAGACGGGGTGCCAGTAGACCCCATCCCGGTCCACGCAAAGCTCGGGAAGAAGCTTGTGGGTCGTGATCTCCTTCCCGCCCTCCGAGTAGCCGCGCATGGCGAGAGGCCGAAGGACCTGGTCATCCCGAGAGATCCCTTCGCCAGAGAGGAAATCAGAAAGGGTCTCCCCTTGTCCTTGGTTTTTGGGCGTCTCTGTCGCCCCGATACGGACGCGCATGCCCGCAGCCGTCAGGCCCCGGACCCCTCTTAGGGCTTTTTCAAAGCTCCCTGCCCCGCGGTAAAAATCATTCACGGCGGCGTCCGGGCTGTCGATGCTCACCTGAAGGGAGAGATGTCCTGTCGGCAGCGTTTTTAGGCGTTCGAGCCGATTTGGCGTGAAGATGGTCGCGTTGGTGAGGACGGTCGTGGGGATCCGGGGGAGAGAGTGGTCCAGCATGTCGAAGATCTCGGGCAGAAGGAACGGCTCTCCTCCTGTCAGATAAAGTTCCTCAAACCCAAGATTGACGGCCTCATCCACCAATTTCCGGAAAGTTTTTAGGCCGATCTCCCGCCGCTTGGCTTTGGGGTGGGAGCGGGCACAGCAGTATGTGCAAGAGAGGTTGCAGTCGTAATTGGTGTAGACCCAGAGACGCGTCGAAAAGGGGATGGCCATCAGACTTTCGTCTCCACTCCGTCCGGCGATAGACCGCTTGACTGACGGCCCGGTCAATTTTTATGCCCTTTGGCCGGGGCAGGAGTTCACTCTTCCTTCAAGGCGACCCCGATGTCGTAGATCCCAGAGGCCCGGGAGATCCCCAACACTCTCACGATGAGACCGTAGGGGAGCCTTCGGTCCGCCCGGATGACGGCCGAGCGCCTCTCTTCCCCTCGAGTGGCCTCCAGGGCCGCCTCAAGGCCGATCAGCGTGATCGCCTGGCCGTTCAAAAATAGGTCTCCATTCTCCTCCACCTCGATGAGGATCTCGTGGACCTTTTCGGCCGGAGCCCCTGCCTTCGCGTCCGGCAGTTCTATGTCAATCCGCCGCGTGAAATCGATGAAGGTGGTCGATACCATAAAGAAGATGATGAGGAGGAAGACGACGTCGACCATGGAGATGAATGGAAGGTTGTAATCTTCCTCAGGACGATTGAACCGCATGGCTCTTGACCCCCGGGGCGCCCCCCTCCGAAACCCCCTTGGCAAGACCCTCTAGGAGGTCGAGGGAGATGCCCTCCATCTCGGAGACGTAACCGTCCACTCTGGAACGAAAGTAATGGTAGGCGGCCAGAGACGGGATCCCCACCACGAGGCCGGCAGCCGACGTGATTAGGGCCTCTGAGATTCCCGCTGCCACCAGACCCGGGTCCCCTGTCCCGCTTCGAGAGATCACGTTAAAGGCCTGGATCATCCCCGCCACTGTCCCGAGAAAGCCCAGCATGGGGGCGACGTTGGCCAGGAATCCAAGGGCCCGAAGATGGGTGGTGAGGAGGGAGACTTCGTGCTGGCCCGCCGAATCAATGGCCCGCTCGATGTCGGCAAGGGGATGGCCGAGGCGTTGAAGTCCGGCCCGGAGGACCCGGGCGATGGAAATGTTGCAACTCCGGCAGACTTTCAGGGCCTCTTTCGCATCCCCGTTGGACCAGTGGTGGCGCACATCGTCCAGAAAATCCTGCCGGATGACGCGTCCCCGCCTTAGGCTGAAGAGGCGCTCCAGGGAAACCCCCACGCCCAGGATGGAGCAGAAGAGGATGGGGTACATGACGATCCCGCCCCGCTGAAAGAGGATCCATCCCCGAAGCCCGAGCTCTCTCCACCCTTCAATAGTCGCAAGACTGGTCGCATCAGCGTTTGTAGCCATGAGGAAAAACACCATGGTCAATAAAACGAAGATCGCCGCCTTTGGTCCCTCTCGTCCTGAGGACCCCGGCGCCGGTGGCGGAGAAGGGGCAAAAATTTTCTGGGTCATCCTCTCTCCTCTCAAAGAGACCCCCCAGTTCCCGCTTGCGTCACGGGGAGGAACAGCTCGTCCTTGTGAAGCGGTTCTCCTTCCATCCCGAAGACCTCGGCGAACCGGGCGACCACTTCATCCACAAGATCTTCAACCCGCGTTTTTTGTCCCTCCAGGGCCTCCAGGGACGTCGCGGTCCCCATCTCGAGGCCGCAGGGCCGGATGAGGTCAAACAGTGAAAGATCCGTCCTGACATTGAAGGCGAATCCGTGAAGCGTCGTCCACCGCCTGAGGCCGACCCCGATGGCGAGGATTTTTGCGTTCCCCGCCCAGACCCCGGTGCGGCCAGGGGATCGACGGGCCTGAATCCCCCGTCCAAGGAGGAGCTTTATGAAAACTTCTTCAAGGTCTCGAAGGTAGCGGTGGGCGTCTCTCCCCCTCTCCCTCAGGTCGAGGATGGGATAGCCCACCAGCTGTCCGGGCCCGTGATAGGTGACGTCTCCCCCCCTGTTGATGCGGTGAACAGGGATCCCGAGGCCTAGAAGTTTTTGGGGAGAGGCCAGAATGTTGTCCGCGTCCCCGCCCCGGCCCACGGTCAGGACGGGAGGGTGCTCGAGGAGAAGGAGCTGGTCCGAAATCTCCCCGGCCTGGCGTCTTTCCCAGAAGGTTTCTTGAAGCCCGAGGGCCTCTTCATAGTCCGTCTGGCCAAGCCACGTCCAGCTAAAACTCGGCATCCTGAAACCACCCCCGGATCACGGTTTCCACCTGTTCCATAGTCCCCTTCAGGATATCCATTTCGGAGGGGGGAGTAAAGGAGGGGAGGGGTCCGCTTTAGTTGCGCCCTCGGGGGGGTTGTGAATCATAAGGACCGGTTTTCTCACCCCAGGTGGACGGCATTTTTGCCCAGTATGGCCTCGACCCGCTCGACCATTTCAGGGGAAGGGTCGACCTTGAATTCGTCGAAAACCTTCTCGCGGCTTGTGGTGCCGGAGAGAAATTGAAGCACCAGCGGGAGATCCCCTCGAAAATCCCCCAGGGCCTCTTTGAGGTCGATGAGGAGGGCCCGAAGGACCTCTCTGTTTCGATCTTGCGCCGGGACCCGGATGAAAACGCGCGAGGCCATCTTCTTTCGAGCCTGGGTCAGGGGCAGGATCTTCTCCGCCTTGAGCGTGACGCCGTTGTCCCCCGAGTCCATCGTCCCGATGACGAGGATCGGCTCATCGCCCATTTCAAGATGGGAGGCCGCCTTTTTATAAGTGTCCGGGAAGGCGATGACGTCGGCAAAGCCCTCCAGATCTTCCAGGCGGAACCGGGCCATCAGGTCGCCTTTTTTTGTGGTTTGCACTTTTAGGCCGCTCACAATCCCCCCGAGGCGGACCTTTCGGTCCGATGGAACATCGGGAAGGGTCCCTGTGTTGGTGTCCGTCAGGAGTTTCAGGTCGCGCTCAAAGCGGTCGAGGGGGTGTCCCGTGATAAAAAAGCCCAAGGCCTCCCTTTCCTGACTTAAAAGCTCCCGCTCCGGCCATTCTTCGATGGACGGAAGGGGGAGGTCGACCGCGCCCTCGGAGGTGTCCGCGCCAAAAAGGCTTTTTTGGCCCGTCATTCGGTCCTGCTGGCTCTTTCCCGCTCTTCCCAGGGCCTGGTCGAGGACGGCCATGAGCTGAGAGCGCTTTGCGCCGGTCGAGTCGAAGGCCCCGCACTTGACGAGAGACTCCACCACCCTTCGGTTGACCTGACGGGAGTCCACTCGCTCGCAGAAGTTGAAAAGAGAAGAGAAGGGATTTTCGGTCCTCGCCTTGATCATCTCGTCCACAGCCCCTTCGCCGACGTTTTTAACGGCGGCGAGGCCAAAGCGGATCCCCTCAGTGGCGACAGTGAACTGTTTTCCGCTCTGGTTGATGTCGGGGGGGAGGACGGGGATATCCATCTCGCGGCACTCCCCGATGTTCTTCATCACCTTGTCGGTGTTGTCCATGTCGCACGTGAGGAGGGAGGCCATGAACTCTCGTGGGTAGTGGGCCTTGAGGTAAGCGGTCCGGTAGGCCACGAGGGCGTAGGCGGCGCTGTGGGATTTGTTGAAGCCGTAGCCGGCAAAGTGGGCCATGAGCTCAAAGAGGCGCTCGGCCCGTTCAGTGGGGACCTTTCGCTCGGCGCAGCCCTGCAAAAAGTTCTCGCGCTGGCGGGCCATCTCCTCAGGCTTCTTCTTTCCCATGGCCCGGCGAAGGAGGTCGGCCGCGCCCGGGCTGAAGCCGGCGACGAGGGTGGCCATCTGCATCACTTGTTCCTGATAGAGGATGACACCGTGGGTCTCTTTAAGAATGTCCTCCAGCTGGGGGAGGTCGTATTCGGTGGGCACCTTGCCGTGCTTTCGATTGATGAACTCCTCCACCATCCCGCTCCCAAGGGGCCCTGGGCGGTAGAGGGCGACGACGGCGATGATGTCCTCAAAGCGCTCGGGCCGAAGCCTCTTGAGGATCTCGCGGACCCCCCGGCTCTCGCACTGAAAGACCCCGGTGGTCCTGGCCTCGCCGAAGAGGCGGAAGGTTTCAGAGTCATCGAGAGGGATATTTTCGATCTGAAAATCTGCCTGCCCCCCGTGAGTCCGAATGAGCTCCTCGGCCCGGCGGATGACCGTCAGAGTTCTTAGGCCCAGGAAGTCCATCTTCAGAAGCCCGAGGGCCTCGATGTCCAGCATGTCGTACTGGGTCAGAGCCTCCCCCTTCGTCCCCTTGGCCAGAGGAACCGTCTCGATGAGGGGTCTGGGGGAGATGACGACGCCGGCGGCGTGGGTGCTGGAGTGGCGCGAGAGCCCCTCAAGGGTTTTGGCCGTCTGCAGAAGCTCGGCGATCCTCGGTTCTCGGTCGCGCTGTTCACGGAGGCGGGGCTCCTCCTGAATGGCCTCCTCCAGCGTAATGTTCAGACGCGTCGGCACAAGCTTCGCGATGCGGTCCACCTCGCCATACGGAACGTCCATGGCCCGGCCCACATCTCGGATAACGCCCTTGGCCATCATGGTTCCGAAGGTGATGATCTGGGCCACGTTCTCCCGCCCGTATTTCTCTGTGACGTACTGGATGACCTCTTCCCGGCGCTCCATACAGAAGTCGATGTCGATGTCGGGCATGCTGACCCGCTCCGGGTTCAGAAAACGCTCGAAGAGGAGGCCGTAGCGAAGGGGGTCGAGGTCGGTGACCCCCAGGCTGTAGGCGACGAGGCTCCCGGCGGAAGAACCGCGGCCAGGGCCGACGGGGATATCCTTCCCCTTGGCGTAGTCGATGAAGTCCGAGACGATGAGGAAATAGCCCGAGTAGTGCATCTCCCGGATCATCCGGAGCTCTTCATCCAGGCGCTTGGGGTAGGACTCCGGCGGGAGACCGGGGGCCGGACCCGCAGTCGAAAGACGCGCCTCGAGGCCTTTTTGTGCCCGCCGGGCGAGGTACTCGTCGAGAGAGGTCCCGTCCGGGGTCTCGTAGTGGGGGAGATGGCCTTCGCCGAATCGAATGTCCAGGTTGCACCGCTCGGCCACCCGAAGGGTGTTCTTCCAGGCCTCGGGAAACTCCTTGCAGAGCGCCTTCATCTCCTCGGGAGATTTGAGATAGAGCTGATCGGATCCAAACTTCCAGCGCGCCGGGTCTGAGCGGGTCTTTCCTGTCTGGATGCAGAGGAGGGTCTCGTGGGCCGAGGCGTCCCCGGCCTCCAGGTAGTGGCAGTCGTTCGAGGCCAGAAGGGGGAGTTCCAGCTCCCGGGCAATCTTGATGAGCCCCGGCACGACCTTCTTCTGCTCCGAGATACCGTGGTCCTGGACCTCGATATAGAAGCGGTCGGGGAAGAGGTCCCGGTAGTAGCGGGCGGTCTGACGAGCCCCTTCTTCGTCCCCTTGGAGAAGGCGCTGGGGAATCTCGCCGTTCAGGCAGGCGCTCGTTGCAATCAGGCCTTCGGCATGGTGCTCCAGGAGCTCGCGGTCCACCCGCGGGCGGTAGTAGAAACTCTCGAGGTGGCTCTTTCCGACGATCCGAATCAGGTTCTGATAGCCCGTCTCGTCCTTGACCAGTAAGAGGAGGTGATTGACGCCGACGGCGGAGTCCCCTGACAGGGGGGTGCGGTCAAAGCGGCTCCCCTGGGCCATGTAGACCTCACAGCCGAGGATGGGCTTGATCCCGTGGGCCTTGGCCGCCCGGTAGAACTTGATGGCCCCGAAGAGGTTTCCGTGGTCGGTGACGGCCAGGGCCGGCATCTGGAGGGCCTCGGCCCTTTGGAGGAGCGGTTCAATCCGGATCGCCCCGTCGAGAAGGCTGTATTGGGTGTGGAGGTGAAGGTGGACAAAATCGGAGTGGGGCATGGCACTTCCTCAGGGGGCACGCCAGCAACCGAATTCTCTGGGGCAGTTCTAAAGAGCTACGCTATGACATCTAGATTAGATCTTTTTAGCGCGGGAAGTCAGCCCCTCTACTTCGTGGCTCGGGTCGAGCGCACGATGGCGTAGAGGCCGATGTCTCGACGGCCGGGGTAGTCCCCAGAGATCAGCTCGAACTCCTTGTTGGCAAAGGCGGCCTTGATGGCCCGGACGGACGTGAACTCAGCCACGTTGACCCACCGGGTGGGGTCGTCGAACCTTCGGTGAAGCTGGGTTCGGACGAAGCCTGGTTGCTTTTGCATATACTGAGTGACCTTATCCCACCTGGCAAGGAATTCTTCCGCCATTTCCTCCTTTACCTCGATCAGATTGATCATGATGACATTCTTCAACACGGCCTCACTCCCACTCAATTGTCCATTTACTGTAACCTCTTGTTTTTGCGATATTTTCAAACAAACCTTACTCCTTTCTGTAAGTTATGCTTTGCGCAAAGCAACTGAATATTAGAAGCAGTTTTAGAAGACCCACCTTGAGAGAAAGGCAAAAGATGGTCAAAGTGAAGGTTTTCAGATGAACCACAGTTTACGCATTTTCCTTTATCTCTTTCATATACTTCCCTTTGGACATCGCCAGGAATTGCTCTTTGGACATCGCCAGGAATTGCTCTGTTGTGCAAGAGGTCAATGTAATCTACATCCTTACCAACATCATCAAAGGTGGGTTTAAGAAAAAATTTGAACACTTTTCTTTTGCCGTGAGATTTTATGTGAGAATCAACTAGGTTGTAAAAACCCATATCTACCCAGACCCCAGATCTAATTCTTCTGTACACTGTGATTTTTGCCGCTTCTCTTTTTCCTTTTTTGTAGTTCATTGCAGCGGCATAGAGCTTGCCATTTTCAGTCGGTGTTCCTGATTTATTAAACATTGGTTGGTCGACCGACTTTTTGTCAGAAGTTATGTTTTTAGGAACATCGTGTCCCTCGTATTCTATTACCCCATCATCAAAAATTTCATCATTATATGGTGCATTCTTTTCAGTGGACATGAGAACAATTGAGTGCGATTTTTGAATACCAAAATTCATCCCCTTTTGAATCTGTTTGCCATTTTCATTTATGACTAGTTCGGCATACGAAATAATTTTCATTTCTGAACCTATTGAAAATAAACAATTATTCCCACTCAATCGTGGCGGGGGGCTTTGAGGAGATATCATAGACGACCCGGTTCACGCCTTTCACCTCGTTGATGATGCGGGCCGAGATGATCCCCAGGCGGTCCCCGGGGAGTTTCACCCAGTCGGCCGTCATCCCGTCTTGGCTCGTGATGGCCCGGAGGGCGACGGCGTGCTCGTAGGTCCGCTGGTCCCCCATGACGCCGACCGTCCGGACGGGAAGGAGAACGGCGAAGGCCTGCCAGATCTCTTCGTAGAGACCCGCCCGTTTTATCTCCTCCATGAAGATGGCGTCCGCCTCGCGGAGGATCTGGAGGGCCCCCTCCGTCACCTCCCCGAGGATGCGCACGGCGAGCCCTGGGCCCGGGAAGGGGTGACGGATGAGGACCTCTCTGGGGAGTCCCAGCTCTTGGCCGAGCTTCCTCACCTCATCCTTGAAGAGTTCTCGAAGGGGCTCCAGGAGTTTCAACTTCATTTTCTCCGGGAGCCCCCCCACGTTGTGGTGAGTTTTAATGGTGGCCGAGGGGCCTTTGAAGGAGACGCTCTCAATGACGTCGGGGTAGAGGGTCCCCTGGGAGAGGTAGGTGACCGGCGCAGGGCAGGGCCTTCTTGCGCTTTCGCGCTCGGCACCCTCGGCCTCCAATTCGAAGATCTCGATAAAGAGCCGACCGATTCTCCGTCGCTTCTCCTCGGGGTCGGTCACCCCCCGAAGGGCCGCTAAAAATTCTTGGCCGGCCTCTCGAAAGCGAAGCCGAAGCTTCATATGGTCTTGGAAGAAATCCAACACTTCCTGTGCCTCCCCCTTTCGCAGGAGGCCGTTGTCCACAAAGATGCAGGTCAGTTGATCCCCAATGGCCCGCTGGAGGAGGGCCGCGGCGACAGCGCTATCGACACCCCCTGAAAGCCCGAGCAGTACCCCCTCCTTACCGACCTGTTCGCGGATGGTCCGGACGGAGGTCTCGACGAAGGAAGCCATGGTCCACTCAGGGGCGATGCCGCAGATCTCAAACAGGAAATTGCTCAGCACCTCCCGGCCTTTTGGTGTGTGGACCACTTCGGGGTGGAACTGGATGCCAAAAAGTTTTCGGCCCCCGTTCCTCATCGCGGCCACAGGGGAGTTCTCGGTCCGCCCGATGGGCTGAAACCCGGGCGGACACTCCTCGATGGCGTCCCCGTGGCTCATCCAGACGGGGATCTCGCCCGCAAAGCCCTGGAAGAGGTCTGAGGAGTCCAATATCTCGAGCCCCGCGTGTCCGTACTCCCGTCTCGCCTGTGGGCGGACCTTTCCGCCCAGATGGTGGGCCATAAACTGGAGGCCGTAGCAGATCCCAAGGACCGGGACTCCGAGCTCCAACACGGCCTTCGGGACTTTGGGGGCGTCTGACCCATAGACGCTCCAGGGACCCCCTGAAAGGATGAGGCCCCCCGGCTCAAAGGCCCGGATCTTTTCGAGAGATGCCGTGCAGGGCACGATCTCGCAGTAGACTTTTTGCTCCCGCACCCGCCTGGCGATGAGCTGGGTGTACTGAGAGCCAAAATCGAGGATGAGGACCTTTGAGGCCATCTTTCCTCTTTTCATACGTAAAGGGCGCGAAGCCCGGCCTAAATGGACTCTAGGTCTCCCGCTGATTGCTGGGGGACTCTCGAGTGACCTCGATATCGTGGACATGGCTCTCCCGAAGGCCGGCCACAGTCATTCGGAGAAAGCGGGCCTTCTCCTGAACCTCTGGGATCGTCCGGCACCCGAGATAGCCCATCCCGGAGGCGACCCCGCCAGTTAGCTGAAAGACGGAATCTGCGAGGGGGCCCTTGTAGGGGACCCTCCCCTCGACCCCTTCTGGGACGAGTTTTGAGGCGGGCGCTTTGTCCTGCGCGTAGCGGTCTCGGCCCCCCTCCATCAGGACCCCGAGGGAGCCCATCCCCCGGTAAACCTTGTAGGCTCGGCCCTGATAGACAACCCGCTCGCCCGGGCTTTCCTCGGTCCCGGCGAAGAGGTTTCCGATCATGACCGAGTCGGCCCCCGCGGCTAGGGCCTTGACGATGTCGCCTGAGTTCTTGATCCCGCCGTCGGCGATTACGGGGACGCCTTGCGCGTGGGCTGCGCGCGCGCATTGGGAGATGGCCGTGAGTTGAGGGACGCCGACCCCGGCGACGACTCGGGTTGTGCAGATGGAGCCGGGGCCCACGCCCACCTTGACTCCGTCCGCTCCCGCTCGGATGAGGTCTTCGGTCCCCTCGGCCGTCGCCACATTTCCGCCGATGATCTGGATTTCGGGGTATTCCCCCTTCAGGGCCCGAAGGGTCTTGATCACCGCATCGGCGTGCCCGTGGGCGGAGTCCAGGGCGAGGACATCGACCCCCTTCTCGACGAGGAGGCGCGCACGCCCCATGGTGTCGGACCCGGTCCCGATGGCGGCCCCCGCCCGAAGGCGCCCCTCCTTGTCCTTGAAGGCCCCGGGATATTTTCGCCTCTTCTCAATGTCCTTGATGGTGATGAGGCCTTGGAGCCGCTGGTTCCCATCCACAATGAGGAGTTTTTCGATCCGGTTTTTGTGGAGGAGCGTCTCCGCCTTCTCGAGCGTGATGCCGACCGGGGCTGTAACGAGTCCCTCCTTTGTCATCAGGTCCGAGACCTTTTTAGAGTGGTCTCGCTCAAAACGAAGGTCCCGGTTCGTCAGGATCCCGATGAGGCGCCCCTCCTTGACAACCGGGAGACCCGAGATCTGGTAATTGGCCATGGCCTTCAGGGCCTCCCCGACACTTTGATCTGGGCGCATGGTGACGGGGTCAGAGACCATCCCGCTCTCTGATCGCTTGACCCGGTCCACCTCCTCGGCCTGGCGTTCTGGGGACATGTTTCGGTGAATGATGCCAAGCCCCCCCTCGCGGGCCAGGGCGATGGCCAGGTTGCCCTCCGTCACCGTGTCCATGGCGGCAGAGAGGAGGGGAATGTTCATCGTGAAGCCGCGCGTCAGACGGGCCTTCAGGTCTGCCTCCCTGGGCAGGACCGAGGAGGCGGCCGGCACGAGGAGGACATCGTCAAAGGTCAGACCTTCTGGGACGGGCGCTTCAAGCATGGTGTTTTCCTCGGGCCCTTCTGTCATAGTTGCGCACGACGATCTCCGAGACCCCGCCCCGTTTAGACCCTACGGAGTTGATAGATCTTCTCGCCTTGACCAGGTCTATTTGATAAGACTGGTAGAGGGCCTGGATAAAGGGGCTGTGGCTGTTGCTGAGCATGACGAGACAGCCTTTCTTGTCTAATTCAGAAAACACTTCGGCCAAGGACCTTTGATCTGCTCCGTCAAAGGCTTTTGCCCCGTAGGCCGTGAAGCTCGAAGTCACTGAGATGGGATAATAAGGGGGGTCTATATAGACAAAATCCCCCGGCTTGGCAAATTTTTGGCAGTGGCGAAAACCGGAGGTCTTGAGACGGACGCCCGCCAGGCAGCGGCTCGCACGCCTGAGGTCCCCTTCGTCGAAGATCCCGGGGTTCCGGTAGCTCCCCATCGGGACGTTGAACCCACCCCCTGAATTCACGCGGTAGAGGCCGTTGTAGCAGGTCTTGTTCAGGTAGATGAGACGGGCGGCCCGCTCGACCGGGGAGAGATCGCTCGGCCTTTGAGACCGGACAGCGTAGTAGTGCTTGCGGCTGTGACGGACCCTGTGGGACCGAAGCAGTTTAATGAGCCCATCCACCTCATCTCGGACAACCTGATAGCAGTTGATGAGCTCTTCATTTTGATCCGCGAGGACAATCCGCTTCGGGTCAAACAAGAATCGGATATGGAAGAAGACGGCCCCGCTCCCCAGGAAGGGCTCAATGTACCCTCCAAAGGATTCCGGATAAAAAGTCTCAAACTGTTTCAGGAGCTGGGTCTTCCCCCCCGCCCATTTGAGAAAAGGGGCACTCCCGTGAAGGCACGTTTTCATCGCCTCAAAAACCTCCGCTCCACCTCTTCCTTTGGGAGAAGGAGGGTGATGGGCCGCCCATGAGGGCAGGCAAAGAGGAGGTCCAGCTCGAGGCACTCAGAGATGAGATGCTCCATCTCCTCACGGTTAAGAGTCTTTCCCGCCTTGAGGGCCCCCCGGCAGGACATCTGTTCAAGCAGGCCTTCCCCGAGCTCAGAGAGTTTCTTGTTTCTTCCCTCCTTCAGACTGGGCAGAAGGTCCCGAAGGAGCGATTCCGGGTCTTCGTGGGCGAGAAGGGCGGGGACCTCTCTCAGAAGGAAGCTCCTTGGCCCAAAGGGTTCGAGATGAAATCCCAGGGCCTTGAGATCCTCCAAGCGCTCGGAGAGGACTTCGGCATCTTCCGGAGAGAAATCAATGGGGAGGGAAAGGAGGAGGCCCTGGCCCTCGATCTTTCCTTTTTCAATCTTGTCCTTCAGGCGGGCGAAGAGGAGCCGCTCATGGGCCGCGTGCTGATCCACGAGCATCATCCCACGGGCGTGCTCCAAGAGGATGTAGGTGGTGTGGAGCTGGCCCAGGACGCGGCCCTCCGAGAGGAGGCTCTTTGGCGTCCCAGGCGCAAGGAGGGGAAGGGGCTCATCAGGCGCCTCCTTTGGCGCCAGCGCCACTGCCCTTCCCAGGGGGCGGGTGGGGAGAGACCATCTCGCCGGGGACGGCGCGGGCATTCTATGACCCTTCAAAGAATAAACGGGTCCCTTTGGCGTTTCTAGAGCGGGGGAGGCCCCGGCCCGGACCAGGCCCTCCAGGACTCCCTTCCTCACTGCCGAGAACACCTGTCTCCCATCTTGAAAGCGCACCTCGGCCTTTGCCGGATGGACGTTCACGTCGAGGGCGTCCGGCGCCATCTCGATGAAGAGAAAAGCGAGGGGATGCCTTCCGGCGGGCAACAGGTTTCGATAGGCCTCGGAGAGGGCGTTCAGGATGACCCGGTCCCTGACATAGCGGCCGTTGACGAGGACGTGCTGGCAGGACCTGGAAGTCCGGGTCAGGGGAGGGGGCGAACAAAAGCCCTCGACCCTGATGGGTCCTTCCTCAAAGAGAGGGAGGGAAAAAAGCTCCTTCGCTTCTGTTCCTGAGAGGAGCCCTCGGACCCTTTCTGCCCGGTCCCTTGCGGGGGGGAGGTCAATGAGGGTCCTTGCCTCATGGGTCAGCTTCAGGCGAAGGCCGTGAGCTGCGAGGGCCGCCTGAGTGGTTGCCTCGACGATCCGCGAGATTTCGGTCCCCGGGCTTTTTAAAAATTTGAGACGCGCCGGCGTATTGAAAAAGAGATCCCGAACCTCAACGGACGTCCCCTCAGGAGACGAAGCCGGTGAGACGTCTCTCACCTTGCCGCCTTCGATCAGGACGCGCGTTCCCTCGGGACCTCCTCCCCTTGGGCGCGTGATGAGTGTGACTCGGGATACGGCGGCGATGCTCGGCAGGGCCTCACCCCGAAAGCCGAGCGTTCGGATGGCCCTGAGATCTTCCGCACGTTCGATCTTGCTGGTCGCGTGGCGAAGAAAGGCCCGCCTTGCGTCCTCAGGACTCATCCCCTCTCCGTCATCGAGGACCCGGATGAGACTCCGACCGGCCCCTTTGATCTGGACCTCAATGGACCTGGCCCCGGCGTCGAGGGCGTTTTCAAGAAGCTCCTTCACGACCGAGGACGGGCGCTCGATAACCTCTCCCGCCGCAATTTGGTCGGCCAGGATAGGAGGAAGGACCTGGATCTTCGGCTCCATGAGTTTCTCCGAAGACAGCTCTTCAAACGAGATGGAAAGTGTCCCTTCTTTACTCCCAGGGAAAAGGGGCTGTCAAGAGAAAAAATACTACCCCTAGTGTTTTTTTTATCTGCCGCTACAAAATGTCGGGTTTTAGGGGAGGGGCACTTTTCCCCTTGCGAGGCGTCGCCGTGCATCTATAATAAGGGGACTTTTCTATTTAGGGGCAATATACCCCGCGTTTAACGAAAATAAAGCGAAAAAGAATGCCTGAGCGATCCTTTGAAGACCTGGTTCAGATCATGGCCCGTCTGAGGGGGGAAGGGGGATGTCCCTGGGACCGGGAACAGACGCCCGATTCCCTGAAACCTTATCTCATCGAGGAGGCCTACGAGGTCATCGAGGCGATCGAGGCAGGGGCGGACGAAAAGGTGAGGGAGGAGTTGGGAGATCTTCTCCTCCAGATCGTCTTTCACGCCCAGATCGCCGCTGAGGAAGGCCGTTATAACATTTGGGAGGTCATCGGGGAGGTCCACGAGAAGCTGGTCAGGAGGCACCCCCACGTCTTCGGAGATGTCCTGGCGGAGATGCCGGAGAAGGTCCTCAAAAACTGGGAGGCCATCAAGCAGAGCGAAGAGGGGGGACGGTCGGTCCTGGACGGAGTCCCCCCCGCCCTTCCAGCCCTCTTGAAGGCCCAGCGGGTTCAGACCAAGGCGGGGCGCGTGGGGCTGGATTGGGAGGCGGCGCAAGGGGCCCTTGAAAAGGTCCAGGAGGAGTTTAAGGAGTTCGAGCAGGCGAGGCAATCTGGGGATCAGGAAAAGATGGAGCGGGAGTTTGGGGATCTCTTATTCGCCCTGGTGAGCGCAGCCCGTCACCTTGGCATCGACGCCGAGGCCTCCCTCCGGCTTTCCACCTCAAAGTTCATGGAACGCTTTCGGTATATCGAGTCCTCTCTGTCGAGAAGAGGTCTCACACCCTCGCAGGCGGATGGGGCGACGCTTGACGCCCTTTGGGAGGAGGCAAAACAGGCGGCCGGGCGAGGTGCGGGCCTCGATCTGGACGAATGAAGACCTACTGACCGACGGGGTCGCCAAGGATTTGCAGGAAGTTTCGGGTTCTCTCTACTAATGGGCTCCGTGTCCTGCGGAATATCTGATGGGCCTCTCGAGCGTGTTCGACGGCCTCATCCCTGAAGCCCTCAGTCTGAGCGAGGAGGGCGAGGGAAAAGAGAGTCTGCCCGAGGAGGGCTTCATCGCCGAGCCTCCTGCTGATCTCTAAAGCCTCCTGGTAGAACTCCCTGGCCTCTTCATTCTGCTCGCGGTTCTCGGCCACGACTCCCAGGTTGAACAGCGTCACGACGAGCCCTGACTCATCTCCCAGTTTCCTTTGAATCTCCAGGCTCTCCTGAAAGAACCCATTGGCCTCTTCGTACTGTTCTTGTCTCGCGACCACATCGCCGAGGTTGTTCAGCGTCGTCGCCATGCCGACCTCATCGCCAAGCTTCCTTTCAATCTCCAGGCCCTCCCGGTAGAACGCTTCGGCCTTGTCGTAGCGTGCTTCCCTCTCGGCGACCACTCCCAGGTTGTACACCGTCTCTGCGATGCCGGCCTCGTCGCCGAGTTTCCTCTGGATCTCAAGCTTCTCCTGGAAGAGCGTTTCGGCCTCGACATAGCGCTCCTGGATCCCAGCGAGGATTCCCAGGTTGTTCAGCGTCTCTGCGACGCCGGCCTCGTCGCCAACTTCCCTTTGAACATCCAGACCCTCCCGGTAGAGCCTCTCGGCTTGGTCATAGTGCCCGCGATCCTCAGAGATGTTGCCGAGGTTGTAGAGGACCTCCCCTCTCCCCTTGTCGTCTCCGCGCGTCGTGAAAAGGGCAAGGGCCTGCTTCCCGGCGTCCACTGCCTCGCCCCATGTTTCCTGGTGTCGAAGTGCGATCCCAAGCCCTTGCCAGGCCTCGGCATCGTCCGAGTCGAGGGCAATGACCTGGCGGTAGAGAGAGACGGCCTCATCCCAAAGCTGGTTGTTGTGAGCCTCGAGTGCCTTTCCCAGGAGGGCGCCCTTCTCTTCGTCAGAGGGGCCGAAGAAGGAAAGAAATTCCGGGTCGAGCCCTCTCCGTTGGTCCTGCGCACCGTGTTCGGGCCCGGCTTGGCTCTCAAAAAAGACAGCAGAGACCTGCCGAACCCCCTCGGCTGGGAGGACGAGGAGAAAAGGGAAAAAGAGGGCGAGAAGAGATGTCCTGGCGAGGATCATCGATGTTCTCCCGTAAGGAAGGATCCGTTGTGCCCCTTTCGCAGTATCCATTGAGGGGTCCAATGGTACTACCCGTAAAACGTTCAGACAAGAACTTTCTGTGGCGGCTGGTGTGGGAAGGCCGCTCACCCCGGACCTACACCTCAACGGGGATCCGGCCCGGCACGCGGCGGCTGTCCATCGTCTTTTGGACGGGGCGCGACGGGTCTTCCGCCGACACCAGCTCAGCCAGAACCTCGTCAATGGCGTCCGCGTCTGTCCAAGTGCTTTTGTAGAAGATCTCCCCGTTCTTATCCACCACATAAACAAGGTTCGGAAGGTTTCCAAGAAGCTGGTGCAACTTTTCATCAAAGCTATCCACCAGGCAGGGGATGACGAGGCTGTGCTTTTTCACCAGGAGCCTTGCGTACCCCATCTTGTGGTCATAACTCTCGTGTTTTCGGTACTGGCGAAAGCCCCGCTCTTTCGCATGGGGCTCCCGGACATACATGAGGAAGATCTCCACATCTCGGTCCTGATATTTTTTTGCCAGCTCCTCCATGAGAGGCAACTGCCTCCGGGTCGGAGGTCAGGTGAGGGCCCCGGTGACGAGGACGAAGTGCTTTTTCCCTTGAAGCGTTTTTGTGTTGATCCTCCCTCCGTCCACCGTCTCCAGGTTGACCTCTGGAAATTTGGAGCCGGGGGGGAGAATGGTGGGAAACTTTGTATAGAAGCCATGGATCCGCGGGTTCAGCCTGAGGCCTATCATCTTCAGGAGGTCGAGATAGCGCCAGGACCATAAGCCAAACAGAGGCCCCGGGGGGATTCGCTGATAGTGATTTCGCTCGACGGCCATTTCCCCTCACTTCTTTCAGGCCTCAGGGGTGCTCTGCAGCGCTATTCCACTAAAGAGACCTCTGTCTCATGAAAATCCTCGATGGACGCCCCCCCATCCGGGCTCGTCGGCCTGAGCTTCCTCGAGAGCTCGATGACGCCTTCGACAACCGCCTCGGTCGTCAATTGAAGGGCCTCCTCGCTGAGGGTGTCGGCAAGATCCCCGGCCGAGTGATAGGTCTGAAAGGGAGTGGGCCGGGAGGAAGGATTCCGCCACCTTTGTGCCCCGGGGTCCTCCACGTAAGCCCGAAGAAGTGCCTCCTCCTTTTCCGGGACCACCGTCAGGGCGAAGCCGGGTATCCCCCGTCTCCAAAAGCTCCGGTGGTCGCTGGAAAACCTCCGGAGCCTCGGGACGACCCCAAAGGGGATGTCCTCCCGTTCAAAGGCGGCGACGAGGGAGCGAAAGAGAAGGGAGCCCCGGTCCTCGTCCCGGACATCCCAGAGCCCTGCCGTATCTCCCATCCCACAGAGCTCGAGGTTCAGGACGCCGATGACCTCCCTGAGGTTTTCGCCCGCAACGTAGGCCTGGCTCCCGAGGAGCCCACCCTCTTCATCTCCGAAGAAGAGAATTCGGAGGCCCAGGGGGCCAAGATGCTCCCGGGCGAGGCGCCCGCCCGCCTCAAGGAGGACCGAAACGCAGGAGGCGTTGTCATTTGCCCCAGGAGAGTCCCTTACGGAGTCATAGTGGGCCGAGAGGATGAGGATCTCGTGGCCCGGGCGAACCTCCCAAAGGAGGTTTTGCCTCTCCTCGCCCGAGACCAGATAAGGCCGCCTCTCGAAGGGGACCCCCTTCCCTCGCAGGATCTCCTCGACAGCGAGCAGTCTCTCCTGGTCGGCGCGTCCCTCAAGGAGCCTCACCGTATCGAGAAGGGAGGGGCCTTCCTGTCCTGGGTGGCTCGAAGGGGATCCTTGGGCGCATCCGAAGGCACCCGTTAGCAGAAGGCCCCAGAAGAACCCCCGGATGACCCTGGCTCGGCGGAATGGTGGCGGTCTCAGAATTGTCTTCTCTCCGGTGGGAATCTTGACTTGATTATAATGGTTTCTTCAATCGCTTTTCATTATAAGGGGGCAGGGGGAGTTTCGAAAATCGGGAGGGGTCTAAACCCCTTTCCCCGGCCGATGATCCATCCCCCCTCGCGTTTCTCTCACCCACCAAGGAGGTCCTCATGGCAAAAGTCCTCATGTATTCCCAACCTGGCTGACCCTGGTGCGATCGAGCGCGGGCGCTGCTCAAGGAGAAGGAAGTGACGGCGGAGGAGATCGAGGTCCTTGGCGATACCCCTGGTTGGGACACTATGATCGAGCGGACAAGGGGGCGGACCACCCCCCAGATCCTCATCGATGAGGAGGTCATTGGGGGTTACGACGAGCTCGCTACCCTCAACGCCACGGGTGTCCTCGATGAGAAGCTGGGCCTTGCGAAGCGGGTGGACCTAAAAACCCTCTATGACGTCATCATCATCGGGGCTGGGCCCGCCGGGATGACGGCCGCCGTTTACGCCAGCCGAAAGGGCTTGAAATGCCTCGTCCTTGGAAAGGATGTGGGGGGCCAGCTGAACATCACAGCCGAACTCGAAAACTACCTGGGTTTCCACTACATCGAGGCGCAGAGCCTTATTGACAAATTCGACGAGCACGTGAAGCAGTTCGAGATGGACCGCATCATCGGGGAGAACGTCGTCCGTCTGGAGGCACTCCCCAAGATAAAGCGTGTTTGCACGCAGACGGGCCATAAGTATCAGGGCCGTTCTCTCATCATCGCTTCGGGAAAACGCCCGCGTTGTATAGGGGTTCCGGGCGAGGAGCGGCTCATGGGAAAGGGGGTGGCCTTTTGCGCCACGTGTGACGCCCCCTTTTACAAAGGCCTTGATGTGGCCGTTGTGGGGGGTGGGAACTCGGCTATCGAGGCGGCCTGGAGCTCGACCGCATGGCCAAAAAGGTTTACCTCGTCGTCCTCGGGGACTACACAGGTGACGACGTTCTCGTGAACAAGCTGAGGCAGACGAAGCGCATGGAGCAGCTCACGGGACATGAGACCCTTGAGATCCTGGGGAAAGACGAGGTGGAGGGGATCCGCGTCCGCTCTAAAAGTTCGGGGGAGGGAAGACCTTGTCGGTCCGGGGGGTCTTTGTCGAGGTAGGTCTGCTGCCGAATTCGGGCTTCGCCCTGGACGTCCTCCAGACGAACCCAATTGGCGAGATCCTCATTGACTGCGATACGAACACAGGCGTCCCGGGGGTCTTCGCCGCAGGCGACGTGACCAACGTGAGGGACAAACAGGTCCTCGTGGCCGCAGGGGAGGGGGCCAAGGCAGCCCTTCGGGCGGCGGAATACCTCGTGACCCAGCGCTGACGGCCCCTGTTTCTCGGGGTTGTCCTTGTCCGTTGCAGGGTTTTTGGAAGGGGGCTATACTGGCGCGTTTACTCGGTTTTTAGGAGTCCTTCAGGAGGGGGGATGGGCCCCCCGCCCTGTTTGACTCCTGAGGTTACGAGGAGCATGTCATGAGTGAGAGTAAGACGCCTCCTGCGGCTTTGAAGGTGGAGTCTACAGCCGCAAAAGGGGGTTCCTTTGAAGATGCCAAGCGGCGTCTGGACCGGGCGCTCGGGTTTTTTCCTTTGAGTGATGAGGTGGAGGAGACCCTTCACCACCCGGAGCTTTCCCTTCAGGTTTCGATTCCGGTTCGGATGGACGACGGTTCCCTCCGTCTTTTTCAGGGGTACCGGGTTCGCTATAACGACGCCCGGGGTCCTGGAAAGGGGGGGATTCGGTTTCATCCCGACGTGGATCAAGACGAGGTGACGGCCCTTGCCTTTTGGATGACGTTTAAGTGTGCGTTGGTGAATATTCCCTTCGGTGGGGCGAAGGGTGGGGTGGCGGTCGACCCGAGGGAGCTTTCTCATGCGGAGCTCGAGCGGTTGAGTCGGGGGTACATAGACGCCATTGCGGAGTTCATTGGCCCTGACATTGATATCCCTGCGCCTGACGTTTACACCAATCCGACCATCATGGCTTGGATGGCCGACGAGTACAGTCTGATTCGCCGGATGAAGACCCCTGCGACGATCACGGGCAAGCCCATTGCTTTGGGTGGGAGCCTGGGCCGAGAGGACGCGACGGCCCGCGGGGGGTATTACACCATCCAGGTCATGGCGAAGGAGTTGGGTCTGAAGCCTGAGAAGACGACGGTGGCCATTCAGGGCTACGGGAACGCGGGTTATTTTGCCGCTCAGCTTCTTGCCCAGGACGGCTATAAGATTGTGGCCTTAAGTGACTCGAAGGGGGGCATTTATCGTCCGGAGGGTTTTGACCCGGAGGCGGTGAAGGCCCACAAGGACGCGGAGGGGAAAGTGGCCGGGGTGCGGTTGCGAGACGGGGAGTTTGAGGAAGTCTCCCACGACCGGATCACGAATGAGGAGCTTTTGGAGCTGGACGTGGATATTCTCGTTCCCTCTGCCCTGGAGAACGTGATTACGGCCGAGAACGCAGCGAGGGTGAAGGCCCGCTACATCGTGGAGCTTGCCAACGGTCCGATTGCGTCAGAGGCGAGCGCCATCATGAAGCACCGCGTCTTTCTCATCCCCGACATTCTGGCCAACGCGGGGGGTGTGACGGTCAGCTATTTTGAGTGGGTTCAGAACCGGGCTGGGTTCTATTGGACGCTGGAAGAGGTGCACAAGCGGCTTCAGGCCATCATGGTGGCGGAGTTCCGTGAGCTGCTCAAGGTGTCCAAGGAGTATTCCACGGACAACCGGACGGCGGGTTATATCCTGGCCCTTCGGCGTCTGTCGGAGGCCATAGAGTCCCAGGGGACCCGGAAATTTTTCGCCAAGGCCTGAGATCTTCCAAGATGGGGCTACCCCCCCCTCGCGCCCGAAAAGCGGGTGGGGGGGGTATTGCCATAGGAGGGATCTTTAGGCGCGATTCGTTTCGAGAATGGGGAGGCGTATGGCCGACTGTCTCTTCTGCGATATGATTGCAGGCAAGGTCCCTGCGACCAAGGTGTATGAGGACGAGAAGCTCATCGCCATCGAGGATATTAATCCCCAGGCCCCGACCCATGTCCTCCTCATTCCAAAAAAGCACATCTCAACCCTTCTGGACGCAAAGCAGGAGGACGCGGAGCTCCTCGGCTCCCTCCACCTCAAGGCGACTGATATCGCCCGGGAGAGGGGGCTCGAGGCCGGCTTTCGCCTTGTCCTGAATTGTAACCGGGGGGCAGGACAATCTGTCTTCCACATCCACCTTCACCTCCTCGGCGGCCGGGAGTTTCGCTGGCCCCCTGGGTGATGTCCCCCAGGATTTAGGAGGCTCTCCTTTATAAGGGGGGGTCCCATGCGCCTTTTCGTTTTCTTTCTCGGTCTCTTTCTGACGCTCCCTGCGCTCCCTGCTGAAGGGGGCCGCTTGGGAGAACTCTCCGGTCGGTTTCGCCTTTCCTTCTCTGGCGAAGAGAAGAGTGCCCTCCTAGCGAAGGCGCGCGAGGCGCATGACCGCCACCGCTGGGATGAGGCCATCTCCCTCTACAGGCAGGCCCTAGATCTTGATCCGGACCTTGTCGAGGCATGGCAAGGGCTTGGAGAAGCCCTGGGGAAGTACGGGAGGTGGGAAGAGGCGGAAGAGGTGGGACGACGCACCCTTTCCCTGGTCACGGAGAAGGGAGACGAGAGGGGGAGAAGCGCAGCCCTTAGTCAGTTAGGCGCCGCCGCCGAGAATCTGGGCAGCTATGTCGAGGCCGGGGTGCTTTACCAGAAGAGCCTGACGATTGAGAGGAGACTTGGCAACGAACTGGCCATCGCCAGAAGGTTGAATAACCTCGGGATAATCGCTTGGAAACTTGTGCACTACGACGAGGCCAAAGATTTTTACCAGCAGAGCATCCAGATCGCAAAGAGGATTGGCGACGAGTCCGGCGTTGCGACGACCCTCATGGGCCTCAGCACTCTGGCCAAGGACCTGGGGCGCTATGACGACGCCGAACGGCTCTACGGGGAAAGCCTGGAGATTCGAAGGAGGATTGGCGACGAGCCCGGCGCCGCAGAGACGCTCTTCAGCCTCGCCGTCCTCGCCAGAGCCCTGGGCTCAAGAGACCAAGCCATCCTGTATGCGAGTGAAGCCCTTGAGATCTATCGTCGAATCGGAAGTATCAAGGCGACTGACACCGAGAGATTCCTCCGAAATCTCAGCCGCTAGGGTCCCGTTTGCGCGGATTTAAAGAGATTGGGGATTCGACGGGGCTAAGAGAGGAACTGACCGAGGGGTTTCAAGAAGTCGTTATCGGCGTTTCTTTTCCCTTTTATTCGATCCATCCCCCGCCCAAGATTTCATCTTCCCGGTAGAAGACGGCGGCCTGGCCTGGGGCGACGCCCCGCTCAGGGGTCTCAAACTCCACCCGGACCCGCCCTTCCGCAAGGGGAAGGAGCTGGGCTGGCTGAGGGGTGTGGTGGTGGCGGATCTGGACCCAGGCGCGGGTTCCTCCGCTCTCCTCACCCGGGGGCGCGATCCAGTTGACACCCCGGACAGTGCAGACCGAGCGCTCGAGATCGACTTTTCCTCCGACTACGACTTGATTTCGGGCCCCATCGAGCTTGAGGACATAAAGGGGTGCCTTCGCCGAAACGCCAAGCCCCTTTCGCTGCCCCACGGTGTAGTGGGTGAGCCCCCGGTGCTGACCTAGGACCCTGCCAGCCCGATCCACAATGGGTCCGGGGGCCGAGGCCACGCCCGTCTGCTCCTCGATGAAGCGGCCATGGTTTCCACCCGCCACAAAACAGATCTCCTGGCTCTCGGGTTTTTCGGCCGTCTTCAGGCCAAGCTCCCGGGCAAGCTCCCTGACCTCCTCCTTCGTGAGGTCTCCTACGGGGAAGAGTGCCCTTTCGAGCTGGGACTGGTTCAGGCTGAAGAGGAAATAACTCTGATCCTTAACGGGGTCCTTGCCCCGAAAGAGGCCGAAGCGGCCCCCTAGGCCGGGGCGGCCTTCCTCGGGAAGCCATTTGACGCGGGCATAGTGCCCCGTGGCGACCTGGTCGGCCCCGAGCTCCTTCGCCCGCCTCAACAGGTGAGAGAACTTGAAGCGCTGGTTACAGGCGACGCAGGGATTGGGCGTCCTTCCGGCCTGGTATTCGTCGATGAAATAACCGACGACCTCCTCTCGGAAACTCTCTTCATAATTCTGCAAATAGTAAGGAATGCCCAGACGCCCCGCCACGGCCCTGGCGTCTAGGACATCGTAGGGAGAACAGCAGGAGTCAAAGGCAAGGCGATCCTCTTCATAATTCCAAAGGTGCATCCCGATTCCGATGACCTCTCTTCCCTCCCGCTTGAGGAGGGCGGCTGCCACCGAGCTATCAACACCGCCACTCATGGCGATGACGACCCGCTCTGGGGTCTGCTCGTCGGGCTGAGCACCGTTGAATGGGTCTGTGTTCAGGGGCATATTCTTTTCCACCGATCCTGTGGAAAACCTGCGGAAATCTGAGGTCCGATGGCTCCTAACTCCTCATTTTTCCTTTAGTTTAACCAGATTGCCTATTTTTTGTTCAACGGAATAATGTTTTTAAAATCATATAGTTAGAAAATTCCAACCCCCCCGAATGGCTTTTCTCTTACCCCCACCCCTTTTTTTTCCACAACTGACGCGGTTCCAGGCGAGCCATGTCAGGAATTCCAAGCCAGATACGCCTCTTCCTGGGGGGGGAGCGTCGTGGGGCCTGAGCCGCGCCTCGATGAGGGGGAGCCCTCTCCTGGCCGTCTCGTCCACCGCTTTAGGGCCGCATGCCTTCTCAACGAGCGCCTGCCAAGTGTTTGTTGAGAGCGTCGAGGTACGCCTTGGCGCTGGCCTCGATGATGTCCGTGCTGGCCCCTTTTCCTCCCGTCACCTTTCCGCCGAAATCCACCTTCACGAAGACCTCCCCGAGGGCCTCCTTTCCCCGGGTGACGGAGTGGACAGAGTAGTCCATGAGCTTGCCTTGGAGCTGAGTGATACTCGCGATGGCGTTGAAGGTGGCCTCCACGGGCCCATCTCCGTTTCCCGTCTCCATGAGGACACGCTCCCCGTCCCTCAGCTTCACGGTGGCGGTCGGGACGGCGTGGCTCCCACTGGTGATGTGGAGGTACTCCAACTGGAATCTTTGCGCGTGGGTTTTCAGCTCGTCCGCCAGGATGGCGAAGAGGTCATCGTCATAGACCTCTTTCTTCTTGTCGGCCACCCTCAGAAACCTGGGGTAGATTTCGTTCAGCTGCTCTTCCGTGAGCTCATGTCCCAGTTCGCTGTATCGTTTGCGAAGGCCATGGCGCCCGGAGTGTTTTCCGAGGACCAGGGTGCTGTCGCTTCGCCCGACCCACTCGGGCCTCATGATCTCGTAAGTGAGGGCCTTCTGAATGACCCCGTGCTGGTGGATGCCTGCCTCGTGGGCGAAGGCGTTCTTTCCGACGATAGCCTTGTGTCTGGGGATGGCGAGGCCGGTCAGGCTACTGAGAAGCCGGCTCGTTCGGTAGATCTCTTCGGACTTGATCCGGGTGAAAAAAGGTAGAAAGTCCTCCCGGGTCTTGAGGGCCATCGCCACCTCCTCCAGGGAGGCGTTTCCGGCCCGCTCGCCAATTCCGTTCACTGTGCATTCCACCTGCCTGACCCCCGCTTGGACGGCCGCAAGGCTGTTAGCGACAGCAAGGCCGAGGTCGTCATGGCAGTGGGTGCTGAAGATGACCCCTTCTCGGATCGGCACTCGCTCGAAGATGGAACGCCACATCTGGGTTGTTTCCTCGGGGATTGCGTAACCTGTTGTGTCTGGAACATTGATGGTCTTGGCCCCAGCCTCAATCGCCGCCCGGATGACTTCGCAAAGGAAGTCCACTTCGGTCCGTGAGGCGTCCTCCGGGGAGAACTCCACGTTTTCACAGTATGTTCTGGCGTGCCGGACGGCCGAGACGGTCTCGGAGAGAACCTGCTCTCGGGTCATCCGGAGCTTATGGTGGAGATGGATGTCCGAAGTGGCGATAAAAGTATGAATGCGGGGGGCCTCGGCCTCCTTCAGGGCCTCCCAGGTCCGGTCGATCTCCGCCCGCCGGGTCCGGGTAAGACCCGCCACCTGGCAGTCCTTGACATGCCGGGCGACCTCGCGGACGGCCTCAAACTCTCCCTGAGAGGCGATGGGGAAGCCCGCCTCGATGACATCCACCTTGAGTCTTTCAAGCTGAAGAGCGAGATCGAGCTTCTCCTGGGCGTCCATGCTGGCCCCGGGAGACTGCTCTCCGTCCCGAAGGGTGGTGTCGAAAATGTAGACCTGCTCCCGCATGCGATCTCCCCCTGGCCAGGATGACGTTTCCTGGCACGGAGATTTATCGAAAGCTCCGTAACCCTCAGAATATAGAAAGGCTGTTGCTCGCTGTCAATGCAGCTGGGGGCGAATTCTTATCGCATCTTGGAGTAGACAGGGAGCAGACATGGAGGTAGACAGATTTCTCGATCTGGTGGTTCAAACAACGTCCAAACTTCGATCCCGGCAGATTCATCTCGGTATCCAGAAACTCTCATCCACCTTTGGTACAAAGGTCTAGAACAGTTTCTATGATGTACTCCATCTTCATATGGGACGTGATGTTCTTTCCTCTAACACCTTCTGAGCCCTTGGGTTTTTGGTGTTTTCCCCGTTTGCTGTGGATTACCTGGGGATAAAGCTGGGGAAAAGGAAAGGAACCTACTGATATTTTTTTCCGTTCAACGGTTCGACCGATCTTTAGGCATCTCTCTAACGTTTTCGGGATTTTTGTTTCAAGGAAGCCATCAGGACGAGGTAGTCCCCCAGGACACGGGTGATCAGGAAATTGCTTCGAACGTATTCTCTGGCGTTCTCCCCCAAGGTGCGGCAGAGGGAAGGGTCGTTCAAAAGTTTTCGGATGTAGAAGGCGGCCCCCTCCACGGAGTTGACGAGATACCCGGTCACACCCGGTATGACCTGGACCATGATCCCCCCCGTGGCCCCTCCGATGACCGGTTTTCCCTTCCATAAGGCCTCGGTGACGGTGAGACCGAACCCTTCCCGGGTCGACTTCTGTAGGACCAGCGCAGCTGCCCGCTGAAGGGCATTGATGTCTAGGTGAGACGAAGGGTGAAGGACGAGGATGTGAATGTCAGGGTCCTCTCCCGCGGCCTCTTGGACCTCCGCGAGGACCTGGGCGCCCTCGGGGTCGTCCTCGGCCCCGCCACCCGCCAGCACCAGCCTGCAGTCAGTGTGCCTTCGGACCTTCTGGAAGGCCAAGATAACGCCGACGGGGTCCTTGAAGCGGTCGAAGCGGGAGACCTGAAGGACGATGGGCTTATCCTGGGGGATGCCGAGCGCCTTAAGCCGCTTGTTCACCTCCCGCTTGGAGAGAGGCCGGTTTTTGTCGCTGAGGGGGTCGATGGTGGGATAAACAAGAAATTGAGGGACGGGAAGGGAATGAGCAAATCTGGGCAGGGAGAAGATGGCGGCGTCGTAGCGGATGACGAACTGGCGGAGAAAATTCCATATGCGACGCTGAGGGTGAGAGCAATCAATATGGCAGCGCCACACCCAGCGGTCGCGGCCCCGACGTCCCTCCACGAGGGGCGCCGGCTGAGGGTCGTGGATGCAGACCAGGTCGGCCCTCAGATCCATCTGGGCAAGGTTGCGCCGGTTGCATGCCGAGTAGGCCTTCAGCAGAGACTCCGGGATGGCCTGCTCCGCCCCCTGAATGCAGTTGTGCATGCGTTTGGTGACGGAGAAGAATTCCTCATCTCCCTCCATGACCTTCCAGCGGGTTTTTATCCCGAGCTCCTGAAGGAGGGGGACCAGGCGGTGGAGGATCTCCGCCACCCCGCCCCCCTGGCGCGTGGAGTTCACGTGGAGGAAGCTTTTTCCCCGGGCGGCATCGCTCAGCCGGTAAAGGAGATCCACAGTCCCCGGCAGGGTTACATCCCGATACTGCTCAAGATCGATGACCATCCCTGTCAAGCCTTCCTGTATTCGTCACAGAGGGCGAGGAGCCTCTTTCGGTACCCCTCCAGACTCATGGCGTAAGGGTCCAACTGGGCAATCCGCTGACGGAGCTCCCTCAGACCCAGCTCCTCATCGAGCCAGATGGCAAAATCTCCTTCAATGCGCCCATGGCGGAACCAGGCTTCGAAAGTATGGAAAAAGATGACGCTGAGGTCCACACCCGCCAGGATCTCCTGAAAGGTCTTCAGGTCCCGTGCCTCAAGGCCTGTATCCACCCTGCGCATTGTGGACCGCATAAAATGAAAAGCCTCCCCATAGGCGACCCGCGAGACGAGGTCGAGGCGGGAGAGGTGTTGGTCCAGGACGTTGAGCATGGTGTTTCGCAGGCCTTCCAAGTCAATAAAATCGCGGGGAAGGAGAACGGCCAGACGCTCCGCCAGCACCTTGTCCCCTACCTGAGTGGCTGCCCAATGAGCAAAATCATTAGGATAGAAACCTGCGATATAGGGGTGACGGAGGAAATAGCTGTGGGTGTGGTAATAGATGGAATCCTCAGGGACCTCCTCCAAGAATTCCAGGAGCTCCCTCGTGTCCCAGGCTGCCTTCCCCAGTATCTCCCGGAGCTCAAAGCACCCGGAGAAGCAGAAGGAATTCCGAGCTTTCTTTCGCATGGCCCCCCATCTCCCAGGGCGCCCATCAGGCAACCCCGCCTCAACTCCCCCCCTGTCCGTCTACTCAAGCGGGACAAGAAGTGGCATTATACTTAACTGAATGACACAAGATTTCAAGAAGAGGCTGTTCGCCCTAATTTTTTAGAGGCGAGGACACTGGTGACCTCTCCCGATGACATCTATGCGGCGGCCGAACGCCTGAAGGAGGTTCTTCGGCCGACCCCCGTTGAAAGGGCCCACGAGCTTTCGGCCCTTTGCCGCCGCCCGGTCTACCTAAAACCTGAACATCGCCAGGTGACGGGGTCCTTCAAGATCCGCGGGGCCTTCAACCGGATGGCGACCCTTTCGCCCGCCGAGCGATCTCGGGGAGTCGTCGCGGCCTCGGCTGGGAAGCACGCCCGGGGGGTGGCGCGGGCGGCGTTGGCCTTCGACACGTCGGCCCTCATCGTTATGCCAGAGGGGACCCCTCAGGCAAAGCTTCAGGGGCTGCGGGAGGGGGGGGGCGAAGACCCTTCTCACCGGAGCGACCTATGAGGAGGCCTTCGATCGAGCCCTCTCTCTGGCGGCCGAGGAGGAGAAGGTGTTCCTTCACGCCTTTGACGACGAAGCGGTCATCGCGGGGCAGGGGACAGTCGGGCTCGAGATCCTGAAGGAGGCCCCGGAGGTGGGGAGCGTTGTGGTCCCCGTCGGTGGGGGAGGGCTCATCGGGGGGGTCTCTCTTGCCTTGAAAAAAGAGCGCCCGGATGTGCAGGTGATCGGTGTGTGCGCCGCAGAGGCCCCGAGCCCCGTCCTCTCCTTTCGGTCGGGAGAGCGTGTCGAGACCTCTTCCTCTGATACCATGGCCGACGGTATCGCGATCCGCCGCGTGGGGGAGCAGGCGTTTGCTCTCATCACGCAATGGGTCGATGCCATCGTGGCGGTTGATGAAGACACCATTGCCCAGGCCATTCCGGCCTTCCTCGAGCGGGAGAAGACGGTGGTGGAAGGGGCGGGGGCGGTGGGACTGGCGGCCCTCCTGGACGGCAAGATCCCCGGCGACGACCCCGTTCTCCTCCTCGTGAGCGGTGGAAATGTAGATGTCAATCTTCTCTCCCGGGTCATCGAGCGGGGGCTCGTCCGGTCCGGCCGCTTCGCCAGAATCCGGGTCGAGCTTTCAGACCACCCGGGCACCCTGGGCCGACTCGCGGAGGCGTTGGGGACCGCCCATGCTAATATCCTCCACATTCAGCATGACCGGACCCACCCGGACCTCCCGGTGGGGCGGACCCGGGTCGAGCTCCACGTAGAGGTCAGGGGCTGGGACCATCTGGACCAGGTGCTGGAGCGCTTGGCCGATGAGGGCTACCGGGCCGACACGGTGTAAGGTTCTGAAATAGGAGAAACATCCCTTTGAGCTGGGTTCAGAGGGCGCTCCTCAGCGTCTATGACAAAACAGGGGTCGTGGACCTCGCCCGGGCCCTTGTGGACCACGGGGCCGAAATCCTCTCGACAGGGGGGACGTCTAAACTTTTAGAATCCTCAGGTCTTGAGGTGAGCAGGGTCTCCGACTTCACAGGGGAGCCCGAGATCCTTGGGGGAAGGGTAAAAACTCTCCACCCCAAGATCTTTGGGGGGATCCTTCACCGAAGAAAACAAGAGCCTGAAGGCCTGGGACAAGATCTGCCTCCCATCGACCTCATCGCCGTTAACCTCTATCCCTTTCAGGAGAAGGCCGAGGAGTTTTCTCGGGCCGGCCGAAACCTCCCCCTCACAGAGGAGCTCCTGGAGTTCATTGACATCGGCGGGGTTTCCCTCCTTCGAGCGGCGGCGAAAAACCATGCTCGAGTCCTCGTCCTCTCAGAGCCTGACGACTACCCCGAAGTCATGGCCCATCTCAAAAAAGGGCAAGCGGGTCCACCCTTAGAAGTGAGAAGGCGCCTTGCGGCGAAGGCCTTTCAGAAGGTTTCGGCCTACGACGCCCTGATCGGCCAGGTCCTCGCCGGGTCAAAAGAGTCTCTCCCCGACGCCCTCTCCCTGGGTCTCCAAAGACTCAGCCTTCTTCGCTACGGCGAAAACCCTCACCAGGCGGGGGCCTGGTATCGGACCGAGGGGCCTGGCCTCTCTCTGGCAGACGGGGAGCTTCTCGGGGGAAAAGAGCTTTCCTACAACAACCTTCTCGATCTGGACGCCGCCGTTTCTCTGGTCCGGGGGTTTCAAAAACCTTCCGCCGCCGCCATTAAGCACGGGAACCCCTGTGGGGCGGCAACGGCCGAAGGCCCGACCCCGGCCATTCGCCACGCGCTCAACTGCGATCCGGTTTCAGCCTATGGAGGCGTGGTGGCCGTGAACCGGCCGCTTGAGGAGGAGGGGGCGAAGATCCTGGCAGAGGGCTTCCTTGAAGTCCTGGCGGCGCCGGATTTTGCGCCCGCGGCCCTGGAGGTTATCCGAAAGAAGCGAAACCTGAGAATTTTTCGTCTCCCAGGTCTGGCAGACGGGCCGTCGGGTGAAGAGAGAACAGAGTTGCGATCCGTCCTCGGGGGCGTCCTTCTTCAGGAGGGTGACCGGGGAGACGTAGACCTCAAGGGGGCGGAAATTCCCACCCGTCAGAAATCATCTCCTGAGGCCCTTTCCCTCCTTGAATTTGTCTGGCAGGTCTCAAAACATGTGAAGTCCAACGCCATCGTCCTGGCCGCCAGGGTTCCGGAGGGAGGCATGGCCACCATTGGGATCGGGGCCGGGCAGATGAGTCGAGTGGACGCCGTAGCACTCTCCATCAGGAAAGCCCAGGAGAGACATGGACGCCTTCTGTCGGGCGCGGCCCTTGCCTCCGACGGGTTTTTCCCCTTTCGAGACGGGGTTGACGAGGCCGCCAAGGCCGGTATCAAAACCATCGTCCAGCCCGGCGGCTCCATCCGAGATGAGGAGGTCGTCCGGGCCGCGGACGAGGCGGGGATCGTGATGGTCCTCACCCGGATGAGACATTTTCGCCATTAAGGCCACCATTCATTGTGATTCGATCCAGGGAAGGCCCGGGATGAGTTCCAGGCCCTTTCTCGACTATCACCGCACGGTCCGCTGGCTGGATTCCCTCTCGGACCTGATCCGGCATGACCACCGGGACTACCCGGCTGGAGGGGGGAGGCCTTTTATCATCGGCCTCAGGCGAATGGAGAATTTCCTGGACTCCATGGGTCTCTCCTTCGATGGACTCGAGGTCGTTCATGTGGGTGGGACGAGCGGCAAAGGCTCCGTCTGCGCCATGCTGGCCTCCATCTTCAGGGAGGCCCCGAAGGTCGGCCCTAGCGGCACCTTCTTCTCCCCTCACGTGACGACGCTTCTGGAGCGCATCTGGATGGACGGCCGGATAGTCCAGGCGTCCCGGCTGGTGGAGCTCGTCCAGACGCTCAAGCCCACCCTGCTTCAGGCGCATCAGGAGGGCCCTTTCGGGATCCCCTCCTATTTCGAGGCGACGCTGGGGCTTGCCCTGCTTTGTTTTTATGAAGAGGGGTGCCGACGGGCCATCCTCGAGGTGGGGCTCGGGGGAAGCCTGGACGCCACCAACGTCTTCCCGAAATCCGCGATCACCGTCATCACCAACATCGGACTGGATCACACAGATATCCTGGGAAAGACCGAGAAGGAGATCGCTAAAGAGAAGGCGGGGATTATTAAGCCCGGTGGACTGGTCTTGACTGGCGTGAAGGAGGGACCCGCCCTAAAGGTTATTGAGGCGACCTGTGCCAGCCGAGGCGCACGGCTCCTCTCCCTGTCGGAGGGGGTGGCCCTTGAGGAGACAACGCCGTCAGGCACACGGTTTCATCTGGAGGCCTGCGGGCTTGAGCCCATGCGAGGGCTCGCACTAAAAATGGGGGGCGCCCATCAGGTTCAAAATGGGGCCCTTGCCGCTGCGGCCGCCCAGCTCCTCGGTCTCCCGGCCTCGGCCATCCGCCGAGGGCTTCTGGAGGCCAGGCTCCCGGGCCGAATGGAGTGCGTTCAGGAGGCCCCCCGGGTCATTCTGGACGGGGCCCATAACCTCGATAAAGCATCGGCCCTTCGAGAAGCCCTGGACCTTTTCTCACCCAAACGTCGCTACCTGATTCTGGGCGTCCTCGGCGACAAAGACGTCGAGGGGATCGCAAGGATCCTGGCCCCGGGAAGCGCCGGCGTCTTCGTGACGTGCCCCACTGCCCCCCCGCGGCCGGCATGTCCCCCTGAGCGGCTCGCCCAGCTCTGCGCGAAGTTCGCCCCGGTGGCCGGGGTCTTCCCCGATCCCTTTGACGCCCTGGATGCGGCCCTGAACGCGGCCCGCCAGGAGGACCTCGTCTGCGTCACCGGCTCCCTTTTCCTGGTCGGAGAGCTTAGAGAGCACTGGCACCCCTTGGAGGAGATCCTGGCCACCGGGAGCCTCTATCCCCATGAGGCGTGAAGAGATGAAAATTCATCTGCGGGGTCGCTCGCTCTCCCTCAAGCCTCCGAAGGTGATGGGCACCCTCAATCTCACGCCCGACTCTTTCTCCGACGGGGGTCTCTACGTGCGCCCCGAGGACGCCCTCAAGCGAGCGAGAGAGATGTCCGAGGAAGGCGCGGCCATCCTGGACCTGGGGGCGGAGTCGACCCGGCCGGAGGCCCGCTTCATTGAGGCTGAGGAGGAGCTCGACCGCCTCCTTCCGGTTCTCGAACCTCTCCTGAAGGACCCCGCTCTCCTCATCTCCGTGGACACTTCTAAGCCCAAGGTTGCGGAGGAGGTCCTGGCCCGAGGGGTCCCGCTCATCAATGACGTGCGAGGCCTCAGAGATCCTGCCCTTCGGGAGGTCATCGGGGGTTTTGGGGCCGGCGCCATTATCATGCACATGCAGGGAGAGCCCCAGACCATGCAGCGCTCTCCCCGCTATGACAACGTCGTGGAGGAGGTGAAGGCGTATCTCGACGGCCAGGCGAAGCTTGCCGACAAGGCGGGGATCCGGGACCTCGTCCTGGACCCCGGCATTGGATTTGGGAAGACCGTCGAGCACAACCTCTCTCTCCTGCGCCACCTCTCCTCCCTTCGCGCCCTGGGCTATCCCCTCTGCCTGGGGGTCTCCCGAAAGTCCTTCATCGGAAAGATCACCGGTATTGAAAGTCCCCTCGACCGCTTGGAAGGGACCATCGTGAGCAACGCCCTGGGTCTCTGGCAGGGAGCTGATCTCCTGCGGGTCCACGAGGTTCGGGCCGCTGTTCGGACGGTACAGATGGTCGAGGCCATCCGGGGCTCTTGGCGCGAGGGCTCTAAATGATATAATCTGTAAATAACTCTGGATGCCTTCTTGCCTTTTTGGGGTTCAACCCGTGTACGAAGTGACTGTCGAGACAGATTTCGCGGCAGCGCATCAGCTTCAAAACGATCATGGGGAAAAAGAACCCCTTCACGGGCACAACTTCCGGGTCCAAGTGAGTGTGACGGCTCAGGGGCTGGACGACGCGGGCATGGCGGTGGATTTCAAGCGTCTGGAACAGGAGACGCGCGAGGTTCTCGGAGATCTGGACCATCGAAACTTGAACGAGGTCCCCGCCTTTCGGCAGGTGAGTCCCTCGGCAGAGAACATCGCCAGGCACCTCTTCGAGGCCCTTTCGGGACGTCTGAAGGGGCCCGCCGTCCGGCTCCACAGGGTCACCGTCTTCGAGACAGACCGGTGCAGTGCCACCTATCATGGAGAGAGTAGATGATCGATGTGCAGAGCCAGCGTGACCACCGAAAGGTCGTCCTGGAGAAGGTGGGGGTCAAGGACATCCGCTATCCCATCACCGTCCTTGACAAGGTGAAGGAATACCAGCACACGACGGCCACGGTGAACATGTATGTGGACCTCCCCCACCATTTCAAGGGGACTCACATGAGCCGCTTCGTGGAGATCCTGAACCACTATCGGGGTGGTGTCAGCATCCGAAACTACCAGGAGATCCTGGACACCATGCGCCATCGCCTCGACGCCCAGTCGGCGCATCTGGAGATGGCCTTTCCCTACTTCGTCGAGAAGCAGGCGCCCGTTTCCAAAATCCCGAGCCTCATGGAATATCGGTGCACCTTCTCGGGGAGCTCGGGGCCCGGGGACGAGGAGAATTTTATCGTCGGCATCGCGGTGCCTATCAGCACGCTTTGCCCCTGCTCCAAGACCATCAGCGACTACGGGGCCCACAACCAGCGGGGAGAGGTCAGCGTCCAGGTTCGCTTCCGCCACTTCTTCTGGATGGAAGACCTCATCGCCAAGGTAGAGGAGCGGGCCATCAATCAGGTCTACGCCCTCCTCAAGCGCTCCGATGAGAAATACGTGACGGAGCTCGCTTACGACCACCCCATGTTCGTCGAGGACGTGGTGCGGGAGATCTACGGGGCCCTCGAGGAGGACGAGAATTTTACGTGGTTCACAGTGGGCTGCGAGAATTTTGAGAGCCTCCATAATCACAGCGCCTACGCCTTCACCGAGTTCGCCCCCGTCTTGGCCGAAGGGACCGACGGGGCTCAAGTCTCGGAGGCTGTGGCCCAAGGAAACGGCGGGGCGCGATAGCAGGGCGGATTTCGCCTCCGCAAGGTGTCTGGTCTCTCTCCTGGGGCGATCCCCTTCCTGGGGGCGCCACCTTTGAAAAACATCGTGATCCTCGGAGCAGGCGCCCTGGGAGGCCTCCTGGGGGCCTGTCTGGCCAGGGGCGGGGCCAGGGTGACCCTCTGCCCGCGTTGCCCGTCCGAGGACTGGCCAAATGTGAAGGGGACTCCGGTCCTCCGCGTTGCAGGGATCCAGGAGTTTCAGATTCCTGTGAATCTCGCCTGGCCTGGTGCTCACATCTCCCCCCCTGATCTCCTCCTTATCGCGACCAAGGCCTATGACGCCTCCGCCGCCCTGCGGTCAGCCCTCAAGGCGGGTCTCGTCGAGGCCAATACCTGGGTGTTGCTCGTCTCCAACGGCCTTGGCTTTGAGGCCGACGTGTGGGGCCAGCTCCCTTCGGAACAGGCACTGAGGGGGGTCGTCTATTCAGGGGCCCTTTCGGAAGGTCCGGGATGTGTCCGTTGGACCGGGGAGGGGCCGATTCAGGTGGGGATGTGGCCTCCCCAAGATCACAGCGAGGAGAAGAGAAAGGGCGTTCGCCTTTCGGCCTCCCTGTTCCGCTCGGCCGGCTTCCCGGTCGAAGAGGTTTCCGACATGGGACGCGCCGTGTGGCAAAAGGCCCTGGTCAATCTCGCCATCAATCCCGTCGGGGCCCTGGCCCGAGTCCGAAACGGGGTCGTCGGCACGCACAAGGCGCTGCGAGATCTGTGGATGTCTCTCCTTCGGGAGGGTTGCCGCCTCGCCTCCTCAGAGGGTTTTGCCATCCCCTTGGAGGAGGCCGTCCGCCAGGTGGAAGAGACGGCGGAGAAGACGGCGGAGAATGAGAACTCGATGCTCCAGGATTTGCGTCTTGGAAGGCGGACCGAGGTGGACTATCTGAATGGTTATGTCGCGAAACAGGGGGAAGCCCCTCACAACGCGGCGATCTCCTCCCTTATCCGGGCTCTGCAGGGGTTTCCCCTTGACACAATAGGGGTTGCTAAATACGATTAATTGCACCGTCCTGTATTTTCACCTCATTATCTCAAGAGGAGGAAACCATGAGGCGACGTTTAACGTTCCTTAGCTCTTTCTTTGTCCTCGCGCTTCTCATCGTGGGGACAGCATCGGCGCAACAAAAGTTTCTCGTCAGAATGGATTTGATTGACCCTGGCCCGCTGCTCTCCCCACAGCAGGTGGTCGGGCTTTTGGAGGGCCTGGTCATCCCGAGCCTGACGAGCTTGGCGGAGATGGACAAGAAGGGGGTCCTGGTGGGAGGACTCGAGGCCGGAGGCAGGAATGGGTTTTTCATCGTGGAAGCGGAGTCCAACCATGAGTTGAGCAATATGCTGGCAAACCTGCCCTTCTGGGGAATTGTCAGATGGCACACGACCCCGCTGGAGAGTTTTGAGGACAGGATTGGGATCGCCCGCCGTCACGTTGAGCACCTGAGCGGCGGAAAGTAACGGTCGTAGGGACAGTCCCGGCTTGAGAGCGAGTGATGAAATATCTTGTCAGGATGGATTTAATTGACCCGGGTCCGCTGCTCTCCCCACAGCAGGTGGCCGGGATTTTAGAAAACCTCGTTGTCCCCAGTTTTCAGGCTTTGGTCAAGCTGGAGAAGGACGGAAAAATCCTGGCTGGAGGGCTTGAGGCCGGAGCCAGATCCGGCGTGTTTATCGTGGATGCGCCGTCCCACGACGAGTTGAGCCGGCTATTGGAGAGCCTGCCCTTCTGGGGGATCATCAAATGGCAGGTGACCCCGCTGGAAAGTTTCGAGCATCGGATCGAGGGGGTTCAGGAGGCGATTAAGCATCTGAAGGCGGGTGCGAAATAAAGGGACACGCCCCTGGGGTCACAGAAGACTAAAAAGCGCTTCTAGAAAGCAAACAAGAGGGGGGCGGCATGTGAGCTTTGCAGCCGCGCCCCCTTTTTTTATGCTCACAAGACAATCTCTGTCCCGATCCCTTCGTCCGTGAAGATCTCTAGAAGGAGGGCGTGGGGGATTCGGCCATCGATGACGTGGGTCTTCTTGACTCCCGCCTCGATGGCTCGAAGGCCGGTGTCCACCTTGGGGATCATCCCGCCCGAGATAACCCCTCTGCTCTTGAGATCTTCGACCTGTGTCTTGGAAAGAGAGGAGATGAGTTTTTGCCCGTCGTCCTGGACCCCGACGACGTCCGTGAGGTAGACGAGCTTCTCCGCCCCTAAGGCCGCCGCCAGGCTTCCTGCGGCGCTGTCGGCGTTAATGTTATAGAGGAGGCCGTCCTCACCCACCCCGAGGGGAGCCACCACCGGGACAAAACCCCCATCCCCTAGGCGGCCCAGCAAAGCGGTGTCCACGCCCGTCACCTCTCCCACCATCCCCAGCTCAGGGGGCTTGCCCTTCCAACCCGCAGGGGGGTTGAGGCTGAGTTTCCGGGCCCGCAGGGCCCCGCCGTCCGCTCCCGAGAGGCCCACCGCCTGCCCCCCGTGCGTGTTAATCAGGTTCACGATGTCCTTGTTGATCTTCTCCCCCAGGACCGCAGAGACGACGTCCATGGTCTCGGCGTCCGTCACCCGGAGCCCCATCACGAACTCGCTTTTCTTTCCCCGGAGTTCCAGTGCCTCCCCGATCTGAGGGCCCCCTCCGTGAACGACGATGGTCCGGATGCCGATGAAGTTCAGGAAGGTCACATCCTCAGCGAAGGCGTCACGAAGGGACTCCTCCTCCATGGCGCTTCCCCCGTACTTGATGACGAGCGTCTTTCCGCGAAATTGGCGGATATAGGGAAGGGCCTGGACGAGAATCCGTGTTTTTTCTTGAGGCGTGAGCGTCATCGTGCGCTCCCTGTCGGACCGGTCGTTGAAGAACCCTTACATACTAGTCCCCTGCGAGTTCCTTTAACCCAAATTGTCCAGACGAATCAGAGGATGTATCGACTCAAGTCTTCGTCCTGGATGATGTTCTGGAGGCGGGTTTGGACATAGTCCCGGTCGATGGTGACCTTTTTCTCCTTCGAGTTTGGGGCCTCAAAGGAGATCTTGTCCAGAAGTTTTTCCAGAACCGTGTGGAGACGACGGGCCCCGATATTTTCTGCCCGGGTGTTAACGAGGGCGGCGAGGCGGGCAATCTCGCGGATGCCCTCTGGGGTGAAGACAATCTGCACCCCATCTGTGGCCAGGAGTTCCGTGTACTGGCGGGTGAGGGCGTTTTGAGGCTCGGTGAGGATCCGAACGAATTCCTCCTCCCCGAGGGCGTCGAGCTCGACCCGGATGGGGAAGCGCCCCTGGAGTTCGGGGATGAGGTCTGAGGGCTTTGTCATATGGAAGGCCCCCGCTGCGATGAAGAGGACGTGATCCGTGCGGACCGTCCCATAGCGGGTGCCGACTGAGGTTCCCTCAATGATGGGAAGGATGTCCCGCTGGACCCCCTCGCGGGAAACGTCGGGGCCCATCGTCCGATCCCGGCTTGCGACCTTGTCGATCTCGTCGATGAAGACGATCCCGGACTCCTCGACCCGTTGGATGGCCTCGTGGAGCACCTTGTCCATGTCGATGAGCTTTGCGGCCTCCTCTTCCTTGAAGATGCGGTGGGCCTCGGAAAGGTTGACCTTGCGGCGCTTTCTTCGCTCGGGAAGGATCCCGCCCAGCATCTCCTTCAGGTTGGTGTCGAGGTCGTCAAGGCCGGCGCCGGGGACGACACCGATCATGGGCGTGACTTTGAGGGCGACCTCGATCTCAACTTCTCGGTCATCCAGTTTTCCTGCCCGCAGGAGCTTGCGGATCTTTTCGCGGCTGTGCTGGCCCCGTGGGGCCGAAGGGGTCTCCGGACCGATGTAGTCAAAGCGCTGCGGGCCAGCGACCGCAGGTGCGGCCTCCGGCTCCACCTCGGGCACGGCCTCAGTGGACCCCGGTGGAATGAGGGCGTCCAGGACCCTCTCCTCAGCCAGCGCCTCGGCCCTTTCCTCCACCGTCTGTTTGTGCTCGGACTCCACCATGTTCTTTGCGAGTTCCGTCAGGTCCCGGATCATGGACTCCACGTCGCGGCCCACATAGCCGACCTCGGTGAATTTTGAGGCCTCCACCTTGAGGAAGGGGCTCTTGGCCAGGCGGGCGAGCCGGCGGGCGATCTCCGTTTTGCCCACGCCGGTGGGCCCGATCATGATGATGTTTTTAGGGACCACCTCCTCCTGGAGCTCAGGGGGGAGTTGGCGGTGCCGCCAGCGGTTTCGAAGGGCGATGGCGACCGCCCGCTTGGCCGCCAACTGGCCGATGATATATCGGTCCAGGGCCTCCACGATCTGGCGTGGGGTGAGGTCTTCCATCTCAGAGGACTTCGACGTGAAGGACTTCGTTGGTGTAGATGCAGAGGGATGCGGCGATGGTCATGGCCTCCCGGACGATCTCCTCGGCGCCCATCTCGGTTCGGGCGATCAGGGCGCGGGCGGCCGCCACGGCGTAAGGTCCCCCGGACCCGATCCCGACGATGCCGTCGTCAGGCTCGATGATGTCCCCGGAACCGGACACGATGAAAGCGTGGTCCCGGTCCGCGACGGCAAGGAGCGCCTCCAGGCGGCGAAGGATCCGGTCCGTCCTCCATTCTTTGGCCAGCTCCACAGAGGCCCTGGGGAGGTTGCCGTGATACTCCTCGAGCTTGCCCTCGAACTTGCTAAAGAGGGCGAGGGCGTCAGCAGCGCTTCCCGCAAAACCCGTCAGGACTTGGTCTTTATACATACGGCGAACCTTGTCGGCATGTTGCTTCATGACCGTATTGCCGATGGTCACCTGGCCGTCTCCCCCCATGGCCACTTGCCCGTTGCGCCGCACGGCCAGGATGGTCGTCGATCGGATCATGATTTACCCTTCGAATCCCGTGTCTGTGAGGATGGTCTCTTCGGGCGGGCGCGGGGATGGGCCCGGTCGTAGACGGCATAGAGATGGTCCAGGGCGAGGTGGGTGTATTTTTGTGTCGTCGAGAGGGAGCTGTGGCCGAGGAGCTCCTGGATGTCCCGCAGGTTGGCCCCCGCCTCCAGGAGGTGGGTGGCCGTGGAATGCCGAAGGGAGTGGGGCGAGGCGCGCCCCGATAGTCCTATCTCTGTGAGGTGTCGGTGGAGGAGACCCCGCACGCCCCGCGAAGTCAGGCGTGACCCGCGGGCGTTGAGGAAGAGGGGCTCTCCTTCCTCCGATGGGGAGACCTTTTGGCGAACCGTGAGATATTGCGAGAGGGCCTCTTTAGCGTGGCTCCCGAGAGGGACGAAGCGCTCTTTTTTCCCCTTCCCCATCACCCGAAGGGACCCTCCCTCTAAGTCCACATGCGCCAGATCGAGGCCAACCAGCTCGCTCACTCGGATCCCGGTCGAGTATAACACCTCCCACATGGCCCGATCCCGTTGCTGGAGCGGTCCTTCCCCCTTTGGGGCCTTCATCAGCCGGAAGGCCTCGTCCACGGTCAGGGTCCTGGGGAGTCGTTGCTCCCTGCGGGGAGGGGTGAGGGTGGTCGTTGGGTCGCCTGAAAGGAGGCCCTCCCGCTGAAGGAATTTAAAGCAACTCCTCAGGGTACTCAGCTTTCGGGAGACAGTGGCCGGCCGGTTTCCCCTCTGATGGAGGGCCGCCAAGTAGGCCCGAAGGGCCAGGCGGTCGATCTCCGAGACCTCGGGGTCTTTTTTCCCCCACTGGGCCAGAAAATCCGAGAAATCGGCGAGGTCCCGCCCATAGTTTCTGCGGGTGTGGGCCGAGGCGTCCCGCTCGAGCGAGAGGTGACGCTCAAATCGGCGGATGGCCTCCTTTAGACGGATTCGGGATCCTTTTTCCACCGCTCGAGATCCTCTAGAGCCCTTTGGGCGATCTGTTGGCGACGCTCCTTCTTAGGGGCCCGGGAGTCTACGGGGGGAATGAGGCCATAGTTGATATTGACGGGTTGGAAGTGGGCAGGGTCGGCTGACGTGATGTAGTGAATCAGAGAACCTAGGGCGGTGGTTGGGGGAGGGGAAGGAAAGGGGAGGTCTGAGAGACGGTGGAACGCCCCCACGCCGGCCAGCCAGCCCGTCGCCGCAGACTCCAGATATCCCTCCACCCCGGTGATCTGACCTGCGATGAAGATGTGGGCGTGCCCCTTGAGCTGGAGGCTTGGTCGAAGAAGCCGAGGGGCGTTCAAAAAAGTGTTTCGGTGGAGGCTCCCATATCTGAAGAACGCGGCCTCCTCCAGACCCGGGATCATCCGAAAGACACGCTTTTGTTCGGGATAGGTGAGCTTCGTCTGAAAGCCGACGAGGTTGTATGACTCGCCCGCCGTATTCTCGCGCCGCAGTTGTGCGACGGCGTGATAGCGCGTTCCCGTCCTCGGATGGGCGAGGCCGACCGGCTTCATGGGACCAAAGGCGAGGACCTTTTCCCCCCGGCTTGCCATTTCCTCGATGGGAAGACACCCCTCAAAGTACATGGCCTTCTCGAAGGAGTGAAGGGGGACCTTCTCGGCCTCAAGGAGAGCCTTCCAGAAGAGCTGGTACTCCTCCTGGGATAGACCGCAGTTCAGATAATCATCCCCTCCCTTCCCGTATCGGGAAGCGAAGAAGGTTTTGGAGCCGTCAACCGTCTGCCCGTCCACAATGGGAGAGATGGCGTCGTAGAAATAGAGGTAGTGCTCCTGGGTGAGGGTCGCCAGTTCCCGGGCAAGGGCCGAGGAGGTCAGGGGCCCCGTCGCCAGGATGAGGGGGTCGCAGGCCGGCATAATCTTCACTTCTTCTCGGTGGATCTCGATCCGGGGGTGAGACCCAACGCGGTCCGTCAGGGTCTGTGAGAAGGCGGTCCGGTCAACAGCGAGTGCGAGACCCGCCGGGACGCGGTGCTGGTCGGCGGCCTCCATCACCAGAGAGCCGAGGGCCCTTAGCTCCGCCTTCAGGAGGCCGGGCGCCGTCGTGAGACCATCTGACTTGAGGGAGTTGCTGCAGACGAGCTCGGCCAGGTCTCCTGTCTTGTGAGCAGGCGTCATCTGGACGGGGCGCATCTCGTAGAGAGAAACCTGCGCACCCCGCTCGGCAGCCTGCCAGGCGGCCTCTACCCCGGCAAGCCCACCGCCGATGATGGTGACATGGCCGCTCACTTGGCCGGAGGTCCTCCCTCTACAACAGCGGCGGCCCCCTTCTCTTCGGCGGCCTCTGGAAGGGGCTCCTGGTGGCCGCAGCCCTTTGTGGGGCAGCGGAGGCCGTTTCGGCCTTCCACCAAATAGGGGGACTCACACAGAGGACATGGGCGCGGCACCGGGCGAGACCAGGCGACAAAAGAGCACTTGGGATAGCGGTTGCACCCGTAGAAGAAGCGACCCCGTTTGGAGCGCCGTCGAGTCAGCTCTCCATCACAACCCGGTGAGAGACAGGAGATGTCGGTCGGAAGGGGTTTTGCGTTTTTGCATTTGGGGTAAGTCGAGCAGGAGAGGAACCGGCCGAAGCGGCCGTCCTTTTCCACCATTTTTGCCCCGCAGAGATCGCACTCGATGTCCGTCTCCACGGGCGGCGCCACCTCCCGCTTTTCCAGGGACTCCCGGTATCGGCAGTCCGGATATCCGGTGCACCCGATGAACATCCCGTAAGATCCGGGTCGCTTGGCCAGGTTAGACCCGCAGTCCGGACACTTGCGATCCTTCAGCACCTCGGGTTCGGTCAGGGTGTCCTTGGCCCGCTCCAGGTCTGACTCGAAGTCAGCGTAAAATTTCTCGAGGGTTTTCACCCAGTTGTCCCGGCCCTCCTCGATCCGATCCAGGCGGGACTCCATCTCGGCCGTGAACCCGAGGTCCATCAGACTGGGGAAGTGCTGGGTCAGGAGGTCTGAGATCATGAGGCCAACGGGGGTGGGAATGAGTTGGCGTTTTTCTGTTCGGACGTAATCCCGCGCTGACAGGGTGCTGAGGATGGCGGCGTAGGTGCTCGGCCGTCCGATCCCCTCCTGCTCCAGGGTCTTGATCAGGCTCGCCTCGGTGTAGCGCGCAGGCGGCTGGGTGAAATGCTGTTTCCCTTCCAAACCCTGGCAGCTCAAGGGTTCTTCCTTCTGGACCGTCGGCAGGATGGCCGGGGCTTTCTCTCCATCTTCACTCTCTTCGTAGAGCCGAGTGAAGCCGGGGAATTTCAGGATGGACCCTGTGGCCCGGAAGACAAAACGTCCCGTGGCGGCGTCGATGGTGGTCTGGTCATAGCAGGCGGGGTTCATCTGGGAGGCGATAAAGCGGTTCCATATGAGCCGATAAAGGACCAGCTGGTCCTTTGTCAAAAACTGGCTGACCTGGTCGGGTTCCCGGCGGACCGAGGTCGGCCGCACTGCCTCGTGGGCATCTTGGGCCCCCTTCTTCCCTCGATACACCTGGGCCTTGGCCGGGAGATAATCCTTTCCGAAACGATCTTGAATGAAGTCCCGGGCCTCGGTGAGGGCCTCGGAGGCAATTCGCGTTGAATCGGTCCGCATGTAGGTGATGAGGCCCTGAGCGCCGAGCTCTCCGAGCTCGAGGCCCTCGTAGAGTTGCTGGGCCACACGCATCGTCTTCTTCCCGGAGAAGCGAAGCCTTCGGAAGGCGTCTTGTTGAAGGGTGGAGGTGATAAAAGGAGGCAAGGGCTTTCGCTTCCGTTCCTTTTTCTCCACCTTCGCCACCTGAAACTGGGCCCCAGAGAGCTCCTTCAGCAGGGCGTCGTTTTCGGCTTGATTCCGGATCTTGGGCTTCTTGCCGTCCAGTGCGACGAGCTTCGCCTCGAAGGAGGGCTCCTCCCTGCCCAGCAGGGTTGCCGTCAGTGACCAGTACTCCTCGGGCTTAAAGGCCTCGATCTCACGCTCTCGGTCGCAGACGATCCGAAGCGCTACGGATTGGACGCGACCTGCGCTGAGGCCCCAGTTCTTGAGCCGCTGGCCCAGGAGGGGGCTGAGCTTGTAACCCACCAGGCGGTCCAGGATCCGGCGGGCCTGCTGTGCGTTGACTTTGTTGGGGTCGATCTCCCCGGGGTTCTCCACGGCGTGGGTCACGGCCTGTTTGGTGATCTCGTTGAAGTTGATGCGGTAGATGTGGGCGGAAGTGACGGGCCCGAGTTCCTGCTGGATGTGCCAGGCGATGGCTTCCCCTTCGCGGTCCGGGTCAGGGGCGAGGTAGATGGTCTTGGTCTTCGCCGCCGCCTTCTTCAGATCCTCCAACGCCTTTCGTTTCCCCGAGATGACCTCGTACTGGGGCTCAAAATCTTTTTTTACATCCACCCCCAGCTTCTTTTCGGGGAGGTCTCTCACGTGTCCCACCGAGGCCTTTATGTGAAAATTCTTACCCAGGAATTTTTTTAGAGTTTTGGCCTTGGCAGGAGACTCGACGATGACGAGGGAGGTTGGCATGGCTTAGTAGGTCCGTTTCCCGCGCTGCAAAGAGCGCAGGATGGGTCTTGAGACCCGATCGGGAACCGTATGCCTGGCGGTGAATCTCATAGGGTTGCACATCCTTCTCTTATATATATCCCGAAAACCTCGTCAAGCCCGGGCAAAGATTTTGCCGGGAAATTGCCGGACAAGCCCCTTGAGCTCAAGGCTCATGAGAGCCCCGGAGACTTCTCCTGCCGACAAGGCGCTCTCCTCAATGAGGCGGTCAATGTGCTTTTCTCCCGTGCCCACCAGCCTAAAAACCTTGGCCTCGGGGGCGGGCAGGGGGGGGCACTCCCGGGGGCCCCCTGTGCCGAGGGAAGCAGGGCCACCAGCTCGGGGGGAAGTTCGGCCAGGATGTCATCGGCCGACTCCACGAGCCGGGCCCCTCTCGGAGCAGACGGTGAGCTCCCTCGCTCTGAGGGGAGTCCACGCGTCCCGGCACGGCGAACACGTCTCGGCCTTGTTCCGCAGCCAACCGGGCGGTAATGAGGGCTCCGCTCGCCTTTGGCGCCTCCACGACCACTGTTCCCAGGGCGAGACCGCTGACGACCCGGTTTCTCTGGGGGAAGTGGCGAGGGAGGGGAGGGGTGGCGAGGGGCCACTCGGACACAACGGCCCCACTCTGTGCGATGGCGTCAAAAAGCTCCTTTGCCTCAGGGGGATATAGCTTCGCAAGCCCGCTCCCGAAGACGGCCACGGTACGACCTTTCGCCGAGAGGGCACCCCGGTGGGCAGCGCTGTCGACGCCCCGCGCCATGCCGCCCACCACCGTGAGTCCTTTCTCGGCAAGCCCCCGGCCAAGACGCTCTGCGGTCCGCCGGCCGTAAGTTGTGGACTTTCGTGTCCCCACGATGGCAATGGCCAGTCGATCCCTCTCCAGGAGTTCGCCTCGCACATAAAGGACAGGTGGGGGGTCGGGGATCGCCAGCAAGGAGGCGGGATACTCAGGCTCCTCCCGGGTCATGATCGTGACCTTGAGACGTTCGGCCTCCCGCAGCTCTTCCTCTAGGGCTTTCTGCCGCTGAAATCCACACACGCGAGAGGCGGACTTGGCCGAAAGGCGACCGCGCGCCTGGAGGTCGGCCTCGGTGGCCTCGAGGATGGCCTCGGGCTCTCCAAAGCCTGCCAGCAGAACTTCAATCTGTCGCGGCGCGAGACCTGGAAGAAGGTTCAGGGCAATCCACGCCGACCGTCCCCCGCGAGCTTCCAAAAGAATCCCTCCAGAGGGTCAGGGATATGCCTTTTCCCGCGGCTCCCATGGACTGGGATCTGCCGCGAGAGTCGGGGATGGAATATAGGTGGCGCTGAGCGAGCCTGTCAAGGCGAGGGGGGGTCTCAGAGGACCATCACCTCAAAACCTTCCCGGTGGAGGTCCTTGTCGGCCTTCACCACCACCTTGGTCTGGAGCTGCTTCTCGATCTGCTCCAGATAGACGCTTTCCTCTTCCAGGAGGAGGTCCGCGACGGCGGGGTGGGCGTTGACCAGAATCTTTTCGGCGGGCCCCTCTCGGCTGGAGACTCGCCTGAGTTCTCGGAAGATCTCGTAACAGACGGTGGTGGTGGATTTGATTACGCCCCGGCCGTCGCAGTAAGGGCAGGGGTGACAGAGGACCGCGCCGAGGCTGTCCCGCACCCGCTTTCGGGTCATCTCCACGAGGCCGAGCTCTGAGATCTTCAGGATTCTCGTGCGGGATCGGTCGGATCGAAGTTCCTGGGCCAGGGTCACAAAGACCTTTTCCTTGCTATCCCCCCGCTCCATGTCGATGAAGTCGATAATGATGATCCCGCCGATGTTCCGCAGACGAAGTTGGTAGACGACCTCTTTGATGGCCTCCAGGTTGGTCTTGAGGATGGTCTCCTCGGGGTTGCGCTTTCCGACGAATCGGCCCGTGTTGACATCGATACTGACGAGGGCCTCGGTCTGGTCAATGACGATGTAGCCTCCCGACTTGAGCCAGACCCGGCGGCCCAGGGCACGCTCGATCTCCAGCTCCACGCCGTGGGCGTCGAAGATGGGCTCTTGCGCGTGGTAGTGCTCAATTCGAGAGGCGAGGTGGGGATAAAACGTCTCCACAAACTCCCGGGTCTGAGCGTAGACCTCGGGGGAGTCGATGAACATGTGCTCGATGTCGTCGGTGAAGAGGTCCCGGATAACGCGAGAGACCAGGTTCAGGTCATCGTGGAGGATGGCCGGCGCTATCGCTTGCTCCTCGGCCTCGCGGACCTTGTTCCAGAGGGTCGAGAGGAACCCGGCGTCCCTCTGAAACTCCTCCTCTTCCAGGCCCTCGGCGACGGTCCGCACGATGTAGCCTGCCCCGTCGGCCTTGAGGCGCCGCACAAGCTTTTTCAGGCGTTTTCGCTCCCCCTCGTCTCCGATGCGGCGGGAGACCCCCACCTGATCTATGGTCGGCATGAAGACGAGATACCTTCCGGGCAGGGTGACGTAGGAGGTGAGGCGGCAACCCTTTGTCCCAAAGGGGTCCTTGGTCACCTGGACCAGGATGTCCTGGCTCGTCTGAAGGAGGTTCTCGATGGGGGTGGTTGGGGATCGACGCGGGCGCGCCCGGCGGTCGAACTCGATATCTGGCTCTTCATCCTCCTCGTAGAGACGGCCATATTCTCCTTGTTCCACGTCGATATCAGACACATAGAGGAATCCCGCCTTCTCGAGGCCGATGTCCACAAAGGCGGCCTGCATCCCGGGGAGGATCCGGGTCACTTTTCCTTTGTAGACATTTCCCACAATCCCCTCGTCCCGCTTTCGCTCCACATAGAGTTCCGTGACCACCTTGTTCTCTAGGAGGGCCACGCGGGTCTCCTGGGGTTCTGCGTTGACGATGAACTCACTTGCCATAAAATCCTCTCAACTTATTGAAAACGGGTCTCCAATCAACACCCCGGGCATTGCCAGAGCACCCGTTGATACCCTGGTGACTTGTAAGGAAGGTTAGCTCTTGGTTTGTGAAAGTCAAGCGGGCCCCCGGGGGGGGTCAGAGACGTTTTAGTTGGACATTACCCGGAAATCGGGGGGAGGTTGGATTGAAATGTAAGCCTTTAGGCTTTAACCCAGGATTTTATTTGTTCTCAATCTTAATATCGGCCTCAAAGAGGTCTGGTTTCGGAGACAGTCCCGCTCTTTCCTCGTCTGTTAAATCCTCTGCCTTTTTGTAACCCAAAGCCTCAAGCTGTTCTACGCAGTTAGTGACTGATATCTGGGCAAGAATAGCTGGTGCTGCGCCTAGACCAGCCGCCTTACAATACTGAATGTCCCTAGATTTCAGATGAACCATTGCGACCTGCGGGGATGCGCAACCGACCAAAACCGATAATCCAATAACCCACCACCTTCTCATCTTGCTCCTCCCCTTTTTACACCCCTGTAAATATGCCTGTCGCTGAGCATGAGATCAAGGTGAATTGCAGGGGAATTTCTATGTTTTTCCACCACATCCAGCTGAAATTAAAACACATGCAGGGTTATGGGTAATGTCCAAATATTTTAGTAGTTGATGAAACGGCGCATTCGGATGCTGAGAAGCAGACCCACGCCAAGGAGTTGGGAGACGAGGGCCGATCCCCCATAGCTCATGAAGGGGAGGGGGAGGCCGACAATGGGGATGAGACCCGTCGTCATGGCCACGTTGAGGATCGTTTGTAAGCCGATGGAGGCCACGACTCCCAAGGCCACCAGGGCCCCGAAGAGGTCCCGGCTTCGGTAGGCGATCTGGGCTCCCCGAACGATGAGAAGACAGTAGAGTGCGAGCAGGGCGGCGACGGCGAGGAAACCCAGTTCCTCGGCGAAGACGGCGAAGAGAAAATCGGTGTGTTGCTCCGGGAGAAAGTGGAGCTGGCTCTGGGTCCCCGCCAGGAGGCCCTTCCCCCAGATTCCGCCGGACCCCACCGCGATTTTGGACTGGAGACTCTGGTAGCCAGCCCCTAGGGGATCCCCGCCGCCAAAGACCGTCAAGATCCGCTGTTTCTGGTATCCCTTTAGGAAAAACCACCCGATGGGCGCAAGGCTCATCCCCCCCAGGGCCAGGGTCAACAGGGTTCCCCGGCGAAGCCCGGCGACGACCAGGATGGACCCCCCGAGAAAGATCAGCATGAGGGCACTTCCGAGGTCGGGTTGGGCGGCCACCAAGAGTGCCGGGACTCCGATCAAGCACGCCGGAAGGGCTAGGTCTCTTAGGCCGAGGGGAGCCTCCCTCGAGGTCTCAGAAAGATACTTGGCCAGGGCCAGGATCAGGGCGAGCTTGGCAAATTCAGCGGGCTGGACCCGCAAGGGCCCAAAGGTGAGCCAGCGCTGTGCCCCCGAGATGATTCGTCCGGTGATGGGGACCAAGATCAACAGAAGCAGAGACAGGAAAAAAATGAGATAGCCATAACGCTGGAACAGGCGATAGTCCAGAAACAGAAGGACCGTTAGCCCAGCCAAGCCATATCCCAGCCAATATAGCTGGCGAAGAGAGAGCCCGCTCAACGTCCCCTCAATTTTGGTGTAGGTGGCGCTGTAAACCATGAAGATCCCCGTCAAGCAGATGATCAGGACGGTGCCGACCAGGACCCAGTCCACATTTGCGAGCAGGCGCCGGTCGATCATCAGGGGTGCCCCTCCTCCCCGGCGGGCTCACTTTCGGGCCCCTCCTTGGATTCATTCAAGTGATGGGTGATGAGCTCGCGCGCTAGGGGAGCGTAGCGACCTCCTGGCAGGCCCCCGTGTTCTCCAAGGACGGCCACAGCGATGGTGGCATTTTCATAGGGAGCGAAAGCCACAAACCAGCCGTGGTCCCGCAGGGTTCTGGCCCTGGTCTCCTGTTCCTTCTGGTCACGCCTTTTCTTCAGCCTGATGACCTGGGCCGTCCCGGTCTTTCCAGCCACCTGGATATTTTGGATGCGAGCCAGCGAACCCGTCCCGCGCTCCTCGTTGACGACCCCCCGAAGGCCCCGGCGGATCATGTCAAGGTATTGGGGTTCGACGGGAAGACGTCCTCTCACCTGAGGCTCAAAGGTCTGGATTACCCGTCCATCTGGTTCCTCGATCCGCAAGACCATCCGGGGTTCGTAGAGCGTCCCCTCGTTGGCAACGGCACCGATGAGGACCGCCATCTGGATAGGGGTCACCACGGTGTAGCCCTGCCCGATGGAGGCCGAGAGGGTCTCTCCGGGATACCAGGGCTCCCCTACGTTCTCCAGTTTCCATTCGCGGGAGGCGACGATGCCCTCCTTCTCTCCCTGGTCCCGAAGGCCCGTGGAATCTCCCAGCCCAAAAGCCCGGGCGTATCTGGCGATGACGTCGATCCCCAGGCGCAGCCCGACCTTCCAGAAAAAGACATCGCAGGACTCGACGAGGGCCTGGTGAACGTTCACCCATCCGTGGCCCTCGGGGCGCCAGTCCCGGTAGGTCCGCCCCCCGAACCGCAGATGGCCCGGACAGAAGAGTTTTTCGTCCTCTTCTATCGCGCCCTCTTGCAGGGCCGCAGCCGCCACCGCGATCTTGAAGACAGAGCCAGGGGGATACTGGCCGCGGGTGGCCCGATCCTCCAAGGGGTGCAGGGTGTCTGAGGTGAGCTCCTTCCAGGCTTTGGTCGATATGCCCCCTGCGAAGGCGTTGGGGTCAAAGCGGGGATGGCTCGCCATGGCCAGGACCTCTCCGTTTCGGGGGTCCACGGCGATGATGGCTCCCGGCTTGTCTCCGAGCAAGCTCTCCGCCTTTTCTTGAAGGGAAGCATCGAGCGTCAGGATCAAGTTCTTTCCAGGGCCGTAGGGTTGCTCCTTGAGGACCCTTTGCTCTCGCCCGAGGGCGTCCACCTCGACCAGGCGCTTGCCCGGGACCCCACGGAGGAAATCCTCAAAATCCCGTTCTAGCCCCTGCCGGCCAACGAAATCTCCCAACCGGTATGACCGGTCCTTCTGTCGGATTTCGGCTTCGTTCACCTCTCCCACATAGCCGAGCACATGGGCGGGCTGGACCTTGGTGGGGTAGTTGCGAATGGGTTCCACCTGAAGGAGGACGCCCGGGAACTGAAGGCGGTGCTCCTCCAAATAGGCGACGGCCTGGCGCGAAATATCGTGCCGAATGACGACTGGTTTAAAGGCGTTGGCCCGTTCAAGCCTGGCCCGGGTCTTCTCCATATCCAGCCCGACTTGAGGCCCAAGGAGCTCCAGAGTCCCGGGGAGGTCCGGGATGGCATGGGGAAGCAAGGCGAGGTGGAAGGCAGGGCGACTGGTTGCCAGGACCTCGCCCTTTCGGTCCAGGATGAGCCCCCGCGGGCTCGGGATGACTTGGGTGCTGATCCGGTTGTTCTCCGAGCGCTGGCGAAACTCCCCCCGCGGATGACCTGGAGAGACCAGAGCCGAATCACAAGGAGGCCAAAACAGATCAGCGAAACCGTCGCGAGGAAAAAGATGCCGCTTTTCACCCCGCTTGGGAGAGGTTGTCCGTATTTCCGTAGGCCGAGTCTCATCCTCGTTTCCGAAGGGGCGCAGGCCCCCTGACTCCCTCACGATCAGTCCAGCGGGACTCCAAGCGGCCAAAGATCCAGAGGATAGGGGGACCTATCACGGCGTGCAGGACCATGAGCCTTAAGAGGACCCCTGTTATCCCTTGGATCCCGCCAGGCAGGGGAGAGAGGAGAAAGCTCAGAATGAGGTTTAAAGCGGTGTCAAAGGCGGTGGCCAGGGCGAAGATGAAGGCCTGGCCCAGCGGGTGGAAAAACATCAGGTCTCTCCTAAAGGCCCCCGCCCCAAAACCGATGAGGCCCTTAGAGAGAGCGTTGATGCCGAGGAGGCCTCCAGACATGATGTCTTGCAAGAAGCCCAGGAGGCAGCCTAAGGTGGCTCCCCCCCTTTTGCCCCGCATGAGACCCAGGACGAAGGCCAGGACAAGCAGAAGATCGGGTTTCGCCCCAACGGTTTCCAGGAAATACTCTGCGACGGTGGTCTGAAAGACAATGGCGATCAGGACAACAAGGCCGGTGTAGACAATGATCATCTATGAACTCAGGGTGTTAGGACAACGAGGACATCTTCCAACCGGGAGAAATCCACGGCCGGTGCCACCTCCACGCTCTGAAAGAGCCCATCCCCGTTCTGTTTCACCGTCTCCACCTTTCCCACCACCAGCCCCTTTGGATAGAGGTCGCCGAGGCCCGAAGAAATCACAATGTCCCCAGGCTTCACCTCTACGTCCTCGGGCACGTACTTCAGATGCCCCGCCCCTTGAGGGGTGGACACAAAGACCCCGCTGGCCCGGGACCTCTGGATGAGGGAGTCCACAGCACCCCGATGGTCTGAGATCAGGAGGGCCTGAGACTTGGAGCCGCTGACGAGGATGAGGTGTCCTACGATTCCCTCATGGGTGATGACCGGCATGTTCTCCGCGAGCCCCGCCCCGGAGCCCCGGTCGAGGGTGATGGTCCTGGACCAATTGGTGGCGTCCCGTCCGATGACGGACGCTGCCACCGTCTTCAACTTGGAGGTCTCTTGAAAATCCAGGAGGGCTTGTAAGCGGTTGTGGCGAAGCCGAAACTCTTCGAACTGGCTTTGGACCTGTTGAAGACGCTCCACCTCGGTCTGAAGCCTGTCGTTCTCTTCCCGAAGGGTCTGAGCGCTGGTGAAATTCCCGAAGAAACCACTCAGGGCCCCAATGGGCTTTTGGCCCCAGGCCTGAAGGGTTCCGAAGAACTCCAGGACGACTCTGCTGGCGGGGCTGGTCGCATCTTGCCAGCGGAGGTGGACTGTCATGCTCGTGAAAGTGAGGAGAAAAAGCCCCAGGAGCAAGATGATGTCCTGACGCCGATTAGGAGGCCGTTTCATTTGAGGCCTCTGTGCTAGAGGCTGAGCTTTTGCAGGAGGTCGATCTCGTCCAGCACCTTTCCTGTCCCCATGACGACTGCCGAAAGGGGGTCTTCAGCAACCGTTACGGGCAGGCCGGTCTCCTCCCGCAAGAGGATGTTTATGCCCCCGATGAGAGCGCCTCCCCCGGCCAGCATGATCCCCTTGTCCACGATATCCGAGGCCAGTTCGGGGGGCATACGCTCAAGGGCGATCTTGACGGTCTCCACGATGGCTCCCACCGGTTCTGACAGGGCATCTCGGACCTCTTCATCGGTGAGGATGATCGTCTTCGGGACCCCCGCCACCAGATCCCGGCCCTTCACCTCCATGCTTCTTCTCTCTTCTGTGGGATAGGCCGAGCCGATCTCCATCTTGATGTTTTCGGCCGTCCGCTCGCCGATGAGGAGGCTGTAGGATCGCTTGACATAGTTGACGATGGCCTCGTCCATCTCGTCTCCTCCAACCCGGATGGACTTGCTAAAGACGACCCCCGCCAGCGAGATGACGGCCACTTCTGTCGTTCCTCCCCCGATGTCCAGGACCATGTTGGCGGAGGGCTCCTGGATGGGAAGGCCGACCCCGATAGCGGCTGCCATCGGTTCTTCGATGAGGAACACATCTCGGGCGCCCGCCGACTCAGCCGAATCTCGAACAGCCCGCTGTTCTACCTGGGTGATCCCCGAGGGGACGCAGATGATGATCCTGGGCCGCACAAAGGCCTTGCGGTTATGGACCTTGGTAATAAAGTGTCGCAGCATCGCCTCGGTAATCTCGAAATTGGCGATGACCCCGTCCCTCATGGGCCGGATGGCCACAATGGTGCCCGGTGTTCGCCCCACCATGTTCTTGGCCTCGGTCCCGACGGCCAGGATCTGCTTGGTGTCCCGGTGGATGGCCACCACAGAAGGCTCTCTCAGGACGATCCCCTCACCCTTGAGATAGACGAGCGTGTTGGCTGTACCGAGGTCCACAGCCAAGTCGTTAGAAAAAAGCCCCCACAGTCTGTTGAGGACCATAATCGTCTTTACCCTCCTGTGCGACCTGCCCGGTCAGAGAGACCCAACCTCCCACCTCGAAAACCAATTAATTCTAGGCCAAAAGGCCGGGCAGTTCAAGAAATAGATTCGAAAAAGCAAGCTTTTTTGTTGTCCCCCTGGAGATCTCCTGCGAAGGGGGCTCCCGCGGGCCTGCAAGAAAAGGGTTGCAGCGCCGGGAGGGTTATCCTACGCTAATCTCAAATCGCCTTTAGGATGAGTCATAGCGGGGGGAATATCCATGCTGAGATACATGAGGGGTTGGGCTAACTCCTGGGCCGTCAAGGGTCTCCTCTTGATGGTGGCCATGAGCTTCGTTGGCTTTTTCGGCTGGAATGCCCTCCACCGGCCCTATCACACAGCGAGTAGAGATGTGGTGGCATCTGTTGGAGGAGAGGACATCTTCCTCACCGAGTATCATGAGGCCTACCAAAGGACTTATAACCTCTACCGCCGGCTTTACGGGAACTCATTTGACGACCAGCTCGCCTCCCAGCTTCAGCTTGGAAGGCGTGCCCTGGATAGCTTGGTCGCGGTTCGGGTGCAGCTCATCGAGGCGCGCCAGGCGGGCCTGGAAATCTCGGACGCCGAGGTGGCGAGGGCCATCAGTTCACTCCCACAGTTTCAGCGGCTGGGCCGCTTTGATCGAAATCTCTATCTTCAGGCCCTTCGCCACAGCCGTATCCAGCCCGAGGTTTTTGAGGAGGGACAGCGGGAGGCCCTTCTGATCCAGAGGCTGGAAGGCCTCATCCTCAATGGGGTCAGGCTTTTGCCCGCCGAGCTGGAGGAGGCCTATCTCTGGAACAACGAGCGGATCAAGGTTCGGTATATCCGGCTTCCAGCGGAAGACTTGGACTCATCCGTAGCCCCCAATGAGCAGGCGCTCAAAGACCTCCATGAGGAACGCAAGGAAGAGTTTAGGGAGCCCCGAAAGGTTAAAATTGAGTATTACTTCGCCGACGTCTTGGAACTCGAAGGAGAGGTTGAGGTCGCGGACGAAGACGTGACCCGCTACTACGAGTTCCGTCAGTCGGATTACCAGCAGCCTGAGCGTCGCCGGGCCCGGCACATTCTTTTCAAGATGGCTCCGGAGACTGGCCCTGACAGGACTTCCGAGATCCAGGAAAAGGCCGAGGCCGTCTTGGAGGAGATCCAAGAGGGCGGCGATTTCGTGGCCCTCGCCAAGATCCACTCTGAAGACCCCAACAGGGACGAGGGGGGAGATCTGGGTTTCTTCCGCCGCGGGGAATTCGACCCGGCCTTTGAGGAGGCGGCCTTCAACATGGAGGTGGGTGAAGTCCGTGGCCCCATCCAGAGCCGCTTCGGCTTCCACCTCATTCAACTGGAGGAGATCCAGTCCGAGGGCGCCCAGCCTCTGGAGGAGGTCAGGGCCACCATCTTGGATATCCTTCGGTCCACCCAGGCTGACGAGGCGGCCCGAGACCTGATCGACCAGGTGTTGTTCAACGTGGATGAGGGGCAACGCTTTGATGGTTTTCCCGAGAGTCCGGGTCTCAAGCGGGTGACTTCTGACTTCTTCTCGGCGGGCGGGGAGGGCCTTCTCCTTCCCGATTCACAGGCAGTGGCGACCGCGGCCTTCCAGCTGACCAAGGGTGAAGTGGGAGAGCCCGTCGAGGGGGAAGGTGGATGGTATCTCATCCGTCTCGTGGATGAGGCGGCCTCCCGGTTTCCACCCCTGGAGGAAGTTCGGGAGGATGTAGAAAAAGTCTGGCGGCGGGTCGAAGGGGAAAACCAGGCCGCTGACAGGGCAGAGGAGCTGGTGGCGTCTATCCAGGTCGGAGAGAGTCTTGACCAGGCAGCAAGTAATCTGGGGCTCGCTGTTCAGGAAACACCCCTTTTCCGCCGATCGGATGACGTCCCTGACCTGAGCCCCGGAAACGATTTTTACCAGGTGGCCTTTGGTCTGGAAGAGGGCGGTGCCGCCGAGATAGTGCTGGAAGGCGACAGACTTGTGTTTGTCTTGGGGGAACGCCGTCGGGCAGACCTTTTAAAGCTTGCCGAGAACGGAGACGAGATAGAGACTTTTCGAAGCCAGATCCTGGAGAACAAGAAACGAGTGATTTACGAACAGTGGCTTGAGAACGCGAGGACCCGTGCCGAGGTGGACATCTCGCCGGGGTTTTTGCTTCAACTTTAAAAATTTAAAAACGACATCTCAAAGATTGTAGCCGGGATTTGGTTTTCCAGAGGGTACATCCCCTCAATCGTCATTTCATAGACCAGCCTTTTCTCCCGCTTCATTGCCTCAAAATATTCCGCGAGGTTTTCAGGCGGCCCCCCCGTGATGGCCTGATAGAGATCGAAATTCTTTCTCCCATCCGGATCTGAGAGCAAGTCTATCTTCCCCTCCACGGTGAGGTAAGGATGGAACTCCTCTGTGAGGACGCACAGGGAGGCCCTCGGGTCTTGCTTCAAGTGTTTCGTTTTCACCCGGTCCCAGGCAGAGGAGATTTGGATCTTCCCGTCCATGAGGGCGAAGAAGATAGGCGAGAGATGAGGGTTTCCGCCCCTGCCCACGACGGCCAACACCCCCCGGTGATTTCCCTCAAGAAATTTCAGGGCTTCATCTCGGTCCATAGCGCCTCCTGTGAGAGATGAGGGATCCGGTTCAGGGTCGGATCCGGTGCATGTGATGGAGTGGGCCATGACCAGCCCCGAGCCCTTCGGGGGCTTTGGCAATAGCCTCGGCGATGAACTCCTTCGCCGCCCGAACGGCCTCGCGAAGAGAAAGCGCCTGGGCCAGATATCCCGCGACGGCCGCCGAGAGGGTGCAGCCGGTCCCATGGGTGTTTTGGGTGTTGAGATGGGGGGCGGGGAACTCGGTGACCTCCTTTCCGTCGTACAGGACGTCGGTGGCCCCCTCGGGGAGGTGGCCACCCTTGACGAGAACGGCCCCGCAGCCGAAGTTGAGGAGACGCTTTGCGGCCTCCCGCATGGCCGGGAGGTCTCGCACCGGGCTCCCGAGCAAGAGTTCCGCCTCGCCCAGGTTTGGCGTCACGAGGGTGGCGAGGGGCAGGAGCTCCCGGATGAGGGCCTGCTCGGCTCCGTCAGCCAGAAGACGGTCTCCTGACTTCGCCACCATGACGGGGTCCACCACCAGGGGGCGCACTTGGTATTGTCTGATTTTTTCCGCCACCACCTCGACGATGGCGGCGTCGACCAGCATCCCCGTCTTGGCCGCCCGGATGGGAATGTCAGTGAGAACGGAGTCCATCTGCTGAGCGACGAAATCGGGAGGGACAGCGTGGACGGCCTGGACTCCGAGCGTATTTTGAGCCGTGAGGGCTGTGAGGACCGAGGCCCCGAAGACCCCCAGGACGGTAAACGTCTTGAGGTCCGCCTGGATGCCGGCCCCGCCTCCCGAGTCGGAGCCCGCGATAGTGAGCGCTGAGGGAAGGGGGGGACCCATCTTGGACCGCTCTTCTCCTCATGAAGTGAACCAAAAGGGCCCTCCAGGGGGTCTGTCAAAGGGCCGTTTCTCGGAAATCCCGAGGCTTTCGGAGTCCTCCATGATAGCCAAAAGGAAGGGCCCCCGGCAAACGGGGTGAGGGTGGGATTGAATTTTGAGCCCAATAAATTAATATAATAATGGTAGGAGGCGCGCCAACTCGAAAAGTCCGGGCTCTTGTGCGCAAGTCAATCAGCCTTCCCGCACGGATGCGAGAAGCTTTTAGCCCGCCCGCCTAGGCGAGCTCTCGGAAGGGGTAGTCAAGCCAGTGGGTCATGTCCTGGGGCTACAATGCAAGGAATGTCGCCGGGAATATCCCAAGGAGCCGATCCACGTCTGTGAATTCTGCTTTGGCCCCCTGGAAGTCGTCTACGACTACGCGACCATCGCCAAAAAGATCTCCCGGGAGCAGATCGAGGCGGGCCCCCCCAGCATCTGGCGCTACCGGGACCTCCTTCCCATCGACGGTGAGCCCACCGTGGGTCTCAGCGTGGGGATGACGCCCCTGGTGCGGGCGCAGAATCTCGGCGAAGCCCTCGGTCTTCGGCGTCTCTATATCAAGAACGACAGTGTCTGCGCGCCCACCCTCTCCTTCAAAGACCGGGTTGTCGCAGTCGCCATCACCAAGGCCAAGGAGTTTGGCTTCGATACGGTGGCCTGTGCCTCGACGGGAAACCTGGCCAATGCGGTGGCGGCCCAGGCCGCCGAGGCCAACCTGAAGAGCTATATCTTCATACCGGACGACTTGGAGGTGGCCAAGGTGCTCGGGACCCTGGTCTACGGGCCCACGCTCATCGGCGTGAAAGGGGTCTATGACGACGTGAACCGCCTTTGCAGTGAGATTGCGGGCAACTATCGCTGGGCGTTTGTCAACATCAACCTTCGTCCATATTACGGGGATGGCTCAAAAACCTTCACCTATGAGGTGATGGAGCAGCTCGGCTGGCGGACCCCTGACCACATCGTGGTCCCCGTCGCGGGGAGCTCTCTCATCACGAAGGTGTGGAAGGCGATGAAGGAGTTTAAGGCCCTGGGTCTGGTGGATGAGGTCAAAACCCGGGTCCACGCGGCACAGGCCACGGGCTGCTCTCCCGTCACGACAGCCATCAAGGAGGGCGCCGATTTCTTCCGACCTGTTCGACCCCAGACCATTGCGAAATCCATCGCCATCGGAAACCCCGCCGACGGCTACTACGGGATCCAGACGGTCCGAGAGAGCGAGGGTTACGGAGAGGATGTCAGCGACCCCGAACTCATTGAGGGGATACAGCTCCTCGCCGAAACCGAGGGGATCTTCACGGAGACGGCCGGCGGGGTGACCGTCGGCGTGACCAAGAAGCTGGTGGAGCAGGGGAGGATCCGTCCCGACGACCTAACGGTCATCTCTATCACCGGGAACGGGCTGAAGACTCAAGAGGCCGTCCAGGACCATGTGAGTCAGCCCCGCACCATCGAGGCTAAGTTCAGCGCATTTCAAGAGGCCTTTGCGGCCCAGTGGAAGGAGGGATGAGTCTATGGGTGTGACGGTGCGGATCCCGACACCCCTTCAGAAGTTGACGAAGAATGCCGGCAACGTCAAGGCGGAGGGGAAAAACGTGCGGGAGCTTTTCGAGAACATGGAGCAGATGTTCCCGGGGTTGTGGGAACGGCTCTACGACAACTCCGGAGAGATTCGCCGTTTCATCAACGTCTACGTCAACGACGAGGACATCCGCTTTCTGGATGGCGAGAAGACACCCGTGAAGGACGGGGACGAGGTGTCTATCATCCCCGCCATCGCCGGCGGTCGACCTCATGTGCAACGGGCCTCGTGAGCGTTGAGATCAGGAAAAAGGCCCTCCTTGCCCTAAAGCGTCACGCAGGGCGGGATTATCCTCATGAGTGCTGCGGCTTTCTGGTTGGGGGCGCGGGGCGTCGGGGTGGCCAAAAGCGCATCGTCATCGAAGAGGCCCGCCCCACAGAGAATCTCAATCAGGAACGGGCCCGGGACCGCTATGAAATTGACCCCAGGGCTTTCCAGCGCCTCCAGGATTCCCTGAAGGGGACCGACCAGGAGGTGGTGGGGTTTTACCACTCCCATCCGGACCATCCCTCCCGACCCTCCATCACCGATCTGGAGCGGTTTTGGGAGGGGATGATCTACGTCATCGTCGGAGTGGACGGAAAGGGGGGTGGATCCAAACGTTACCGCGTCAGCGGTTGGTCTTTGGAGGAGCACAACCTGGCGGTCCTGTGAACGAGGGATAAGCTGTGGCCAAAAAATTCATCACCCTGACCTATGAAGGGGATCTCATCAAGGAGCCTATCATCTATGAGATGGGCCGCCAGTTTGAGGTCGTCACCAGTGTTTTCCGGGCGTACGTGAATGCCGAGCGGGGCTTGATAGTCCTGGAGATAGAAGGGGGCGAGGGCGAGATCGATAAAGCCATGGCCTATCTTCAGTCAAGGGGGGTCCGCCCCGAGGAGACCCGCAAGGAGGATCTCGACTCGTAAGCTCGGCAGGGGAGAATGGGGACCGTGAAAGAAGAGACGGCGACAAGGGTCCGGGTTCGGCTCACCTTCCCCAGTGAGAAGGTGAAAAGGCCCTATATCCACGAGATCGGAAAGGCCTTTCAGGTGATCTACAACATCCGAAGGGCGAACGTGACGGCCGAATCGGGCTGGGTGGAGCTGGAGCTGACCGGCCAGCCAGAGGAGATCGAGCGGGCCGTCGAGGCCCTGGAAACCCGGGGCGTCCGGGTCGACCCCATCGAAGGGGACGTCGTCTCGCCCTGACACCTGCCCTAAAAAACGTCGAGAATCCCTTCTGGACTCCTAGAGAATAGGCAGATATTCGTCCAGCTCGTACTTGGAGACGTGGGCCCGGTAGCGGTCCCATTCGATCCGCTTGTTTTCCAGAAGTTTGGTGAAGACGTGGTCCCCCAGGCACTCCCGCAGGAACTTGCTCCCCTCGGCCAGTTTGATCGCCTCGTGAAGGTCTGAGGGCAGGGTCTTGATCCCCAGTTTCTCCCTTTCCTTCTGGGTCATCTCATACACGTTGTGCTCGACGGGCTCCTTGAGCTTGTAACCCTTTTGAATCCCCTCCAAGCCGGCCGCCAGCATGACGGCGAAGGCAAGGTAGGGGTTGCAGGCGGGATCGGGAGAGCGGACCTCGACGCGGGTCGCCTGTTCTTTGCCGGGCTTATAGACGGGGACCCGGATAAGGTCCGAACGGTTTCGCCGGGCCCAGGTGATGTAGACGGGGGCCTCGTAGCCCGGTGTGAGCCGCTTGTAGGAGTTCACCCACTGGTTTAGGACCAGGGTGATCTCGGGGATATGTCGCATCAGACCGGCGATGAACCCTCTGGCAATGGGGGAGAGGCTGTCTTGGTCCTTGGGATCAAAGAAGGCGTTCTTTGATCCCCGAAAGAGGGACATGTGGGTGTGCATGCCACTGCCGTTCTCGCCGGAGAGGGGTTTTGGCATAAAAGTGGCGTAGACGTTGTGTTTTAGGGCCACCTCTTTGACCACCAAGCGGTAGGTCATGGCATTGTCGGCCATGGTGAGGGCGTCGGTATAGCGAAGGTCAATCTCGTGTTGGCTGGGGCCCACCTCGTGATGGCTGTATTCGACATCGATCCCCATGGCCTGAAGGGTGAGGACCGTATCCCGCCGAAGGTCGCTGGCGACATCGAGGGGGGTGAGATCAAAATAGCCCCCGTGGTCCAGGGTTTCAGTCCCCTCGGCGTTCTTGAAGTAGAAGTACTCGAGTTCAGGGCCCACATAAAAGTTGTACCCAAGGTCCGCGGCCTTCTTCAGGTTTCGCTTGAGGACGTGGCGGGGGTCTCCCACATAGGGCGTGCCTTCCGGGTTCAGGACGTCGCAGAACATCCGGGCCACAGCACTCTCCTCTCGATTCCTCCAAGGGAGGATCCGGAAGGTGGTGGGATTCGGCATGGCCACCATGTCGCTCTCATCAATGCGCGCGAACCCTTGGATAGAGGAGCCGTCAAACCCCTGCCCTTCGTATATAGATATCTCCAGCTCGTCCTGGGTGATGGCAAAGCTCTTCAAGAACCCCAGGACGTCGGTGAACCAGAAACGGATGAACTTGACGTTGTGTTCTTTGGCCATGCGCAGGACATATTCCTTGTCCTTCGCCTTGGGTTTAGAGCCCTGAAGAGATTTCTGACCGGTGGCAGTCGCGCGACGGGACGTCCGAGTGGCCATGCAGGCTTCTCCTCTATCTAGGGCGGCGGATGCTTAAACTCACACACCCACAGTCTAAGAGGAGAATGTTTCAGGGGGGTTACAGGGAGATTAAATTCTTATTAAATCGACCCACCGAGGGGTCCTATCACTCCAAGAACTGATATCCCACCCCACGAACCGTCTTGATGAAATCCCGGTTTCCCCGCTCCAGCTTCGCCCGAAGGCGGCGGATGTGAACGTCTACCGTGCGGGTGCCTCCGAGGTAATTTTCGCCCCAGACCTGGTTCAAGAGGTGCTCGCGCGTCAGGGTCCGCTCGGGATGGGTCATCAAGTACTTGAGGAGTTCGAATTCCAGATACGTCAGCTCAAGGGGAATCCCGTCGAGGGTGATCTCGTAGCGGTCGGCGTTCAGCGAAAGACCCCCCGGTCCCTCAGAAGAAGACTCTAATCTTTGACCGTAAGCCCGTTCTCCAAGTAGCCGGCCGACCCGAAGTTTCACTTCTCCAGGACGAAGGGGCAGGACGATCACCTCATCCACATGGAGGGGTTCCCTGATCGTCGACAGCATTTCCTCTTTCAACAGGAGGAGGGTAGGGGGGGCTTGGCCGTTCGCCCCGGGGGTGCCGATAAAGCCGGCAAGGTAGTCTCGACCGTCCACGATGAGAAGAGAGTTGTCGTCTTTCAACCCCGCTCCCCACGAGATCTTCCCTCGCGCTCCCAGGGGGGGTGACGACTTCAAGACGGTCAACCCCAGAGGCTCTAGTGCGCGGCCCAGTGCCTTGGCCAGCGCTGTGTCCTGGCTGATGAGCAAGGCTTTGAGGGGACGCTTAGCCATAGGTGAGCCCACGGGTGACGGGGATCCGACTCATGCCCCAATATATGGTTCTACCCAGTCGCCGTGCAACTTCCCGAAAATTTCCCCACGCATTCCTGATTTTGGTCTGCACCTCTAGTGATCTTTCCCCTCCGGTGATATTATCTGAACCGCTTTTTTGCCGTCTCTCCCCTGGCCGAGTCGCCGGAATGAGGGATGGATGGATGAATTGTGAGAGACATAAAAAGAATGGTAGATGGCCAAAGGTGGGCACGGACACTCTGGATTGCTGTTCTGGCCTATAGTCTTCTTCGATTTGCTTTTGGTGGGGTCTTCTCCCCCACCCGCTTCATTACAGGCGATTTTTATTCGGCCTTCCCCGGCCCTTTTGTCCAGTCCTACAACCCCTTACTTCTTCAGGAGGCTATCTTCGGCGCCGGCCACGTCAGCGTGCAAGGGTGGTGGAACTACGGCCCCGGGTTCCACCTGATCACCTTTCCCTTGACCTTCCTGACCTCCTACCGGGTCATTGACCTTCTGACACATCTTGGGCTGTGGACCGGCGCCGCGGCTGCCTTTTGGCTGTGGGGACGAAGAGTGCTCCGTCTTTCGAGTAGGTGGGAGTGGTTCCTCGTGGCAGTTGTTTGGTTGAACTTCACGCCCCTTCACGCGGCCTTCGGCCAGCGTGCCATCGAGGTTCTCGAACTCTTTCTCATCATCTGGGCCTTTGCCTATTGGGGGCGTCAGATCTCTGGAGGGGCGGCCATCGGCTTGGCCGCGTCCCTAAAATTCCTGCCCGCCATCTTTTTCCCCTACCTGGCGTGGAAACGGCGGTGGGCGGCCCTGGGGGCGGCCGTTGCGGTCTCGGCTGTGGTCTTCCTCGCCTTGCAGCTGGCGCTTCCCTGGTCTCGGTCCAGTACGTTGCAGGAATATCGCGTCACGACCTTCGGCCAGGGACACGCGACGACCCACATCAATAACCAGGCCTTGGTGAACCTGCTCCAGCGCCCCTTTGTTGTGAAGCAGCTGGAGGGAGGTTTTCTGGAGATCCGCGACTCTGCTCGGGTCCGCCGCTGGGCGGGATGGCTAAACCTGGCGGTGCTGGCCGCCCTGGCGCTCTACGTGATCCGGTACTTCCCCTCCACGAGGCCCGGCCTAATCTCCCTGGAGGGCGGGCTTCTCCTGACGGTCATGGCGATGCTGGTGAATCGCAATCAAACGTACTATCTGGCCTTTGCGCTGCCCGGGCTTTCGGCGGCCGCCATCCACCTGGTGCGGGAGGCGGCGGGTGGGGCGCGTCAAGCGGACAAACGCCGCACGCGCGTGGCGTGGGCCATTGTCCTGGCCGTCTCATACCTTATGATGGGCCCCATCATCCCGATGCGCCTCATCGACTGGTGGTTCAGTGCGTCCCCTCCTGTGGCGCTGGACACCTGGAAGCTTTGGGGGGGGGCCGGGGCTCGGCGGGATGCTTCTGCTGGTCGCCCTGGTCGCTCTCCACGCGCGGGCGGTGAGAGAGGAGGCAAGCGGTGTCCCTTAGGTCCGAAAACCCAGTTGTCGGCGGGACAGGAGGTGCTGTCTCTCGCTTTCTGGAGCGATATGGGGTCTGGCTCCTCGTGTTGCTGCTTCTGGTGGCCTTCGGGCTGCGGCTGTTCGGTCTCGACCGAGTGGTGGACACCAACCATGACGAAGTCAACCCCCTGCTGGCGGGCTTTCGCCTGACCCAAGCCCGGTTCCTGCCGGGGGGGCCCTGGATCGAGAATTTTCTGGCTCAGCTCTTTATCTACTACAACGGGGCCAGCGCTCCCCTCATCCAGTTCATCAATCTTAACGTCCTGAACCTCCTTGGGGTTCCCGTTCGAGAGTTTTTCCTCTTCCTCCCCTATGCGGTGGTCGGGACCCTCTCCCTCCTGGGGCTCTACTTTTTGGGAAGGCGGTGGTTCGACGCAGAGACGGGTCTCCTGGCCGCCCTCTTCGGGGCCTTGGCCGCCTACCACATCGCCGTCTCCCGGATCAATCACCCCATGGTGGGGATCTTCTTCATCCAGGTGTTGCTCTTTTTGGCCGCCGAGCGGCTCTTCTCCACCCGGAAGTGGATCTGGGCCGCCCTGGTGAGCATTCTGCTCAGCCTGGAGGTGCTCTCCAACAATGGGTTTGCGTTTACGCTTCTGGTGCTGGTCTATTTCGGATGGATGCACATGCGGCAGGAAGCCGCAGGCGAAGGGACCCGGGTGACCCTGAAGAGAGTGCTGGCCTTTAAACGCGAGACGGCCCTGATATGGTGGGGCATACTTCCTCTGATTGTCATTGCCCTTCAGTTGGGTTTCTTTGCGGTGGCCCTCCAGCGGGGCGAGCTGGTGGGACTGTTGGCCTGGTCATTTGGTCACAGGCGGCCGATGAACTTTACGCCCGCCACTCTCGGCGTCTTCGGCAGCGCGTTCGGTTTCGGCCTGATCCTCGTCGCCCTGGCGGCATTTCTCCGAAACCTCCCGGCCGTCGTCCGCTTTAATGTGCGGGGTCTTCTGGTCTGGTGGTCCATCCTGCTGGGCCTTCCCTTTCTGGGGGTTTTCTCTGCCCAGCCGGTTCACCTCATCGCCACGTGTGGAATTGCGGTGTTTCTCCTCTCGGCCGACTTTCTGGTGCGGGGCATGCGCGCACACGGTCGGTGGGCGAGGTGGGGCGCCGTTGTGGTGACGGCCCTGGTCCTGGCCGAGGGGACCTCGGGGGCCCTGGCGGTGAACTACCTCTTCCGCACCCCCAACCAGGCCTGGTATGTCAAGGCGGAAGGGCAGGGGGCCCTTGGCTGGACTCGCCAATACCGGGGCACGAAGTCGGCTGGCTACTGGATTCGCAAGTATGGGGGGCCAGATAGCCGGGTGTACATCAATGACGACCCGATCCTCGCCGAGTTCTACCTGGGGACCGTCCGGTGCGAGTGCGGAGACCCGAAACGAAAGCGTCTTTTCGCCCTCGAAAATTTTCGGCCCGACCCGCCCGTGGATTACATCGTTTTACTGGAGAAGGGCCCCGTGTTGGACGAGCTTCAGGAGGTCGTGGACCGTTATCACTTGGCCGGGAGCATATTTGATGACGGGGAGCGCCTCGCCCGGATCTATTCCAGGGAGCCGCGGGAGAGGCGGGACCTGGAACACGCCGAAGCGGTCCATCTCTTTGATCGCGAATTTGCCCACCTGGATCGCATTATCACCAGTCCGTATGCGGGCATGACCTTCTGGCTGAATTAATACCACCTCCCCCGTCTCATCGTCTCAGACCAAGGGTGTGCAAGCCCTCCACCATCGGGGCTTCTTAGTTCAATCTCAGGACTTCGACGAGTTTTTCGAGGGACTGGAGGTTGTGGGCCGGGAGGAAACAACCCTTGTTGATGTAGGGGAGCGCCGTCTTCATCCCCCGGTCGATGGGCTTGTAGCCCGGGCTTCCCAGGAGGGGGTTCAGCCAGACGAGGCGTCGGCATCGGTTTCGGAGCCTTCGAAGCTCCAGGTCCAGCGTCTTAATGTCACCTCGATCCCAGCCGTCGCTGATGAGGATGACGGTGGTGTGTTTGGACACCATCATGTTCCCCCAGCGCTCGTTGAAGGTCTTGAGGCATCCCCCGATGTTGGTCCCGCCGGACCAGTCGTGGACCCGCTCGGACAGGCGGGCGAGGGCCTTTTGGAGGTATCGCTCTTTGAGGTAGGGGGTGGCGACTGTGAGGCGGGTGCTGAAGACCGCCGTTTGGACGTTCCGAATCTCGTTTTGAAGCCCATGGATGAACTGGATCAAAAACTGGCTGTAGGCGTCCATGGAGCCGCTCACGTCGCAAAGGAGAACGAGCTCGTTCTTTTTGATCTTCCGTCTGCGGTGAAATAGCCTCACCACTTCCCCGCCGTAGCGCAGGTTCTTTCTGATGGTGCGCCGAAAATCGATGAGCTTCCTTCGGTGGGTTGCCTGCTTGCGGCGGCCGAGGCGGGTCGCCAGCTTGGGGGCCAGCTTGGCGATGAGCCTTCGGATCTCTTCCACTTCCTCGCCCTTGAAACTGCCGAAATCCTTGACGGAGAGGGCCTCATGGGGGCTATAGCTCGGGGAGTTGTTGTCCCCCCTGGGACCCGTGTCCTCCCCCTGGGCATCGGGTGCTTCTTCCGGCATGTGGAAGATCTCTTCTTCCCCTTCACCCTGGGGGTCTCCTTCCCCCGTCTCACCTTGGTCCTCACCACCCGGTTCTTGGTCTTCGGTGTCGCAGCTCTCGGGTCCGAGACCGGCGGACTCCCGTCCCGGGGCATTTTCTTCTGGGTCATCGGGACGAAAATCTTCGAGGTCCCAGAACTCTCGAAAGACGTCGTCGAAGATCTTCAACTCGTTCTGGTTGGAAACAAGATTGGCGCAGGTGGCTACATAGAAGTCACTCTTTTGCGTCAGGTCGATGTGGTGAAAGCTCCGGTAGCTATCGATGATCCGGCCCGTCGTCACCTTGACCTTGCGGTCTCTGAGCGCCCGGCAGAAGAGGAGAAAATTTTGGCTAAAATTGTTTCCTCGGTCGGATCTCGAGGAGGACCAGAGAGGATTTTTGTCTCCTGCTGGCCGGGCCTGGCCTTTGAGCACGGTCTTAGTCCTCGGCGTAGCGACCAAAGAGCATGGGGACGGCCTCGTCCCGGGCCCGGAGGACGTCTTCCTGATACTTGAAGATGGTGCCCAGGGTGTCTTCGACCGCCGCCCGATCCAGCTCCGAGCGGTGAAGGGTGAGGAGGGCCGCGGCCCAGTCAAGGGTCTCGGCGATCCCGGGCTTCTTGTAAAAGTCCATTTCGCGGAATCCCTGCATGAAGTTGCAGATCTGCCGCGCCAGCTCCTCGCCGATCCCGGGGACCTTGGTCGTCACGATTTCCAACTCTTTGTCGAAGGTCGGGTAATCGATCCAGAGGTAGAGGCAGCGGCGTTTGAGGGCGTCGTGGACATCCCGGGTTCGGTTTGAGGTGAGGATTACGTGAGGTTTGTGGTGGGCGCTGATGGTCCCGATTTCCGGGATCGTGATTTGGAAATCGGCCAAGACCTCCAGGAGAAAGGCCTCGAACTCTTCGTCACTTCGGTCCACCTCGTCGATGAGGAGGACGGGGGGTTTGTCGTTGTCGCTCTGGATGGCTTCAAGAAGAGGTCGTTTGATGAGGAAGTCGGGGCTGAAGATGCTTCCCTCTAGCTCCTCCCGCGAGCCCTTTTGACCCTCCGAGAGTTTGATTCGAAGGAGCTGTTTGGCGTAATTCCACTCATAGAGGGCGGTGTTGGCATCCAGTCCCTCGTAGCATTGGAGACGGATGAGGCGGGTGTCTGCGATCCGGGCCAAGACCTTTGCCACATCGGTCTTGCCGACCCCGGCCTCCCCCTCGAGGAAGATGGGCTTGCCCATCTGGATCGAAAGAAAGACCGTCGTCGAGAGGGCCCGATCCGCGATGTACTTTTCGTCCTTGAGACGATCTTGAACTTCTTCGATGGTGCCAAAAACCGGAGAAGACATTTAACACCTGTCCTCGGCGACAGCCTCTGCATCATCAATCGAGCGACGGAGATTTCCCGAGATGCCCATCTTGACGTCCTGTTGTTAGATTATTATCACAGAAAAGGCTTTAGGGGTGGAGGGGTTAAGGAGAATGACCTTGGTCCCTCGGCGACACTGACAAGATCAATAAAGCCCTTTCAGTCATGCTAGACTAGATACGGTGCTCAACCGAGTCAGTCAAGGTCTTTTTTGGAAGCGATCTGCTTAGCCAGGAGTTGAGATGACGGGTCTTCGTGTCGCCCTAGACACGCTTGGTTGCCGCATGAACCAGTTCGAGACGGCGGCCATGGAGGAGTCCCTCCGGGCAAAAGGCTACCGAGTGGTCTCCTTCGAAGACCTGGCCGACGTTTACGTGATCAACACCTGTACCGTGACGGGAAAGAGCGACTGTCGCTCGCGACAGCTGGCCCGCCGGGCGGTGAAGAGGAATGAGGAGGCCCTCGTCGTCCTGGCCGGCTGCTACCCCCAGGCCAGCCAAAGGGAGGCGGCGCGCCTGGAAGGGGTCGATCTGATCCTCGGGAACCAGGAAAAACTCCATCTGGCTGAGCGGCTCGACGCCTTCGTCGGGACGAACGGCTTTGGGAAGCGTCCGCTTGGAGAACCGGTGGTCGAGGTGGGAGACATAGCGAGGACGAGAAACTTCACTTCCCTTCCTCTGCAGATATTCGCGGGGCACACCCGGGCCTTTCTGAAAATTCAGGACGGGTGCAATTTCCGCTGTTCCTTCTGCGCCATCACTCTGGCCAGGGGCCCTAGCCGCAGCCTCTCGCCTCTGGTCGTGGTCGAGCAAGTCAAGACCCTGGTGGCCTCGGGCCATCGGGAAGTCGTGCTAACGGGGGTGGACCTGGGCAGTTATGGGTGGGATCTTTTGCCTAAGACGGACCTCGCGGTCCTGGTGGAACAGCTCGGGGAGATCCAAGGACTCAAACGCCTTCGAATCAGCTCTCTGAATCCCTGGGAGATCCCAAATCACCTCATTGACCGATGCGCCGAGACGCCGTGCATTTGCCCCCACTTCCACATCCCCCTTCAAAGCGGGGACGACGGCGTTCTCCGGTCTATGCGCCGGCCCTACTCATCTGACTTCTATGCGGAGCGATTGCTCCGCATCAAAGAGAAAATGCCGACGGTGGGGATCGGAGCGGACGTCATCGCCGGGTTCCCAGAGGAGAGCCAAAGAGCCTTCGAGGAGACCCTCGCCCTGATCGACCGCCTCCCTATCACCTACCTTCACGTCTTCCCCTACTCCACCAGGCGGAATACGCCGGCGGCGAAAATGGAACAAGTTCCCTCTAAAGTCAAAACGGAACGGGCCGCCCGACTGCGGGAGCTCGGACGGAAAAAGCAGCAGGTTTTCTTTGAGACCCATTTGGGCAAGACCGTCACGGTCCTCATCGAACACACGCGGGACAAGAGGACGGGCCTCCTGAGAGGTCTCACGGACAATTACATCGAGGTGCTGACGGCGGGACCGGACGCCTGGATGAACGAATGTGTCCATGTCTGCGTGGAAGCGGTGGGGGAGAAGAACGTCCGGGGGACTGCCGTGGCTCCGCTCGTGGACCTGGTCGAGGCGGGCTCTAGAGAGGATTTTTGCCCGTGAACCGTAAAAAGCCTGTCATCAGCCTCACGACGGACTTCGGCAGGGACGATGGCTTCGTGGGGACCATGAAGGGCGTCATCCTGGGGATCTGCCCCGACGCGGCCCTCGTGGACATCACGCATGAGGTGGCCCCTCAGGATGTCCAGGGAGCCGCCCTGATCCTCAAGGCGGCCTATCGGTATTTTCCGCCGGGGACAGTCCATCTGGCCGTCGTGGACCCAGGGGTCGGCGGAACGCGACGAGCCCTGGTCGTCTCGACCCCCACCTCCCTCTTCGCCGCCCCCGACAACGGTCTCCTCACCTTCGTCTTGAAGAAGGAAGGAACAGAAATTTTTGAACTGACCAATCGCCGTTGGTTTCTCCCTGAGGTCTCCGCCACCTTCCACGGCCGGGATGTTTTTGCCCCGGCAGCGGCCCATCTGGCCCTGGGGGCTGACCCCGAGGAGGCCGGGACAAAAATTTCGGACGCCCAGGAGCTCACCTGGCCGGCGCCGCTTCTTAAACACTCCGGTGAGGGGCCTCGCGTTGAGGGCGAGGTGATCCACGTCGACCGGTTCGGAAACTTGATGACGAATATCGACCGGCCTTTCTTGGAAAAAGTCCTGCCCGGCTTCGATGGCGCAGAGGTCAGGGTGGAGGACGCCCCCGCCAGCCCCCTGGTCAGTTACTACCAGGCGGCCCGCGAGGGCGTCCCGGCGGCCCTCTTCAACAGTTGGGGCTATCTAGAAGTTTTTTGCCGTTCGGCCAACGCCCGGGAGCGCCTTGGCGCCCGGCGAGGGACTCCCGTCACGGTCATCCCTCGAAATTAAGGCAGGGGTTTTTCCCATGCCCACTCCATCCAAGAAGCTTCTCTACCTGGAGGCCTCAGCCTACTTCCGGCTGCGAGAGCTGGGGACGGAGGCGCCCGCGCTCCTCCAACCAGGCAGCCCATGGGTGCTCCTCTTTGACGAAACCGCCCTCCTTGAGCTCTCCAATTCTTTTCGCTTTGGAAGTCAAGAAGAGGGGGGGGCGCTTTTTGAGTTGGTCCAGAAGCTGACTCCCAAGAGCCTCCTCAAACCCTTTCGCCGGCTTCTTCAAGGGGAGGTGGGGGCGGTCCTGGACGAGCGGCCCCGGCCCCGGTGGGAGATGGACGAAGCGGAGCAGAAGCAAGTGGCGGGGCACTTTGAAGCGTTCGCCAGGGGGGAGTTTGGTCCCGAGTCCGAATCCCATTTAAAGGAGAGGCGGCGCTGGCTGGAGTACCTGGGACGCACCGTGGATCACCTTTTCGAGGAGCCCCCGCTTTGGACGGGCGACGCCGAGGATTTTCAGCAGATGGTCGCCAGTTGGAGCCAGGAGGGGAGACGGGAGGTGCTGAGGAAGCTCCTAGCCGAAGTGATGAAGACCGAGCGCCCATCCGCTCTGGCCCGAAAAGTGGAGGGCAAGCTCTCCCGGTGTCCCTCTCTCGCCGCCTTCGTGAAGATCCCGATCCTCAAGCGTTTTCTTTATCGGGTTCGATATGAAGACCGAAAGCGGAGTGACGCCGAGGAGTTCATCCATCTCTCTTCCCTAGCCTACGCAGACGTCCTCGTCAGCGAGCACAAAAGTTTTAGGGAACGATTCGAGATCCTTCATCCCCAAAAAGAGGCCCACACCCTCGAAGAATTTTTGGGCCTCCCGAGGGCGTCTTCCAAGTCAGCTGCAAATCAAGGCTGAATTGAAGCAGATTGATCCTGTAAGTCACTTTTAAACAGACCTGCAAAACTATTTTCTAAAGTGTTTTCTCATGTGTTTGAGAGCCGGTGGGCGGGCCAATGGCCACCGGGGATGAGTGGAAACCGGCCCCCGGGGTCTTTTTGAAGGACATAGGTCCAGGCCTCAAGGGGGCTGGAATCCGATAGGACCGGCAGGACTTCCCGTCGAAAGAGAGAGGGGACATCCTCGACAACATCGAGACGCGAAAGAGTCAGGGGGATGTCCTCGAAACAAAAAATCTCCCCGAAGACCTGTCCCCCTCGGGTGGGATAAATCCCGGGATAACTTCCAAGGTCATAGAGGGAAAAACCCTGGATCCTTCCGTCTCGGAGATAGGTCCCGCCCCCTACGACGGCGGCCCGGCTCTCTCCCCGCATCAGAGTTCCATACACAAACAGAAATTTTGTTCGGCCCCCAGAGGTGTCCTGCACTGTGAGAAATCCCTCCGCTTTGAAAGAATAGCGGTATCCCCTCTGACGAGCATGGCAGAGATCTAATATCCTCATCAATACTCCTTATTTGACTTCGTGCGGAGGGTCTACCTAGAATTCTTCGCAGGATTGGGTTTTTTGTTCAAAACGGAGAGTCTTTTGCACCGAGCATGTCATTTGCCCCAAACGCCAAGATGAAGTTTTTGCGTCCCTCCCTTCAATATCCCAGTCGTCCTTTCCACGGGCTCTTGAGTGCCGTTGTCGAACAGTGTCCTGACCGGGCAGCTATCATCGACGGAGACCGGAAGCTTACATTTCGGGAACTCGACGCCCTCTCGAACGCCGGCGCCCGGGCCCTTGCCGGGCTGGGGGTGGGATATGGAGACCGTCTGGCCCTCTACCTTGGAAACTCGGCCGAATTCGAGGTCGCCTTCTTTGCCGGCTCCAAGGTGGGCGCCATCCTGACGCCCTTAAACACCTCTTTCAAGGCTCAGGAGGCCCGTTATCAACTGGAGGATTCAGGGGCGAAGGTCTGCATCGTGGAGCAGGACCTCTTGCGCCATGTCACCGGTCTCACCCGATATGTCCAGACGCTCGAAGAATTTGTCGTTGTAGGGAAGGGTCCCATCGGCGGCGGGACACCCCTTTTTCATGAATGGATTGCCGGGGAGTCCACGGAACCGTTCGACGGCCCTCCCATCGACCCTGCCGAGGATCTCATCACCATTTCCTATTCCAGCGGGACCACGGGCCCCCCCAAGGGAGTCATGCTGACGCACCGCAACCTGGTCTCCAGCCATGTCCAGTTAATCGCAAACCACCGGGTCACCTCTCGTGACCGGGCCCTTCTCTTCCTTCCCCTCTATGGCGCAGCCGGGACGATGATCATGGGGGGGATGGTGGCGGCGGCGGGGACACAGATTCTGATGAAGCGTTTTGAGGCGGAGAAGGCTTTTGGCCTCATTGAGCGCCATCGGGTCAGCCTTTTCTACGGCGCCCCTCCAGACCTCCTCGCCATCGCCGATTATCCCGACCTCAGCCCGTTTGACCTCTCTTCCCTTCGCTACATCATGAGTGGGGCGGCCCCCCTTTGCCCCGAGCTCCGAGAACGGGTCCAGGAACGAACCGGGGTTCTCACTTTTATGGCCTATGGGCTCACCGAGGCGTCTCCACTCACCCACATGAACCCCCCCATCGCGGAGCTCGTGAAGGCGGAGTCCGTTGGCCCCCCTGTCTCGGATGAGCAGCAGAGGGTCGTGGACCTCGAAACGGGAGAGCTTGAGGTTCCGCCCGGGGAGGCGGGAGAGCTTGTCCTCAGAGGTCCTCACATCATGAAGGGTTATTGGAATGCGCCCGAGGAGACGGCCCGGACCCTTCGAGATGGCTGGCTCTATACTGGAGACCTCGTCCGGGCGGATGAGGAGGGCTACATCTATTTTCAAGACCGCCTGGAGGAGATGGTTAGGTACAAGGGGTTTAAAATTGCCCCCGCGGAGCTGGAGGCAATCCTTCGCCGTCACTCAGGGGTGGTCGATTGCGCTGTCGTTGGAAAACCCGACTCTGAAGCAGGGGAGATTCCCAAGGCCTTTGTTGTCCTGCGGAACAAGAATAAGAGTGAGGTGAACGCCGAGGACATCATGGGTTTTGTTCGAGCACAAGTTGACGAGTACAAACAGGTCCGAGAGGTGGAGTTTACCCGCGCCATCCCCAAGTCGGCATCGGGAAAAATTTTGAGACGGATCCTTCGGGAGGAGGAAGAAGGTCAGCCGGAGGACCTCGACGGAGAGCCGCTGTCATAAAGGGACTGGGATTTTAGCCGGACGTCTTCTAAAGGAAAGATTGTGAAAGAGAAAGAAAATAGCTTTTCCGCAGGCGGAGGGGGATTAGCAGAGTCTCGGACCTTGTGCGTTCTCATTCTCCTCCTTGTCGGCGGCATTTTCTTCTTCCTGAACCTGTCGGGCACCAGCCTGGTGGATAACGAGGAGACGCGATTTGCCCTTCAGGCGAGGCAGATGGTGGAGACCGGCGACTGGATTGTCCCTCGATGGTCCGGCCGGCCCTTGGGGACAAAGCCCCCGCTCTTTCATTGGACGATTGGGCTCCTCTCGCTGGCTTCCGGTGAAGTCTCCGAGTGGACGGCCCGCATCCCTTCGGCGGCGGCGGCGCTAGCCACCCTCTTTCTTGTTTACGCCCTCGGGAGCATCCTGTTTGGCCGAAAAACGGGCTTCCTCTCGGCCCTTGTCCTCAGCACCACCTTTATCTTCTTTCAGCACGCCCGAATGGCTCGCTCGGACATGCTTCTCACGTTCTTCATCACCCTGTCGGTCTATTTGTTCGTGGCGGGAAGCCTTCGGGCGGAATCAAAAGCTCGCCTTGGCTATCTTCTGGGGGCCTATGGGGCCGCGGCCCTGGCCACGCTGGCAAAGGGGCCCGTCGGGATAGTCCTCGCTGTCTTTGGAGGCCTCGCCTTCCTGGCGGCAAAGCGGAAATGGGGGGCGTTTCCCATCTGGGGACACCTCCTGGGTGTGGCCTTCTTTGCCGCAGTCGCCGCCCCTTGGTACATCCTTTATGCCCAAGCTGTGGGACGGGAGTATATAGAGAGCTTGCTCATTCACGAAAACCTGACGCGTTACGTGAATGCCTTCAACCACCCCCAGCCTATCTATTACTACGTTGAGCACTTTTCGACGAACCTTCTGCCCTGGAGCCTCCTGGGCCTTCCCGCCCTGGTCTATGCCTGGAAGAGGCGGCGGGAGAATGGCAACGGGTTTCTTCTCCTCTGGTGGGCCGCCATCTTTATCTTTTTCAGCCTTTCGACCTCAAAGCGCGACCACTATATCCTCCCCCTATACCCGGCGGCCGCCCTCTTGACAGGGGCCTTCCTGGGAACCGAACTTCTGGTGGGGCAGGGGACAGGGTGGCGGCGGATGGCGCGGCTCATCTTTCAGGGGATGATGGTCTCACTGGTGGTGGGTTCTGTGGCGCTTGCGCCCGTCGCCTGGTATATGGACCGGGAGCTATTTCAGGCGGCTCTCATCCTTGGGGCCATTGGCCTTGTGACGGGTCTCCTCGCCCTTCGGGTGGTGAGGAGGGGGGAATACGGCTGGGGGATCGGGATTTCTCTGGCGGGACTTCTTCTCTTGCAGGTGGCGGGGCAGTGGAAGGCCACACCCATCATCGAGGCTCGTCGCTCACCGGCCCCCTCCGCGGTGGCCTTGGCGCAGGTGGTCGGCGACCGGCCCATCCTGGCCTTCCACTTCACCAAGGCCTCCATTGACCTTTACGGTGGGGAAGAGAGGAAGGGGAAGGTCTTCTACGCCCAGCGTTTTAGTGAGGTCGCCTCCTTCCTGGACGAGTACCCGGAGGATGGCTATGTGCTGATGAAAGCGAACAGGTATCCGGAGTTTTGGGAGGAGTTAAAGAAGAGACTTCGGGTAGTCCAGCCCTCCTTGTCTTACGGTAAGTTCGAGATGATTCTCCTTGAGAACATCCCTCCAACCCTCGGCGCTGACCCGGACGCTCAGGGCAACTAAACTCGGCGTCATTCCAGAAGGTTTCACTCCATTCTCTCCAGGCCCGTGACAGCCGGCTCTTTGGGCTCGCCTGAGGGCAGGGTCTCCCGCATTTTCAGGGCCAAGAGTCCTGCGATGAGGGCGACGACGGCGAACAAGCTAAAAGTGGGCCCGAAATCAAGGCGCGACACGCTGAGCCCTCCCAGGAGAGGTCCCAAGATGAAGCCGACGTCACCCGCCATCCGGTAGACGCCAAGGGCGGGCCCGCTCATCTTCGGCGGGATCACGTCCGACACCACCACCGCGGGGACGATGCCCACAAAGGCCGTGATCACCCCAAAACCAAAAGCGGCGGCGAGGAGAGTTTCGAAGCGGTCGGCCCCGACAAAGGCCAAAACGGCGACGGCGAGCAGGAGGTTCCCCAAGACCGCCACCCCTTTCCGGGTACGGTCGACCGCCTTTCCGGCGGGCCATAGAAGGAGGAGGCTCGCGACGGTGGCACCCGTGATGAGAAGACCGATTTCAAGGGTTCCGAGGCCCACCACCTTTTCGGCGTAGAGGGGGAGGGCTGTCTGCCTGACCCCTGAGCGGATACTAAAAATAACGGCGGAGAAAAGGAGGGCCATGACGAAGGTGTAGTCCCGAAACAGGGGCCGAAGCGCTTTCAGCTCGACGATGGTCTCCCGCCACCCCTTGGATGTCCTGGAGGTTTGCCGATCCCCTTCGGCGGGGGCCCGGACAAAGATCCAGGCCGCCAGGGAGCCCACCAGGGCGAGAAACCCATAAAGGAAGAAAGGCATTCGAAGACCCCCGACCGAGGCCGCCCAACCCCCCAGGCTCGGCCCGAAGGAAACCCCAAGGAGAAAGGACGACTGGTAAAGGCTCATGGCCTTTCCCATGCGCTGAGGCGGGGTGACGCGGACGACGTATTTCATGGCCGTCGTCACGTAGAGAGCGGACCCGAGCCCCTCCAGCACCCGACCCGCGATAAGCACCTCATAGGACCACGCCGTGGCGTTCACCAGGGAGCCCAAGGCGATGATGGCCGGCCCGAGCGTCGCCACTCGCCGCTCGCCCCAGCGGTCCGCCAGGATCCCGGCCGGCACGTTGGCAAAGAGGCGGACCAAGGGAAAGACTGAGATGAAGGTCCCGATGGCCACGTAGGAGACCCCGAAGCCCTGTGCGTAGAGGGGGAGGATAGGGCTGACCAGCCCCACCCCCAGCATGACGCAGAAGGTGATCGCCGTCAGGACCCAGACCTGCAGGGGGAAAAAGGACATCAGGGTTTCCCGTAAAAAGGATAAGAAGCGCGAGAAGGTCTAGTCGCTGTTCCTGTGGGTTGGCCGGGCGCGAAGGACCTCCTCAGCGCTAAAACTCTTGATGTGGGCATCGACACTCGCTTCTTGAGGGCGAAGAAGACGCAGAGAATTCTCAATTATATGGCAGGTTGATCAGGTTTTGGAGGTCCACTCCAGCGCGCGGGGCCTTTTTAAGCCCTCTCGCGAAAAAAGCCTTGTGGGCCCCCCTCATTCTTGTAGTATGGGGGTGATTAAAACCCTTTTGAGGCAAAGAGGATGATCGCAGCGCCCAACGAGGGGACAGGGCTCAAGAAGCTTGACCTGTTAGGGCCCAAGCTAAAGGTCTTGGTTGAGGAGCGTGACAGTCTCCGAGCCCGGGCGAAGGAGTTCGAGAAGGGATCCGAGAAGGAGTCCCCCGAGCATCTCAAACTCCTTCAAGAGAGGAAGGCCATTCGCAAGAAGGTGGAATCCCTTCTGGGGACCCTTCAGGGTTTCAGGAGGCAGGGGTAGAGCGTGAGCGAGAAACAGGCCCTCAATGTCGAGATCCTGGGTCGGGCTTATCAGGTCCGGGCGGACGCCGACCCCGAATATGCCCAGGAACTCGCCCGCTATGTCGAAGACCAGATGAGGGCCATTTCTGAAAAAGCTACGACCGACTCGCTGAAAGTGGCAGTCTTGGCGGCCCTCAATATCGCCAACGATCTCTTTGAAGTTCAAAAGGCTCAGAAGGAGCAGGAACGAGAGGTTGCAGGGCGCGCCGACACGCTCCTTCGCATGGTTGGAGATTAAGTCAAAGGAGGTCCGGTAAGTGTTCCCCTGTCATGTTCGTGATGGAATGAAATTTTCAACCAACAGACGAAACCTGGGAGCTGGGATCGGACGTGGTGAGCACCTCCTATGGAGAGAGCCTAAAGCGGCCTACCGGTGCCCACTTGGTGGACCAGGTTCGAAAATCTCGTCCACACGGCATTGCGGCAGGGGACTGAAATAGGCGGGTCTGCTCCGACCGTGACAACAGGCTGGGTCACCATCAGAGGGTCGGGGCAGCCTCTCGGAGATGGGAAGGCAGTATCAGGGAGAGTTTGAACTGTCCGAGACGATGGCCTCAGGGTCCGTCTCTAAGAGTGGCAGCGGGTGTTCTTTCGGCATGCCTCTTAAGAGTATGGGATCTCGCGTGAGAGTTAGCCTCGGCCCAGAGCAAGAGAGGCGGCCGGACCCACCGTGGCGCAGAGTGTCCTCGTTTCGCGCCTCACCCCTTTAGGCCTGGGGGTTAGACTCACCTCTCCCAACCTTTCTCAACCGAGAGCTGATCTGGAGTTGGCGTTGGCACCTCACGCGCGGAGGGAGCTTTCTTCGGAGAAGGCACGGCTTCGCCGGAGCTTTCTGGCGAGGCGTGAGGGCCTTTCGCTCGCGCTCGTTGAGCGTCACAGCGCTCGCATGATTGGAAGGTTTTGGAGGCTTCAGGCCGCTCGAGAGAAGGGTTGGCTTTCCTCCTATCTCGCTTTCGCCCGGGAGGTTCGAACACGTCCCCTTATCGAGGAGGCCCTGTGCCGAGGCTGGCGGGTCGCGGTCCCCGTGGTTTCTCCCGAGCCGGGAGGCGCCCTCCTTCTTTCTGAGGTGAAGAATCTTGAGACTGAACTCCGGGAAGGCCGACTCGGAATCTGGGAGCCCAGGGCCTCGGCCATTCGCCCAGTGACGCCGGAAGTCATCGATTGTTTCGTGATCCCCGGGATCGCCTTTGACCGAGGGGGGGGACGGCTTGGGTTTGGGCAAGGCTACTATGATCGACTTCTGGTCGGAGCGCGCCCCGACGCCTGGAGGATCGGCCTGGCCTTTTCCTGCCAGATGGCCGACCGCATCCCAAGCGATCCGAGGGACATCCGGATGCATCGCGTCGTCACGGAAAAGGGCGTCTGGCGTGGTTTGTCCCGAAGCGCGGCGGGCCTGAGCTTGGCTAATCAAACCAGGACGGAGAGGTAAGGGACTGTGCTGACAGCATTTTTTGGGAGCCCGATCGGGTGGATTTTGGCCCTGGTGGCCCTTGTCGTCGGGGCCCTCATCGGGTTTTTCCTTCGCAGGACGTCTGATCGACCCATTGTTCGTGCGGCAAAGGACCAGGCCCAAAAGCTCCTGGAAGAGGCCCAGCGGGAGGCCGAAAGCCTGAAGAAGACGGTGCGGCTGGAGTCTAAGGAGGAGGCCCTGCGGGCCCGGGGAGAGCTGGAACGGGAGAACCTGGAAAGAAAGCAGGAGCTCCAGAACCTGGAGCGGCGGCTTCTCCAGCGCGAAGAGCATCTGGACAAAAAGTTGGAAGGGGCCGATCGGAAGGTCCGGGAAATTGAAGAGCAGGGGCGCCGATCCCTGGACATAGAGCGCACGGCGGAAGAGAAACTCAAAGAATCCGAGGGGGTGGTGAAGGAGTGGATCCGCCGGCTCGAGAGGATCTCGGGGATGACCTCAGCCGAGGCCAGAAAGACCTTGGTGACCCAGATGACCGAGGATGCCCGGCGCGAGGCCGGAGGTTTGGTGCGCCGGATCGAGGAGGAGGCCCGGGAGAAAGCCCAGCAGGAGGCCAATCGTATCATCGGCACCGCCATCCAGCGTTACGCCGCCGATCATGTGGCTGAGAGCACGGTCTCTGCAGTAGAGCTTCCCAACGACGAGATGAAGGGCCGCATCATCGGCCGGGAAGGTCGAAACATCCGGGCCCTGGAGATGGCAACGGGGGTGGACCTCATCATTGATGATACCCCCCAGGCGGTCTTCCTCTCGGGCTTTGACCCGGTCAAACGGGAGGTGGCCCGCCAGGCCCTGGTGAGGCTCGTCACCGATGGACGCATCCACCCGGGACGGATTGAGGAAGTCGTGGGGAAGGTCAAGAAGGAGATGGACAAGAACGTCCTGGAGACAGGAGAGCAGGCCGTCTTCGACGTCGGGCTGGAGGGGGTCCATCCCGAGCTCCTGCGTCTGCTCGGTCGCCTCCACTACCGGACCAGCTACTCCCAGAATGTCCTCCTCCATAGCAAGGAGGTGGCCCACCTGAGTGGCCTCATGGCGGCTGAGATGGGGGCTGATATCAAGCTGGCCAAACGGGCGGGGCTCCTCCACGATATCGGCAAGGCCGCCGACCACGAGGCGGAGGGCTCCCACATCCAGATCGGTCAGGATCTCTGCCGGCGCTATAACGAAGGCCCCATCGTCCTGAACGCCATCGCGGCTCACCACGAGGAGGAAGAGCCCAAAAGCCTCGAGGTGGTCCTTGTCTGCGCCGCCGACGCACTTTCAGCGGCCCGGCCGGGCGCCCGGCGGGAGATCCTGGAGTCCTACATCAAACGGCTGGAGAAGTTGGAAGAGATCGGGGATTCCTTCCCGGGTGTGGAGAAGACTTACGCCATCCAGGCTGGCCGGGAGATCCGGGTTATTGTGGAGCCCGGCGCCGTCAGCGAGGCCGAGGCCATCTTCCTAACCAAGGATATCGCCCGGAAGATTGAGGAAGAGCTCACCTACCCGGGTGAGATCAAGGTGACGGTCATCCGCGAGACCCGGACCATCGACCACGCCCACTAAGGTCCCTTGGGGCACCCCCTTGAAGATCCTCTTTATCGGCGACATCGTGGGAAAGCCGGGCCGCCGGATGATGGCGGCCCACCTGCCGGCTCTCTTGCAGGAGCGGGGGGTGGACTTCTCCGTGGCCAACGTGGAGAACGCCGCCGGGGGATTTGGCATCACCCCAGCTGTGGCCGACGAACTGTTCGATCTCGGCCTTCATGCCTTCACCTCGGGGAACCACGTCTGGGACCAGCGAGAGGGCTTTTCTCTCATCGCCTCGGATCCCCGCTTACTCCGGCCCGCCAACTACCCCCCTGATGTCCCGGGACGGGGGCTTCGAGTCTTTCAAACCTCAAACGGAACGCCCGTCGGGGTGCTGAATCTTCTCGGACGCGTCTTCCTACCCGCCCTGGATTGCCCCTTTCGGGTGGGCGCCGAGGCCGTAGCGCGCCTTCGCGCCGAAACGCCCATCATCCTGGTGGACATCCATGCCGAGGCCACCTCGGAGAAGATCTCCCTGGCCTGGCACCTCGACGGCAAGGTCTCTGCCGTCATCGGGACCCACACCCATGTCCAAACGGCCGACGAGTGGATCCTTCCGGGGGGGACGGCCTTTCTCAGCGACGCGGGGATGACTGGGCCCTCCCACTCTGTCATTGGTGTGAAGCGCCAGGGCGCCATCAAAAGATTTCTGACGGGGCTCCCCCAAAAGTTTGAGACGGCGACAGGCCCGGCACAGCTGAACGGTGTCCTGGTCACCGTGGACCCGAAGACGGGAAAGGCAGAGGCCATTGAGCGGATCCAGATCCGAGAAACAGAAGGAGAGGCAAAGGGCGATCCCGGAGGTGGGACATGAAAAGGCGTTCCTTTATCAAAAAGGTGGGACTTGGGGCGGCCGCCGCGGGGGCAGTGCTTTCGGCCCCAGCGGTTCATGCTCAAAAACGGTTCCGCTGGAGAGTGGTCACGACTTGGTCTCCTGCCCTGGATGTCCTTCAGGGGGGCCCCCTTCGCTTTGCCAAGCTGTGTGAGGCCATGAGCGGGGGACGCCTTGAGATCCAGGTCTTCGCCGCAGGGGAGCTAGCGCCCGCTTTTGGAACCTTTGACGCCGTCTCCCAGGGCACTGTTGAGATGGGGCACGCCGCCGCTTACTACTGGGCCGGGAAGACCCCGGCCTGTCAGTGGTTTGCGTCGGTCCCTTTCGGGCTGAACGCCTGGCTCTACCAGGGGGGCGGGCTGGAGCTCTGGGAGGAGATCTACGCCCCCTTTGATCTGGTGCCCCGGCCGGGAGGGAACACGGGTGTCCAGTGGGCGGGGTGGTTCAATAAGAAGATCCAGACGATTGAAGATTTCAGGGGTCTCAAGATGCGCATCCCGGGCCTCGGCGGGAAGGTGATCTCGAAGGCGGGGGGGACCGTGGTCCTGCTTCCCGGAGGGGAGATCTTTACGGCCCTCGAGCGGGGTGTCATTGACGCAGCGGAGTGGGTCGGCCCCTGGGACGATGTCAAACTGGGGATCCACACCGCCGCCAAGTACAATTATTACCCGGGGTGGCACGAGCCTGGGACGACCACGGAGTTCCTCTTCCACCGCAAGGCCTATGAAGCCCTCCCCTCGGACCTGAAGGCCGTCGTGGATGCCGCCGCTGCGGACGTCAACGCCTGGATGCTGGCCGAGTACAATTTCAAGAACGCCAAGAACCTGCAATTGCTCAAGACCGAATACAAGGACAGGGTGGAAGTGCTCCCCCTGCCCTCCGATGTTCTGAGGGCGCTTCGACCGCTGGCCATTGAGGCCCGCGAGGAAGAGGCGGCCAAAGACTCCGCGGCCAGAAAGGTCCACGAGGCCTTCAATAAGTTTCAAGCCCTCGCCGATCCCATGTACCTCGTCTCGGAAGGCGCCTACCTCCAGGCCATCTCTGGATAGCGACCCAGGATAGAAAGAAAGAGGCCTGCCCGGATAAAAATCCCCGGGTCAATGCATCATTTTGGCCTGACGGCTGGAGAGCGCGCGGAGATGGCCTTATTTTTCTGGATGGTTAGCCGAAGATCACGCGGGGCAGCCAGGTGGCGATGGCTGGGAAGAAGACGACCACTAGGAAACCCACGAGTTGAAGGGCCACATAGGGAATGATCCCGCGGTAGATCTGACCGGTGCTGATCCCGGGGGGCGCCACGCCTTTCAGATAAAAGAGGGAGAAGCCGAAGGGCGGGGTCAGGAAGGAGGTCTGGAGGATGATCGCTAGGCAAACGCCAAACCACAGGGGATCGATGCCGAGGTCCTGCATGATGGGCGCCAAGATTGGGACGTGAATGAAGGTGATTTCGGTGAAGTCGAGGAAGAATCCCAAGATGAAAATGAGTCCCATGACGATGGCGAAAATTCCCCACGCGCCAAAGGGAAGTCCCTCGATGAGCGCCCGCACCTGCGCGTCCCCGCCCAGCCCCCGGAAGGTGAGGCCAAAGATCGTCGCCACCACGAGGATGGTGAAGACCATGCTGGTGAGCCGGGTTGTGGCCCACATCACCTCCCGGAGCATCCTTAGATTCAATCTGCGGTTCACCACACTCAGGAGTAGGCTTCCGGCGCCTCCCACCGCGGCCGCCTCGGTCGGCGAGGCGATGCCGAAGAAGATGGAGCCAAGGACGACGAGGATAAGGAACAGGGGAGGAATCATCGACCGGCACACCCGGAGCCAGAGCTCCCGGTTCGAGATGGCCGCCCGCTCTTTGGCGGAAACGGACGGGGCCTGCTCGGGCCATACGATGGAGACGAAAAGAATCCACAGGATGTAGAGCCCCACCAGAATGAAACCCGGAAGGAGCGCGCCAATAAAAAGGTCCCCGACCGAGATCCCCAGGACGTCCCCCAGGAGGACCAAAACGATGCTCGGCGGGATGATCTGCCCCAGTGTGCCAGATGCGGCGATCGTTCCTGTCGCCACCTCGGGCGAGTAGCCCCACCGGAGCATCGTGGGAAGGGCGATGAGTCCCATCGTGACGACGGTCGCCCCCACGATCCCCGTCGAGGCCGCCAGAAGCGCCCCCACTATGATCACTGAGATGGCAAGCCCCCCGCGCATCCGACCGAAGGCCAGGCCCATCGTCTCCAAAAGCTCCTCGGCCAGCCCCGAGCGTTGTAGTGTCACCCCCATGAAGATGAAGAGAGGGACGGCGATCAGGGTGAAGTTGCTCATAACGCCCCAGATGCGAAGCGGGATGAGCTCGAACAGATTCCATCCAAAACCAATGAGCCCCATGCCGAGGGGCACCCCACCCAGGGTGAAGGCCACCGGATAGCCGAGCATGAGGAGGATGGTCAGGACGACGAACAAAAAGAGGGGGAGGAATTCCGTCAACCTTCGCCCTCCTCTCCGCAGAGCTTGAGCAGGCTCTTGATGGTCTGAGAGATGCCCTGCAGGGCCACCAATATGAAGCCGGCGGGGATGACCGCCTTCAAGAGGAAGCGGGCGGGGACCCCGCCGGGGTTCGGAGAGCCCTCCAGCACGGCAAAGGAGCTGACCACGAATGTCTGGGAGGTCAGGATGATGAGGACACAGGTGGGGAAGAGGAAGACAAAGGCCCCGATGAAGTCGACCCAGGCCCGACGCCTAGGGCTCATGCGGGCGTAAAAGATGTCGACCCTGACGTGGGCCTCATGTCGGAGGGTATAGCCCGCCGCCATCAGGAAGATGATGGCGAAGAGATGCCATTCCAGTTCTTGAATAAAGACATAGCTGACCCGAAAGACGAATCGCATGATCACGTCGTACGTGGTCAGGAGGACCATCAGTAAGCTTAGCCACGCAACACCCCTTCCGACCCTCTCGTTGAGGGCGTCGATCCAACGGCTGATGGCGCGAAGGAACCTCACGGCTTTTCGCTTTCCTCGCAAGAGCACTTCGATAGAGTCAGGAACAGCCTCGAGCGGGAACCTCGAGGAAAACGGAGGGGGGTCATTTAAATCTCAAGGGGTCCCCTCTGCTCAGGCCACGACGGTGTAGTCGCGGACGAGGAGCTCTACCCCCAGCTCTTCTCGAACCATCCGCTTGCACTCCTCAAGATTGACGAGGAAGGGCTTCTTGGGGACAGCGACCCTGACACAGGGGATATATTGTTTCGCTTCTCGGATGAAGGCGTGAACCTCGCCGTACGTCTGAGGACCAAAGGGGGGATCTGCGATCTTGAGATACTTCTCGGCCGACTCGGCATGGAGGCTCACGTCCACCGTGTCTACAAGGCCCCGAAGCTCTGGCAGAATATTTCGGCCGTGGATGAGATTGCCGTGGCCGTTCGTGACCAGGCGCACCCGGTCTCCCCGGGCCTTCACGCGTCGGGCCAGCTCTTTGAGGACATCCAGCCGAAGACAGGGCTCTCCATATCCGCTGAAGACTACCTCCTTGTAATCCTTTGCACCCTCGAGGGCTTCCCAGAGCTCCTCGGTGGAGGGGTCGTGCTCCAGGTGCAAGTTGTGACCCACGAAAAAGTCGGAGTTGAACCGGGGGCAGTAAAAGCAGTGGTTCGTGCAGGTATAGGTGAGGTTCATGTGGATGGCGTTCCCGATGCGGTAAACGAGCTGAGGCGCCGGGTCCACCGATGGGAGCCCAAAGAGGGCGTGGGCGTTCTGACTTGTGATCCGGGCAAGGTCGGCGAGATGTATCCCCTTCAGCTCGGCCACTTTCTCGGCCGTATGGAGGAGAAGGGCGGGCTCGTTCCTCTTGCGCCCCCGATACGGGGCAGGGATCAGGAAGGGGGCGTCCGTCTCCACCAGGAGGTATTCCAGGGGGATTTTCGAGACTGCCTCCTGAAGGGCCTCGGTCTTCGAAAAGGTCACCGGCCCCGCAATCGAGAGGAGAAAACCAAGCTCCAGATAGTCCTGGGCCTTTTCCCAGTCTCCCGAGAAGCAATGGATGACCCCCCTTGGCCTCCCAGGCCCGCTCCTCCCTCAGGATGGTCACCAGGTCCTCCTGGGCCTCCCGTTCGTGTAAGACCAGGGGGAGGCCGGCCCTCCGGGCGAGGCGGATCTGGTTTCGGAAGACCGCCTGCTGGACGTTTCGGGGCGAGAGGTCTCGGTAATAGTCGAGCCCCACTTCTCCGATGGCCACCACCTTTGGATCATCACTGAGTTTGGCGAGCGTGGCGAAGGTGCGTTTTCCTGCGGTCTTGGCCATGTGAGGGTGGACCCCCACTCCGGCATAGACCTCCTCGTTCTTCTGGGCGAGGCGAACCGCCTTTCGGCTGCTCAGGATGTCCGACCCCAGGGTCATCACGTAGCCCACCCCGGCGTCCCGCGCCCGCTCCAGGACTTCCTGATGGTCGGCGTTGAACTGGTCGTCCTCGAGATGGCAGTGGGAATCAACCCACAAGGTTTCCATGAAGAATGACTCGAAAAGGGATTAAAAGTTTACGTCAACAGGGACGCTCGGGGGGTAAAGCCCCTCTGGAGAGGTGTCCCGTCAGCTCACAGAACGTCCTTCACGGAGCGCCCTGGCTCGACGGGTGACTCCGGCTCGATCAAGACGAACCCTCTTCCCTGTCTGACTGCCAACACTATCCCCTCGGATTTTATGCCCTTCCGGGTGCGGGGCTTCGGGTGGGGCACGAAGATCAGCGTCTTTCCCTTCAGGGATTTGAGGGTATAGCTCTTACCGATCCCGGCCACCACGGTGCGCCGCTTGCGGCCGAGGTCCAACACCAATTTGACGAGGGTTTCTGTTCCCTTCACTCGTTTAGCCGATAGGACCCGGGCAGCCCGAAGGTCAAGCTGCTGGAAGACGTCTCGGTCCACCTCCTGGGCGATCTCAGCGGGAATTTCTTGGGTGATTGGCGTGGCCTCGACCGGCGCTTCCGGCACAACCTCAGTTGGAACCTCCTGGACGATCTCAACCGGAATTTCTTGGGTGATTAGCGTGGCCTCGACCGGCGCTTCCGGCACAACCTCAGTTGGAACCTCCTGGACGATCTCAACCGGAATTTCTTGGGTGATTAGCGTGGCCTCGACCGGCGCTTCCGGCACAACCTCAGTTGGAACCTCCTGGACGATCTGGACCGGAGTTTCTTGGGCGATCGGCACGGTCTCGACTGGAACCTCCGGCGCGACTTCAGTCGGAACCTCCTGGGCGATCTCAACTGGAGCATCTTCGTCGATTCGTGGAAAGAGTGGCGTGCCGGGGTGAGTTTCCGCCCCCACGGGGAGGAGGCCCCACTTTCGCGCCTCCTCCAGGGAGGACGGCCTTTGGGGCAAGCCCAGCTGGACTCTCAGGTTTTCTGCCGATTCGGGGATGAAGGGCCATAGAAGGACCGAGGCGACACGGAGGGCCTCGGCGGCGTGGAAGAGGACACCCTGAGCCTCCTCCTCCTTTCCGGCTTTGGCGAGAGACCAAGGGGTGCGGCTGTCGAGGTATTTGTTCGTGAGGCCGATGAACTCCCAAATGGCCTTGAGGGTGTTTTGGAAGTCCGCCTCGGCTATAGATGCCTTCACCCGGTCAACGGTCTTTTCCGAAGCGGCCTGAAGGGAGCTCGCCTCGGCGCCGGTCTCCCGCGCTTCGGGGATCTTCCCCCCGGCATACTTTCCCACCATGACAAGAGTTCGCTGCAGGAGGTTTCCCAGGTCGTTGGCGAGGTCACTGTTTAAGCGCCCGATGAAGGCCCGGTGGGAGAAGTCGCCGTCCTCCCCGAAGGGCACCTCCCGGAGGAGGAAATACCTGAGGGCGTCGGTCCCGTAGCGATCGATGAGGCGCTCGGGGTCCACCACGTTCTGGAGGGATTTGGACATCTTTTTCCCCTCCACAGTCCACCACCCGTGGGCAAAGATCTGGCGTGGCAGCGGCAGGTCAGCGGCCATGAGAAAGGTGGGCCAGTAGACGGCGTGAAACCTCAGGATGTCCTTCCCGACGAGGTGGAGGTCCGCCGGCCAGTAGTTCTCCCAACGATCCTCCGCCGAATCCGCGTCCTGAAAGCCAACGGCCGAGAGGTAGTTCGTCAAGGCATCGAACCAGACGTACAGGATGTGGTCCGGATCGCCGGGGACCGGGATTCCCCAACGGAACGATGTGCGACTGATGCTGAGGTCTCGAAGGCCGCCCTCGACGAAGCGCAGGATCTCGTTTCGCCGGCTCTCGGGGCGGATGAATTCCGGGTGGGCCTCTATGTGGCGAAGGAGGGGCTCCTGGTAGCGGGACATCCGGAAGAAGTAGCTCTTTTCCTTGAGCCGCTCAACAGGGCGGCCACACTCGGGACACTTTCCCCCCTGAACCTGGGTTTCTGTCCAGAAGGATTCGTCCTGCGTGCAATACCATCCCTCGTAGTCGCCGAGGTAGATATCGCCCCTCTGGCGCACCAGCAAGAAGAGGGCTTCGACGGCTCGGCGGTGGCGGCTCTGGGTCGTCCGGATAAAGTCGTTGGCCTGGATGTTGAGCCGGTCCCAAAGGGATTGAAAACGGCCCACCACCTGGTTGGCGAGCTCCTTGGGCTGAAGGCCCTGGTCGTGGGCCGCCCGCTCCACTTTCTGCCCATGCTCATCGGTCCCCGTCAGGAAGAAGACGTCTTCTCCCGCGAGGCGGTGAAATCGGCTTAGGGTGTCCGCCGCGATGGTGGTGTAGGCGTGGCCGATGTGAGGAACATCATTGACATAGTAGATGGGAGTGGTGAGGTAGAAAGGCCTCCTGGGAGTCATGGGGAGCTGGGAATCCCCGGATTGCGTCTGACCCCCTCTTTTCTCCAGCACCACACGGGTTCTCATGAGAGCGAGATTTCCCCTTTAATGGGGGGCCCGCGCCAGGCTCTCTTCGTAGTCGTCGAGCGTAGCGTTGACCTGGCGGCCGTCATCGGTCCGGATGACAAAAGACTCCTCGAGGAGGTTCTGCTTGACGACGCAGCCGCTGCAACCCGCACAGTTCTTGACCCGCCTTCCGGGCTTCGGCAAGCGTTTGGCGACCCCCTCGTATTCCTTGAATTCGTAGATGAGGCAGCATTTGAGGCGCCCGCAAAGGCCGGAGAGCCTCGACGGGTTCAGCGAGAGATTCTGGGTCTTGGCCATCCGGATGGAGATGGGGGAGAACTCCGGGAGCCAGGTGGAGCAGCAGAGCTTCTTGCCACACGCACCGCAGCCGTCCATCATCTTGGATTCGTCCCGGGCCCCGATTTGATTCATCTCGATCCGAACGCGGAGCCGGCCCGCCAGACTCTTGACGAGACTCCGGAAGTCCACCCTTCCATCGGCTGTGAAATAAACGGTGGCCTTTTCCCCTTTAAAATCGAACTCCACCTGCGAAAGCTTCATGGGAAGGTCGTGAGCACGGATCTCCTCGAGGCAGACCTGAAAGGCCCGCTTCTCGCTCTCACCGTTCTCCCGGTATTGGGCGAGGTCCTCGGGCGTGGCCTTTCGGATGACCCGGCGAAGGTGTTCCTTGACGTGGGCCTCGTCCAGGATCATGGGATTCTCGACTACCTGTCCCACATCCGCCCCGGACTCCCTATCGGCCACACAGTAGTCTCCGACCCTGAGGGAAAGCTGGCCTGCGTTGAACCGGCTGGGCCTTGCCATGCGCCTGAAATTGACCTTGATGACCTTTATCATGAGTATGCTCCCGAATCCCCTGCCGCGGTTGCCGAGGCCTCAAGGGACCAGACCTCCCACCCAAGCTGGGGGTTTGAATATCGGTCTAACTCGGCCCGAAACCGCCTTGCCCCCTCAAAGAGCCGCATCCACACTTGAGGGGGATGCTCCCGGGCCAGAGAAGCAAGATCCTCCTGCAGGGTCGCATCCCCGAAATGGTCCAAGGGAACCCCCCAGGCGAGGACCGTGAGATCCCGCAGGAAGAGGAGAAGGATGTCCAAGACCTCCTGCGCCCGCTCCCGGGGTCTTCCCGCCTTTGCTGCCCCGGAGAGGATCTCCTGGCCCCCCCCCGCAAGGGCCGCCCGGATCATTCCCAGGGCTTCTGAGCAGAGATCCCTGAGCCCCTTCGGGTCTAGGTCTCGCGCGCGGTCCATGCGTCCCCCGCAGAAGGCCAAGACCCAGTCCGCCTCTTCCGCAGACAACTCCCGTTCCTTCTCTATCCAGCCCTTTAGCCAAGCCCGGGGCAGGAGCCTAAATCGTACCACCTGGCACCGGGACACGATAGTGGGCGGAAGGTGGAAGAGGGTTGTGGCGATGAGGATGATGACTGTCGACGGCGGCGGCTCCTCCAGCGTCTTCAGTAGGGCGTTCGCCGCGTCCAGGTTCATCCGGTGGGCCTCGTCCACCAGGAAAATCTTCCGAGTTCCCTCATAAGGCTTTCGGTGGGCGGCCCGGATGAGCTGGCGAATCTGAGGGGGCTCATTTCCCCGTTCTTCCCTTTTCCCGATTTTAATCTGGGTCCCATCCGGCCCGATGACTAAAAGGTCCGGATGAGAATCCCGCGCCACCTTTTGGCACGAAGGGCAGGACCGGCAGGCGTCGGGTGCCCCTTCAGCCCTTTGGCAAAGGAGGGCCATGGCGAACTCGAGGGCGGTCGTCCGTTTCCCCACCCCCTCGGGCCCCACGAAGAGGTAGGCGGGAGCGACTCGGTCGCTGGCAATGGCGCGCCTTAAAACCTCGACCGCCTGCTCCTGACCCTTCACGTCGGCTAGTGGCACTGGATCTCCTGGACATCCTTCAGGATCGAAGCCGCCTTGGAGGCCTTCAGAGCTTCGAGAACCCGAAGGTGAACGCTCCTTGGATCCCCCGAGGCGTCGACGACCTTGATTCGGTCTGTTTCTTTCTTAGCAAGGAGCAGGAAACCTTCTCGGACCCGCTCGTGGAACTCCCTGGATTCCATCTCGAATCGCGTCTCCTGGGGACCGGCCTTGCTCGATCCGTCCGCTCTCTCAAGGCCGACGGAGACATCGAGATTGAGAAGGAGCGTTGCGTCGGGCTGGAGACCTTCTGTCGCCCGCCGGATCGAGTCCTGGATCATCTCCAAATCAAGGCCCCGAGCATGTCCTTGATAGGCGAGGGTGGAGTCTGTGAAGCGGTCGCAAAGAACCGCCTTTCCCGCCTCGAGAGCGGGGCGGATGACCTTTGACACATGTTCGCTTCGGGCCTTCTCGATCAGGGAGAGCTCCTCCTGGGCGGACATTCCGCGATTCGCGGGGTCAAGGAAGGTCTTCCGGATGGCGTCTCCCAACGGCGTTCCCCCGGGCTCCCGCGTGCTCTCCACAGAGATCCCGCTTCTCGACAGAACCTCCGCGAGAAGTTTTAGCTGGGTCGTTTTGCCCGATCCCTCTATCCCTTCAAAGGTGATGAAGACCATGATGGCAAGCCGCCCAACCGTCTGAAAGGCTAGTGGGACTGCAACCGATCCCACCACAATGAGAAAAGTCTTATGCATTCTATCAAGGGCGCCTATCTGACGCCAATCAAATCCGCCCTGGCAGGGGCCATGCGCCCGGGCATTTTGGGGTGACCAAAGAAAAACGGTCTATCCATGGGAAGAAGAAGGTGTGTATATTAGCGAGGTGAGTTGGGTGCCGAGCTCTTTTTGAGAGTGGCTTCGCGTTGGCGGCCCTTAGAGGTGCACCGGGAGGAGCAAGATGAAATTCTTTCTCGACACGGCCAATCTCGAGGAGATTCGCGAGGGCTGGGAGCTTGGGGTCATTGACGGGATCACGACCAATCCTAGCCTGATTGCCCGCGAGGGGAAGGACTACCGAAAGACCCTGGAGGAGATCTGCGAGATCGTGGATGGGCCCGTGAACGCCGAGGTCCTGGCTGAGGACTTCGAGGGGATGCTGGTGGAGGGTCGCGACTGGGCCCGGATCGCTGAGAACATCGTCGTCAAGGTCCCCATGGGCGCAGAAGGGCTGAAGGCGGTCAAGCGGTTGAGTGAAGAGGGGACGCCGACGAACGTGACCCTGTGCTTTTCTCCGACCCAGGCCCTGATGGCCGCCAAGGCGGGGGCGAGCTACATCAGCCCCTTTGTGGGCCGGCTGGACGATATCAGCCATGATGGAATGGAAATCGTTGAGGATATCCTGGCCATCTACGACAACTATGGCTTTGAGACGCAGGTCCTGGTGGCCAGCATCCGACACCCTGTCCATGTGATGCAGGCCGCCCTGGCGGGGGCCGACGTGGGGACCATGCCCTTCTCAGTTTTAACTCAGCTGTTGAGGCACCCCCTGACGGACCTGGGCCTCAAGCGGTTTCTGCGGGACTGGCAGAGCGCCCAGCGCAATCTCTAGGGGAGAGGTTGATGCCCATCTACGAATTTCACTGCAAAGGTTGCGGCGAAAACTTTGAGAAATTGTCCCTTCCTGGCAAGCCCGATGGGTTGAGCTGCCCCTCTTGTGGTTCTCAGGCCGTCGCCAGACAACTCTCGACCTTTGGGGTGAGGCTTGCAGGGGCCCCTTCATCCTTCTCGGGTCCTAAAGGGGGTTCCTGCGGTTGCACCCCCAGCAGCTGCGGATGCGGTTAGTCTAGACCCGATCCTCCAAAGACTCGGTCTAAGGTCAGGTTTTTTGCGTGTCTCCCTCGCCTGAATCCATAGCGGGTACGGCTGAACAGGTGGTGGTGGCCCAAGGGCTGGTGAAATGCTTTGGCAGCCTCGCGGCCGTTGACGGGATCGACTTCTCGGTCTCCCGGGGGGAGTGTTACGGCCTCCTCGGACCCAACGGGGCGGGGAAGACCTCGACCCTGAAGATGATCTACGGGGCCTCGCCTCTCACTGCGGGTGAGCTGATGGTCCTCGGCCTTGATGTGAGGAGTCACGCCCGGGCCATCAAGCGGCAGATCGGCGTCGTCTCCCAGGAAACGAACCTCGACCCGGATCTCACGGTCCATCAAAACTTCCTCACTTATGCCCGCTACTTTGACCTTCCCGCCCCGTGGGCAAGACAGCGGGCCGATGACCTCCTGACCTTCATGGAGCTTTCGGGAAAGGCGGGCGTCAGGATTGAACAGCTCTCTGGCGGGATGAAGCGGCGCCTCCTGGTGGCCCGGGCCCTGATTCACCGACCCACTCTCCTCCTCTTGGACGAGCCCACAACCGGGCTTGACCCCCAGGCCCGCCACCTCATCTGGCAGCGCCTTCGCCACCTGAAGCGCCAAGGGGTGACTCTCCTCCTTACCACTCATTACATGGAAGAAGCGGCCCAGCTCTGCGACCGGGTGGTGGTGATGGATCGGGGGCGGATTGTTGTCGAGGGTTCCCCCCAAGACCTGGTGGAGAGGAGGGTAGGTCGGGAGGTGGTGGAGCTTCGGGTGGAGAAAGAGGAGGAGGCGGCCCTTCTGGCGCAGATCCCCGGCGATGCATACACCATCGAGCGATCAGGAGACACCCTTTATCTTTTTAGCGATCGTGCCGGGGAAATTGTGCAGGCCCTTAAGGCGGTCCGGGTGGAGAATATCCTCCATCGGCCCGCCACCTTGGAGGATCTCTTTCTCAGGGTGGTGGGGAGGGAGCTGAGGGAATGAACGCCCTGGTGGCCATTCTCCCAGATGTCTCACGTGGGGCCCTGCGGGTTTGGCAGCGGAACCGGGATTCCTTTCGGGGTTATTATCTAGCCGCCATCGTGGGAAACCTGGGGGAGCATCTCGTCTATCTTCTGGGGATGGGGCCTTGGCGTGGGGGCCTATATCCGGCTGGGGGGGGATGTCCCCTACCTCCAGTTCATCGCGCCGGGCCTCGTGGTTTCCTCTTCTATGTGGTCTTCCTCTCTGGAGTCCACCTATGGCGCTTTCACCCGGATGACGCATCAGAGGACCTACGACAGCATTCTGGCCACGCCCTGTTCGGTGGGTGACATCGTGACGGGAGACATCTTGTGGGCCACCACCCGAGCTGTTCTCAGCGCTTTCACCATGATAGTGGTCATGGCCATTTTCGGCCTGGTGCGCTCCCCCCTTGTCCTCCTCGTTTTCCCCGTCGTCTTCATCCAAGGCTTCCTCTTCGCCTCCATCGGGATGATCGTAACCGCCCTGTCCCCGTCCTATTTCTTCTTCAACTACCACTACACGATCCTCATCACGCCCATGTTCTTCCTCTCGGGGATCTTCTTTCCTGTTTCAGATTTTGGTCCTGTCGTCCAGTGGGCGGCCTGGTCCCTTCCCCTGACTCATGCGGTGAACGCCGTGCGCGCCTTGACCTTGGGAGAGGGACTGGGGATTGTCCTCCCGGCCCTTCTGTGGTTGACGGTGGCCTCGGTCTTCCTCTATCTTCTCGCGGTCCGCATGATCCAAAGGCGCCTCATCAAGTGAGCTCGAGCCCAAAAAATTTGCCCCGCCGGGGGCACTCAAACCGGAGACCTTTTAAGAGGATGGGGTCCGAAGGCGGCCTGCGTTGTTGACGCGAGAGGAGATGGAAGATCAGGAGATCCGGCATCTTGCCCCTTATGCCATCAGATCCCGGGACTCTCGAGGCAGAAAACATTCCGAGGCAGAGCATCCTTTCCGGACCGCCTTTCAGCGGGACCGGGACCGGATCGTTCACTCCAGGGCTTTTCGCCGCCTCGAATATAAGACCCAGGTTTTCGTCTATCACGAGGGGGACCATTTTCGCACGCGCCTCACGCACACCCTGGAGACGGCTTCCATGGCCCGGACTATCGCCCGAGCCCTTCGTCTGAACGAAGACCTGGCCGAGGCCATCGCCCTCGCCCACGATCTCGGCCATCCCCCCTTTGGACATTCGGGAGAGGCGGTCCTCAACCGTCTCATGGAGGGCCATGGGGGTTTTGAGCATAACCGGCAAGGACTGCGGCTGGTCGAGATTCTCGAGGACCGCTACCCTGGCTTCAAGGGTCTGAACCTCACCCGGGAGACTTTGGAGGGGATCGGCAAGCACACAAGGGAGTTTGACCGGCCCGGCCCCGAGGAGGTTCACCCCGATCTGAAGCCCGGACCCTCCCCACCGCTTGAGGCGCAGGTCGCGGACCTCTGCGACGAGATCGCCTACAACAACCACGACATCGACGACGGTCTGTCTTCCAACATGTTGGAGCCAAAACACCTCATGACCATCGATCTCTGGCGCGCGCACTACGAGGCGGCCGTTTCGGAATGCCCAAGCGCGGAGTTCCGCGTCCACAAGCACCAAACCATCCGCCGGGTGATCAACGAGCAGGTGGGCGACGTCATCAATACCACGGAGGAGAGGCTAGGGGCCCTTAGGGTCCAGAACCCCGACGAGGTGCGGGCTCACCCCGACCGCATAGTCAGATTCAGTGAAGCTGTCGCCGAGAAGAACGCCGCTCTCAAGGCGTACCTCTTTCGCCACATGTATCGGCACCACCGTGTGATAAGGATGGAGAACAAGGCCGATCGAATTTTGACGGACGTCTTCCAGGCCTACCTCAAGCGGCCCGAGCAGCTCCCGCCCCGGGTGTTTGAAAAGATTCAGACAGGGTCGGAGGGGGCCGAGAGGGTCATCTGCGACTACGTCGCCGGGATGACGGACCGCTTCGCCCAAGACGAGCACCAGAAACTTTTTGACCCCCACGCCAGGGTGTAAAAAGGCCCTTCGGCCCCCGTGTCTCGTGCGTTGTGGACCGGCACAAATCTTGACTTGAGAGGAGACGGTGGGATATGGTGGCACCTAAACGGGAAGGGATCCTGATATAGAGCTCGCTTCAGAATTTCTCCCGGTGGAGAGCCACGGAGGGGCGGTTTGTCCGTCGGAAAGGTCGCCCCTTTCTCACACACCCCGAGCGGTGGTTTTCGCCTCCTCGTGGGAGGGGTTTTGTAGGTGAAAGGTCTCATCCTAAGCGGGGGACGGGGGACCCGGCTTCGCCCCCTCACTCATACCAACGCCAAACAGTTAGTCCCCGTGGCGAACAAGCCTGTCCTCTTTTATGGTATCGAGGCCATTCGAGAGGCGGGGATCCGGGAGCTTGGCATCGTCGTGGGGGACACCAAGGAGGACATCAAGGCGGCCGTTGGCGACGGGAGTCGCTGGGGGTTGGAGGTTACCTACATCGAACAGTCAGACCCCCTTGGCCTGGCCCATGCGGTCCTTACAGCGGAATCTTACCTTCAAAACTCTCCTTTCGTCATGTACCTCGGGGACAACCTCATCAAGGGGGGGATCTCTGACCTAGTGAGGGAGTTCGAGTCTGCACAGCCCAACGCCATGGTCCTTCTTTGCCCGGTCCCAAACCCAAACGAGTTCGGAGTGGCGGAGCTTCGGGATGGGCGCGTCATCCGTCTGGAGGAGAAGCCGGCCAGCCCCAAGAGCAATCTAGCCCTCGTCGGGGTCTACATGTTTGACTCCCAAATCTTTGACGCGGCCCGGGCCATCCGGCCGTCGGCCCGCGGAGAGCTAGAGATCACTGATTCCATCCAGCACCTCATTGACGATGGACGGAAGGTCCACTCCCACGTGGTCAAGGGTTGGTGGAAAGACACAGGAAAGCTGGAAGACCTTCTCGAGGCAAACCGCCTCATCCTGGATGACATAGAGGACCGGCGGGACGGAGACGTGGACAAGGATTCCCGGATCGAGTTCAAGGTGGTCCTCGACCCCGGCAGCCGAGTGGTCCGCAGCATCATCCGGGGCCCGGCCGTGATCGGAGAGGGGGCTGAGGTGAAGGATTCCTACATTGGTCCTTTTACCGCCTTGGGGCCACGCGTTCGAGTCCACTCCTGCGAGATCGAGAACAGCATCCTGCTGGAGGGGAGCCGGACCTCGGGGATCCCGCGACGGATCACGGATAGCCTCATTGGCCGAAACGCCGTCATTACACGGTCCTCCCTGAAACCCGAAGCGTGCCGTTTCATGGTGGGAGATTACTCCCAAGTGGTAGTACAGTGAGCGGAAAAGCGGAGGTGAAGGCGTCGAGCCGCCTCATCGAGGGGGTCCAGGCGAAAAGCCTGAAGGTTATCCCCGACGAACGGGGTTGGCTGATGGAGATCCTGCGGAAAGACGATGACCTCTTCCAGGGCTTTGGCCAGGTCTACGTGACAGCCGCTTATCCCGGCGTGGTCAAGGCCTGGCATTATCATAAGGGGCAGGTAGATCACTTCGTCTGTGTTCGTGGGATGGCCAAGGTGGTCCTCTACGATTCCCGGAAGGATTCCCCCACCCACGGCCTCGTCAATGAGTTCTTCATGGGGGAGCGAAACCCCCTCCTTGTTCAGATCCCCCCCTATGTTTATCACGGGTTCAAATCCATCGGGGAGGACGTGGTGCTCATGATCAATGTCCCCACCGAGGTTTACCGCCATGAGGCCCCGGACGAGCACCGCCTCCCGCCTCACGGGGGGCCTGTCCCCTACGATTGGGACCGAAAGGACGGCTGAGGCCCATGGAGACCTGGCTCATCACGGGGGGTCTTGGATTTATTGGGAGCCATTTCATCCGCCACCTCCTCGGTCAAAAGCCCGACCTTCACGTCATCAACCTCGACAAGATCACCTACGCCGCGAACCATGAAAACTTGTCGGATCTGGCCGAGCATCCCCACTATGAGTTTCATCAGGGCGACATCGCCGAGCCCAAAGACGTGCGCCCCTTGATCGAGCGGGTGGACCTGATCGTCAACTTCGCTGCCGAGACCCATGTGGACCGCTCCATTGGCGACCCCGCCTCCTTCATCCGGACGGACATGCTGGGCGTTCATGTCCTGCTCGAGGCCGCCCGGGAGTCCTCCATCCGGCGGTTTGTCCAAGTCTCCACCGACGAGGTGTACGGCGAGGCCGAACAAAAACCCTCGACAGAAGAGGACCCCCTCATGCCGAAGAGCCCTTATGCGGCCAGCAAGACCGGGGGGGATCGTCTCGCCTTCGCCTACTTCGCCACCTACGGGACCCCCGTCGTGATCACCCGTTGCTCCAATAATTACGGGCCCTTTCAGTACCCGGAGAAGATGATCCCGCTCTTCATCACCAATGCGATGGAAGATAAACCCCTCCCCGTCTACGGCGACGGGCTGAACAGCCGGGATTGGGTCCACGTAGAGGACCACTGCCGAGCCCTGGAGCTTCTGGCCCAGGCCCCGGGGATCGAGGGCGAGATCTTCAACATCGGGACGGGGGAGGAGCGGACCATCCTTGAGATGGCCCGCGTTATTTTAAAAACTCTCGAGAAGCCTGAAGACCTCATCCAGAGTGTGACGGACCGCCCGGGCCATGTGCGCCGCCACGCCGTCGCCGCAAAGAAGCTCCAGCGCAGACTGGGCTGGTCCCCCAAGGTTACCCTGGAGGAGGGTTTACCGAAGACGGTCCGCTGGTACGTGGAGAACCCTGGCTGGTGGCGGCCCATTCGGGACGGGGAGTTCCGCGCCTACTACGAGCGGATGTACGCCAACCGATGATGAGAACCCAGGGAGGCGGACAGTGCAGGTAGGAGTTTTTGGGACGGGATATGTAGGTCTCGTGACGGGGGCCGTCTTCGCGGACCTCGGCAACGACGTCATCTGTGTTGACATTATCAAGGAGAAGATCGACCTCCTGCGCCGCGGGGAGATGCCCATCTACGAGCCGGGGCTGGAGGAGATGGTCCACCGAAACGTGGCCGATAACAGGCTCTCCTTTAGCACCGATCTCGATGAGACGGTGCGGGCCTCCGACATCATCTTTATCTGCGTCGGGACTCCCCCCCGGGACAATGGCGAGACGGACCTCTCCTTCGTGGAGCAGGCCGCTAAGGCCATTGCCCGCTCCATCAACCATTACAAGGTCATCGTTAACAAGAGCACGGTCCCCGTTGGAACGGGGGATTTAGTCTCGGAGATCATCGAACGAGATAAGCGCAGCGATGTGGACTTCGATGTGGTCTCCAATCCGGAGTTCCTGCGTGAGGGTTCTGCCATCCAGGACACCCTCGCGCCTGACCGGATCGTGATCGGGGCCCCCAACAAGAATGTAGCGATGCGCCTCCTTGAGCTCTACGCCCCCCTGGAGCGGCCCATGCTCATCACCGATGTCTACAGCGCTGAGATGATCAAATATGCCAGCAACTCCTTTCTGGCGCTCAAGATATCCTTCATCAACGCGGTCGCCAATATCTGTGAGCGCGCCGGCGCGAGTGTGGAGGACGTGGCCAAGGGGATGGGCTATGACCAGCGCATCGGGAAGGAGTTTCTCCAGGCGGGCCTTGGATTCGGGGGGTCCTGTTTCCCCAAGGACCTGGAGTCTCTGATTCACACCGCTCACAAGTTCGGCTACGAATTCGACCTCCTCAAGGCGACCCAAGCGATCAACCGAGACCGGGGCGCCCGCTTTTTGGGTCTGATGCGGGAAAAATTGGGAGGGCTCAAGGGGAAGAATGTTGGGGTTCTGGGCCTCGCCTTCAAGCCCAACACCGACGACATGCGGGACGCCAAGTCCGTGGAGATCATCCAGGGGCTTCAGGCCGAGGGGGCCCGGGTCAAGGTCTATGACCCGGTGGCCATGGAGAACGCCCGCCGCATCTTCAACGACGTGCAGTTTTGTCAGAGCTCTTACGAGGTGGCCGAGGGGGCCGACGCCCTGGCCGTCCTGACGGAGTGGCGGGAGTTCCGCCAGTTGAACATGGCGCGCATTAAAGAGCTCATGGCCCGGCCCGTCATCTTCGACGGTCGCAACATCTATGACCCGGAACGGAAGCGGCGCCTTGGGTTTGAATACCACAGTCTTGGGCGGCCCTGAGGGTGAGGCCGCTAAAGAGTCTCGTCACAGGGGGGGCCGGCTTTATCGGGTCTCACCTTTGCGAATACCTCTTGGCAAAGGGCCACGAGGTGATCTGCATGGACAACCTCCTCACGGGGAACGACGAGAATATCGCCCACCTGAGCGGTCAGGGGTTTCGGTTCCTCGAATACGACGTCACTAATTACATCTCCGTCGACGGACACGTGGATTTCGTCTTCCATTTCGCCTCCCCCGCGAGTCCGCTTGATTACCTTGAACTCCCCATCCAGACCCTGAAGGTGGGAGCCATTGGAACCCTGAACGCCCTCGGTCTGGCCAAGGCTCAAGGGGCCACCTTTCTGCTGGCCTCTACCTCCGAGGTCTACGGGGACCCCAAGGAGCACCCCCAGAAGGAGGACTACTGGGGCAATGTGAATCCCATCGGCCCCCGGGGGGTCTATGACGAAGCCAAACGCTACGCCGAAGCCCTCTCTATGGCCTATCACCGTGTCCATGGGCTTCCCACCCGAATTGCCCGGATCTTCAACACCTATGGACCTCGCATGCGTCTTGAAGATGGCCGGGCCATCCCCGCCTTCTTTTCCCAGGCCCTTCGAGGAGTTCCCCTTACCGTTTTCGGGGACGGGTCTCAGACCCGGAGTTTCTGTTATATTTCGGACCTGGTCGAGGGGATATATCGCCTGATAAATTCCTCCTGCGTGGAGCCCGTGAACCTTGGAAATCCCTCGGAAATCACCATCCAGGAACTCACGGGGGCCATTCTCCGGGTGACGGAGAGCAAGAGTTCTGTCCAATACGGGCCCCTTCCGGTCGATGACCCGAAGGTTCGTCAGCCCGATATCCGGCGAGCCAAGGAACTCCTGGAATGGCAACCCCAGGTGGGGCTGGAGGAAGGGCTCGCCACCACCATCCATTACTTTCGGGGAAAACTTCAGGCGGCGTGATCCGCTCGAAGAAGGGGAACCCCTGTGAACTCCCCCCGTCCTTATCCCACCGCCATTAGGGGTTGGCCTGTGGGAGAGCGTCCCCGGGAGCGGCTGATGGCCCAGGGGGCGAGGTCCATGGGAGAGGCGGAGCTCCTCGCTATCATCCTTCGAACGGGGAGCACCCAGGGCGGAAGCGCTTTGGATCTTGCCCGGGGCCTGCTCCACCGATTTGGAGACCTTCGGACTTTGGAGGAGGCTGGGGTGGCCGAGCTCTGCGAGGTTACTGGGATGGGCCCTGCCAAAGCCGCCCAAGTGAAGGCGGCGCTCGAGCTGGGCCGTCGCCTTCTTAGCCGGGCGGAGGGCCCTTCGCCCCGCTTTAACACGAACGAGGATGTGGCGGGCTATCTCGGCCCCTCCCTCGTGGGCCGGCGAAAGGAGCTTTTCCAGGTCATCCTCCTCAACGCCAGGAACCAATTGTTGAAGGTGGAAACCGTCTCGGAGGGCTCTCTCACCGAGAGCGTTGTCCATCCCCGGGAGGCTTTTGGGCCAGCCCTTCGGGAGTCTGCGGCCTTTGTCATCTTTGTGCACAACCATCCGAGCGGGGACCCCGAGCCGAGCGAAGATGATGTCAAGATCACGCGTCGTCTCAAAGAGACCGGAGAGATCCTGGGGATCCGCGTCCTGGACCATCTCGTCGTCGGCGACGGCTGCTACTATAGTTTCGCCGACGAAGGACAGCTCTAAACGGAGGAAGGATGGTCAAGGGAACCGAAGGGGCCACCCCTTATTGGAAAGGGGCTCTCTTAGAGCGGCGTACTCTCCTGGAGGCCTTGGAGGAGACTTTTTTGGTGGAGGCCGTAGAGCAAGCCACGGCCTTTATCACAGAAGCCCTCTCGAGGGGGCGAAAGATGCTCCTCTTCGGAAATGGCGGCAGCGCCGCTGACGCCCAGCACGCCGCTGCGGAACTGGTCGGCCGCTTTCGGATCGAGCGAAGACCCCTTGCCGCCATCGCCCTCAGTACGGACACCTCCGTCCTGACGTCTGTGGGAAACGACTATGGGTTTGCCACCATCTTTGAACGCCAGGTGGCGGCCCTGGCGGAGCCCGGGGACGTGGTCGTGGGGATCAGCACGAGTGGTGAATCGGAAAACGTCTACCGGGGTCTCCGGCGGGGCCAGGACCGCGGGGCGAAGACGGTGGGGCTCCTCGGCTCCGACGGGGGGCGCATCAAACGGGTGGTCAATGTGGCCCTCATTGTCCCAAGCCATGAGACGCCCCTCGTCCAGGAAGCCCACAGAACAATCCTCCACGTCATCTGTGGCGAGGTGGAAGGCCGTCTGAAACTGGCCGAGAAATCCGAGAAGGGGCAAAAATCATAGCCGGGCGGACTGTAAAGAGGCGAAAGAGGGTCAGTGGGCAAAAGCAGGATCGATCCGCCCTTGGCACCTGGGCCGGTCTGGATGATCCTAGGCCCGTTCTCGTCATCGGAGACCTCATCTACGATCATTATGTCTGGGGTGAGGTGGACCGCATCTCTCCCGAAGCCCCTGTCCAGGTCCTTCGCTGGCATCACGAGGCCGAGTCCATGGGGGGGGCCGCCAACGTCGCCCACAACCTCGCCTCCCTCGGGTGTCCAGTGCGCCTGATAGGGGTGGTAGGGGCGGATGCCGAGGGCAGACATCTTCGCCGTCTGATGAAAACCCAGGGGATCAACACCGAGGGTGTTCTCTCCCTACCCGACCGTCCCACTGTGCGGAAGATGCGGGTCATCGCCCGAAATCAGCACGTCCTTCGCATCGACCGGGAGGATCTAAAACCCTTGGGGGGGGCCCATGAGAGGCGGTTGTGCTCGGCACTCAAAAGGCTCTCGCGCCGGGCCCGCGGCATCATCTGCTCTGACTATGCAAAGGGGGTCTTGACGGACCGCGTCCTGGAGGAAATTTTTTCCGCCGCCGCCCGGGCGGCCTGTCCGGTCCTGGTCGACCCAAAGGACGTCCACTTCAGTCGCTACCAGGGGGCTGACTTCATCACGCCGAATGAAGAAGAGGTCATTCGGGCAACGCAGGCGACGGCCCGCGGCCAGACCCAGGACAAAAAGCCTCTCGCCTCCAGAGTGAGGGGGCTTCTTCGGACGACCGGAGCGAGGGCTTTTTTGGTGACCCGCGGTGGACAGGGGATGACCCTCTATGGGCGTGGCGGAGGGGCCACCCATCTGCCTCCCGCTCAGACCCACGAGGTCTATGATGTGACGGGTGCGGGGGACACGGTGGCGGCCATTTTCGGTCTTGCAGCCTTTGGCGGCGCCCCACTCGCCGAAGCGGCCCGACTGGCCAACGTGGCGGCGGGCTTGGTGGTGGCAACGGTGGGGACAAAGGCCGTTGGCCTTTCCGGCCTGGCGAGTGCCCTCGACTCTGGTCTCTCCCATGCGGCTCAAAAAGTCCTCCCCCTTGTTGCGTTGAGGGAACGTATCGACCAGGCGAGGAACGATGGGCAGACCGTGGTTTTTACCAATGGTTGCTTTGACCTTCTACACACCGGGCACCTCTATCTCCTTCAGCGGGCCCGGGCCCTCGGGCATCTCCTTGTTGTGGGCCTGAACGATGACGCCTCGATCCGCTCCCTGAAAGGGCCGGGGCGTCCCATCCTTCCCTTGCAGCAGCGGGCCGAGCTCATGGCGGCCCTTCGTTTTGTGGATTATGTGGTGGTCTTCCGCGAGAGGACCCCCTCCCGTCTCATTCGTGCCCTTCGCCCCCATGTCCTCGTGAAGGGGGGAGATTACGAGCCCCATGAGGTGGTCGGCAAAGGGATTGTGGAGGCCTATGGGGGCCGCGTGGAGATCGTCTCGCTCCTTCCGGGCTTCTCAACGACTGGGCTGATGGCGTCCCTGCGAAATCGAGGCGGCTAATGCGCCTGGAGGTCCATTGCCGTGGGATCTAAGCCTCCCCACAAACATCTTGAGTTTCAGGACACCCGGACCTACCCCCTTTCGACTCGAAAGAGCAAAGTGGGCAAAGAGGTCCTGGCCGACCCGGGGGCCTACCGCCCCGGAGGAGGGGTCGAAGCCATCATCCCTCCCGTCTTGAAGGGGGCGGACCTTCGGGCAGTGGCAGATGGGGTGGTGTCGGCCGTCTCATCAGGTCGGGCGGTCATCTTGTCCATGGGGGCCCATCCTATCAAGGTGGGCCTGAGCCGTCTCATCATCGATCTCATCGACCGGGGGATCCTGACGGCCGTTGCGGGAACGGGCGCCATTGCCGTCCACGAGATCGAGATGGCCCTTGCGGGCCAGACCTCGGAGGAAGTGGGGGAGGGTCTTCCCCAGGGGGATTTCGGGATGGCCGAGGAGACGGGCGCCGTTTATCACCGTGCGGTCCGACGGGCGGAGAACTCCGGTTACGGTCTTGGGCAGGCCCTGGGTCAGGAGATCCAAGAGGGGGATTTCCCCCGGAAAGATCTGAGCATTCTGGCGGCGGCCTATAAAAAGGGGGTCCCGGCCACTCTCCACGTGGCGCTGGGCTCCGATATTGTCCACATGCACCCCGGAGTGGACGCCGGCGCCCTCGGCTGTGCCACCTACCGGGATTTTCAGGTTCTTGCCCAAGAGGTCATTGGACTGGACCGGGGGGGCGTCTTCATCAATCTGGGATCGGCGGTCCTCATGCCCGAGATCTTTCTAAAGGCCCTTAACGTAGCGAGAAATCTGACGGGGAAACCCCACGACTTTATCGCCGTTGACTTTGACATGATTCGTCATTATCGGCCCACCCAAAATGTGGTGACGCGACCGGTCGAGCCGCAGGGAAAGGGGTATCAGATCACAGGCCATCATGAAATTCTCCTCCCTCTTCTCTACGCCATGATCCGAGATCGACGACATTCTGGCCAGAAGGGGGGGGGCGATTAGGCTGGTTTTCCTGGGAAGCGGCAGCACCGGAAACGCCCTCTACTGTGAGGCGGAGGGGTATAGTTTTCTTGTGGACGCGGGGTTTTCGGCCCGCCAGATCGAAGTCAGACTTAAATCTATCGGCGCCTGCCCTGAAAACCTTCAGGCCATCCTTCTCAGCCATGAGCATGGGGATCACGTCCGAGGGGCTGGCCCTTTTTTCAAGCGTTACGGCGTCCCACTCCACATGACTGCCGGGACGTCCCAGGGTCTCACTGCGGATTGGGGAGGATATCCTGGCGACCGGGTGCTCTTTGGCACGGGGGACTCCTTCTCCCTCGGACTCTTTGAGATAGAAACTTTTCAGATCCCCCACGACGCGCGCGAGCCCGTGGGCTTTCTTATTTCCTTTGAAGGGACGAAAATTGGGGTGGCGGTTGACATCGGGGCGATCACAATAGACCTTGTGGCTGCCCTTTCGGGCGTAAATTGCCTTATCCTGGAGGCGAACCATGACCGCCGCCTCCTGGAGGAGGGCCCCTATCCCTCCATGGTGAAGGCCCGGATCGCGGGCCCCCTTGGGCACCTGGCCAATGACGAGGCGGCAGCCCTCCTGGCGCAGGTGCAGCACCGAGGGCTTCGGCAGGTCGTCTTGGCCCATTTGAGTGAGACCAATAACCGCCCGGATCGGGCCAAGGGCACAGCAAAGGCGGTCCTGGACGGGTCCGGGGTCTCCTTGTGCGTTGCCGCTTCGCGCCGCCCGACGGCTGTTTTTCAGAATTGAGAGCCGGGGAGGATTTGGGGTGATCAGTCGCTACACCCGTCCCGAGATGGGGAAGATCTGGACCGAGGAGACCAAGCTCGCCCACTGGGTGGAGATCGAGTGTCTCGTCCTGGAGGCCCTGGCCGCAGAGGGACGAATACCGAAAGAGGTCCCTGGAGAAGTCCGAAAGAAGGCCAAAATAAATCCGGCCCGGGTGGCTGAGATCGAGAAGGAGACGCGTCACGATGTGATCGCCTTCCTCACCCACTTGGAAGAGACGGTCGGGGACCACGCCCGCTATATCCACTGGGGGCTCACCTCTTCGGACCTCCTCGACACCACCCTTGCCCTTCAGATGTCGACAGCGGCGGACCTCATCCTGCAAGACCTCGCCTCCCTTCGACAGGTGCTCACCCGACGGGCCATGGAGTTCAAGGACCTCGTCATGGTGGGCCGGACTCACGGCGTTCACGCCGAGCCCATCACGCTCGGCCTCAAGCTGGCGCTGTGGTTTGAGGAGGTGGGCCGGGGGGCAGGTCGGATGACTCGGGCGAAGGAAGCTGTCCGGGTGGGGAAGATCGCGGGGGCCGTCGGGACTTACGCCCACATCTCCCCCCGAGTCGAGGAATATGTCTGCGAGCGCCTCAACCTTCGTCCCGCCCCGATAGCGTCTCAGGTGATCCAGCGGGACCGCCACGCCGAGTATATGAGCGCCCTCGCCCTCATCGCCGCCAGCGTGGCCAAGATAGCAACGGAGATTCGTCACCTCTCCCGCACCGAAGTGGGGGAGGTGGCCGAGGCCTTTGGGAAGGGGCAAAAAGGCTCCTCCGCCATGCCCCACAAGCGAAACCCCATCGTGTCGGAGCAGCTGACGGGGCTTGCCCGGGTCGTCGGGGCCAATGCGGCGACGGCCCTTCAGAATGTGGGGCTGTGGCACGAGCGGGACATCAGCCACTCATCGGTGGAACGCGTCATCCTGCCCGACAGCACCATCTTGGTCGACTATATGGTGACGCGCCTTACAGAGCTGATGGATGGCCTGGTGGTGAATAAAGAGGCGATCCGGCGAAACCTCGACCTGAGCCGCGGACTCATTCACTCCGAGCAGGTCCTGCTGGCCCTCCTTGAGGCGGGCCTATCACGACAGGCGGCCTACGAGACCGTTCAGAGGTTGTCATTTAAATCGGTCAACGAAAACAAAAATCTGCATGAAATAGTTAATGAGGATTCTGAACTAAAAACCCACTTGTCCCCCGAGGCGCTGGCGGCCTGTTTTGACCTGTCGCCCCATGTGGCCCATGTGGGGACTCTCTTCGGGCGGGTCTTCGGCCCCCCTGACGAACAGAGGTTCTAGGGACGAAATGGAGCGCCAAAAAATCTCAGAAGGAAAGGCCAAGATCCTCTTCACGACCGAAAGCGGCGACCAGCTCATCCAGTACTTTAAGGATGACATGACGGCCTTTGACGCGAAGAAGCGGGGGGTCGTGGAGTCCAAGGGCGCCATCAACAACGCCATCTCCTGCCTTCTCTTCGAGCGCCTGGAATCTGAAGGGGTCCGCACCCACTTCATCAAAAAGCTCAGCGACCAGGAGATGCTGGTCAAGCGTCTGGAGATGATCCCCATCGAAGTGGTGGTGCGAAACGTGGTCGCCGGGAGTTTGGCGAAACGCGTGGGCTTGGAAGAAGGGGTGAAACTCCCTCGTTCCATCACAGAATGGTACTATAAGCGCGACGACCTCGGAGACCCCATCCTCAATGAAGAGCATATCCTCGTCTTTGGCTTCTCTGATGAGGCGACCTTGAAGGAAGTCAGGGAGGTTGCAGGCCGGGCCAACGCAGTCCTTCGGAAATTCTTTGAGACAAAAGGTCTCATCCTGGTAGATCTGAAGTTTGAGTTTGGCCGCGTGATGGGGGGTGACGCCGGTGACCTTTTGCTGGCAGACGAGGTCACCCCGGACACTTGTCGTCTGTGGGATCTGAAGACCAGTGAGAAGTTAGACAAGGACCGATTCCGAAGGGACCTCGGAGGGGTGGGAGAGGCCTATCAGGAGGTCCTGCGGCGTCTTGAGGGTTGATGCGTGATGGCGCGAGCCAAGGTCTACATCACTTATAAAGCGGGGGTTGTCGACCCACAGGGGGTGACCGTCCGAGGGGCCTTAGTCAGTCTGGGCTTCCAGGAGGTTCAAGAGGTCAGGGTGGGGAAGTTCATCGAGCTGGAACTCGAAGGCTCCTCTTCTGACCAGCTCCGCTCGCGCCTTCAATCCATGTGTGAGCGGCTCCTGGCGAACCCCATCATCGAGGACTTCCGCTTTGAGCTGGACGGGGAGGCGTCTGGGACGCCAGGGGTGAACGGATGAAGTTTGCCGTCGTCACCTTCCCTGGGTCCAACTGCGACGACGACTGCCATGAAGTGGTGAAGGAGGTCCTGGGGCAGGAGGTCCGTTTTCTTTGGCATAAGGACCGGGACCTGAAAGGGATAGACTGCGTCATCCTGCCCGGGGGGTTTTCCTACGGCGACTATCTTCGAACCGGGGCCGTCGCGAGATTCTCGCCCGTTATGGAGGCCATCATCGAGTATGCCCAAAAGGGGGGGCTGGTCCTGGGGATCTGCAATGGCTTCCAGATCCTCCTGGAGGCTGGGCTCCTGCCTGGGGCGATGCTCCGAAACCGCTCTCTTTCCTTTATTTGCCGGGATGTCTTCGTCCGGGTGGAGACGAAGGAGACGCCGTTCACCCGAAGGTGCGAACCGCAACAAGTCCTCAAACTCCCCATCGCTCATATGGACGGGCATTACTTTGCCGACCCCGAGATTTTAAAGGGGCTGGAAGGGGAGGGGCAGATTGTCTTTCGATATTGCACCGCCCGGGGAGATCTCTCGGAGGAGGCCAATCCCAACGGGTCCCTTTCCCACATCGCCGGGATCTGCAATTCCAAAAGAAACGTCCTTGGCCTGATGCCTCACCCGGAACGGGCCTCAGAGGCTTGCCTGGGCGGAGAGGACGGCAGGCTCATCTTCGAATCCCTCCTGGCGGGTAAAAACGGCCTCTCGTGACCTCCCATGGAGCCCCTGTTACCGAGACCCTGGCCCTTGAGCACGGTCTGTCCCCTGAAGAGTACCACCACATCCTGAAAACCCTGGGCAGGACCCCCACCTTCACCGAGCTTGGCCTCTTCTCTGCCCTGTGGAATGAGCACTGCAGCTACAAGACCTCAAAGACCTATCTTCGACGCCTTCCCACCGAGGGGCCGTCCGTGCTGCAGGGGCCGGGCGAGAATGCGGGGGCCGTGGATCTTGGGGATGGGCTCGCCGCCGTCCTGAAGATGGAAAGCCACAACCACCCCTCCTTCATCGAGCCCTACCAGGGGGCGGCGACGGGAGTCGGGGGGATCCTGCGGGACATCTTTACCATGGGGGCAAGACCCATCGCCCTCTTGAATTCCCTCCGCTTTGGAAACCTCAGCGAGCCAAGGACCCGCTACCTGATGACCCAGGTGGTGGCCGGGATCGCGGGCTATGGGAATTGTATTGGGATCCCGACGGTGGGGGGGGAGATCGCCTTTGACCCCGACTACGCCGGAAATCCCCTGGTGAATGTTTTCGCCCTCGGCCTTGTCCCAAAGGATCGGATCCTCCGGGCGAGGGCGGGGGGAGTGGGGAACCCCGTCGCCTACGTGGGGGCCAGGACGGGCCGCGATGGCATTCACGGGGCGGCCATGGCCTCTCTCGCCTTTGGCGAAGGGGCCGAGCAAAAGCGGCCCGCTGTTCAGGTGGGAGACCCTTTTCTGGAAAAGCTTCTCCTTGAGGCCTGTCTTGAAATCCGTGACATCGAAGGGGTGGTCGGCCTTCAGGATATGGGCGGGGGTGGCCTCACGAGCTCCAGCGCCGAGATGGCCGCGCGCGGGGGGGCCGGTATTCGGATCGATGTCTCCCGCGTCCCTCGGCGGGAGCCCGGGATGAGCCCCTATGAGGTGATGCTCTCCGAGTCCCAGGAACGGATGCTCATGGTCCTGCGTCCGGAGGGGGTTCGGGCGGCCGAAGAGGTTTTCGCCAAATGGGACCTTGAGTTCTCAATCGTCGGAGAGGTGACGGGGGATGGCCACCTGACTGTCCTGGATGGGGAAGAAGAGGTGGCGAGAGTTCCTGCCGCACTCCTGGCCGACGGGCCCCCGCTCTTAAAAAGGCCGGAGGCCCCGCCGCCTAAAGCCCAGCCAGTCGTGGATCTTCAAAAAATCCCGGAACCAGAAAACCTCCAGGAATGTTTTTTGGCCCTCTTGAGTCTCCCGGAGATTGGATCAAAGCACATTGTCTATGAGCAGTACGACCACATGGTCCGCACCAACACCATCCTCCGTCCGGGGGGCGATGCGGCCGTACTCCGTCTCAAGGGGAGCCGGAAGGGGATTGCCATCACCGTGGACGGGAACTCGCGCTACTGCTCCCTCGACCCGTTCCAGGGAGGGGCCATCGCGGTCGTCGAGGCTGCGCGAAATCTCTCCTCAACAGGGGCAACGCCACTTGGGCTCACCGATTGTCTGAATTTCGGGAATCCGGAGGACCCCCATGTGATGTGGCAGTTCTCCAGGGCCATCGACGGGGTGACTGCTGCGTGCCAGCGTCTGGAGGTCCCGGTCGTGAGCGGAAACGTGAGTTTCTACAATGAAACCCTGGGCAAAAGTATCCCCCCAACCCCCGCCATCGGCATGGTGGGAGTTCTCGAAGACGCGGGCCGGTTCTGTCCGACGGCTTTTCAGCGGGGGGGAGACCTCGTCGTCCTCCTCGGAGGTCTTGGCGAAGGGATCGGGGGAAGCCTCTATTTATGGGACGTCCTGGGAAGCAGGCTCGGCCCCTGCCCCAAGATGGATCTCGAGGCGGAGGTGGCCCTCCACGGCCTCATTCGCACCGCCATCCGCGAAGGACTCCTTTCATCCTGCCACGATGTCTCGGACGGGGGCCTCGCCGTCGCCCTTGCCGAGGCAGGCCTGCTGACGGATCCTCCCCTTGGGGCTTCTATATCCCTGTCCATCCAGGGGCGGGCCGACGTTGCCCTCTTCGGAGAAGACCAGGGACGAGCTCTTGTTTCCCTCCCAGAGGACCGGCTTCCCCGCCTCCTTGCCCTCAGCGAAGAGGCGGCGGTTCCTGTCCTCCCTATCGGGAAAGTCGGGGGAGAGCGTCTGCTGATCGAGCTCGAGGGGGAGTCGGGCAGCCGCCACGCCGTTGACATCCAGATGACGGCTCTCATGGCCCGGTGGTGGGGTGGGCTTCAGACGGCCCTCAAGGAGGGCTAGTCAGATGGGGACTTCTCGTCGCGGTTTCTGCCTCTGCGTCCTTGACTTGGGAGAGGGGCTTCATATACTGAAAAGTGTGAGGCCGTCTTCTTGCAGACCCATGAGGGACAGTCTCATTTCTGTCGCGGCCGTCGACGACGCACCCCAAGATCTTAGGGGTTGGCCATTGAGGAATTGCCTAAAGCACCCCGGCCCTCACGGGGGTCGATGCCTGCAAGGATGGAGGTCTCGTGGCAGAAGGTTTGCGTGAGGCCTGCGGGGTCTTCGGGATCTCCGGGGATTCCGAAGCCGCCAATCTGACCTACCTTGGACTTTACGCCCTCCAACACCGGGGCCAGGAGAGTTCGGGCATCGTCGCTTCGGACGGCCAGACCCTCCGGGCTGAAGTGGGCATGGGGCTTGTGGCCGAGGTGTTTACCGAAGAGCGTCTCAAGCGCCTGTCCGGCCCCCTCGCCATCGGTCACAACCGATACTCCACTTCGGGCTCAAGCGACCTGACCAGTGCCCAGCCCCTCCTTGCGAAGACCTCTCGGGGCAGCGTTGCCCTGGCCCACAACGGTACCCTGGTCAACGCGAAAGAGATCAGAAGCCGGCTTGAGTCCGAGGGGGCCATCTTCCGGTCCATGATGGACACCGAGATCATTGTCCATCTCATCGCCCGCTCGCGCCAAGAGGCTTTTGAGGACCGGGTGGCGGAGGCCCTCGGGATGGTGGAGGGGGCCTACTCCCTTCTCCTCATGACCGAAGAGGCCCTCGTCGGCGTCCGCGATCCCCACGGCTTTCGCCCCCTTGTCCTCGGTCGCCGACAGGACGCCTATGTCCTGGCGTCGGAGAGCTGCGCCCTGGACCTCATCGAGGGGGAGCTCGTCCGGGAGATTGAGCCCGGCGAGATGGTCGTCATCGACAAGGCCGGCATCCGAACTTTTAGACCCTTTGAATCGAGCTTCCCCGCCCCCTGCATCTTCGAGTTCGTCTACTTCGCCCGGCCCGACAGCACCGTCTTCGGCCGAAATGTCTATCAGGTCCGAAGGCGTCTGGGCGAGCGCCTGGCCGCCGAGAGCCCTGCTGAGGCCGACATCGTCATCCCAATCCCGGACTCCGGGCTCCCAGCCGCCATGGGCTACGCCCGCGAGGCGGGTCTTCCCTTTGAAATGGGCCTCATCCGAAACCACTATGTGGGTCGTACCTTCATTGAGCCCGAGCAGGCCATCCGCCATTTCGGCGTCAAGATAAAGCTGAACGCCGTGCGGGCCTCCCTGGAGGGCCGGCGGGTCGTGGTGGTGGATGATTCCATCGTCCGGGCCACGACGGCCAGAAAGATCGTCCACATGATCCGTCAGGCCGGTGCGACAGAGGTCCATATGCGCATCAGCTCCCCCCCCATCATCGGCCCCTGTTTCTACGGAATAGACACACCGCGGCGGGAAGAACTCATCGCCTCCAGCCACTCGGTCGCGGAGATCGAAAAGTTCCTTGGAGCTGATAGCCTGGCCTATCTCAGCCTGAAAGGGATGCTGGAGGCCGTGGATGGGCCCGGCCTCACCAAGCCCGACGGCCATTTCTGCGCCGCCTGCTTCACGGGGGACTATCCGGTGCCTGTGCCCTTGCAGGAGGACCTGTCCTTACTGAAGGACTCCGCAGCGGCGTCCGCCGGGGAACCTCCGTCCCGCTAAGGGGCACCCATGGCTCAAGACCTTCCGGCAAAAAGAGGAAAAAGACATTTAAGCGGCGGGGGAATTTTCTTTCTCGGTTTTTGCGCCCTATTTTTGTCCACAGCAGCTTGTACTCGCCATCCCCTTAAGGCGGCCCTCAAGGGAAAGTTTCCCCCCACGCAAAACAACCGGATCATCAACAACTATTGCCAGTCCTGCCATGTCCACCGGGATTTCATAGCCGATACTCACGTCGCAGAGGTGACCCCCCAGTACGAGGCCCGAGAGTTTCGCGAGGCCCGGGAGTGCCGGGTTTGTCACAGCGTTGACTTCAACTTCTTCGACCCAGAACATCGGATCACCCTCCATCCACCGGACGGCTCAAAAAGCTGAGAGCCTGAACGCCCCCCCTTAAACGCCTTCTTTCACTCTCTGTAGGGTTTCTGCCAAAGAGAACGATCGGTTTTCGCTAGCGGGATCGCAGAGTCGGGTCCAGGGCGTCCCTCAGTCCGTCCCCCAGGAAGTTGAAGGCCAGGACCACGACCATGATGGCGAGGCCGGGGAAGAGGCTGAGGTGGGGAGCCTCGAGCAGAAAGCGGCGCCCCTCGTTCAACATGGCCCCCCAGCTTGGATTTGGGGGCTGAGTGCCCAGGCCGAGGAAGCTCAGGCCCGCCTCCGCCAGGATGGCTGCGGCCATTCCGAAGGTGGCCTCCACAAGAAGTGGTGAGAGGATATTTGGCAGAAGGTGGCGGCCGATGATGCGCCGGGAGGGGGCCCCGAGGGCCCGGGCCGCCGTGACAAACTCCACCTGCTTTAGGGCCAGAATCTGGCCCCGGACCAGTCTCGCATACCCCACCCACCCCAGGATGCTTAAGGCGATAATGACGTTGGGAATCCCCGGACCTCTCACCGCCATGAGGGCGATCGCCAGAAGGAGTCCAGGAAAGGCCAGCAAGATGTCTGTCAAACGCATGATGACTTCGTCCGTCCACCCTCCGAAGTACCCCGCCAAGGCCCCCAGGAGGATGCCCACGATGCTCGACACCCCCACCGTGATGAGGCCGACCATGAGGGAGATCCGGCTTCCGTGAATGAGCCGGCTCAGGATGTCTCGGCCGAGATGGTCCTGACCGAGCAGATGGGGTAATCCGGGTCGGCCAAGACCTCCTGCCAGGTCCTGTTGAAAAGGGTGCTGGGGGGCGAGTGCCGGGGCCAGGACCGCCGCCAGAACGAGGGCAGCTATGATGATGAGGCCAGCGAGGATGGTGGGTCGCTGCATCGCTTAGTTGTAACGGACCCGGGGGTCCGACCAGGCATAGAGGAGGTCCGCCACCAGGTTGACTCCCACATAGCCCAGGGCGAAGACGAGGACGCACCCCTGGACCAGGGGGTAGTCCCGGGTGGCGATGGCCTGCAGGATGAGACGTCCGATCCCAGGCCAGGCGAAGATAGTTTCGGTGATGATGGCCCCAGAAAGTAGGGCCCCGCACTGGAGGCCCGTTAGCGTAATGATGGGGATAAGGGCGTTTCGAAGGGCGTGACGCATAAGGACCCAGACCTCTCTCAACCCTTTTGCCCGGGCCGTTTGGACGAAATCCTTGGGGAGGACCTCGAGGAGGCTCGCCCGGGTCATCCGGGTCAAGATGGCGGCCAGAGCAGTCCCCAAGGTGACGGCGGGCAAGATGAGATGGGAGATCCCGCCCCGTCCTGAGGCGGGTAGCCAGCCGAGCTGCAGAGAGAAGAGGACAATCAGCATGGGACCCAGCCAGAAGTTGGGGATCGAAACCCCCAGGAGGGCCCCCAGCATAGAGCTGTGGTCAAACCAGGAACGGGCCTTGGCGGCCGCGAGGACCCCCACCGGGATGGAGATGGCAAGGGCGATGAGGAGGCTCGCAAAGGTGAGTTCCAGGGTTGCGGGGATCCGCTCAGCCAGAAGGGCTGCCACCGGGCGCCGGGTGTGGATGCTGTTTCCCAAGTCTCCTTGAAGGAGCCCATAGAGATATCGTCCGTACTGCTCGAGGACGGGACGATCCAACCCGAGGGCGTGGCGAAGGGCCTCTCGGTCGGCGGGGAGGGCTGTCTCTCCCAGCATCACCTCTATGGGGTCCCCGGGGATGAGATGGATGATCAAAAAGACAATGGTGACGATACTGAGGACGACTAGGACGAGGAGTCCGAGGCGGCGGAGAAGAAAGCGCCGCATTCCTTACGAGGGCCCGGACAGAGGTTCGCACCCCTGGCAGAGGGGGTCCGCCAAAGGGCCGATGGGAGAAGAAGAAGTGGTGGGCCCAGGCAAGAGGTCTACATCCTTGAGGGTGTGCATGGACTCATCGGGATAAAGTTCAAACCCTTCGACCCCCTTTCGCATGACGGCCACGTGGGTCGAATGCCACAGGGACAGGTAGGGAAGGTCCTGGGCCAGGATCTGTTGGACTTGGTCATAGACCTTTTTCCTTGCCTGAAGGTCGAGGAGCCGGCGGCCCTCCTCCAAGAGGCGGTCCATCTCCGGGTTCAGATAACGCCCCCGGTTGGCCCCCGAAGGGGGGACGCTCGAGGAGTGGAAGATGTAGTGGTAGATGTCCGGGTCCAGGACACCGACCCAGGTGAGGCTAAAAATCTGGAAATTTCCACTCCGGATGTCCGAGAAGAAGGTTCCCCACTCAAAGCTGCGGATCTGGATCTCGACCCCAAGCTGCTGGAGCTGGGCCTGAATGACCTCGGCCACTTGACGGCGGACCTCGTTCTGAGAGGTCTTGAAGACCAGGCGAAAGCGGGGCTCAGGCCCAGGCCCATCAGGGTCCTGCAGGCCGGCCTCGTCCAGGAGCTGACGGGCCCGGTCCAGGTCGTAGGGGTATGTGGCGACGTCCCCAGCGTGGGCCCAGTGAGTCTCCGCCAGGAGGTTTTGGGCGGGGCGGGCGAGCCCCTTTAGGACATGCTGGATGATGGTCGCCCGGTCGATGGCGTGGGCAAAGGCAAGGCGAACTTTTGGATCTTTCAGGATGGGGTCCTGCAGGTTGAAGCCGAGATAGGTGAAGTTTGTCCCGGCGGCGCGCTCGACTTTGAGGTGGGGCCGGGTCGCAAGCCCTTCCAGGCTCTCAGGCGAGAGGGCGTTTACCACCAGGTCCACCCCGCCCCGTTCAAGCTCGAGACGCCTCACCGTCCCGTCCGGGATGATCCGGTAGACCACCCGGTCCAGCTTCGGCCTTCCCTCGTGATATTCCGCATAGGCGGAGAGTTCGATCCGTTCGTCAGACCTGAAATCCTCAAATCGAAAGGGTCCGGTCCCGATGGGGTGTTCCCTGAACTGGGCGATCTCTCGGCCCGCCTGATGGGGGACGATGGGGGCCACCATCTGGGCCAGGAAGGGGGCGAAGGGCTCCTTCAGATTAAAAACAACGGTCTGGGGGTCTGGGGTCTGGATCTCCTGGATGGCTTGGTAGCTTCCCCGCTTGGGAGAACCCAGAGTGGCGTCCAGGATGGAACGGAAGGTGTAGGCCACGTCGGCCGAGGTGAAGGGCTGCCCATTGTGGAACTGAACACCCTGCCGGAGATGGAAGACATAAATGGTCGGTTCCGGCTGTTCCCACCGAAGGGCGAGGTCTGGCACGATCTGGGATTGGCGGTCCTTTCGAAGGAGGCTGTTGAAAACGAGCTGTGTCACCCGGGCCGAGGCCACGTCCAAAGAAAAGCGGGGGTCCAGATGGGTGGGGTTGGCCTCGAGACCAACGGTCAGGACCTTGAGATCGTTTTGGTCCCCTTGTCCGCAGGCAGTGGGGACCAGCACGATGACGAGGAGCAGGAAATAAAGGGCGCGTTGTCGCATAGAAGAAAGGGAGCGAAAGCGGGGAGAGTCAGCCATCCAAAAAATCCTAACATGCAGGTGATCGCCAGGTCAACAAAAGGGCATTTGAACCCACTTTCTTTCGGGCGGCTTCGCTTGTCAACAGGCCCCGTCTATGGTAAATTTAAATAGTTCTGAGAGCCACACCATCACCGCAGGAGGGAAGACCATGAAGGCAGTTCGTTCGTATCTTTTCCTTCCATTTCTCCTGTTGTTATTCCTGGCGTCGCCCCTTTGGGCGGGGCCGTTTGACCCTGTCCTTGAGGGAGACAAGGCGCCGGCCTTTGAGGTGGCGGATTTCAAGCTCGAGGAGGCCATTAAAAAGGGGCCCGTCGTCCTCGTCTTTTACCGGGGGCTCTTCTGAAGTGTTTGCAGAAACCAGCTGGTTCAGCTGGAGCAGCACTTGGAGGAGATAAAAGGGTTGGGGGCTTCTCTTGTGGTCCTCAGCGCGGACGACTCCGAGACCGCCGAGCGGACTATCGAGGCGCTTGAGCTCACCTACACCGTGCTACCGGATCCGAATCGAGAGATCATCAGGCGCTTCGGGGTCCTCCACCCTCAAGAGGGTATCTCCCGCCCCGCCACCTTCATCATCGATGCGGAAGGGGTCGTTCGCTTTCAGCATATCGGCGAAAATTTTGCCGATCGCCCAAGCGAAAGCCTCATCGTGAACACCCTTCGCTGGCTTTAACGGAAACCTCGGCCCCCGAAAATTTTTCATAGTCCTCGGCGAAAAATTTCAGGGGGCGCTCTTTCGTCACAAGCGGAGGTCCTTGTTGTCTCCACATAGGAAAATCCGCTGTCTCAGCTACGGCCTGGGGGCCATCGGGAGGGCCCTCGCCCTTCGTGCCCTGGAATCCCCCTGGATCGAGTGGGCAGGCGCGGTCGATATAGACCCTGAGAAGGCCGGCCAGGACGCCGGGCAGGTCCTGGGTCTGAAGTCATCCCTGGGCATCCCGGTTTCGGACGACCCTGAGGGGACCCTGTTGAAGGTGAAGCCCGAGGTCGTCCTTCACACGACCTCCTCCTTCTACGAGGATGTTCGCCCTCAGATTTTGGTGGCCGTCGAGGCGGGATGCCGGATCGTCTCATCGGCCGAAGAGCTCTCCTTCCTTCCCCTACAACATCCCGAGGAAGCCCGAAGGCTGGACGAGCTGGCAAAAGGGCGAGGGGTGGCCGTCATGGGGACCGGAGTCAACCCGGGCCTTGTGATGGACCGCCTCGTTCTGGATCTGGCTCGAAATTGTCTGGAGATCGAAAATATCCAGGCGGAGCGGGTGGTGGATTTGGCCAGCCGGCGAGCCCCCCTTCAAAGGAAGATGGGCGTGTCATCGAAGGATTTTTAGAAAGATCTGCCCTCCCCCCGGTTCGGACACGCAGGCCTCAGGGAGTCTGTGGCCCTCATCGCCCAGGGGCTTGGCTGGAAGCTCGACGCGGTAGAAGAAGAAAAGAAAGCCATTCTGGCCGAGCGGGATTTTTTGACCGGGTCCCTGGGGGTTGGCAGGGGAGAAGTGGCAGGGGTCGAGCAGAGGGCGAAGGGGTTTTTGTCCGGGGAAGCGGTGATTAATCTTCTTCTTCAGATGCGCATCGGTGCCCCAGACCCTCACGACGCCATTGCGGTGGAGGGGGCCCCTTCGGTTCGCATGCAGATCCCTGGAGGAATCCGGGGTGATGAGGCGACGATCGCCATCCTTCTTCGGGCGGTTCAAGACATCCTTTCAGCACCCCCGGGCCTCAGAACCGCCACCGGCTTTGGGGCCTTCGACGAGATCCCCCCTGTCCCAAGAAGATCGGGTTGACCCTTTTCCCCTCACCACTTTTCGTGGGGCGGTTTCCTTCCTTTTCTGTATAATCGGCCAAGTGCTCGGAGGCTTGGATCGAAGAGATGAGCAGGGGATGAAAGAGGAAGGGCCTTCGGGCGGACTCGCCTGCACACTGAGGGGGAAGTGGACGACGGGATCGGCATGGGCCCTTGGGGCTTATGTGGCCGCTATTCTGGTGACCCTTCCCGTCCTCCCACTCCTTTGGATTCCCCTTCGGGATCAATTTGGCGCGGTGCCGGAGAGATCTCTCACGGTCTTTCTTGTCCTCCTGGGCCTCGCCATCGGCGTCGGGTTCCTCCGGCGCTCTCTTTCCTGGAAGGCAAGCCCTCTTCTGCTCGCCGCCGCCGGCATCTATGGATGGTTTCTCTGGATCCTTGAGAACCCCGTCGAGAAGGTCCACTTCGCCGAGTATGGATTTCTCTCTTATTTCAGCTTTCGTTATTTTCAGGCCCGGGGCCACGCGTCGAATTAAAATGAAGGGGAGAAACATCTCGGTTCGAAGGATAGGCGGGCCCTTCGGATCCGGGCCCTTGCGCTGGTCTTCTCGGTCGGGCTTCTTGACGAGTTTATTCCATATCTCCTTCCCAATCGCTTCGGGGATCTCAGGGATGTGGGTTTTAACTGGCTGGCGGGACTTTTGGGCCTGGTAGTCTCGGAGAAGTGGGATGGGCCTTAGCCCGCGTGCAGAGGGATTTGTGAGGAGACGTCCTGAGGGGGGCCACCGGCGGCGAGGGTGGGCTGCCGCGCTCTTTTTCGTGGCCGCTTTCCTTTGGCTGAGCCCTCATCCTCTGGCGCAAGAGCCTCCCCCCAAGCCCGCCTCGCCTCTTCAAGAGAAGTTGGGCGGCCTTCTTCAAGATTCCTGCCTGACGGGCGCGAGGGTAGGGGTCCACGTCTTATCCCTTGATAATGAAGAGGTCCTCTACGATCGCCGAGGGGAGGAACTTTTCGTCCCGGCCTCAAACGTCAAGCTTTTCGTCTCGGCCGCAGCCCTTCGCTTTCTCGAGTCGGACTACGTCTTCAAGACGGACCTTCACTCGGACACTTCTCTCTCGGAAGGAACTCTTGAGGGCAATCTCTATCTGAAAGGGTTTGGAGATCCAAGCTTGGTTTCCGAGGAACTTTCGAAGTTGGTCACGTCTCTTCGGGCCCTGGGGTTGCGAAAAGTTCGGGAGAATTTGGTCATTGACGCCAGTTATTTTTCCAGCCCCCCGTCGCCTCCCCCTTCCCCGACGAAGACGCGTGCCTATCTGGCCCCCCACGGGGCGGCCTCCCTGAATTTCAACGCGGTCGCAGTCTATGCAGAGCCCGGGGCCTCTCCCGGCCAACCTCCTCGCGTGGTCCTGGAGCCCGCGTCTCCTTACTTTGAGCTTTTAAACCGGGCAAAGACGGTGCGCGGGGGCAAGCGCAAGACCCTTCGGGTGCGAAGGGAGGCGCTTTCCGGGTCGGACCGGATCATCGTTGAAGGAAATCTTCCCTCTGGAAGCCCGAGAGAACTGATCTGGGTCTCCATCTCAAACCCCGCCTTCTATTTAGGCCATACGTTCGTCGAGTTTCTCCAAAGAGGAGGAATCTCCGTTGAGGGGGAGGTGCGCCTTGGCCCGGTCCCCCCTGAAGCGGGACTCCTCTTCCAGCACCGCTCAAAATCCCTGGCCTCTATTCTTTGGGACATGAACAAGTGGAGTAACAATTTTATGGCACAGCAAATTCTCCATGTCCTCGGGGCCGAGGCGGGGGATCCCCCGGGAACGGTGGAAAAGGGGGTGGCTGTGGTGGAGAGCTATCTAAAACGCCTCGGCGTCTCCGGCGAAAACTTTGAAATGGCCGACGGCTCAGGCCTTTCAAGGGAGAACCGCCTTTCACCAGGGCAGCTGGTAAAGGTTCTCCAGGACATGTACGGCGATTTCCGCTATCGGTCGGAGTTCGTTTCCTCCCTGTCTGTCATGGGCGTGGACGGCTCGACCCGAGATCGCCTTGAGGACACCCGGGGCGAGCGACGAGTCCGGGTCAAAACGGGTTCCCTGAAAGGGGTGGACACCCTCTCGGGATATGCCGTCACCGGGGAAGGGGAGGTCCTGGCCTTTTCGATCTTGATGAACGGTTCTTCCTGTCCCCACTGGAAGGTCAAAGTGATCCAGGACCAGATGGCCCTCGCCCTGGTCCATCTGAACCGGGGCTTCTCTCCCGCTCGAACCTCGCCCAGTCGTTGATCTCCTTGCCGGGGAAATCTCTCAACGTGAGTCCAACAAGAATGGGCCTTCGCTTTCGGTGGGAGGTGCCCGAGGAGCCTGACCCCGAGGCTCTTCGCCTCGCCGCCGCCCTTGACCTAAATCCTCTTCTCGGGACCCTCTTGTGGAGGAGGGGCATTCGGGAAAAGACGGCCGCTCAAGAGTTCCTGGCGGTTGACCTGGAACGCCTTCACGACCCCTTCCTGATGGCGGGGATGGAAGAGGCGGCCGAGAGAGTTGCAAGGGCCGTTGAGGGGGAGGAGCGGATTATTGTCTACGCCGACTATGATGTGGATGGTTTGACCTCGGCCGCCCTTCTCGTCCATTTCTTTCGGGCTTTTGGGCGAGAGGTAGAGACCTACATCCCGGACCGCTTCAAAGAGGGCTACGGCCTGAACGAGGCGGCCCTCCTGGGGCTTGCCGCCCAAGGAGCGGGGCTCCTCATCACGGTGGACACGGGGATCAGCAACGTCGCCGAGGTGGCGGCGGCGTCCCGGGCGGGTCTGGAGGTCATCATCTCGGACCACCATCACCCCCCCCCAACCCTGCCCCCAGCGTTGGTCGTCCTGGATCCCCTTCGCCCAGGGTGCGGGTATCCGGACAAGAACCTGGCGGGGGTGGGGGTGACCTTCAAGCTGGCGACTGCTGTCCGACGAAAACTTCTGGAGCGGGGTGTTGCCGCCGAATCTCTTCCCAACTTGAGGCAGCACATGGATCTGGTGGTCCTTGGGACCGTGGCCGATGTGGTTCCCCTCTGCGGGGAGAACCGCGTCCTCGTCCGCCACGGACTCTCCGAACTGGCCCGGACTCGAAAGCCGGGGCTCCAGGCCCTCCTTCGGGTTGCGGGGATTGCGCCCCCTGCAGAGGTGTCCGCGGGTCAGGTGGGCTTTCAATTGGGCCCTCGGTTGAATGCGGTGGGACGCCTGGGAGATGCGCGGGAGGGGCTTTCTCTACTCGTCGAGAAGGATGCCGAGCGGGCCGCCGAGGGAGCCGGGCGTCTTGATGCCGTCAACCAGGAGCGACAGCGCGTTCAGGAGGATCTCCATCGGGAGGTGCGCGAGAGGGTGGAGCGAGATCTATTTCTTGGGGAGGGGCCCATTGTCCTGGCCGAGTCAGGCTGGCACACGGGGGTACTCGGCATCGTGGCCTCTAAGTTAGTCGAAGAATACCACCGCCCTGCGATCCTCATCGGGCTCAAAGGAGAGGTGGGGAAGGGTTCGGGTCGGAGCATCCGGGCCTTTCACCTCCACCAAGCCCTCTCCCGCTGCTCTGACCTGCTGGAGCAGTTCGGCGGGCACCACCACGCGGCGGGTCTGGTCATCCGAAAAGAAAGGGTTGGCGAGTTTGCGGAGCGCTTGCGAGAGATTGCCGCCGAGAGTCTCACCGCCGAAGATTACGTCCCCCGCCTGCAGGTGGAGGCGAGGGTGAGCCTGTCTGACCTGACGCCCCAGACGGTGAAAGCCGTCGAAGGGCTGGCCCCCTTCGGATCCCGAAATCCGAAACCCCTTCTCTTACTTGAGGGGGCCGAGGTGCTGGGTCCGGTGAAGAGCGTGGGTAAAGAGGGGCAGCATCTCAAGTTCGAGGTTCGCCAGGGACGGGCCACGGCTGGGGTGATCGGCTTTCGAATGGGCTCAGGGCAAAAATTCCGGGGAGCTCAGACCACTCAGGAATCAGGGCAGGGTGTTGAAGTTTTGAGTCGCCCGGGTCAGCGGGTGGACCTCGTCTTCACGCCGGAGTTCAACCGCTGGAACAATCGGACGACACTGCAGCTCAACTTGAGGGACCTTCGGATCTTGTAGGCAAGAGATATTTGCCCCGGGAGTCCCTGGACTCACCCTCTGGACCCTGGGATGAGGGAGGCCTTTGGAAGAGGTCTCCCCCTTTTTTTGTAATAGAGACGGATGAGGAAACTGGTGAGCTGGACTGCGAGGACGGGGTAGAGCCACACCTGGACCCAGAGCCAGAGGCCTGTGTCCCATCTGAGCGCGAAGGCCTCCCCCAGGCTCACCCCTCTGACGATGGCGACGTTTCGCATCCCATAGTAGATCCCCCCTCCGCAGACGATGGTCCAGACGACGGAGAAGAGATTGAACAACATGATGTAAAAGGCCCCCCCTTGGAACCGGGTCCAGGGAGAGAGGGGGGCATAGATGGGAGGCTCCCCCATGTAGGGCCATTGGGTTGCCCCTCCGCGGTCTTCCACCTCTGGCTCGGCGTGAGCCTCCCGGCTTTTAGTCGGTTTTTCTCTCACGGGCTAGGTCTCCAGCCAAAGTACGTCTCCGCAAACGGGCTTGTCCCTCACCTTGCTGGCGAAGATCGTGTATTCCTTTTTTGACTCCCCGACCGTTGTGTTCTCACCGTGTCCAGGGTAGAGCACCGTCTCGTCCGGGAGGGAATACACCCTTTGCTGGATGCTGTCGGAGAGCTGCTCAAATTCCTGGGGGCTGGAAGTCCTTCCTGGCCCGCCCGGAAAGAGGGTGTCCCCAGTGATGAAATGGCCTGGGAAGAGGAAGCCCACTCCGCCGGGGGAGTGCCCCGGCGTGAAGATGACCTCCACCTGACACTCTCCGAAGTTGATGATGTCCTTATCGTGAAGATCGAAATCCGCCTCGATGCCAAAGTGGTCTGCGTCGTCCGGGTGTATCCCGACGGGGGCGCCAGTTCGCCGTCTCACCTCCGCCAAGGCCTGGACGTGATCGCTGTGGCAGTGGGTCTGCAGGATATAGCGCACGGTGGTCCCTTCGGCCGCCTCGAGGATCTGTCTCGCGTCAAAAGAGGTGTCGACAATGGCGCTGTCACCCGTCGCCTTGCACGCGAGGACGTAGACGTTGTTCCCGAAATTCCCAACAGGCACTTTTTTGATGGTGATCTTGGGAGTGTCAAAGGTCTCCATGGTGGACGTCCCTCTCGTTTCAAAGGATTTCGTTTTTCCCCTCATCCCTTTCTCGTCGGGAGTCTAACATCGGGTTCTTCGGGTTTGCAAAGGGTTTGCAAACAGGGAGGTCTTTGGAATAGAGTTGCGGAGGGGGGCTCTCTTTGGTATCTTTTAGGGAAAAGGATTTGATTCTTCTAGGGTTTAACCTCGTATTTCGAGGTGTGTGATTCCATCCAGGTGGAAAACCCTTTGGGGTGGCTGCAGGTCCCTGAGCGGAAGGAGGATCTACTAATGCATCTTATCCCCCAATGGCGAAGATGGATCGCTGTTTCCGTGGTAGCCCTCATGGTGATGGGGCTGGGGGGAGTCATCCTCGGCCGAGCAATGATGGCCCGCGCGGCGGTCTATGACCACCTCAAGACCTTTGCCGAGGTGCTCTCTCTCATTCGGGAGAATTATGTGGAGCCCGTTGACGAAAGGGACCTCGTCTACGGGGCCATCGAGGGCCTCGTCGAGACCCTCGACCCCCATAGCTCCTTCATGCCCCCCGAAGTCTACCGGGAACTCCAGGCGGAGACTCAAGGGGAGTTCGGAGGTCTGGGGATCGAGATCACGATTCGCGACGGTGTCCTGACCGTGGTCGCGCCCATCGCGGGTACCCCGGCGGATCGGGCGGGCATCCTCACAGGCGATCAAATTTTGAGTGCCGACGGTAAGTCGACCGAGAATCTGACCTTGTCTGAGGCCGTGATGATGCTGAGAGGCCCGCGGGGCAGCAGGGTGACCGTCGCGGTTATGCGCGAAGGGTGGGAGGAGCCCAGAGATTTCACCCTGGTCAGGGATGTCATCCAGGTGAGCAGCGTGGATCACCAGATGCTGGACGACGGCATCGCCTACACCCGGATCCGAAGCTTTCACCAAAACACGCGAGACGAGTTCCAGAACGCCCTGAATGAGTTGGAAAGCGAAGGTTTCGAAGGTCTCATCCTCGACCTTCGAAACAACCCAGGGGGGCTTCTGAGACAGGCAGTGGGGGTGGCCGACCTCCTCCTGGATGAGGGCTCCCTCATCGTCTACACCGAGGGCCGACTGGAAGACCAGAACGTGAGATTTCACACCCACCGACGGAACACTCACATGGGTTTCCCCATGGTCGTCCTCGTGAATTCCGGAAGCGCCAGTGCCTCCGAAGTGGTCTCGGGGGCCTTGCAAGACCTTGGACGGGCCGTCATCTTGGGGACCAGGACTTTCGGGAAGGCGTCGGTCCAGACGATTGTTCCTTTGAGTGATGGCTCGGGTCTTCGGCTCACGACTGCTCGCTATTTCACACCCCATGGACGCCTGATCCAGGGGGAGGGGATCGAGCCCGACGTCCTACTCGTCAACCCCCCACCCGTGGCCCCGTCAGCCCCCCACGAAACCGAGCTGGAGGAGCCCTTTGAGGGTGAGGATGGGCCTAATGGCGGGGAAACGACCGCCAGACTGCGCACCGGCGATCTGCAGCTGATTCGGGCCGTTGAGATCCTGAAGACCTGGGATGCCTTTCAGGCGGATCATGGGAATGGCAGTGGGCCGAGCTAAAGGCTGCCGAGTGAAGAGCGGAGAGGTCAAGGCGTCTTGTGAATTTTTCGCGTGGGCCCCGGGTCCTTCTTGCGATCGGGCTCTTGGCAACAGGAAGTTTACTGTTTCAGACAGCACTTGGGCTGCAAGGGGAGGGGACGTCCCCAGCGAAGGCTCCCCCCCGCGTGGCAATTCTCATTGATGACCTAGGGGGAAGCTGGAAGGTCGCACAAGAGGTCCTAAATCTTCCGGCGCCCATCACCCTCAGTGTCCTCCCTCACCTTTCCCATTCTCTTCGCATCTCGGAGGAAGCCCACCGGCTTTCCCGTCAGGTACTTCTCCATCTTCCCATGGAGCCCCATGACCTCAAGAGGAACCCGCCCGGGCCGGGCGCCCTCTTCAGCATTATGGAAAGAGAGATCTTTCTTCGAACCATAAAGAGTTCCCTTGCCTCGGTCCCCCACGCGGTCGGTGTCAACAATCACATGGGCTCGAAGTTGAGCGAGACGCCCTGGGCCATGGGGCTCGTCATGAGCCTCTTGAAATCCCGGGGCCTCTTCTATGTGGACAGCCTCACTTCGCCCCACTCGGTTGCCTTTCAGACGGCGAGGGACTTTGGTGTGGCAACGCTCAAGAGACAGATCTTTTTGGACAATGAGTTAGAGAGTGCAGCCATTTCGGCGAGGCTGGAAGAGGTTGGGGAGATGGCCTTGCGCCGGGGAAAGGCTGTTGCCATCGGTCACCCTCATCAGAAAACCCTGGAGGCCCTTCGTGTGGGTCTCCCTCGTCTCTTGGCAAAGGGGGTGCAGGTAGTCCCCGTGTCAGAGCTCCTGGAGGGGGGAGATGCGGGTCCTAGGGATTGAAACCTCCTGCGATGAGACGGCGGCGGCCGTGGTGGAGGATGGCCGGCGTGTCCTCTCGAACATCGTCGCTTCCCAGATCGCCATTCACCACAAGTACGGCGGTGTAGTCCCAGAGCTGGCAGCTCGCCACCATGTCGAGCGGATCCATCCCGTCCTGGAAGAGGCCCTGGCCGTGGCCGATGTGGGATGGGAGGAGGTCGATGCGGTTGCTGTGACGCGCGGCCCCGGGCTGGTGGTTTCCCTCCTCGTGGGGCTCCAGGCGGCCAAGGGAGTTGCGCTCGCCCGGGGGATCCCCCTCGTGGATGTCCACCACCTAGCAGGTCACGTATCAGCCCTTTATCTCGAAGCTGCCATGCGGGAGCCAGAGGGGATCGGAGGCCCTGAGGGCCCACCCTTTCCGTTTGTGGCCTTGGTGGTCTCGGGGGGCCACACGCACCTCTACCGGGCGGACGACCCGTTTTCTTTCCACTGCCTTGGCGCTACACGGGACGACGCCGCCGGTGAGGCCTATGACAAGGTGGCAAGGCTCTTGGGGCTCGGCTATCCTGGGGGGCCCATCCTGGATGCTTTGGCCGCTGAAGTGGAGGGTGAACCCTCTATTCAGTTCCCTCGGCCTATCCTCGACGACGGAGGGCTTGACTTCAGCTTCAGTGGGCTAAAAACTGCCGTTCTCTACCACTTGATGGACCTTGGTCTCTATAGCAACGATCCCGCGCTTCCTCCCCTTGAGCGTGCCCAGGGCATTGGGGAGGATCTCCTTCGAGAAATCGCCCACGCCTTTCAGACAGCGGTTGTCGAGGTCTTAATGGAGAAGGCCCTGCGAGCGGTCCGCCAGGAGAGGTGTCGGGCCCTTGCGGTGGTGGGGGGAGTGGCTGCCAATCGAGGCCTTCGGGCAAGCCTTCGAAGGCGTTCGGTCGAAGAGGGTGTGGGTCTCTATATTCCCGCCGTTCCGTTTTGCACGGATAACGCTGCCATGATCGCCTCGGCCGGCTACTTTCTTCTCAAGGCGGGTCGACAGACGGAAACCGAGGCCCTTCGTCTAGACGCCGACGCTGGCTGGGAGCTTTCAAGCTAACCCGCGAGAGTTTGCGCGGGATCTCACGTTCCCCAGGATTTCAGAGAACCCTTAAGCGAACAGACTCTGGGCGTCCCGAGCGCCTGATGGGTTCGTCTTACACCTTTCGGGTGACGTTTGCCGCCTGGGGGCCCTTTGGTCCCTGGGTGACATCGAACTGGACCTCCTGGCCTTCTGCGAGGGACCGGAACCCCTCCCCCTGGATGGCCGAATAGTGGACGAAGACGTCTTCGCCTCCCTCCTGCTCGATGAATCCATACCCCTTGGCGTCATTGAACCACTTTACTTTCCCTTCCGCCATCCTAACTACTCCTCCCTTCGCCCCTCTGAGCCTGGGTCCTGGGGTGAAAACCCCAGCCGGCTAGCAAGCTCGCAATCGGTAGAGGTTCCCTTTCCTCAGGGGGCCAAAAAAAACCGCGACATCCCGTTGGGGCTCGCGGCTAAGACACGGACCCCTCTTGATCCCGCCTTCGTGCGGCGGGACCCGATGGGCCCACTGGAAAACATACGCAGATCACTCAAAATCACGCTCAACAAGGCAAAGCAAAACTGGGGGCGAAGTTATCAAGCCAATCCCCTCATGTCAATGAAAAATTTAGCCCTTGTGGAAATCGCGGGCCATTTCCGCTGGGGTGCAAAGCTTCGAGGAACCTCTTTATTTTAGCGCCCCAAAGTCGGAATTAGACGGTGTCCAAAGGGCCGTTTTGCCTCAAAGAAGGGCAGGCGGTTTTTCGAAGGGCGTCCATTTATACTTGTCACGATTGTCTCGGGATATTATATGCTTAGCGGGGAAAACGTTCGATGTTCGGTCCACTTAGAGGGTCTTTTTGTGGCGAATCCTGTTGAAGCTCGAGGATCTCAGTGGAATGGGGAAACCCTCCTGGGGAGTCCTCCCAGACCTCGCACGGTGTTTCCTTGGGCCAACGTCCTCCTCTTCATTGCCACGCTCTTCACTACCATCATCGCCGGGGCCGGTTGGGCGGGGGTGGATCTCAGACAGGATCCCCACCTCTTCTACAGGGGATTTCCGTTTGCCGGGGCACTCCTTCTCATCCTGGGCTGTCATGAGGCCGGCCACTATGTCCTCTCGCGCCGCTGGGGAGTCCCAGCCTCTTTGCCCTACTTCATTCCTCTCCCGATGGGTCTTGGGACCCTGGGGGCTTTCATCAAGTTGAGGTCGCCTATCCTCAACCGCCGCGTCCTCTTTGACATTGGGGCGGCGGGCCCTCTGGCCGGCTTCGTCGTGGCAATTCCCATCATCCTCATCGGTCTAAGTCTCTCTGATGTCCAGCCCTCCACTCACCAGCCCGGCCTCACCCTCGGGTCCTCTCTCCTTTTCTCTTTTTTGACTAAGTGGGTCCTTGGGGCCTCGCCCAGTGATTACACCATCATTCTGCATCCTCTGGCCTTTGCCGGCTGGATCGGCCTCTTCATCACCGCCTTGAACCTCCTTCCTGTGGGGCAGCTCGACGGCGGCCACCTCATCTACGCCATTTTCTCAAAGAGACATCGAATCGTTACCGTGGCAACGTTGGCCATCTTGATCCCGTTGGGGTTCTTCTGGCAGGGGTGGTTCGTATGGGCGGCCCTCACCGTGTTCTTCGGGTTTCACCACCCTCCCGTGATTGACGAGTTGACCCCTCTGGACAGAGGACGGAAATACCTCGGCTGGGTCTGTCTTGCCATCTTCGCTTTGAGTTTCACGCCTGTGCCATTTCAAATTTGAGGCTTCCACCGGCTGTCTAATCGAGGGGATTCATCGAGAAGGCGGTTGAGGGGTTTTTGGTGAAGACCATCTCTGTCCAACTGGACGAGCGAAGTTACGACCTCGTGGTAGGCGAGGGGGTCCTGGACCGTGTGGGCCGCCTCATGGCCTCTCGAGGGCTTCGAGGCCGTGCCGTTGTCTTCACGAACCCCGTGGTGGGCCGACGCTACGCCCGAAGACTTCAGCAGGGCCTTGCTCGCGCTGGGATCTCCTCCTTCCGCTTCAACGTCCCGGACGGTGAGATCTACAAGAACCTGGCCTGGTGTGGGCGGGCCTACCGTTCCCTCCTGGAGGCAGGTGTGGACCGCCATGGGACGGTCATTGCCCTGGGCGGGGGGGTGGTAGGAGATCTGGCGGGCTTTGTGGCCGCGACCTACCTGAGGGGGGTGGCCACAGTTCAGGTCCCAACCTCTTTGACGGCTCAGATCGACAGCGGCATCGGTGGAAAGACGGGGGTCAACCTGCCGGCGGGAAAAAACCTGGTGGGGGTTTTTTGTCAACCCGACCTGGTCGCCATCGATCCGGGCCTGCTTCGAACACTGCCCCGGCGTGAAATCTTGTCGGGAATGGCAGAGCTCATCAAGTATGGCGTCATTGCGGACGGGGCCTTCTTTTCCTTCCTGGAGGACCACCTGGACGACCTCCTCTCCCTTCGATCGCCGTCCCTTGACCGGGCCATCTCCACCTCTTGTCGGATCAAAGCGGCCGTTGTTTCGGCCGACGAGAGGGACTTGGGACTCCGCTCCATCCTCAATTTCGGCCATACCTTTGGACATGCCGTGGAGGCCCTCACCCGTTATCGTCGCTACTCCCACGGCGAGGCCGTCGCCATCGGCATGGCCTATGCGGCCCGCCTCTCCAGCATTCTGGGGATTTGCCCCTCGGCGGTGTCGGACCGCCTGGTCAGGCTCCTGCGCAGCACAGGCCTCCCGACGACCCCGCCGCGCCTGAGCCGAGCTCGCCTGCTAAAAACTTTCGGGGTGGACAAGAAGGCGCGGGGCGGTGAGGTGCGCTTTGTCCTCCTTCGGGCCATCGGTGAGGTGGGCCTCTACGGCCATATCCCTGAGGAGGCCCTGTTCAAGGCGTTGAAGGAGTCCTCGGCCTAAAATCTCTGGGTCCCTCCTTTGAGAGTTGACTTGGCGGAAGGGAGAGATCTAGACTTTGCACCGAAGCCCCCACGGAAGGGGGCGTTTGCACTTTGAGACGGAGAAATTCTGTGGCGAAGGTTCTTGTCCTGCATGGCCCCAACATGAATCTTCTGGGTGTCCGTGAACCCGAGCTCTACGGGTCTCAGACCTTGAAGGAGATCGACGGTCACCTTCAGGCCCTGGCCACCAAACGCGGGGTTACCCTTGAGACGTTTCAAAGCAATCACGAGGGGGCCCTGATCGATCGCATCCATAAGGCGATTGGAGAAGTCGACCTCATGATTATCAACCCGGGGGGTTATACGCACTATGGTGTCTCCTTGCGGGATGCCATCGCCGCCGCGGGGATCCCCACCATCGAAGTCCACCTGACGAACATTCACGCCCGAGAGCCCTTTCGGTCGTCCTCCCTGATCTCCCCGGTCACTGTGGGCCAGGTCGTGGGGCTGGGAGCACAGGGCTACGAGCTGGCCCTTGTCGCCGCCATGGACCTCTTGGCAGGGAAAGAGAAGAAAAAGGGATAGGGAGGACGGGCTCATCTTGCCCCATGAGAGACGCAGAAAGGCTCTGCGGTCCACTCTGGAGAGTGGGGAGGCCTTTCTCGTCTCTTCGCTGGAGAATATCCGCTATCTCTCTGGTTTCACGGGTTCCTCGGCCCTGCTTCTCCTGACGCCCGGAGAGGAACTCTTCCTCACCGATTTTCGTTACCTCACTCAGGTTGAGGAGGAAGTAAAAAGCCTCCCTCGGCTCATTTACAAGAGGCAGCTTTCCGAGCTGGCCCAGGCCGTCCGCTCCTTCGGGGCACGTCGGCTCAAATTTGAGGCGGGGCACCTCTCTTATCAGATCTATGAGGGCCTGGCGAAAGAACTCGAGGGGTTCCCCCTGGTTCCGACCCGGGAAGTGGTCGAAGAATTTAGGCACATCAAGGATTCAGAAGAGCTGTCGGCCATGCGCCGGGCCGTTGAGATTGCGGTTGAGGCCTGGGAGGAGACGGTCGGCTTCATCGCGGAAGGGGCCAGTGAGCGAGAGGTGGCCCTGGAGTTGGAGTTCCAACTGAAGAACCTGGGGTCAGAGCGAACCCCCTTTGATCTCATTGTCGCTTCGGGCCCCCGAGGGGCTCTTCCCCACGCCCAGGCCTCTGACAAGGTGATCCACAGGGGAGATATGGTGACGGTGGATTTTGGGGCCTGCGCCCAGGGCTACTTCAGCGACCTGACCCGCACCGTCCCCGTCGGGGCGGTCGAGGAAAAGCTGATTGAGGTTTACGAGGTCGTCCTTCAGGCCAATCGGGCTGGGATTGAGGCGGTCCGCCCCGGCGTGAAGGCCGGGGAGATAGATGACGCGGCCCGCAGCGTTATCCAAGAGGCCGGCTACGGTGAAAACTTCGGCCACGGGACCGGCCACGGGCTCGGCCTGGAAGTCCACGAGCCCCTTCGAATTGCCGAGGACCAGGAGCGCGAGCTCGAGCCTGGGATGGTGTTCACCGTTGAGCCGGGGATCTATCTGCCGGGGATCGGCGGCGTCCGAATCGAGGATATGGCCTTGGTGACCCCGAAGGGAGTCGAAGTCCTGACGGCAGCCATCTCCAAAGATTTGGTCGCCATCGCTTAGGAGCGGGTGTGGGGACTGCATCGACCACTCAGTTTAAAAACGGCTTCAAGATCGAACTCGACGGTGAGCCCTTTCTCATCGCGGAGTGCCAGCATGTCAAGCCGGGGAAGGGGGCCGCCTTCGTCAAGACGCGCCTGAAAAATCTTCGCACCGGCCTGGTTCAGGACAAGACCTTCCGCTCCGGAGAGAAGGTCAACACACCCGATCTGGAAGACCGGCAGATGCAGTACCTCTATCGGGAGGGCGACCGGTACTGTTTTATGGACACCTCGAACTACGAGCAGGAGTTTCTGACACAAGAGCAGCTGGGAGACGCCACCAACTGGCTCCAAGACAATATTACCGTCGCCGTCCTCTTCCACAACCGGGTTCCCATCGGCGTAGACCTTCCCACCTTTGTTGAGCTTCGGATCACTGAGACAGATCCGGGAGTCCGGGGCGATACGGCCGTCGGGGGGACCAAGCCGGCCACCTTGGAAACGGGGGCGGTGGTCCATGTACCCCTGTTCGTGAATCAGGGGGAGGCCGTCCGGATTGATACCCGGACGGGCGACTACGTGGAACGGGCCAAACGAGCCTTATAGCTCCCACCCTCTAGGGCGACACGGGGGTCATTCAGACCCCCCCCTTCGCATCCTTCTGTCAGACAGCGGGCTGTCAATCAGGGAATCGGCGGCTAGCGAAAGAGCAGGGTGACCTTCTGATCAGTCCTGGTGCGGAGATTTTGAAAGCGGACTGCGAGCTGACTTCCTGAAGAGCTGTCCACCCGTTCCGGGGGCTTGAAGAAAACAACCCCGTTGACCGCCTCTTGGGGTCCCACAACGATTTGGTCTGGAAATTCCTTCTGTTGATAGTCATTTGAGCGGTTGTAATCCGTCCAGAAGGCGCTTGCCAGGGCAGGGATGCTGAGAAATATGGGAAGCCCCGAGAACTTGGAGGTGTTCAGCTCGCTGGCCACTTTTTTGGCGGGTGTTGGCGAAAGCGGGGAGAGCCCGTCCAAGGCGAGAGAAACCCGGTTTCGGCCGAGTAAGATTCGGTCGTTCCCCCGGTTGAGGATGAGAAGGTGGAAGGGGAGAAACCCCTCCTCTATCAAGTCGGCCTGAAAATATTCGTTCGTATCTTCAAGGAGGTCCAGGGGCCTGACGACGAAATAGATTGATTCCTCTTCGCTGTGGTATGGGGCCTGAGCGAGGTTTTCAAGGCGCAGGGGTTCGGCGGAGTAAAAAGAGCATCCGTAGAGCAGCAGGATCAGCCACCCCGGTGCGAGAACTCGGCGCACCCCAACCCCCCTTCCCCTTCAAGGCGGAATTCCCAGTCCTTAAAGAAGTGGAGGACATGATACCATACCTTTTCCTTGTCAAGTCCCCGAGATTGAGCGAGAGTCGATGTGGGTGTGGATTAATTCTCGCGGCAAAAATTTCTATTTGTAAAAATCTATAAAAATATTTAGCATTGCGGTGGTTGTGTTGGTACTCAGCAGCAGGAGGTGTCTGGATGAATCGCCTTTTCCTTTCTCTGGTTCTTGGCTTGTGCTTGGTCCTGAGCCAAGCCGCGATTGCCAGGGCCGAGTTGTTTCTCTCCGGTTATGGGGGTATTTCTCTTAACCGGGATGAGGACATTCGCGAAACCTCATCGACGAGGAATGTGACGTTTCAGGAAGTTGATTTGCAAACCGGGCCCCTTTTTGGCGGCAAGGTGGGATATTGGGTTGGGCGCTTTTTTGGGCTTCAGCTGGATGTCTACAACTTTACCTCGGACGTCCCGGCACAAAATGTCTCCGCAACAGGGACCATCTCTGGTCTTCCCGTCACCCAGGCCACCACCAAATCGGATGGATGTAGGGACCACGGCCATCACCGCCGGCCTCCTGGGCCGTTTCCCCATCGTCCTTCCGACGAGATTTCAAAATCAGAGGTTCGAGCGGAGGTTTGAGCCCTACATCGGCGTTGGCGGTGGGGTTGTTATGTCCAAGGCAGAGATTACGGGAGGCGCTTTTGACGCAACGGACACGGTGGGGGGAGGCCAAGCCGTGGCCGGGTTGACTGCCTTCTTGACCCGTCATGTTGCAGCTTTCGCTGAGTACAAGTTCACTCTGACGGATGACCTTCACTTTGTAGACTCGGGAGTCACGGACGCGTTCGACATCCGATCCCACCACATCGGCTTCGGTATTAACGTATACCTTCGATAGATAGTGATAGATAAGCCGCTTTAATCCCTCCCCACTAGACGGTTTCATGGCGATCTTTTTATCAGGGACTGCCCCCGAATGAGGACACGTTGAAACATCCCAAAAGCGTCATCATCATCGGGGGCGGCATCGTCGGCGCATCCGTCGCCTACTTCCTCAGCCAAGAGGGCATACAGGTGAACCTCTTTGAGCGGGATGAGTGCGCCTGCGGGACGACTGCCAAGAATACGGGGGTGGTGGACCTCGTCAGCAGGACCCCTGACCAACAGATGGCCATCGCCCTTGAGAGCCGCCGCCTTTATGAAGTGCTCCTGAAAATTCTCCCCCGCCCTTTTCTCTTTGAGGAACGAGGCTCGATCATGGTCCTGGCCGAGGGGACTGAGGGAACCCCCTCCCAACTGGAGACTTGCGTTCGGGGCATGAAGGCCCTGGGGGTGGGTGCGGAGCTTTTGGAGCCCGGAGAGGTGAAGCGAAGGGTGCCGGAGCTAGGCGTTGAGACCCTGGGAGGCCTTTTTTGCCCCATCGGGGTCCTGGTCGGCGCTGAGGCGGCGGCCCGAGCGCTCCTTGAGGGGGCGGCCAGGGCGGGTGCCCTCATCCGCGAGCGAGAGCCTGTCCAGAAATTTTTGACTAAGGGGGGGAAGATGAAAGGAGTGAAGACCGAGAAGGGAGAATATCAGGCCGATGGCGTTGTCCTGGCGGCCGGGGTCTGGTCCCCCACGGTGACAGAGGGTCTGGGTCTTGAGGTCCCGATCCTGCCTCGCCGCGGTCAGGTCCTCGTCACTGAGGAGATAGGTCCTGTGAGCCAATATCTCATCTGGAGCGCCGATTACATCCTGCAAAAGCTTCGGGGGGGGCAGGGGGGGGGAGAGAAGACATCCGTTGGCCGAAAGCCCCAGATCGGATGTGATGAAACCACCCTTCCCGGGTTCCTCCACAGCTTCTCTTTTCAACAACACCCAGGGGGGAGTTGCTACCTGGGTTCGACGCGGGAGTTCGCAGGCTTTGAGGAGACCGTAACGGACAGGGGACGGGAGACTATCCTTGAAAGCGCGAGGCGGTGGTTCCCGGCCCTTTCAAGTGTCTCACTCGTGCGCTCTTTTGCGGGGTTGCGCCCCTGGACGCCGGACCACCATCCGCTCATCGGCCCCTCTGCCCGTGTTGAAGGTCTCTGGTACGCGACGGGACACGAGGGAGACGGCGTCACCCTCGCCCCCATTACCGGGAAGATCATCGCAGAACTAATCAGAGGGAAGACCCCTGAGCTTCCCGGGGTTGACCTGTCCCGCTACCTTCCGGCCCGGATGAATCTCTGAGACTTGGCAGCGCCTTCTTCTCAGGCGATCCAGCAGGCTAGACTTAATATCAATTATTTCAAATAGATATAATATATATATTTATTTAATATATTAAGTATTGTTGCCCTAAAATGTCGCCCTCTTTTTCACGAAATGTTCTCAGGTTCCTCACCCTGGTCGATTCGGTCCAAGTCCTCGACAAACTTCTTTTTCTCCTCTTCACTCTCAAACCGAATGGAGGGGAGGGCCCGCTTCCGCCAGTGGGTGCGGCCTGCGAGAGGCATCCCCTCATAAAGCTCGATGGCCGCATCCAGTTCCTTTCTCATCATCTGCCTCCCGAGGGCCAAAAAATCGCTTAGGGGACGAAGAGCCGGATAAAATCGAAGGCGAAGGGGGCGCCAGTCCTGCCGAAGGCCGAGACGGCGATCTTGGGTTCAGGGTAGGTTTGGAAGTAGCGGGCCACCACGGTCCACTGCTCCCCGTCCGCTGAATGAGCGGTCTCGACAAGGCTTCCTTCGACCCGGATCCTAAGGAAGACCTCGCTCGGCGACGAGGTCTCGACCCGAATCCCTTCAGGTTGGCCCCTGATCTCCTGGATGCTTTCGATCTGGCTTTCGTCTCCCACCCCGATGTGCGTCACTCGAATGTAGTTGTCATCGTCCTGGTAGAGGAATATCCCTCCCTGTTCCCAGCGCCGGCGCGGGCTCGCGAGTACAAGAGTCACGGCGTCGAAATCCCCCTTGGGGGCTCGCCGGTAGATGAGAGGGGCGGTGTTCTCGTCCCCGAAAAAGCTGGTGCCGGTGGTGGTCAGGTGGAACTGCCCCTCCCGGACCGCCCAGTGCCCACGGGGTTCCCGAAGCCAGTCCCATCTGGATGATAGGCGCCGGCCTTCAAACTCTTCAGAGAGTTCCTCGCTGAAAAGGAAGGTCCTCGGAGGTGAGAGGTCCCGGATCTCAACGCCTCTTACCTCGCCCGATTCGCGAGGAAGGCGTATCTTCTGTTCGCTCCCGTCCTGGAACTCGAGGAGGATTTCCCGCTCCGCCCAGCCGGGAGTCGAGAAAATCAGGAGAGAGAGCAGGGTGAGGCCCGGGCCCTTCAGGATGTCACGCAGCATGTCAACCCCCTCACAAGGCGTTTCTACTGTCGGTCACCCCCTTGGGTGACCGGGTCACAGATATCTCTTCAGGCCCTTTCGGCCGAGGGCCTCAACCAGGCGTCTGACCTCTTGGGCTCGATCCTTAGGACAGATGAGAATGGCATCTGGGGCATCTACGACGATGAGATTCTCGACGCCAAGCGTGGCGATGAGCTTTCCGGGGGCGTAGAGGATCGTGTCCCGGGTCTCGATGCCAAGGTGGGTCCCCCAGACCCGATGGCCTCCCTTTCGCGTTTTGGCCAGCCGGGCAAGGGCGCCAAAATCTCCCACATCGTTCCATCCCACTCGGCAGGGGAGGAGGGCCGTGCTGCCCGCCCGAGAAGCTCCGACCAAGATGCCGTGATCGATGGAGATGGCGGGAAGGCCTCGAAACACTTGGGGGCTAGGCCCCCGGGAGTGAGTCAGCGTCGGCACCAGCCGAAGGAGTCCCCGGTGAAGCTTTGGGATTTGCCTTTTGATTTCCGAAAGTGCTCGGGTAGCGGAGAGGACAAACATTCCGCTATTCCATTCATATTGCCCGTCGGACAGATACTGACGGACGCATTTTAGGCCGGGCTTCTCGACGAGGGCGGTGGCGCGGTGAACCGTCCAGGCCCCTGTGCGCCCCACCGGCTCCCCGCGACGGATATAGCCGTATCCTGTCTCGGGGCGGTCAGGGCGGACGCCAAAGATAACGATGTCCTCTGTCTCTTGGGTCCATGCCAGTGCGGCCTTGAGGAGGCGGCGCAGTCCGGGGGCATCTGAGATCTGATGGTCCGCCGGAAGGACAACGAGGAGCCCCTTTGGATCGAACTCGCAAACCCTGAGAGCGGCGAGGCCAAGGGAGGCGGCCGTGTTTCTCCCGATGGGTTCCAGTAGGAGATTTTTCCGCGGCAGGTCGGGCAGTTGGGACCGGATGTCCCTTGCCCTTTCCCGAGCGGCCACCACCAGGGTTCGAGAGGCGGGGATGAGGCCCTTCAGGCGACCTACGGTGGTCTGTAACAGTGTGCGTCGATCTCCCAACTGGAGGAGGGGCTTGGGACGGGCCCGTCGACTGATGGGCCAGAGACGGCTCCCGGCCCCGCCTGCCAAGATGACCGCGTACGCCTTGCGATTTCTCATCGACTCGATTGAGGTTGAGCCGCCCGATTGAGGCCCCAACGCACGACCACAAATCCCAGGACAAGCAGGATGACAAAGAGGAGGGAGAGGAGATTGAGATACTGGTCAATGAATGATTGGATGGGTTCTCCGAAGAGATAGATGACTCCCGCCACCAGGAAGAAGCGGGCCGACCGGCTGACGGCGGAGACCAAGACGAACACCTTGAAGTTGATCCGGAAGACACCTGCGGTGATGGTGAAAAGCTTGTAGGGAATGGGCGTGAACCCGGCAATGCCGACCGCCCAGACGTCATACCGATCATAAAGGGCCTTGATGGTGTCGAACTTCCCTCGTCCCCCGTAGAAGTCCATGATGCGGTTTCCCACTGCCCCCATAAAGCCCCACCCAATCAGGTAGCCAAGCATCCCGCCTAGGACCGACGCGATCGAGGCGATGAGAGCGAACCACAGGGCCCGGTCAGGGGCCCCAAGGGCCAGCACAATCAGCAGGGGATCGGGGGGGATGGGAAAGAAGGAGGATTCGGTGAAGGCCAGGATCCCGAGGGCCCACGCCCCATACGGTGTTTGCGCCCAGCTGAGGACCCAGTCGAAGAGACCTCTCAGCATACTCAGGCCTCGACGGAGGAGAAGGCCTTGAGATGATCGAGGATCTCCTCTTGGATGGCCTTAAGCCGCTCCGGACTTTCGGCCTCAAATCGGGCCGTCAAGGCGGGCGTGGTGTTGGAGGCCCGGATCAGCCCCCAGCCGCCATCAAGTTCGACTCGAATACCATCTATTTCAACAATATCATAGCGATCTCTCATGCGATCCTTTAAGGCTTCTACCACCTGGAATTTCTCTGCGTCGGGACAGGAAAATTTCAGCTCTGGAGAGCTGTAAAGCGTGGGGAGATCGGCGAGCAGGGAGGAGAGGGGGCTTTCGGCCCGGCAGACGAGATCCATGAGACGGAGGGCGGCATAGAGGGCGTCATCGTAACCGAAGTAGTCGTCCGCGAAAAAGAAATGCCCCGAGAATTCCCCGCCCAAAGGGGACCCCTCTGCCCGCAGCTTCTTCTTGATGAGGGAGTGTCCGGCCTTCCACATGATGGGCTGGCCGCCGGCACCCTCGATCGCCCGTGGGAGGTTTTGGGTGCACTTCACGTCAAAGACAATAGGGGCTCCTGGCTGGTGGGCGAGGAGGTCGCGTGCGAAGAGGATGAGTAACTGGTCCGCCCAGAGGATCTTGCCCCTCTCATCCACCGCCCCCAGGCGGTCGCCGTCACCGTCAAAGGCGATGCCGAGATCGGCGCCCTCTTGCAACACGCAGGCGCGGAGATCGGCCAGGTTTTCCGAAACCGAGGGGTCCGGGTGGTGATTTGGAAAATGCCCATCGGGATCGCAGTAGAGGGGAAAAACCGTGTGGCCAAAGGCTTCCAGGATAGGGACCGCCACGGCCCCCGCGACCCCGTTTCCAGCGTCCACCACCACCTTGAGGGAGCGGGAGAATGAAAATTTAGATTCTACGAGGGTCCGGTAGGGTGCCGTGACATCGGCCGGCCGAGCGATGCCGTTTCCCTCCGAGTAGGCTCGCTCCTCGATGATGCGGTGAATGGCGCGGATCTCCTCTCCTGTCAGGCTCTCCTCCCCCTGGTTGATCTTGAACCCGTTGTACTCTGGGGGATTGTGGCTGCCTGTCACCATCACCCCCCCCTGGACGTCCAGGTGATGAAGGGCGAAATAGAGGATGGGGGTCGGCACCATGCCAACATCGATCACGTTGCAACCCGAAGCCCGAAGCCCGTCGATGAGGCTCACGCGGACGGCCGGGGAGCTCAGACGAGCGTCCCTCCCGACGGCCAGCGTACTTCCGCTTTGTCCACCCAGGTATGTCCCAATCCCCCGGCCGATGGCCCGGATCGTCAGGACATCCAGGTCCTCTTCGACGATGCCGCGGATATCATATTCACGGAAAATATCGGCGTTAACAGTCAACGACAAGCTCTCTTCAGATGGTCCCTTCGCCACAATGGCGAAAACGTTTATAACGCAGGCATCAGGGCAGATGCAAGAGGCCCTCGCGGCGGGGGTGATGTTGCAAAGCCGCGGGAAGCCTTCTATACTTGGCGCGGTGAGAAGAGGGCCGTGATGATGACGGAACCAGACACTGTTGGGGCCGGAGCCGTGAGGGCTCTGGGTCGGGGATTTCGTCAGGCCCTCTGGCTTGGCTGGATCTGGCTTTCGCTGGGTGTTGTGCTCTTTTATCTTAAGGTCCTGAACCGCAGTTCCTTTGAAGGACTGGAGAATATCCCCGCGAATGGCCGGGTTCTCGTTGTCAGCAACCACATCTCGGACCTAGACCCGGCGGTGATTCCGGCAGCCATCTTGACGCGCTATCCCACTCAGCTCATCCGGGCGGTGGGCAAGGCTGAGCTGTTCCAGATCCCCATCCTTGGGCGGCTTGTTCGAAGTTATCGAGTCATCCCCGTGGGGCGGACCGGTCGGGACTTGAGAGCGATCCGCGAGATCATCAAGGCCATGCGGTCGGGAAAGGTCCTCATCTTTCCAGAAGGGACTCGGACCAGAGACGGAGGGCTCCAACCAGGAAAGCGCCCAATTGGGGGCCTCGTCCACGCCGCACGACCCGTCGTCATCCCAACGGTGGTGTGGGGGACCAGTCGGGCCATTCCCCCGTGGGAGCTGGTGGGAAAGCGGGTTCGAATTGGCCAACGCCTGGGTGTCCGCTTCGGGAAGCCCTTGGACCTCCAGGGATTGCTAGATCAGCCTTCCTCCAAAGAAACGAGGCAGGCCATCACGGATGTCATCATGTCGGGTATTCGTTGCCTCCAAGAGGAAGTCAAGGCCGAGGGGAGGTTGTAAGAGGATGGGTCAGTTTTCTTCTGTGGGCGGGGTCCTCGCAAGGTTGCAAGAAAAAACCCCTTGGGGGCAGAGACTCGCTCGCCAGAAAGTCCTCCGGTATTGGGACGAAGTGGTGGGGGAGGCCGTAGTCCGCGTGGCACGGCCGGTTGAGGTGCGCAGCAAGACCCTTTATGTCCACGTCCGAGACTCGGTCTGGTTGCAGCAGCTGAATCTCATGCGGGAGGACATTCGCGCCCGGCTGAACGCGGTCGTGGGAGAAGAGGCTATCGACAGGATCTTCTTCAGCCTGGGTCCCGTCTCTTCCTCACCCCACGATTTTCCCAGCAGTGAGTCTGCGACTTCAGAGGACGCAAGGCGGATCGCGACTGAGGGGATCACCCCCAAAGACCCCGACGTCAAGGCACTAGACCGTGGGCTCGAGGTCCTTCAGGATCCGGAGACCCGACAGCAGGTACGCCGGGCCCTGCTTCGGGGGGAGTTGGAGCGGCGGATGAAGGAACTGAAATGAATAAAAGAAGGGTGTCTTCTTTCTTCCTGATGGCTGGTTTTTTGTTGTTGGGGGTGGGCTGTACCTCATTCTTCTCCTCTAAGTTCTTCTCCTCGGAGTTCTGGGCCGGCCCCTCGAGTGAAGGGGAGGAAGCTTTTCGTGAGGGTGTTCCTGAGGAGTTCTCTGCGGCCGAGGGACTAGAGCCCCCCGAGGCCATTTTTCATTACCTTGAGGGTCTTCTCAAAGATGTTGAAGACGATGGGGCGGAAGCGGTTGACTCCTATGAGCAGGCTGTCCTCGCAGACCCTAACTCGGCCATCTTGCGGCAGGCCCTGGCCTCGGTCCTTCTCCGCCAGGGGGCCATCGAGCGAGCCCGTTCCGAGGCGGAGGCGGCTCTTCGCCTGGCCCCAGACCATCTGCCGAATCGAGAGCTGCTGGGAGGGATCTACTCCGGGTTGAGGCGTCGGGAAGACGCCATCGCCCAGTATGAAGCGATCCTTCGCGCTGACCCTAATTCCCGAGAGGCCCATCTCTATCTGGGCACCCTCCTCTCTGAGGTGGGGGAGAACGGAAAAAGCATTGAGGTCTTTGAAGGCCTCCTCGAACTTGAGCCTGGCTCCCCCTTCGCCCACTTCTTTCTCGGCCACCTCTACGCCCGCACCGAACGCTATGACGAGGCCCTGGGCTCCCTTCAGACGGCCCTAAATATCCTTCCGCGTTTTGAGCCGGCCCTCATCCGTATAGGTGAGGTCCATGAGCTCAGGGGTGAGGTTCACCAGGCGATCGTCGCCTATCAGAGGGCCCTCCTGATCAACCCGCAACACGGCCCGGTTCGTGCCCGCCTGGACCATCTCTCCGGTAGCCAAGGGGGGGGGGCCGAGGGGGAATCGGAGGTCCCCAGCCTGGACCAGCCCGATAGCAGCCTGGCTCACCGGGCCCTGGGCTTCCTCCACTTTGAGCGACGGGACTATCAGCGGGCCTTGGAGAAGTTTCGTCTCTATCTTAGAGCCCGTCCAGATGACGAGTTTGTCTGGAGAACCGTGGTCCTGATCTATGAAGAACGAGGTCGACTTGCTGAGGCCTTGGCTGAGTTAGAGGCCCTCTTGGAGCGGCACCCCGATTCCCTGGAAAGCTGGCTGCTGATGAGCCGGGTTCTGGTGGGATTGGAACGGCAGGACGATGCCCAAAAGGTCCTCCGGGAATTTCAGGAGCTCGCCCCCGAAGACGCGCGGGGCTTTTATTTGGCTGGGGCCTACCTGGCGCGGCAAGAAAAACATCACGAGGCCGTAGCCGAATACAAGAGGGCCATAGAACTAGCGCCCGCGAGCGAGCGCTATCACTTTGACTTGGGGGTGGCCTACTACGAGCTCAAGGACTATGAGAATGTCGCCAAGGCGATGAGGGAGACGCTTGAGCTCGATCCGGACAACGCGAACGCCAACAACCTCCTGGGCTACATGTGGGCGGAGCAGGGGATTAACCTGGATGAATCCATCGCCCTCATCGAGCGGGCGCTCGAGCTTGAACCGGATAACGGGGCCTTCATCGACAGCTTGGGTTGGGCTTATTACAAGAAGGGGTGGCTCGAGCGGGCGCTGAAGCAGCTGGAGCTCGCGGCCTCCTCGATCCCCGATGACCCCGTCATCCTGGACCATCTCGGCGACGTCTACCTTGATCTCCAGCGTTTAGACGAAGCCGAAAAGGCCTGGGAGCAATCTCTGGAAAACGACCCTGAGAACACCGAGGTCAAAGAGAAGCTGGGCCGACTTAAAGTCCTTCTGCAAGAGGTGCAGAAGAAGTGAGGGCTGGCTCCCTGGGATTGGCCTTGGGTCTTGGGCTGGTGGGCTGTGCTTCCCTGGCCCCTCCGATTCCCCCTCCCCCTGAGGCGGCACGCTATCTTGCCGATCCCCTGTCTCTGCACGAGGAGTTGAAGAGCCGGCGCAGGGGTTTGAAGGACCTGAAGGCTTGGGCCCAGGTGGAAGTGGACTCGCCAAGAGAGCGTTACTCGGGCCGGGCCGTCCTGCTCTTGAAAGCTGAAGAATCCCTTCGAATAGAGCCCTTGAGCTTTTTTGGGCAACCCGCCCTGTACATCGTCTCCCACAACCAAAACCTGACGGTCTATTCTCCCCAGGAGGGAAAATATCTTCAGGGTAAGGCCACGCCTGAAAACATTTTTCTCTGGCTGGGGGTCCCAGTGGGGCCCGGGGAGATCGTCTCTCTCCTCTGGGGAGACCTGCCAGAACTTTTAGCGTCCGAGTCCCTTCGCATTGCCTATGAAGAGAGGACCGGCGCTTATCGACTGGAATCCGTCGCCCCCGGGGGACCCTTTGGAAGGTGGTGGGTCGACGCCCGTTCCCTTCATCCGCTCCGGGCGGAGGGTTTAGATTCGGGCGGCAAGACGCACCTGGCGGTGCAGTATGACGATTACCGGGAGGTGGAGGGAATCTCTCTTCCGGGCAGAGTCCGAATTGAAGTCCCTTCAAGCCATCGGGCCTTCGGGGTCACCTATCAAAACCTTCGTGTCAACGAGGGGATCCCCGATCTGGCCTTTCACCTCCCAATTCCTGAGGGGGCGGAGGTCGTCTCCATCGACCACAATTCTCCCCATGTCCCTTGAAGTCCTGATCCTCTTTCCGCCCGCCAAGATTAACCTTTGGCTTCGGGTCCTCGGTCACCGGAAAGATGGATATCATGAGGTTTCAACCCTCCTTCAGATGGTGGACCTGAGAGACCGGCTGACCCTGTGTCGTCGGCCGGGGGGGACTCGGGTCTACTGTTCCCATCCCGATGTTCCCGACGGACCAGAGAATCTGGCCCATCAGGCGGCTTGCCTGTTCTTTGATCGCATCGGCACTCGGGGCGGGGTTTCCATTTACATCGAGAAGCGGATCCCCATGGAGGCGGGACTAGGCGGTGGGAGCGCCGACGCTGCGGCCACTCTGTGGGGGCTGAACCGGCTCTGGAATGGGGGTCTCTCAAAGGAGGAACTGAAATCCCTGGCTGAGAAGGTGGGCACAGATGTGCCCTTTTTTCTCGAAGGCCCCAGGGCCCTGGGAGAGGGGCGGGGAGAGCGGCTGACGGAGGTGGACCCTGAGCCGTCGAGCCCAGTCGTCATCGTGACGCCACGGATAAGGATTTCAACGCGTTGGGCGTATGAAACGCTAAAATTAAAGTTGACAGAGAAGGGGAGGAGTCCTACTATTTATTCTCCACCGAGGAACCTCTCAGCGATCCCGAAGGACCGCTGGTCAAATGACTTGGAAGAGGTGGTAGCAGCGGCCCACCCCGTTATTAAGGAACTCAGGAGACGGTTGACGGCGGAGGGGGCTGAGTTTACATCCATGACGGGAAGTGGGCCCAGTGTCTACGGCCTCTTCTCGAACCCCGCCTCAGCAATCCGGGCCGTTCGGAGTTTACGCCACCCGAGTTGTGAGTGCTGGCTGACGAGGACGCTCAGCGGCCGTCAAAAGACCTTTGGCGCCTAGTCGGGAAGGCTGGGTCTGTGAGGTCGATGAGTCCCCCCAGGGCCTCTCGCCCCCAAGGAGGAACCGGCTCCTTTCTAAAGGGGCCCGTGGGGTAGCGAGCCGAATTGGGGCGTCGCCAAGTGGCAAGGCACTGGATTTTGGATCCAGCATTCGGAGGTTCGAATCCTCCCGCCCCAACCATAAATCGCAGCAGGATCTGAGGCGCTTTAGATGAACGGCGAGTTGAAGCTATTCTCGGGCCGGGCTAGCAGAGCCCTGACTGAGGGGATGTCGGCCTATCTGGGGACTTCCACCGGGGAGCTACAGATCACTGACTTCAGCGATGGCGAGATCTCCGTCCAAATCCAGGAAAACGTCCGGGGTCGGGACTGTTTTCTCGTCCAGTCGACCTGCACCCCGAGCAACGCCAATCTGATGGAACTCCTCATCATGATTGACGCCTTCCGCCGGGCCTCGGCCCAGCGGATCACAGCCGTCATCCCCTATTTCGGTTACGCCCGCCAGGACCGGAAGGTCCAGCCGAGGGTCCCCATCACGGCGAAGCTGGTGGCGAACCTTCTGGGTGCGGCCGGGGCTGACCGAATCCTCTCCATGGATCTTCACGCAGGCCAGATTCAGGGGTTCTTCGATATCCCGGTGGACCACCTCTTCGCCGCCCCGGTCCTGATCGAGCATTTCAGGGAGAGGTCATGGTTGAACCTGAGCGTTTTCTCGCCGGACGCGGGGGGGGTCGAGCGGGCTCGAGCCTTCGCCAAGCGCCTGAACGCCGACCTGGGTATCATCGACAAACGGCGCGAGAGAGAGAACGATAACGTTGCTCAAGTGATGAATGTCATCGGAGATGTCAAAGGCCGGGATGTCCTCATTGTAGACGACCTGATCGATACGGCCGGGACCCTGACGGAGGGGGCGAAAGCCCTTATGGACCGTGGGGCCAACGCGGTCTACGCCTGTTGTACTCACGCCGTCTTTTCGGGTCAGGCCATCGAGCGGATTGCGGACTCGGGACTCAAAGAGGTCCTGGTGACGGACACTATCCCCTTGAGTCCCCAAGCTCAGGAGTGTCCCCGCATCCAGTCCCTTTCCATCGCCCGTCTCTTGGGGGAGGCGGTTCAGCGAATCCACAGCGAGTCTTCTGTGAGTTCATTATTCGTGTAAAGGAGGGGATCTTGGAGGAGCTTTTCCTGAAAGCGGAGAATCGTGAGGGGCGGGGCAAGGGGTTCGCCCGACGGCTCCGTAGAAAGGGTTTCATTCCGGCCATCATGTATGGAGAGGGGGAGCTCCTCCCGTTGGCCTTAGACGCCAAAGAGCTCAGGCAGGCGCTTCGGACCGAGGCGGGGGAAAACGCCCTGATGAAGCTCAAGGTGGCTGGAGAGGAATCTAAAGATCGGACCGTCATGGTTCGGGAGCTTCAGGTGGACCCTATTCGAGGCGACCTCATACACGCGGATCTGGTGCGAATCTCCATGGAGAAAGAGGTGGAGGTCGAGGTCCCGATTGAGCTGACCGGAAAGCCAAAAGTGCTGGTTTTGGTGGCGGGGGCCCTTCTCTCCCAGCTGGTGAACGCGCTCAAGGTGCGGTGTCTTCCCGTCCACATCCCGAAGTCCGTTACAGTCGATGTGGAAAACCTCGAGATCGGCGAAGCGCTCCACGTCAGCGATATTGCCACTCCCGCTGAAGTGACCGTTCTGAATGAGCCAAGTGAGGCCGTGGCCAGTATCTCGGTGGTGGCCGAGGAGGTTGTCGCTGCACCCGTTGAGGGGGTGGCGGAAGGTGAGGCTGCTGCCGCTGCGGAAGGCGCTCCTGAGGGTGAAGAAGGGAAGCCCCCACCTGAGGGGGGTGCCGGGCAGTCTGGCGGAAAGGAAGCCAAAGGGGGGAAGGAGAAAGGGGATTGAGCCGTTTCGGCCCCTCTGCCCGCGAAGCGTCTGAGGCCCCCATCCTCATCGTCGGCCTTGGGAACCCAGGACCCTCATACGAGACGACCCGACACAATGTCGGATTTCTCCTCTTGGACGAGATCGGCAGTCGACACCAAATTTCAGTTCGGCAAAAGGGCCGTGGCGCTCTGAGGGGCAGTGGCTCTCTTAGTGGCCGGGAGGTCGTCCTGGCCAAGCCCCAGACTTTCATGAATCGGAGCGGCCCTGTCGTAGGGACCCTGATGAAGGCCCTGGGTCTCTCTCCAGCGGAACTTTTGCTCATCCACGACGACTTTGACATCGCCTGGGGGCGTCTTCGTGTAAAAAGGAGTGGAGGGGACGCGGGCCATCTGGGTGTCCGGTCTGTGGTAGAGTCTCTGGGGACGGGGCAATTCACCCGGCTTCGCATCGGCATGGGTCGGCCCCTCGAAGCCCAGCAGGCGGCGGAACATGTCCTGGCTCCCTTTGCGGAGGAGGAGTTGGCTGAGCTTCCCGACATCCTCGCTCGGGGGCTGGGGCGGGTGGAAGAACTGCTCCGCCTGTGGGGCCGGGAGCCTGTTAACTCAGTGCAAGGACGGGGGCGTTCCCCGGCGCGCATGAAGCTCGCGGCCATTGTCTCCCTGGTGACGGCGCGCCTGTTCTCCCCCTGATTCGGAGGAGTGATCGGAATGGGTCATTACGAAAGTGTCTTCATCCTCCAGCCAGACCTGGAGGAAGAGGAGATCACGCGGCGGGTTGAGGCCGCTGAGCAGGTTGTCACCGGCGGCGGGGGCGAGCTGAGTGATTCGGAACGATGGGGAAAAAAGCGCCTCGCCTACGAAATCAAGAAGAATCGTTACGGTTATTATGTCCTCCTTCGCTACCGAGCGGAGCCCGCTGTGCTGAAAGAGCTAGAGCGTCACCTCAAGATCTCCGAGGCTATCCTGAAATACATGACGGTCCGGGTGCGAGCCGGCATCACCACGCCGGCCGAGCTCCGGGCGGAGCAGGTTCGGGAACGGCCTGAATCAGAGCGCGGCGGAGCGGAGGGAGTTCGTCAGCCGCCGGCCAGGCCAGAGAAAGATCCTAAAGAGAAATCCGCCGAGAGTGCGCAGTTGGTCGAGCCGCACCGAGAGCCTAAGCAGGACACGGAGGCCGAGTCCTCTTCCTAATTGAGGCACTCCCCCCCGAGAGACCGGGACCATGGCCAGTTACAACCGGATTATCTTAATGGGAAACCTGACGAGGGACCCAGAGCTTCGTTATACCCCCCAGGGGACTCCCGTGGCCACCTTCGGCCTGGCCGTGAACCGTCGCTTCCGCCAGGGGGAGGAGAAACGGGAGGAGACCTGCTTTGTGGACGTGGTGGCCTTTGGCCGCCAGGCTGAGTTGGTCGGGGAATATCTTTCCAAGGGCCGCCTCACCCTCGTCGAGGGGAGGCTTCAGTACCGAACCTGGGAGGGAGAGGACGGTGTCAAGCGCAGCAAGCACGAGGTGGTGGCCCAGTCTGTTCAATTTATGCCCCGACCCGGGGATCGGCCCGCCGCTGGGTCCCCCGAGAGTCCTGCTCCGGGGGAGGATGACATCCCCTTTTAGGAGGTTTGCTCTTTGAGGTTTAAGACCAAGAAGACATTGAAAGTGAAGAAGAAGCGCTTTCTGAGAAAAAAGGTCTGCCGCTTCTGTGCCGACAAGCATCCGTACATCGACTACAAAGATGTCCGAAACCTTCGAGGCCTCATCACCGAGCGGGGGAAGATCATCTCCCGGCGGATCTCAGGAAACTGCGCCCGCCACCAGCGCCAGCTTACGGTGGCCGTCAAACGCTCCCGAAACATAGCCCTCATGCCCTTCACCGTCGAGCGCCAGTGAAGGCCAATCCCGGAGGGCGGTGATGGTTTCTTCCCGAGGGTTTGGCGATGGGGTCAGTCCTATGCGGGAGACCCTCCAGGCGTGGGCCATCTGTGTCATCCCGCAGGCCATCCTCACCGTTCTTCTCCTCCTCTCGTCGCAGTTTGGCCCCCTCTTGGGGGGTGTTCTGGGCCTTTTCGCTCCTGCCCCGGCGATCCACGCCTATCTTCGAGGGGGCCGCAGGGCGGGCTGGGCGACCTTGGGCCTGGTGTTCTTCGCCCTGGTGGGGCTGACGGGGTTGAGCGTGGGTCTCAAGTTTCTCCTCCTTGTGGCGCCCCTTATCGTCCTTATCAGCGAGGGGATCCGCATCCGGGCCTCTGTCGAGCGCGTCGTGCTGATCAGCTTAGGCCCGGCGGTCATTCTGGCCGCCATTGCCCTCTTGTTGCATTGGGGGGGATCGGGAGGGGCCTTGGTGGACCTTTTTCGAGTTGAGACGAGCGTTGTCCTGGAGGGAACGGCTCGCCCGGGTGGGGGCGAGGGAGCGGAACTGGTTGCCCGCCTCCTGTGGCGCTCTCTTCCGGCCATTACTTTTTTGAATTTCCTGTGGGTATCGCTCGTGAATTACATGGTCATCCGATGGTTTTGGATCCGGCGCGGGTGGCGAGCCCTCTTCCCCTCGCAAGATTTTTCTCAATGGGGGATGCCCGAGCGGGCAGTGTGGCTCCTGATCGTCTTTGCGGCCAGCCTCCTCCTTCCCTGGGAAGCCACCTTCTGGGTCGGGTGGAATGGATTCATTCTCCTTTTATTCGGCTACTTTCTACAGGGGGTCGCCGTCCTCCACCACTTCTTCAACCAGCGGAGGGTGATGGTGGCCCTCCGCGTGCCGGTCTATCTCGTCAGCTTGCTCATGCCCTATCTCTTGGCCGCCGCAGGTCTCTTTGACCTCTGGATGGACTTTCGGAAGATTCGTGTCCCTTCGGCTGATCAAGCCCAGGGAGGAGAGGAAGGATGAAGATAATCCTCGTCGAAGAGGTGGAAAGCCTGGGCGACATCGGAGACCTGGTGGAGGTGGCCGACGGGTACGGAAGGAACTATCTTCTGCCCAGGGGGTTGGCGGTCCAGGCGACCCAGAAGAATTTAAAGGCCATTGAGCACGAGCGTCGACTACAAGCGGATCGCCTGAAGAAAGCAAAAGGGATCGCTCAAGAATTCGCCCAGCAACTTGAGAAGCTCTCGTTGCAAATCTCAAAGAAGGTTGGAGAGGGGGAGCGCCTCTATGGATCTGTCACCTCTCAAGACATCGCCGAGGCTGCGGCCAAAGAGGGGGTGACCCTGAATCGGCGCAAGATCGTCCTGAAGGAGCCCATTCGGTCCCTGGGGGTCTTTCGGGTGCCCATCAAGGTCCACCCCGAGGTGGAGGCGACTCTTGAGGTGGGGGTGGTTCGGGAGAGCTCGCCGGAGGCCTCAGAGGGAGAAGAGGCCCCTGCTGAGACGGAGGCCTCGGAAGCTGCGCCTGAAGATCGCAGTCAAAAATCCTAAAAGATCCAACTTGCCCTCTCGGGCAAGTGTGTGATAGTTTTTCGCCCTATTCTTACATCGGACTGACGGTTCTCTTCTTTGCAAGGACCCCCTTGTTGCGATGAAGGCCATGGCCCTTCCCCGGGAAGAAGTTGTCCACAAGCTCCCGCCTCAGAACCTCGAGGCCGAGCAGGCGGTCCTCGGCGCCATCCTCATTGAGAACACCTCCTTTCCCAAGGCCTTGGAACTCCTCCGCGAAAAGCACTTCTACCGGGAAGCCCACCGGCGGATCTTCTCCGCCATGACAGAGCTCTTCGAGCGCAACGAGCCCATCGACCTTCTCACGCTGGCTGAGCGCCTTCGCAAGCAGTCTTGCCTGGAGGAGGTGGGAGGGGAGGCCTATCTGGCTGCGCTGGTGGATGCCGTCCCCACCGCCGCCAGTGTCAGCTCCCACGCTCGGCTCGTCAAGGAGAAGGCCCTGCTTCGCGACCTCATCAGCGCCGCCACGGAGATCGTTTCTCAAGGATATGAAGGGTCGGAGGACGTCGAGGAGTTCATCGATCAGGCCGAGCGGGTGATCTTCGACATCTCGGAGGACCGTATCCGGCCCAGCTTCACCACCCTTAACGATGTCCTGAAACTCAGCTTTAAGACCATCGAGGATCTCTACGAGCGAGGCGATCAGATCACAGGGGTGGCGACGGGTTTTAAGAAATTCGACGAGATGACCGGGGGTCTTCAGCCCTCAGACCTGATTATCATCGCGGGCCGGCCCAGCATGGGCAAGACGGCCCTTTGTCTCAACCTGGCGGAGTACGTGGGCACCCGCCAACGCCTTACGGTCGCCGTTTTCAGCCTGGAGATGTCCAAGGAACAGCTGGCCACGCGTCTTCTGTGCGCCGAGGCCCGGATCAACCTCAAGGACCTTCGCACGGGCTACCTGAAAAAGTCGGACTGGCCCGAGCTCACCCGGGCGGCCGGGGTCCTGGCCGAGGCCCCCATCTATATCGATGACGCCCCGGGTCTCACCTCACTGGACATCCGCGCTCGCTCAAGACGTCTCCAGGCCGAGAAGGGCCTTGGCCTCATTATCGTGGACTATCTTCAGCTCATCCACGGCCGGAGCAGGGCCGAGAGCCGCCAGCAGGAGATCACCGAGATCACGCGCTCCCTCAAGGAGCTGGCCAAGGAGCTTCGCGTGCCCGTCGTGGCTCTGTCCCAGCTCAGCCGTCAGGTGGAGCACCGGGGCGGGGAGCGCATCCCTCAACTGGCCGACCTCCGAGAGTCCGGGGCCATTGAGCAAGACGCCGACGTCGTCGCCTTCATCTATCGCCCGGAGGTGTACGAGCAGGACGACGAGAAGAGAAAGGAGCTGGAGGGGCAGGCAAAGGTCATCATCGCCAAACAACGAAATGGTCCCACGGGAAGATTCAACCTTACATTCGTCCGCCAGTACGCCAAGTTCGAAAACCTTTCCGACCGCGAAGATCCCGGGGATGTGGATGCTTCAAGCTCCTTCTGAGGGACCCCTCCTTCCCCCCCCGCCTGCTAGCTGTCACTTGGAGTCCGATGTCCTCCCAAAGGGGCTCAGGCCGACGGTGGCCCTGGTGGACCTGGACGCCTTCGCTGGAAACTGTGCCCAGGTGAGATCCCTGGCCGGGTCTGGCGTTCGGCTCCTGGCGGTCGTCAAAGCGGATGGCTACGGGCACGGGGCCGAGGAGATGGCCAGCAGAGTGGTGGCGGCCGGCGCCGAGATGTTGGGGGTCGGCGTAGTCGAGGAGGGCTGGGAGCTTCGCCGCTCTGGTGTCCTGACGCCCGTCCTCGTCCTTGGAGGGGCTCTTCCCGAACAGGCCTACGCCGCCGTGTCGGGGGATTTCGAGATGGTGATCTGCGACCTCAGGGTGGCCGAGGCCCTCTCGGAAGTCGCCGGGTCCCAGGGAAAGACGCTGGCGGTTCACGTCAAGGTCGATACAGGAATGGGACGCCTCGGAGTTGCCCTTGGTGAGGCAAGGTCTTTTCTGGAGCGTCTGGCAGGACTGCCCGGCCTCGCCGTCCGGGGCCTGATGACTCATCTTGCAGACGCCGAGGTCCAAGGGGGCGGGGCCGAAACTCAGATGTCCCTCTTTCGAGACCTCGCCCGGGACCTGGATGCGAAAGGTCTCCGGCCCCCCCTCCTACATGTCGCCAACAGCGCCGCCCTGTTGAACCTTGCTGACTCGCGGTTCGACATGGTCCGGGTGGGCATCCTCCTCTATGGGGCTGAGCCCGCGCCTGGGCAGGGTTTTCAGCCTTCACAAGGGGGGCAGTCTCCGAACAGGGGAGGTTCCACTCGGGAGGTCTCCGAATATCTCCCCGTGATGTTTTGGAGGAGCCGCATTGTCCACCTGAACGAAGCCGAGTCCCCCCGGACGGTTGGCTACGGCCGCCGCTTTCAGACGAAGGGCCCGAGCCGAATCGCCATCATCCCCATGGGCTACGCCGATGGCTATCCTCGGTCTCTGACCAACAAGGCCGATGTCCTCATCCGGGGCCAGCGTGCCCCCGTGGTCGGCGCGGTCTCTATGGATATGCTGGCCGCCAGTGTCGGCCACATCCCCGGGGTAGAGGTGGGCGATGAGGTCATCCTCCTGGGCTCCCAAGGGGATGAGCGGATCTCGGCCGAGGAGATGGCAAGCCTCGCCGAGACGCTTCCCTACGAGATTTTTTGCGGTTTATCCCGAAGAGTCCCTCGCGTCTACCTCGAGGGCGGGAAGGTGGTCCGCGTCAGCTATCCTGATGTCCTTTCGCCTGAGACGGAAGGGAAGGGCGCATCACCGGGCTGAATTGACGGCTTCACCACTGCTACGTAGAATGTCGAGTTCGGCCGGAAGTGGCCTGAAGGAGGACTCAAGAGAAGTGGAAAGCACCTCTTCAGCGATGATCTCTCTTCGAGATCTCCATAAAACCTTTGATGGCCAACGTGTCCTTCAAGGGGTGTCCTTCGATGTCCCCCGAGGGGAGACGACGGTCATTATCGGGCGAAGCGGGGTCGGAAAGAGTGTCCTCCTAAAACACATTATTGGCCTCCTTAAGCCCGATCGGGGCGAGGTTTGGGTGGACGGAGAAGAGATCACCCGCATGAGAGGTCACGAGCTTGACAGGGCCCGAGAAAAGTTCGGGATGCTTTTTCAGAACTCGGCGCTGTTCGATTCCATGAATGTTGCCGACAACGTGGCCTTTCCCCTCCGCGAGCGCACCCGACTTCGTCTGCCCGAGATTCGAGAGATGGTCCGGGAGAAACTGCGGCTGGTTGGCCTGGATGGGGTGGAGCACAAGATGCCGGCCGAGCTCTCCGGAGGGATGCGAAAGCGGGTGGGGCTCGCCCGTGCTATCGCCCTCGACCCCCCCATCATCCTCTACGACGAGCCGACGACGGGCCTCGACCCCATCCTCTGCGACACCATCGACCGCCTCATTATGGAGACGCAGGAGAAACTCGACATCACCTCCGTCGTCATCAGCCACGATATCCAGGGGGCTTTCAAGATCGGCTCTCGGATCGCCATGATCCATGAGGGCCGGATCCTGACCGTGGGGACCCCGGAAGAGATCAAGGCATGTGAGGACCCCGTCGTCCGGCAGTTCATCACCGGAAGCGCCGAGGGCCCCGTCAAAGTCGCCTGACCAGGCCAGAGCCCCCTTGGCTGCTCGTCTTCTCACACCGTTTCATCCAAAGCCCGTATGAGTCTTGGTCTCTGCACAGCCCGACCCTTCTCGGTAGAAGAGGGGGAGACGGGAAGCCCAAGAATGGGTGGGAGGCGAAGCCTTGAATTTGTGGAAGAAGGTCTGTATGTTAGCGGTGTTTGTGACAGGAAAGACAACTTAAAGGAGGCGGGAAGATGTGGATTGGGACGGCCTACGCGCTCGGGGGAGGGCTCGGAAGAGGAGGAGGCGGTGGGTCAGGCATCGCTCAATTTCTCCCTTTCATCTTGGTCTTCGCCGTCATCTATTTCATGATGATCCGGCCTCAGCAGAAGCAGAAAGCAGAGATGCGAAGCATGCTCGACAGCCTCGAGGAGGGAGACCGTGTCCTGACCTCGGGGGGGATTCACGGCGTTGTCACTAAGCTCAAGGACGACGTAATCTGGCTTCAGATAGCTGAACAGGTTCGGATCAAAGTACAGCGAAGCGCTGTCGCCGCTCGGTCGGGGAAGGCCTCCCCCAAGAAGGTGAAAGGTGTGGAGACCAAAGAGGCCGCCGAAGAGGAATGACCTCCCCTAGACTCCAGATATTTCCCCTTGAATGTATCGGATCTTTGTCCCTGAGGGCCTGGGTCCTGAGATTTTTTGGCCCATGATGAAATCCCATTTTGCTTGGAAGATTGGTTTCATCCTGGCCGTCGTGGCGGCCTCTCTCTGGTACTCCCTGCCTCTGAAAGACACGATCAAGCTGGGTCTTGACCTCCAGGGCGGGATGCATCTGCTCCTCGAGGTGGAGGCTGACAAGGCCGTCGAAGGCTCCATGGAGCGCTTCTTTGGGGACATTCGCCGCCAGCTGAGCCGTCAGGGGGTTCAGTACGAGGGTCTCAGGCGCGAAGGGGCTATCATCCGGGTCTCCGTCGCCTCGGACAACGATCGTCTGAAACTCGAGCAGTTGCTTGCCCAGGATTTCACTGACCTGGTGGTGGAACAACAGCCGGACGGGGAACTCAACATCCAGCTGAGAACCTCTCACCAGCAAGACGTCGAGGAGTTCTCGGTGGACCAGGCCATGGAGACCATCCGGAACCGCGTGGATCAGTTTGGCGTATCCGAGCCGACGCTCCAGCGCCAGGGCGACCGCCGCCTCATCGTCCAGCTCCCCGGCATCGAGGACCCCGAGAGGGCAAAAGAGCTCATCGGCCGGACCGCTCTCCTGGAGTTCAAGCTTGTGGATGACCAGAACAGTTTGGACGAGGCCCTTCAGGGCCGGATCCCGCCGGGGGGTGAGATTCTCTACCAGGTCGAGACCGACCCGCACAGCGGGCAGGAGGTCCGGAATCCCTTTTTGCTGAAGAGGCGGACGCTCCTGACCGGTGCGTCCTTGAGGGATGCCCGAGTTTCCATTGGAGGGCACAGTGGCGGAGTTGGAGGGGAAGCCGTCGTGTCCATTGAGTTTGACGCTCAGGGGGGGCGGACCTTCGAGCGGGTCACATCGGCTAACGTCGGGCGGCGCCTGGCCATCATCCTAGACAACCGGGTCTACTCGGCGCCTGTGATCCAAGATCGGATCTCGGGCGGCCAGGCTTCTATCACGGGAAATTTCAGCTCTGAAGAGGCCCGTGACCTCGCCATCGTTCTTCGAGCGGGCGCTTTACCCGCCCCGGTCACCATCTTAGAGGAGCGCACGGTGGGTCCCTCCCTGGGCCGGGACTCCATCCGCACAGGCCTCATCGCCATCCTCATCGGTGGAATCGGGATCGTGCTCTTTATGGCGGTTTATTACCGCCTTGGGGGAATCCTGGCGGATTTCGCCCTCTTCCTCAATCTCGTCATCCTGATGGGGGCCTTGGGCGGGCTTCGAGCCACCCTGACGCTTCCTGGGATTGCAGGGATCCTCCTGACCATCGGTATGGCCGTGGACGCCAACGTCCTCATCCTAGAGCGCATCCGGGAGGAGCTTCGCCTCGGCAAGACCATCCGGGCGGCCGTTGAGCAGGGCTACAACCGGGCCTTCTTGACCATCCTGGACGCAAACGTAACGACCCTTATCGCCGCCGTCGTCCTCTTCCAGTTCGGCACCGGTCCGGTCAAAGGTTTTGCCGTGACCCTTTCCATCGGGATCCTGGCCAGCATGTTCACGGCCATTTTCGTAACGAGGGTCATCTACGACCTTGTTCTTGAGCGCCGCGAGGTCCGCGCCCTCGCTATCTAGGGAAGAGAGATGCAGATCTTCAGGCCCGATATCAATTTCAACTTCGTCGCCTGGCGGAAGCGGGCCTTGCTCCTCTCGGGTCTCGCCATCCTCGTTGGGCTTGTCTCCCTTGCGGCGAGGGGAGGGCCCAATTACGGTATCGACTTCGCCGGGGGAACGATGATCCAGGTTCGCTTCAACGAGGCCCCCTCCATCTCCGAGGTGCGCAGGATTATCCTGGACCTTGGCATCGGCGACACAACGGTCCAGGAGTTCGGGGACCCGAGAGAAGTTTTAGTCCGCGTCGAGAGATCTGATGAGGATGCAACGACCATTTCTCGGAGGGCCCAGGGGGCCCTTACGGAGTCCTTCGGGGAGGGGAATTTCGAGGTCCGCCGGGTGGAGATCGTGGGCCCCCAGGTGGGCGAGGATCTTCGCCGACAGGCCCTTCTGGCCCTCTTCTACGCCATGATCGGGATCCTCATCTACATCGCCTGGCGGTTTGAATTCCGATTTGCCATTGCGGCTGTGGTGGCCCTCGCCCACGATGTCCTGATCACCATGGGGGCCTTTTCCCTGACGAACCGTGAATTCACCCTTCCTGTTATCGCGGCCTTTCTGACCATCATCGGCTATTCCCTGAACAACACCATCGTGATCTTTGACCGCATCCGGGAGAATCTGAAATCCCGCCGCCGGGACGCCTTTTCCACCATCATCAACACCAGCATCAACCAGACCATGAGCCGGACAATCTTGACGGCGGGGACGACCCTCCTCGTCGTTGTGACACTCTTTATCTTGGGCGGAGAGGTGATCCGAGACTTCGCCTTCGCCCTCCTCGTCGGGATCGTTGCAGGGACTTACTCCTCCATCTACATCGCATCCCCCATCCTCATCGCCTGGTCCCCGGGGGCCAAGGGCGTGGACTTCCTGAAGAAAAAGAAAGGGGCCTGAGGATCTAGGTAGAGGTCCCGCAAGTCTCCGGAGAGATCCCCGGGACGGAGAGGCTTTGGACATCTTCTTTTCTATCCTCTGGCTCAGTCTTTTCCTCCTCTTTCTCCTGGCCGGTCTCCTCTCGATCCCCTTTGGCTTTCCCGGCACGCTTGTGATCCTGGGGGCAGGGCTGGGCTACGGATTTCTCACGGACTTTCGCGCCATTGACGGAACCTCCCTGTGGATTGCGGCGGGTCTCGCTGCCACGGCCGAAGGGATGGAGTTTCTGGTGGGGATTTGGGGTGGAAGGCGGTACGGGGCGTCGAAGGCTGGCCTCTGGGGAGCCTTCATCGGAGGCTTCGTGGGCGGGATCGTGGGAGCCGGGTTTGGATTCGGGTTGGGGGCCATCCCAGGAGGTCTTCTGGGGACCCTGACAGGGGGTGTTGCAGGAGAGCTTTTGTCCGGGAAGACGCGGCCAAGAGCCCTTCGGGCGGGCTACGGGGCCTTCCTGGGAAGGGTGTGGGGAGGGCTCCTCAAGATCGGCCTGGCCTGGGCCATGGTGGGGGTTTTCGTGTGGGGCCTGCTTCGATGAAAAATCTTCGCATGACCCAAAGCGCAGTTTTTAGGTCTTGTCCCGAGAGGCCCGCATCATAAGCCGAAGGGCGTTCAGCCGGATGAAACCTTCGGCGTCTTTCTGTCGGTACTCCTCGTCGGCCTCAAAGGTGGAGAGTTTTTGACTGTAGAGGGAGCGAGGAGATTTTCGGCCGACGGCGACGCACTGGCCCTTATATAGTTTGAGCCGGACCGTTCCGGTCACCTCCTTCGCAGCCTCGTCAAAGGCCCGCTGGAGCATCTCCCGTTCCGGGGCAAACCAGAAGCCGTAGTAAATAAGCTCGGCATATTTGGGCATCAGGCCGTCTCGGATGTGAAGGACCTCACGGTCGAGGACGATGGACTCAAGGGCCCGTCTTGCCGCGTGGAGGATGGTTGCGCCCGGGGTTTCGTAGACGCCTCGGGATTTCAGTCCGACAATGCGGTTTTCCACGAGATCGACCCGCCCCACGCCGTGGGTACCCCCCAACTCGTTCAGTTTCGCCAGGAGGGCCGGCGGCGAAAGGGTTTTTGCATCCACAGCCACTGGGTTCCCCTCAGCGAACTCAATCTCCACATGGGTGGGCTGATCGGGCGCCTCCTCGGGCGAGGCCGTCATCAGATACATGTCCCCCGGGGGCTCGGCCCAGGGGTCTTCCAAAGCCCCCCCCTCAAAACTCGTGTGGAGGAGGTTTTGATCAATGCTATAGGGGCTCTTTTTTGTGACGGGAACGGGTATCCCTTGGGCCTTGGCGTAGGTCATGAGGCTCTCTCGGCCCTTGAAATCCCACTCTCGCCAGGGGGCCATGATTTGGATCTCAGGGTTGATAGAGAGGTATGTCAACTCGAAGCGAGCCTGGTCATTTCCTTTTCCCGTGGCCCCGTGGGCGACGGCGTCGGCTCCTTCACGCCGGGCGAGATCCATCTGGGCCTGTGCGATGAGGGGCCGGGCGATGGCAGTTCCGAGCAGATAAGCCCCCTCGTAGACAGCCCCTCCCCTCAGCACGGGAAAGACGAAATTCTTGACGAAGGTCTCCTTCAGGTCTTCCACGACGCACTTCTCGGCGCCGCTTGCGGCGGCCTTTTCCTTGATGGCTTCGAAATCCTCATCCTGGCCGATGTCGGCGACGAAGGCGACGACCGGACAGGTGTGGGTCTCCTTCAGCCATTTCAGGATGACCGAGGTATCGAGCCCTCCTGAATAGGCAAGAACAATCTTTTTTACTTCCCGGCTCACTTCTTTTCTCCCTTTCTGACTTGGAGCTTTTTCAGTCTGCGGTCTTCAACAGGCTGACGAGGATCGCCTTCTGGACGTGGAGACGATTTTCCGCCTCTTGAAAGATGACGCTCTGGGGGCCGTCCATGGCGGCGGCGGAGATCTCCTCCCCCCGGTGGGCTGGGAGGCAGTGCATGACGATGGCCTTCGGGTCCGCCAAGGCCAGCAGGGTCTCATCGACCCGGTAGTCCCGAAAATCCTTCAGGCGTTTAGCCCGCTGCGCCTCATTTCCCATGCTGACCCAGGTGTCCGTGTAGAGGACGTGCGCCCCTCGCGCGGCCTCCGCCGGATCGGTGCCGACTTCAACCCGGGCTCCGCTCTTCTTCGCGAGAGCCAGGACCTCTTTTTGGACCTCCTCGCGGGGGCCGTATCCCTTGGGGGTTGCAATGGAGAGGTGAAGGCCGAGCCTCCCGGCCGCGAGGAGCCAGGAGTGGGCCACGTTGTTTCCATCCCCTACGTAGGCGAGCTTCAGTCCTTCGAGTTTCCCAAAGTGTTCCTCGACTGTGAAGAGGTCGGCCAGGACCTGGCAGGGATGGGCCTGGTCCGTGAGGCCGTTGATGACAGGGACGGAGGAGTGGCGGGCGAACTCTTCCAGATCCCCCTGAGAGAAGGTCCGGATGAGGACGGCATCCACATAGCCGGAAAGGACACGGGCTGTGTCGGCGAGAGTCTCCCCGCGTCCGATCTGGATGTCCTCGGCGTTGAGATAGAGGGCGTGTCCCCCAAGCTTGAACATGGCCACCTCGAAAGAAACCCGGGTCCTCGTCGAGGATTTATAGAAGATCATCCCAAGCGTCTTTCCCAAAAGAGGCTGGTGCGCCTTTCCCAGCCGATGGCGCTCTCGGAGCTCCCGGGCCTTCTCGAAGAGGCCCTGAATCTCTCCCGTCTCGAGGCCCCTGATGGAAAGAAGATGCTTCATGTCAGGGAAGACTCAAACGGGCCGGCAATCGAAGGGAGACGTTTCATAACAAAAACCTCTCAGCTTGAGCCTTTCTCGTGATCGAGGAAGAGATTATCAAGAGTGCTCACCAGGGAGTCGATGGCCTCCCGACCGATGGTAAGAGGGGGAAGAAAGCGAAGCACCCTTCCCACGGTGCAGTTGATGAGGAAACCCCGCTCCCAACAGTGTTTTACGTGTTTTGCCCCCTCGTGGTCCAGCTCCATCCCCAGCATGAGCCCCTGGCCCCTGACGTCTCGGATACAGGGATGTTGTTCCCGAAGGGTTTTCAGGGCCCCCTTGAAGTAGGCGCCCATCTCACGGCAGTTCTTGAGGACGACTCCGTCTTGAAGGACCTCCATGGCCGCCAACGCCGCCGCCGAAGCCAGATAATTTCCGCCGAAGGTGCTGGCGTGGGTCCCGGGAGAAAAGGCCGAGATATAAGGTTCCTTGGCCAGCATGGCCCCCATCGCTGTCCCTCCCGCGAGAGCCTTGGCGAGCGTCATGATGTCTGGCTCTACCCCCTCATGCTGATAAGCGAAGAGCTTCCCGGTTCGCCCCATCCCCGTCTGAACCTCATCAAAGATGAGGAGCACCTCACCTTTATCACAGAGGCGGCGAAGGCCCTGGAGATAGTCTGGGTCCGGCATGACCACTCCGCCCTCTCCCTGAATGGGCTCGATCAGGACCGCGCAGGTTTTCTTCGAGATGGCCCCCTCCACGGGCCCGAGGTCGTTGAAGGGGACATATCGAAAGCCCGGGAGAAGGGGCCCAAAGCCCTTTCGATAGCCCTCTTGGCCTGTGGCCGAGAGGGCCCCAAAGGTTCTTCCGTGAAAAGAGTTTTCCAGCGTGATGATCTCATAGCACTCAGGCCCCCTTCGAGTCTGCCCAACGAGACGAGCCAGCTTGATGGCGGCCTCGTTCGCCTCGGCCCCGCTGTTGCAGAAGAAGGCGCGGTCCGCAAAAGAGGCCTCGACCAGGCGTTGTGCCAGCTCGATCTGGGGGGGGATGTGATAGAAGTTTGACACGTGGATGAGGGTCCCCGCCTGTTCCCGGATGGCCGCCACCACCTTGGGATGACAGTGCCCGAGGTTGACGACCGAGAGGCCGGCGATGAAGTCCGTATAGCATTTGTCGTCGGCGTCCCAGACCTGACAGTCCTCCCCCCGGACCAGGACCAAGGGAAAGCGCCCGTAGGTCTTGGCGAGATATTTCTCGGAAAGGGCGATGTAACTGTCAGAACTCATTCAGCACCTCATTGCCAGTATGGTACTAGATTTGTGTCCTGGATGGGCCAGAGATCCCCGCTCTTCTCCACGCGCTCCCCGTCCCCATCTGAAATAGAAAAAGATCCCGCTGGCCCCGACGAGACCCCTGTGTTGAGAAGAAGGATGTTTTGTCTGTGGGGACGAAAAGGAGGCTGAGAAGGGGCCTCTAAAACCTATTTACTGGGCAGTCTCGGCGGCCTCGATTCCCCGCAGGGTCCTCTCGAGTTGTTCCAGCGTCTTTTCGTCTTCGAGGTTCCTCTGGGACGGCGGTCCGATGGTGCAGCCCGAAAGGAGGGAAAGCATCCCCAAGAGAAAGACCGCAGAGACCCCTCTCAAGAAGAGCCGCCTAGGCCTTGTGGTGCCCATCTTCAAATTCCCCCCCTCGGTTCCCGCAATTAGGATTCTGCCTCTGAGGCGCTATGGAGATTTCATATTTAGTAGGTTGGGGAAATGAATGCAAAGAATTTCTGCAGCAAATCCCTTCTGGTCCAGATATTTTCGCCGGCGCCGGGCAGGAAAAGCAGGAAAAATCGAGTATGCTAGTTCATCTGACAGGGGAGGGCAGCAAGGCCGGACTTGAGGGAAACGAGATGGATCTTGGGTTGAGTGGCAAGGCAGGCCTGGTGGCCGCCTCTAGCAGGGGCCTGGGGAAGGCCACCGCCCTCGGACTCGCCCGCGAGGGGGTGAATGTCACCATCTGCGCCCGAGGGGAGGAGACCCTTCGAAAGACGGAGCAGGAAATCCAAAAGCTTGGCCGAGGCCAAGTCCTCGCGGTTCCCGCGGATGTCGGCCTTCCTGATGTTCCCGCCCGTTTGGTGGAAGAGACTGTCCGGGCGTTCGGGCGGATCGACATCCTGGTCACCAACGCGGGAGGCCCCCCACCCGGGCCGTTCGAGAGGTGGTCTGATGAGGACTGGCAGGGCGCCCTCGATCTCGGTCTGATGAGCGCCATTCGACTTTGTCGGGCGGCCATTCCTCACATGAGGGAACAGGGGGGAGGCCGGCTCATCCTCATGACCTCCTCAGCGGTCAAACAGCCTATCGAAGATCTTGTCCTCTCCAACGTCTCGCGGGCGGGGGTGGCGGCCCTCGCCAAGTCCCTCGCCAATGAGCTTGCCAAGGACCATATCCTGGTCAACAACATCTGCCCGGGGTTTATCCTCACAGACCGGGTCCAAGAGCTGGCGACCCATCAGGCTGTCCATCAGGGAATCTCGCTTCAGGAGGTCCTGAAGCGGCAGGTCAGGGACATCCCTGTGGGTCGGATTGGAGAGCCCGAGGAGGTGGCGGATTTGGTTGCCTTTTTGGCCTCCAGTCAGGGGAGCTACATCACCGGGACCACGATCCAGGTGGACGGAGGTCGACTTCGGGGGATCTTCTGATCAGGGTGTTAGACACCATTGTTCTTGTGAAATGAAGTCTTTTTCCCTTCGCGGGGGAGGCTGATGGACCAACGGCCTGCGCTTAAAGGGAGACTGAAGAATCTCGTCGGCCGCCCGGTTCTCCTTGCCGGGGCGTGCCTTGTCGTCTTGGCCGGCTGCCAAGCCTCGGACTCCAATTCCTCCACCTTTTCCCTCTCTGGAACCATTGAGGTCACCGAGGTTTTTATCCGGTCCGAGGTGGCGGGAAAGCTTATGCAGCTTGAGGTGGAGCAGGGGGACCTCGTAGAGGCCGGTCAGTTGTTGGGGACCATCGACCATGAAAAGCTGGAGATCCAGCGGGCGGAGAGGGAGGCGGATCTCGAGCTTGCCCGTATTCAACTGACCCAGGCCGAGCGCGAACTGGAACTCACGCGACAGCGTGTCCAGAGCCACGTCCAGGAAGCGGAGGCCAGCCTGGCCTATGCCCGAAGCCGCTTGGAGCTGGCCCTGGCAGGGGAGCGTGAGGAGGAGCGAGCCAACGCCGCCGAAGAGGTTCGAGAGGTCCAGGCCAGCTTGAAAAAAGCGGAGGAGGACCTCCGTCGAATGGAACGGCTTGTTTCCGAAGGGGTCTTGGCCCAAGAGCGCTTGGACGGGGCCCAGGCTGTGTACGATCAGACCTTCGCCCGCTTCCGGGCCGCCCAAAACCGGCGCAGCATGATGGTCCAGGGGACGCGAAAGGAAGACATCGACGCCGCCAGGGCCCAAGAAAGGTCGGCCCAAGCCGAGCTCGCCATGGTGCGGGCTGATCTTTCCCTCATCCCGCTTAAGGAGGAGGATGTGGCCCTCGGGCGGGGCCGCGTCGAGAAGGCCGCTCGTCGGCTTGACCTCATCGAGGCCCAGATCCGGGACGCCTTTCTTTACTCCCCCATCGTAGGGGTGGTAGCCGAAAAATTCCAGGAACCGGGTGAGGTGGTGACGGTGGGCATGCCGATCGTCTCGGTGTCCGACCTCAGAAAGGTCTGGCTCTGGGTCTATGTCCCGGAACAGGATCTCGGCCGGATTCGCCTACGGGATGAGGCCTCGGTCGAGGTCGACTCCTACCCAGGGCGCCAGTTCCCCGGACGAGTTGTCTTCATCCGCCAGGAGGCTGAGTTCACCCCAAAGAATATCCAGACCAAGGAGGAACGGGTGAATCTGGTTTTCGGGGCGAAGGTGGAGGTGAATAATCCAGATGGAATCCTCAAGCCCGGCCTTCCCGCCGACGCACTCCTCATCCGCCGCTGACGGAGGGCGACCCACCGTCGGGGATGCCCCGCTGGCGATAGAGACCAGGGGCCTGACCAAGCGTTTTGGCCAATTGGTGGCTGTCGACCAGGTGGACCTGGCCATTCGGCAGGGGGAGATCTTCGGTTTTCTTGGGCCCAACGGGGCCGGGAAGAGCACCACCCTGAGGATACTCTGCGCCATCATGCGTCCCTCGTCGGGAAGCGCCCGGGTGGGGGGGCACGATGTGGTGCAGGAGCCAGAGACCGTCAAGCAGCAGATCGGGTACATGGCCCAACGCTTCGGTCTCTATGAAGAGCTCACCGTGTCCGAGAACATCCAGTTCTATGCCGGGGTCTACCTCGGGGGAAGAAAGCTGGCGAAGAGGAGGACAGAGGAGATCCTGGTGTCCCTTGCCCTGAAGGATCGGCGGGGCGAGCTCGCCCGGAACCTCTCGGGCGGATGGAAACAGCGCCTGGCCCTCGCCACCGCCCTTGTGCGCCGGCCCCGGATCCTCTTTCTGGATGAGCCTACGGCTGGGATTGACCCTGTCTCCCGGCGCCAGATCTGGGAGATCCTCTACGGGCTGGCCGGCGAGGGGGTGACCCTGTTCGTGACGACCCATTACATGGAGGAGGTCGAGCGATGCAACACCATCGGCTTCATCCATCAGGGAAGGCTCGTGGCCTGCGGGGCACCTGAAGAACTGAAGGAGCAGCCCTTCGACGGAGATCTGGTGGAGTTGGAAGGACCTGACCTGCGCCAGGTGTTCGATCGGCTGAAGGGACGCCCGGGGATCCGGGACATGAACTTCTATGGCCCGAGCCTGCACCTCATCTTGAACAAGGCAGAACAAGAACTCCCCTCTCTTTTGGAGGAGTTTCGGGCCGAAGGTCTTCGCATCGAGACGGCCAGGGCCATCCGGCCCTCCATTGAGGACGTCTTTGTTCGCCTCACCAAGGAGAACCACTCTTGAGAGGGTTCTTGACCTATCGTTTCTACTCCCTCGTCCGAAAGGAGTTGCAACAGTTCCGTCGCGACCCCATGACCTTGGTCATGACCATTGTCCTCCCCGTCTTCCTTCTCCTCATCTATGGTTACGCCATCTCGACCGACGTCCGTCACATTCCCCTCATTGTCTTCGACCAAGACCGGACCGCCGAGAGCCGCTCCTTTGCCCGGGGCTTTGGCCACTCGGAGTATTTCCAGATCTTGGGAGAGGTCCAGGGCTACGAGGATCTCAGGGAAAGCCTGGACGCCGGCGAGGCCAAGGTCGCCCTGGTGATTGCGCCTGGCTACTCTCGGGACCTCCAGCTACGCAGACCAGGCTCTGTCCAGCTGGTGGTGGACGGCTCTGACCCCAATACGGCGGACATCGCTCTGAACTACGCAAGTCAGATCGCGCGGGAGTATGCCATTCGGGTGACGGTGACCGCCATCGAGGAGCGGGGGGCCATTGACCCCGAGCGCCTTCGGCCCATTGAGGTCCGTCCCCGCATTCTTTACAACCCTGAAATGCGAAGCACCTTCTTCTTCGTCCCGGGCCTCGTTGGGGTCATCATGATGCTCCTCACGGCCGTCGTCATGGCAGGGGCCATTGTCCGGGAGCGGGAGCACGGGACCATCGAGCAGATCCTGGTGACGCCCCTTTCCCGGGTGGAGCTCCTTTTCGGGAAGATCGTTCCATTCTCGTGGGTGACGTTGGTGGATGTGATGCTCATTATCGGGGTCGGGGCCCTTTTTTTCGGAGTTCCCCTGAAGGGTTCCCTCCTGGGGCTGATGGGCTATGCCGTCCTTTTTCTCTTCTCAGGCCTTGGGATCGGGCTGTTTGTTTCGACCGTCGCCCGGACCCAGCAGGGTGCCTTCACCATGGCCGTCCTCGTGAGCCTTCTCCCATCGATCTATCTTTCTGGATTCATCTTTCCTATCGCGAGCATGCCGGCACCCCTTCAGTGGATCGCCCACCTCTCCCCCGCCACATACTTCTTGCAGATCCTGCGGGGGGAGTTTCTGAAGGGGGTTGGCTTTCAGGTCCTGTGGCCCCAGGCGTTATTTCTGGCCGCCTTCTCGGCATTCATGATGGTTTTAAACGTCATGCGCTTTAAAAAGTACCTCTAGGAGAAAGTCCCCGACCGGTCCAAGTCGCGGAGGTTGGTGTATCCATGTGGCGTCAGCTGTGGGTGGTGACCCGAAAAGAGTTTTGGGCTTTGAGGCGGGACCGGGGCCATCTCGTCCTCCTCATCCTCGCCCCCATCCTCCAGCTCATCATCTTCGGATACGCCGCGACCCAGGAGGTCCGCAATGTGGAAATTGCCGTCCTCGACCATGACGGAAGTGCCCTCACGCGGGAGCTCATGCAGAAGCTGCAGGCCTCGGGCTACTTCCTCCCGCCGAGGATTGCGGCCGACGAAGAGGAGATCTTCCGCCTCCTCGACGCTGGGAAGGCCAGCGTTGGAATTACCATCGAGGAGGATTTTACCCAAAAGGTCCAGGGGGGCCGTACAGGCCACCTACAGGTTTTTGTGGACGGCTCGGATTCCAACGCAGCGGCCATCATCCTGGGCTACCTCAACAACATCACCCAGGACTTCGCGGCGGGCCAGCTGGTCTTGAACCTCCAGGGACCCCTTGTCGATGACGCTTCGGGCCCCCCCATCCGCGCCCTCCTCGTGGAGACCCGTCCCCGCGTTTGGTACAACCCGGAACTCAAGAGCGTCAACTTCATGGTCCCCGGGATCATCGGCGCCATCCTTCTCACCCTCATCGGGGACCTCACGGCCCTCTCCTTTGTGAAAGAGCGCGAGCAGGGGACGCTGGAACAGCTTGTGGTGACGCCCCTTTCAGGGTTCGCTCTCCTTTTGGGAAAGACCATTCCCTTTCTTCTCATTGGGATGCTGAATGTCTTGATCATCGTGATGGCCGGCTGGTTCTGGTTCGGGGTGTGGTTCAAGGGGGATGCCCTTCTCCTGGTGGGTCTGTCGAGCCTCTTCGTCCTGACCAGTCTCGGAGTGGGCGTCGTGGTGTCCTCCCTGGCCCGGACCCAGCAGGCCGCGATGGTGACATCAGCCTTTTATCAGCTTCCGAGCATTGTGCTCTCAGGCTTCATCTTTCCTATTGAGAACATGCCTGAGCCGGTCCAGTATGTGACCTACTTGATCCCATACCGCTATTTTCTAAATATCATCCGTGGGATCTACCTGAAAGGGGTGGGCTTGGAGCTTCTGTGGCAGGACGCGGCGGTCTTGGCAGGTTTTGGTCTGGTGGCCCTTCTCCTGAGCGGTTTCACCTTTCGCAGGGTTCTCGGGAGGGGCCTCGGTTGATCCTCTTCGGTCGCCAACGGGATGTCGGATGAGGACCATCAAAACAGGAAAAGAGGTCCTTCTCCTTCTCGCCTCTCTGGCCGTCTTCGCCATCTCCTTTGAGGCGGTTTTGTGGGTCGTGGAGAGGGGGAAGGGGATTCGCTACCCCACACGTCAGGAGACGAGGCCCTGGAGGCCTCACGGGTCTTATACCTGGGATCTTTACAACCCCGTCCTCGGGTGGGTGAATAAGCCGGACGAGGAGACGCGGGTGGCGGGCTTCACGGTTCAAACAAACACGCAGGGTCTTCGTGAGACGCGTGAGTATGACTACCAGAAAATCCCGGGGAAGGTTCGTCTCGTCGCGGTCGGCGATTCCTTCACCTTCGGGGAAGATGTCGAGCCCGATGAGGTTTTCACCGAGGTGCTGGAGAGGAAGATGCCAAACGCCGAGGTGATCAACATGGGGGTCCACGGCTACGGGTCGGACCAGATGCTCCTCACTCTCAAGGAGGAGGGGGTCCGTTACCTGCCCGACTTGGTCATGGTGGGTTTTTACGTCGGGGGGATGGGACGCAACGTGGCGACCTTCCGAAATCACAATAAGCCGAGGTTCCGTTTGCAAGGAGAAGAACTCCTCCTGACGAATGTGCCCGTTCCTCGCACTCCTCCACCGGACAGAATCGAGGAAGCGACAGATCTGCCGGCAGGGGAGGGCAGGTGGGGTTGTCGGACGTGCGCCTGGCTCGCAAGACGCGCCCAAGCCCTGAGAGACGGCCTGGCCTATGTGGGCGTGGGGGAGCAGTGGAGGCTCTCGGAGGCCATCTTCCGCGAGATGGACCAGGCCTCGGCGGCGGTCGGGGCGAGGCTTCTCGTCGTTGTCTTTCCTCCTGAGTCCTGGGCCAAGGGGGAGTTCAATCGCCTCCTCATGTGGAGCTTCCCCAAGGTCATGGAGCGATTCTCGAAAAAGACAGGGATCCCGGTCCTTGACCTCACCGGGGACTTCCGTGCCCACTATCGAGATCCAAACGCCAGGGAGATCTTCCCCGACCATTGGAATTCGGAAGGCCACAGGTTTGTTTCGGACAGGATCTACACCTATCTCATGGAGCACCCGGGGCTTTTGCAGGAACAAGGATTGGCTTCTGAAGAAGAGACGAACTGAACCCCTCACCCATTGCGATGTCTTTGGGTGGCGGTGACTGTGAAGACAATAGGGGAATTGGAGAATGGCCAATCGCTTTCTAAAGTTTTCAACCGCGAACTCTCTCCTGGGGAAGGCTGCCTTGGTCTTCCTCATTATCCTCGGCATCTGGAGCCTATGGGGAGGGGGCGGGGAGAAGCGACTCCGCCTTGCGACGACAACCTCTACGGAGAACTCCGGCCTCCTCGATGCCCTTCTGCCTCCGTTTGAGAAGCGTTTTGGCGCCAAGATCGACGTCGTTCCTGTGGGGACAGGGAAGGCCCTTCGCTTGGCCGCCCAGGGGGACGTAGACGTGATCCTGGTTCACGCCCCGGAGGCTGAGGAGCGTTTCGTCAGCGAAGGGCACGGGGTGAACCGTCGCGACGTCATGTACAACCGCTTCGTCCTGATCGGCCCTTCCTCGGATCCGGCCGGAGTAAAGGGGCTTTCAGATGGGACCGAAGCCTTGGCGCGCATCCAGGCCCAAGAGGCCCCGTTTGTCTCCCGCGGCGACGACTCCGGTACTCATAAAAAGGAACGGGTGCTCTGGGTGTTGTCGGGTGTGAATCCCGAGGGAGACTGGTATCTGGAGATAGGGCAGGGGATGGGCGCGACCCTTCTCATGGCGAGCCAGAAAGAGGCCTATACCCTGACCGATATTGGGACCTTCCTCGCCTATGGTGGCCGACTGGATCTTGAGGTCCTGGTGGACGGAGACCCCCGGTTGCGGAACCCATATGGGATTATCGCCGTGAATCCGGCCCGCCACCTCCATGTTAATTATCCCATGGCGATGGCCCTGATTGGATGGGTCACCTCCCCCGAGGGACAGGAGATCATCCGAGACTTTCGCCCCACAGGAGAACCCTTGTTCAACCCCGTGGCGGTGCCCTGAGGATGGAATTTCTGAGGGAAGGCGTCCTCGAGGCCCTACGCCTCATTAGAACTCTGGACCCGGATGTCCTCTCAGCCGCCTTGGTCTCGATCCGCCTAGCCACCCTGTCCACCCTTCTGGCCGCCGCGATTGGTGTCCCTATCGGTTTTGTCCTGGCAACGCTGGATTTCCCGGGAAGGCGGATGGCGATCCTTTCCTTCAACTCCCTCTTGGGCGTCCCCACAGTGCTCATCGGGCTTCTTGGGATTGGTCTTCTCTCCCGCCAGGGGCCGCTTGGGACGTTAAACCTCCTCTTCACCCCGACCGGGATGGTGCTGGGGACCACGTTCCTCGCCATCCCCATCCTAGTCGTTTTCACCCTGGCTCCCCTAAAAGCCCTCTCGCCGTTGGTTCGAGAGACGGCCCGGACGCTGGGAGCTTCTCCCCTCATGGTGGCCTGGACGCTTCTTCGGGAGGCCCGTCATGGTTTCATGGCGGCTATCGTCGCGGGTTTCGGGCGGATCATCTCCGAGGTGGGGATCGCCATGATGCTCGGCGGGAATATCAAGGGTTTTACCCGAACCCTGACAACGGCCATCGCGCTGGAGACCAACAAGGGGCTCTTTGGCCTGGGCCTCGCTCTGGGGCTGATCCTGCTTGGGATTGGTGTTGTGGTTAGCTTGGCCCTAACGCAGATCCAGGGTCGCTGAGAGGTTTTATGAGGTCGTTTGCCCCCCCCATCTTTTTTTGGCCGCAGTCAGGCTTTGTCGCGAGGTGATGGTGTTCTCTGCGCGTGGGCTGAAGAAACATTATGGTCGTGAGAAGGTTTTGGATCTGAAGGCTTTAGAGATCCCCCGGGGCAAGGTGACGGTTTTCCTGGGCCACAACGGTGCCGGGAAGACGACCCTCCTTCGCATCCTCGGCCTTCTGGAGAGACCGTCAGCCGGCATGCTTTCCATGGATGGCCTCCCTGTAGATATGAGGCGGAACGCCCTCGAGTTGCGGCGACGGATGACCCTCGCACACCAAACCCCCTACCTTTTCAAGGGCTCGGTTTTTTTCAACGTCGCCTACGGCCTTCGGCAGGAAGGGATTTCGGAGTCGGAGGTGGAGACCCGGGTGGCGAGGGTGCTGGCCCTTTCAGATCTTGAGGGATTTGAGGATCGCTTGGGCTCGAAGCTTTCAGGGGGCGAGGCCCAGCGGGTCGCCCTGGCCCGCGCCATGGTACTGGAGCGAGAGATTCTTCTCCTTGATGAGCCGGTTGCCCATGTGGACGTGGACCACATCAACCTGGTCTTGGATCTCATCCGCAAGACTCGCGAAGAGAAGGGGACAACAGTTGTCATCGCCACCCATGACAAGGATTTTTGCCGCCAGGTGGCGGATCAAGTTCTTCATCTGTATAAGGGTGCTCTGCTGGACGGGACGTCTGGCGATGCAGGCCCCCGAAGGTCTTCCGGAGTCCTCCCCTCGTCAAGGTAGTCTGAGGAAAATCCCCCCCAGAGGAGCGACCCAGAAACTTCGGGAAATTCGTGACCAGCCTCGTTATATACTGGGGGTTTGAGAAACCCGCATGGAAATTTAGCGACTCCCTGGGGCCTCTGAACTCCCGGCCCCTGTGGGGGAGGATGGTCATGTTGGACGCCCTCTGGGCGAGAAAAAGGGGATTTTGGTGCCTCCTGTGGGGGCTCTTGGTGCTTCTTGTCTGGCCGGGAGCATCGCGCGCTGCCGATGTGCCTGTCGGAGGGAAAATTCACTATCGGCGGTCAGGGGAGATCATCACCCTCGAGAAGGTCGAGGCCAGCGCCCTTTCCTGTCGGCGAGGGCCATTTCTCTTTGAGATCCCCCTGGAAACCCTGCAGGAGATCCAGGTAGACCCCTCTGGCGACCAGCTAAAACTTCTTCTTCGAAATGGAAATTCCTGCAATGGCCCCATCCCCACGGAATCCTTTCGCGCGGAATGGGCCCTGGGTCCTCTGGTCAAAGCCTGGGATCTCATCGATAGAATCGAGTTAGAGGTCTCCACGATAGAGGGAACACCGGCAGAGCCTTCGAATAAAGAATTCTCAGCCACCTTGATCGGGGAGGGGGATCTTTCGGTCCGAGCCCTTGGGGACCTCAGTGTTGAGGACTCATTTACGCTCTGGGACCCGGTGAAGCAAAGACACGAGGCGGGTCTGCTGCCCCTCCAAATGGACGGTTTCACCTATCTCATCGAACTGTCGAGTGTGCGGGAGGTTGTCCGGAAGGGGAGGGTGTATTCGGTTTCCATGGCCGCTGGAGAGGAATACGAGGGAGAGCTGGGAGAGGGCATCCTGAGTGGAGATTCTTCCCTCGGCCCCTTCAAGATCCCCCTTCGCGGCCTCGAGCGGATAGAGCCCGCCCCTCTCTCCAACTCTGACGGGGCCGTCCCGCCAGGCCAGAGGGCGACCGTCGAGTTGGCGAGTGGACAGCAGGTCGAAACGGTAGAGCTCTCCCTCTTTTATGAGCGGTATCTCCTCGAAGGGTGGACAGAGACAGGCGGAAGCTTGATCGGGGGTTTTAGGAAACCCTTTTTCTTTGTTCAGTTGGGTGAGGCCCGGGAAAGGGCAAGCTTCGCCAAGCTTTCCCGCCTCGAGATACCAGAGGGAGAAAAAGGGGAGGTGGCCTTCCGAAGCCAAGCGGGCGAGCTCTTCCGCCTGCCCATCGACTGGGAGTACCACGCTGGATTTGAGGACCTCTCGGGAGAGGGAAATTATTACAACCCCGGGGGCTACGCGCTGAGACGCATTGGCTTTTTAGGCTCTGTGGCGCCAGGGGTCTTTATCTACTTCCCGCTAGAAAATGTCCGGGCCGTCTCCTTCGAAGGGGTTTAAAACCCTTCATGCCCAGGACCACTGTCTGATATTTCCCGTTCCGTGGAGGGTGTGGGCCGCATTCGTTAGAGCCAACGAGCCTTGCCGCAGGGGAAAGCCTTTGGGGGAGAATGGGAAACGGTTTCGCCTGAGCCGGGAGAAGACAGGCCTCGTCTTGATTGATACGCAAGAGCGCCTTCTCGCCGCCATGCCAAAGGAGATTCAAGAGAGGACGCTCCGCAGTATCCGCATCCTCCTCTCGCTGGCGGGGCGGCTAAAACTTCCCGCCATTGTGACGGAGCAATACCCGAAAGGGCTCGGGCACACCCCTTCAGAGCTGAAGGAGGTTTTTCCGGATTTCTCGCCCATCGAGAAGCTCGCCTTCAGCGGCTGTGGGGAACAGGGCTTTTTGAAACGGTTGCGTGCCAAAGACGTCAGCCACGTCCTGGTCGCCGGTCTTGAGACCCACGTCTGCGTCTTTCAGACGGTCTGCGACTTGTTGGACACGGGCTATACGGTCCATGTCCCGGCCGACGCCGTCTGCTCCAGGACGAAGGCCAACTGGGAAACGGGGCTTCGGTTGATGGGCGAAGCGGGGGCGGTCATCACCTCTACCGAGGCCGCTGTTTTTGATCTCCTTCGGGTGGCTGGGACGGACGACTTCAAGTTCATGTCGAAACTTTTGAAGTAGGGGCTCCCCATCAGACAGAAAAAGGAAACCCCTGTGTTTCATCCGAGGCTCAAACACCTGAGGGCCCCGAACACCCTTTTTCTCATCCTCTGGACCCTCTTTAGAGCCTTTGGAGACTCATGACCGGGCGCCGACAGCTGTTGCTCATCTTTGGTGGGCGGTCTGCAGAACACGAGATCTCCCTCGCTTCGGCGGCTGGCGTGGCCGGGGCGGCCGACCCCGCTAAAAACCAGATCCTTTTTCTCCACATCGGGACCGATGGGGCTTGGTCCCTCCTGGAGCGGCCAGAAGACCCTCCCGACAAGGGTGTCCCGGTGACCCTGTCCCCGGCGCTTGGAGGCCCGGCCCTCCTTGAAGTTGGAAGTGGCAACCGTCACCCCTTCGACGTCGCCTTCCCTTTGATCCACGGACCCTTCGGCGAAGATGGAACGATTCAGGGGCTTTTAGAATTTCTAGGCGTCCCCTACGTGGGTTCCGGGGTGGCGGCCTCAGCCATCGGAATGGACAAAAGTCTCGCCAAGACCGTCTTCCGCGCCGCAGGGGTTCCCGTGGTGGACCACGTCCTCCTGAGGTGGGAGGAACACGAGAGAGATTCTGGGGACGTCGCCAAACGCCTGAGCCAAGCTGGTCTTTCGCCGCCCCTCTTTGTTAAGCCGGCCTCCCTGGGGAGCAGTATCGGGATAGCGCGAGTAGAAGAAGAGGGGGAGCTCCTGCCGGCCCTCTCCGAGGCCTTCCGTTTTGATGAGAAGGTGCTGATCGAGCGGGCCGCTTCAGCCAGGGAGATTGAGTGCGCCATTCTCGGCAACACAGTGGGCAGCAAGCCGCCGGCCGCTTCCCGCCTTGCCGAAATCCGACCTCGCGGGGGATGGTACGACTATCAGCGAAAATATAATTCCGGGATGACCGACATCCTGATCCCGGCGGACCTGCCAAAAAAGGCCGAGCAAGAGATCCAAAGGCTCTCCCTTCTTGCCTTTGGCGCGATCGGGGGAGACGGGATGGCGCGCGTGGATTTTTTCGTCGATGAGAAAAAAGGCGGCATCTACGTGAACGAGATCAACACCGTCCCGGGCTTTACAGCGACCAGCGTCTATCCCCGTCTCTGGGAGGCCGCGGGGCTTTCCCTCATTGACCGGCTCATTGCCCTCGCCCTGGAGCGACACCAGGCCAGAGGCCGGTATGTCGCCCCGGCCAACAGACCCTCTCAGTGATCGTCGTCACCGTTCTCCTCATTTTGGTCCTCGGGGTTCCTCTGGCTTTCACCTTGCTGACCTATCCTTCTGGCTCTACGAGCGGGGGCAGGAGCCCGATTGGGACCGCCGCTTCTACCAGCTCTCGCCCCGGGGGGGGTTGATTTCTTGACGGAGTACCTGGCGACCCTCTTTCTTGGGTTATCGATCGTCGGGGATATCCTCTGGGAGATCTGGAGATGGTTGCGGCGGGGCCAAAGGAAAAAAACTCGGGCGGCTCGGGCGGCTACGGAATACGGCGATCACCCTTCTCGACCCGTTATCCTCATCCATGGTTATCAGGCGCGGGGCCTCACGGTCTGTCTCCTGGCCTGGAGGCTGAGGCGCGCAGGGCGAATGGTCTGGACGCCGACGTTTGGGCCGCCCTGGGCCTCCATCGAACACTGCGTGTCGGCCCTGACCGAGGTCATCTGGGAGGCCCTGGATGAGACCGGGGCGGAGGAGGTGGACCTGGTCGCTCACAGCATGGGGGGCCTTGTGGCACGGGCGTGTCTTTTGAGGGAGGAGATTGGGGTTGCCCGTCTCATCACCTTGGGGACACCCCACCTCGGGAGCCGCTTCTGGGTTTTCAGCTTTGGGGCCTGCGGGAGAGAGATGCGGCCGGGGAGTGAGTTCCTGCAGAATCTCCGCGCTCAACCACTCCCAGCCGGCCTTCGGGCCTTTTCGCTGTATTCCGACTTCGACGCCCTAGTCTCCCCGGCATCGGCCTCAGGGTGGGAGGGGGCGGAGAAGATACCCCTTTCTGGCGTGGGTCATATCGGGCTGGTGATGCGAAGAAAGGCGGCTAAGGCCGTCCTGCGAGCTCTAGAAGATTGAGACTGCTCGAGCTCGGCCCTTCTCAGGGACTGGGAGGAGGGGTTTCTTCGGGCGGTGGCCAGGAATAAAGAAGACGGGAGACCCGCTCTCCTTTCGTCATGGCCTCCAGGATCTCAGGGACATCATCGGGCTTGACGCCCCAGTACCAAGTCGCCTCGGGGTAGATAGCGATGGTCACGCCCTCCCCGCAGGGTCCAAGGCAGGACGTGTTTGTCATCATCACCTTGTCCCAGAGGTCCCGCTTTCCGATCTCGTCGGCGACCCGCATTGCGCACTCCTGGGCCCCGCGAGGACCGCAAGAGCCCCGGGGGTGCCCGGCAGGTCGCGTGTTAGTGCAGATGAAGATGTAGTGCTGCGGCCCCATCGTTTCCATGTGCTGTGCTCCTCGCGCGATGTTCTGAACGTCTCAAAAAAGGGGCGGATTTTTTAGGCCGCCCCTTTCAGGTTTTTGCTTCTTCTGGTCCCGGTGCCCTTGGGTCCCGGCAGGAACTTACGAGATCTTGACCACCTTGGCGTCCTTCAGACGCTGGGCCACGTCATCCCAGTTGATTACGTTCCACCAGGCGGTGACGTAGTCGGGCCTGCGGTTCTGATACTTCAGATAATAAGCGTGCTCCCAGACGTCCAGCATCAGGATGGGGATGACCCCCCATTGAGTCAGGTTTTGGTGGTTCATGGCGGTGTAGGTCTGGAGCTTTCCGGCCAGGGGGTGCCAGCCCAGGATGCCCCAGCCATTTCCCTCCACCGCGACAGATCCCGCCGAGAACTGCTTTTTCACGTTCTCGAAGCTCCCGAAGTCCGCCTTAATCTGGTCGGCCACGGCCCCCTTGGGCTCTCCCCCTTTTTTGGGCGCCATATTCTTCCAGAAGATGCAATGGTTAAAGTGGCCGCTTCCGTGAAAGGCGACCAGGCGCTCGAGCTGCTGGATGGCGGCGAAGTCCCCCTTGTCTCTGGCGTCCGCGAGGCGTTGCTCGGCGGTGTTGAGGCCATCCACGTAGGTCTTGTGGTGCTTATCGTGGTGGAGCTGCATGGTCTGTGCGTCGATATGGGGCTCTAATGCGTTGTAGTCATAAGGTAGATCCGGCAGGGTGTGGGCCATGACAGTCTCCCTTTCTCAGTATTTTAGAAGACGAACAAGCGGGGCTCCTTCTCTCCCGAAGGCTGCGTGATGCACCCCTTGAAGGTGCCCTGCCTCTGACGAAAACAAGAGATTGAAGTCATTTTATCGCCCATGCCCTCCTTGTCAACCCGAATCCCAGTCTCTGGCGCTCCTAGAAGGGCTCGCGTCTTCCCACGGCAGAGCGGTCTATCGCCTACGCCGGGACAATCGATTATACTAAGAGGGATGTGGAAGGATCTGGTTGCCCGGGTAGGAGAGGGAAGAGATGGACTATCGCGTCAAGGCCCGCGTGCTGGAGGGGAAAGAAAAAACCCTTCGAGAGGCCATTGAGACGGGGGCTCTCGGAAAAGGGGAGGTCTTCGAAAAGGAAATGCAAGGGGCCATGCAGGAGGCGCGGGTCTCTGACGGCCTCATCACCTTTTACGAGATCTGTTATTGCCCAAGCCCCCTCCTGCAAGAGCATGAGTATTACGACCGATATCTTGAGATCCTGGAGACCCAGGTTGTCGAAGACCGCCCCCCCCTGGAAGGGGAGCCTTTGGGGGAATATCTCTTGCGTTTCGCGGGGGAGAACTCCGAAATTTTCAGCTGGAGGCCCAGCCGGACGGGGACTGGCGGAGGCCCTATCAAGCCCCCGGACCTCTGCGACACCTGCTAAAATTAGCTCTTCTCAGGGACCCGTCTTCGCCTGCAGCGCACCCACGAGCGTCAGGACGAGAGCAATTAGGCTGATCAGGGCGATTCCGCCCGACGGCATGAACTTGCCGGAGCCGACGAAGCGCACCCCCATCAGAACGGTCAGGGCTGCGGAAATCCCCACAGCGGTCCATAGTGCGGGCGGGAGAGCTTTCAGGCTCCAGACGAACACCAGGACAAGGATGATGCCGCTGATGCCGCCCGAGAGGAGCGAGGCCAGGCTCTTGGCAGTGGTGAATCCGATGATCCCCCCGATGATCATGAGCAGACCGTAAATGAGCACCACGTACTTAGCGACAAATTCCATTCTGATAACCTCCTATATTTCAGGTAGTTGAAATCATGCAGTTAATGTAAAACAGTGGTAATTATAGGAGTCCTTTTCGTGGGTGGCCCTTAAGATGCGGGGATCCAGCTGAGCAAGATGCCCCGGTCCCGGCGAAACTCTGTCCATCCCAGAGGTTTTCCCTCGGAATCCTGGTACCGGACGATGGCCCTCTCCGGTATGGACGTCGCCTCGATGGGGAGCCAATAGGCCAAGGCGGTGGTCACGTTCCCCTTGGGTTGGGTCAAGATCTTCACCCAGGTCCGGGCGAGGATAATGGCATCATCTTCCCGTTCGGTCAGGGGCTTTTGCTCCCAACCGGGGCGCATCCTCAGGTGGATCTCCTCACGGGTGGGGCCCGGCTCGGCCACCTCGACTTGTGTGGCCTCTGCTCGGTGCTTGGACTGGATTCGCTCCAGGAAAAGGGAGACCGGGCCCTCGGTCGTTGGCGGCACTTCGCTTCCCGCACACCCCCAAAGCAGAAGGAGCAACGTTGTCAGGAAGAGGACCTTTCCCCGCGACATGTTCGACCGCATCACAGACTCCAAGAGGCGTCAGCGCCGTCTGACCGCCTGGCCAGAGACATATTAGCCGTATAGAGAGAGGCCTGTCCACTTTTTACGGATCGCAACAGGAGGCTTGCCGGAGCCACCCTCCCGGCCTATACTTAGCGCCTGGGTTTCACTTTCGCTTACCAAGGGGGAACGGGTCCTATGCCGACCCTCAAGGAAAATCTCTTCATCCAGTTCGCCCAGCGGGGCCTCGTCGAACTCACCGACGAGTTTCGCTCCCAATACCAGTCCAAGCGGGGCGATCGGTTCAGCGTCCATGAGATCACTTATGAAATTGGGGCTCCCACAATTTCAAAGGGGCGCATCAACTTTGAGATCAGCTCGAAGATCCCCCAGGACGAGCTGACCAAGACCATGCCCCTCAATAAATATTTCGACGCCGTGAAGAGTGAGATAAAAAAGGCCGACAAGAAGCCCAGCTCTATCGATATGGAGAATATTGTTCGGGAAACCCGGGATGATGAGCGGAAAGAGCGAGACTATGTCAGGTTGACCTATTCCTACTTGGAAAAGGAACTTTTTTCTGAGCAAGAGATCAAGGAGGAAGCCGCGGTCCTGGAGAAAGAGCCCGGAAGCCGCGAGATTCCTATCATCCCGAACGTCCCCACGCTGGCTGGCCGCCTGGTCCTTCTCAGCATCCAGCAAAGGATCAGGGAGACGGCTCGGCAAAACGTCGAGATACTCATCCAGGCGAACGAAAAGGTACGAAAACGAAAGAGGTCCAAATGACCGGCCTCGTCCCGACGGAGCCGGGTCCCTGGGCTGGCCGGCCAAGGGGATGACAAAGCCATTGTCGTTCCCCCCGCCTGGCCAGGTTTCTTTATTGCTCTCCTGCCCCTCACCACGAAACACCATTCGCTTTCAGCTGTGTGTCTAGAAGGCTAACCCGTGGTCCCACCCGAGACAGTCACCGCCCTTAGGGGAGGCCGAGTCTATCTGTCCTCCGGTGTGGTCGAGGGGGGGCAAGTGGTCTTTCAGGACGGGAAAATCCTGTCCGCTGGACCTATCGGGCCTCCCCCCTTAGGGGCCCAAATTTTTGAGCTCGACGGAACCCTCGTCCTGCCGGGCCTGATAGACCTCCAGGTCAATGGCGGGGCGGGGCGGGCCGTCATGGAGGCGACCCCCGAGGCCATCGAGGCCATCGCCCAGGACCTTGCGAGACGCGGTAGCACGTCCTTTCTCCCTACACTGATTAGCGCCCCAAGGGAGCTCCTCCAGGAGGGCCTTTCCGCCATCTCAGAGGCCAGCGCCCGGGGTGGGGGGGTGGGGGGGCGACCGTCCTCGGCGCCCATCTGGAGGGCCCCTTTCTGAACCCCAAGGCCTCCGGCGCCCATCTTCAAGCCCACCTGCGCCCTCCGGATCTCGGGGAGCTCGAACGCTATGCCAAATCCTGGAAGGGAGGGCCCCTGGTCCTCACACTCGCCCCTGAACTTCCAGGCGCCCTGTCGGTGATTCAAGGGATGGCCCGCTGGGGTTGGACCCCCGCCATGGGGCATACCGCTGCTACTTACGAAGAGGCCAAGCTCGCCATCGCTTCTGGGGCCCGCCTCGCCACTCACACCTTCAACGCGATGAGGAATTTTCACCACCGCGACCCTGGGGTTCTGGGGGCCATCTTCGACCATTCGGAGGTAATGGCGGGCTTCATTGCTGACGGTGTCCACGTCCACCCGGCGGCCCTTCGGATGGCTGTCCAGGCGAAGGGGCCGGAGGGGATCTTTCTGGTCTCAGACGCGACACCCCTTGGCGAGGCAGAGGTCCCTGAGGCCTTGATGGGCGAAATACCGGTTCGAGTCCGAGGGGGGCGCGCCGAGACCCCTGAGGGGGTCCTCGCGGGGGCCCTTCTTCCGTTGAGAGGTGCCTTGAAAAATGGGATGAAGTTTTGTCAGCTCCCCTTGGAGGATGTCCTTCCGTGGGTCTCGGAGAATCCCGCTCGCGCCCTTGGCGTCTCTCATCGAAAGGGCCGGCTGGCCGAGGGCCTGGACGCCGACATCTTGGTTCTGGACCCAGACCTTGAGCCCCGCCTCGTTTTTGTGCAGGGAGAGCTGGTTCTCGACCGAAGATGAGGGGCCCGAAAAAGTGTCCCGCCATGGAGTGGTTCTCACGGGGGATCTCTTCAAAAAGAGTGGTGCGAGGGCAGAAAGACTTCGAAGGGAGCGGTTGTCTAGGTTTCTTGAATGGGATACTATCCTCTGGCTGGTTAGGGATTTTGTAGGCGGTGGGATCGAGGGATGGGCCAATCCGCCCAGGATTTCCCCGCCTTCGCCCGGGCAAGCCCCAGGGAGATGGTCCCTTTGGCGCGTTTTGATCTCCTCTTTAAAGATGCGAGCCTCTACGATGGACGAGGAGGAGAACCCTTTGGGGCTGATGTCGGGATACAGGGGGGCCGGATAGCGGCCGTAGGGTGCCTTGACGGGGCAACAGCCTCTCGTCAGGTCTCCCTCGGCGGCGAGGCCCTTTGTCCAGGGTTCATCGACATCCACTCCCACTCCGATTACTCCCTTCTCATCAACCCGCTCGCAGAGGGGAAGGTGCGCCAGGGGGTGACCACTGAGGTGGGCGGGAACTGCGGCTACTCAGCCGCCCCCATCGCGGGCCCTGCCTTGGAGGAGAGGCGGCAAACTTATTCGCGCGACTACGGGCTGGACCTGGATTTTGAAGACGTCCGGGGATATCTGGGGCGGTTGGAGCGAGAGGGCCTCTCCGTCAACTATGCCCACCAAGTGGGTCACAACACCCTTCGGGCGTCTTTCATGGGGGGGGCCAGCCGCGCCCCTTCCTCTGAGGAACTTCAGGCGATGGCCGAGGGGGTGGCCCAGGCCATCCAGGAAGGGGCCTTCGGGCTCTCCACGGGCCTCGTCTATCCGCCGGCATGCTATTCGTCCCGGGAAGAGCTGGTCACCCTGGCCTCCACGGCCGCCCGTTTGGGAGGCTTCCTCAGTACTCACATCCGAAGCGAGGGGAAGGGGCTGCTGGAGGCCCTGGAGGAGGTAATCGCCGTCTCGAAGGCCAGCGGCGCCCCCCTTCAGGTTTCTCACCTTAAGACCGCGGGGAAGGAGAACTGGGGCAAGGTGGGGCAGGCCCTCAATCTTATCGAGACCGCCGTTCGCGATGGGGTCGATGTGGCCTGCGACCGCTATCCCTACATCGCCTCTCACACTCACCTCTCCGCCCTCTTGCCGGACTGGGCCCACGAAGGGGGAAAGGGGCGAGCCCTTGAGCGATTGAAGGATCCTGAAGATCGAAGACGCATCCGAGAGGAGATGGAGGCTTTTAGGTCCGGATATTGGGAAGATGTCCTTCTCTGTCTTATCCATAATCCCAGGAACAAAAGTTTTGAGGGACGAAAAATTTCGGAAGGCGCCGCCTCGGCGGGCAAGGATGAGATCGATTTCGTCCTGGATCTCCTGGTGGATGACAAGCTCACGGTCGAGGTCATCCTCTTTTTGATGGATGAGGGGAACCTTCGGACCATTCTGGGTCGCCCTTATGTCTTCGTCGGCTCCGACGCCGGGGGGCACGCCCACTATGGGCCCCTCGGGGAGGGGCACCCCCACCCCAGGGGGTTTGGCACCTTCCCCCGAGTCCTGGGCCGATATGCGCGGGAGGAGGGTCTCTTTCCCCTGGCACAGGCCATCGCCAAGATGACTTCACTCCCTGCCCGACGGCTTGGATTCACGGACCGAGGGGTCATTCGGGAGGGCATGGCGGCCGACCTCGTTGTCTTTGACCCAGACAAAATCGCCGACACCTCGACATACGATGCCCCCATTTCCTATCCCAAGGGGATCGACATGGTGGTCGTCAATGGAGAGGTGACCGTGGAGACAGGAGAACATTTGGGAGCACGGGCTGGAAAGGCCCTTCGGTTTGGTGGGAGGACTCGATGAGCCTCTTTCTCCTGGTCGCCATCCTCATCGGCCTTGGGATCGCTGCCGTCCTCGTCGTTTTCTGGTCTCAAAGTCGAGGCAAAAGGCCCGAGGAGGAGACCTCGGCCATGACGGAGCTTATCAGCGATGACGACACGCACGAGATGCGCCCTTCCGCCCCCCAGGCCAGCCTGACACCGCCCCCTGGCGCACCTTCCTCTCCCCCTCCTTCAAGGGAGATGGAACTTGCCGGATACAAGGCTGTTGAATATGAGCCTTTGGAGGAAGAGGTTTTTTCCAGCGCACGGCTTCTTGAGGAGACAGAGGCCCCTCCCCAAAAACAGGAAGAGCCTCCTCCTCCGCCCCACGTGACTCAGCCGCGCCCTGTTCAGACGCCCGATGTTCAGACGGCCCCCCTCGACCCGAAGGTCTTGGGCCGCCCGGCAGTGATGGTGACCGATCTCTCTCTGCAGGATCCTCCTGTCCTGGACGCCTGGCCTTCGCCCGGGAATGTCACGGGCGACGCGGCAGAGGGCTCCATGTCCCGTCTCCCCGAAGATTTTTATGGGCGTCTCGAAGAAGTTTTCCTCTCCGTGGAAGAGGAGGAACGGAAAGGCGCCACCATCCCTCAGGAGACGCGGTACGCCCTGGGCGTTCTGGCTTATTACGGTCAAAAAGCCGATTTGGCCATTGGCCAGGCGAAGGCGGCCCTTGAGAGGGAAGGGGAGCGCGCCCGACGAACCCTCAATCTCATGGCCCTTGCTTACCACCATCAGGGCTTTGCCAAGGAGGCGGAGGGAAGGTTGCAGGAGGCGGCGGCCCTCTCAGAGGATGACCCCGAGGCGAAGGCGGCGGTTTTTACAAATCTGGCCCTTCTCTCCATGCACAAGCGTTCGACCGAGGAAGCCCTCCGCCACTACGGAGAAGCCCTCGAGGTCCACCGCGGGAGAGAAGACCTTCAGGGTGCGGGTGAAATCTTGAGTCGGATGGGGTGTCTTTGCCGTACCCAGGGCGCTCTCTCCGAGGCCGCCGAGTATCATCGCGAAGCCCTTGAGATGTGCCGGCAGGGGCCGGACCGGGAAAAGCAGGCACGGGAACTTCGGCTGCTGGCCACGGTCCTTCGAGACCAGGGGGAACTCAAGGCGGCCCTTAGGTTCAGCCAAGAGGCCCTGTCGCTGAACCGAGAACTTAGAGACCGCGGGGAGGAAGCCATTAACCTTGGCAACATCGGGCTCCTCCTCGCCTTGGAAAAAGATTTTGCCCAGTCTAAGGAACATTACGAGGTCGCCCTCAGTCTTCACCGCGAGACGGGCAACCGCCGTGGCGAAGCCAACAGCCTCGGAAACCTGGCAAATGTTTTCTTCCAGACCGGGGAGTCCGAGCAGGCCCGGCAGGCCTATGAGAAAGCCTACGAGATCAATCGGGAGATCGGCTACCAATGGGGGCAGGCCGCGAACGGAACGAGCCTTGGGACGGTTTACGCGGAGCTGGGCGAAGTGGACAAAGCCCTGAGTCACTTCCACGAAGCCCTGCGCCTCTTCGGTGAGTTGAATGCCGAAAATCAGCGAATAGCCGTGGAGGCGACCATCGAGCAACTAGAGCGGCAGCGACTCGAATCGGCAGGGGGGGCTGGGAGTTGAGCCGCAGGAGGGACGAGAGATGAAAAGGGGCCTCCTCGCGATGGTCTCGTTTTTTCTGGTCTGGATCGCACCCACGGCCCTTTGGGCCGATCTCACAGTCCACCAAGTGGATAAATGGACGATGGCAGGGGCGGGCACGGAAACGACGCAGCGGATCGTTATGTACGTGAAGGGGGGTATGGTCCGCATCGAGCAGGCCCAGGGCCGGGTGGCCATCCTCCGCTTCCCCGATAAAAAGCTGATTGAACTGAACCCGGAGGAGAGGACCTACACCGAGGTTTCGTTAGAAACCCTTCAAAGGTTAGCGGAACTCGCGAGTGGGCTCATCCAGGGCCTGGAAGAGATCACGGGAGAGGGAGGGGCAAAGGGGGCCCCAGGTGAAGGGTTTCACGTGGTTCCCACCGGCCAGGAGCAGACCATCAGCGGGTTCCTCTGCGAGCTCCATCGGGTTGAAGGGGACGATTTCTCGGGCGACTTCTGGATCACCCAGGCCACGGATGCGGGCCGCGAGTTCTACCCCATCCAAAAGGAGATGGCCGAGTTCACGAAGGATATGCTCCCCAGGTTGGGCCAGGACGTCGTAGCGGAGTTGGAAAGGATTGGCGGGACGGTGATCCAGTTTACGGCCCGCTTCCAAACGCCGGCGGGGGAAGTGACCGTCGAGAGCCTGGTGGAAAAACTCCTCCAAGACCCTCTGCCGGACGATCTTTTTGAGCCCCCTGCCGATTTCAGCCAGAAAACCGATCTGAAGGACCCGGTCAATGGGGATGCGTTGCAGAAAGGCCTTGAGGACATCATGAAGAAGTTGAAATGAGAAGGGGATATAAATAGTTTGATGTTTTAGATTTGTTAATATTATTTAATAGATTGTTAAATAATCACTTATCTAAAGAGGCTCCTGGGAAATGGCTCACAAGCTAAAGGACCTTGCTGAGGCGGCGGCCCTGGTCCAGGACGGGGAGTTTTTGGCCCTGGGGGGCAATCTTATGCACCGGATCCCCGCCGCCTTGGTCCGCGAGCTGGCCCGTCAGCGGCGAAGATCTCTCGAGGTCGTAAAAACGGCCGGGGCGTATGACATTGACCTTCTGGCGGCGGCCGGCTGCCTTCGGGGGGTCCACGCGGGCTACGTCGGCTTTGAGGCCGAGTTCGGGCTGGCGCCGAATTACAGAAGGGCCGCCGAAGAAGGAAAACTAAAAACTTTTGAGAACGCCTGCGCGACGGTCATCGCCGGCCTTCGAGCCGCGGCCTACGGTGTCCCGTTTCAGCCCGTAGGAGGCCTTTGGGGGAGCGATCTTCCAGCCCAGAGGGGTTTTGAGAAGATGAAAAGCCCCTACGGGAAGGAGGAGGTCTACGTCATTCCGGCCATGCGGCCCGACTGGGCCCTGATCCACGTCCAGGCGGCCGACTCGGAGGGGAACGCCCGCATCGCAGGGACCCTTTTTGAAGATTTACTGATGACCCGGGCTGCCAAGGGGGTCGTTCTCTCGACAGAGACCATCGTTTCTCCCGAAGCGTTTCAGGGGACGCCCGAGCAGAATCTCATCCCCGGGTTTCTGGTGTCAGCGGTTGTCCATGTCCCAGGGGGGGCGCGTCCAGGGAGCTGTTTTGACCACTACGACATGGACTCGCGGGCCCTTTCAGACTACTTGGCTCGAGGTCAAAAGGATCTCACCGCCTATCTTGAAGAGCAGGACAAGACCCCAGCGAAATCCGCCCCCTAAGAAATGTCTTCTCTCAGCGTTGCCGACACCTCCGACCTCATGGCGGCCGCCATGGCCCGCCTTCTTCGAAATGGGGAGACCGTCTTTCACGGCGTCGCCTCACCTCTCCCCATGGTCTCCATCCTCCTAGCCAAGCGGTTTCACGCCCCAGATCTCATCTACCTCAATATCCCAGGGGGAGTGGATGCCTGTCCCCAAAAACTTCCACGCTCGACAGTGGACCCAGCCCTGCTCAACGGGGCGAGGGCCGAATTCGCACTCTCCGACATCTTTGACCTGTCGGCCAGAGGGGGGCTCGACGTGGCCTTTTTGAGTGGTGTTCAGATTGACCTCCGGGGCCACATCAACCTCTCCGCCATTGGCGAGGTGTCGCGCCCGCGGGTCAAGCTGCCGGGAGGGGCGGGGAGCGCCCTCCTTCTTCCGACGGCCCGGCGGACCATTCTATGGAGGACAAAGCATGACACGAGGGTCTTCGTCAAAAGATGCGATACGATAACGGCCGCCGGGCTGGTAGATAGAGTGGTCACCCCTCTGTGTATCTTCTGGAGGAAGGGCCAAAGACTTCAGCTGGAATCCCTCCACCCGGAGGTTTCCCTCGAGGAAGTTCAGGAAAGGACGGGTTTTAAGGTCAAGATAGCGTCTCCTGTGCCCATCACACCCCCCCTCACATCGGAAGAGAAGAGGCATCTGGAGGCTGTTGATCCGGGGCGTGTGCGGGATCTGGAATTTCGTTAAAGGACAAATCGTCTCTTGAAGATTTCAACCAGATTTTTAAGGTAAACTTACCTTCATAGCCGGGTCGCACCCTGACCCTTCCCAGGGAGAGTGACGCCATGGGCCGTATTGCAAAGAGCCTCGCATTTCCTTGTCTCGCCGCAGGCCTGCTCATCCTTTCGTCATGGGCAACGCTGATAACAGTTCATGCCCAGGATCCGCTTGAGGAAGCGGGACGTCGGAATGCCGAGATCAATCGTCTCTATGAGGCTGGTCAGTATGCGGAGGCAGTCCCTCTGGCGCAACGCTCCCTGACCATCGCTGAGGAAGCTTTTGGGCCTGAGCATCCCCAGAGGGCCACGAGCCTCAACAACCTCGCCTTGCTCTACGAGGAGCTAGGTCGCTACGAGGAGGTCGAACCCCTCTACCAGCGCGCCATCGCGATTGATGAGAAAGCCCTTGGGCCCGAGCATCCAGATCTGCCCACAGACCTCAACAACCTGGCCGAGCTATACAGGGAGCAGGGCCGCTACGAGGAGGTCGAACCCCTCTACCAGCGCGCCATCGCGATTGATGAGAAAGCCCTTGGGCCCGAGCATCCAGATCTGCCCACAGACCTCAACAACCTGGCCGAGCTATACAGGGAGCAGGGCCGCTACGAGGAGGCCGAACCCCTCTTCCAGCGCTCTCTGACCATCACTGAGAAAGCCCTTGGCCCCGAGCATCCCGCCGTGGCCACGAACCTCAACAACCTGGCCTTACTCTACGATTCTCAGGGCCGCGAAGGGGAGGCCGAACCTCTCTACCAGCGCGCCATCGCGATTGATGAGAAAGCCCTTGGGCCGGAGCATCCAGGGCTAGCCATAGACCTCAACAACCTGGCCGAGCTATACAGGGAGCAGGGCCGCTACAAGGAGGCCGAACCCCTTTACCAACGCGCGCTCGCCATCTTTGAGCAGAGCTTGGGGCCGGATCATCCGAACATCGTTATCATTCTGGACAACTTGGCGGTGTTCTATCAAGAGTTCGGGAGACCCGAGGAAGCCACTTCGTTCTCGGCCCGGGCGAACGCGATGCAGAAAAGGCTAACCGGCCGGCAGTGAAGGGCGAACCTCTCAAAATCCTCAGGGTCATTGCCCGGCTCAACGTGGGGGGACCGGCCCGCCACGTGATCTATCTCTCGGAGCGGATGAATGACGCGAGCTTCCAGACCCTCCTCGTCAAAGGGTCAGAGGCAGAGGCCGAGGGCTCCATGGAGCCGCTTGCCCGAAGCCGGGGTGTTGAGCCCCATTTAATCCGGGAGCTCGGCCGAGAGATCAGCCCCTTCGATGATCTGATTGCCTTCTTTAAGCTCTACCGTCTTCTGCTGAGGGAACAACCTCATATCCTTCACACACACACGGCCAAGGCCGGGACCCTTGGGCGGCTGGCCGCCCTCCTCTACAGAATTTCGTCCCTGACAGCGAAGCGCCCAAGACTTCTCGTCTATCACACTTTTCACGGCCATGTCCTTCGGGGTTACTTCGGGAAGTGCAAGAGCCTCCTCTTTCGGGTGGTAGAGGGTTTTTTGGCGGCCTCTACGACGCGGGTCATCACCCTCAGCGCGGCCTTGAGGGAGGAGCTGGTGACCCTGGGCATTGCAAAGCGGGAGCGGATCGCCGTCGTCCCCCTGGGGCTGGAGCTCGACTCGTTTCTCGAAGTCGAGGGGCAAGACGGAGGGTTTCGCTCTGAGCTGGGGATACCAGCCTCGGCCTTTCTGGTGGGGATCGTGGGGCGCCTCGTCCCCATCAAAGACCACAGGACCTTCTTTCGGGCGGCCCGAAACCTTCTCGGGAGCGGCGTGGACGCCCACTTCGCCGTTGTGGGAGACGGAGAGCTAAAGGGAGAACTTGAGGCGGAGGTGGTTAGCCTTGGCCTGGAGAGCCGGGTCCACTTCACAGGTTGGCGCGAGGCCCTTCCCATTCTTTACGCTGACATGGACGCCGTCGCCCTCACCTCGAAGAATGAAGGGACGCCCGTCTCCCTCATCGAGGCCCTGGCAGCCCGAAGGCCCGTCGTGGCCGCGGCCGTCGGAGGTGTCCCTGAAATTCTGGGGAGGCTCGAAGGCGGCCCCAAAACGTCTTCGGAGTCTTCGGGGGGTGTGGAGGAGGGCGAGCGGGGTCTTCTCGTTCCCCCTGGGGACCCTCTCGCTCTGGCGGAGGCCATTCGGCGGGTGAGAGAGGATCCCGAGGGGGTTTCCCGAAAGGCAGAGGCGGGCCGATCCTTTGTGAGGGATCGTTATCACGTGGATCGCTTGGTGCATGATCTGAAGAGACTCTACTTGAGTTCTTAGTTTTCTCGGGATAAGCTTTTTTCTGGGTTTATCGCTGTTTTACGCCGCACGCTCTCACGGGCCTCGGCCCTTGAGAGGGGGAGAACCCCATTTGAGAATCCTCATCACAGGGGGCGCTGGGTTCATCGGCTCCCATCTGACCGAAGCCTTGCTGCAGAGGGGGGACGAGGTCTCCATCGTCGACAATCTCTCCACGGGGACGCCCGAGAACATCTCCCACCTTCTTTCCCACCCCAGTCTTGAGCTAACGAAAGGGTCTGTCACGGACCTCTATCTGATGGAGAGGTTGGCGGAGCCGTGCGACCAGATCTACCACCTGGCGGCCGCCGTTGGGGTGCGTCTCATTATGGAACGACCCCTTGAGACCATTGAGACGAACATTCGCGGGACGGAGATCATCCTCCAGGTGGCCAGTCGCTTCAACTGCAAGGTTGCGATCGCCTCAACTTCGGAGATATACGGAAAGAACAGCTCGGGCCCTCTCGGCGAGGATCACGACCGTGTGATGGGCTCAGTGAAAAAGCAGAGGTGGGCCTACGCCAACACAAAGACCCTGGATGAGTTCCTGGCCCTGGCCTACTATCGAGACAGGGGGCTTCAGGTCGTCATCCTCCGGTTCTTCAACACCGTGGGGCCCCGGCAGAGCGGGGAGTACGGGATGGTCATCCCCCGCTTCGTCCAGCAGGCGCTGGCGGGCGAGCCCATCCGGGTGTTTGGAGATGGTCGTCAAACTCGATGCTTTTGCCATGTGTCAGACACCGTTCGAGGGATGATGGCGCTGATGGACCACCCGAACGCTGTGGGTGACGTCTTCAATCTCGGCAACCCGGCCGAGATTGCGATTGAGGATCTGGCCAAGAAGGTGAAGGCCATGACGGGGAGCGCTTCGCCCATCGTGTCCGTTCCTTATGGGGAGGCGTATGGGGAGGGGTTTGAGGACATGAAACGGCGGGTCCCTGACCTCGCAAAGATCGGGGCCCTGGTGGGCTATGAGCCCCAGATGGACCTCGAATCTACCCTGCGCTCCGTGATCGAGCATTTCCAAAAGGCCCAGCCCCCCACCCCCAAGGCTGCCCCGTAGGCTTAGGCACGGGGGACGCAACCCTCGCTTTGAAGATCGCGTCCAAGGTCCCCTTCATCGGCGAAAGATAAACTCCCAGGCCTGAAAAGTTTTCAGGCCTTCCTTGGCGAGGGTCCCGCGGCTGAGGGTCGGGTGATCAAAGGGGATGAACCGGATGAGCTTCAGGAAGGGGTGCTGTCCCGCCACGTCCACAATTTTCGTTCGGTTCATCGCGGTGATGGGCTGGACGTTTTCCTCCCCCTGTCGCCATTCCCAGAGGTCGAGGGAGGTGGCGATGAAATCTCCCCGGGCCAAGAGTGAGTCCATCCCCCCGAGGAACCTCTCGCGATAGCCTTCCAATAGATCGCCGGTCAGGAGCAATGTGAAGAGGAAGTGGTGCCCCCACCAGAAGATGGACCGGTACGCGAAGGTGGCCTCGCGGGAGAACAGGCGGGGGAAATCGAGATAGACGTAGGGGAGATCGAAGTGATGATCGCCTCCGCTCAATTTTCCCTTGCTGTAGTCCACCCCAGCCGGGACCAGATACGCCTCCGGGCGAAAGGCCTCTTTCATCTGCTCTCGAAGGTCGGAGTAGACGCCCCGGATTTTCTCGGTGATGGCGAGTTTCCGTTCGAAAAAGGCCCGGTCGGAGATGAGCGCGCACTCATCTTCCTGAAAGCGGTTGTCCGTGCTCAACGTAGGGCCTCCTTACGGCCCAAACTCATAGGTCTGATCCTGCTCCAGCCAGAAGAGACGTGATAGACCCAAGGTCTCCACCTCCCGGTGGACCTCCTCTAGAAATCGAGGCTTTGTGTGGAAGAGATAGACAGGAAGATCGGGGGGCATCTTGGAGATCTCCCGCCCAAGAAGCCCCGGAGTGTAGTGTTTGGATTTGAGGGCGACTTCCTCCATCCGGTCGGGGAAGGAGATCTCGGTAATGATGGCCCTCAGGTTTTTCGCCTCTCGGGCGGCTTTCCAGATGGCGTCGGTCGGGCCCGTATCGCCTGTATAGAGAATAGCCCCCCCTTCGCCCTCTATTAGGAAGCCCGTGGCGGGGACTGCGTGGTCCACAGGATGGGCCGTGACTTCAACCCCCCCGATCGACACTTTCTTTCCAGGGGTCAGGGGGCAAGTCTCCAGGATTGGAGTGGAGTTGACCTGGATAGAGGTGAGGTCGGGCCAGATTTGGTTGTTGAAGATGTTTTGTCTGAGGGCCTCAAGGACGGTTGGAAGACTCCACACCCGAAAGGGGGAGGTCCGCTCCCCGAAGGTGTTGTCCAGAAGGAAGCAGAGGTCGGAGATGTGATCGAGGTGGGCGTGGGTGAGGAGGAGAGTCTCTATCCGGGTTTGGGCCGCAAGGGGAAGGGCCCAGGCCGCTGACCCTGCGTCCAGAAGGATAGAGTCGTTGAGGAGAAAGGAGGTCAGCCGATAAGGGCGAAGGCGACCTCCATAGGTGCCCAGGACTGTGAGTTTGATGGCCTTTCTCCGAAAAAAGAGCAGTTTACGGGTATTCCGTGAAGGATTCCACTGAAGCGGGTCAAAGGCTTTTGAAGGGAAACGCTAGTTCGAAGGGGAGCCCTTGTCAAGGCGGGTTTCCTTGACAGTGAAAATCGGCCTTGATAGCTTTTGAGTGGAAGAGTGATGTACGCTTCTTGTCCTTTGAGTGAAGCCCAATGAGGAGGGGTCGGTCAATGCGGTGGATCCTCCGGTGCGTTTTTTCTCTCGCCGTTTGTGCCCTTCTGCTGGTGGGTAAGGCGGATCCACTCCCGCCCCCCCTCGTCCGGGTCGCCATCTTTCCCTCCGGCCCCACAGTCATGATCGCCCAATACCTCACGGATGCGGGTCTTTGGGAGAAGTGGGGGGAAGAAGCCGGCGTTGTTTTCGAGCCGGTTTATGCCAGGGATGACTTTTCTCAGTTTTCGGAGAGGAAAGTGGATGTGGTTCAGTTGAGCCCCTTAGAGGTGGCCCGACTGAAGGGGGATCAAGGCTGGGAGGTGGTGATGTGGGGGCGAGACGGGACCGCTTCCCACGGCCTCTATGTGCACAGTGATTCCAAGATTCGCTCCATCGAAGAGCTCGCCGGATCGACCCTCGCACATCCCGGGTTCGCCACGGGAAGCACCCGGTTGGCCGAGATCCTCTTCCAAGAATGGTGGGGCCTTGAGCTGGGAAAAGATTTTCAGTTGATCAACGCCCCGTGGGCGGTCGTGCCAGAAATGGTCGCTGAGGGGACGGCGACGGGCGGGCTCAGCCTGATGCCCTACACGCTCAACCTATGGCGGGATAACGAGATCCGCCCTTTGCTTGTCTCTTATTCCAGCGAATGGGCCAAGCGCCGGGGAACTGATCACCACCTCGCCATGAGCGTTTGGGCCTCCTGGGGAGATTGGGTGGAGGGCCATCCGGATGCGGCCCGAGCCCTCCTGGGCGCCTGGGCGGAAGGGATGACCTACGCCCACACAAAGACCGAGGAGTGGGCCCAGAAATATCTCGAGTTGACCCTGCCGGGGGCCGGAGAGGAGGAAGCCCGCTTCTTCGCCCAGTGGTTCAAGGAACAACAGCCCACCTATCAGACTCCTTATCTCGACGAGACCTTCATCGAGGAGGAGGAGGCCTTCCTGAACCTTGCCCTGAAGAGCGAGGTTATCAGGAGCCGTGGCCTGAAGGGGATATGGCAGATCATCAAGCCAGAGTAAACGTGATCACATATCATCAAATACTTCAATTAGTTAAATAGCTACACATAATTTAATGGATTATATATATTTGTGTTGCTTTATGCTGAGGTTCTAGGCCTCAGGGGGCAGGTGGCGCTCAAACCAGCCGGCGATGAGTTCTCCAATTTCCTCCACGTGAGCATCCTCGGAAAAGCGGTGGTCAGCGCCCCCGATGAGGTCAAGGCGTTTTGGCGGCCTGGCGGCCCGAAAGATGTCCACGGCCTCAGTGGCGGGGATGAGCTCGTCGGCCTCTCCGTGAATGAGGAGGAGCGGGGTTTTTAGGCGGGCGACGGCCCCGAGGACATCCTTTTCCCGGGCGTCTTTCAGAAAGGCGAGGGAGATAGGCCCAAAAGGGGAATCAATATGGCCCTGGGCCTCCCACCGAGCGACATCCTCTTTCGGGAAGGCATCTGGCCTGGCGACGCAGGCCATGACCGCGACGGCCCGGACTTTTAGATCTTCGGCTGCGTAGAGCAGGGCGACCGCGCCGCCCATGCTGGAGCCCACCAGGCCGATAGGACCCTGGGTTTTTTGTCTGACGAAGGCGACGGCGCCCCCCAGATCCTCCACTTCGCCCGAATAGGTCAGCTCCGAAAGTGTTCCTCCTGATTCCCCCACGAATGAAAAGTCAAAACGCAGGACCAGATAGCCTTTTTCACAGAGAATCTGGGCGAAGTGGCTGTGTTTTCGGCTGTCCTTGTTGGAGAGCATGCCGTGACAGATGAGGATGGCGGGAGGGTCCTTTTTGCCCTGAGGCCAGTGGAGGATGCCGGAAATGCGTTGGCCTCGCTCGTTATTGAATTCAACGGATTTCATGGGTGTAGACGAGAAACAACGTTAACACCTCCGAAGAAGACCCGCCTATGAATTTTAAAGGGGCTCAATACTGGAGGGCCGCCTTTTCCTCATCGGACAGGATGACGAGGACGGCCTGGCCCGGGCGGAGGTATTTTTGGGCCACCCGAAGGACATCTTCCTGGCTGACCGCTCGGATGAATTCGGGGTATCGATCGGAATAGTCGAGGCCGAGGTGGTGAAGCTCGACTTGTGTCAGCATCGAGGCGATGCCCCGGTTGGAGGAGAGGCGGAGGGGAAAGCTCCCGGTCAAGAAATCCTTGGCGTCCGAGAGCTCGCGTTTTGTCACCGGGACCTCTTGGATCCGGCGAACCTCCTTAAAAAGTTCTTCGAGGGCCTGGTTGGCAGTCTCGTTGCTGGTCTGAAGGCCCGCCCGGAAGGTGCCCCCGTGGAGGCCGGTGGAGAAACGGCTGGAGACACTGTATGCGAGGCCGAGATTGTCTCGGATGTTGTCGAGCAGTCTCGACTCAAACCCCCCGCCTCCAAGGATGTAGTTCATCACGAGCACTGCATAGAAGTCGGGATCGTCGCGCTCGAGTCCGGGATGGCCGAAGAGGACCTGGGCCTGAGAGACCGGGCGGTCTATCTTGACCACATTGAGGGTCTTTGGCCCCTCGGGGAGAGAAAGAGTTGGGACACGAGCGGGTCCGCCGAGCCAGCCTCCAAAAGCCCCGGCCAACGCCTCCCGGGCCTCCTTCTGGGAGATGTCGCCCACCACGGCGACAATGGCCCCTTCCGGAAGGTACCGTTCCCGGTGAAAGTTGACGACATCCTCTCGTGTGAGGTTTTTGAGCTCCTCGGGTGTTCCGATGGTCCTTCGCCCGTAGGGATGGCTCCCGTAGAGGGCCCCCTGGAAGGCAAGCGCTGTAACGGTGTGAGGATCCTGCTCCTCCTGGTGAATTCGCGCCAGGTTCTGACTAATTTTCTGTTTGAACTCCTCCTCAGGAAAGGAGGGTATTTGAATAAGCTCTGAGAGGAGTGTCAGGCCCGCTTCGAGGTCCTCCCGAAGCACAGTCAGCCCGACCGACACGAAATCCTTTTCGGCCAGAAATCCCAGCCGCCCGCCGAGGGTGTCTATCGCCTCCGCCACCTCTTGGGCCGATCGATCCGCTGTCCCCTGGCTGAGAAGCTGTGCCGTCAGGTTCGCCAGGCCTGATTTCTCGGGGGGTTCGACCGCGGTCCCCGCCCAGAGGATGAGGCGAAGCGTTACGAGGGGAAGGGAGCGCTGCTCGGAGTGAAGCAGGATGAGGCCGTTTTCAAGGACGGTCCGGGTCCCAAGGGGGGCGGAGACGGCGAGTCCGGGCAGAAGAAAGAGGAGCAGGACGCCAAGGGCTCGCCTCATCGCGTTTCCCCCCGTCCATGGGGTGAAGGGGAGGGCGGGCTCTCTTGACGCGACGTCGTGATGGGAAGCGGGACCAGGAATCCCACGGTCCGGTTTTCCTCTGTCAGATATGTTTGGGCGACTCGCTGAATATCCTCGGACGTGACCTTTCGGATGTTGGGTAAAAATTCCGTGACGAGCCGCCAGGAGCCGATTGTCTCCGCCCGGCCAAGGAGGAGGGCCCGGAAGAACTGGGAGTCAAGCTGCATGACGTGCTGAGCGGAGATTCGCCGCTTGACCCGCTTCAGCTCCTCCTCGCCAATTCCCTCCGTTTTGATCCGCTCCAGGACCTCGTAAAGGGCTTTTTCGGACACCTCGGCGCTGACCCCCTGGGTCGGTTGGGCCGAGAGCGTAAAGAGCTCCGGATCGGCGGAGATGAGGGAATAGCCCGCATCGGCTGAGAGGGCGAGTTGGCGCTTCTCCACCAGCTCCTGCCTGAGGCGTCCGCTTCTCCCCCCGCCCAGGACCTCCGCCAGGACCTCAAGGGCGTAGGCGTCGGGAGACCCGACGTTCGGGACGTGATAGGCAACCCCTACATAGGGGAGTTGGGCTTCCTTTTTGACGAAAATGCGGCGCTCGCCACGCTGGGAGGGCTCCTTCGCCTGGAGACTCGGAGACTCGGACCCCCTCGGGATGTAATCAAATTCCCTTCGGATCTGCTTAAGGAGCGAGGGGGGATCAAAGGAGCCGACCACGACGAGAACGGCGTTGTTTGGGGAATAATAAGATTGATAAAACTGTCGGGCCGTCTCGACATCCAACTGCTCAATGTCCGAGGCCCATCCGATAATCGGCCAACCATAAGGGTGAGCCTTGAAAGCGGCGGCTCTGAGATTTTCCCAAAGGAGCCGAATGGGGTTGTCCTCGATGGAGCGCCTTCGTTCCTCCCGGACCACGTCTCGCTCCAGCAGGAATTCCCTGGGGTCGAGGAGGATGTGGCGCATCCGATCCGCCTCAAGCTCAAAGGCGACACCCACCCGGTCGGAGGCCATGCGCTCGAAATAGGCAGTGTAATCATGGCTGGTGAAGGCGTTGTGGCGGCCGCCGTTTCGCTGAATCCGATTGGAGAAGATTTTTGGCCCAAACCGGTTGGTCCCCTTGAACATCATGTGCTCCACCATGTGGGCCATTCCGGTGAACCCTGGGAGCTCGTTCCGAGAGCCCACGCGGTACCAGATCATCGAAGTCAGCACGGGGGCCCGGTCCTCGACGAAGAAGAGGATCTTGAGCCCATTGGACAAGACGTGCTCTTCAACGTCCCAGGGGATACCTGAGCTTGAGGCGAGGCCCTGACCTCCGCTGAGAACAAGGCCTGCCGCCATTACCCAAAAAAACAAAAAAGGCCGAACGAAAAACATTTTGCGCTCCCAGAGGCGAAAACTTTTTCTCTGTCCCAGAGTCTTTTCACTAGGGTAGATATTTTCCATTCTCTTTGCAATATTTGCTTTCTACCACCAGGGTGTCTGGTGCCCACCCGAAAATTATTCCAGCCGAAGGGGCTCGATGGGTCCGGGAAAATAGGGGAGGGGGTCCGGGGTTGAACGGAGGCCCAGGACTTCACATCGGTCCGCAAAGTTCAGAAGAAGTGACATGAGGTCTCCCCCCCGAAGGTGACCCAGGCGGCCCGAGGCGGCTGGACCCTCGCCGAAGAAGCGGACAGGGTCCTGGGGGACCCGAAGGCCGGTGATGGCCAGGGGGACCTCCTCCCCGGAGTGGATGAGGGGGCCCTGGCTGGGGGTGGCGTGGTCGGCCGTCACGATCGTCACCCGGTCTTCTAATGCAGCCCATCTGGCCAGGGTCTCTTTGCACCCTCGGTCGAGGGATTCAATGGTTTTCACCTTATGACTGGGCTCACCCGTGTGGGCCGCCTCATCAGCGGCCTTGGTGTGGATGTGAATGAAATCGTGATCCTCAAAAAGCCGCTCTGCCAGCTTGAGCCGTTCTTGAAGCTCTTGCCCGGGATCTTCCAGGGAGGGAGCCGGGGCCGCTGTCCAGCCAAGGGTCTCCGCGATGCCCTTGTAGATGGCCCCCGACGAGATCGTGACCCCGCGCATGCCGACCCGGTGGGCGAAGGAGGGGAGATTTCGCCGCTGGCCCGGCCGCTGGCAGATCAGGGCGAGCCTCTCGTCCGGCTCTCTTGCCCGAAGATCCTCTAGGGTTCGATAGGCCCACCTCAAATAGTCGTTCAGGAAGTCGGCGGTCTGGATGGCATTTTTGTCTCCCTCCGCCTCCGAGTGGGGCTTGATGGTGGCGACGGGTTGGTTGGGGCGGCAGGTGTCGGCGTCGGTCACCAGAGGGCTTGCGGGCGCCTCCAGGACAAGGATGGCATCAGGCCCCCGGGTCCGATGAAGTTTTAGGCGAAGTTTTTTGGCCTCAAAGGAAGAGATTCTATCAAAAGCCTCTACCCACACCGCTTCGGGCAGGGGAATCCTGGGTTCTATGACCCAAAGGGCGCCATTTTTCTCTCGTGCGGCCGCTAAGTTGGCAAGGAGGCAAACCTCCTGCGGCTCAAAGGGAACACCAAAACCCATGGCCTCGATGGACCCCCGTCCGGGGAACTCCTCAGGCTGGTAGCCGAAGATCCGCCAGTGGGCAAGCTCGCTGGGGCAGGCGACGCCGGGAGAGACGGAGTGATAGAGGCCGTTTGCCCCACGGGTCGCAAAAATGTCGAGGGCCGGTGTCGAGGCGGCCTCGAGGGGGGTTTTCCCATCGAGCTCGCGATAGGGCCGGTCGGCAATTCCGTCCAGGATGATGAGGGCGATCTTCGCCGCCAAGCTTTTCTCCTTACCAGGTCAGGGTGAGACCCCATCCAGAAGCGACAGGAAAGCCTCCGTGTCGGTTAAATCGCTGAGGACGACGTCTGCACCGGCCCGGGAGAGGTCGTCTGCGGTCCAAGAGCCTGTGGCCACGCCCACCGTGCGCGCTCCAGCCTCCCGCCCGCTCTTCACATCGAGAGGGGTATCTCCCACCACCAGAATTTCGTTCAGCCCCCCGGCCCCCGGGAGTTCTTTCCGGCCCCGTTCGATGGCGATCTGTGTGAGGGCTGTCCTATCGGGCGAATCAGAGCCAAACCCGCCGAAGGGGAGATAGCGGTTGAGTCCGGCCCTCTCCAATTTGATCCGGGCGCCCGCCTCGATGTTTCCTGTGGCAATACCAACCGCCACGCCGGTCTTTTGGAAGAGGCGTTCAAGGAGCGACTCAACACCGGGGAGGACTCTGAAGCCTGTGGAATTTTGGACTTCTCTAAAAACTCTTTCGACGTAGAGTTCAAAGACCTGGGAGAGCTCCGCCTCGGTGGGGGGCTCTCCTCGATGTTTTTGGAAGGCCGTTTTGGCGGTGGCCGGGTCCGTGTGGCCTTCAACAGGGACCCCGGAGAGGCCCTCCGCCAGCCGTAGAGCTCCTCAAAACCCCCCTCGAAGGCTTTTCGGCCGGCTTTCCCCGAGTGGAGGAGCGTCCCGTCAATGTCGAAGAGAATAATGGGCATTCAAGATCGATTTGCTTTGTTAATCGCCAGAGGTCCGCTTCTTCGAAGCATCACGATGTCTCGCTGAGTCTCGTTGAACGACGGGAGACTATTGGAAGAGGGCCATCTGGTCGCGGGCTTCTTTCTCTTCCTTGATTCACTACCCCGGGCTTTCGAAAGAAAAAGACCCGGCCAACTTCAATCACCAGCCGGGTCTTTTCTGAGGTTGGAGGCGGCACCCGGATTCGAACCGGGGATGAAGGCTTTGCAGGCCTCTGCCTTACCACTTGGCTATGCCGCCGGGAAGACCCCTTCTTTTAGCTTGGGGAATGGTCGCCAATCCCCCAAGCATTTAGTCTTGGAGCGGGAAACGGGATTTGAACCCGCGACCCCTGCCTTGGCAAGGCAGTGCTCTACCACTGAGCTACTCCCGCACGCTTTTTACATTTCGTCTGCTATTTACCTTACCCTATCTGGTCCCAAAAAGCATGTCAAGATTACCTTTTCGCCTTGTTTCTCAAACGGTTCCGGGTGTGTGTGCGTATTGACAAAGGCCGCTTGAAATCTGGGTTCGAATTCGGGGGGATGATCATGAAACGATGTCTTCAGGGCCCGCTCCACAGGCCCTTGGTTCTTTATCGACTTCTCCCGGACTTCTGATTCACCTTGAGAAAAAGCTCGGCTCTTGACCCGCCCGAAGGCGCCTGAGGTTTTCACTGTGGCGCACGACGATGAGAAGAGCGGCGAAGCCTCCCGCCCACACAAGGGGGGCAGGCCCCCCGAAGGCCAATATCAGGATGGGGAGTGAGACGGCTGCGAGCATTGAGGCCGGGGAAATCTTTTGGGTGAGGGCGAAGACCAGGCCGAAAAACCCGACCACCACGAGAGCCGACAAGGGAGTCACCGCCAGGAAGGCCCCCCAGGCAGTGGCCACCCCCTTCCCGCCACGAAAGCGAAGCCAGGGCGGATAGGCATGCCCTAGGATTGCCAACAAGGCGATCGTTCCCGTCCATCCCGCCGAGAGCCCCAAGACCGTTGCCACAAAGACTGGCAGGAACCCTTTGCCCGTGTCACCCAGCAGGACAAGAACCCCCTTGGCGAGTCCGATGGATCGGGCCACATTGCTGGCCCCGATGTTGCCGCTGCCCCTGCTTCGGATCTCCACCCCCTGAGCCTTGGCAAGGAGGAGGCCGAAGGGGATCGACCCCAGCAGATAGCTTCCCAGGGCGAGGAGCCAGACCGTGGACGTGGGATTCAGCAGGCTCAACGTGGGTCTGCCTGGCGCCAGACTTGACGGGAATAATCAAACCCAGAGAGGAGGCTTAGGACCAGCGACACCGACAGGAGAATCATTCCGAGGACCCAGAAGCTCGGGCCCACCCAATGGTAGTCCAAGATGAGCAGGATGAGGGCGACCACCTGCAGGCCGGTCTTGTGTTTTCCCATGCGGCTTGAACTGATGACAAGCCCCCGCTTTACGCTCACTGCCCTCATGCCCGTGACGGCCATGTCCCGACCGATGAGGATGGCCGCCATCCAGACCGGCACTCGGTCCAAGGCCACCAGTGGGACCAGGGCGGCAATGAGGAGGAGCTTGTCTGCGAGGGGGTCCAGGAGGCGTCCGAGGTCGGTCTCAGCCGACCATCGCCTGGCCAGATGGCCGTCGAGCCAGTCCGAAAGCGAGCCGATCGCGATGAGCAAGGCCGCCAGATGGGCGCTCCACAAGGTGGGGGAGAGGAAGATCAGGACGAGGGCCGGAGCAAGGAAGATCCGAAGGAGGGTGATCTTGTTGGGTGTAGAAAGTTTCGTCGGGGGAACGATCCGACGGATCTTAATCTTTTGCGCGAATTGAGTCATCGGCCGAGTTTTCAACCTCTCGAGATCGGGTGTTCTCCGAATAGGACTCCCAGCCACAGCGGGCATCGCGCCCGGGGCTAGTTCAGATAATCTCGCAGCGCTTTCACGCGCGCTCGCGCCATCAGGCGGTGTTTGGCCTTTTTCTCAATCTGGCGGACGCGTTCGCGGGAGAGTCCGACCTTCTTGCCAATCTGCTCGAGTGTCATAGGCTCTCCTTGAAAGCCGAACCGCATGCGCAGGATCTGTTCCTCCCGGGCTGGAAGCTCTTTGAGGAGATGGTCGATCTCCTGGGTGAGGGAGCTCCGGACCAAGTGGTCTTCCACGGACGGCATATCCTTGGATTCCAGGAGATCGATGTAGGTCGTCTCATCGCCGTCTGTGATGGGGGCATTCAAGGACAGATAGTTCCGGTAGACTCGCAAGATGGAATCGATTTCCGCGGCGGTCTGATCCAGCTCTGAAGCCAGTTCCTCTGTGGTTGGTTCGCGGCCTTGGGTCTGCTTCAGCTCCTGGTATTTTTCGCCAATCCGGTACAGCTTGCCGGCTTGCTTGATGGGCAGGCGGACCGTCCCCGCTTGTTCAGCGAGGGCGTGCATGATGGACTGCCGGATCCACCACACGGCATAAGTGATGAACTTCACCCCCCTGTCAGGGTCAAAGCGTCTGGTCGCCTGGATGAGACCGATGTTGCCCTCGTTGATGAGGTCGAGGAGCGAGAGGCCACAACCTTTGTACTTGTTAGCAACGCTCACTACATATTTCAGGTTGCTGCGAATGAGCTGATCCGTCGCCTCTTTATCGCCCGAGCGGACTCGCCTTGCCAGGACCTGCTCCTCGGCACGGCTCAGGACTGGGATGTCCCGGATCTCCTTGAGGTAGGAGGAAAGAGAGTCTACGGTGATTTGCCGATAGGCCCTCTCTTCGGGTTCCGACGTTTGGCCCATTCTTTCCCCGGACCCAGAGAGGTCATCGAGCTTGGAAGAAAAACACAACTTCTCCTAGGAGTACGCTACCATACCTCTGGTTTGGAATCAACAGATTATGCGGGCCCATGATTCAGCAGAACCTAGGGAGTGTCTCCAGATCCCCCGAACTTGAATATCGGGGCATCCTCCGCGCCAAAGACCCCCACCAGGTTGAATGTGAAGAAGAAAACCGTCTCCTGTGGTCGGTCCTGGATCCCGAGATCGAATCCCCAGCAGCAGGATTGGAAGCGCAGGCGGTAGTCCTGCTGAAGGAGTTCTCTCTGGTCTCCATCCCAGATCAGGTTGGTCTCCGCATGCCACACGTCGAAGAGCCGAATACCCCCCCCGGCGCTGATGAACAGCTCATCCGTTCGGTTGTTGAAGCTGTCCTCAAACCGCAGGAACCATGTCCTTCCCTGGCGCACGTCCACACTGATCCGGTAGGTCTCCACAATCTCATCGTAAATGTCATAGGTGGCGCTGAAACCGAGGCGCCAGAGTGAAAAGGGTCGGAATTGAGTTGAAAAGGTCAAGTCACTTAGGGGGCGGCGCTGGCGACTCCCTGTGGACTCGGTGAACTCGTCGACGTTTAGGCTCTGAGAGAGCGTGATGTCCAACACATCCCGGGTCTCAAAAACGTCCTCCTCTTTTTCGACCCTGGCGAGAAATCTGTGTTCCCAGGCATACTCAAGGGTGTTCGTCGGCGAAATATCGTCCACACCGTCGAACGGAACGATCTGCCGCCTGTCCTCCGGATCGATATCAGGGCGGAAGGTGTATGTGAACCGGGTGCTCGTCAGGTGGCGGATGGCCGGCACCCTTTCGACCCCTGTGTTGAAGGTTCGAAGGAGCCGAGGGCCCTCGGCAGAGGCCCCCGTCTCCCAAAGCTCTCGGTTGAACGAGGCAACCTCGTCTCCAGTCGAGTTTCGACCTCTCGAGTAGAACGTGCCACGGGCCTGGGCAAAGGGGGTAATGGAAAACCAGCCCAGCTCTGAAAAGGGGAGTGACACGCGGGGCTTTAGGTCGACCCGCCAGATGCGGTCTTCGATTTGATCCTGCCGGCGTGAGAAATGGATAGCCGAGGTGGCGAGGGAGGTGGCGACCCCGATGGGGCCCAGGTCCCAGGAAGATGGGGAGAGGTTAAATTCAAGCTGCGGAAATCGACGGAAGAAGTCATCCTGGATTGCTTCCGTGCTGTCCTGGAAAAGCCCCGTGAAGCGGGCTGAGGCGGTGTCCCAGTTCCTTTCGATATTCACTATGGACTCAACCCGGTTTCGGGTCCTCAGGCCGAGGTCCTGCTCCAGCTCCTGATCAAAATCACCACGGTTTACCCATTCGGCGCGGTAGAAAGCACGGAAATCCTCGCTGAATTCTTGTTCATGGTTTCCCCGAAAGCGATAAAAATCCTCGTCCGTTAGATCATCGCGCAGGAATTTGGCATCGAAAGAGCCCGCAGTCTCGGCGCCCAGGCGATAGCGGAATTCCGCCTTGGGGGCAAAACCCCTGCGGCTGCGGTAGTCCACGCCAAGGGTGGCATCCGCATGATCCGAAAACGCCCAGAAGAAATCCTGGTCATAACGATACCCGTCGCGGCCTCCGAAGCCGACGGTGGGGACAAGAAGGCCCGACGCCCGCTCGGTCCGGATGGGGACCACGAGATAGGGGATATAGGCGACCGGGACACCCAGCACCCAAAACGTGGGCTGATTGATGAAGGCGTGCCCCTCTAGCTGGACGAAAGCGCTCTGGGATCCGAATGTCCAGAAGGGAACCGGCCCCGAACAGGTCGTGAAGCCCCCTTGATGTATTCGGTAGCGCTCTTGATCCAGCCGATCCATTCTTGGCGCCGTGATGTTGTAAACGCCCCCCAGCTGACCGTGGACCCCATAGAGGAGACCCTGTTGGGAGCGCAGGTTGAACTCCAGCCGATCGCAGACCAAACGGCTTTCTCTGTCTTCAAAGATCACATTGCCGATGGCCACCCCATCTCCTGTCTCGGTATCGATCTCCACCCGGTCTGCTTGAAGGACATTGTGAAGGTAGCGGACCTCGACAAAACCCTCTCCGACGATAAGACCGCGTTCAGCGTCATCGATCAGAGAGTCGGCCCGAACTTCGGCCTCTTGTTCTGGGAGAAGGGCTTCGGGAGGGATTCCCGGGGGAGCCACCCTCAGGGGCGTTCTTTCGTCAGGGGGAGGAGGGGTCTGAGCCAGCACGACTGCCGGTGCCCCTAAAATCCCTCCCAGGAGCCAAAGACATGCCCAGACGGGGATGAACCGACGCCCGAATCGCAAAGAGGCCCTCTGAAAGGGTTGTAGGGGAATCCTCACTGGACCGGCCCCACACCGGTCCAGGTTAATGAATTCAAGTCCGTTGGAGGATACTATGGATGGTCCTGGTCATGTCAACAAGAACAAAGGTGCCCCTCAGTTCTCGGTCTCTTTAGCAAGCCGTCTCACCCTGACTCGCGCGAGAGACCACAGCCTTTCTGCGGGTCCTGATAAGGCGTAGGCGAACAGGCCCAGGAAGAGGGAAAGATGGGGAACGGCAGCCACTATGATCAAGAGGAGGACTGAGCCGACCAGTAGGTGGAAAGGCTTTCTCTCTCGGAGTTGCAGTTTCTTAAAGCTGCGATAGCCAAGATTGCTCACCATGAGGAAGGCCAGGGAGTAAGCCATGAGGGCCACCCCGAGGGCGGGGGGCGCTGGAAGCGGGGCGAATTCCTCAAAGAACATGACCGCTGAGGCCACAACGCCCGCGGCACCGGGGATGGGAAGGCCCACAAAGTCTCCGGCCTTCTCGGGCCGGCTCTGGACATTGAACCGGGCCAGGCGAAGCGCCCCGCAGACAACATAGAGGAAGACTGCCAGCCACCCCATCCGAGCGTGGGGCTGAAGTGCCCAGGTGTAGAGAAGAATCCCCGGGGCCACCCCGAAGGAGAGGAGGTCGACCAGGGCGTCATACTCCAGGCCAAAGCGGCTGGCTGAACGGGTGTAGCGGGCCACTTGGCCGTCTAGGATGTCAAAAAGTATGGCCAGAAGGATGGCCGCCCCCGCCTGATAGACAAGCCCATTCAAAGCGGCAATCAGGGCGTAGAACCCCGCTAAGGCGTTGACCGTTGTGAGAAGGCTGGGGACCAGGAGGATCCCCTGCTTTACCCGCGGACGCATTAAAAGTGGTCCTCCTCTAGTGGACCCAGGCCACGATGTCCTTGCCCGCCTTCACCCGATCCCCTTCGGCCACCTCGAGACGTACCCCTTCGGGGAGAATCAGGTCTACGCGAGAGCCGAATCGGATCAGTCCGAGGCGCTCGCCCGGCGCCAGCTCATCGCCGGGCTTGGCCCAGCAGACGATGCGTCGGGCCAAAAGCCCCGCGATCTGTCTGACCGTCACCTTCAAATCACCACCGTCAATTTGGATTGCGTTTTGCTCGTTCAGAGATGAGGCCTCCGACTTGAAGGCCGCCAGAAAACGCCCCGGTCGGTAATCGGTGGAAAGGACCCGTCCTCCGAGAGGCGCCCGGTTCACGTGGACATTGAAAAGGGAGAGGAAGATGCTGACCTGGATAGATCCCTCACCTGGGGCAACTTCCCGTTGAGGCCTTTGGATGAGAACCACACGGCCGTCGGCAGGGGAGAGGATGGCCAGGGGGTCACTGGGGATAGGACGTTCCGGGTCCCTGAAGAAGTAGGCCACAAAGAGGGCGAGGGCGCCGAGCCCCGCTGCCAGGATGGGCCACCCCAGGAAGCCGGCGAGAAGGGCCGCAAGAACCCCTACCCCGAAGTAGAGATACCCCTCTCTCACGATGGGAAGGCGCCTTCGACTGCTTACAGTCATCTTTATGCTTTCATGGCCTGAGTCCCCCGAGCGAGGGCGACCTTGCCCGAGCGGGCGATCTCCTTGATGCCGTGAGGATGCAGGAGGTCGAGCATGGCCCGGATCTTCCCTTGATCCCCGGTCACCTCCAAGGTGTATGTCTTGGGGGAGACGTCCACCACCTTAGCACGGAAAATGTCCGAGAGGCGCAGGACTTCTGCCCGAACGGACGGTTCAGCGTTGACCTTGATGAGGAGCATCTCGCGTTCCACAAAGGAGGTCTCCGCGAGATCGATCACCTTGATCACATCGATGAGGCGATGGAGCTGCTTGATGATCTGCTCAATGATGGCCTCATCGCCCGTGGTGACAATCGTCATCCGCGAGAGCTGGGGATCCTGGGTCTCGCCGACCGAGAGGCTCTCGATGTTGAAGCCCCGGCTGCTGAAAAGCCCAGCGACCCGGGCCAGGACACCGAATTTATTTTCCACTAGAACTGCGATGGTATGACGTCTCGCCTCGTCGCCCATAGGCCTCAGCTCATGGGCTCCCGGGCTTCTTCTAAGATGCTTTCGAAGGGGAGGGCGACCATCCCTGTGCGAGCCATTCGTTTGACGCCAAATCGCTCGACCATGCGAAGGGCGCTGTTAACCTGGCGCTCATTGCCGCTGAACTCCAAGGTAATGGCCCGGGCCGTGAGATCTACCACCTTAGCCCCGAGGACCTCGGCCAGCTGGAGGATCTCCTGGCGGTTGTCTTGAGAGGAAGATATCGTCACCAGGACGAGCTCCCGTGTGACCGAGCCGGCGTATGTGAGGACGGAGACTTCCAGGACATCGATGAGCTTTTGGATCTGCTTGATGACCTGGTCGATCTGCCGATCATCTCCCAAGGCCACGATGTGGATACGGGTGACGTTGGGATTTTCTGTCGGCCCGGCGGCGACGCTCTCGATGTTGAAGGCCCGGCGCGTAAACAGTCCTGCCACATGGGAGAGGACCCCCGGGTGGTTTCGAACCATGATGGAAAGTATGCGCCTCACGCTTCGGTCACCTATTCAATGAAGTCGATCATCTCCGCCAGGCTCTTGCCCGCGGGGACCAAGGGGAGGACGTTCTCCTCCTGGGCAATGAAGACGTCAAGCACCACAGGGCCGTCATAAGACAGCGCCTCTTCTAGAACCGGGCGGACGTCCTCCACCTTCTTCAGCTGCATTCCTCTCACCCCGAACCCCTCGGCCACCTTCGCAAAGTCGGGGTTTCGGGTGTAATGGGTCTCCGAGTAGCGGCGCTCGAAGAAGTACTCCTGCCACTGGCGGACCATCCCGAGGTACTGGTTGTTGAGGATGATGGTCTTGACGGGGATCCCGTATTGGTCGATGGTGGCCAGCTCTTGGAGGTTGATCTGAAAGCTCCCGTCTCCGTCCAGGTTGATGACCAGCTTGTCGGGGTGGGCGAGCTGGGCCCCGATGGCGGCCGGAAGGCCATAGCCCATTGCGCCAAGCCCCCCGGAGGTGAGCCAATGACGGGGCTTCTCAAAGGGATAGAACTGAGCCGCCCACATCTGGTGCTGGCCGACCCCCGTGGTCATGATGGCGTTCCCGCCGGTCACCTCTGCGAGTTGCTCGAGGAGGTATTGGGGTTTGAGACTGCCGTCCGAATGATAGCCCATGGGAAACTTCCGGTTGCTTTCAGCGATCTCCTCACGCCAGGCGGCACAGTCCCCGGGCTCGACCGTCTTCACGAGCTCCTTCAGGGCGTCAGCCACGTTGGCGTGGATGGAGAGGTGGGGGCGGACCCGCTTTCCGATCTCCGCCGCATCGATATCCACGTGGAGGACCGTGGCCTTGGGCGCAAATTTGTTGAGATCCCCCGTCACCCGGTCATCGAAGCGGACCCCGAGGGCGATCAAGCAATCGCTCTCTGAGATGGCATAGTTCACGGCGTGGCTCCCGTGCATGCCGGGCATCCCAAGGCAGAGGGGATGGCGCATCGGGAAGATACCGAGACCCATGACGGTCGTCGTGATGGGGATTTTGGTGAGCTCCACGAACTGCTTGAGGAGATCGTAGCAGCCCGAGTGGACGACCCCCCCTCCCGCGTAGATGACGGGCCGGCTCGCCCCGTGAATGGCGTCGGCCATGCGGGCGATGACTTCTAGGTCCACCTCGGGCGAGGGCTCGCGGGTGACCGTGGTCAAGTCGGTTTCCATCCCGGGGTCGTAGTCCATCGTGGCGATCTGGATGTCCTTGGGCAGGTCGATGAGGACCGGGCCGGGGCGGCCTGTACGGGCGATGTGGAAAGCCTCCCGAACGATCTGGGGAAGGTTTTGCACGTCCTTCACCAGATAGTTGTATTTCGTACACGGGAGGCTAATCCCGTAGATGTCGGCCTCCTGGAAGGCGTCGCTCCCGATCATGTAGGTGGCCACCTGTCCCGTGACGACCACCATAGGGACCGAGTCCATCTGGGCGTTGGCGAGCCCCGTCACCAGGTTCGTGGCCCCGGGGCCAGAGGTGGTGAAACACACCCCAACTCGCCCTGTGGAGCGGGCGTATCCGTCGGCGGCCATGGCTGCCGCCTGTTCGTGGCGGATGAGGATGTGTCGGATACCGCTTTCATAGAGGGTGTCGTAGAGGGGCATGATGGCCCCCCCCGGCATGCCGAAGATGAGGTCCACCCCCTGGCGTTTCAGTTCCTCAATGATGATCTCGGACCCGGTCTTCTCCATGGTCCAATCTCCTTCAGGGTTACTGGGCGGTCATCAGCGGCTCGCTCGAGGCCGCCCCTTTCGGCCCTTTTGGTCGTCTTCGAAGATCATGTCCCGGATGGCGCCGCCGGGCGGGACCATCGGATAGACATTTTCCTCGCGGCTCACGTGGCAGTCGATGACGACGGGGCCCGGAAGCGAGAGAGCGCGCTTGAGGTCCGGGCGCAGGCGGTCTGGATCGGTGATGGCCACCCCCGTCGCTCCGTAGCATTCGGCCAGCTTGACAAAGTCAGGGTTCACGCTCAGGTCGGTGAAATGGTAGCGCCGGTCCCGAAAGAGGTGCTGCCACTGGCGCACCATCCCCAGGAATCGGTTGTTCATAATGAGGACTTTGATAGGGAGCTTGTACTGGACGGCCGTCGCCAGCTCGTGGGCCACCATTTGAAAGCCCCCGTCTCCGACAAGGGAGATCACGCGGGTCTTGGGCTGGGCCAGCTGGGCCCCCAGGGCTGCTGGAAATCCAAAACCCATCGTGCCGAGCCCTCCGGAAGTGATGAAGGTCCTGGGCTTTTTGACTCGAAAATACTGAGCGGCCCACATCTGATGCTGCCCCACGTCGGTTGTGATGATGGCGTCATCGGGACAGAGCTCCCGAAGGACCTTGATCATCTCCTGGGGCATAATCTCACCGGGCCGCTGCCGGTAGCGCAGAGGATATTCCTTTTTCCAGCGCTCGATCTGCTGAAGCCAGCTTTTTCGTTTGCCCGGCGAGACGAGCTTGTTCAGCTCCCTCAGAATTCCCTTGGCGTCGCCCACCACGGGGATATCGACGGGCACATTCTTCTGGATGGAAGTTGGGTCGATGTCAATGTGGACGACCTTGGCCTGAGGGGCGAACCCGTCTACTCGTCCGGTCACCCGGTCGTCAAACCTAGCCCCAACGGCGATGAGAAGGTCGGATTCGGAAACCGCGTAATTGGCATAGGCGGTCCCATGCATCCCCAGCATGCCCAGGAAGAGGGGGTCGTCCCCCGGGAAGGCGCCCAGGCCCATGAGGGTTGCCGTGACCGGGATCTGTGTCTTCTTGGCAAGCTTCTTCAGCTCCTCAGCCGCCCCCGAGATAATGGCCCCTCCCCCGACATAGAGGACGGGTCGCTTGGCCTCTTGGATGGCATCGGCCACCCGCTTGATCTGGCGAGGATGGCCCTTGAGGGTGGGCTGATAGCCTTTGAGGCGCACCTCCTTGGGGTACTCGAACTGAGTCCGAGAGGGGAGGATATCCTTTGGCATGTCGACCAGGACCGGCCCGGGTCGGCCTGTGGAAGCGATGTAGAAGGCCTCCTTCACGGTGCGGGCCAACTCCGAGACATCTCGGACCAGGTAGTTATTTTTGGTGACCGTTCGGGTAATCCCCACGATGTCGGCCTCCTGGAAGGCGTCGTTGCCAATCATGGAGGTGGGGACCTGACCAGTGAAGGCCATCAGCGGGACCGAATCCATAAAAGCATCGGTGATCCCCGTCACGAGGTTGGTGGCCCCAGGGCCTGAGGTCGTCATACACACTCCCACCCGCCCTGTCGCCCGGGCGTACCCCTCGGCCGCGTAGATGGCCCCCTGCTCGTGGCGGGTGAGGATGTGCTGGATCGTGGAGTCCGCGACGAGGTCGTAGATAGGGAGAAGGGGCCCCCCTGGGTAACCGAAGACGTGCTTGACGCCCTCAGCCGACAGACACCGCACTAGGATCTCGGCACCGGTCAGGCTTTCTGTCCCCATCGCCACCTTTTTTTGAGAAACCACTTTCACCTCATAAACCTTTCAGCTCTTTGAAGTGGTCCGTTTCTTTTCTTGCTCCACGAGTTGTTCCATAGCATCTTTCCCTTTGAGTTTCAATTTTTTAAGATGCTTTAGCTCAAGTTTCTGTTCAGCTGTTAGATGAGGAGCCCGCTCAAGCTCATCGACCTCGTGGGCCAGGCGTTCATGCTCCTCATAGAGGCGGGCAAATTCCGGACTCTCCCGCCGAAGCCGTTCAATCAGGGCCGCATCCTCCATGATCCCTCCACGATGAGCAAGCGGAAAATCCCCGAAAACCGGGCATTATACCACGGTTGTTCCCTTTTTTGCCCCATACCGACGGCGCCACATCACCTCCGCCTCCGAATCCCGAACATACTTCGGCCGGAACCCAGCGGCGGATTCCGACTCCCCACGGGATATTCGATTCCATCCCGCGAGGGCCACCTGTGCCGCCCCCGGCGGCCATTGGGAGGGCGGAAGGAAATGCGCCCTTCCTCCCACCCGGGCCGAGAGGATCTCCCGGTAGCGTTCCGACCCTTCCCCGAAGAAGAGGGTGGGCCCTTGGATTCGCCCGCACAAGAGCTCCGGGGGGAGGACCCAATCCTCGCTTTCGCGCTGGAGCCCTTCCTCTCCATAGCGGAAGAGGGCCGCGAAGACCTCACCCTTCCTCGCATCGAGGGTCGGACAAAGCCGGAGAGGGTGAGGACCCACTCCTTGGGCATAAGCCCACAGGGTTTCTATCCCGACCAAGGGGATGCTCAGGGCAGCAGTGAGACCCAGGGCTGTTCCGATCCCGATCCGAAGGCCTGTGAAGGAACCTGGCCCGACGGAAACCGCCACCCCGCCGAGGTCCTGGGCCGTCATGTCCAGGGCCTCCAAGGCCTTTCTGATGAGCCAGGCCAGGGCGTGGGCGTGGGTGCGTCCAGACGAGACGAGAAACTGGGCCTGAACCTCTCCCCCCTTCACCAGGGCCACGCTGGCCGAAGAGGTGGCCGTGTCTATACCCAGGACTGGTCCCTTCAGCACGTCAACGGCCTTTCTGGCCACGACTTCTTTTCTCCCAGGAGAGGTAATAAGAAAGCCCCTCCAGTTCCAGACTTAAATCCACGTTTCGCAGTTTCACGTGGGGGGGGGCCGAGAGGGGAGTGGGGGCGAAGTTTAAGATGGCGGTCACCCCCGCTTCTGCCAGTTGATCCACTACCTCCTGGGCCCCCTTGGCGGGTACGGCCACAACGGCCATCTGGATTCCTCGAGAGCGGACGATGCGCCGAAGCGCGTCCATTCCGTAGACCTTCAGATCCCGAATGCGTTTCGTCCGGCCCTTGGGGTCTTTGTCGAAGACCGCCTCGAAACAGAACCCATGAGCGGGGAATCCCTGGTAGGCCAAAAGGGCTGAGCCGAGGTTTCCCGCACCCACCAGGGCCACCTTCCATTTTTGCGTGACCCCGAGGATGCTTCGAAGAACCTGGCGGAGTTCTCCGACCAGGTAGCCGACGCCGCGGATCCCGAACTCTCCAAAGTAGGCAAGATCTTTGCGGATCTGGGTTGGGTTAAACCCGCTCCGATCCGCTAGGCCTGCCGAGGAGACCACTCGGACCCGCTCCTCATCTAGCTCCTGAAGGATCCGGCCGTAGACCGAAAGGCGGTAAACAGCGGCCTTCGGGATCCGCTGGCGCGCGATGTCAGCCTTGAGAGGGGTGGAACGCCTTCGAGCGGGCATGGGCCCCCCGGCCAAAAGCAAGAGGAGGATGAGGCGAGCTCACCTTTTCCTCGTTCACGTCCCGGGGATGCCCGGACCTGCCACCAACCTGCCCGGGCGCCCCCACTCCCTCAGCCTCCTACGAGGCCGAAGGGGTCCACGAAGAGAAGGACCAGGCTTACCAGAAGGGTGTAGATGACCAGGGACTCGATGAGGGCCAGGCCGATAATCAGAGAGGTCCGGATGTCTGCAGCGGCCCCAGGGTTTCGGGCAATACCCTCAACGGCTTTCACGATGCTCTTCCCCTGGGCCGTGGCCCCCCCGATGGCGGCAATGGCCAATCCGAAGATGGCGCTGAAGGCCGCCACCATGAAATAGGTCGTCTGTTGCCCTGCCTCCCCATGCTCCTGGGCCAAGGCGACAGACGTCCCCGCGAACAGGATCCACGCCGTCAGGATCCCCACCTGCCAGACTTTTCGATGCATGAACCGCTCCTTTCCTCGATGGCTCAATGGTCTTCCTCAAGGGCACCAGAAAGATAGATCATGGAGAGCAAGACGAAGACAAAGGTCTGGACGAAGGCTATGAAGATGGCGAAGAAGATCATCAGGGAGGGGATCACCATGGGGACGTAGAGCCACTTGAAGAGCACCCCAAGGAAGAACAGGATCAGCAGGACCGTCTCGTCGGCGAAGATGTTGACGAAGAGGCGGACCGAAAGAGAAAGAGGACGGGTGAAGTGGGAAATGATCTCAATGGGGAACATGATGGGTGCAAGCCACCAGATAGGGCCCGTGAACTGGCGAACATACCTCCAACCATGGGTCCGGATCCCCACATAGTGGGTGGCGAAAAAGACGGTGATGGCGCACCCCGCCGTGGTGTTGAGATTGGCCGTGGGCGACATGGTGCCCGGGATCAGCCCCATCAGATTCGAGATAAGGATGAAAAGGGCAAGGGTCGCGATGAGGGGAAAGTAGCGCCGGCCCTGAGGGCCCATGATGGTTTCGATCAACCCAAACACCCCGTCGAAGACCGCTTCAAAGAGGTTTTGCCCCCGGTAGGGGACAAGCTGAAGTCCTCGGGTTACGACAAGTGAGATCACCAGAAGGCCGGCCATGAGAAGCCAGGTGTAGGAAACGTGGGGCTGGTTGACCCAGCCCGGGATAGAAAAATAAAGATAGGATTCCTGCATCTCTCTGCGTGCGACTTGGCTAAGTCTGCCCGACTCCCAAGCGCCCTTTGGCCGGCATCAACGCCCCCCACACAATTGCGACGATGGTGAGGAAGATCCCGGCCGAGATTCCCAATGGATGAAGCCCCCCCTGAGCCAAAGCCAGGACGAGGAGCCCCGCGATGGCCACGAACTTTGCCGCGTAGGCCACGTGAAGAAGCCAGGCGCGGGGGCGGCCCCCTTTCAGAACCCGAGTGAAGTAAACTTTTAGGAGGTGGAAGTTGAGCAGGCCAAGGGACCCTCCAAAGAGGAGCCCCAAGGTGACCCGGGGGGAAAAAAGGAAGACACTCAAGACGGTACACCCCAGGACCAATCCCCAGCCCCGGCGCTCAATCGCCTGAAACACCCCCCTTTCCCCAGCGACCATCTCCAAGCGTTACCCGAAAGAAGTTGACGAAACCCGCCGCAATCCCAAAGAGAATGAAGATCAGCGTTCCCCAGGGACGGGTGGGCAGCCAGCGGTCTATGAGAAGCCCGAGACCCAGCCCCACCAGGATGGCCGCGGCAAACTCCCAGCCGAGGGAGATGAGACGACCCAGTTCACGGTATGTTCGTCTCCGCTCGTCCTGGGGATCTGCGCTCAAGAAGGCCTCTGAAAGCCGGAGAGGCTGTTCAAATTCTCACAAAGAGACAATTTGGCGTGGGTTACCTTGCCTTGTCAAGGGCCTTTTTCTTTGGGGGTTGCCTCTCCCATCGCCCCTTCGAGAGATCGGGTCTCGGCGATAATGAGAGAGAAGAGGTCCACCACCGCCCGCTCGGACAAAGGGCCTTTGGATCGCTGGCGAAGGCGGTCCAGGATGGCCCGCTCGCGATCGGGGGACCGGACCGGCTTCCCCCGGTCGCGCTTGATGGCGCCGATGGAAAGCGCGAAGGAAGCCCGTCGGTTCAGGAGATCGAGGATCTCCTGGTCGATGGCGTCGATCTCTTGCCTGAGCTTCTCAAGGTCCATGTAAACCTCCAAATATAAACCCCTCCACGTTCGCATAATCCCCCTGGAGGGGTCAAGGGTCGGCGGGGCGTTTGGCGTTGACGGGTGTGCGAAGGGGCATTAACATGGATGGGAGAGGGGAAGGACAAAAATGTTTGGGAGACGTTGGGGCGCCATCTGCAAGAAAGTCGGTTTCCTCCTGGCCACCCTCCTTTTGACCGGGGTGGTGATTGAGGGGTGTGCGGGCCGCAAGGCGACAGAGCAGGAGCGCTCGGCGGGCGAGCTCTTCGTCCTTGGGCAGGACGATCTGAAGGCCCGCAAGTTTGAGCGCGCTCGTGAGGCCTTCAACAGAATTCTTCAGGAGTTTCCCGAGAGCAACCTTCGAAGTGAGGCCCTCATGAGCCTCGCAGACTCTTTCTATAACGCCGAGCAGTATCAGGAAGCCAAGTTCCAATTCGAGAAATTTGTGCAACTCTACCCGGTGAACCCTCAGACAGCTCGGGCCTACTACTTTCTCGCGATGAGTGATTTTGAGCGCCTCAACAGCATCGACCGGGATCAGACGCTGACGCGGGAAGCCCTGACGAACTTCCGCAAGCTGGCGGCCCAGTTTCCAGGGGCGCCCCAGGTCCAGGAAGCCCTTCCGAAGATTCATATTTGTGAGGAGAATATTGCCCAGAACCAGTACTACATCAGCGACTTCTATTTCGGTAGGAAGCTCTACCACTCCGCCATTCCGCGGTTGGAAGGACTTTTGGATGAATTTCCGGAGACCTCCGTCTCGGACGCGGCCCTCTTTCTTTTGGCGGAATCCTACCTCAAAGAAGAGAACTACGAGAAAGCCACCGAGGCCTACCAGCGACTCTTGACCGATTATCCGGAAAGCCGCTTTGCCTCCAAGTCCGAATCTCGTCTTCGTAAGCCATTCCCCTGACGTCGCCGGTTCAAATAAAGGATAAAGATAAAGAGGTGCTCATTCGAGAGAATTTCGCGATTCGAGTTAAGCGGTGAACGGAGGATCCGTTCCTGTGACAGTCGATAAGAGGGCCCAGAGGGGGATGAGATGATTGTAGTCGCCAACCGTATCTCAATCGCCAAAGGCCATGAAGCGTCCTTTGAGGAGCGCTTCCGGGGCCGGGCGGGACTTGTCGACCAAAGCCCAGGCTTCATCCGAAACGAGGTCCTTCGCCCCATCCGGGGTCAGCCCTACATCGTTAAGACCTATTGGAAAGACATGCAGTCCTTCGAGGCGTGGACGAAGAGCGAATCTTTCCATAAGGCCCATGCCGATCCCCCTCCAGCCGAGATGTTCGCGGGACCGAATGTCCTTGAGATCCACGAGGTCTTCGAGACGACGGAGACAGGCTAATGGGGACACTAAAAGCGAAAGCAGAGATCTTGGTCGGGGACTACATGACGAAGCGGGTTGTCTCTATCAGCCTTGATGAGACCCTGAAACTCGCCCAGGACATCATGGGACTTGGCAATATCCGCCACCTCCCCGTGGTGAGGGGGGGCAAACTGATTGGCGTGGTGAGCCAGCGGGACCTCCTTCGGGCTTCTCTCACCACTTTGCTCAAACACTCGACGACCGACCAGAACCTTTTCCTCGAATCTATCCATGTCTCCGAGGTCATGACCCAAAAGGTTCAGACAGCAACTACGAAGACCTCTGTGCAAGCGGCGGCCCGGATGATGCTGAAGAAGAAGATTGGGTGTTTGCCCGTGGTGAAGAAGAACGGTGAGTTGGCGGGACTCATCACTGAGACCGATGTCCTTCGGGCCTTCGTCGACCACTTCCCCCAACGGGCCTCCTCCAAGTCCCGGTCCCTCCGAAAGGCCGTCGCAGGGCGTCGCAAGGATTGACAAGGCCGGAAAGCGGTGTTAGAAATTCGCTGCCCGGAGAGAGTGGCAAGCCCATCTGGGCGAGTTCCTGGATCTGAATGGATCCAGGTGGCTACGTTGTTTTCAGTAAAAGGAGAGCGGGATGGCGAAATGGCAGTGCAATGTATGTGGCTTCACCTATAATCCTGAGGAGGGGGATCCGGACAGCGGTATCGCTCCAGGGACGTCCTTTGAGGATATCCCGGACGACTGGAACTGCCCTGTGTGCGGGGCCAATAAAGAAGACTTTGAGCCTCTTGTCGAGGAAGAGGAGTAAAGAAGAGGGCGGGGTCTTTCCAACCGCCGGGCGCTTGAGAGAAGCGCTGTTTTTTGATTAAACCGCTATAGATCAATTACCTTTAGACCGTCTGGTCGTTATCCCCTGTGTTATAATTTCTGTGTTTCCGGCGCCAGCCGGGGTCGCCCGGTTAGGGCATGAGGGGAGGGGCCTTGCCTCCATTCAAACGTCACATCTTCATCTGTGAAAACGAGAGGGAGCCGGGGAATCCCAAGGGATGCTGTATGGAGCGCGGGGCCGGCCCTTTGCGGGAGCTCTTTAAGGCCGAGATCAAGCGCCATGGTCTTGTCGGAGAGGTCCGGGCAAACCGCGCAGGGTGTCTTGACGCCTGCGAATATGGCCCCACGGTCGTTGTCTATCCCGATGCCGTGTGGTACTGGGTGGGAAGCCCGCAAGATGTAAAGGAGATTGTAGAGCGCCACATTGTGGGGGGAGAGGTGGTCGAACGTCTCCTTATCCCCTTTGAGGCCTCCTCTCCTTCAAACCTGCAGGAATTTCTGGACAACCTCCCGATGGCCGGGCCGAGTAGGGAACCCTCATAGGCCGTGGAAAAGAGCGCCCCTTCCGAAGCCGGGACCAAAAGGGTTTCTTCGAGACGGGGTCGGTGGTGGGTTTTTTCCATCCTCGGTTTTTTCCTGGCGCTGGTCCTGACCCACCCCCTGTGGCTGGGGGCGGCGGCGAGATTTCTCATCGTTGACGAACCCATCGGCCAGGCCGACGTGGTAGTCGCTTTGAGCGGCGGGAGTCTTCGGGTGGGACGCGGCATTGAGCTCTATCGGGAGGGTAGGGCGAAAAAACTCTTTTTGCCCTTTGATCTGCAGGATCGCCTGGGTTTCCTGGGTATGAGCATTCCGGAGGCGGTCAGGGCGAACGCGCTCTCTCTCGGCATCCGCCCCGAGGACCTCATCCTTCAGGATGGCGTGACCAGCACCCAAGAGGATGCTCTGGTCTCCCGGGAGGTGCTCGAGAAACACGAATTTCGTTCTGCCGTCATCCTGACCAGCGCCTTCCACTCTCGGCGCGCGGCTTTTACCTTTAAGCGGGTGTTCCGCGGCTCCCCCGTTCAGATCTCCATTGCCTCTGTCCCCCTGGAAGAAGAGGATTATGTTCTGGACCGCTGGTGGACGCGGGAACGAGAGCTCGTCTTCGTGGTGAACGAATACATCAAAATTGTTTTGTATCTTTTTAGGTATGGAATTTAAGAAGGGTTTTGAGTCGCAGATTTCAGGTTTTGAAGATTCTTGCCCGCCGCTCCTAACGTCTCGTCCTTCTTGGAAAAGGTGAAGCGAACAAACTCCCGACCGAGCGGGGGGGCGTGGTAGAAGCTGCTCCCCGGGACCGTGGCGACGCCATGCTCCTGGATGAGGTGCATCGCGAAGGCCGTATCGTCGGGGAAACCAAAGCCTGAGATGTCGGCCAGGATGTAGTAGGCCCCCTGGGGCATGTAAAAGTGGATGCCCGCTTCCTCTAGATAGCCCGCGAGAAGACCTCTTTTACGTTCATACATCACCTGAAGCTCTTGGTAGTAGCTGTCAGGGAAGGAGAGGGCGGCTGCGGCGGCCTCCTGAAGGGGGGCGGGGGCTCCCACGGTGAGGAAGTCGTGAGTTTTTCGGATCCCTGAGGTGATGGCAGGAGGCGCCAGGACGTAGCCTACCCGCCAGCCCGTCACGCTGTAAGTCTTCGAGAGGCTTGTGATGGTGACCGTCCGCTCCCGCATCTCAGGGAGCGTGGCGAGACTTAAGTGGCGGCGGCCGTCGAAGAGGATGTGTTCGTAGACCTCGTCCGTCACGGCCGTTACGTCAAACTCCAAGCAGAGGCTTGCGATGGTCTCGAGCTCTTTCTGGCTAAAAACATGGCCAGTGGGGTTGTGGGGAGTATTGACGATAATGGCCCGGGTCTTCGGCGTAAACGCCGCCCGAAGTTCCTCGGGGGAAAAGGTGAAAGCGGGGGGCCTCAGGGGGACATAGCGGGGGACCGAGCCCGAGAGGATGGAGTCGGGGCCATAGTTTTCATAGAAGGGCTCGAAGATGATCACCTCCTCACCGGGATTCAAAAGGGCCATCAGCGTGGCCATCATCCCCTCCGTTGCCCCACAGACGACCGTGATCTCCTCCTCGGGGTCTATCTCGAGTCCCTGATAGATTTTGACCTTGTGGCTAATGGCCTTCCGAATGGAGGGGGTTCCCCAGGTGATGGCGTATTGGTTATGGCCGTCTTGGATGGCCCGAAGAGCGGCGATCTTTATCTCTTCGGGGCGTCAAAGTCGGGGTAGCCTTGGGCGAGGTTGATCCCTCCATATTTCACGCACTCCCGCGTCATGCCGCGGATGACAGACTCGGTGAAACCCTGAACCCGTCTGGATAGGGGCATCTGGACTCTCCTCCCGTGGGTCCATTCTACACGACGCCCTTGGCTTTCTTGTGAGAGGTCTCCAGGGTTCCTATAATGCCGAAAGAGGAGAGGTCGGAAGAGATGGAATACGACCCTGAAGACAACGAGGGACTTCCCGTGGTGCCCGGCGCCGAGATCCTCCGCCAGGTTCGAGTTGTCCTCGTGGAGCCCCGGATCTCCGGCAACATCGGGGCATCGGCCCGGGGGATGAAGAACATGGGTCTCGAAGACCTTCGTCTTGTCCTTGGGGCGGATCCCGTCAATGCTGACGCCAGAAAGATGGCCATGTACGCCAAGGATGTCCTCTACGGGGCTCGGCGGCATGACAGCCTGTCTGAAGCGGTCTCGGACTGTGCCCTTGTCATGGGGGCGACCCGGCGAAGGGGGAAGATGCGCCAGCCGACCTTCACGCCCCGCGACGCGGCTCCCCGCATCCTGGAGGTGGCCCAGCGCTATCCCGTGGCCCTGGTCTTTGGGTCCGAGAACGTAGGGCTCTCCAATGAACATCTTCAGTCCTGCCACGAGCTGGTCCTCATCCCCGCTCACTCGGCCTTCCCCTCCCTCAATTTGGCCATGGCAGTCCTCATCCTCTGCTACGAGGTTTTTCAGGCCCTCCAAACCCAGCCGCTTCCCTCCCCACCCCCCTTGGCCAGAGCTCAGGAGCTGGAGGGGCTCTACGGCCACATCCAGAGCGTGCTCCTTGAAGTGGGGTTCCTCGACCCCCGGAACCCAGAGCGGATGATGAATTACCTCAGGCGGCTTCTGGGCCGAGCGAATTTAAATTCCCGCGACGTTCGAGTGCTTCGGGGGCTTTTCCGTCAGGTGGGGTGGTATCAGGAACGTCTTCAGGGGGACCTGAAGGGCACTTGATCTCTGATTGCCGCCAATGTCCTGGGTAATGGGATAGTTGAATTTCCCCTTCATGATGTGGAGAATTCTCCACAGGTGTTTTCTTTGGCTAGAAGAGGGGAAGGATGGACCTTTCCATTGTGATTCCCGCCTACAACGAAGAAAGATCGCTTGCCCGGTGTTTGACCCGGGTGAGGGACTTCGTCTCCGCCAGAGGGCTGGAATACGAGATCCTCGTCGTGAATGACGGGAGCACGGATGGAACCGCGGAGCTTGTCCGAGCTTCTATGGGAGACCGAGGGGACCTGCAACTTCTGTCCAACGGTTGCAACCGGGGAAAGGGTTATGCCGTCAAGCAGGGGGTGCTGGCCGCTCGGGGAGATGTTGTCCTCTTTATGGACGCAGACCTCTCGACTCCCGTTGAGGAGTGGGATCGGATGCAGGAGTGGTTCGAGAAGGGTTTTCCGGTAGTCATCGGGACTCGCCGCACAGCGGGCGCCCAGATTGAACAACATCAGTCCTTCTTGCGCGAATGGATGGGCCGGGTGTTCACCTCTCTCTCCCGGGGTTCCACCGGGACCTCCGTGAGCGATTTCACGTGCGGGTTCAAGACATTTAGACGAGAGGCGGCCAAAGAGATCTTCTCTCGCCAGACCCTTGACGATTGGAGTTTCGACGCCGAGATTCTCTGCATCGCGGGCCGTCGCGGCATCAAAGTCAAAGAGATTCCGGTACGATGGTCCAACGCCGGGGGAAGCCGGGTTCACCTCCTTCGAGATTCCCTGCGCTCTTTCCTGGGTCTCTTGAAGGTCCGATTCAACGTTTTGAGAGGCCTTTACGATTGAGATGAAACGCTCCCGCTGGATGTCCTATACGCTCATTTCTTTCCTGCTCACCCTTTTGCTTTCGTCAGTGGCAAGCGGGGCGGATTGCGGGACCGCGGCGGAGCATCTCGCTCAGGCTGAGAATACGACAGAGGCCTCCTTGAGGACGTCCCTCTTGGAGAGGGCGTTTTCTCTTTGCCCCGAAGAGACCGAGATCGGCCGACAGTTGGCCCTCTCCCTTCTTGAGGCGAAGAGATTTTCTGAGGCGCGAGGTATCCTGGAAAGCCTCCTCAGCCGTTCCCCTGAGCTCCCCGTCGTCCTCCTGACATTTACCGATGTGGCCATCGCCGAGGGGGATTATCAGCGAGCGATTCGCCTCTACCAAGCCGTCCTGGAGTTAGACCCTGAGGAACCTCGTGCGATGGAGGTCCTGGAGGCCTGGGCTGCGTTTCGGCCCCTCAGCTTCTCCGGAGCAGGGAAGGAAAGAGACTCCCTTCAGGCCTTTTTTGAGGGGAGGGAGGCGCGACGAGTCCTGGAACGTTCTCCCGAAGACCCAGAGGCCCGTCGGAAGTGGGCCACCTATCTGCTCCACCGTGGTCGCCGTCTCCTCAGCGAGGAAAAAAATCAAGAGGCCGAGGAGTCCTGGCAGCGTGCCGTCTCCCTGGATCCCAACTTCGAAGGACCGAGGCGGGCCCTGGTCTACCTCTATCGGGACGGCGCGGATTTCGATTTTGGGGGCGAGAAATACAGTGTGGCCTTAGAGGGGTACTTGACAGCCCTGCGATGGTTGCCCGAGAGCGTTGCCCTGTATATTCGGGTGGGGAAGACCTACGAGAGGATGAGAGGGCGAGAGTCCCAGGCCCTGCAGGCCTATCAGCGAGCGAGGGAGCTGCTGGTCGCCCACACCTCGGAGGGTTCGGTCGCACAGATGAGGGAGTGGGCTGAGGCCATCGAAGCGGGCTTTGTCCAGGTGGACGCTAAACATCCTGCCTACCGAAGGCGGGCGGCCGTAAGGCAGGTGAGCGCTGCCGAGCGGGCTATCCAGGAGGGACGACCGCAGGAGGCAGCGGAGGCGTATGCCAGGGCCATCCATTGGACTCCGGAAGACCCCCTGATTCACTACGAGCTGGCGAATGTCTATCGCTCTCTGGAAGGGGCCTGGCAGGAGGGTGTGCGCCATTACGGATTGGCCATCGAGCTCTTCGAAAATCCCCCCCCCAACCTCGACCCCGCCCAGGTGAGGCTGTACACCCAAAGGGCAGAGCGTGAGCGGGCCAGCCTGGAGCGGGCCCACACCGGGACGCTGGCTTATCTTCAGACAAGGCTTTTGTCCGCCTTCAGCGGGAGGAGGGTTGAGCTTGCCCTTTTTAGTCTTGTCTTCGCCGCCGTCATCTTCTTCCTCTGGCGCGCCTGAGAGAAAACCCCGCCGGACTTCTCCCTGGCCAGAAAGAGCGCGTGGAGCCCTCTCTATTAAGTGGAGACTGAACCTAACGTGCCCCCTCCCCCAAAGGTCCCCCATCTTAAAGCGAGCGACGTTCTCGGCGGGACCCTTCCCCTGGAGGACCCCCGCCGGGACCGATATTTCGCCATGTACTCCAGCGTCCTGGGGGGGGTGGTGACTGACCCCCGCCTGATGACTATCCCCCTGGACGACCACCTGGTGCATCGAGGGGACGGGGTGTTTGAGACCTTCGTCATCGTGGGGGGGAAGGTGTATCAACTCGACGCTCATCTGGCCCGCCTGAAACGATCGGCGGAATTGGCGGGACTTCCATTTCCGGCGACGGAGGCCGAGATCCGCCTTCTCCTCCTCGAGACGTCGGCGGTGGCCCAGGCCCGGGAGGCGGTGCTTCGCATCTTTCTGTCGCGGGGCACCGGGGGATTCTCGGTCAGTCCGGGAGAATGCCCCCAGCGCCACATCTACATTATCGTCACCGCGCCCGACCCCATTCCCACCTCCTTCCATCTCCACGGGATGAAGGTCATCACGAGCCGCGTCCCTCTGCGGGATCCCGCTTTCGCCGAGATGAAGGGGTGCAACTATCAGCCCAACGCCCTGCTTGAGCTTGAAGCGAGTCAGGCCGGGGCTGACAGCGCCCTCTGGGTGGACGAAGAGGGACATCTGGCTGAAGGCTCAAACAAGAACGTCGCCATTGTGACCCGGGACCGAGTGTTCAAGGCGCCTCCTTTTCGGCGGGCCCTCAGGGGGACCACGCTCCTTCGAGTCCTGGATCTCGCCCGAAAGCTCCAAAGGGAGGGTGTTCTGGCGGGGGTGGAGCAGTCGGAGGTGTCGCGGGAGGAGGCCTATCGAGCGGCTGAGATGATGTTTCTCGGCACGAGCCTCAGGGTGGTGCCCATCGTCATGTACGATGGCCAGCCCATTGGGGAGGGGCGCCCGGGCCCCGTGACCCGGGCCCTGGGAGAGCGCCTTGAAGAGGACATGCGCCACAACGAGAACCTGCTAACCCCCATTCCCTACCACGACTAGAGATGGGTTTCCTCATTTGATAGGGGTTGTTTCATGGCGGATCTAAGGCATAATAAATTTAAGGGCGGCGCTCGGAATCTTGGCAGGGCAGGGGAGACAGGAGGCCGAATCGGTTATGGGTGAGGGTGCTGAGGAACTCTTTCAGCGGGCTTGGGAGTTTCACCGCAAAGGGGACCTAGAGAAGGCCATTGAGATATACCAGCGGTCTATCGAGGTCCAGCCCACCGCCGAGGCCTACACCTTCCTGGGCTGGGCCTACAGCCACCAGGGGGATTTGGAGCAGGCCATCGAGGAGTGTCTTAAGGCCATTGAGACGGACCCCGATTTCGGGAACCCTTACAATGACATCGGGGCCTACTTTATCCAGAAGGAGATGTATGAGGAGGCCATCCCCTGGCTTCAGAAGGCCATGAAGGCCAGGCGTTACGAGTGCTATCACTATCCCCACTTAAACTTGGGTCGGCTCTATCTTCGCCAAAAAAAATACACCGAGGCCATGACAGAATTCGAGAAGGCCCTCGAGATTGAACCCGACTACAAGCCTGCACTCATTCAGATCGCCAAGCTCAGGGCCATGTCGAATTAGCGGGTTTCGAACCTTTTTGACCAAAAAGGTCCGCTCAAAATCAGGCCAGCCTTCCGCGCAACAATTTACGAAGCTCTACATTCAATAAAAACATGTAATATATTGTTTATTTAAGACTTGGCAGTGGTTTCAATAGGCAAGTCTACCCTGTCACCCCATTCTTTCCAGGACCCCACATAGTTTCGAAGGCGGGGGTAGCCAAGAAGTCTCAAGGCGAGATAGGTATGTGCGGATCGGTATCCCCCCTGACAGTAGGGGATAATTTCCTTGTCGGGGGTGATGCCCTGTTCCTCATACATGGCCCTTAGTTCGGATGCGGGCTTGTAGCGTCCGTTGGAATCGAGATTGTTCGTCCACTCGAGGTGAACGGCGTGGGGGATGGCCCCTCCCCGAGCCGCGCGAACGAGTTTTCCTGTGTACTCGTCGTCGCTTCGGGTATCCAGGATCTTTACGTTTTCATTGTCCAAACGGTCGAGGATGTCTTTTGCCGTGGCCAGCCTGGATGGAACGGCTCTCGTCTTAAAGCTCGCCCGGGGTACATCGACGGGCTCCTGGCTGACCGGAAATCCTGCGGCGCGCCACGCGTCAAAGCCCCCGTCCAGGATGTGCACGTCTTCGTGCCCGAAATATTCGAGGAACCAGAAGCCGCGCGCCGCTCGCCAGCCCGAGTTCTCCTGGTAGAAGACCACCGTCTTTTCCGAGTCCACCCCGCGGTTTCCCATCATGTAGGCCACCATCCAGCAGAAAGCCTGTAGGGGCTCCGGGCGGGTGTCACAGAGGCTAATCCCGTATAGGTCCAGATGTCCGGCGTCAGGCACATGGCCTCGGACGTAGTCGGCTGTCAGGCGGACGTCAAGAACAGAAAGCTTGGGGTCCCCGAGACGGGCGTTGAGCTCTTCTGGAGACCATAGGAGATGGGGATTTGCATAGCCCCTATCTGACACCGGTTCTCCCTTCACTCTTTTTATGGGGCGGGAGGCGTTCTCGCTCGGCTGACTCGAGAAGATTTGCCGTCAAGCGGCCCGCACTTCCAGAAAATCTTTCACCTGTTGCGCCCTTGCCTGAAATTCCGCTTCAGGGAGCACCGCAGAGGCCCCCATGGTGGACAGGGGGTGCTCGAGACTGACCCAGGACTTGCAGCCACGGTACGCCCTCGAGACTTTTAGGGGGTGGGGCGAAGGAAGGGTGTGAACCCGAATCAGAAGGACACTCATCGGGACCTCCGGCTTAAAGGCCGTCATCCTCTGGACTACCGATTCCGTCGTCCAGATGTGCTCGCTGGAAAGCGCCTGAAGTTTTTGGAGGTCCTGGGTCTCAAGTACCTCCTCGACGACGGCGTAGGCGCCCAGCCGGGCCTCTGTCTCAGGGGGCTGCTCGTCACACGCCGCCCTGAAATATTTTTGGAAATCGGACCGGATGAGCTCTGAGCGCTGATGTTCGTATGTGGGGTAGAGAAAAAACTCCCGGTGCTCCACCTCAAAGCGGTCCCGCTTCTCGACAATGCCCCCTTTTCGCAGGAGCAAGATTTGACGACCATCGGTCAGGGCCCGGACGACCGAGGCCCATTCCTTGAGCGCGTGGATGTTCTCTTGTTCCATCCTGTGGAGCCTCTGTTTGAGGAAAGACTCAATGTGAGCCTCTTTTTAGAATATCTCCTCTTCTCTGATTAGGCAACGCAGGAAACGCTAAAGATTGACAGGTCTGACGTCACTGGTGGAGAATCACCTGAGCTTTTGCCATTGGGTCCCGTCCTTCCTTCTCCTTTGCAGAGGAAATCTGATCGTGATGTCAGCTGATTCGTCCAAGCTTCAACCCTGGGCGCTTGTTCTAGGCGCCTCCAGCGGATTCGGGGCCGCTACCGCCATCGCCCTGGCGCGGGACGGGATGAACGTATTCGGGGTTCACCTCGACCGAAAAGCCACATTGCCCAGCGCTGAGAAGGTGAAAGAGGACATCCTCCAGTTGGGGCGGGAGGCCGTTTTCTTCAACGTCAACGCCGCTGACGCCGAGCGGCGGGCTGAGACATTGAAGACGGTGGCTGAGACCCTGGAGCGCAGCCAGGGAACCGTTCGGGTCCTCCTCCACTCCCTCGCCTTCGGAACCCTCAAGTCTTACATCGGCGAGAAGCCAGAGGACGGCATCTCACCACGGCAGATGGACATGACGCTCGACGTCATGGCCCACAGCCTTGTCTACTGGGCCCAGGATCTCGTGTGTTCGGGCCTCATGGGGCAGGGCGGGCGGATCTTTGCCATGACGAGCACGGGGGGCCACCGGGTGCTTCCTTATTACGGGGCTGTCTCGGCGGCCAAGGCGGCCCTCGAGTCCCACATCCGGCAACTCGCCATGGAGCTCGCCTCCCGGGGGGTCACCGCGAACGCCATCCGCGCCGGAGTCACCGACACTCCTGCCCTCCGCAAGATCCCGGGCCACGAGCTGATAACGTCGACGGCCAAGGGGAGAAACCCCGGGGGCCGCCTCACCACCACAGAAGATGTGGGCAAGGCCATCGCCGTCCTCTGCCGCGAAGAGACCGCGTGGGTGACGGGGAACATCATCGGGGTTGACGGCGGCGAAGACATTGTGGGCTGAGGATTTTGTGACGAAGTCTTCCCCAATCGCTTTTGACCGACGGGCCCAACAAGGGGTTGAGCTCTTCAACGACAGAGAATACTGGGAATCCCATGAGGCCTGGGAGGACGTTTGGCGGGAGGGGAACGAGACCGAGCGGCTCTTCTACCAGGGCCTCATCCAGGTGGCGGCAGGTTTCGTCAAGGTCCAGAAGGTTTGGCATGCCCCCGCCGTCAGCAATCTAACGAAAGGCTTGACCAAGCTGGAGAAGGTAGAGGAAGGCGAGGCCCCGATCGAGCTCGGGGCTTTTGTGGAAGAGGTGCGCTCCGTCCTCCGAAAGCTCCAGGGGGAGGGCGAGGCTGCCCTGCGGCAAGGGCGGTGGAACTGGTGGCCGCAGATTCGCCTTCGAGAAGGAGAGTGAAGGCCCGGTTAAAAGTGGGTTTTCGGGGGACTGAGAAAAAGGGGTTGCCCGATGTATCTCGACATTGTCTTTGAGCCGTTTGCCGTCCTGGCTCCGCTCTTCATCCGCCTGGCCCTTGCCTGGGTCTTCATCGCCCACGGCTACGCCAAGCTCTTCACCACCAAGCCCGGTGTCCTGGGGTTTTCTGGAGTTCTCAGAGACCACAACGTCCGGTTCCCCTTCCTCTTCGCCCTCTTGATAGGCGTGGAGGAGTTCTTTGGGGGTGTCGCGCTTCTCATCGGGATCGCCACCCGCTGGACCGCCCTCATTTTAACCGTCAGCCTGATCGTGGCCATCCTCAAGCTGACCTACAAGAAGGGGTTCACCCGGGCGGATGGGGCGGGTTACGAGTTTGACGTTGTCCTTCTGGCGGGCACCTTGACGCTGCTGCTAATGGGGCCGGGCCCCATTTCAGTGGATTGGATTCTCGGGATTCGATGACGTCCTTCGTTCCTACTGCGGCGAAGAAGAAACCTTTTCGCGGCGGGATTTTTTCCGAAGCTGGATCATCGCATCTACGGAGGCCTCCACTTCGGCCTGGGCCTCGGGGGTCGTGGCATAGCGCTCTAGGATGAGCCTCCCGTTTCGGACATGGCTCCCCTCATGGACCAGCACTTGATCCCGGACCACCTCCCCGATCCTTTTGTCCAAGACTCGAATCAAGCTCTTTAGCACCTGAATGAGGACAACCTCTCCAGAAACCTGATAGGCCCCCGTGATCCCGAGAAGGGTGTCCGGCCCGTAGGTCTGGTTAAAAAGGTCAATGTCCTCCTCGGTCGGCTTGTAGTGATTGATGTCGGGGTCCCCTCCGAGCTCCGCGATCAAGTCGGCGACGACCTGGTAGTGGAAGAGTTCTTCGGCCGATTGTTGGGCCAGGCGAATCTTCATCTCCAGATCGTCGGGCGGAAGGAGGGTGATCTGTTTCGAGGCGGGGAGGACGCCCAGGGCGAACTCCCGCCACATGTGGGCCTGCAGCGTTTTGATGAGGGCGGGCGGGTCAAGCCTTGGCCGGTCTCCCAGCTCTCGGCCGATGGCCCCTGCGACCTTTTCGGTCTTCGCGAGAATCTGCTTGGCGAAAAGCTTGCTGTCCAAACCCCGGTGCCTCCCAGGGATGGATTATAAGCCAATCATTGGCCCCTCACAATCTTGCGGGGGCAAGAACCGTCCCTCGTGGCCCAAGTCCCTTGCGGGGCCCGAGGGTGTGCTACCTTCGAGTGCAGGTGAAGGGGTGGGTATGATTCGCGTTGAAAGGCCTCGGACAAATTTTCACCCGAAAATTTTTGCCGAGGATCCATTCTGATGGATTTGGGAGGCGCTATCGGTGCCGGCCTTTGAGCACCTGCGCAAGGAGAAAAAGCGCCTCTTCATCGGAGTGATAGTCGGCCTCATCGTCTTTGTCAGCCTTTTCGCCCTCCACGCGTTTGGCCTCTTTGAGCTGGCCGAGCTGAAATCCCTGGACCATCGTTTCAACCGCTACGCCGATCCCTCCCAAGCGAGCCAGGACATCGTCGTTGTAGTGATCGATGAGGCGAGCCTGGAAGCCTACCAAGAGCAGCTTGGCCGCTGGCCCTGGCCTCGGGACGTCCATGGCTACATCGTGGACTTCCTCAAGGCGGCGGGGGCCAAGGCCATCGCCTTCGATATCGAGTTTTTTGAACCGGATAAGGGGGGGGGGAGGGTTTTGACGAAAAATTCGCGACCTCTGTCCATGAGGCCGGGAACGTCATTATGGCCATGCTCTTTGAGGAAAAGAAAAGAGAATCGGGTCGCCTCAAGGCGCCGGGGGATGAGGGGGGAACAGATGATGTGGAACGGGAGGTCCGCGTGTGGTCGACCAAGAGCGCCCTCTCTCTGGAGAACGTCTCCGACCTCCCCATCGAGGAATTCGCCCATCCCAACCTCCCCATCCTGACGCTCATCGCGGGGGCCTGGGACTTAGGCTATATCAACCTCCAGTCCGACTTCGACGGCCCGAGTCGAAGATTTCGGCCCATCTACGAACACGACGGGAAGTATTATCCCTCTTTTCCTCTTTCCATCGCCCGGCGGGTTTTAGGGGCAGATAAAATGCGGCTGACCTCCGACGGGACCCTTCAACTCGACGGCCGCTCTATCCCTCTGAACAAGCGGGGGGAGATGATGCTGAAGTGGTATGGGCCCGCCCAGGAAACTTACCGGGTCTACCCTATCGCCGGGGTCCTTGAGTCGTTCCTTCAAATGCGGGAGGGGGTCTCCCCCCTCATCGATCCCGAAGTCTTTCAGGACAAGGTGGTCTTTATCGCGGGCACCGCGGCCGGGACTTATGATCTGAGGGTCACTCCCTTTTCCTTCGCGGAACCAGGGGTCTTCATCCACGCGACCGCTTTGAACAACATCCTGGCGGGGGATTTCCTTCGTCAGGCACCGGCGGTGGTCCTTCTAATCAGCCTCCTGCTCCTCTGCCTCCTGACGGCCGCCACCCTGGTCGCCTTCAGCTCTTTTAAAGCCAAAATCTCCCTCATCCTCGTTTACGCGGTCGCTTACTACGGCCTGGCCATCCTGATCTTTCAGAGGGGAAACCTCTGGATGGACATCGTCACCCCCGAGGCCGGGATCTTCGTCACCTTCCTCTCTTCCGCTTTGGTGGAGTACTTCACCGAGGGGAAGCGAAAACGCCAGGTTAAAAACATCTTCGGGCACTACATGACCCCCTCGGTGGTCAACAAGATCCTGGAACACCCAGAAGACGTGAAGCTGGGGGGAGAGAAGAAAGAGCTCAGCGTCTTCTTCTCGGACGTGGCGGGTTTCACCACGATCTCAGAGTCTCTCGAACCGGAAAAGCTGGTTGCCCTGTTGAATCGCTACCTGACCGCCATGACGGACATCATCCTCAAGCACGAGGGTTTCCTCGACAAGTATGAAGGGGACGCCATTATGGCCGTCTTCGGGACCCCCCTCGACCAGCCCCGCCACGCCACCCTCGCCTGTCAGGCCGCCTTGGCAAATCAGGAGAAGGCGGCTAAACTCAGAGAGGAGTTCCGCGCCGAGGGTTACCCGGAGATCAAGGTTCGGATCGGCGTTAACTCGGGCCCCATGATCGTTGGAAACATGGGTTCACAAAACCGGATGGATTACACCGTGATGGGTGACCATGTGAATCTGGCCTCCCGCCTTGAGGGGGCCAACAAGCAGTACGATAGTCATATCCTCATCGGTGAAAATACCTATCGCCTCGCCCGGGAGGATATCGAGGCCCGGGAGATCGACCGAATACGGGTGAAGGGAAGACGGGAGCCCGCCGTGGTCTATGAGCTTCTGGCCAGGAAGGGGGAGCTCTCCTCAAAAAAAGCGGAGGTGGTCGAGACCTATCTGCAGGGGCTCTCGGCCTATCAGGACCACGATTGGCACCTCGCCCGGGACGCCTTTGAGCGGACCCTGGCCCTTGACCCCGAGGATGGGCCCTCACGGGTCTACCTCGACCGCTGTTCGCACTTTCTGGAGGACCCGCCTCCCCAGGATTGGGATGGCGTCTTTGAGTTGAAAACAAAGTAACTCCATGAGGAGAGGCCGATGAAAAAAGGGCTGGTCCTGGGAGGGCTTCTGGTCCTTTTGCTGGGGACGATCGCCTACGCCGAGACGGTCTACGTCCGCGCCCGTTCTGCGAGCTTAAGAGAAGGCAGGAGCTCTCTTGATCGGGTTGTGACTCGAGTGGGCCTCGGGGAGGCACTCGAAATTCTAGACCGCGAAGGGGGGTGGCTCCTCGTTGAGACAGAGGAGGGCGAAGCGGGCTGGATCTTCGGCACGAACGTCTCTGACGAAAGACCCGGCGGGGGAGATTCCCTACTGTCCCGCCTAGGGCGGGGGTTCCGGGGAGAGGCGTCTGAGGTGGCAGCATCGGCCGGGGCGAGAGGCCTCGACAAAACGGCCGAGGATTACGCCGACCGAACCGGTGTCAGCTCAGAACATGTGGCCGCCATCAACCGGGTGGAGAAGTTCCTGCTGAGCGATGAGGAAGTAGACCGGTTCCTCCTTGAGGGAGGTGTGAGGGAGTTCAATCAGTGAGCAACCCCGAGCTGGAGCTGGCCTGGCTTTGAGAACGGATAGGACGGAAATTCAGGAGAGGACATGATGAGGAGAAAAAGGACGGTCCTTCGCACTGTCGGGCTTCTTGTCCTTTTCCTCGCCGGCTGCGCCGAGCTGAAGCAGGTCGCCCGGGAGACCCTGGACGACCCGGAGCGAAGAGAGGCGGTCGTGCGGGGGGCGGGGTCCGTGGTGGGGGGGCTTCTTCCGATTGGGATCGAGGAGGAACGGGCCATCGGGGGGACCATCGCCACACAGGTGGTGGTTCAATTTGGGGGGATAGACGAAGACCCTGTGCTCATGCGCTATCTGGGACTTCTCGGGAGGGCCCTTTCGAACCGGTCTGAACGCCCCGGGCTGGAGTACAACTTCGCGGTCCTGAAGAGCGAGGCGGTGAACGCCTTCGACGCGCGGGCTCCCCCGAAAGGTCACGAGCGAAGCGGAACTGGCCGGGGTTCTGGCCCATGAGATCGCACACATCACAGAGAAGCACATCCTCCAGGTGATCCAGAGGAGCAAGGCCCTCTCGGGTCTCTCCCAGGTAACTCTGGCCACCCTCGGCGGCGACCCGGACCGTTTTGACGCGATCATTAACACCGCCATGAAAAAACTCTTCGACGAGGGCCTCGACAGGCAGAAGGAGTTTGACGCTGACCGAAAGGGGATGGAGCTCGCCGCGCACGTGGGTTATGACCCGGAAGGGTTTCTCTCCATATTGGAGACACTCCGGGCGGGCCGGGGCCCAGATGAGGGGCGGTCCCTTTTTCGGACCCATCCGAGCGCGGAGCAGCGTCTGATCGAGCTTCAGCCTGTTTTCTCAGGGCTCCAGGAGCCCCTGAGTGGATGGGTCCGGCTCCCGGACCGTTTTCGCGAGGCGATGGAGGCGGCGGGGGTGTCGGGGCGCGACGAAGGTTGAGAACCCCAGAAATTCCTTGACAGGGGGTCTCTTTCAAAATAATTTACGCTGTCTTCTTTGTTTGCTTAATCGGCGTTTTAATTTGATATAGTAAGCCTTCAGACAGTTGCGAGGGCTTTATCGGGCGAACCGGGCCCGCAACATCAAGAAGCTGGGAAGTTCCCGGCTATGTTTTTATGGGTTGCCTGTCCCCGGTATTTCCAGAGGGGGCGGGGGGGTGAGACAGGCGGATATCTAGGGCATCGGGGCCGCCGCGGCCCACGGGGGGAGGATGGACCGTTGAAGGCGCTGGGCCGTCACCTTCTGATCGAGTACTACGAGTGTGATGTTGGAATCCTCAACGACGTGGCCCGAATCGAGGAGGCCATGACGGAGGCAGCCCACCGAACAGGCGCTACCATCGTCGACAGCATTTTCCATCTTTTCAATCCTCATGGCATTAGCGGTGTCGTCGTGATCGCCGAATCCCACATGGCGATCCACACTTGGCCGGAGTACGCCTTCGCCGCCGTCGACCTTTTTTCTTGCGGCGAGGGGCTGGACCCTGAACAGGCGGTCACTTATCTCGGCGAAAGCTTTCGGGCCCGTTCCCAGAAGGTACAGGAGATCCCCCGCGGGACGCTCGAGGCCGAGGGAAAAACCCTGAGTTACAAACCCGACGCCTTGAGCGCACGCTGATGCAGGCCTCCCTGCAGGCCGCCCAAAAGCGACGCCGAGCGGTCCTGACGGTTCGCGACATCGGCTTTCCCCGTTCCAGTTCTTCATGATCTTTCCTACCCCGAAGACCTACTTCCTGGCTTGCGGCGCCTCAGAAGGATCGACGGAGTTGAACGCCTTCGACGGCGCTCTCCTTCAGGCCGGCATCGGCAATACCAACTTGATCAAGGCAAGCAGCATCATCCCCCCGGCCTGTCGAGAGATCGCCCCGGTCTCACTTCCCTTTGGAGCTTTTGTCCCTGTGGCCTATGCTTGGATTGCGGGAGATCAGCCGGGCGGGATCATATCGGCAGGAATCGCCATCGCGTTCCCGAAGGACGAGACCAAGCCGGGTCTCATTATGGAGCACGCCGACCAGTCTGGCCGGAAGGCGACCGAGGAAAAGGTGATCCAGATGGCCAAGGAGGGGATGGAGATGCGGGGAGAACCTGTCCAAAGGATCGTTAGCCGAGCCATTGAACACCGGGTGGCCAGTCTCGGGGTGGCGGTCGCGACGGTGGTGCTCTGGAGCTGAAAGCCCCTCTCGTTGCAGAACCAAAACGCCGCCATCTCTGCTAGTTTTCAGAAGGATCTCTCTGAATTGAATCCCAAGAGAAGAGAACAGCTGAAGCGATCTTACCGACTGGAACTTTGGTTTAACGAGATTCACGGCGAGCACCACGGGATCACGGTTCGAATCGAAAAGACCTTGTTCAGCGGGGAAAGCCCCTATCAGCGGGTCGATGTCTTTGAGACGGTCCCTTTCGGCAGGATGCTCACGCTGGACGGGGTCGTGATGGCCACGGAGATGGACGAGTTCATCTATCACGAAATGCTGGTCCACGTCCCTCTTTTCACTCACCCCCAACCTCAAGACATCCTGATTATCGGCGGCGGGGATGGGGGAAGCGTCCGGGAGGCCAGAAAGCACAGCTCCTTGAAGCACATCCACCTGGTCGAGATTGACGAGATGGTCCTTCAGGCCTCTCGAGAGCACCTCCCGACGTTAAGCCGGGACCTTGACGCTTCCACTGTCGAGATCACCATTCAAGACGGGATTGAATTCGTGAATGGCAAAGGGGCGTCCTATGACGTTATCCTCATCGATTCGAGCGATCCCTACGGACCCGGAGTCGGCCTCTTTGCGACCTCCTTCTACCAGGACGTTTTCAATCTGCTCCGCGATGACGGGATCCTGGTGGTCCAGAGCGAGTCGGCGATGGCCCAGCTGGACCTGGTGAAGTCCATCTATCAGAAATTGGGGGCCATCTTCCCTATCGCCCATGTCTACTTGGCCACTGTCCCCACCTATCCGCTCGCCCTTTGGAGCTTCACCCTGGCCTCTAAACGCTGGGACCCCCTTCGGGACTTTTCGCAAGAGCGGGCGAGGGGCTCCGGGATTCAAACTCGCTACTACAACCCCGAGATTCATCAAAGTGCCTTCGTGCTCCCTAATTTTGTGCGGGAGGGGCTGGGGGCCTAAGAGGTTTTCCCCGAAGGAGTTTCCCTTTGGAAGAGGAAATTCGCTTCCTGGCCTCAAAGCGAACAGGGGAGACGAAGACCCTTCTCCTTGGGTGTCCCCTGGAGGAAACGGTCACCTTTCGCCAAGGGGCTCGACTGGGTCCTCCGGCCATCCGGGAGGCCTCAGAGGGCCTTGAAAGCTTCAGCCCGGCCCTAAATCGGGATCTGGAGGAAGTCTCCTTCGGGGACCTTGGCGATCTGACCTTTCGTCGCGGAGACCTGGACAGCTCGCTCTCTGTCATCCGGCAAAGGGCGCACCAGCTCTTCTCCTCGGGTCGGCGAGTCCTGGCGCTTGGGGGAGAGCACCTAATCACGCTGCCGCTCCTGGAGGCAGCCATCTCAGTCCACCCCCATCTGCGCCTCCTCCAACTGGACGCCCACGCGGACCTTCGGGAGGAGTACCAGGGCCAGCGCTTGTCACACGCGACGGTGATCAAGCGCGTCCTGGGGCTCTCTAAGGATTTAATGGTTTATCAGTGCGGGGTCCGCTCCGGGACCCGGGAGGAAATGGACCTGGCCCGCCGCTCCAGCCAGATCCAGGTTCTGCAACGGCACGGCATTTGCAACAATATCTTTCAAAATCATCCTCTCTATTTGACCCTGGACCTGGATGTTTTGGACCCGGGGGTTCTCCCGGGAACCGGGACGCCTGAGCCGGGGGGATGGAGCTTTGGGGCGTTGGAGGAGAGCCTTCACGCTCTGAGAGGGTGTCAGGTGATTGGGGCAGATGTTGTTGAGTTGGCCCCTGGTCTTGACCCTTCAGGGGTTTCGGCCACCGTGGCGGCAAAAGCAGTGCGGGAGCTTTTGCTGGTTGTTTCCTAATAAAGTATTGACATCTATTGACGTTTTGAAAAAAAAGGAGGATATTATTCAACGCTTTTAAGGTGCTCCAAGGTGATGGGTCCTATTTTCGAAGGGGGAGAACATGGGCATTGGGACCGTTTCTTTCTGGCTGATTGCACTGACCCTGGCGTTCCTTGTTCACTTGATGCGGGACATGCGAAGGCACAAAGCACTTAAGAACATGATCGAAGGCAAAAAGTAATGCAAAAGTGCCCGGTCGAAGAGAGTCCGGGCGATTCCGCTGTGCCGGCCGATGGGGCGGCCTAGAGGGAGGAAAAGAAGATGCGCAAAGGGTTTATGAGATGGTTGAAAAAGGATGAGGGCCAGGGGCTGACAGAGTACGCCCTCATTATCGCCCTGGTGGCGATCGCCGTCATCGCCGCGTTGACCTTGCTGGGCGGGGGCGTCACCACCACTTTGAACAACATCGTTGGAAGCCTTTAGGCGCGGGCTCCTGCGCGCCGCCTAAAGGCCGAAAAGGGGGCATCCTTTGATGTCAGGGGGGGAGTGGATTCCAGCCCTCCTGATGGTTGGGATAGCCGGGTTTGGGACCTCCGCAAGGGGATTATTCCAAACTGGTTGACCCTCCCGGGCTTGCTCCTCGGCTTTGGATGGCATTTCGCCTGGTCTGGGTGGACCGGTCTCCTCTTTGCGCTGGGAGGGGCCGTCCTTACGGCGGTTTTCTTTCTGATCCCCTATCTCTTAGGAGGCCTGGGGGCCGGCGATCTGAAGCTGGTCGTCGCCCTTGGCGCCCTCCTGGGGCCCTGGGAAGGGGTCCAAGTGGCCCTCGCCTCAGCCATTACAGGCGGGCTCATGGCCATATTGTTCCTTCTCCTAAGAAGGGGTGCGAGGACAGCCGATGGGAAACCCCACTCAAGGGGGCCTGAAAAGGGAGATGGGGCTCAACGGCCACAACGTTGGGGCAGATGGGGGACAATACCCTACGGAGTCGCCATCGCCATCGGCACGGCGTGGGCGGTTTTGGTGGCCTAAGGGGCGGGGCGGACAGGCGCTCGTCGAATTTGCCCTTGTTCTGCCTGTCTTGCTTATTCTCCTCTTGGCCGTCACAGATTTTGGCAGGGCCTTCTGGACGCTTCAGGTCGTGACCAATTCCTCGCGCGAAGGGGCGCAGGATAGGCGTCCTCGCGGGAGTGAGTTCTGGACAGGTGACCACGGTCGTGAACAACTACTTGCAGACTGCGGGGATGGACCAGCTGGCCACGATCACGACGACTGGTGTTGACGGTGCCGTTTCAGGGGACTCGACCTCGGTGGTCGTCTCCTATCCTTTCCAATCCCTGACGGGTTCCTTCATCCCCGGCTGGGGGGGCGTGATCACCTTGAGCCAGACGACCGTGATGCGTCACGAGTGAGAAGGCATGTCTAGACTCTCGAGGGAACCGAGATGAATCGAAAGCGAGCGATGCTCATCCTCCTTTCGGGTGTGATCGGCCTGATAGTGACCCTGGTGGCAGCCCGCCTTTTCTCTGCGGGCGGCGGCCCAGCCGAACCCAAGCTGGAACCCGTCGTTCTGATGAAAACAAATGTGGCCCAGGGCGAAATTCTTAAAAAAGAGGACGTGGAGCTCGCCTCCTGGCCCGCCCCTTTGAGGCCGGCGGCGGCGGCCGGCAAGGTCCAGGAGGTGGAGGGTCGGGGGGCCATGTCAGACTTGATAAAGGGGGAACCCGTCCTCCTCGGTAAATTGGCGCCCGAGGGGTCTTCCCCCGGGTTGGCCTCCCGCATTGACCCAGGGATGCGGGCGATGACGATCCGGGTAAACGAAGTCATTGGTGTCGCGGGGTTTCTCCTGCCCATGAGCCGGGTCGATGTCCTGGCGACGTCAGATATAGACGACCGGGGGGGGAGGGGGACCATCAGCAAGCTGGTCCTTCAAAACGTCGAGGTCCTCGCCGTGGGTCAGAGGTTGGAGAGCAGAGACTCAAAGGCGAAAAAGGTTTCGGTCGTGACCCTCCTTGTAACCCCCTCCCAGGCCGAGCGTCTCTCCCTGGCCGCGACGAAAGGGACCACCTTCCTGACGCTCCGAAATAACCGCGATGAAACGTCTTCCAACACGCCCGGCATCACGGCTCCTCAACTGATCTACGGAGGGGCCCCCGGCACAGCCCCGGGCGAGGGGATAGAGGTCATCCGTGGGGTAGAGAGGTCCCGTGAGGCGACGCCGAAGTGACCGGATGAGGGGAGGAAGGCGGAATAATGGCAAAGCTAAGGGGACCGGAAAGACGAATTCTTTGTTGGATTTTTGGACTCATTTTCCTGTTTGGATTGGGTTGGGAAGCGTCAGCGCAAGAGGAAGCTGAGCGGCCACTGCGCCCAACCGCTCCCTTCGAGGCGAGTTCCGTCTCCACGGACTTCACCATTACGGTCGGGAAATCCCTCCTCCTTTCTGTCCCCTATATCATTGGACGGATGTCTGTGGCGGATCCGGGCGTGGCTGACGTCGCCACGATCTCTCGTCAGCAATTTCTCCTGAGCGGGAAAGCACCGGGGGCCACGAACCTGATCCTCTGGGATGAGGGGGACCAGAGATTTGTCTACAACATCTTGGTTCAGGCCGACGCAGCCGCCCTGGCCCAGGGTCTGAAGGAGCTTTACCCCGAGGAGAAACTCTCCGTTCAAGCCATCAGGGACAACCTGGTGATCTCCGGGGTGACGGACAGAGCTGACGTCCGGGAGACCGTGGGACGCATCGCCGAATCCTTCGCTCCGAAAAAGGTGGTCAACCTTGTCTCGGCCCCAGGTCTAGCCCCTCGCATCCCGGAGGGGATGCGGGCGGTCACGGTCCAGATGGATGAGGTCATCGGGGTGGCTGGGTTTCTCTCTCATGGGAGCCGTGTGGATGTCCTCACCACTATGGAGGTCCCTCAACGCGACGGCCCGTCCAGGATCGTGAGCAAGACGATCCTCCAAAACGTCACGGTCCTGACCGTTGGAGAGAGAACGGGAAAGAGCGACAGCGGAGAGAAAAAGGTCTCCATTGTAACGCTGCTGGTCAGCCCGGAAGAGGCCGAAGGCTTGACGCTTGCGTCGACCAAAGGGACCATCCGTCTCGCGCTTCGCAATGACCAGGACGAGACAAACACCAGAACCCGCGGGATCACTGCCTCTCGGCTGGTCCGGGGGAGGACTCAGCCGGCCGCGCCGCGGGCTAAGGCGGCTCCAAAGCCGCCGCCTCTGGAGGTCGAAGTCATTCGGGGATCAGAGCGGACTATCGAAACAGTGCTCGAGTCACTCAGGAAGACCGTAGGGGGAGGGGAATGATGAGGCGATGGAATCGGGCGGCAGCGAAGATATCTATGTTTGTGCCCCTTCTCCTGTTTTTTGGGCTCAGCGGACAGGTCTTCTCGCAGGAAGAGGCCCCCAGCCCGCCAGGTTCTCCCGCTTCTCCCTTTGAGGTAAGCAGTGGTGTCACCGGACTTCGGGTGACGCTCGGCAAATCCATCATCATTAGCGTCCCCTACGTGATCCAGCGGATCTCCGTGGCAGAACCTGGTGTGGCCGATGTCGTTACGATTTCCAACGACCAGTTTCTCCTCAGCGGAAAGGCCTCCGGCGTCACGAACCTCATCCTCTGGAACGAAGCCGGAAGGAACTTCCTCTTCAACGTCGTGGTTCAGGCCGATGCGGAGACCCTGGACCAGGGGATAAAGGACCTCTACCCGGAGGAGACGATCTCCATCCAGGCGATTAAAGACACCCTGGTCATCTCCGGGGTGACGAAACGCGCCACGGTGCGGGACACGGTGGGTGAGATCGCGGAATCCTTCGCCCCGAAAAAGGTCGTCAACCTTCTCAAGGTCGAGGCCCCCCCGAAACAGGTTTCCCTCAAGGTCCAGTTCGCCGAGGTGTCGCGGACCGGGCTTCGAGAACTGGGCTTTAGCTTCCTCGGCTTCAGCAACCGGGGGTCGTTACCCGAGATCGGCCTCGCCCCCGGGTCCGCCTTCACGACTCCTTTTGGGAACGTCCGGGTTCCTCCTAACGACACCCCCCTCGGACCTGATTTCGGCATTTCAAGCCTGGTGAATCTCTTCGTGGCGAATTCGGCGAGGGACCTCGCCGTGCTCATTCGCGCCCTCGAAACGAGAGGTGACCTCAGGACCCTGGCCGAGCCCCGTCTCGTCGCCGTGAGCGGCGAAGAGGCGAGTTTCCTCGCGGGAGGTGAATTCCCTGTCCCCGTCCCTCAGGAGGGGGGAGCCGTGACCATCGATTTCAAGCCCTTCGGGGTCCGCCTTGACTTCACGCCCACGGTCCTCGAAAACGGCCGGATTTTGATCAAATTAGCGCCAGAAGTGAGCGAGCTTGATTTCGCGAACGCCGTCTCAGTGGGAGGATTCAGCGTCCCCTCCCTGAGCAAGCGCTGCGCTGAGACCATGCTCGAGCTCACGAGCGGGGAGACCTTTGCAATGGCGGGACTGATCCGCAACCGCTCGGTGAAAAACCTCGGAAAGCTCCCCTTTGTGTCGGATATTCCCATTCTGGGTCAGCTCTTCACGAGCGAGCGATTTACGAACGAGGAGTCCGAGCTTCTGGTCCTTGTCACGCCAGAGCTGGTAGAGGAGGCCCCGCCGGATGAGCCCCTGCCCCTTGGGAGGGGTGCCGGTCTCGGCCGGGGGATGTAGAGAGGCATGAGAAGAATGAAAAGATTTTGGGCGAAAGAAGGAAGGACAGACCCTCGTCCTCTATGCCCTGTTTATGGTGGTCCTCATGGGGATGTCCGCCCTGGCCATCGACGTGGGATACCTCTACTCGATCCGGACCTCCCTCCAGCGGGCCGCAGATGCGGCCGTCTTGGCGGGGGCCTCGGGGTTCAAAGTGGACACCACGGAGGCCCATACCCGCGCCAACACCTTCGCCGGCCAGAACCTCACGGGGAACCTCGCCAGCGCTGCCACCACCGTGACCTTCCCGACGGCTACGTCGATTCAAGTGACCGTGAGCGACCCGACCGTGAACCTTTTCTTCGGGGGGGTCGTCGGAATATCCAGCGCCGTCGTGAGCGCAGTCGCCTCCGCCACCCTTCAACCCATCACGGTTCTGCCGGATTCGCTGGTCCCGCTGGCTATCGTCTGTGGTGACGATGATGACGATGATGGATGTGAAGGAGATGATTTAGAGGTCGGTGACACTTATACGATTCGACGCTACTGTGGGAATTACTTTCAGGATGGCGCCGATGGCAATGGCTGCGGGAACGATATCGATGACGACGAAGTCTTCTTTCAGGCCGTGACCTTCACGCAGTCGTCGAACAGCAACGCGGCCTTTCGGAATCAGGTCTACAACGGTTTTGATGAGTTTGCCATTGGTATCGGCGATGTGGTTGGTGCCCTTCCGGGAAACCGAAACGGTTGGCAGAACGGCATGGATAACCGCCTCGCGGAAGGACGCAATGAGATGACCGTGATAGGCGTCAGACCCACCGGTAACGGTCTCGACATGGAGGTATACGATTTTATCAGGATTCGCATCACCAATTTCCAAAGCCAGGGCAACACAGACACCACCACCTTTGAGATTATTCGGTTTGTGACCGATTTCACCGAATTTCGCACTGACGGCGGGGGGTATGGCGTTGACTCGGTGGCGGCGGTCCAGCTGACCCAGTAGCGCCCGGGAAGGGGAAGATGGCGGAAGAGGGGCAAACGGCCTTAACGATTGTGGCCATCGATCCGGAGGGAAAGCTCTCCGAAGGGGTGGAGAAGCATCTGAAGGCCCTTTCTGAGTGGAGTTTTCTTGGAAACTTTTCACGCTGGGAGGGGTGCTCCACCTGGGTTGCCCAACAAAGCCCTGCCGCCGCTCTCCTGGATCTGGACGCAAATTGGGAGAAGGCCCTCGAGGCCGCAACGGAGATCACTCGTTTCTCTCCTGGGACTGCCCTCCTCGGCGTCAGTGAGAAGTCCAAGGAGGCGGGGGGGGACTGGCTCCTGCGAGCCGTACGCTGCGGCGTCCGAGATTTTGTCAAGCTCCCCCTTGACGAAGGCGAGTTGAGGGAGGCCCTCTTTCGAGTGGAGCAAGGGCGAGGAGGGGTGAAGCGTTCCTCCGGCCGCGTGGTCACATTTTTTAGCGCAAAAGGGGGGTGCGGGTTGACCACCCTCGCCGTGAACCTCGGCATCATCCTGGCCAAAGAGCGCGAGAAGAAGGTCGGTCTCATTGATCTGGACCTGGAGATGGGAGATGACGCCTCCTTTCTCATGAATTTCTCGCCCTCTTTGACCATCGCTGACCTGACCGATGGGGCACATCCCGCGGGGCCGGACGAGATCAAGCAGGCACTTCTCACTCACGTCTCAGGGGTCCAGGTGCTGGCGCGGCCCCAGTAGATCGCCCAAGCGGAAAAGGTGTCCGAGGAGGGAATCGACGGGGTGATCAAAGCGCGGACTCTTTTTGATTTTGTCCTCATCGACGTTCCCCACAATTTCACCCCCATCACTCTGCGGGCCCTCGATTCAGCGGATGCGATCCTGCTGGTGACCCTGCCTTACCTCTCAGCCATTATGGACACCAAGCGCACCGTAGAGGTCTTCCGGAGCCTCGGCTATGAGAAGAGACTTCTGGTTGTCGTCAACCGCAAAGGCCGTGACGACGATGTGGGCACAGAGGACATCAAGAAGGCCTTAGACCTTCCGGTGTTTATGAGTCTTCCGGAGGACTATCGGGAAGTCATAAAAGCGTCAAACCGGGGGCTCTCTTTGTGGGAGTACGCACCGCGTGCGGAGATAACCCAAGGGATCCTCGACCTTGGAAAAATGCTGACGTTGACGGACGGGGAAACGCCGAAGCGGCAGGGGAAGCGGAAGTTCGGCCTCTTCTAGACCTCCGTTTAAGAAGTAGGAGGAATGACCATGCGTTTGGGGGACAGGCTAAAACAACCGGGCAGTGAAGGGACTGCGTCCGTCCCCACCGAGGCCACGCCAGAGGTAAAGAGGCGGGACTCCTTTGAGCTTAAGGTGCAGGTTCACCGCATCCTCATCGAACGCCTGGACCTCTCGAAGCTTATCTCCGTTGAGCGGGAGAAGCTGGAGGGGGAATTCCGCCAGGAGGTGGCGAAGATCCTCCGGGAGCTCAGGCCTGGGGCGAATGGGGGCGAAGAGGGGAAGATTGTAGACGAGATCCTGGATGAGATCTTTGGCCTTGGACCCATCGAGCCCCTCCTGAATGATCCGGCCGTAGAGGAGATCATGGTCAACGGCGCCAAGCAGGTCTTTGTCGCCCGTCATGGAAAGATCGTCCTCACGGACACGATCTTCAAGGACAACGACCATCTGTTGAAGATCATCGAAAGGATCGTCTCGCGGGTGGGGAGGCGGGTCGACGAATCCTCTCCCATGGTGGATGCCCGCCTGTTGGACGGCTCCCGAGTGAATGCGGTCATTCCCCCCTCTCGCGTTGAAGGGTCCTTCTCTGACCATCCGGCTCTTGCCGAAGAAGAGGCTCGAGGTGGAGGATTTGCTGTCCCTTCGAACTTTATCGGAACCCATGGTGGAACTTTTGAGGGGGTGCGTGAATGCCCGCTTGAATCTTCTCGTTTCTGGCGGGACAGGCTCCGGGAAGACGACTCTCCTCAATGTCCTCTCGCGCTTCATCCCGGCCGAAGAACGTATTGTCACCATCGAAGATTCCGCCGAACTTCAGCTCCAGCAGGAGCATGTGATCACCCTCGAAAGCCGTCCCCCCGACGTGGAGGGGCAGGGGGCCGTCACGACCCGGGACCTCGTCCGAAACTGCCTCCGTATGCGACCGGACCGGATTGTGGTGGGAGAGGTGAGAGGGGGGGAGACCCTCGACATGCTCCAGGCTATGAACACGGGCCACGACGGCTCCATTTCGACAGTCCACGCCAACACGCCCCGGGACGCCCTGAGCCGCCTCGAGGTCATGATCGCCATGGCGGGCCTTGACGTGCCCCTCAAAGCCCTTCGCCAGCAGATCACATCGGCCATCGACGTGGTGATTCAAATCGCGCGTCTGAACGACGGGAGCCGCAAGATTACCGCCATCAGCGAGCTCACCGGGATGGAGGGGGAAATGGTCACCATGCAGGACATCTTCCTCTTCCAGCAGGAGGGGTTGACGCCAGAGGGTGCGGTCAGGGGCCGGCACCTCCCGACGGGCATCCGCCCGAAGTTCCTGGAACGCTTCCGGGCACACGGGATTGAGATCCGCGAGACCTTCTTTGAAGCACCGATAGAGACCTAGGGGTCCTGAGTATGTCACCGGTTCTCCTTTTTGCCATATTCTTCAGCGTCACCGTCCTGCTCGTGGGGATCATTGTTCTTGCCTACGGCCCTGGGGGAGGGAAGGACGCCGCCCAGGTTCAAATGCGGCTCGACAGCATTATGGGAGAGGCTCCACATCCCCTCGACAAACCCGGAGCTGCCTCCCTTCTGCGGGAAGAGTTTGTCCAGGGAAGTCCCTATTTAACCCTCCTCCTCCGCGGCTTCCCTCGCCTCAAAGACCTTGGGCTTTGGCTGGAGCAAGCCGGGATGGCGATGAGCCCGCGCCGATTTACTCAGATCGCGGCCATGGTTACCGTTTTCGGGGGAATCCTCGGCTTAATGTTTTCCGGAAGGGTGCTGGGCCTCTTTGTGGGAATCCTTATCGGCGCGATGCTGCCCTTCCTCTTCTTGAGGTTCAAGACACGTTTCCGGCAGAAGGGCTTTGAAAAACAGTTTCCGGAGGCCCTCCGGATGCTGGCGACCTCCCTCAAGGCAGGACACGCCCTTCCGACCGGTATCCAGATGCTCGGTGAGGAGCTTCCGCCGCCGGTGGGGACGGAGTTCGAGAAGGTGGCCCAGGAAAGCGGTCTCGGCCTCAGTATGGAGGAGGCTCTAAAGGGTATGTTAAGGCGGATGAACAATCCCGACCTCCGCTTCTTTGTCACCTCGGTCATGATCCAGCGAAAAACCGGGGGGAACCTGGCTACCATCCTCCAGCAACTGGACGCTCTCATCCGTGAGCGCTTCAAGATCCGGGGCCAGGTGAAGGCGTTGACGGCCCCTGGGCGCATGACCGGGATGATCCTGGCCGTCATGCCGTTAGGGGTGGGATCTTTGATCGCCTTCCTGAACCCAGTTTACATGGCGCCCCTGTGGAACACGTCCCTGGGGCGTACGCTTGCAATCGGGGGTTTTGTTCTTCAGCTCATGGGTTACTTGGTGATCCGCCGGATCGTGGACGTGCGCTACTGAGGGAAAAATGCCTGGCTGGATTTTTTTAGTTCTCTTTTGTTTTGCCTTCCTCACGACCTTCGGGATTATTGGCGTCCTCTCGAAGTCTCCGGGCCAAATTCAAGCCCGGTTGGCTGAGGCCTCAGGACAGCTCAAGTCTCAGCAAAAGGGACCTCGATCGACACTGAAGGTCAAGGCCTCGATGTTCCGAATCTTTCGAATTATCATCTTTGAGCTCATCAAATTTCTTCCGATTCGGCCGAAAGACCCCAAGCTCCTCCAACGATTGGCCTGGGCAGGGTTCCACGGGCCGGAGGGTGCTCCGGTCTTTATGGGCGCGCGCTTTTTCATGGGGGGGGCGTTTTTCTTCCTCTACAGCTTCCTCGCCTTGGCCGGTCCGGGCGCCAAGGGCCAGGGAATGACGTTTGCCATCGTCCTGGGTCTCCTGGGGTTTATGATGCCGACCATCTGGCTGAACCGAAGGATCCGGAAGCGCCAGGTGGCCATCAACCAGTCTTTGCCCGACAGCATGGACCTTCTCATCATCTGCGTGGAGGCGGGCCAGGGTCTGGACCAGGCCATGATGCGTGTGGGACAGGAGATGGAGTACTCGGATCCGGTCTTCAGCCGGGAACTCCACATCATGAACATAGAGCTTCGAACGGGGAAATCCCGGGCGGATGCCCTGCGGAATCTCTATGCCCGCTCCGGGGTCGAAGACCCGAAATCCTTCGCCGCCATGCTCATCCAGGCGGACCGCTACGGGGTCAGCGTGGCCGATTCGCTGCGGGTCTTCTCCAAAACCCTGAGGACAAAACGTAAGCTGGCGGCCGAGGAAGCGGCCGCCAAGACCACCCTGAAGATCGCCTTTCCTCTGGTCCTCTTGATTTTCCCCGCCCTGCTCCTCATCATCCTGTCACCCGCGATCATTCAGGTCATGGGGGGGCTCTTCTGAGAATCCTGGGAGGGGGGGCGGTGAACGTCTCAACGGACCAGAGGCTCGCCGAGCGGGTCCTTCAGGCGGAAACTATTCTGGAGCGCCTCAGGGGACTCCTTGGAAGATCCTCGCTTCCGGAGGGTGAGGCCATCCTCCTCGAGCCTTGCCGGGCCATCCATACCGTGGGCATGAGGTTTCCCATTGACGTCCTTTTTCTCGACGGTGGAGACCGGGTGGTGCGGACGGCGGAGCGAATACATCCAAACCGTTTGATGGAGGCGGCCTGGCGGGCCAAGCGGGCCCTGGAGTTGCCGGCGGGGCGGATTGCGGCCACGGGAACCAGTGTGGGTCATCAGGTCCACTTGCAGACGGAATCTGGCACAGGAAGGCGTCCCCAAGGAAGACGCTGGGCCCTCGACCTTTCTCTTTTCTTCCTCTTTGCGGCCCTCGCCTCGACGAATCTGCTTAATTTCTTCTCCTCTCCGACGTTAGGCGGGGCGGGCGTTTTTCTGGTGAACGCCCTCGCTTCCCTCCTTTTTCTCCTTCGAAAAGAGGCCCATCGGGTGACAAAGCTCGGGACGGATTGGGCCCTGACCCTTGCCACCCTGGTCATTCCGTGGAGCCTTTGGGCAGGGGCGCCCTCGGTGGGGCTCCCCTTTCTCATTGGCCATATCTTTCAAGGGCTGGGCCTTCTTTTCGTCCTGGCCTCTCTCTTCTATTTGGGGGAGAAGTTTTGGGCGGACCCCCGCTCACCGTGGGTGGTCCATCGCGGTCCTTATCGTTGGATAAGACACCCCATGTACGCAGGAGAGCTCCTCTTCTTCCTCGGCTTTGGGCTGGTGAATCCCTCCGCCTGGAACCTCGTTGTGGTGGGAGGACTGTTCTTCGGGCTTCCCCTTCGAGCTTTGGCCGAGGAAAGGCTTCTTGGCTCCGATTCGCGATATGTGGCCTATCGAGACCAGGTGCCATCGAGATTTCTTCCCCTGGTCCTATAAGTGGGAGTCCTGACGTGAAGATGTCGAAAAGCCTTTCTTTCTTGCTCCTTGGCCTTTTCCTGATGGGCTGCGCCTACAGGGCGGGGATTGGACTCGACGCAGGGGTAGACGCCAGCGTCCCGAGCCTTGGATCGAACCCTGAGTTTGGAGCCCTCCTTCTGGCTCAGGAGCGCATCAATCGGGTCCAGCCTGGGATGAGCCGTGATCAGTTTATTCAGACCATGCAACTTCGCCGCCTTCCCAGCGAGGAGTGGTATGAAGCTTTCTCGGGTGGAGATGGCTGGCTCCAGGACCTCAGCCGCATCAACCGGGTGGGGGGAGGGGAGCTCATTGAGGAGTATTCCTTTGGTTACCACGAGGGCAGCCGGGTGGAAGAACGAGCTCTGGTCGTCCTGAAGGACGGGAAGGTTGAGGCTGTCCTTGAATTTCAAAGGACAGAGATCCCCCGGGAGGGGGTTCTCCCTCTCCCCCGTCTTCCTTCGGCCCTTTTCTCTGATGACATCACACGAGACGAGGAAAATCGTCTCATCCGGGACTACATGGCGGAGGTCCATCACACTCGAGAGGCCTTCGACCGGGGGAACGAGCGACTCAAGAACGTTCGGGTGGGGATGACAGGCGGAGAACTCCGCCATCACCTGAGCGGATATTTCCATCGATTTCCTCACGGCAACGTGTACTTTGCCGACGGGTTCCTCTGGGGCACGGAATTTCAATCCTTCGAGACCCCCACAGGGACCCTCACCCTCATGCCCTTCGGGTACATCGAGGAGGGAAAAACGGTGAGGAGGGTCATGATCAGGATCGTGGACGGAGTCATCCGTGAGATTGATCGAATTCCCCAGGAGGTAACGCCTCCAGCCAGTTGAGGGGTCTCCTCATCCCCTTCTTCCTTTTTGGTCCACATTATTTTCCGAAGAGTGTTGCCCATTTCCTTCCACTCTAAATTAGACCCATCACTGAAGGCCGATTGCCCAGGAGCCGGGATTTCCATTCAGCTGAGGAGAACAGGGGATGAGGCGGGGCCGGAAGCTCATTGTCTTTTCGGACCTCGACGGGACCCTTCTCGATGAAGAAGACTATTCTTTTAAGGAGGCGCTTCCGGGCCTTCGAGCATTGAAAGAGGCAGGGATCCCTCTCGTCCTCTGCTCCAGCAAGACGGCCGCAGAGATTTGTGTCCTCCGCCGCAAGCTCAGGATTCAGGACCCTTTTATCTTTGAGAATGGGGGGGGGGTAATGTTGCCGAAAGGCGCGTTTCCCTTTCCCATAAAAGGGGCCAAAAATGTCGGGGAGGACCTCTTGATTCCCCTCGGGACACCTGTCTCAGAAATCCACTCCCTCCTCTTGAAACACGCGGCGACGCTGAAGGGGACGCCTAAAACCTTCCTCGACATGCGTCCTTCAGAGATTGCCCGGCTCACGGGACTCACCCTATCCGAAGCAAAAAGGGCCAGGGAGCGACACTTCGATCTGCCCTTTGTCATTGAGGATGAGCGCGGCGGGTCCGGCGCGCTTCGACGAAGGCTTCGGATTCACGGTATCTCTTGGGTGAAGGGGGGGAAATTACGCCACTTGGCCAAAGGGAGTGACAAGGGGAAGGCCGCCCGCCTCCTGTCGGGCCTTTATCGAAAACGGTTTGGCCCCCTCTGGACGGTCGGTCTTGGCGATGCCCCCAATGACCTCCCCCTCCTTTTGAGTGTTGACCTCCCCGTTGTTGTCCGCCAAAAGGAGGGGGCAAATCCGTGTTTGCGGGGTCTCAAAGGGGCGCGGGTCACACGGAGGGCTGGACCAGCCGGCTGGTCTGAAGCTATATTGGAAATTCTTGACAGCGCGGTGCCTGACAGGTCTTGACCAAAGAGGGGAGGGTGTCTGAACAATGAAACTGGGCACGGTCTTATCGAGGAATTCCGTCTGGAATCTAAGCTTTTCGGGGACATGTGGCGGCAGGCCCTGGGTGAAGAAAGCTTTCGTTTTCTAGAGACCCTGCGCAGTGTCGATGGGAAGAAGTTTATCATTCCATATGAACGCTGGGCCCGCATCCTCTATGACTTCGCCTGCACCTTTCATTCCTGGCCGGACCACCATTTCAAACTGGTCAATGTCATGTCGCCCCTCTATAATGCAAGAGTAGCTTCCTTCATCAATCAGACGCGCAAAATGGATTCCAAGGGGGCAGAGGCCGAGGTGGAGAGACCGGCCGAGGCCTTCGAGGCCGAGAAGGATTACCTTCTAACCCGGTGGGATTTCGACGGGGCTCCCTTCAATAAGGAAAAGTACCGACTTAAAAGCATGTGATTTGGATTTCTGGATATCGCCGGGATGCTCCCGGTTTTGAGTTCCCCGTTTTCATCCTTTCCCAATTTGATATAGTCTGGGGTTGTCTCCTCCAGCATCACAGGTTCCTGAGTCTCATAGACCAGGAAGGCAGGTTCGGCGCCCCGCACCTGAATTCTGGGGGCTGCCCTTGGGGTTCAAAGATTCCATCACCCCAGGGGCAAGAGGAGAGAAGGGGATTTGATGTGGCCGATGTATATCAGACTGGGGTTGTCGCCACCTTTCACCGGCTCAACCCCGGAAATCTGAAGCAGATGGAAAGTGAGCTAGAGGAATGTGGGCATCATCGACCCGTGGCCCTGGTCCTTCCCTCCCTCTACTCAGAGCTGGGGCGCCCGGCCTTGAAGAAGATCGTCGAGGAGCTGAGACAGGTCCGCTACCTTCACAGGGTCGTTGTCTGCGTGGATCAGGCGACGCCAGAGGAATTCAGGAGGGCCAGAAAATTTTTCTCAGTCCTGCCTCAAAAGACGACCTTTATTTGGACCGACGGGCCCAGCCTTAAGAGTCTTTATACCCGCCTAGAGGAAAGCGACCTCTCGGTGGGATCCGCCGGAAAAGGCCGCTCTGCCTGGACGGCTCATGGCTATATCCTGGCCGAGGGGGACTGTGACGTCATCGCCCTCCACGACTGCGACATCTTGTCCTACACCAGAGAGCTCCTGGCCCGGCTTGTTTATCCCGTCGCCAACCCCAACCTTGATTATGAGTTCTGTAAAGGCTTCTATGCCCGGGTGACTGACCGACTCCACGGCCGGGTCACCCGTCTCTTCTTCACCCCTATGGTCCGCTCCTTGAAACAGATGCTCGGCCCGATCCCTCTCCTCGATTATCTCGACAGTTTCAGGTACGCCCTGGCAGGGGAGACGGCGATGGATGTCGATCTCGCCCGGATCAACCGCATCCCTTCCGACTGGGGCCTGGAGATCGGAACACTGGCGGAGATCTTCCGCAATTGCGCCCTCAAGAGGATCTGCCAAGCGGAGCTCACTGCGAACTATGAACATAAGCATCAACCCCTGTCGGCGGACAACCCAGAGTCCGGCCTTCTTAAAATGGCCATTGATATTTCCAAGTCTATCTTCCGGACCCTCGGCGGAGAGGGAGTGGTGATGTCGGATGCCTTCTTCAAGACGCTTCGGGTCACCTATATCCGGACTGGTCAGGACACGATCTCGCGCTACGCAGGCGATGCCGCCCTGAACGGGCTCTTTTTTGACCGGCATGCGGAGGACGTGGCGGTGGAGGCTTTTGGCAAGGGCATTCGCCTGGCAGGAGAGGATTTTTTAAAGGCCCCCCTGGGGGCACCTCTCATCCCAAACTGGAACCGGGTAACGGCCGCTTTTCCCGAATTTCTTGAGGAACTGAAGTACGCTGTCCTGGAGGACAGCCAACCATCATAAGGGGAGATATGCAGCTGAATAGGGCAGAGGATGTCTGAATTTCGCCAAAACCCGGTGACGCGAGAGTGGGTCATCATCGCCACCGACCGCGGCAAGCGCCCTCATGAACTTCAGCGTCCCCAGCAAGCCCAGAAAGCGCGCGTCCTCCCCGAATGGGTTGAGACCTGCCCCTTTTGTCCGGGAAATGAGTCCCTGACCCCCCCTGAAGTCCTTTCATACCGCCAGAATGACGGCCTTCCCGACACTCCGGGGTGGTGGACTCGGGTCATCCCGAACAAGTTTCCCGCCCTTCAGCCTGTAGGCTCTCTTCGGAGGACCGTCCGAGATTCCATGTTTCGGACAATGGATGGGGTGGGAAGGCACGAGGTGGTCATCGAGACCCCCAAACACAACGAGACCATCCCTCGTATGACAGACCGCCAGGTAGAGGAGCTCTTGCTGATCTGCCGCCAGCGCTATCTGGACCTCCATGAGGACCCGCATCACCAGATTATTGTAATATTCAAAAACCACGGACCCGCGGCGGGAACCTCTATCGAGCACCCCCACTGCCAGATCCTCGCGAGCCCCGTTGTCCCCGGGCAGATTCGAAACGCCATCGATCAGGCCCGCCGCCACTTCGATGACCAGGGCTCCTGCGTCTTCTGTGACCTCATCCAGAGTGAGAGCAGGGCAGGTGAGCGCGTCATCTCTGACCTGGGAAGGTTTATCGCCATCCACCCCTTTGCCTCCGTCTTTCCCTTTGAAACGTGGATTCTCCCGCGAGAACATGACGCCTCCTTCGGTCACATCGCCCCCGGTGACGCCAAGGCCCTCGGCCAAATCCTAAAAAAGATCCTGCTCGGCATCCACCAGGGACTGAAGGAGCCGGATTTCAACTTCATCATCCATACCGCTCCCTGCAAGGACGAGAGGGAGGGCTACTTTCACTGGCATCTCCAGATTCTTCCACGCCTCACCGTCCAGGCCGGTTTTGAGTTTGGCTCGGGGATGGCCATCAACCCGGTCAAGCCTGAGGATTCGGCCGAATTTATGCGGCAAACCCTCGCCTCCCTGGACGAATAGGAAACTCACCGGCCAACAAAAACAGCTCAGGAGAAGGACAAGCGGATGGAAAAAAAAGATCTTTTGAAGATGGAGGTTTCGGAACTTAAAGAAGAGGCCCTAAAGCATCCCGATCAGATCAAAGGCGTCGAAGAGATGGAGAAGGAGCAGCTGATCGCCTCTCTCATGGGGGCCTTGGGGATCGAGGACACCCCCGAAGAGCCGAAACCCGTCGAAGAAAAGCCAAAACCTGTTGAAGAAGAGCCGAAATCCACCGAAGAAAAGCCGAAGCCCGCCGAAGAAAAGCCAAAACCTGCTGAAAAACCGAAGGATAAAATGCCTCCCGGCCCCCGGCTTGAGCTCAAGAAGAAGATACGTCTCCTCAAAGCGGAGCGGGCAAAGGCGGAAGCCGATGGAAATCAGCAGACGAGTGAAATCCTTCGCAAGCGGCTCAAAAGCCTAAGACGCCTACTTGGAAAGACCGCCTGAGCTCAGGATTGCGTTTCGGGCAGAGACCCGCGTCTGGTCGGGTATTTTGCTGTCTCTTTATTGGTGAGCTGATTTAGCGGGAAGGTCGTGATGAGGGGCGAAAAGGGGCGGGGCCCCTTTTTACTCCCAAAGGCGTGTGGAGAAGTAGCGTTCTCCGATGTCCGCCAGGACAGTGACGATAGTCCCTTTTTTGACCTCGCGAGCCACGGCTTCCGCTCCAGCCAGAAAAGCCCCTGAAGACTGGCCCACAAAGAGGCCTTCCCGGGCAAGGCGGTTGCAGATCTCAAAGGCCCGATCGACTCCGATGGTAAAGCGGGTGTCTATGATGCTCTCGTCCAAGATCTCCGGCAAAATGTAATCGGGCCCCAGGGGTTTCAAGCCCTCAATGCCCGGCCACTCCTCGGGGACCACGAGGACGATCTGGATGGAAGGGTCGTGCTCCTTGAGGCGGCGGCCAACGCCTGTGATGGTCCCCCCGGTCCCCACCCCAGCGACAAAGTGGGTGAGGCGGCCCCCCGTCTGAGCCAGGATTTCCTCGGCGGTCGTCTCGTAGTGAGCCTTCCAGTTGTCCTGGTTGGTGTATTGATCAGGCCAGAAGTAGCGCTTGGGATCAGCCTGGTAGCGCCGCTCTGCCTCCCGCAAGGCCTCATCGTAGCCTAGCAGGGCGTCCGTACAAACAATCTCGGCGCCGTGGGCTCGGATACGCATCTTTCGCTCATCGCTGGCGTTGTCCGGCATCACCAGCTGGACCCGGTGCCCGAGGATCGCCCCAATCATGGCGTAGGCGATTCCGGCGTTTCCGGAGGTGGAGTCCAGGATGATCTTGTCGGACGTCAGCGCTCCGTTGACGATGGCCTCCAGGAGCATCCTTCGCATGGGACGGTCCTTGATGGAGCCGCCCGGATTGAGGTGTTCTCCCTTGGCCAAGATCTGGACATCCGGATATTCTTCTGTAAAGAGACGAATGGGAATGAGGGGGGTGTTCCCGACAAGCTTCAGAATCGGAAACCTATCTAAGAGCTCCCGATGCGTTTGGCTAACGGCGACGTCTGTCCCCCCTTCGCCCATGGCTGGGGTCACGAAAGCTCCCTCCGAAAGAGGCTAACGGTCGATGGGCACGTTGATAAGGTTGCCCCATTCGGTCCAAGAGCCGTCGTAGTTTCGCACCTTGGGATAGCCCAGAAGATATTTCAGGACATACCATGTGTGGGAGGATCGCTCGCCAATCCGGCAGTAGGCGATTGTCTCTTTGTCGGCCTTGACTCCTTGCCCTTCATAGAGGGCCTTGAGCTCCTCAACGGATTTAAAGGTCCCGTCCTCTTGGACAGCCTTGCTCCACGTGATGTTCTTTGCCCCGGGGATGTGGCCCCCTCGCTGGCAGCCCTCTTTGCCCTCTAGCCCCGGAGGGGCGAGGATCTTTCCTGTGAACTCGTCTGGAGAGCGGACATCGACAAGGTGGCGGTCTTTTTTATTCGTCGTCTCGAGGACTTGCTCACGATAGGCCCGGATGGATTCGTCTGGTCCCTGAGCTTTGTAAGTCGCCGGGGAAACCTTGGGGACCTCTTTCTTGAGCTCCCGTCCCTCCTCGATCCACTTCTTTCGTCCTCCGTTCATCAGCCGCACATCTTTGTGGCCGTAGTACTTGAACTGCCAGAAGAGCCAGGCGGCAAACCAGTTGTTGTTGTCCCCGTAGAGGATGGCAGTTGTGTCGTTTCCAATCCCGAGCCCCCCCAGAAGCTTCTCGAATTGGGCTTTGGAGGAGAGGTTTCGGATGAGCTGGTCCTGGAGCTGGGTTTCCCAGTTCACCCCGAGGGCCCCTTCGACGTGGCCCTCGTCATAACCCTTGGTGTCGACATCCACCTCGACGAGGCGGACGTTGGGGTCTCCCTTGTGTTCGACAACCCATTCGGTGGTGACCAGAGTTTCAGGATGTGCGTAGTCGGCCATCTTGACTTCTCCTTAACCTCGGGTTTTCCCCTTCCAAAAGTCTCTCCCAAAGCCCGGCGGGCTAAACGGAAGAGAGCCGCGAGGATCTTGCCAGCCCGCCACCGCCCGGATCTGTGGGCCTTCTTCTCTCCGGGGCGGTTTTGGCCTGAAGAAAAAAGGCGAATAGAGACAACTTTTCGTGTTGCCTCGCAATGCCTCTGTCGGTCCGGAATCGCTTGTTTTCACTAGATTAATCCCAAGGGTGGGATTTGTCAACGGGCTCTCGGGTTATGACACTGTCCCTCGCATCATTTGTCTTAGGGAGGCCACCTGGTCGGAATCTGCCATGATGATAATGATCATATATCCTGCCGGGCCCGCTATCAGGACCGACAAGAGGAGCCCGAGGACAATTAGGAGCCGCCCTGGCATCTCAGGGCCTCCCGACCCTAAATTGACCCAAAGAGCGATGCCCTGGTATGTTTCGTTGGAAGGAAACGACCCCATCAGGGGAAACAACCATGCGCCTGTTTCTTCTCTTCACCGCTGTGCCCCTTTTAGAGCTCGCCCTGCTCATTCAGGTGGGCTCCGCCATCGGCGCCTTTAACACCATTACCATCGTTATCCTGACGGGCGTCCTGGGTGCCTGGATGGCCCGAAGCCAGGGCCTTCGAGTCCTTCAGCGGATCACTGAATCTATGCGCCGGGGGGAGCCTCCGGGAAAAGGGCTTTTAGACGGGGCCTTTATCCTCATCGGGGGAGCCTTCCTCCTGACCCCCGGTCTCATTACAGACGCCCTGGGGTTTCTCTGCCTTATCCCCCCCACGCGAAACATTCTGAGGGCCTGGGCCCTTCGTAAGATCCAAGATCGAATCGACCGCGGGACGATCACTCTCCACAGCAACTAAGGCCGCCTCTCACCCCTTTTCGCACAGCGTTTTCAGGGTCGGGCCGAGCTTGGCAAAGGGGACCACCTGCTGTTTCCCTGTCTGCATGTCGCGGACCTTCGCGGCCCCTTCCTGGATCTCCTCTTCGTCGACGATGACGGTGAGGGCCGCCCCCAGGCGGTCGGCGAGCTTCATTTGGACTTTTAGGCTTTTTTTCTCGTATTCCCGGACCACGGCGAGCCCCTGGTCCCGCCAGCTCTTCGTCCAGCCAAAGGCCTTGGCATCGGCGGCGTCCCCCTGCGTGGCCAGAAAAATAAGAGGGGCCTCCCTGGCGTCTTCTGATTCGGGTATGAGGGAAACCAGACGCTCGATTCCGATCGCAAAGCCGATGGCGGGCGTCGAGGGCCCCCCCAGGCTCTCCACCAAGCCGTCGTAGCGCCCCCCTCCGGCCACGGCGTTTTGGGCGCCGAGACCCTCCGCGGTGATCTCAAAGGCCGTCCTGGTGTAATAATCCAAACCCCGAACGAGACGAGGCTGAAGGTGATAGGGGATCCCGGCCTCCTTCAGGAAGGTGTGGACCTTCTCGAAGTGGGAGTGACAGGGCTCACAGAGAAACTTGTGGGAGGAGGGGGCGCGGCTGAGCACCGGCTGGCAATTCGGGCGCTTGCAGTCCAGGACCCGGAGGGGGTTTTGCGCAACGCGGTGATTACAGTCCGGACAGAGGTCCCCCAGGTTCTCTTGCAGGTAGTCCTTAAGGGTCTTCTCGTAGTCGGGACGACAGACCGCATCTCCAAGGCTATTGAGCTCGAGAGAGAGTTTTTGTAAGCCGACCCTTGCGAGAATCTCCCAGGTCAGGACGATAATTTCGGCGTCCAGGGCAGGCTGCCCTGAGCCAAAGGCCTCGCAGTTGATCTGGTGAAATTGTCGAAATCGGCCTGCCTGAGGGCGTTCGTAGCGGAACATCGGGCCGATGGAGAAGAGTCTCGTCAGCCCGCCTCCCTGTTGGTGGAGGTGGTGCTCCAGATAGGCCCGGACCGTCGGGGCGGTCGCCTCTGGACGAAGGGTGAGGCTCTCTCCCCCCCGGTCAGAGAAGGTGTACATTTCCTTTTGGACAATATCAGTGGCCTCTCCGATCCCGCGGGCGAAGAGGTCCGTCCGCTCAAAGAGAGGCGTCTTGATCTCGCCGTAGCCATAGCGCCGAAAAGCGTCTCGAGCGGCCCCTTCGACTCTGTGCCAGAGCCGGGCCTCTTCGGGGAGGACATCTCGTACCCCTTTGACCCCCCGAACCGCCTGAAAAGACTTTTTGCTCATGGGTTTTGCGTCGACCTTTGAACGTCGAGACCGAAAACCTCACAAACGCAGAAGAAAATTCAGTTTAGTCTATCATCTGGCGAAGTCAACGCGGGCCAAGGGGTCTGCTAAAGGAGAAGAATGCTCGGGAAGCGGAGGACTACTTCTCTTGAGAAGGAAACCCCGGTACGTCCTCTCCCCTCGAAGATGGGACCGGACCCGGTAGCTCTCTCCGTCTGAGAAGAGCTCCACTGCGCCATCCTCGTCGGTTCTGAACAGGGAAGACCCGATCTCTTGATACCTGGAGAGGACGAAAAGCGAGGGGTGGCCGATCCAGGGCCTGCCGGCCGAGAGGACAGCCACCTCCGGGCTGACGCGGCTCAAAAACTCCCAGGAGCTGGAAGTCCGCCCCCCGTGGTGGGGAATTTTTAGGATTTGGGGCTCCAGGGGTTCTCCTGACTGAAGGAGCGCCCGCTCGCCCGCCCGCTCCAGGTCCCCCGTGAGGAGAATTTTGACCTTGCCGTGGAGAATCCGGAGGACAAGGGAGCTGTCATTGGGAGACAGGGGGTAGGTGCGGGAGTTTGACCCGGGAGGGTCCTTGAGGGGGTGGAGGACTTCAAGCCGGTAAGTGGCCCCCCTTAGAATATCTCCCTGCCTCACTGTCCGGTGGCGAATCCCCTGCCTTCGCACCTCAGCCAGGGCTTCGAGGTGGGCTCTCGAATCCGAGGGGATCCCGCTGTCCCAAAATTCCCCAACCTCGAATTGCCGAAGGATGGAAGTCAGGCCCCCCGCGTGGTCCTGGTGGGAATGGGTGAGGACGAGATAGTCCAGTCGCCTGACACCCTGACTTCTGAGGAAGGGCGCAACCACTGCGTTCCCGACATTAAACGACCCACCCGGCAATCCCCCCGCATCCACCAGCATGGTCTGGCCGTTCGGGAAGTGGATGAAAATGGAGTCGGCATCTCCCACGTCCAGGAAGACAACACGAAGCTACCCCTTTGTCCCAACCGGCCCAGGGAAGAGAAGAGAACCCGCCAGGACAGCCACACCGAGGATAAGGGCGATTCTTGGAACGAGCCCTCCCTTTTTTCGGAAGAAGATCAGAGAGAGCGCCACGCCGTAAATCGCAAGAACGGACAGCGGGGAGGGTGGGGGGATCGAGGGGGCGGCATAGGGAAGAGAGGAGACCCACTGGCCGACTGTGAGAAGAAGCCAAGACAGACCTTGGGTAAGAGCAAAAAAGAGGGGGCTGGCCCATTCGGCCACGGTCGACGACGTCCCGGCCACAAGACCCGTGGGGACGAGGAGTGAAGCGAGGGGGACCATGACCAGATTAGCCAAAACTCCGTACACAGTCACACGGTGGAAATAAAGCGCGATCAGAGGCACAACGGCAAGTGAGACCAGGGCGGTGATCCGGACGAAACCCCAGACGTGTCTGAGGGGTTTTAGATGTTGGCTCGCGGTCACAATGCAAAGGACACAGAGAAAGGAGAGCTGAAAGCCCACGTCGAACAGATAGAGGGGTTGCCAGAGGAGAATGAGGAGGGCGGCGATGCCAAGGGCCCCGAAGAGGTCACGGTCCCTCTGAAGGAGTCGCGCGACCAGATAAACGGTGATCATCACAGTGGCCCGGATGGCGGAGATCGGATATCGGGCAATCACCATGTAGGCCAGGACCAGGGGGATGGTCAGGGAGGCCGCCAGGGCATCGGGTGTCAAGAGGTCAGGGGCCCACGACCAAAGGTGACGCGGGAGACGTCTGGCGAAGCGTTTGAGGAGGCTGAAGAAGAAAAAGGCCACAAAGCTTCTACGTGGAGACCGGAGATGGCCATCAGATGTCCTGTGCCGGAGCGATAGAACGCATCCTGGACCTCCCGGGGGGTCGCCCGCCGCTCTCCGAAGAGCAGGCCGTTCATCAGAGGGGCATAAGGCGAAGGGAGGCCATCGTCGATGGCTTGAAGGAGCCGGTCCCGAAGCTGATAGAGCCGGCCAAGGGGGAACATGAGACGACCCGACTCCAGATGTTCTACGCGGTCCCACTTCCCAACCCCACCCAGGGTTACAATCCCCCGGGTCCACATGTAGCCCTCTATGTCGAAGGCCCCCGGATTCCCATATCCTTTCGGGCGGTGGAAGCGGACCCTGTGGATCTTGACCCGGTCCCCGTAGCGGAAAGGCGATCCGGGCTCGTAGATGGTGATTCGGGCACGACCCTTAAGGGGGAATTCTTCAGTCCCCACCAGGGCCTTCTCCATCTGAAGGTAGATCCGGCTTCGATTTCTGCCTCGCTCGATGGGCTCATCGATCTCCCCAAGGAGGGTGACCTTCCCGGTGGGCAGGACCTGAGATCCCGGGGGAGGGGCCTGACGCCAGAGAAGAGAGGTTTGGGGGGAAAGGGCACCCAGGGCGAGAAGGACAAAGAGGCCAAGACCGAACTTCTTTGAGATCTCTCCGCGGAAGACAAGGAGAAGGCCTGCGCCAAAAAGAAGGATTGTGAGAATCGGGGCGATTAGGGATGTCCCGGGGGTGCCGAGGAGGATCCCCACCATGAAGGCGAGGGCGCTGAGGAAGATGGGGCTCTTCATCGGTTCTTCTCCTGACGGGACATAAGAACCGTCTTGCTTTATATCACGTGTGGGCCTCATGGTCAGCCTCTAGAAATTGGCCTTTGACAAATCGCGGATATCTAAGGGCTGGACAACATGTCCCCCTTGATATGAAGATGTTCTGTTGGATTTATCGGCCCGTGAAAGGGGGCGGTTTTGATATCTGTTGAAGAGGCGCGTTCGCAGGCACTGAAGGAGGCGGCGTATCTCGGCTGGGAGAAGGTGGAAATTCTGCGCGCCCTCGGCCGGCCCGGCGGCGAGGAGGTGGCGGCCTCTCTCCCCCATCCTCGCTGGGACAAGTCCGCCATGGATGGCTTCGCCCTCAGATCTTCCGACGTCTCCTCTGCCAAGCCCGAGTCCCCCGTGTCCCTCCCGCTGAGTGCGACCCTGACCGCGGGGGACGCCCCTGGGGCGACCCTTGGAGTTGGGGAAGCCGTCCGTATTATGACGGGGGCCCTCCTTCCACCAGGGGCCGACGCCGTCCTCCCCCTTGAAGAGGGAAAAGGGGAGGGGGGACAGCTCCGGGTGTCTTCGCCTGTGAGCCCGGGGCATTGCATCCGCCGGGCAGGGGCCGAGATTAAGAAAGGGCAGGTGATCCTGAGGCGGGGGCAAGAGATTCGTCCGGTTCACATAGAGACCCTTGCCACCCTTGGCCACACCCACGTGAAGGTGGGCCTTCGACCCAGGGTTGCGGTCCTCTCGACCGGGGATGAGGTCGTCGAGCCGGAGGATGGGCGAGGGGAAATTTCGACCCTCAGGGAGGGGCAGTTCTTCTGTTCCATTAACTATTACATGGGGGCTCTGGTCCTGGAGGGAGGGGGGACCCCCGTCCGGATGGGTATTGCCGAAGACCGCATGGAGGCCATTGTGGAGCGCATCCAACAGAGCGCTTCGGCCGATCTGGTGATCATCACCGGGGGAACCGGAAAGGGTGATAAAGATCTGGTGGCCCCTGCCATGCGGCAGGCGGGAGCCGAGATGATTTTCAAAGACGTCGCCATGCAGCCCGGGACCTATTCGGCCCTGGGGCGTCTGGATCGCGCCCTTCTGTTCAATGTGCCGGGAAACCCCCCGGCCGCCGCCATTTGTTTTGAGCAATTCATCCGGCCCGCCCTTCGGTGCATGAGCGGCCACCAGGATCCGGGCCCTCATGTGAGGCAAGTCCGTCTGCGGGCGGATGTTCGGGTTAAAATGAGAAAAGGGCTGACGAATTTTATCCGTGGACGAGTTGTTGAAGGAGAGGGAGGATATGAGGCGGTGCCCCGGGAGCCTGGCGCCCCTTCCTTCAAAATGAACGCTTTAATCATCGTGCCGGCGGGTGTGGACCAATTGAAGGCGGGGGAAAAGGTGATGGCCCAGATCCTCTCGCCGGTCCACTTGGAAGGTTCTTAGATTTCTAGCTCAGGGGTGGACCGGTGGCTCTGAGAGGCCGTCGAAGGCGAGAATTTGAAGACCTTGCCCTGGTGCACTTGGACGCCATCTATCGGGTCGCCCTTCGCCTGACCCAAAATTCGGCGGAGGCGGAAGACCTGCCCAGAGGCATACCTCAGGGCCTTTCGCTTCTTCCATCAATTTGAGCGGGGGACGAACTGCCGCGCCTGGCTCTTTAAGATCCTGAAAAACGCCTTTCTTAACAGCCGACGATCCCAGGAGCGGGAACGTCAGCACATCTCTCTGGAAGAAGCCAATCCTCGAGGGGATCTGGAACCCGAAGCCATCCCCCATCTGCTCCGAAACCCCGAGGAGGGCCTTTTGCAGAAGATCACCGTGGAGCAGATCGAACAGGCCGTGGGAGAGCTGCCCCCAGGCCTTTCGGCGCATCTTCATTCTCTCGGATGTCGAGGGGTTCAGCTACAAGGAGATCGCTGAGATCGAAAACTGCCCCCTTGGCACGGTGATGTCCCGCCTCTTTCGGGCCAGGCGGATGCTTTAGAACCTTCTCAGCGCCCATGTCGAGAAACAAGACGGACAGATCGGGGAAAAGCGGGAGAATCAGAAGTAAAAGCAGTTTTCCTTTGTGAATGGGGGAATTGCTGCTGAGAGGCCCCGAGAAGGGGAAAGTGGGTTGAAACCCGGTTCAGGGGCAGTTATACTGGGAACCCGATCCCCCTTGTTTTGATGGGCCGGTATAGGGTCTGAGATACCCTGAGCTGAGGAGTTTGGAGATGCTGTTCTTTCGAACCCTGGGGCGTGTCGTTTCTTTCTTGTCGGCCGGGCCACTGTTTCTTCTCTTGGTGTTTGGAAATCCGGGAGCGCAAGCCGGTGAGGAGGTTGCCCCTCACCCGGAGGCCTTGAGCCTTCAGGAAAGTTTTGTCCGGATTGCCGAGGACGTCGCGCCGGCCGTGGTCAACCTTGGGACCTCGAGAGGCACCCAGCACCCCGACACCCCAGGGCTCCCCCAGCCGTCCCCCAGGGACTTGCCAAGACGGGGGACGGGCTCGGGTATCATTTTCGACTCCCGGGGCTACATCCTGACAAACAACCATGTGCTTCAGAACGCAGGGAGGATCCGCGTACTTCTGCTCGACGGGCGCGAATACTTTGGGGAGACTGTCGGGACAGATCCTCGGACCGACCTCGCAGTGGTCCGGATTCACCCCAAAGGCGCCCCTCTTCCGGTCGCCCACCTTGGAGACTCTGAGCAGCTTCGCAAGGGGCAGTGGGCCATTGCCATCGGCCATCCCTTTGGGCTGGAGCGCACGGTCACGGTGGGAGTCGTCAGCGGTATCGGACGAAGCGGAATGGGTATCACCCACTATGAGAATTTTATCCAAACGGATGCTGCCATCAGCCCCGGAAATTCCGGTGGCCCGCTCATCAACCTGGATGGAGAGGTCGTCGGGATCAATACGGCGGTCCTGGTCCGGGGTGGCGGCATTGGATTTGCCATCCCCATCAATATGGCCCGCAGAGTCGCAGAGAGCCTCATCGCAGACGGCCGAGTCGTTCGGGGATTCCTGGGAGTCCTCATCCAGTCCGTCACCCCGGAGATAGCGGGAAAGTTCCACGCGCCTGAGCCCAGGGGGGCCCTGGTGGGCGACGTGCTGGAGGACGGACCCGCCGCCCAGGCGGGCATCCAGCAGGGAGACGTGATCTGGGACTATGACGGAACGCCTGTAAAGGATGTCCCCGCTCTGCAGCGGCTCGCCGCTGCCACCCCACCGGGCGACAGGGTCACTCTGACGGTCCTCCGGCAGGGGCAGCCTGAGCGTCTAGACGTCATCATGGCGGAATTGGAAGAGGATAGCCGGCCCCAGGAGAGGATCCAGCCCGTAGATGCTCCGCCTGCAGAATACGGCCTATCGGTGCAAGAACTCACAGACCAGGAGGCGGCCCGCCTTCACGAACAAGGCGCTGACACCGCGGGAGTCCGAGTCTCTACCATCCTCCCCAACAGCGGGGCCGCCTTCGATGGGCTTCGAGTGGGGGACATTATCTCCAGGGTTGAGGGGGCACCTGTCGAAAGCGAGAAAGAGTTCAGAGAAGCCCTGGCCGGGGCTCCTATGGACGTCTTGGTCCTCGTCAACCGGGGAGGTCGGAATTCCTTCATGATTCTCCACGACCCTCGCTGAGGCCATGGCCCGGACTTCCGGTGAGGAGGTCCGGAGAGATTTCCCCCAAGTCATTCAGAAGAAGAGGAAGGCCGTGGATCCTATCCTGTTTGAATTTGGTCCCCTCATGATCCGCTACTACGGCCTCATGTACGTCATCGCTCTCCTTGTCGGCGTTAAACTGGTCCAGATGGAGTCAAACCGCCTCGGTCTCGGACTGACGAAGGACGACGTCTCAAACTTCGGCCTCCTCGCCCTCTTTGCCGGCATCCTCGGGGCGAGGATTTATTATGTCAGCTTCAACTGGGATTTTTACGGCCAATTCCCCACGGAGATCCCCGCCATCTGGCACGGGGGTCTGGCCGTCCACGGCGGGGTCATCGCCGGCTTCCTCTATACCCTTTGGTTTGCAAGCCGCCGGAAATTTCCCTTCCTTCGGTTGGCCGACGCCATCGCTCCAAGCCTGATCCTGGGACAGGCCCTCGGCCGGTTCGGAAACTTTATGAACGGCGATGCCCACGGAGTCCCCACCTCCAGACCCTGGGGGATCGTCTTCTCGAGGGAGAGCATCGCCGGCCAGCAATTCCCCGGGATTCCCCTCCACCCCACCATGCTCTACGAACTCCTCCTGAATCTCGTCTGGTTTGTCCTTCTCTGGCAGCTTCGAAAGAGACCCCATCGAGATGGGTTCATCTTTGCTCTCTATGTCGGTCTTTATTCCGCAGGCCGCCTGGTCGTGGAGGCCTTCCGCGCAGACAGCTTGATGCTCGGGCCTTTCCGGGCAGCTCAGATGGTGGGGATTGTCCTGATGCTCCTGACCACCGTCTGGGTTCTTCAGCAACGTCTCTGGTCAACCCAATAACACCGGGGGCCGATTTTGCCCTTGGCAAATCGACCTCTCATTTCCTATATTCAACGCCATTGGCGTGCGGAGAGGACTGTCCGCCCGGGTAGACGAAACACCCCGTTAGGGAAGACGACATGTTTTTGAAGCTCGTAAGGAAGTTCATCCCCTCCAAGAATCAGCGCGAGGTGGGACGAATCGGGGCCCATGTGGAGAGGATCAATTCCCTAGAACCCAGTTTCGAGGCCCTCTCAGACGCAGAGCTGAGGGCCAAGACGGATGAGTTCAGGGCCCGTCTCGCTGATGGAGAGAGTATGGAGGACCTCCTCTGTGAAGCCTTCGCGGCGGTGCGGGAAGCATCCCGTCGCACCACTCAGCTACGGCACTTCGACGTCCAGCTCATCGGCGGGGCGGCCCTCCATGAGGGGAAGATCGCCGAGATGAAGACCGGGGAGGGGAAGACCCTGGTGGCGACGCTTCCCGTCTATCTGAACGGGCTTACGGGAGAAGGGGTCCACATCATCACCGTGAACGACTATCTGGCCCGGCGGGACGCCGAGTGGATGGGGCCCATCTACCATGCACTGGGGTTCTCGGTGGGGGCCGTCCAGCACGAGATGGATGATGCGAGCCGCCAGGCCGCCTATCAGGCCGACGTCACCTACGGAACGAATAACGGGTTTGGCTTCGATTACCTCAGGGACAACATGAAGTTCAGCCGCCAGGAGATGGTCCAGCGGAAGCTCCATTACGTCATCGTGGACGAGGTGGACAGCATCCTCGTTGACGAATCCAGGACCCCCCTCATCATCTCCGGCCCCGCGGAGGCGTCCACTGACAAGTATTACCTGATTGACCAGATCATCCCTCGCCTCCTCAAGCAGCAGACCGGACCCGTGGATGAGGAGGAAGAAGAAGAAAAGACCACCTCGGAGCGGGAGGCCATCAGCAAGATCAAGTACGAATACCTCACGGTGGATGAAAAGAGCCGCACGGTCAGCCTGAACGAACGCGGGATGCCCGAGGCGGAGCAGGCCCTTCGCAAGTCCGGGCTCTTGAACTCCGGAGGCCTCTTTGACCTGGACAACATGGATGTGCAGCACCACGTCAACCAGGCCCTCAAGGCCCACGTCCTCTTCGTAGGGGACGTCGACTACGTCGTCAAAGACGGCCAGGTCATCATCGTGGACGAGTTTACCGGCCGTCTCATGCCGGGACGGCGCTACAGCGACGGGCTCCACCAGGCCCTTGAGGCCAAGGAGCGCGTCAAGATTGAGAACGAGAACCAGACCCTCGCCACCATCACCTTCCAGAACTACTTTCGAATGTACGACAAGCTGGCGGGGATGACGGGGACAGCGGACACGGAGGCGGCGGAGTTTGCCCAGATCTACAATCTCGACGTAATCGTCATCCCCACTAACCGACCCCTTACCCGATACAACTCTCCAGATGTGATTTATCGCACGGAGCGGGAGAAGTACAACGCCGCCGTGGAGGAGCTCGCCGAGCTCCACGAAAAGCGCCGGCCGGTCCTGGTCGGCACCATTTCTATCGACAAGTCGGAAAAACTCTCGAAGCTCCTGGAACGCCGGGGGATCCCCCACCATGTGCTCAACGCAAAACACCATCCCAAGGAAGCGGAGATCGTGGCCCAGGCGGGCCGCCTGGGCGCCATCACCATCTCCACCAACATGGCCGGCCGCGGGACAGACATCCTCCTTGGAGGAAACCCGGAATACCTCGCCAGGCAGTCGGCGGGTGGGGATACCGAGACTCCCGAGTATCAAAAGGCCTTAGAGAAATACCGGGCCCAGTGTCAGAAAGAGCATGACGAGGTGGTGCGACTTGAGGGTCTTCATATCTTCGGGACCGAGCGTCACGAGAGCCGCCGCATTGACAACCAGCTGCGGGGTCGGGCGGGGCGCCAAGGGGACCCCGGTTCCTCCCGGTTCTTTCTTTCCCTCGAAGATGACCTTCTTCGGATCTTCGGTTCCGACCGCATCAGCGGCCTGATGGGAAAACTCGGGATGCAGGAGGGAGAACCCATCGAGCATGGGCTGGTGACGAAGGCCATTGAAAACGCCCAGAAGAAGGTCGAAACCCACCACTTTGAGATCCGAAAGCACCTCTTGGAATATGACGATGTGATGAACAAGCAGCGAGAGGTGATCTACGACCAGAGGTGCCAGATCATTGATGCGGAGAACCCCCGTGAGGTTCTCTTCGAGATGATCGGCGATGTCCTGGAAAAACTGATTGGCACGCATGTCAACCCAGATGTTCATCCGGACGAGTGGGACCTTCAGGGTTTTGCCGAAGCCCTGAGTCGTCATTTCAGCCTCCAAATTGAGCTGAAGGGTTCGATGATGGCCATCAACGCGGAGGACCGCTGGATCAACCTGGAGGAGATCTCCCCAGAGGAGCTGGGCGAGCATCTACTCTCCACCCTTCAGGCTGTCTACGATGCCAAGGAGGCTGAGATGGGCGCCGAGGGCCTCCGGTTCATTGAGCGCCTCATCATGCTTCAGGTCGTCGACACGCAGTGGAAGGACCATCTCCTGGCCATGGACCACTTGAAGGAGGGGATCGGCTTTCGGGGCTATGCCCAGAAGAACCCCCTCAACGAGTACAAGCGAGAAGGCTATGAGATGTTCATGGCCATGGTGGATCGGATCCGGGAGGAAGCCCCCGCGTACCTGCTCAAGTTCCGCCCCGCCTCCCGTGAAGAGCGCACGCCCGTGGCACGGCCCAGAACTCAGCAGCGGATGTTTGAGCATCGGGGCAGCGAGGTGGCCGTGGCGACCCAGCCCAAGGAGGCCCCCAAGGTACAGACGTTAAGGCGTCAGGGACGAAAGATCGGGCGAAATGAGTCCTGCCCCTGCGGGAGCGGGAAAAAATACAAGCACTGCTGCGGACAAAGTGTCTAGGATGATTAGGGGAGGCGCGGTGGATTTGTCCACACACGAGGAAGACCAAGCGTTGAGGGGGAGTCCATAGCCCGTGGCCCTTCGGATCGCGGGCGTTCAATTTCACTGCACACCCGAGAAGGCACGCAACCTCTCGAAGGCCTTAGAGCTGGGCGATCTGGCCGCCGAGGAGGGGGCGCGGATTATCTGCTTCCAAGAACTCTTCCAGACCCACTGGTTTCCCTGTCAGACAGACTCCGAAGCGAAAGAGCTGGCCGAGCCCATCCCAGGCCCCACCACAGACACCCTGAGCGAGGCGGCCCGTCGCTGGGGGGCCGTCGTCGTTGCCCCCCTTTACGAACGGGTTGATGGGGGAAGGGGGTTCAACTCGGCCGTTGTCCTGGATTCGCAGGGGGAGATCCTCGGCCGGTATCGAAAGGTCCACGTCCCGCATTTCTCCCTGTGGGAGGAGCGTTCCTATTTTGAGTCCGGAGACCTCGGTTTTCCCGTCTTTGAGACGGAGTTCGGGCGAATCGGGATTCAGATTTCCTGGGATGTCTTTTTTCCCGAAGGGATGCGGGCACTCGCCCTGGCAGGGGCCCAGGTCATCTTCACTCCCACAGCAGCCGCCTTCGCCTCCCAGGCCCGGTGGGAGACGGTTCTCAAGGCCCACGCCATCACCAACGGCCTCTATGTGCTTCGGGTAAACCGGGTGGGAAGCGAGAATCACCAAGATTTTTACGGCCAAAGTTTTTGTAGCGATCCCAATGGGGAGCTTCTCGGTGCGCCGACCGGCCTTCACGACGGCGTTGTGTTGGCTGAAGTAGACCTGGACGCCATCGAGGCTATTCGCCAGCAGTGGGGCTATCTCAAAGACCGGCGCCCTGAGACCTATATTCCCCTCGTGGAAAATTCAAAGGACCCAAAGGGTAACCCGGCCGCCCAAAACTCCTTCCCAACATCATCTTCTTTTTCTTTTGGCGACGAGTGCGCCTTTCGCCGGATGGCTTGTGCCAGGAGGGAGGCCTCCGGAAGGTGGTGGGCCTCAATGATGGTGGCGGTGAAGTGGCCGATCAGCACCCGGCTCTTCATCTGGAGGGGGACATGATAGGGGTCGTCGGTCACCCAGATGAGGACGTCTCCCATGTGGCGGAAGATCCCCTGGTAGCGAAGCTTCGGCTTCACTCGAAGGGCCGGAGCTTTCCCCAGGGGTCTCGATGACCTCCCGCGCTTCGACCTCGACCTCTACGTCCCAGCTCCTTCGGCTGGCGAAGGTGGGGACGGTGCGCCAGGAACCGACAGAGGCCGGGAAGGTCCGGAACTTGAAGAGGGTGGAGAGGGCATCCTGGACCCCATGGGGAATGAAAAAGATTCTTCTCGAGTCCTGGTTTCGGTAATAAAGGGCCATACGTTCTTCCTGGTTTAGAAAGATCTCAAGTTGCCTGCGGTAACGACCTTCCCGCTGACGGATCCGGTAGCGCCTTGAAAAGCCTCCGGCGGGGTCCCAAAGGCTCTCGGCACTATACTCAACGGGGTAAATGCGCGAAATGAAAGGGGAGGAGCGGGCGGTTGAAGTCAACCTGAGGACGGAACGGCCTCCGTACTCCACCTCCTCCTCGACGGCGAGCTCAGCTGTCCCCGCGTGAATCCCTGCCCAGCGGATGTCGAACACCAACCGCTCGCCCACTTGAAAGGGGAGCTCTGCCCAGGCGTCACCTCCCAAGGAGGTGAAAAGGAGCAACATGAGACCAAAAACTATTTTGACTTTTGGGATGGTGACAGGAACTCTATTCCTAATGGTTAACCTTAGCAATTTAGTTCTATCTCTTTGACAATAGGGTAAACGGCTCCCAAAGCTCCGGCCAGGTCGCCCAGTTCGCTCTCTTTGAGCTTAAGGTCCTCGGTCACGGCCTCAAAGGCCCTTTTTCGCATCTCTTTCTCAGCGGGACGAATAAGAGCCTCACCGGCCCGGGCCAGGCCGCCCGCCAGGACAATCATCTCAGGGTTAAATATGTTGGCCACGTTGGCAAGCCCGATTCCGAGGTAATAGCCCGTTTTGGCCAGGACGGCAATGGCCACGTCGTCCCCTTCGCGTGCCGCCTGGGCGATGGCTTTGGGCGTGAGCGAGCCCACGGAGTGAAGCGATGAGGAGGGATCTTTTTTCATCTCGAGTTGAGCCCTTTGGAGCAAGGCCCCTGACGAGGCGAGGGTGTCAAGGCACCCCCGGCTGCCGCAGGCGCACTTCGGGCCTTCCCCCAAGATGGTCATGTGGCCAATCTCGGCCCCTTTCCCCTGGGCCCCCCGCCACATCCGTCCCTCCAGGATGATGCCACTTCCGACCCCCGTCCCCAGGGTCAACACCACGAGGGTCTGGGTGTTCCGGCCGGCCCCTTTCCAAAATTCGCTCAGGGCCATGGCGTTGGCGTCATTGTCGACAGAGACTTTTACCTCGAAGGCCTCCTCCAACATCTGCCGAATGGGGAGGTTCACACCTTCAGGGAGATGCGGGGCGGCCAGCAGGGTCCCTGCGGCCAGGTCGAGAATGCCCGGGACACCCACGCCCACGCCTGCGAGGGTAATTTTCCCTTTTTGGACGGGGTAGGGGGATTCGGGGGAGATTAGATCGCGGACAGCCCCAAGGAGGTTTTCACGGAGCGCGTCACGACCGCCCGGAAGCCGGGAAGGACGGTGGAGAGAGTCCAGCACCTCTCCCGTCTCATCGATGAGAGAGGCCTTGAGGTTTGTCCCTCCAAGGTCGATTCCGACATAGTGCTTATGGCCCAAGGGCGTGAATGGCGCAGGGGGCCTTATGGTTCTCCTCTGGCCCGGCGCCTGACATTTGGAAGGCAATGGGGCCAGCGAAGCTTTCGGCACTCGTACCGGTGTCGCCCGAGTCGATCTGAACGGCGACGGCGGCCACCGAAGGAGGTGGGGCGTTGAAGATCTGGCGGTAGTCCTCGGCGACATCCCGGGTCTCGGTGAGCCACACGTCCGTTGGGCTCTCTTCATTTTGCAGGATGACGAACCATGTGACCGGGACTCCGGCTAACCGGAAGGCCCTTCGCTTGAAAAAGGAATTCTCTCTGGGGTTGAGCAAATAGCTGCACCTCGGGGTGCTACCGTTCCAGAGGTATCCGATGGCGCGTCTCTCGCCCGCTTCTTCGGGATCAAAGGTCACGTGGAGGGCGATGCCGGAGTCAATGGCGTTTGTGTCCCGGGCGTCAGCACCCATGGGAAGAGTGCGGACCTTCCACCGCCAGGTGAGCAGGGGAGTTTTTTGCAAATCGATCTCGAGATTTTCGCGGCCTATTAAATAGGAACTGTCGCGGCTCTTGAGGTGGAGGATGGCTTTCCCTTCTTCATCCTCCACGGTGATGTCTCCTTCAGAGATGGAACCGGTCGACTCCTGGAGCTCCCAGCCGGCGGGGGCTTCCTTGGGGCCTGAAGGCTGCGGCCAGGTCTCGACGATCGACTCGGAGATCCCAAGACCGGGCAAAAGGACCATGAGCAAAAAGGGGATGGCGACGTGAAGTGCCCTTTTCATCTCTAGCGAACCTCCACTTCACTGACGGCTTCAAGGTTCCGTAAGGAGGCCGTTAAGGTAACCGGGCGAAAATCGTCTATCTGGATGGAGACCAGCATGATGAGGGCCGCCCCAAGACAAAGGATTAGGTGGGTTCGAAGCCCGGCGGGCTGGTTTCGGCGTTCCCGCTCAAGACCGACGAGTCCTCCGAGAAGCGCCGCAACAAGGAGGCGGAGTGTAATGGCCCCGTAGGTCAGCATTGTCCCGGCCCCCTGAAGGAGACAAGGTTTTCTCAGACCGAAAGAGGCAGAAACGTTTCCTACGCAGGCACAATATCATATCCCCCCTTTGTCGGACAAGGGATTCCACTTCAAGACCTTGGCGGAGGGGGGGGCAGTGGGCTTGCCCTGGCTTGACAAGGTTTTGGGGGCTACTTATATTACAGCTACCGATTGGTCATTGGATTCAACCCCGTTTACAGGCTTCACCCTATGGGCAAAAAATACACAATCATCACCTACGGCTGTCAGATGAATAAGTATGACTCGGAGCGGATCTCCGGGATCCTGGAGAGCCAAGACTACGAGCCTACCGACGACGCCTCTCAAGCAGACCTCATCCTCCTTAACACCTGCAGCATCCGCGAGAAAGCAGAACAGAAGGTCTACAGCCAGATCGGCAGACTTCGTGCCCTCAAGGCGAAAAACCCCGACGTCCGGATCGGGGTTTGCGGCTGTGTGGCCACGCGGGTGGGAGAGGAGATTATTCGCAAGGCCCCGTCGGTGGATCTGGTCTTTGGCACCAAGAATATCTCGAAGCTACCTGAGCTTTTGGGGCGGATGGAGGTGGAAGGCCGGGCAATCTCTGATGTCGAGGCGGTTCCCTTTGACTGGGATGTCGATACGCCCATCCTGCGTCAGGGCCACCTAAAAGCCTTTGTCAGCGTCTCCACCGGGTGCAACAATGACTGCAGTTTTTGCGTCGTCCCTGCGACGAGGGGACGGGAGGTGAGCAAGCCCGAGACCGCCATCTTAGAGGAGGTCCGTGATCTCGTCGAGCAGGGCTTCAAAGAAGTGACCCTCCTGGGGCAGAACGTAAACTCCTACGGTCGAGATTTCTCGGGAGATTCTGCCTTTCCAGGGCTTCTGCGACGTGTGGCTCAGCTGGACGGGATCGAGCGGGTTCGGTTCACCACCTCTCATCCCAAGGATTTCTCTCCGGCCCTGATCGAGGTCATGGCAGAAGAGGAGAAGGTGTGCGAACACCTGCATCTTCCCCTCCAGTCCGGCTCGGACCGAGTGCTGGAACGGATGGCCAGGTGCTACACGGCTTCAGAGTATGTGAGCAAGATTTCCGCCCTCCGGCGAGCCATTCCCGATGTGTCCATCACGACAGACCTTATCGTCGGCTTCCCCGGGGAAACCCCCGAAGATCATGAGGCCACCCGCGAGGTCTTGGAAGAGGTCAGATACGACAACTTCTTTCTTTTTAAATACTCAGTGCGACCCGACACGCCGGCGGCCGGGATGCCGGACCGGATCCCGGAGGAGGTCAAGAAGGAAAGATTTAACCATCTGATGGGGCTTCAGCTTAAAATCTCCCTACAAAAAAATCAGGAGATCGTTGGGCGGGAGCAAGAGGTCCTAGTCGAAGGCCCAAGCGCCAAGGGGCCAGAGAAGCTCACTGGGAGGACTCGGACCAATAAGGTGGTCAATTTCCCCGGGCCGGAACGGCTGATCGGGCACGTGATCCCGGTCACCATTACTCAAGGCAGAGCTCATAGCCTAGAAGGCCAGGCGGCCTAGCCCCAAGGAGGAGAAGAGGCCCATGATAGAGATGAAAGTCAAGGGGCTGACGCTCGACCCCTTAACCAACATGCCCATCGTGATCCTCAAGGATATCGAGGGGAAGAAGGCTCTTCCCATTTGGGTGGGTATCTTTGAAGCAAACGCCATCGCCCTCGAGATGGAACAGGTGACGACACCCCGTCCGATGACCCATGATCTCATCAAGAATATTCTGGAAGGAATCACGGCCCACGTAAACCGAGTGGTCGTAAATGACCTAAAAGACAACACCTTCTACGCCGTCATCTCCTTGAACCTCAACGGCTCGGAAGTCCTGGTCGACTCCCGCCCATCAGACGCCATCGCCCTCGCCCTGCGGGTGAACGCTCCCATTTTTGTGGAGAAGAAGGTGATCGATGAGGCGCGCAGCATCGATTTCACTGAACAGGTGGCCGGCAAGGAGTCCGATGAGGAGATGGGTGAAGACTGGAAGAATTGGCTGGAGAACTTGAAGCCGGACGATTTCAATAAATATGAGACCTAAAGGCTCGCGCCTGAGGCCGGACGCCTCAGGGTTTTGCCGAGCCCACATCCATCCCGCCTGAATTTTCGTACCTTCTTCTTTTTCTCCAGTCTCAAAAGAAAGAGGGCTTCTCTGGATCAGGGAATTGGCCCTGGCGGGGCTCGTATGCGATACTCTGTGGGTTGTTTCCCGCTGAGGAAGAGTTAATGGACTTTCCCATTCATCGCCCTCGAAGGCTTCGTGAGAAGGAATCGCTTCGTCGGATGATCCGCGAGACCCATCTCGCTCCCTCCCAGTTTATCTTCCCCATGTTTGTTGTCCCGGGGAAGGGTGTCCGACAAGAAATCCCCCCGATGCCGGGCAATTATCAAGTTTCCATTGATAGAGCGGCCGCCGAGGCGCGGGAGGTTTTTGAGGCGGGAGTCCCGGCGGTCATGCTCTTTGGGGTTCCCCAAACGAAGGACCTGGAGGCCACAGGGGCCTGGGCCGAGGACGGGATTGTCCAGCAGGCCATCCGGGCCATCAAAGACGAGCTTCCCGAACTCGTCGTGATCGCCGACACGTGCCTCTGCGAGTACATGAGCCACGGCCACTGCGGCGTCGTGACCGCGGGCGGACACATTGACAATGATCGCAGCCTAGAGTTGCTGGCCAAGACTGCACTCTCACAGGCCCAGGCGGGGGCGGACATGGTGGCCCCCTCAGACATGATGGACGGTCGCGTGAAGGCCATCCGAAGCGTCCTTGACGCCGAAGACCTGAAAACGACTCCCATCATCAGCTATGCCGCAAAATACGCCTCCTGCTTCTATGCGCCTTTCCGGGCGGCGGCCCACTCAGCCCCCGCGTTCGGAGACCGCAGCACCTACCAGATGGACCCGGCGAACGCCAGGGAGGCCCTTCGGGAAGTCGAGCTGGACGTGGAAGAGGGGGCAGACATGATCATGGTGAAGCCCGCCCTCCCGTATCTCGACATCATCGTGAGGATGCGAGACGCTTTTAATCTTCCTATCGCGGCCTACAACGTGAGCGGAGAGTTCGCCATGGTCAAGGCCGCCGCCCAAAAGGGCTGGATCGACGAGCAGAAGGCCATGATGGAGATCCTGACAGCCATCCGTCGAGCCGGGGCGGACCTCATCGTGACATACTTCGCCAAAGAGGCCGCCCGGGCCCTCAAGGCCTGAGCCCCTCCCCGTGTGAGCCTGCAGCGGTCCGGAGACTGAGGGCCTTTCAAGAGACAGAGCATCCATGAAAAAAGAAATCGTTTTCCTCGGTGGCGCCAGGACCGCTTTTGGAGCCTATGGGGGTGCGCTAAAGGACCACACGGCGACGGAACTTGCCACCATCGCCGCCAAGGGGCCCTCGCGCGATCCGGGATCTCACCCGAGGACATTGACCACGTGGTCATCGGTAATGTCATCCAAACCAGCCAGGATGCCCCTTATCTCGCCCGCCACGTCGGCCTCAATGTGGGGGTCCCCCTGACCGCCCCAGCCCTCACAGTGAACCGGCTTTGCGCCTCGGGCATTCAGGCCATTATCGAAGGGGCCTATCAGATCCTTTTAGGGGAGTCCAAGTTCGTCCTCGTGGGGGGGGGGGCAGAAAACATGAGCAACTCCCCCCATGCCATCTACGGGGCCCGCTGGGGCCTTCGGCGGGGGCAGGCGAGCCTTGAGGACACCTTGTCGGCCCTCCTGACCGACCTCCGCTCCAACTGCCCCATGGGCCTAACGGCCGAGAACCTGGCTGAACAGTACGGGATCAGCCGGGATGAGGCCGACCTCTTTGCCTACCAGAGCCAGATGCGGGCCAAGGAGGCCATTTCCGCGGGGCGTCTGGCCGAGGAGATCGTGCCGGTCATGATCAAGGAGGGAATAGGGGAGGAGGGGCCCTTCCAGGTAGATGAACAGCTTCGGATGGACACTACGCCGGAGGCGCTTTCAAAGCTCAAGCCCACCTTTAAAGAAGACGGGGTCGTGACGGCCGGCAACGCCAGTGGGATCAACGACGGGGCCGTCGCCCTGGTTATGGCCGCAGGGGACGCGGTCAAAAAGAAGAATCTCAAGCCCCTCGGGCGCCTTTTGGCCTGGGGCATCGTCGGGGTGCCGCCCGAGATCATGGGCATTGGACCGGCCCCCGCCTCCCTCAAGGCATTGAAGCAGGCCGGGCTGAGCCTGGAGGACATGGACCTCATTGAGGTCAATGAGGCCTTCGCGGCACAATATCTGGCGGTGGAAAAGGAATTGGGGCTCGACCGGGAGCTCGTCAACGTGAACGGAGGAGCCGTGGCGCTGGGCCACCCCCTGAGGGCAAGCGGGGCCCGTCTTACGCTCACAATCCTCATGCAACTTCAGCGAAGGGCACAGCGTTTTGGCCTGGTGGCGGCCTCTGTCGGGGGAGGGCAGGGCCTGGCCTTGATCGCTGAAGCCTTTGAAGGCCATAACGATAAGTCAAAAGATTCCTGATGTATTCCTGGTCTATAGTAATAAACGACATTAAGTCTGAGGCCATCCGCAGGTCTTCCCTGATGAACATCACCGAGACTTAAAGGGGGTCCATGAGGCAAGAGGTCTTTGAAGAACTGGTGGCTGAAGCGGTCAGGGAGCTCCCCACTTATTTCCGCAAGAAGCTCGACAACGTCGAGATCGTGGTTGAAGACTGGCCGGGTGACGAGATCTTAGACACGCTCGATGTCCCTCCTCACCACACCCTCTTCGGGCTCTACCAGGGGGTCCCCAGGACAAAGCGCACAGTCTATCTGCCCCCGATCCTCCCGGACCGCATTACTCTCTTTCAGGGTCCCATCGAGGAGGCCTGCCGAGGTCCGGGAGAGATCCGGGAGCAGATCCGAGAGACGGTCATCCACGAGATCGCGCATCACTTCGGGATCAGCGACAAGCGACTGGAAGAACTGGGAGCCACTTAGCCGTCCATTTCGAAGGAGGTTTTTGGCCATGGGGACATCCCCCATCACCTCAGAGTTTCGGGACAGAATTGCCTTCGTGACGGTCGACCGCCCGAAGACAATGAACGCCCTCAACCAGACCGCCATGGAAGAGCTTGAGGCGGCCTTTCTGAAGATTCGCGATGAACCCTCTATTCGCGTCGCGATCCTTTCCGGGGCGGGGGAGCGGTCCTTTGTGGCGGGGGCCGACATCAGCGAGCTCGCACCCCTGGACGCTGTTTCCGGCAGGGCCACGGCAGAGCGAGGGCACCGAGTCTTCGGGCTTATCGAGGGCCTCAATAAGCCAGTGATCGCGGCCATCCAGGGCTACGCTCTCGGGGGGGGTCTTGAACTGGCCATGGCCTGCACACTTCGGATCGCCGCCGAGGGGACAAAAATGGGCCAGCCCGAAATCGGTCTTGGAATTATCCCCGGCTATGGTGGCACCCAGAGGCTCCCTCGCCTGGTGGGCCGGGGAAGGGCGCTGGAACTCCTTCTGACGGGACGGGTGATAGAGGCGACCGAGGCCGAGCGCATTGGTCTCGTTCAAAAGGTAGTTCCAAAGGACCGCCTTCTCGAGACGGCCGAGGATCTCGCCCGCCTTTTGGCCGCACAGCCCCGTCGGGCGGTGGAGGCCACTCTGCAAGCGGTTCGAGATGGGTTGGAGACAAGCCTCGCCCAAGGTCTTCAGATAGAGATTGATCTCTTTGGGGGGATCTGCGGAACCGAGGACATGCAGGAGGGAACCCGGGCTTTTCTGGAGAAACGAAAGCCAAAATTTCTAGCGTAACTTGGGGTGATCAGATGATTGCTATCTCTACTGTTTACTGGCGTGATGAGAAGAACGGGGCGTTTATTCTGGATGAGGTGAAACGTTTTGGCTTTCAGGCCATCGAGATCTCCAATTCCGTCACCAAACCCCTCTTGGGAGAGATCCTCCCCGCCCTTCGCGAGCACTCCATCTCAACCACCAGTGTGCATAACTACTGCCCCACGTTCACCCCTAGGCTTCTGCCCGGAGAGGAGGCCCGCCCAGAGCCCCTCTTTTCCTCCTCGGACGCCGAGGAGCGCGGTGTTGCCCTGGAGCTCTCCCAGCGGACCTTGGAGCTGGCGGCCGATCTCGAGGCAAAGGCCGTTGTGCTTCACCTGGGGACCACCTCTCTGGAACCTCCGAACAAGCTCCTTAAGGACCTCTTTGACCGCGACCGGATCGAGACCCAGGAGGGTGTTGAGAAAATCTCGGAGATTAAGGCCGAGCGGGCCCGGGCAGGGGAGGCGGTCAAAGACGCCGTCTACTTCAGCCTTGAGGCCCTGACAGGCCAAGCGGAGGCCCTGGGGATCCTCCTCGGTATCGAGAACCGCATTTATCTGGAGGACTACCCGACTTATGAAGAGACCGCACAAATCCTGAAGGATTTCGATGGGGGAAATTTTGGATACTGGCACGATGTGGGCCACGGTACCGTCCATGAGAACCTGGGCCTCGCCCGCATGGCGGAGGTCCTTCCGGTCCTTGGGCCCCACCTCATCGGCCTTCACATTCATGACGCAAAAGGATACGCGGACCACATCGCCCCGGGCCAAGGGGACTCCGACTACGACCTCCTGGCAAGCCACCTTTCGCCCGACACCCTTCGGGTCCTGGAGGTTCACCGCCAGGCGAAAGAGGAAGAAGTCTTGGATGGGATCGCCCTGCTTCGAGAGAAGGGTATCTTTTGAAAACGGCCGATCTCTGACAAAGGATCTTTGAAGCTCATGGGGTCTGACGACATCTCCTCCTGCTCATCCCCCTCATGCTAAGATGCACGCATGATGAGGCCTCTTTGAGGGAGACCCGTTCTCTATGAAAGTTTCCCTCCTTCTCTTTGTGGCGGGACTAGTCACCCTATCCATCCCCCCGGTGTTTGGAGAGCCTGCCTTCGCCCAAAACCCGAGGGAGATCCAAGACCGCGACGGGGCACCCATGGTGTGGATCGCACCAGGACCTCTTCAGGTTTCCAGCACACCCACCTTGTCTGACCCCGGGCTAAGAAAAGGCTTCTACATCGACAAGTATGAGCTTTCGAATCGCCTATACGGCATCTTCTTGAAGGACACAGGCCGACAGGAGCCGCGCTTTTGGAAAGACCCTCGGTTCGATGACCCGGAGCACCCTGTGGTGGGGGTCTCCTTCGACGATGCCAGCGCCTACTGTACCTGGGCCGGCAAACGTCTTCCTACGGAGGCCGAATGGGAGAAGGCCGCACGCGGCGATGACTTCCGGACTCTCCCGTGGGGAGGCGCCCCAGAGCTCTATTACCCGAATTCCACTGACCGGGCCAATTTCAACCCTGTCCTGAAAGTCGGGCAGGACTATTTCACAACCGACTTCAAGGCCGACGGCTATCACTATACCGCCCCGGTCACCGCCTTTCCGAACGGAGTCAGCCCGCACGGCGTCTACCAGATGGCTGGAAACGTGGCCGAATGGGTGAGCGAGAGCTACCCACTGGGAGTCCTGGACCCGAACAGGCGACCCACTCCAGGGGCCTGGGGCGTTCGAGTCCAGGACTTGAAGCGGGAACCCCCTCAGGCCCCAGGGAACTGGGTCCTTCAGAAGGGGGGGGTCCTGGATCAATCTGTTCAACAGATTGCTCACCACAGACCAGCGCTGGAGCGAAAGAATCGCTTCCCACGACTTCACCGTTGCCTTCAGGTGCACCCAGGGACCGTGACAGACACCCGCCGAGGACGAAACCTCGGATGAAACGCCATATTCTCGTTGTCATTCTCTTGGCCGGGCTGACCGGGATCTATTTTTCCAGCTCCCTCTTCGGGAACCGGGTGTGGACAGACGGGCCAGCCCTCTTTTCATCCCACCCCTGGAAGGCGTACAGCCCTTACCGGGACATCGCAGAGCTCATCGAGCAGGACAACACCACTTTCTACATCCCCAACCAGATCTTTCTCGCACGGGCGCTCTTTGAGCGTGGGGAGTTCCCCCTCTGGAACCCCCTCATCCTGGGCGGAACGCCTTTCTTTGCCGGCTCGAACAAGCACACCCTGGCCGTGACGAACTTCATATACGCCATTCTCGACTTCCCCGCGGCCATCAACTGGCACGTTGCTCTCCAGGTTTTTTTGGCGGGCCTGTTCATGTACCTCTATCTCTTCCGCTTGACCCGAAGCCGAGGGGCCGCCTCAGCCGGGGCCCTCATATTCATGTTTTCAGGCCAACTGATTTAACAGACGTTTCTCCTCAGCATTGAGGAGCTGATGTGGATCCCCCTCGCCCTCTGGGCTCTGGATGTCGCGGCAGACCCCCCCTTCAGGTACTGGCCTTTTGTCCTTCTCGGAGGAACCCTGGCGCTCATTTTCCTTGGGGGACTCGAGTTCAACACGCCGGTCCTCTACGCCCTAATGGGGGTCTTGTGGCTGGGCGTCGTTTTTCGGCGATGGCGGGGCTGGCCTGGGTCTTTCAAACTTCACTTCATCGCCGGTTCCCTGCTGGCCCTTGTCCTCTGCCTGGGAATCTCGGGAGTAAAGCTTCTTCCTTCCGCCGAAAACTTTCTCCTCTCATCCCGTCTCCTTTCGGGGTATCCCATAGACCTGGATGCGGTGGATGCGACCGGACCAGCCCTGACCAAGCAGTTTGCCTACCTGGGCCTTAATCTGGCCTTCCCCATCGGTCCCCCGCTTGTCTTGCGGGCTTTCGGGGGAAATCTCTTTTACTTCGGTTTTCTTACCTTCATCGTTATCCTGTTCTCCCTTGGACGGGTTCAGCGCCAACCCTACCGTCTCTATCTGGGCGTTGCCATCGCTTCTCTTCTCATCTCCGGATTGGGCCGGTTTCTTGTGACGTTAGTCACCCTGAACTGGGGTGAGCTTTTGCCCGTCTCAATCATCCGCCCCTTCCTCCAACACCACAATCAGGCCTTGGTGACAACCATAGTCATTCCCGTCCTGGGAGCCTTGAGCCTGCAACATCTCCTGGAGAGTGGCGATGAGGTGCGCCGGAAAAGACGCCATCTCGTGGCATTTTCTGTTGTCCTGGTCCTCCTTCTTGGATGGCTTTTGTGAGAAGTTCCCTGGGAGGGGAGGGGTCTTTGGGGCGCCTGTTGGGGAATGCTTCCCCGATGATGGCGATTGCTGTCACGGTGGCCGCGATGGTGGGCCTCTTTCTTTGGAGCCGGAAGGTTCTGGCCCGTCGGACCGCCTGGGTTCTTATCATCGGCCTGCTGGCCGTGGACCTCATCGTGATGACACGGCTTCCCTTTCGTTTGCCCACGCGGGAGCAGTGGTATCCCCGCACCGCCGCCTTCGAGTATCTTGAAAGCCAGCCGGGCCTTTTTCGCATCACCGCCTTTCAAGACTTCGCAGGGCCCTTCAGCTGGTTTGCTCGCGTTCTTGCCCCCAACACGGCTATGGTGGAAGGGGTATCTGATATCCGGGGTTGGACAAATTTCATGTGGGGCCGCCATGCACAACTCTTCAGCGGCATCGAGGGCTCGAACCTGGTTGGTTTGGACAACCTTTATCGAAATCGTTTCGACATGTACCGAAACACCGTTTGGTTCAAATGGCTTAATCTCTTTAATGTGAAATACTTGATCCTTTCAAACGATGAGTCCGATCTGCTCCGGCCCGATCAGTTCCGGTTGGTTCATTCCAGCGAGGTGCGGATCTACGAGAACCGGGACGTCCTCCCCCGCGCCTTCATCGTTCACGAGACGGAAGTGGCAACGGGCCCTCAGGAGGCCATCGCCCGAATGTCCGATAGTGGATTCGACTTTGGCCGTCGTGTGCTGCTGGATGCCCCCCTTCCGCCGGAGCATCGTCCGGGAGAATTCGCCACCCGGGCCCAGGCCGAAATAGTCCATTACGGGCTCAATGAGGTGGTGGTGGAAACGGACACAGATCAACCAGGCGTCTTGGTCCTCACGGACAGCTACCACCCCGGCTGGAGGGCTGAAGTGGACGGCCGTCCGGCCTGCTCCTGACAGGCGATTACATTTTCCGCGCCGTGCCGGTGCCCACTGGAATTCACGAGGTTCGATTCCGGTTCCTCCCCCAAACCTTTCTGTGGGGCCTTGGAATCTCGTCAGGGAGTTTTCTCGTCGGTCTCGGCCTGGCCGGGGGATCCCTTTGGGCCCGGCGCAGGGGCCGAACCAAGAGGTTTTATGATGATTCTGAGGCAGGAGGCGGCGGTTAGTTGAATCTCCCTGAGGGACCCGGCGGCGACATCGAGCTTTCCGTCGTCATCCCCCTTTACAACGAAGAACAGCTCCTACGTCAGACTGCCGAGGCCCTCCTCGCCGCGCTCAACAAGAAGCTACAGGTCCGCGCGGAGTTGTTGCTGGTCGAAAATGGGAGTTCCGACGAAACCCCTGCCATAGCCAAAGCCCTCACCGAAAATTATAGCGGGCGGATTGAAATCCGAGTTCTGCACTTACCCGAGGCTGACTACGGACGTGCGCTTCGCGAAGGGTTTCGACAGGCTCGAGGTCGATTCATCGTTAACTTTGACCTGGATTATTGGGACGTCGAGTTTGCGAGAAAGGGCCTGGACATGATGGACCGCTATGACCTGATCATCGCGGCCAAGAACATCCCGGGTTCTGAAGACCGTCGCCCCTGGAGCCGGCTTCTCATCACCTGGGGGTTCCAAAAGGTTTCACACCTCCTTTTCAATTTCCCCTTCCATGACACCCATGGCATCAAGCTGTGGAGGGCTCAGGCGGTTCGCTCCCTTCTCGAGAAGGTCCGCTTTGAACAAGACATCTTTGATACGGAGCTCATCCTGCGGGGAATCTCGAACGGGTGGAGGGTGATAGAGGTCCCGGTGGTGGTCGAGGAGATGCGCCCGCCTCCGCTCAGCATCGTCCCTCGCATCATCAGGACGCTTCAAAATCTGGTGCGTCTGAGGATCTATCTGTGGAAAGAGAAATAAAACCCGGCAGCAGGGTAGATGACTAAGGCGTTTTGGCGCAGCGAAAGTCGACGGATTGGGCCAAGGGGGGGGAACCCCTCGCTAAGGTTTTTCGGGATCCTTTCGGGCCGCCCAGCGTCCCATTACGAGAAGATCCAGATCAGCCCTGAGAAAAGTCTTCACCGCCTCTTCCGGGGTATTCACGATGGGCTCCCCCCTCAAGTTGAACGAGGTGTTGAGGAGGACGGGAACGCCGGCCTGGGCCTCGAAGGCCTGAAGGAGAGACCAAAATTTAGGCTGGAAATCCCGCCGGACGGTCTGTACGCGGGCCGTCCCATCGACGTGGGTGACGGCCTGCAGGAGGGGGCGACTTTCTTCCCGAATCCGGTAAACCTGGGTCATGAAAGGAGAGGGTTGCATCCCATGAAAAAACTCGCTCAAACGCTCTTCTGGGACCGAGGGTGCGAAGGGGCGAAAGGCTTCGCGAAACTTGACCTTGGCGTTGATAAAATCTTTCATCTCCGGGCGGCGAGGGTCTGCCAGGATGCTTCTGGCCCCGAGGGCCCTTTGACCAAACTCCATTCGGCCCTGAAACCACCCCACCACCTGTCCTGCCGCCAGCGTGGCCGCCGTCTCCCCCTCACTCCACTCCTGATAGGGGAGGCCGGTCCCCTCCAGCGTTTCCCGGATAACCTCGTCCGACCACTCCGGGCCCAGACGGGCGTCCAGAAGAGGTTCTTGTCGTTCCTGGCCACTGAGGTGGTGGGCAACGTAGAGGGCCGCCCCGAGGGAGACCCCCGCATCCCGGCGCAGGGGGGAACATAGACTTCCTCGGCAAGGCCAAGCTCGATGATCTTCCCGACGGCGACGGAGTTTAGGGCGACACCCCCGGCCAGACAGAGATATTTTGTCTTTGTATGCTGTAGGGCTTCTCTTGCGAGATGGACAAAAATTTCCTCTGTCCGCGCTTGAAGGGAGGCCGCGATGTCTTGATGCCGGGGAAGAATCTCCCCTTCAGGCTCTCGCGGAGGTCCAAGCTCTCGGATGAACTTCTTGGAATAGGTCAGATTCTTCCCGATATGGTAGCCGAAATAAGAAGTGTCAACGTCAAAACCTCTGTCTGTCAAAGGCGTTATCTTTCGAAATAAGTCCAAATAAATAGGGCGTCCATAAGGGGCAAGCCCCATTACCTTGTATTCATCGCTGTACATCTGAAAGCCGAGATATTGAGTGACCGACGTGCACACGTTTCCCAGGCTATGGGGCCATCCTTGGGATCTTGTTTTCTCCAGCTGCAGCCCTCGGCCTCGACCCATCCAGACGGTCTCCCACTCTCCCACGCCGTCAATGGTCAGGATGGCCGCCTCCTCGAAGGGGGACAGAAAGAAGACGCTTGCCGCATGGGCCAGATGGTGGTTGACCAGGTGGACGGGTCCCCTAAAATTAGTTCTATTGCTAAAATGTCGGGCGAAGGAGTCCAGGCGGAGATGCCGTGGCCCGGAGCGGGTGAGAACCCGCAGTGAGCGGGGAAAATGTTTCAGGATGTGAAGGGCCTTGTCGAGCCGATGGAGGCGCGGATTCCAGCCAAATGCCACGGCGTCAAGGTCCCTGGCCTCGATGCTGCCCTGGCCAAGGCAGAAGGCCATGGACTCGGCGGGAAAACAGTTGTCGAATTTCTTTCGCGTGAAACGTTCTTCCTCACAGGCGGCGAGGACCCGGCCGTCTTGAAGGAGGGCCGCCGAGGAATCATGCTGGCCAAAACAATAAACCCCGAGAACGTCCACCTCGTCTCCTTTCACGGGACCTGTCCAAGGAGTGGAACTCTACCTTAATGGAGGTTAGCGGATCAATCCAGTCTGGGGTTTCAGGGGAAGCGGGGAGGGGCTTTCCACGACGCCCTATCCCCTAACAAGAGGAGGGTATCGCCATGAAAAGTTCCTTCTCCAGAACACTGCTTGCGGGTTTTGTCGGAGGATTGGTGCTGAACCTCTTTGGGTTTCTGATATTCCAGCTTCTTGGCGGAGGGATCCTGATGGACCCCTCCATCCAAAGCCCTAAGCTGATTGCGGTATGGACGGAGATTGACCCGCTGCCGCTGGCGGTGACGAATCCGATTACGTTCGCCATCGGGCTGGTCCTCTTTGGCATCAGGCAGGGCTTCGTTTTCAGATGGGTTTCCCCTGCGTGGCCGGACGGGGTCGTGCGAAAGGCGTGGCGGATGGCTCTCCTTGTGTTCTTCCTCTCCTACGCCTTCTTTGAATTTTTCACACCCTTCAACCTCTTCGGCGAGCCGATCGCTCTGGTGTTTTTAGAGCTGCTTTTCTGGGCGATCGTCGCCGTTACCACCGCGCTGGCCATCGCCATCATCGCTGAGGGCAGGGGATAAGAAAAGGGTAGGGCGCTTGCGTGAAGTATGACTTAGAGGACAAGACCAAGAATTCAAGAATCGCATTCGAAGATGAAGCGGGCTAATTCTTCTCGTTCAGGTAGGTCTCCACGGTCCGGGTCAGCATCTCGATCCCGACACCCAGGGCGGCCTCGTCGAAGTCGAATCTGGGGTGGTGGTGGGGGTAGTCGAGGGAACGATCGGGGTTGGAAGACCCGATGAAGAAGTAGCAGCCCGGGACCTCATTCAGGAAAAAGGACATGTCCTCACCCCCCATGGTGGCTGGATGGCGGACAATCCTCTCCTCCCCGACCAGCTCGGTTGCGACACCCTCCACCAGCCCGGCCATGCCGGCGTCGTTGATCGTCGAGGGGTAGAGGCGGGTGTATCGGAGCTCCCCCTGAGCTCCGAGCGCGGCAGTTGTTCCCTGAAGCACCCGATCGATCCTCCCCGGCATTGCCTCAAAGAGATCCTCTGAAAGGGTGCGCACGGTGCCGAGGAGTTTTACCTCGGATGGGATCACGTTAAAAGCCTCCCCCCCTTGGATAGCTCCGATGGAGAGGACGACGGCCTTCATGGGATCCCGCTCTCGGCTGATGAGGGTCTGGAGGGCTGTGATCACATGGGCGGCTGCCACGATGGGGTCAACGGCCGCTTGAGGCTTTGCGCCGTGGCCCCCCTTGCCGCGAATGATGATTTCGAACTGGTCCGTGCTGGCCATGATGGGGCCCGACTGAACGCCGATCTGCCCGAGCAAAAGATCGTTCCAAAGGTGGATGCCCAGAGCGGCCTCCACGGTGGGGTCCTTCAAGACCCCCGCCTCGATCATCGGCTTTGCCCCCCCCGGCCCCTCCTCGGCGGGCTGGAAAATGAACTTGACGTTACCCCTCAGACGGCCTCTTCGTTGCGTGAGGACCTTCGCCGCCATGAGGAGCATTGAGGTATGACCGTCATGGCCGCAGGCGTGCATCACGCCGGGGTTCTGGGAGGCATAGTGAGTTTCATTCTCCTCCTGGACGGGGAGCGCGTCCATGTCCGCGCGAAGGAGGATCGTCTTTCCAGGCTGTTCTCCTTGAAGGAGGCCGACCACGCCGGTCTTGGAGACCCCGGTCTTGACCTCAAGACCAAGGGACTTCAAAACCTCCGCCACCCTGGCTGACGTCCGGACTTCCTGGTAGCCGAGCTCGGGGTGTTGATGGAGGTCTCGCCGGATCTTTACCGTCTCTTTGAAGACCGCCTGCACATCCGGCGAAAGGGTGGGAGTCGTTTGAGGCTTCAATAAACGATCTCTCCTAACAAAGGCATCCCCGTCATCATATCCGGGCAACCTTGCTCAGGCAATTCCCGGATTTTCCGGGTACGTCTTTTCGTGACGCAGAAGGGGAGGGGACAAACCTAATATGCTCAAGGCACTCTTTGGACGCCAAAAACCCCTCATCGGCATGGTTCACCTGGCCCCCCTTCCGGGGAGCCCTGGATACGGAGGCGATTTCAAAAAAGTCCTGCAGTTGGCCTTGGAGGACGCTAAACATCTCGCACAAGGAGGAATGGACGGACTGCTTCTAGAAAATCTGGGGGATGCCCCTTACTTTCCAAGGCGGGTTGAGGCCATCTCTCTGGCGGCCATGACGGAGGCGGCGACCCACCTTCTGGGGTTCGGTCTCCCCTTTGGGATTAACGTCCTTCGAAACGACGCTCGGGGCGCCCTCGCCGTCGCTGAGGCCTCAGGGGCCTCCTTTATCCGGGTCAATGTCCACGTGGGCCCCTTCTCACAGACCAGGGGATCCTGCAGGGAAGGGCCCATGAGACCCTTCGCCTGCGAAGAGGCCCAATCCTTGTCTTCGCCGATATCTCCGTCAAGCACGCCTCGCCCCTAGTTTTCGCCGATCCCGCCCAGGAGGCAGAGGACCTCCTGTCCCGAGGCCTTTCGTACGCCCTCATCGTCTCAGGCAGGGACAACAGGGCATCCTGTGGACAAAAACCTCCTTAGGGCCGCCAAAGAGGCCTCTGGGGTTGCCCCGGTCCTTATCGGGGCGGCGTCTCGGCGAAAAACATCGCCCCCCTTCTTGAAATTGCCGATGGAGCCATTGTAGGGAGGGCCCTGAAGGAAATCGGGGGCATTCAGGCCCCTGTAGACCCAAAAAGGGTGCGGGTACTGATCCAGGCGGCCCGGGCTTACTACCCTTAAACCCCCAGCGGCCCAATTTCCATTAATTAACAGATATAAAGCTAATGAATTACTTGAGGAAAGGCTTGAAAGCACTTCATGCCCCGTGGCGCCCCATCTCCCATATCAGCTTAACATAATATATCTTATCGGAAGTAGCATGGGTTCCAAAAATGGCCCCAGGGATTACTTCCCCAAAAGGGCCCTTTGCTGAAGCCCTTCCAGGGTTCTCCGAAGCTGCTGAGTCACAAAGGGTGACTCAGGATAGGTCTCCAGAAACTCCTCATAGCGCAGGAGGGCCGTCTCCCAGTCTTCAGCCCCCTCGTGGCAGCGACCGATAGCAAGAAGGGCGTCATCCTTGGGAAGGGGTCCCGAGAGCGCAATAAACCGGCGGAACAGGGTCTCGGCCTCCTCACAGCTTCTCAGGCCCACCAGGGAATAGGCCCTGCCGAGGAGGGCCTGGTCTTGAAGGTAGTCCGATGTCCGGCGCGACGAGGCGGCCCGGTCGTAGCTCTCGAGGGCCGTCTGGTAGTCTCCTTCTGCATATTGTTCGTGAGCGAGATAGAGCCAGGCCAAGGGGGCGCTTGAGGTTCTCCCGTAGTCCGCCAGGAACTCTTGGAAGAGAGATGCCTGGGAGTCGCTCGATAGGAGTACGGCCATCTCTGCGGCTGCCCGCTGGTCTTTCGCCGATAGAAAGGCAGAATAACCCCAGACAAGTCCCCCCACAGCAAAGACGGCTGCAAGGATAATCGACACAAAGGCCGCATGGGTCTGAACGTAGTCATAGGCGTTTGCGAAATACATGAGGAACTGATCTGGCCACTTTAAGGAGTCGGTTTGAGGGAGCCTTCGTTTTGGCATGGACCACCACTCTCCTGAAAGAACGCATGTGAGATTTTGTTAATGAAATCTGAATTTTAGCACAATTTTGCTGAGACGATAACGGAGCCTTTGTTCAGGGGTACGCCCGGGCAACAAGATCCTTTGAGCGCGCCCAGGCGGCCGCCACTTCGGCCTCGGAGAGCCCCGCCCCGAGGGCCACCTCCCGGGCGGAGGGGTCGTCCAGGAGGTCTCCGGGCTCATGGGTGTCCGTATTAACGATGAGACCCGCCCCCGCCTCGCGGGCCAGCTGGGCCACATGACCATTAGTGAGGCTGTGGCCCCGGCGGCTTGTGATCTCGAGCAGGATGCCCCGCTCGATGGCGAGCTTCACCTCCTCAAGAGTGATAAGACCCGGATGGGCCAGGAAGTCGATCTCTGACATGAGGGCGGCCCGGTTGGTTCCCTCGCGGACAGGTTCGGTGATGGTCTCGCCGTGGACCGTCACGATCTTTGCTCCCAACTCTCGGGCCCGCTTCACCAAGCCCGCAATGGTGGCCGGTGGGGCGTGCGTGATCTCAGCGCCCGGGATGGGTCGAAGGGAAAGGTGAGGGGCCACGTCCTGGCAGACCTGGACCAGTCGGGGGACCACGAAGTCGACGTTGGAGGCGTCCACGTGGTCGGTGATGGCAAGGGCTTCAATTCCCTTGTCCTCGGCCCGGCGAAGGAGTTCAGAGGGAACGAGAACCCCGTCGCTGAAAAAGCTGTGGGTATGAAGATCGATCAAAGGATGTCTCTTTCCTCGCAATGAAATCCGCCAAGCTACCCGTGCGGGGCGCCATTATACACCCGACGGGCGGTAGTGGCAGACCCTCAACGAGCTTGAGGGAAAAAACGATTGTCCGGCAAAACGTATCTGTGCGGAGGGTTAAGGCCCAGGGGAAAAACGTTCAAGGACCGCCCCCGGATAATAGAAGGAAAGGATCTCGCGGTAGCTCATCCCTCTTTTAGACATGGCATAGGCTCCCCACTGGCTCATCCCCACACCGTGACCAAAGCCCTGACCTGACACGCGAAGGTTTTGCCCCGAAAGGCGGAAGTTCGCCAACGTGCTTCGCATCTTCCCGGCCCCCACTTTCAGGCGAAAGCTGTTGCCGCTCAACTGGTCGTCCCCCTGCGCGCCCACCAAGCGGACAGCTTCAATTCGTCCCGAGGCACTTCGCTCAACAGACAAAACGTTCTGCACCGTCCCGATCCCTCCCCTCCCCTGTCGAACACGGGCCGAGAGATCAGAGAGGGAAATGGCGTGCTCCCACTGTTGTTCCCCTGCCTCGATGCTGAAGGTGTCTCGGACCGCCCGAAGATAGGGGAGGCTGACCCCCCACACGGAGCCCGCATCTTCCGTAAAGCCACCGCTATGGGCGTGGAAGTAAGCGACGATGGGTTTCCCCTCATAGGTGAGGACCTCTCCCCGCGTCTCATCGACGGCCTGGCTCGAGACCTCCCGCTCCGCCTCAGCCCCTCCGTAAACTTGAGAGCGCACGGTCGCGTCGACGTGGTAGCTCTGGTCTTGGCGTTTCCCCACCTGATAGAGCACGTAGGTGCGAGCGGCAACCGCCTGAGCCTTCAGGGCCTCTAAGGGCCAGCTTGCCAACATTTCTTTGGGGACCACACCCTTCACATAGGCATCCACCCCAAGGCGGTTCAGAACGAGGAGACCCCCCTTCCCTCTCCCAAGGACGAGCACCCCGCGATAGGATTTCCCCTCGAGCTTTAGGTTTCCCGCTCGGGACTGTACCTCCACCCCATCTGGCACAGATTGCCCCCCGACCAGGATCTCCCCTCCCCTCAGCGTGAGCTTAAGGGGGCTTCTAAAAATCCTCTCTCCGCCTTGAGGCAGACGAAGGAGGATTTCCGCCTGGGCCTCGATAGTGGCAGAAGGGACTCCCTTCAGGACGGCCACCACGATCTCCTGCTCGGGGCTGTCTTCTGGGACACTGGGCGGGACCTCAGTCGAAGGGGGAAGGGCTTTGGGAGACTCCTTGGCCCGGCCCGAGCCCGGTCGAGGAGAAAACGGGCGGTTCGGGCCCTTAGGTGGGAGGGAAATTTGGAGAGGTAGCCCTGGAAGGCGGTCTCGGCTTCCCGGTGGCGCCGGCTCTGGTAATGGATCATCGCCAAGTTGAAGAGGGCGGCCGCCCGGTCCTCTTCGAGGAGGTCCCCCTGCAAGGCCCCCTGATAGGCCTTCAGGGCGGCCTGGGGCTGGTCCAGCCAGTAGCTCAGGATGTCTCCCTCGACCTTCAGGCCTTCAGCCCTAAGAAGAGGGTCCCGGGCACCCTCGATCACTTCCCTCAAGAGGCCTATCGCTTCTAGATACTGGCCCCCTTCGACCATCTGCAGGGCCGGGCGAAGCTCCTTGCGGGCCTCCTCGGCCCCCAAAGGGGCCGGGAGCAGAAGAGCGAAAAGTAAGATGGGAAAGAGGCGCCGCATGGCGTGCGTTCAGCCTCCCCGACCCCTTGATCGGAAACAGGGGATGGGGAAGGCCCCTTATTGGACCCTTAGGAAGATGCTGTTTTCATCGAAGGAGATGAGCTTGTATTCGGGCCTTCGGTTTAGACTGGTCGCCAGATAGACGATTTTTTCAGGATATATTAGGGGAACACGACCCGTGGGGCCCTGAAAGGTCCCCTCCTCCACCTCGCTCACCCAACGAAGCTCCCCCAGGAACGCCTTCAGCCTTCGAAAGTCATCGAAGTTTTTTAGTCCAGTGGCTTCGAGCGTGATGCGGCGCTCGTTTCCATTAAAGTGTTCCTTGAGCTTTTCCAGGATAACCTCTGCTGTATCAGAGGCAAGCTTATCCAGAGCCTTTCCGCCCGCGTCCTCACAATTCAGGCCAAAGGCGCCTGGTACCCGGGAGGGCATCCGCTGGTTGGCCAAGATTCGGGCTGTGTCGGCCTCAATCACGCGGACGAAGCCCTCAACCCGCGGAGAGACAATCCCGCTCGTCTCCTGCCCAAAGTGGGCCTCGGCAACCCCCGTGACAATAATGTTGGAAAGAAATTTTAAACCCATCCGGGCGGCGGCCTCGCGGTCTCCATGGAGGGCCACGAGCTCCACGTCACGGCGGTTAAGGCGCCGGGCCTGCTCCTGGTCCAGGACCTGAAAACCCTCTGCCGTCAGGCGGTTGATGACCTCATTTTCCACGCGTGGGGCATCTACGACCCGCTGACACAGGGTTTCTTGGATCTGGACAATGATGGAGGCATTGCTCAAAAGGCCCTTGAGCTTGCCCTGGAACTCCCTCGGGACGACCTGGGCCTCGATCTCGAGCTTATAGAGGTCCTCATCCTGCCGCTCAGTCTCCGGTATAACCTGATAATCCTGGATGAAGCCGGCTGTCTGATCCCGGATGGCTGAATGGAGAAGGAGCTCGTTCTTCAGAAGGGCCTCTGATTCGATGTAGACCCCAACGGCCTTCTCCAGGGCCTTTACCCGGGCATCGGCGATGGCTTGGTCTCGGGCCTGGGCGATATCCTGGTCGATGATGCTTCCGATCCCGGGCGCCCGGACGCGCTGGGTCTCATTCTCCTGAGCCGCCGCTCCTCCCGGGGACCCCAGGAGCAGCGCGAGGAGCAGAAAGACCCCTCCCCTGCCCAATGTACAGAATGCCCAAGTAGTTTTCTTCAAAGGGGGCCGAACCCGTGTCACCCCTCCCCTCCCGTTGTGTCCTTACCTCAGGATGACCGCGACCTTGCACTGCCGGAGGAACCCTCCGTCCAGGTCGGCCAGTTTCACCCGCTGGGCATCCTCTTTCGAGATGAGGTAGTCCGCCCGGTTTTTCCCCTCTACGCTCACTGCCCGCACGACCATGGGGTTGTCCCCCAAAAGCTCGATTTCAGCCTGGGCGGCCTCTACGCTCCCGTGGTACTGCGCACGACCGATGTTAAACGCCACCTCCCGGTCCAGCAAGTTGGGACCGTAGACCACCTTCCGATCAGGGTGAGTCAGAAGCGAGATAGCGATGGACGCATCTCCCCCGAGGCCCGACGCATCGACGATGAGGCCCGTGGGGACCGGCCCAGTCGGTGCTGTCTCGACCGGATCGGTAGGGGGTGTCTCCCTGACAACAGGGGCCGGAAGAACGTAAACCTTTTCAGGGACTGGGGGCGGCCTTGTGGTGAGGATGTGCTCAACGATGGGCCGGTTGAGGTTCCGCGTCAGGACCGCTACGGTGACGAATCCCATGATGGATCCATCCTCGGGATTAATCTCAGATCGCTCCTCGATGATCTGGGCATTTCGGATGGTGGCCGTCATAGAGGAAGCGAGTGTACTGCTTCTCAGAAGCTCTTCACCCAGGATGCCCTGAGAATCAACCGTGACTCCATTCAGGATCTCCCCGAGCTTTTCATAGGCCCGAAGGCGCGCCGTTTTCGTGGCCAATATCCGCTCGTGGCTACGATTGACGACCATCGCGGGGTCGGCCGTCCCGATGGCCGTCACCTGGATGTAGCCCTCCCTCCAGTCAATGATGGCCTCCCCCCCCTCAAGCGTCATCGTCCGGTGAAGGGGGTCAACCACCAAGCCAGGGGGTTGGGCAAGCTCAAACCCGCCCCCGAAGAGGAGGAGCGCGGTTGACAGAAATATTGCCCAGCGCATCTTTGCCCAATTCATCGTCTGTCCTCCTTCAATTCAAATGGGCCAGGTTCCACTTGGCCGCCTTGTTCTTCGGATCCACCTGAAGGGTTCTTTGCCAGTAGGCCCTGGCCTCCCCTCTCCTCCCAGACTGATAGGACTCTCTTGCCTGGTCATTGAAGGCCCTAGCCAGGTTTCCCCGCGCCTCTCGATCTTCGGGGTTCAAGGTAAGGACTTCTTGCCAAAGGGCCACCGCCCCCTCCCTCTCCCCCCGGTTGTAGTGAATCCACCCCATATTGTTCATGGCCTTAGTGTGCCTGGGGTTGAGCTCAATGGTACGAGTATATTCCAGGAGGGCGTTTTGCACCTGTCGGCGTTATGAAAGGCCTGGGCCAACCGGAAATGGGTGTCCGGCTCTTGAGAGTTTGCGTCTCTGGCTTTCTTCAACTCCACGATGGCGGCCCGCCGATTTCGCCGGATGTTGTAGATGGCCCCAAGATAGTAGTGGGCGTTCGCGTTTTCCGAGTCTACAGAGAGGATCTCCTCGAACTCGGAGAAGGCCCGGTCCATCTGCCCCAGCTTGAGGCGAAGGATCCCTATCCAATTCCGTGCAAAGATGTTCAGCGGGTCCTGGGCCTTGACCCGCTCAAAAGCTTTAAGAGCCTCCTGAGCCTGCTCCTGCTTGGCGTAGATGACGCCCAGTTGGTTCTGGGCATAGGTGTTCTGAGGATCCCGGACGGCCACCTCCTGGAAAAGTTCAAGAGCCTTCGGGAGATTTCCTTTGAAATGTTCCCGCGCCGCCTCAAAGACGAGGTTTTCACCCCCCTGGGCGAAGGCGACACCGGTCAGGAGCAAGAGTCCCCACAGGACGAAGAGCGCTCTTGTGCCCTTTTGTAGAGTCTTCATCGCTGGCTCACCCTGCGATAGCCCTGAATCTGCGCAAGGAGGGCTTCGGCCACCTTCTGCCTGAAAGAGGGCTGACGCAGCAGCCCCTCCTCCTGCGCATTTGAGATGAAGGCGACCTCGACGAGGATGGGGGGCATCCTGGCGTCCCGAAGGACGAAGAAGTTGGCCGACGCTACGCCCCGGTCCTTCAGGCCCAATTGGGCCCCCGTGCCGTCCTGGATCGTCTCCGCGAATTCGCCGCTGTCGGACCAATAGAGCTTTCGCTCGAACTGAAAGAGGATGTTTTCGATGTCGATGAAATCGGGCCTTTGCTGGAGCTCCTCTTCCTCCTTGGCGACGGCATTTTCCTTCAGAGCCACCCGGGCCGCTTCAGCGCTGGAGGCCTTCTCGGAAGCGAAAAAGGTCTGAGTTCCATGGGCGGCGGGATTCTCATTGGAGTTGATGTGGATGCTCATGAAAATATCGGCTCGATACTGGTTGGCGATGGTGGTCCGCTCACCGAGCGCAAGAAAATAGTCACCGTCGCGCGTAAGAAAGCTCTTCACGTTGGTCCGAGAATCCAACAAGGCTTTCAGGCGCCGGGAGATATCCAGCGTGGCCTCTTTCTCGGCGCACCCTGAGGGGCCCACCGCCCCCGCATCCTGTCCCCCGTGGCCGGCGTCGATGACCACGCGATTGATCTGAAGGCGAAGACTCCCCTGCCCTCCCTCGAGTCGACTCAGAAGCAGGCGCTCCTCCTCAATGGCCGCCCTCTCCAGGGGTGAGAGCTCGCGCGGGGTCTCCGGCTTCTTCTCCAGAGGTCGCTCGGTGAGGATCCCGAGCCAGGTCCGGGCAAAAAAGTCCTCAGGGTCCCGCTTGAGAACTTCCCTGAACTCTGTGACGGCCTCGCCCCTCCGCTCCAGCTTGGCGTAGGCCAGGGCGAGTTGGCTTCGGGAAAAGAGGTGGTCGGGATTGAGGCCCAGGGCCTGTTTGAGGAGTGGAATGGCCTCTTCGTGGCGGCCCTGAAAATTGAGCCGCTGGCCGCGAAGCATCAAATCCAGGGCAGATTGGGCAGATGAAAGGGAGGGGACGAGAAAGAGTAAAACGAAGGCGATCGCCCCTGGGTAAATCCTGCAAAAGGTTCTCATCAGAGCGGGCGGCATCCCCTAAAAAGGAACCGATTCACTTCAGGATCCTCGAAACTCAGGTTTGCCCCTAAACCCTTTAAGTTTATCGTTTTGCCGGCTAACCCCGAAAAACTCAACCGAAAACTCCTCCGCATAGGAGACCCCTTGGCACTACAAACTAAAAAAGGTGGCCAAGGGAAAATATTCCCTCAACCACCTTATTTCTTTTGATCCTGCCTGGTTTGATCCTACCCGGATGTAATGGGCGGCTAGGATTTTGCCAGCCGATCTTCAGCCGAGAGGGCATCCTTTCGACTGAGCCGGATCTTCCCCTGACGGTCGACGTCGAGGACTTTTACGTCAACCTCATCCCCTTCGTTAAGGACGTCGGTCACTTTGTTGACCCGCCCCGGTGCGAGCTGGGAGATGTGGACGAGGCCATCGGTGCCTGGGAAGATTTCAACAAAGGCACCGAAGTCCATGATCTTCTTCACCGTCCCGTGGTAGATCTTTCCGATCTCGGCCTCTTGGGTCAGATCCTGGATGATGGCCACAGCGGCCTGGGCGGCGCTCTCGTCGACAGAAGCAATCGTGATGCTGCCGTCGTCCTCTATGTCGATGGAAACCCCAGTCCTCTCGACGATACCCCGCACCACCTTGCCCCCGGGGCCAATGACATCCCGAACCCTGGCGGGCGGCACCCTCACGGTGAGAATGCGTGGGGCATAGGCCGAAAGGTTCGCGCGGGGCTCGGTGAGGACTTCGTCCATCCGGTCGAGGACAAACAATCTCGCCTCGTGGGCTTGGGCGAGGGCCTCTCGCATGACCTCAAGGGTGAGGCCGCCCTGGACCTTGATGTCCATCTGGATGCCTGTCACACCCTTGCGGGTCCCGGCCACCTTGAAGTCCATGTCCCCAAGGTGATCCTCCTGCCCCAGGATGTCGGTCAGGATGAAGGCGCGCCCCTCCTCCTGGATGAGCCCCATGGCGATCCCCGCCACTGCTGACCGAATGGGAGCCCCTGCGTCCATCAGGGCGAGGCTCCCCCCGCACACCGTAGCCATGGAGGAAGAGCCGTTAGATTCCAGGATCTCCGACACAATCCGAATGGTGTAGGGGAATTGATCGTGAGGGGGGAGGACGGGGCGAAGGGCTCGTTCCGCCAAGGCGCCGTGTCCGATCTCTCGGCGACCCGGCCCCCGAATGGGCTTGACCTCTCCCGTACAGAAAGGGGGAAAGTTATAGTGAAGCATGAAGGTTTTGTGGAAATCCCGTGTTTCTAGGTTATCCAGGCGCTGTTCATCTTGCGAGGTCCCCAGGGTCACGGTCACAAGGGCCTGTGTCTCTCCTCGGGTGAAAAGGGCAGAGCCGTGTGTTCTCGGGAGAGCGGAAACCCGGCCCGTGATGGAACGAATGTCCTTGAGGCCCCGACCGTCGGCTCGGACCCCCTGCTCGATAATGAGACGGCGGAGCTCCTGGCTCTCCAGATCCTTAAAGAGGCCCTTCAGCTTTTTCGTGAGGTCCTCGGAATCCCCGCCCAAGCTGTCCAAAACCTCCTGGCGGAGGGTCCCCATCCGCGTCTTGCGCTCCTGCTTCTCCTTGATCAGGATGGTCTCGGCCATCCGTTCACCTACGTGCGCCTTGAGACGTTCGGCGAGCTCTGGATCCTGTTCCGGGGAATCAAACTCCCGCTTGGGCCTGCCGAGCGCCTGCTGGAGCGTCTGTTGCATGCGGACAATCGTCTGGATGGCCTTGTGCCCCTCCTCGAAGGCCTCAAGGAGGACCTCCTCGGGTATTTCCTCCCCTCCCCCCTCCACCATGACGATGGAATCCTCCTTGCCGGCCAGGACGATGTTGAGCTCTGAATCCTGGAGTTCGGCAACGGTGGGATTGAGGATGAGCTTTCCCCCCACACGGCCCATTCGGACCGCTCCCACCGGCCCCAGGAAGGGGATATCGGAGACGGTCAAGGCTGCCGAGGAGCCGATGAGGGCCAAGATGTCCGGGTCGTTGGCGATATCTGCCGACAGGGCCATGCTGATGACCTCGGTGTCTTCCTTGAAACCCGGGGGAAAAAGCGGTCTCAGGGGGCGGTCGATAAGTCGGCTGGTCAGGGTCTCTTTCTCTGTGGGCCTCCCCTCACGCTTGAAGAAGCCGCCGGGGATTTTGCCGCCAGCGTAGAACTTCTCCCGGTAGTCGACCGTGAGAGGGAAGAAATCAATCCCCTCTCGAATACCACTGGAGACAGCGGCGGCGATGATCACGGTGTCCCCGTACGTGACTACAACGGCTCCATCCGCCTGCTTCGCCATCTCGCCGGACTCAAGGGTAAGCTTTCTGCCTCCAATTTCGTCATCCACCTTGTGATACATAAACTTTCCTACCCTCCTCTAACGGCGAAGCTTCAACCGCTCGATAAGATTTCGGTAGCGCTCTACGTCCTTCCCTTTCAAGTAGTCCAGCAACCGGCGCCGCCGACCGACAACCGTTAAAAGACCCCTTCGCGAGCTAAAATCCTTCGTGTGTTGCTTCAAGTGTTCCGTCAGGTAATTAACCCGCTGGCTCAAGAGGGCCACCTGGACCTCCGGGGACCCCGTGTCCGTCTCGTGCCGGCGGAATTCTTCTTTAACGGACGCCTTCAAATCTTTCGCTAGGCCCATTGGCCTCTCACCTCCTTCTCATCACAGCAAGTCCAGCCCTCTATGTCTGCACTGCAAGGGGCGTTTTCAAGACCTTTCTCACTCTCATGGGAAAAGTTTCTCCCGAGACAAACCGGGCCAGGGCCAGGGTCTGGCCTGCCCCGTCTACCAAGCGCAAGTGCGTCCCCGCCCTCCCCTCAGGCGTAGGTCCCAGAAGGTCTTTCTCCCCGATCCACATCCCCTTTCGAAGCCCCCCCGGCGGGAGGCGGCCTAAACGGACTTCGGGGAGGCAAGTCAGGGCCCGGGCGACGGGCATCAGCAGCCCCTCAAGCGTGCCGTGGATGGCGTGCTCCTCGGCAGCCTCAAGGGTGATGGCCTCTTCCGCTAGAAAAGGACCCACGGCCGTGCGGGTCAACCGAGCCATGTGACCCCCCGTCTGAAAACGCTCTCCCATGTCCTGACAGAGGGTCCTGATATAAGTCCCGCGACCGCAGCGGACCTTCAAGGTTACCTCGGGACCCTCGATGGAGAGAAGCTCCAGGCCCTCCACCCATGTCCTTCTGGGGGACCGTTCCACCTCAATGCCGGCCCTGGCCAGGTCATAGAGGTGGCGCCCCTGGTGGCGACGGGCCGAAAACATAGGGGGAAGCTGCTCAATCTCCCCTTCGAACTCCTTGAGGAGATCCCTCCAGACCTCGGCCGAGACGGGTCCCACAGGACGTTCGGAGACGATGTCCCCCTCGGTATCCTGGGTGGTCGTGACGATCCCGAGACGAAGCGTAGCAACATAAGTCTTCGGGCATTCAATCAGATAATCAAAGAACTTGGTGGCCCTTCCGAGGCAGAGGAGAAGGACACCCTCGGCGAGGGGGTCCAAGGTCCCGGCGTGACCGACCCGAACCTTCTTCAGATGGCGCCTCAGGCGAGCCACAACATCATGAGAGGTCGGTCCCGGGAGTTTATAGACATTCAAGAGACCTTCCAGGACGAGATCCTCATGTGGAGTTCATCTTAAGCTGGTCAAGGACGCTGTGGATATGTGCACTGTAGGCGATGGAGTCATCCAGCTTGAAGAGGAGTTCAGGGGTATACCGAAGCTGAAGTCGCTGGCCCAGGAGGCTCCTCAAGAAAGTCTTGGCGCTGTCGAGGCCCTTCAAAGTCTTCTGCTTCGTCTCGTCGTCCCCCATCACACTCACCAGGACTCGGGCGTTCCGAAGGTCTGGACTGACATCCACCCCGGTGATAGAGACGAAGCCGACGCGGGGGTCCTTCACATGAGTGCGCAGGAGCTCTGCCAGCTCTTGGCGCACCACCCCCCCCACTCGTTCTGGGCGCCCTGTGTCCGCACGTCTCTTCATAGGATCTCGACCTCGGCGTCGACCAGTTCAGCGACACCCATCCCCTCGACGGCCGAAACGATGTGCTGGAGAGTTCGATCCACCTGGGCTCGGTCGGACCCTACCGTGGTGACGCCGATGAGGGCGCGTTGCCACAAATCCTGGTAATCGACCTCGGCTATGGCCACATTGAACCGGTGGCGCAAGCGGTCTTTAACACTCCGAAGAACCTGACGTTTTCCCTTCAGCGACCGGTTTCCATGAATATGCAGTTCGATGGTGCAGATCCCCACGATCATCTCCTACTGGCCCTTCCGCTCTTCCTCCTGCATGACGTAGGGTTCGATGATATCCCCAGGCTTGACGTCCTGAAACTGATCCAGGGTTATCCCACACTCGAACCCGCCGGAGACCTCCGACACGTCCTCTTTGAAGCGTCGAAGGGAACCTATCTTTCCCTCAAAGACCACCACATCGTCCCGAAGAAGTCGTGCATCGGCCGTCCGCTGCACCAGCCCCTCCGTCACATGACAGCCCGCCACGACCCCAATCTTGGGAATGGTGAAAATCTGGCGGACCTCTGCCCGGCCAAGGACAACCTCGCGGTAGGTGGGATCCAGGAGGCCCTCCATCGCCGCCTTGATATCATTCAAGACCTCATAGATGATGGAGTAGAGGCGAATGTCCACTCTCTCTTGCTGAGCCAGCGCGCTGGCCTGAGGGGTGGGACGCACATGGAACCCGATGATGACGGCCCGAGAAGTGCTCGCCAGCATCACGTCTGACTCACTGATCCCGCCGACGGCCTCATGGATGAACCGAAGTTTGACCTCCTCGGTGCTCAGCTTCTGAAGGGCCTCCTGCAGGGCCTGGCTACTCCCTCGAGTGTCTGTCTTGAGGACAATGGGAAGCTCCTTCGCTACCCCCTTTTGGACACCCTCCAAGAAGTCCTCCAGACTCGTCCGGGCGGATTTCGCCAGCTCCTCTTCGTGCTGGCGTTTCAGCCGTAGGGCGCCAATCTGGCGGGCCTTTCGCTCGTCCTGTACCACCACAAAGGAGTCCCCGGCCTGCGGAACCCCGGAGAAGCCAAGAACCACGATCGGCATGGAGGGTCCCGCGGACTCCACCTTTTTTCCCTGACCGTCCATGAGGGCTCGGACCTTTCCGTGATGAAGCCCCGCCAGGAAGGGGTCTCCCACCTGAAGGGTCCCCTTCTGGACAAGCACCGTCGCCACCGGGCCCCGACCCCGGTCCATGGAACTCTCGATGACGACCCCCTTGCTCCTCAGCTTGGGGTTCGCCTTGAGCTCCAGAATCTCGGTTTGAAGGAGAATCATCTCCAGGAGGTCCTCGATCCCCTGCTGCTGCTTGGCCGAGACTTCAACCATGATGGTGTCGCCCCCCCACTCCTCAGGGACCAGCTTGAACTCGGTGAGGTCCTGCTTCACCTTGTCGGGGTTGGCGTTCGGCAGGTCCACTTTGTTGATGGCCACGACAATGGGAACGCCGGCGGCCCGGGCATGGGCGATGGCCTCGCGGGTCTGGGGCATGACGCCACTGTCGGCCGCCACCACCAGGACCACGATGTCTGTCACCTGGGCCCCCCGGGCCCGCATAGCGGTAAAGGCCTCGTGCCCTGGAGTGTCCAGGAACACAATCGTCCCCTTGCCCACCGTCACGTGGTAGGCGCCGATATGCTGGGTGATGCCCCCCGCCTCCCGTTCGATGACGTTCGTCTTGCGGATCGCATCCAGGAGCCGGGTCTTTCCATGGTCCACGTGGCCCATGACCGTGACGACGGGGGCACGGGGAACCACATGGTCTCCCCCCTCCTCTTCTTCCTCGAATAGGAGTTCCTCGGAACCCGCCTCTACGACCTCGGCCTCTCGCCCAAACTTCTGCACAACCGAAACTGCCGCATCAATGTCGATGATCTGATTCATCGTAGAGAGGATGCCGACCCCCATCAGGTGCTTGATGACCTCGGCCGCAGGAACCTCGAGGAGCTCCGCCAGCTCCTTCACCGTCTGGGCCTCGGTGATGCGCACCTTCTTATCAGAAGGAGGGGCCCCTAAAAACTCCTCCGGCTCGGACGCAATCTCGGGCGCAATGACCTCCGCCGTGACCGCCTCCGCAACCTTCTCGTCCTCCTTCTCGTCTTCTGGCGGGGAAGCGGGCTTTTTTTGGTCAGGCGGCGGCTTTTTGACCAGCAGGTCCTCGAGTTCCCGCTCCAGTGCCTCAAGCTCTTTGAGCCCTTCCTTTTGTTTTTGCACCGTCTCTTTCGGTTGCTTCACCTTCTTGGGGGGCGCTTTGACAGGCTCAGGCTTTGTCTTCGCGACTGCCGGGGACACCCCGGATCGGGCCGCCGGAGCAGCCGCTTTCTTGGGGGGCGTGGCCACGGACTTTTTCGAGGTCGCTGTGACAGTTTTCTTCGCTTTTACGGGAGACGCTTTTGATTTGGCGCGGACGGCCGGGCTCTTTGGGGCTTCCTCCGCTTTAGTCGCCTGCTCTGTTTCGGCCTTTTCTTTCGGCGTGGGGGGAAGCAGCAGCTTCCCATTCGCGTGAAGGGTTCGCAGTTTTTGAGCGGTTTTCTCGTCCAAAGAACTCATGTGAGACTTGATGGCAATCCCGGCCTTCTCTGCAACCACAAGGAAAGATTTGCTATCAAGCCCCAGCTCTTTAGCGAGCTGGTGAGCTCTCAGTGCTGCCATTGAAACCTCTTTTCCCGCTGAAATTTCCTCATTTTGCCTTAGTTAGTAAGGATCTATATACCATGCCGGCCTTCAGCCCGCACCTGTTTTGGGTGCTATCTCTCTTAGCCACTCTCGTCTAACTTCTCAGGAGGCTCCTTTTCCCCCTCAGGCTTTTCCCCATCGTCCCCAACAGACGTGGTCGAGTCCGTCTCGTCGACTTCGAGTTCTTCGTCCTTGGTCTCGGGGGGATCGGCCTCAGTCTCCTGGGCGCTCTCTTGCGGGACCTCTTCTTCCTCTTCGGCGGCAGGGGCGTGGGCGGCGAGATGCTCTTTGGCTCCGTTCAGAAGGACCTCCGCCCGCTTGGAACCGATTCCGGGGATAGCCGTCAGGTCTTCCAAAGAGACTGCTGCCAGGTTTTCAACGGTCCGGATCTTATATGCGCGCAAGTGTTCTGCCGTCTTGGGGCCGAGGCCGCCCAGCTCGGTCAGAGGAATCCCCTTTCTGCCCCCCGAAAGAACATCGGCCGCCAATTCCGCCTGTTCACGTTGGTATTCCGACTCGCCCTTAAGGTCAATCTTCCACTTGAGAAGTTTGGCTGCCAAACGGACGTTCTGGCCGCTCCTTCCGATGGCCAGGGAGAGCTGGTCGTCGGGGACCACGACCACCATCGACTGTTCCCCCGCGCCCAAGATGACCCGCGAGATCTTGGCGGGGCTCAGGGCATTTGCCGCAAAGGTGGAGAGGTCGTCAGTCCACTGAATGATGTCGATCTTCTCTCCCCTGAGCTCCTGGACGATGGACTGAACGCGGGAGCCTCGCACCCCAACACAAGCCCCCACAGGGTCCACATCTTTGTCATGAGAGACCACCGCGATCTTAGATCTCCCGCTCGGTTCCCGAACGGCCTCCTTGATCTCCACGATTCCCTCGTAGATCTCTGGCACCTCGATGGCGAACAGCCGCACGACGAGGGCCGGGTGGGTTCTGGAAAGGATGACCTGAGGGCCTCGGGCGGCCTGTCGGACCTCCAGGATTAAAGCGCGGATTCGGTCGCTTCGCCGGTAGGTTTCCCGGAAAACCTGCTCCCTTCGCGGCAGGACGCCCTCCCCTTTTCCTATGTCTACGTAGATTGTCCCCTTCTCTACTCGGGTGACGATGCCATTGACGAGTTCTTCTTTCCGGTCCTTGTACTCGTTGTAGACCATCTCCCGTTCAGCTTCCCGGACTCGCTGCAGGATGACCTGCTTCGCTGTCTGAGCGGCGATGCGCCCAAAGCTTTCGAATGGAAGGGGGACGGGGACAAGGTCGCCCACCTTGGCGTCAGCCTTGTATTCGGCGGCCTCCTTAAGGCTTATCTCCATCTCGGGTTCCGACACCTTCTTCACTACGGTCTTGTGGCAGAAGAGATCCACCCTTCCGCTCTCATCATCCAGAACAGCTTCGATGTTGGCCTCGGCCCCGTAGAATTTCCGAGATGCAGAAACGACGGCCGAGGTGATCCCCTCCACGAGAAGCGCCTTGTCGATACCCTTCTCCCGCTCGATCTGATTCAGGAGCAACATCAGTTCTTGGGTTCCCTCAGGCAAACCTCCTACTCCTTCTTGTCAGGAACAATTTCACAACTCCACCTCGAGGCGGGCCTTGCCGATATCAGCCAACGGCAGATGTACGACTTCTCCCCCCTCCATCTCCAAGACAATCTCCGTCTCTTCCTCTCCGCTAATTCCCGCCAGTTTTCCTCGAAACCGCCTTCTGCCTTGAAGGGAGGATGAAAGTTCAATGCGCGCCCGGCGCCCCAAAAACCTCCTGAAGTCCGAAGCCTTCTTCAGCCTTCGATTCAGGCCCGGTGAGGACACCTCCAGGTTGTAACGGCTTGGGATGAGGTCTTCCACGTCGAGCACCGGGTTCAAACGACGGCTGACACGCTGGCAGTCATCCAGGGTGACCCCACCCTCCTTGTCCATATAGACCCGAAGGACCCACTGGCCCGCGAGACTCATCCACTCCAGGTCCACCAGCTCAAGCCCCTCATCCTCCACCACGGGCTCCACCAAAGGCTGAAGCTTCTCAAGGAACACGGAGGTGCCCACCGTATCAGCTCCCATAATAAAAAAAGTGGGCATTTGGCCCACCTTTCATCGGCGCTCCATCTGGGTAATAATTTACCCTCATCGGGCCACAATTCAAGGGAAAAATCCCCCCCCTCACCCAGGGGGGTCCGCAGGGGCGCCTGAAAGTCCGCTTTGAAGGGGCTCCTTCACTATCTGGAGAACGGCGGCCAGGACCTCTTCCACGGAAGCCAGGGAGGTCTCACCGTCTCGACGACGCTTGATCTCAACCTTGCCGGCCTTCAGATTCCGAATTCCCACGATCACTTGGAGGGGAATCCCAATGAGTTCGGCGTCTTTGAATTTTACGCCTGCCCGCTCATCGCGGTCATCGAGGAGGGTTTCCAGCCCCTCCCCCTGGAGTTTCGCGTAGAGATCTTCGGCAGTCTTCATGACCGAGGGGTCCTCGGTGTTCACGGGGATGATGACCACCTGATAAGGGGCAAGAGGCATGGGCCAGACAATTCCCCGTTCGTCGTGGTTTTGTTCAATTGCGGCCGCGATGGTGCGGCCGATCCCGATGCCGTAGCAGCCCATAATCGACAGGCGCTCCTGTCCCTGCGCATCCAGGAAGGTGGCCCCCAGGGCCTGGCTGTACTTTGTCCCCAGCTTGAAGATGTGCCCCACCTCAATACCGCGACGAAGGGCGAGAGGCTTTCCGCACCGGGGGCACGGGTCTCCCGCCTGGGCCAGCCTGAGATCGGTGTATTCCCGGATCTCAAAATCCCGGCCCGGCTTCGCCCCCCGGTAGTGGTGGTCCGCCTCATTGGCCCCAACGATGAGGTTCTCCCGGCCGCTCAGGGTGTGGTCGGCCACGATGGGAACGTCCTTTAGGCCGATCGGCCCGGCAAAGCCCACCGGCGCCCCGGTCACACGTTCTGCGGTCTCTGCGTCGGCCATGGAGAGGTCCGCTGCCCCCAAGAAATTCTTGAGCTTGAGTGGGTTCACCTGACGATCGCCCGGGATCATAATTGCCCATATATTCCCGTCGGCTTGATAGATGAGGGTCTTCGCCAAGTCACGAAGGTCGCTCTTCAGATAGGCCGCCACCTCCTCGGCCGTTTTAAGGTTCGGGGTGGAAACCTTTTCGAGCTCCGCGGCTTTAGGCCCGGGCTCTTCCACCGAGGCCTCCGTCGAGAAGGGGGCCTTCTCCACATTGGCCGCATAGTGGCAACCCCCGCACCTCACGATGGCCTCCTCCCCCGTGTCGGCCAGGACCATGAACTCGTGCGAAAAGCTCCCCCCGATGATGCCCGGGTCAGCCTCGACGGCGGAGAACTGAAGACCGCAACGGCTGAAAATCCGGGTGTAGGCGTCGTACATCCTGTGGTAGCTCTCCTCAGCCCCCTTGTCGTCCCGGTCGAAGCTGTAGGCGTCCTTCATGGTGAACTCCCTCCCCCGCATAACGCCAAAACGGGGGCGGATCTCGTCTCGAAACTTGGTCTGGATCTGGTAAAGGTTGAGGGGAAGACTTCGGTAGGAGCGGATCTCCCTTCGGACGAGGTCGGTAATGACCTCCTCATGAGTGGGACCTAAGCAGAAGTCCCGCTCGTGACGGTCTTGAAGACGCATGAGCTCTTTTCCGTACTCCTCCCACCTGCCCGTCTCGCGCCAAAGCTCCGCAGGCAGAAGGACAGGAAGGAGGACCTCCTGGGCCCCCGCCCGGTCCATCTCTTCCCGCACAATTGCCTCGACTTTCTTTTGGACACGAAGGCCAAGCGGGAGGAGAGTGTAGACTCCAGCCGCCAGGCGCCGGATGAGGCCCGCCCGGACCATGAGGCTGTGGCTGACCACCTCAGCTTCGGCGGGCGCCTCCTTCAGTGTGGGAAAAAACGCTCGCGTCAAACGCATCTGCTCAACAGATCCTCCCCTGCTCTGCGGTCAAACGAAGACTGGGCCCCGATTGAGCTGGGGCCCAGTCCGTTCTGGCTAAAATTGGGGACCTTCTCCTAGGACAAGATTCGAAGCTGAGGGAGTTCGGGCACCCCAGGGCCGGAGGTCTCTTCCTCTTCACTCTGGGAGGCTTCCTCGGCCACCATCTTTTCGACTTCCTCGACGACAGCCTGATAGAAGTCCGCCTCCTTGACCTTTCGGGCCTTTTTGCCTTTGACAAAGAGCATCCCCTCACCCCGTCCGCCGGCAATGCCGATGTCGGCGTCCTTCGCCTCTCCAGGGCCGTTGACTTCGCAGCCCATGACGGCCACGGTGACAGGGCGCTTGATATGTGCGAGCCCCTTTTCAAGCCGAGTGGCAAGACCCTCCACGTCGATCTGCAGCCGGCCGCAGGTCGGGCACGCCACTACGTTCACTCCCCGGTGGCGGACCTCCATGGCCTTCAAGATCTCGTAGCCCACCTTCACCTCTTCCAGGGGACTTGCGGCGAGAGAGACCCGAATCGTGTCTCCGATGCCATCCGCCAGAAGCTGGCCGAAGGCGGCCGTCGTCTTGACGGCCCCCGTGACGAGGGAGCCGGCCTCCGTGACCCCCAGGTGAAGCGGGTAGTCCACCTGGTCTGCGATGAGGCGGTAGGCATCTACCGTTCGCCAGACATCGGAGGCTTTCAGGGAAATTTTGATCATTTCGAAATTGTGCTTTTCTAAAAGGGTCACGTGCCGAAGGGCGCTTTCCACCATGGCCTCGGCCGTCGGCCCAACATACTTGTCCACCAGGTCCACCTCGAGGGAGCCGGAGTTGACGCCGATCCGGATGGGGACCCCCCGGTCGTTGCAGGCCGCCGCTAGCTCGGCCACCTTATGTTCTCCGCCCCCAAAGGCCCGGATATTGCCTGGATTGATTCGGAGACAGTCCACCCCCGCCTTCAGGGCCTCGAGGGCGAGACGGTAGTCGAAGTGAATGTCGGCCACCAAAGGGATATCGATCCCGGCCCGGATGGTCCGGAGCTTTCGGGCCGCTTCCATGTCAGGGACGGCCACCCGGACCACCTCGCAGCCCACTTGCTGCAACGCGTGGATCTGCTGCATGGTCTTGAGGGTGTCGCAGGTGTCAGTGTCCGTCATCGACTGAACGGCGATGGGGGCGTCGCCGCCAATCTGAACGCGGTCGAGGAAGACCGGTCTACTCTTGCGCCGTTCTTTCATGGTGCGCCTCCCGCGGGCGAGAAAATCCGCACGACGTCATTATAAAAGGCAAAGGCCATCAACAGGAGGATAAGAAAAAGCCCCACCTGTTGGGCGATTTCTCGCTTCCTCAGGCTGACGGGACGGCCGATGGCGGCTTCCAGGAGAAAGAAGAAGATATGCCCTCCGTCCAGGATGGGGATGGGCAGCAGGTTGAGAATGGCGAGATTGAGGCTGATGAGTGCGGCGAAGAAGGCATAGTTCATGATCCCACGGCGGAACTGCTGTCCCGCCATCTGAACAATGAGGATGGGCCCCCCCAGGGACTCTCTTGCCGGAATGTCACCCCGCACGATCTTCCACACGCTGACGGCCGTCAGAGAAACGATGTTAGCCGACTGGGTAAACCCTCTCCCGAGGGCTGTGAGGGGGTCAGCACGCCGAAGGAAGAAGTCTGTCCCCAGATTCTGGATGCCGATCATGGGCCTTTCGATCTCTTCGTTGAAGAGGTTTTGGGCCTTGCGAAGGGCCGGTGTGACTTGAAGCTCAACCGTCTCCTCACCTCGAAGGACCGTCATCTGAAGGGGGCGACCCTCGCTCGCCCCGACCAGGGAGACCAGTTGGGTCCACTCCTCGATAGGCTGTTCATCAATGGCAATAATGCGGTCATTGGTCTGGAAACCCGCCAGGGCCGCCGGAGACTCGGCGATCACCTCGCCGACTGTGGCCCGAAGGACCGGGACCCCCGCCATATACACCACCCAGAAGATGAGGACCGCGAAGAAAACATTAAAGGCTGGCCCCGCCAAAACAACAATCAATCGCTCCCGAACGGGCCGCAGGGCAAAGGACTTTTTAGCGTCCACCTCGGTGTCCTTGGGGTCCTCCCCCATGAGCTTGACGTAGCCCCCGAGGGGGATGGCCGAGATGAGATATTCCGTGTCCCCACGCTTTCGCCCGATGAGTTTTGGCCCAAAGCCCAGAGAGAACTTTTCCACCCCGATCCCGTAGTGCCTGGCCAAGAGGAAGTGGCCGAGCTCGTGAACAAAGACCAGAAGGCCCAGGAGAATGACGGCGGCAAGGACTGTCGTCAAGAAAAACTACCTCCTCTTATCAACGCCCTGTGGGAAGCCTCGGGGGTCTCAGGATCTCCACCCCGCGGGGAATCTCAAAGGTAAAGAGATCGTCCGACAGGGGACGGTCCGTCACGATCTCGTCAAACTCGACGTCCGTCACATTCCCAAAAACATCCACGACGGAACTCCTGACAATGTTGAAATCATCGGCCCGGACCTCTATGACGAGCCGCTCGAGGCTGGGATGGGGAGTCCTCGGCGAGAGGTCCAAGCGATAGGTCTCAGCAGACGGGTCCTCTGGAGGGTCCGAATCCCCACTCCAGGTGATCTCAAACTCAGACCGAAGGCGTCCTTTTCCCGCCAGAAAGGCGGTGGGAGCCCTGACCGGGATGCCCTCTCCGGCCTTGCTCACGATGACCTGGTTCTGGTTCGGGGTATAAACCCAAAAATTCTCCCCGTCGCTGATGAGGATCTGGGATTCAGGTTTCTCGTACTCCCAGCGCATCCTTCCGGGCTTTCGGATAAAGACCCGGCCTTCTGCGCTCTGGCTCTCGCCTATCGACTTCAGTGTGGACACTTGGCGAAAGCGGGCCTGCAGAAACTCCGTCTCCTCATACCGGTTCTGAACCCGGTCGATAACCCCCTCAAGGTCCAGTGCGGCAGCCGACGTCGCCCCCGCCAAAGCCAAAACCGCCAGCGCCACTTTCAGCGTAGCCCCACTGGGCTCCATTTTGCCCTCGGGAAGAGACGGATGAGAAGCAGACCGGTCACAAACCCACCGATATGGGCAAACCACGCCACCCCAGAGGCGTCTGCCGCCCCTAGGGATAAGGTACCACGGAAGATCTGAATGATAAACCAAAAACCGAGGATGAAGACCGCCGGAACTCGAATCACCTGGATAAAGTAGAAGAAAAAGGCAAGGGTCACCACCTGATGCCGGGGGAACAGGATCAGATAGGCGCCCAGGACCCCCGCGATCGCCCCGCTCGCCCCGATGACGGGAATCACAGAGTCGGAGTTGAACAGGATGTGGCTCCCGGTGGCCGCCAGGCCGGAAAGCAGATAGAAGAGAAGGAACTTTCCGTGGCCCAGATACTCTTCGATGTTGTTTCCAAAGATCCAGAGGTAGAGCATGTTCCCTCCCAGGTGGAGCCATCCGGCGTGAAGGAAAAGGGAGGTGAAAAGGGTCGCCCAGCGGGGCAGAAAGAAATCCGGAAGCGGCCCGACATCCTGGGTAAACCGGACGGGAATGGCCCCAAGACCTTGGATGAGTTTCCCGCGAGCAAACTCTGACTCGGCCCCAAGCTCCATGAAGAAGCCGAGCAGGTTCAGGCCGATGATGATCAGGGTCGCCACCGGGACGATGCGGGTCGGGTGTTCGTCCTTGAGGGGGATAAACATGCCTTTGGAATCCAATCCCTAGGCCAGTGGAACCGAAATTCCTGCCCTTCGCCTCACAAAAACCACCTCGGCCGCTATCTCCGAGAAGGCGTTCCATCAATATATACACTCTCGCTCAAACCGCGCCACTGCCCCTCTACTGGGTGGTTCGGACTAGCGTCTTGCGGAAGAGGAAACTGAGTCCCCTCGGAGTTTAGCCTGCGGACGACTCGGTCGAGGAGGGGGAAATTTTAACCCTTCTTCCCTCCACCTTCACGCGGCCCTCGGCAAAATACTGGACCGCCTGAGGGTAGATTCGATGCTCCTCCCTCAGGATGCGCTCAGCCAGGGACTGCGGCGTATCATCTTCAAAGACAGGAACAGCCGCCTGCACGAGGACGGGTCCGCTGTCCACCTCCTCATTAACGAGATGGACGGTGCAGCCCGTCACCTTCACGCCGTGCTCAAGGGCCTGGCGCTGAGCCTGAAGTCCCGGAAAGCTCGGGAGCAGAGAAGGATGGATGTTGAGAACGGGGACCCTGGTCCCTTTGAGGAAGAAAGGGCTCAGAACCCGCATAAAGCCCGCAAGACAGATCAACTCCACCTGAACCTTCGAGAGGGCTTCCAGGAGCCGAGCCTCAAAGTCCCCCCCCTGAGGGTTGATGAAGAGAGCAGGGATCCCACAGCGTTTCGCCCGATCGAGGGCAGGGGCATCCTCCGCGTTGCTCAGGACAACTACAATCTCAGCCGCGAGCCGGCCCGCCTCGGAGGCGTCGATCAGGGACTGAAGGTTCGACCCCCGCCCGGAGGCAAGGACCCCTACGCGCATCCCTCCCCTCCCCTAATCTGCGAAAGCCGCCCGAGGAGCCGGGGCATCAACCGTCACAATCTCTCCCAGGGAATGGATGGATGCTCCACACCCCTTGAGGATCTCGGAAGCTTTCTTCGCCTGCTCGGCCGGGACAATCACGACAAGACCCACCCCCATGTTGAAGACGGACTCCATCTCAGGGACCGGAACCCCCCCCGCCTCCTGGAGAAATGAGAAGATGGGCGGGACAGGCCAGGAACCCCGCCGAACAACCGCCTGAAGGCCCTCAGGGATGATCCGCTTCAGGTTTCCCAGAAGCCCCCCGCCTGTGATATGGGCGATCCCCCTCGCCAGGCCCGCCCGCGAGAGGGCCTGGACAGAGCTCACGTAAAGGGTGGTGGGAGCCAGAAGGGCATCGGCCACCGTCCCGCCCAAAACCTCTTCCCTGGTCTGAAGCGAAATACCTCGGTCCGAGAGGACCCGGCGAATGAGCGAAAAGCCGTTGCAGTGGGGGCCGCTCGAGGCGAGGCCGATGAGAAGGTCTCCCGGCCGTATGCCGGACCCGTCGACGAGCCGGTCCTCCTCGGCAACACCCACCGCCATTCCGACCAGTTCGTATAGACCCTCGGGATAAAAACCGGGCATCTCCGCCGTCTCTCCCCCGAGGAGGGTGCATCCTGACTGCCGGCAGGCCTCAGCCACTCCCCGAACCACCCGTTCCAGCAGACCCATTTCGAGTGTGGAGGAGGCGTAATAATCCAGAAAGAAAATGGGATCGGCCCCCATGGCCAGGACGTCGTTGACGCTCATAGCGACGAGGTCGTGGCCCGCCACCTCGGGGCGGTCCATTTGGGCGAGCAGGGTGAGCTTGGTGCCGACGCCGTCTGTGCTGGCCACCAGAACCGGGTTTCGATAGCCTGGCGGGACCCGAAAGGCGCCCGCAAAGCCTCCCAGACCTCCCAACACCTCGGGCCGATAGGTGGTCCGAACAATAGGGGCCAGGCGCCCCGGAACGGACTCCGCCCCTTCGAGGTCCACCCAGGCCCTTCGGTAGTTCATCTCAGGGGGGGTCATACGTGCTGAAGTTTGCGAACCAGCGCGATGTTCTCGGTGTGGCCGCTCATGCGGGCTGTGATTCGGCCCAGGACCGGCCTGCCCAGGAGATAGAGGTCCCCGATGAGGTCCAGGATTTTGTGGCGGACGAACTCGTCAGGAAACCGAAGGGAGGTGTTGATGACCTTTTCATCGTCTACCAGGATGACGTTGTCCAGCCGTCCCCCTTCGGCGAGCCCCATTCGTTCCAGCTGCTCGATCTCCCGAAGGAAGCCGAAGGTCCTGGCCGGCGCAATCTCCTCTCGAAAAGCCTTTGTCCCACTCAACGTGAAGGCTCTCTCCTGGACTCCGATAGGGGGCGGGTAAGACAGTTGATACTGGATCGTCAATTTCGATGCCGGCTCAATGCGAAGAGTGGGCGTCCCGTTCTTCCCCGGGCGGCCGTTCACCTCCAAGGACTCCTTGACTGAGAGGGGTTCTTGGAACGCGTCCTGCTCTTCAATCCCCTCATCCTCGATGAGCTGACAAAAATCCCTGGCGGAACCGTCCATGATAGGAACCTCGTCGCTCAGCTTGATGAGGAGATTGGTGACCCGGTAGGCGTGCAAGACCGCCATTAGATGCTCAATCGTGCGGGCCAGGGCATGCCCCTTGCGAAGGGTGGTGGCGTGCTCCGTCGAGGTCACATAGTCCACCAGGGCGGGGACGGACTCGTCCGATGTGATACTGCCAAATTGGATGCCGCTGTTTGGAGGAAGAGGAGAGAGGATGAGCCCGGTCTTGAGACCTGAGTGGAGCCCCTTCCCACAGAGAAGGACGCTTCGACGGAGGGTCCTCTGGTGGAGACTCCCCTTTACCTTCCGCCGCGGGGTTGAAAGGCCGTAGGCCGTGATTTTCTTCTGGAGCTGCCGCTCTGGGATGGCAAGCTGGCGAGCCGTCCTGGCCATGCTGCCACGATTTTGACTGAGAAGCTGGGCGATATACTCCTTCTCCCATGTCCGACGAGCGTGGGCAAGAGTGCCGGGTGGAGGAAGGAGCAGACCCCCTTGCAGATCCTCAGGCAAATCGGTGAGGCCGATTTCGGTCCCCGAGGAGGCAAGGACTAGGCCCTCGATCAGGCTCTTCAGCTCTTTCACGTTTCCCGGCCAGTCGAAGCCCACCAGCGCCCCCATGGCCTCCGGGGCCAAGCGACAGGGCGGTTTTCCAAATTCTCCGGCGTACTGATCCAGAAAGAGGTCCACCAGTTTCGACAAATCCTCTCGCCTCTCCCTAAGTGGAGGAACGCGGATGGGCTCGACTCCGAGGTGGCGGCTCAGAGGTTCTCCCAGGACTTTCGATAAAGGATCTTGTCGAAGATCGGTGGTGGTGGCCATCACCAGCCATACGTCCAGGGGAAATGTGAGACGGCCCCCTACCCTTTGAAAGGTTCGGGTGGCCAGCACACCGGCCAACTCCTCCTGGAGGGGTCGACTGATCTCCTCCACGTCGTCCAAAAAGAGAACTCCCTCTTGGGCGGCCTCTAGTCGGCCCGTTTGTACCTCCCCGTCAGATCCTTCAAAACCAAAAAGGGTTTGCCGAAAAACCGCTTCCGAAGAGACCTTGCAGTTGAGACGAACAAAGGGGTGGCCGAGGGCGCTCTTGCGACTCTGAATGACCCGGGCGACCAGCTCTTTGCCAGCCCCCTCCTCGCCAAAGAGAAGCGTGGCCCGCTGGCGTCCAGCCGCACCCTCGATCTCCTCCACAAGGCGGCGCGCCGAGGGGCTCTCGGCGATCACCTGGCTCACCCGATCCTGTTGTTCCCGGGACTGGTGTTCCACGCGGCGCTGTCGGAGGGCCAGGTTCACCGTCCGCAGGACTTGCTCCAGCGAGAGGGGCTTTTCGATGAAGTCAAAAGCCCCCAGCTTCGTGGCCTTCACCGCGGTTTCCACGTTTCCGTGGCCCGACATCATGACCACCTCGAGGTCCGGGTGCTGGGCCTTGATGGCCTGGAGCATTTGGATCCCATCGATACCCGGAAGCCATACATCCAGAAGGACCAGATCCGGGGCCAGGCCCTTGACCTGGTCCAGGACCTCCGGTCCTTGGGCCGCCTGAGACGTGGCAAAACCCTCGTCAGTCAGGATGGCTCCAAGGGACTGGCGGATGCCTTCATCGTCGTCCACAATCAGGATATGGGCTTTGCTCATCTCAGGTGGCTTTCGTCCTCTCGGCGGAAACAGTCTCCAGGAGGTGCCCGTTGGCGGGCAGATGGATGACGAAGGTGGTCCCCTTCGGGAGATTTTCCTTCACCTCGATGGCACCATGATGTTCGGCGACGATCCGGTGCACGATGGCCAGACCCAGTCCGGTGCCCCTTCCCTTGGTGGTGAAGTACGGCAGGAAGAGACGGTCTCGATCCTCCAGCGGGATGCCCCGCCCCTTGTCGCTCACCTCGATGCGGATTAACCCGTTGGCGTCGTCGCGACGGGTTCGGATCTTGATTCGGCCCCCGTTTTCCATCGCCTCGATGGCGTTCTCGATGAGGTTGATAAAGACCCGCTTTATCTGTTCTTCGTCCACCTCCACCTGACTCACCTGCTGGTCGAAATCGGTTTCAATCTGGATGTCGCTGGGATGACTTCGGTACAGAGCCGTAGACTCATTGATGATGGCGTGCAAGGGGCACGGTCTGGGGCGGGCCTCCGGCATTCGGGCGAAGCGGGAGAATTCATTCACGAGCTCCATGAGCCCTTTGACCTGCTTCACAATCGTGTTCGTGCACTCTTCAACGATGGCCCGCAGGTCCACCGAGTTCTCGTGATATTTCTTCCTCAGGCGTTCAGCGGAGAGGCGGATGGGTGTGAGGGGGTTTTTAATCTCGTGTGCGATCCCTTGAGCCACCTCTTGCCAAGCCGCCACCTTCTGGGCCTTTATAAGCTCCGTCAGATTCTCAAAGACCAACACCATTCCCAGACCTCGCCCCTGGTGGTCTCTGAGGAGGCTCATGCCAACCAGGAGGGTCAAGGAGCGGCCGTTCACCGTCACGCGGATTTGCCCCTCTATGTACTCCCGGCCACCTTGCCACATCCTTTTCAGCAGGTCTCGGACGGGAAGGACGATGGTGGGATCAAAAGCATCGCGATAGGAACGGCCCCGCAACTGCTTGGCGGCTATCCCAAGGATCCGTCCGGCGGACTGATTGACAGTCGTCACCCGTCCCTGGCGGTCTAGGGAAACCACGCCGGTGGCGATATTTTCCAACACCGTCTCCATATAAGCCCGGCGCCCCTCAAGTTCCACATTGGTGTGTCGAAGACCCTCTTGTGCCCGCTCGATTTCCCCCTTGCTCCGCTTGAGGTCCTGGGTCATGGCGTTATAGGCGTCCACCAAGAGACCGATCTCGTCGTCGGCCCTCTTCTCCACACGGACGTCCAGATTGCCCCCGGCCACAGCCCGAGTCCCTTCGACCAAGGACTGAATAGGCTCGGTGATCCCCCTCGCCAGATAGAAGCCAATCCAGATGGCCGAGAAGACAACCAAGAGGGTGATCAGGAGATAGCTGATCATGTAGCTGGCCGTGATGGGGTTCCGAAGAAGCTCCAGCTGCTTGTACTCCCGGTAGCCAGCAGAGACGGATTGCATCTTGGTGGTGAGGCTCTCCGGCAGGAAGAGGGCCACCGCCAGGATCCCAAGATTGCGATCCTCGCCCTCGCCCGAGGAGAGGGAGGCAAAAGCGAAAACCGTGTCCCCTTGAGGTGTCGTCCGCGTTTGCGTCACCACTTGGCCCTCGAGAAGCTGGGCCAGCAGGTCGGAGTTCAACTCAGGTCTCAGGGCTTCAGCCGGGGCATTGTTCCCGCTGGAGCCCACGGCCTCCCGCTGATCTACGGTGAAGACCTGGATGCTCTCGGCCCGAAGTTCCTGTCTCCTCTCATCGAGAAGACTTTTCAGCCTCAAAGAACCCTCTGGGCTCTTGAGATCCGCCGGGTCCAACTCCCGGGCCAAGAGCTGTGCGTAGCTGAGGGCTTGACCCTCAGCCTGGCGGTAGAAGCGCTCGACCACCTCCTGGGACTGTCCCAGGGCCCTCTCCACCTGACCATCGAACCAGCCCTGGATACTCCTGTTGATGAGGCCGCTCGCCACGATGAAGAGGAGGATGGAGGGGACGAGAGCGAGGCCCAGGAAGGAGATCACGAGCTTGGTGCGAAACTTGGCCCCGACGATCTTCCCTTTTCGCTCGAAGTAAAGTTTGACAAGGTTTCGAAGGACCAAGAGAACCAATATCATCAGGAGGATAACGTTGATGTTGACCACAGCGTAAACGACGATGTTGTTCGCGACCGCGTAGGTGGGATTGAAATCCTGATAGTAGATCGCAAAGATGTTCAGCAAGATGAGGAGAGAGATGACCACCAGGATGACGAGACGGGTGCGCACCTTTCGCCGATGCGTCGGGTCTTGAGCAGTCGACTTCAAGGGGGGTCCTCCTGTCATCCTAGGGAGGAGCTAGGGCGAAGGCCGGAGAGTGGGTCCAGTCAGTGCTCCGGTTCCAGAAAAAAAGGAGATAATTAAGGGGGAAAATGAACTTCGGGGGGATGAGTTTCGCTCTAATCCTCACATAATATTTGCCTGAGGAGACAGGGACATCCGGAGCTTCCAGAGGTACTCCTTTCAGCTCGGTCATCCAGGTGCGAACCTCATCGGGGCTTTGAGTCCTGCGCTCTCTCGTGGATTCTCCGTCCTCCGTCGAGGAGTAAATGTACTCCTTCTTCAGGACGTCATAGTGGACAGTCCGTTGTACGACCTTGGTGACCATCTCCTTGTCGGGCCAGAAGAGACGTCCCCTCAGAAGCTCGATGCGATAGACGAAGGAGACCGAGTTCCCGCTCTGAAGCATCTCGCCCTGGTCCCCATCGAGAGCCCCCTCTAGGGTTGTAGAGACCGAGACGGCGGGGGAGTTCTGGGTAATGACAATATCGGAAATGGTCGGTGGCCTGTCAGCCCAGGCGGTCCCTCCCCCCAGGTAGCCCAGGAGAGCTATCACACCCACTCCTAGCGCCCACCGTGATCTCATTACCAATGAATCAGACAATTCGCTCCAGTTGCCCACAGGGCACCCTTTCCTGGGGATCAGTTTACGAAGCGAGGAAGACAAAAGCAAGGGGCATCTCTTAGGGGGGCAACTCTTCTAAGGCCTTTTTCTTGAGGGCTTGAAGCGCATTCAGCGCCTCAAGAGGGGTCATCTGGTCAAGTTCCAGCTCACCCAGGGCGCTGACGACCGCCGAGGGGGCAAATCCAAAGAGGGCGAGCTGTTGGGCCGCCGCTCTTTCCTCCAGGGGCCCTTTCTCGCCCGCGCCACTCTCCTCGAAGGCGGAGAGGATCTGTCTCGCCCGCTGGATGACTGGGGGAGGAAGGCCCGCCAGTCTGGCCACTTGGATCCCGTAACTTCGATCGGCGCTCCCCTCCACCACCCGCCGCAGAAAGATGATCTCATCCCGGTGTTCCCGGACGGCCATCGTCACATTAAAGACCCGCCCCCTCACCCGGGAGAGTTCAGCCAGCTCATGATAGTGGGTGGCGAAAAGGGTCCAAGGCCCCTTTGGCCCTTCGCCGTGAAGAAACTCGGCCACCGCCCAGGCGATGCTGATCCCGTCGAAGGTGCTGGTCCCCCGGCCGATCTCATCCAAGATGACAAGGCTGCGCGGCGTGGCCTGATTGAGAATGTGGGCGGTCTCTACCATCTCCACCATGAAACCGCTCTGGCCCCGAAGAAGGCGGTCGTGGGCCCCAACACGGGTGAAGATCCGGTCGACCAAGCCAATCTGGGCCGAGCGAGCGGGAACGAAACTCCCAATCTGTGCAAGGAGAACGATGAGGGCCACCTGGCGGATATACGTGGATTTTCCCGCCATGTTGGGCCCTGTGACAATGAGGATCTGGCGCTCCAAGGAGTTGAGGTGGGTATCGTTTGGGACAAATCGCGCCTCCGGATCCGAAGAGATCCGCTCTACCACCGGATGGCGCCCCTCGCAGACCTTTAGCGTATCCCCTTCGTCCATGGCGGGTTCGGCATAGCCGTATCGGACAGCCGTTTCGGCGAACCCAAGGAGAGCGTCCAGGGTGGCCACCCGATCTGCCGCCCCCTGAATCCTTTCGGTCTCCTTTAAGATATTTGCGCGAACCTCTTGAAATATTTGGTATTCAAGGTCTTGAGTTTTGGCCTGGGCCTCCAGTACCTCTTCCTCATGGAGCTTGAGATCCTCCGTGATGTAGCGCTCAGAGGTTCGAAGGCTCTGGCGCCGGGTGTAGTCCGCGGGCACCTGGGCCTCTTGCCGGCGGCCCACCTCGATGCAGTAGCCAAAAACCCTGTGGTAAACAATTTTAAGGCCCCGGATCCCCGTCCGCTCCCGCTCTTTTTCTTCATAGTCCCGGATCCAGGCCTTGACGTCTCGGCTGATTCCATGAAGACGATCGACCTCAGGGTGAAACCCCGAACGGATGAGACCCCCCTCTTGAAGGGTAAAGGGGGGCTCCTCGACAAGGGCCTCGTCAATGCTCTGGACGACATCCACAAGGTCGTCCCAGTTCTCCGCCAGCTCAGGGAGAAGACCGCTCAGGACACCGAGCCCCGCCAGGGCTTCTCGCAGGGGCGCAAGGGCCTGAAGAGAGCGGCAGAGATGGCGGAGGTCTTGCGCGTTCGCGGCCCCGAGGTGGAGACGGCTGAGGAGGCGCTCCATGTCAGCCACCCCCTTCAGAAGTTCACGCAGTCCTCTTCGGGCCTCTTCTCCATCGACGAGAGATCTGACGGCCTGATGGCGCGCCACAATGGGCTTGAGGCGGATGAGGGGATGAAGGAGCCAATCCCGAAGCCGCCGGCCGCCCATGGGAGTCAGGGTGTGATCGATGAGCTCGAGGAGTGAGCCCGCCCGCTCCCCTTCCGGGCCAGCGCGAAGGAGTTCGAGGTTCCGCCGTGTCGCGGCGTCCAGGGCCATGCGGTCCCCCCGGTGGGCGAGCGTTGGGGGCCGAAGATGGCCCAACTCTGCCCCCTGGGTCTGACGCAGATAATGAAGGAGCGCGCCCGCCGCCCCCACGCCGAGGGGGCTTTCGGCAAGTCCCAAACCCTCGAGGCTCCCCAGCCTGAAGGTTTTTCGAAGCGCCTGCTCGGCCTCCTCCGGGTCGAAGTTGAAGATTGGAAGCGTGTTGACGAGGGGGGCTCCGGGGAGGCCCTCTTTCCAGACCCCGGCGAGGAGGTCTGGCCCTGTCTCCGGCAGAAGGACTTCGCGAGGCTCAAGGTCGGTCCACTCTTCCCAGAGGGCGCTCCAGCGGCCCACTCCGTCCAGCTCCAGGGCGTGAAACTCCCCGGTGGAGAGCTCGGCATACGCCAGGCCCACCCCCGTTGCTCCAAAGGCCAGTGCGACCAGATAGTTTCTGGATTTTTCGTCCAGGACCTCGGGCTGCGTGGCCGTCCCGGGTGAGATGACCCGGACCACCTCCCGCTTCACCAGACCTTTCGCCTGCCGGGGGTCTTCCATCTGCTCGCAGAGAGCGACCTTGAAACCTGCGCGGATAAGACTGGCCAGATAGCCCTCCAGCGCGTGATGGGGGATCCCACACATGGGGACTGCTCCTTGGGTATCGTCGTGACGGGAGGTGAGGGCAATATCCAGGACGGGGGCGGCCACCGTGGCGTCTTCGTAGAACATCTCGTAAAAATCACCCATCCGGAAGAAGAGAATGGCATCCGGATGCTGGCCCTTTAGAGACCGATACTGGCGCATCATGGGGGTGAGGGTGGATTTGCCCTGGGACGATCCGGCGGGGGGTTTACGTGGGCGGGGAATGCTTGCCTTCCTCCTCTTTGCTCAGGGTGGAAAGCGGATTTTTAGCTTCCAACTCCTGAATCCGCTCCTCCAGCTTCTTTGCCCGGGCCTGGTCTTTTCGCAGGCAGCGCCTCAGCCGCACATTTCGAAGGAAACCAAGGGACCAGGACGCGAAAAAGCCCAGGACAAAGGCCCCCACGAGGAGGAAAAAGAGGGGGGCCGTGAAGGAGTCGACTCCAAAGTACTGGATGGAGGCGGGCGTCATATTCTTCACGCCAAAACTCACCACGGCGATCGCCACCACCAGGCCGAAAATCACTCGAAATCCCCCCAACCGACCTACCCCTTTCCGTCAGAGGAGAACTGGGGCCGCAACACCTCATAGGTGCTCTGAAGGTGCTCCGGCATGACCTTAACGTCGGCCAGAATAGGCATGAAGTTGGTGTCGGCCCGCCAGCGGGGGACGATATGAACGTGGAGATGCTCAGTGATCCCCGCCCCCGCGGCCTCCCCGAGGTTCAAGCCGAGGTTGAAGCCGTGAGCGTCGAGGGCCTGGGTGAGGATGCGGACGCTCCTTTGGGCGAGGGCCATAACGTCTCCCATCTCCTCGGCCGAGAGGTCCAGGAGGTCTCCGGTATGGCGGCGCGGCGCCACCATCAGATGGCCGTTGTTATAGGGATAAAGGTTCATCATGACAAAAGCGCGCTCCGTACGATGGAGGACGAGGTTCTCGGCGTCATTGCCTTCGGAGAGTTTTTGGCAGAAAAGGCAGCCCACCTCAGGCTTTTCGTCTCGGATATAGTCCATTCGCCAGGGGGCCCAGAGATGTCTCATGGGCCCGCCTCTCCCTGAAGGGCCTGCCAAAGACGCTTCTCCTCGCGGCCCATGCGCCGGGCCTCCTCCTGAGTCTCGTGATGGAAGGCAAGGAGATGGAGCACCCCATGGATGAGGAGGCGGAGCACCTCGTTGGACAGCGGCCCAGGCCCCCCTGCCACCTGCTGGGGACAGAGGACGACGTCGCCAAGGAGGTGAGTGTGAAGCCCGTTTCCTTCTCCCTCCCGCATGGGGAAGGCCAGGACATCGGTCGGGCCCTTTACGCCCCGGAACTGACGGTTCAGACGGGCCATTTCGTCCTCCTCCACAAGGAGGAGGCTCAGCTCATCATCCGGACAGGCCAAGGTCTCTAAGAGCTGTCGTCCCTTCTCGGCGATCCAGGCCGAGTCGACGGCTGTCCTCTTTTGTCGATCGGTCAGCCGAATCGGCATCTTCCGGCTTCTCCTGACCCCAGGCCTTTCGCTGGCCCGGATACTCCACCCGGTGATGAAAGATCCCCGTCAGAATCCGAACGAAAGCCTCGGCAATGAGGTTGAGATCTCGCAGCGTGAGGTCGCACTCTTCCAGCTGGCCTTCTGAGAAGACCCGGTTGATGGTCCCCTTCACCATGGACCGGATTCGGGATGGGTGGGGGTCCGTGAGGGTACGGGAAGCCGCCTCCACCATATCGGCCAGCAACACGATGGCCGTCTCCCGGATCTGGGGCTTGGGCCCGGGATAGCGGAAGTCTTCCTCCTCGACTGTCTCATGTCCTGGGACCTCACGCTCCTTGGCTTTGTTGTAAAAATATGGGATGAGGCTGGTTCCGTGATGCTGGGGGATGAAGTCGATGATCTTATCGGGGAGGTGGTATTTTCGAGCCAACTCGATCCCGTCCTTGACGTGAGAGATGAGGATGAGGCTGCTCATCCGGGGGGCGAGTTGGTCGTGTTTGTTTTCGGGTCCCGACTGATTCTCGATGAAGTATTCGGGTTTTCGAATCTTTCCGATGTCGTGATAGTAAGCACTCACCCGAGCCAGGAGGGAGTTTGCCCCAATGCGCTCGGCCGCCTCCTCCGCCAGGTTCCCCACGATCACGCTGTGGTGGTAGGTCCCGGGGGCCTGGACCACCAGCTGGCGCAGGATGGGATGGTTGAGGTCGGCCAGCTCAAAAAGTTTGATGTCGGACGTCACTTTGAAGAGAGATTCCAGGAAAGGAAGGAAGGCCGAGACAAGAATCGCCACCACGCCCCCCCCGGCGATCCCCATAAGAAGGTCAAAAAGTCCCTGGGGGATGGTGAGACCCCCCTCCATGAGGCGCAGGGGGATGAGAACGGCGACGTTGACAACCCCGATGAAAAGGCCCGTGAGCAGGATGCTTGAACGGTGGTGGTATTGATTCACCCTAAAGCTGGCCACCAACCCCCCGACCAGGGCCACCAGGGCATAAGAGATCCCGGGGGCTGGGATGAGGAGTCCCGCCAGAAAAGCCGTCAGTGCCGAAAAGAGAAGGGCCACCTCAAGGTCCACCAAGATAGCGGCCAGCATGGCCGCCACGGCAAAGGGAACCGCGTAATAGTAAGAGGTGGCTTCAATGAGGCCGGAACCCTCTGAAAGGATATTGCCCAGCTGGATGAAAACGCCGATGAGGAGAACGATCCCGAGGAGCAAGACCGCCAACAGGATCACCATCGATGTGGAGCGAATCAGCTTGGCCTTAAACCAGGACAGATAGATCCAGGCCAACGCCAGAAAGAGGGCCATCAAGAGGACCACCCCGATTCCGGAGGCCAGGATCCCCCGCGGCTCCTGCAACGCAGCAAGCCCCCTCAGCTTCACGCTGTGCTCGGGGGTGATCCGCGCCCCCTCCCGGACGATCATCTCGCCCTTCTTAATTTGAAAATAGACTGGCTTGGCTTCCTCGCGGGCTTCCCTGCGCCGTTCCTCGGTGGCCTGTTTGTTCAAAGTGAGATTTGGCTGGAGGAGTTGGCTGGTCAGAAGGACGCTCAATCGGCGCTCGTCCAGAGAGCCCCCTATCCTGAGCCGCGTCGCCAGGGCCTCAAGGCCCTGGAGGGCCTCTGAGGCGTCCGGGTATTGCCCCACATTCTCCACCACCACTTCTTCCGAGAAGTCCACCTCTTCCGTGGAACCCACCTCACGAATCTGTATCCCCTTGCCCGCCTGGGCCAGGAGGAGCTCTTTATTGCTCACAATCCCGGGGGCCACCGCCTGCTCCAGAAGCCGGGCAACCTCCTTGCCAATCTGGAGGTCATACTTCTGCTCCCGCAGGACGGCCACCAGCGTGGCCTCCGGCTCCAGGCCGAGATCCAGATAGAAGGCCTCTTCGGCGGCGAGGAACGCCTGCGTGTCCTCGAGCCCCTCGTCAAACTCGCCCCCCCCTCGGGCCGGACTTCCCTCCCGCCTGAGCCTCGGTCCCACGAAGGGAGGAGCGGACTTCTTCTCTGCCTCGGCAGCCTCGTAAGCCTTTCTCACGCCTAAAAAGGCGGCCCTGACCTTGTCGGCCATTCCACTCGCTAGGCCACCGTCCAAGTCATAAACATCTCTCACCACCTCCTCGGCTTCCCTCCTGATCTCGCCCGTGGAGGCCTCGTCTTCGACTAGAAAATCCTCTCCCGCTTTGATATCTCTTCGAGCGACATCCCCTACGGAAACCCCCTTTGAGGGGAGAGTGTCCGTTTGAATGAAAAGGAAAATAAAGGTGAGGGAAAGGAGAAGAACAATTCCCGTTATCCACCTCACCCAGGCGGGCCGCCCGCTTGAAGGTCTGGCCTCAGCCCTTGGGCTGCTCAGACCGGTCCCCCGCAGGTTCTTGCCAAGAGATTTCCGCCTGTTTTTTCCCCCTCGGGTCATCCCTGTCATCCCTTTGAAGCCTCTTCTTCCTTTTTGTGGCGCTCGTAGGCCTTGATGATAGTCTGGACCAATGGATGCCGCACGACGTCCTTTTCCGTAAAGTACACGAAACGGATCCCGGGGGCGTCCTCCAGGACACTGCGGATCTGAATGAGCCCCGAGTGCTTATCCTCCGCGAGATCCACCTGGGTGATGTCCCCGGTGATCACCGCTTTCGACCCGAATCCGAGCCGGGTGAGAAACATCTTCATCTGCTCGGCCGTGGAATTTTGGGCCTCATCCATGATGATAAAGGAATCATTGAGGGTGCGCCCGCGCATATAGGCCAGGGGGGCAACTTCGATGATCCCTCGCTCCACAAGCCGGTTCACCCTTTCGGGGTCCATCATCTCATAGAGGGCGTCGTAAAGGGGACGCAGGTAGGGGTGGATTTTCTCGTGAATGTCCCCCGGCAAAAAGCCAAGGTGCTCACCCGCCTCAACTGCCGGCCGTGTGAGGATGATCCGCGTAAAGGCTTTCTCCAGCAAGCCCGCCACAGCCAAGGCCATGGCAAGGTAGGTCTTCCCTGTCCCCGCCGGACCAATCCCCACAACGAGATCGTGACTTCGCATGGCCTCCACATAGGCCCGCTGGGCGGCCCCTTTCGGGACCACGAACTGGCGCTTCCCCCCCACCTGAATCCGCCATGCGAAGAGGGCCTTGAGATCCGCCTGGGGATCCTCCTGATAAGCTCGAGCAAGGATCTGAAGGTCATGAGGGCGGAGCTGATAGCCTTCAGAAAGGACTGCCTGAAGCGCCTTAAGGAGCTTTTCCACTACGGCTGAGCGCTCAGGATCGCCGATAACGTCAACGGTCCCATCCGCCAGGGCGATCTTGACGCCGAAGACGGCCTCCAACTGCTTCAGGTGCTCATCGTGGATCCCGAAGAGTTCGTGAACCCGGTCCGGCTCCTTCAGCGGGATCTTGTGGGCCTTCAATTTCGCCAAATTCTTCCTCCCAGCCGACGTCAAATTAGCACAGCAGGTCGTGAGGCGCAAACAAATTTGGAAAGATCCCTTTTAGTTATAAATCAGATTAGATATAGATATATAACATACTGAATTCTAATATCAAGCTCTTGGATGATATTGGTCAAACATCTGGCGAAGCCGCTCCTGGGAGATATGGGTGTAGATCTGGGTCGTCGAAATGTCCGCGTGTCCGAGCATGAGCTGTATCGAGCGAAGATCCGCCCCCCTCGCCAAGAGATGGGTGGCAAAAGAGTGCCTCAGGCTGTGGGGGCTCACTGGGCGGCGGATCCCCTGCGCTTGGACATAGCCCTTCAATATCTTCCAGAACCCCACCCTCGAGAGCGCTCCACCGCGTCGGTTTAAAAACACGATGTCTCCTGAGTGGGGTCTCTGCAACTTCGGACGGCCCCATTTCAGATATTCTTGAACCTTTGTCTGAGCCACCTCTCCCATCGGAACCACCCTCTCCTTATTTCCCTTGCCCAAGGGAAGGACATAGCCCACCTCAAGGTTAAGCCGGGAAAGGGTGAGGCCCAGGAGTTCGGAGACTCGAAGCCCGCTGGCATAAATGGTCTCCAGCATGGCAGCGTCCCGGCAGCCAAGAGGGGTCCCGGGATCGGGCTCGGCCAGCAGTCGATCCACCTCGGCCACGGACAGGACGTGAGGGAGTCGACGTCCCGTCCGCGGACCTTTTAGCTCCAGGGTCGGGTCCTCGGCGAGGTGGCCCTCCGCCACCAGGAAACGGCAAAAACCCCTCAGAGAAGAGAGTCTTCGGCGGACCGTGCTGGCCAGGACTTTTTGTTGTTTCAACTTTTCCAGATAAGCCATCAGGTCCTTTCGATGGAGGGCCGAGAGAGGGGCATCGGTCCTCTTTCGATAGACCGCGATAAAGTGGCTGAGGTCCCTGCGGTAGGCCAGCAGGCTATTCTTGGCTAGACGCCGATCTGCGCTCAGATAATCCAAAAAACCTTCTAAAAACCCCTGATCCTCGACCACTACGCTCCCCCGGGAGAGGGGGGCTTCTCCTTGCGGCGCACGGCCCCCCAGATGATCTGCATCTCGTCGCACCGCATCACCCTGGCCACGAGGAAGAAGCTGACCATCCCCAGAACCACGGCACTCCCAAGCGCCAGGGCCTGGGAGGTGGTGCTCCCATCGGGGACAAAGAATCCGCGGCTCACCGCGAAAACAACGACGCCCATGATCGCCACTGCCGGGATCATCCTGAGAAAGGAACGAGCGATCTGTTTGCCCCCGATGTGCCCAAGTCGGCGTCTGAGGATCAGCACGAGAAGCCCGAGGTTTAGATAGGCCGCAAGCGCGCTACCCAGGGCAAGCCCGGCGTGCTTGAGGGGTCCCATGAGAATGAGGTTGAAGATCAGATTAGCGAAGAGGGCCCAGGCCGCCAGCTTGACCGGGGTGGCCGTGTCCTGGAGGGAGTAATAGGCAGAGGCCACGATCTTGACCCCGGCGAAGGCAATGAGGCCGAGGGCGTAGTAAAAGAGGGCCCAAGCCGTCATGGCGGTCGAGTGGGCCGTGAAGGCTCCCCGCTCAAAAAGAAGGTGGATGATGGGATTGCTGAGGAGGACCAAGCCCACCGTGGCGGGAAGAGAGAGAAAGAGGATGAGGCGCGCCCCAAGCCCCAGGGTGTCCAGAAATTCTCCTTGCTCCTTTCGGGCAGCCTGCGCGGAGAGGGTGGGAAAGATGGCGATGGTCATGGCGATACCAAACACCCCAAGGGGGAACTGGACGAGTCGGTTGGCATAGTAAAGAAAGGAGATGCTCCCTTCTGCCAGGAAGGAGGCCAGCAATCGGTCCATGAGAACGCTGATCTCGGCGACAGACATCCCAAAGATGGCGGGGCCCATGAGGCGGGCAACCCGTCTGGAGCCGGGGTGACCTGGTTCCCATCGAGGACGAGGGAGGTGTCCCCGGAGCCAAAGCGGGACAAGCAGCACGGCCAATTGAGCGGCGCCGCCCAGGACAACCCCCCAGGCGAGGGCCACGACCGGCTGTGCCAGCCGAGGCGCCAGGAGCAGGGCAAAGGCGATGAGGGAAAGATTCAGGAAAAGGGGGGAGAGGGCGGGGGTGAAGAAATGCCGAAGGGTGTTCAGGATCCCGGCCCCCACCGCCGCAAGACAGATGAAAAAGAGGAAGGGGAACATGAGGCGGGTCAGGGTCACCGTCAGGGCCAGCTTCTGGGGGTCGTCCCGAAAGCCTGGGACCAGGACGAGCACAAGCCCCGGGGCCACCCAGATGCCCAACAGGGTCACGACCGCGACGATGATGGCTAAGGAGACGATCAGGGCACCGCTCAGGCGCCGCGCCGCTTCCTCTCCCTTTTTTTCCCGCTCGGCGGCGAAGACGGGGATGAAGGCCGCTGAAAGGGCCCCTTCGGCAAAGAATCGCCGAAGCAGGCTCGGTATCCCGAAGGCCACAAAGAAGGCGTCTGCGCTGAATCCCGCCCCGAAGGTCTGGGCAATGATGACGTCACGGACGAATCCGGTGACCCGGCTGAGGAGCGTGGCCCCGCTGACGACGCCCGCCGCGCGGGTGATGTGATCGGTGTCCCTCATCCGAACCCCCGGCCTGCAGGGCCGAACTCATCCGGTGTCTGCGTGGGCAAGGTCCTTGACAGCAGGGAGAAAACCTTTATATTAAGGGTTTCCGGAGCAAGGGAAGTTTTCAGCCCCTTTGGAGAAGACAGATGCCTCAAAAGAAACCGGTACGGAAGACTGCCCGGAGGAGTGTCAAGCGGCGGGCTCGCAATCAACCGTTCCGCTCCGCCTATCGGACCGCTGTGAAGCGGGTCCACGCCGCCATCGAGATGAAGGACGCGGAGGCTACTCGTAAACACCTCAAGGTCGCGCTCCCCCTCATTGCCCAGACGGCCTCAAAGGGCGTCATCCACAAAAACACTGCGTCACGCCTCATCGCCCGTCTCAGCAAGCGGGCCGATGCCCTAAAACCTTCCTCCTGACGTCTTCCCCAGAATCTTTGCCTTTGCTGACCCGCATATGGCGAAGACCAGGTCTTCCAAGACCAGTCGATCCGGTGTGCTGGTCCCCTTGAGGGCGAGGTCTGTGCTGTGTAGCTGGTGGAAGATCTCCCGGATTTCCTGGGCGGAAAATAAAGAGGCCTGGCTGGTCATCTTCTTCAGATAGTAATCCTGCTTCCTCTGGGTGCTCCCCTCCCCTTTCCGTCCTTCGACGTCCAGTTTGGCCCGAAGCTCAAACAGGCGACGAAAATGCCGGCCCACCGTGGCCAGGAGGACCAAGGGAGGGACCCCGCGGAGTCTGTGCAGGACCTCAAGGGCTCGTGCCAGCTGCTTTCCGCCCAGGGCATCGACCAGATCAAAGAAGGTGTCCAGACGACCGTCGTCCACAACAGTCGCCACCAGCTCCCGGTCCACCCGGCCCGCCTTTGTCTCCCACACCGAAAGCTTTTCCATCTCGGCGACACCGCGGTAGAGGTTCCGGCCGGCCCGCTCGGCTAAAAGGGCAAGGGCATCAGAATCGAAGCGCAACCCCTTCTCCCTGGCGAGAGAGGAGAGATGCTTTCGAAAGGCGGCCGGCTTCAAAGCGGACAGCGAGACCACCGTCCCCTTCTTCTTCACCCGGTGGGGCAACTTGCTTTGGCGCGGCAGGGTATCTGCCAGGAGGATCAAGCAGGTGCTGGAAACGGGGTCCTCAAAGTAATCGGCCAGCGCCTCCCCCCCCCGGGGCAGTGCCTCTGCCCGTCTCACAAGGACCAAGCGGCAGCTAGACATGAAGGGGAGCGTACGCACAGCGGTCAGGAGGGTCTCTGGGGTGATCTCGTCAGCGTAGAAACGCTCATGGTTTAACTCGTCGAGGCCCCCGGGGAGAAGCCGCGCACGAAGGCGCGCCAAGAGGTCATCGGCCAGGAAGGTCTCCTCTCCATGGAAGAGATAGAGGGGGCAAACCTTGCCAGCCTCGATGTCCCTGCGGGCGCCCTCGTAGGAGGTCTCAGGCATCCTCCCCCTTAAAACCCCTCGATGATGAGGCTCTTCAGCTCCCGGGCAAAGTCGTCTGCGCCCCGACCGATGGCTTCACTCTGCGCCTGCTCGTTTGACCCGAGATCTTCGTCGACGCTGTATTCCCGGTCGACCCGAATGGTCTGGTCGAAGAGGGTTTCGTTGTTCTCCAGATCACGTAGCGTCGCCCGGACAGAGATCCGCAGGCGGTATTCTCGGATGCGGTCGTCGCTATTGAAGGAGATGGGTCTGAGGATAAACTCCCGGACCTCTCCGATAATGATGGCCTGGGCATCTGCCCGTCCTTGCGCCAGGTCGAGTCGCCCGTCCTCCAAAATTAGGTTTCGGAGCTCCTCGCTGATCCTCACCTCGACGCCTTCCTCTGTCGTCCCGTTTTGAAAAATAGGGATGTGGACCCTCTTGATATGGGGGGGGAGCGAGGAAACAGTGGTGCCTTCGAGTCGGTAGCCGCACCCCAGAAGGATGAGGGCTAGACCAAGGGAGTAAATTGTCCTTTTAAACCACCACATTGACCAGTTTCCCCGGTACCACGACAACCCTGCGGATTTCCTTTTCTCCAATCCAGCTTTGGATCCGCTCGTCTCCCAAGGCGAGAGATTTGATCTGATCCGCCTCAGCCGTGGCCGCAACCTGAATTCGGCCCCTCACCTTGCCGTTCACCTGAAGGACAATGGTCAGGGTCTCCTCAGCGGCCACCTTAGGATCATACTCAGGCCAAGGGCAACTCACGAGAGATTTTTGTCCTCCCAGGACCTCCCACACCTCTTCGGTCAGGTGGGGGGCAAAGGGCGAAAGAAGCAGGACCAGGTGGTGGATGGCCTCCCGAAGGGCCCATCTCGAGCCCGGGCTGCCGTCGTCCTCAAAGGCCGAGATGGCGTTGGTGAGCTCCATGGTGGCGGCGATGGCGGTGTTGAAGTGAAGGCGCTGCTCAATATCGTCGGTGACCCGGCGGATGGTCTGATGGGTCTTCTTGCGAAGCTCCAAGGCGGCCGGACTAAAATCTCCGGCGGAAGGGGCTGCGGGGGTGTCCCCCTCCAAAACCTCCCGGCGCTGGTGGACGATCCTCCAGAGCCGGTTGAGAAAGCGATGAGCACCCTCGACGCCGCTCTCGTTCCACTCGAGCTCGCGCTCCGGGGGGGAGGCGAACAGGATAAAGAGACGCACCGTGTCGGCCCCGAATTTCTTGACCATATCGTCCGGGTCCACCACATTGCCGTGGGACTTGGACATTTTGAACCCATCCTTGATGACCATCCCCTGGGTCAGAAGCTCGCGAAAAGGCTCCGCCTGCGGGATCAGCCCGAGGTCGCGCAGGACCATGGAAAAGAACCGCGAATAGAGGAGATGTAGGATGGCGTGTTCGATCCCGCCAATGTAATGGTTCACGGGCATCCACCTCTGGATCGCTGAGGCCTTAAAGGGGGCCCGGGACTCTTTCGGGCTTGTGAAGCGGTAAAAATACCAAGAGGAGTCAAAGAAGGTGTCTAGGGTGTCCGTCTCGCGGCGGGCCTCTTTGCCGCAAGACGGACAATCCGCTCGGTAGAAAGGGGCATGGGTGGTAAGGGGTGAGGGACCGCCAAACTCGAACTCTTCCGTGGGAAGGAGAACGGGCAGGTCTTCGTCTGGGACTGGGACCGTCCCGCAGGCCTCACAGTAGATGATGGGGATGGGGGTTCCCCAATAGCGCTGGCGGGAGATCCCCCAGTCGCGAAGGCGGTACTGAATTTTTCGCCGACCGATTCCACGCTCTTCCATGAAATCCGCGATCGCCTCCTTGGCGCGGGGCGTGGGCAGGCCATCGAAGGAGCCTGATTGCGTATTCACGCCGTCATCCACATAGGCCTCCTCCAGGGTGGCCTCGTCCAGAGAGACCCCGGGGGCTTGGACCACGACTCGGACCGGGAGGCCATACTTTCTGGCAAATCCCAGGTCCCGCTGGTCATGGGCGGGGACCGCCTGGATGGCCCCTGTCCCGTATTCCATGAGGACGAAGTTCGCGATCCAGATGGGGATCTCCTCGCCCGTCATCGGGTTAAGGGCGTGGCGCCCGCTAAAAACTCCTCTCTTCTCCTGATCTTCGGCCGTTCTTTGGTACTTGTCCTGGCGGCTCATCTCTTCACAGAAGCGGCTGACCTCCCCTTCCTGTGGGGTCCCGGCGGCCAGACGCCGGGCGGAGGGGTGCTCCGGGGCCAGGACCAGGAAGGTCGCCCCGTAGACGGTATCATGGCGGGTCGTGAAGGCGCTGAGCTTCTCGGTATCCCCCACAACGGGAAAAACGATTTCCACACCCACGCTCTTGCCGATCCAGTTCCGCTGCATAGTGAGAACCCGCTCGGGCCAGGTCCCGGCCAGGTTGTCTAAGCCGGCGAGAAGATCCTCGGCATAATCGGTGATCTTGAGGAACCAGGCGTCCATTTCCTTTTCCTCGACCTGGGTCCCGTGGCGCCAGCAAAGTCCTCCCTCCACCTGCTCGTTGGCGAGCGTGGTCTTGCACTCCGGGCACCAGTGAAGCCGGGTCTTTCGACGATAGGCAATCCCCCGGCGGTACATCTGAAGGAAGATCCACTGGTTCCAACGGTAATAGTCCGGCTCACAGGTGGCGAACTCCCGGGTCCAATCATAGCTGAAACCCAGACGCTGAAGCTGTTGTCTCATGAACTCAATATTCTCCTGGGTCCACCGGGCCGGGTGCACCCTCCGGGCCAGGGCGGCGTTCTCGGCAGGAAGGCCGAAGGCGTCCCACCCCATGGGGTGAAGCACCTCGTAGCCCTGCATGGCCTTGTAGCGCGCCACCACATCGCCAATCGTGTAATTTCTCACGTGTCCCATGTGGATGCGGCCCGAGGGGTAAGGATACATTTCCAGGAGATAGAACTTCGGCCCCCGGCCCTCATCCGAGACGGCGAAGGCCCCCTGCTCCTGCCAAATCCCCTGCCATTTGGCCTCTATCGCATGAAAGTCGTAGCGGTCGCTCAAAGAAACCCTCTCATGACTTCGAGGTTTTTTCTCCCTTCACCCCCTCACACTCCGCCTCGTGCTTAATTTGATCCAGGATCCCGTTCACGAAGGCGGGGGAATCCTGGGTCCCATATTTTTTGGCCAGATCGACCGCCTCGTTGATAGCCACCTTAGACGGGATGTCTTTAAACAGGAGCAGTTCACACGCGGCAAAACGCAAGATGGTGCGATCGACGGCCCCCATGCGGCGAAGCGCCCAATGCTCAGAGAGGCGGGCGATGGCGGTGTCGAAGTCTTCCCTCTCTTTCCAGGTGGTGCGGACGAGGCGTTCGGCATACTGGCGAACCCCCTCCGACATGGGGTGCTCGTTCCAATAGGCGTTGAGCGCCCCCTCCGGGTCTCCCCCGGAGCGATCCAGCTGGTAGAGGATCTTGAGGGCCGCCTCCCGGGCCCTCCGTCTGGTTCCCATAAAAACCTCTCGCTATTTCTTCTTCAGCTTTTTCAAGAGAACCGCCATCTCGACCGCCGTCCGGGCAGCCTCGGCGCCCCTGTTGCCACGTTTGCCCCCAGCCCGCTCGACGGCCTGATCGACGGTGTCCGCTGTGAGGACCCCAAAGGCCACAGGGACGCCCCATTCCAGGGAGGTCTCGGCGATCCCCTTGGCAACTTGGGTGGCGAGGTGTTCAAAGTGCGGTGTCTCCCCTCGGATGAGGGCCCCCAGGCAAACAATAGCCGCATAGCGTTTAGTCTCGGCCAGGGTCTTGGTCACAAGGGGTATCTCGAAGGCGCCGGGAACCCGCACCACCTCAAGGTCCCCCTCCTTGGCCCCGGATCGCAGGAGGGCGTCCAGCGCCCCTTCCAGGAGGCGGTCCGTGATCGAGGAGTTGAACCGGCTCACCACGATCCCCACCTTTAGGCCGGCCGCCGAGAGATCTCCTTCCGTCACCCTGGGTATCGCGGGAGCCTCCTCAAGAGCCCATTAAAGAAGAGGCCGCCCTGTTCCTGGCGGCCCCCCCGAACTATTCCCCCGAACAACGGCTCTGCCCGTCGGGTGCCCGGGTCCTCTAAACATTTAGACATTTTTCAGCAGATGGCCGAGCTTGCTCTGCTTCGTCTGCAGGTAATGGAGATTTTCATCGCGGGGCTTAACCTCCAAGGGGACCCGCTCGGCGATCCGAAGCCCGTAGCCTTCCAGACCTACCACCTTCCTGGGGTTGTTCGTCAAAAGGCGGATATTCTTCAGACCCAAGTCGGCCAAAATCTGAGCACCCAGGCCGTACTCCCGAAGGTCGGACTTGAAGCCCAAGGCCTCGTTCGCCTGGACCGTGTCGAGGCCTCCGTCCTGGAGCGAGTACGCCTTAAGCTTGTTCAGCAGGCCAATCCCCCGGCCCTCCTGGGCCACATAGAGAATGACCCCCTTCCCCGCCTCGCCGATCATGGACAGGGCGGTCTGGAGCTGGGGGCCGCAGTCACATCGAAAAGAACCGAAGACATCCCCGGTCAAGCACTGGGAATGAACCCGGACGAGGACATCCTCTTCCCCGTTGAGCTCCCCAAGACTCAGGCTGAGATAAATCTGGCCCCCAATCTTTCCCTGATAAGACCTCGCCTTGAATACTCCATATTCAGTGGGCATCTCGGTCTCGGCCACCATCTCAATGAGAGACTCACACCTCATTCGGTACTCGATGAGGTCTTTAACCGTAACCACTTTGAGATTGTGGCGATTCGAGAATTCCAGAAGCTCGGGGACCCTGGCCATGCTGCCATCGGGGTTCATCACCTCGCAGACGACACCCGCCGGGTTCAGGCCGGCCAGACGCGCCAAGTCGACCGATCCCTCGGTCTGTCCCGCGCGGACCAAGACACCCCCGTCCCTTGCCCGAATGGGAAAGACGTGTCCCGGCCTGGCCAGGTCACGGGGTCTGGTCTTGGGGTCCAGGACTTGGTGGATGGTCGCGTCCCGGTCGGCCGCCGAGATCCCCGTCTCCACATTCTTCTTGGCGTCAATGGAGACGGTGAAGGCCGTCCCGAGAGAGGCCGTGTTGTTCCGGACCATAGGCTCCAGCTCAAGCTCGTCTGCCCGCTGGCCGGTCAGGGTGAGGCACAACAGACCCCGGCCATATTGGGTCATGAAGTTAATGGCCTCGGGGGTGATCAGTTCAGCCGCCATCGTGAGGTCGCCCTCGTTCTCCCGATCCTCGTCATCGATCAGGATGACCATCTGCCCTTCTCGGATCGCCTCGATGGCTTCTTCTATGGAGTGGAAAGGGTGTTCACCAGTCATTCCAACCGCCTTTTCATGAATATTCGCGCTCTGGCACAAACATTTGAGCGCCTTTTGAAACCGCCTCGCTGTTTCTCCAAGGATTCACAAACTGCTCCACATATTTTCCGACCAGGTCGGCTTCCAGGTTCACCCTGGCACCCACCGGTTTGTCATTCAGGGTGGTCTTTTGGGCCGTGTGGGGAATGATCACCACCAAGAAACGGCCCTCTCCTCGCTCGACCACCGTCAGGCTCACGCCGTCCACGGCGATGGACCCCTTCTCGACCACATACTTCATCACCTCAGGTGGGGTCTCAACGACCACCACCACGGAATTCCCAAGGGGCTCCCGTTTCACGATCTTCCCCGGGGCGTCCACATGCCCACTCACCAGGTGCCCCCCCAGCCGGGCTCCCACCTGAAGGGCCAACTCCAGGTTCACCTGGCCCTGGGGCTGCAACTCCCCGAGGTTGGTCCTACTCAGGGTCTCAGGGGTCACATCCACACTGAAGGTTTTTTGCGTCCTCTCCACCACCGTGAGACAGGCCCCGTTGACCGAGACACTCTCACCCACCTCGAGTTGGCGGGCCACGTCAGGAGCGTGGACCGTGAGGCGGGCCCCCTCCGACGAAGGTTTTAGAAAGGAAACAACGCCCAGGTGATCAATGATTCCTGTAAACACGCCGAGACCTCCCTCTCCCATCAATGTAAGCTTCTACTAAAAGATCAGGGCCCAGCCGACTTGTTCGAACGTCCCGAAGCCGAAAGGCATCGTCCAGCCTCTGCACCCCCTCGCCGCCAATGGCCCCAGGCGCCTGCTGGCCCCCGATCAGCATGGGGGCGAGGTAGTAGATCACTTTGTTAACCACTCCGGCCCGGAGGGCCCCTGCACTCACTCTGCCCCCTCCCTCAATGAGCAGGCTCACGATCCCGCGCCGGCCCAGCACGCTAAGAAGGTGGGGAAGGGAAACCCCCTCTCGGACCTCTCTCAAAACGAGGACTTCAGCCCCTTTCGCGGCCACATCGGCCCTGCGTTTTGGGTTGGAGCGTCTCGTCGTTGCCAAAATTGTATCAGCCTGAGAGCGAACGTTCAATGCCTTGGCGGTCAAGGGAATTTTGAGGCGGCTGTCCAGGATGATTCGAAGGGGGTCGCGCCCCTTTCCCCCCGAGGGGCGGGCCGTCAGGCTGGGATTGTCGGCCAGGACGGTCCCGATCCCCACCAAGATGGCGTCCACCCTCTCTCGAAGCCGATGGGTGTGGGCCCGGCTTGCAGGGCTGGATATCCACCGGGATTCACCCGATACAGTGGCTGTCTTGCCATCCAAACTCAGAGCCGACTTCAGAATGACCAGGGGCCGACCCGTCTGAATATGATGGCAGAAATCCTCGTTCAGGCGGCGGCATTCCTCCTCCAGGAGCCCGGTCCGGACCTTGAGTCCGGCCCTTCGCAGGGCGCGAATGCCCCTTCCGAAGACGAGGGGATTGGGGTCTCTCATCCCCACGACCACTTCCCGGACCCCGGCCGAAAGGATGGCGTCCGTGCAGGAGGGGGTTCGGCCGACGTGACAGCAAGGCTCAAGCGAGACATAGAGGGCGGCGCCCTTTGCGCGGGAACGGGCTGCCCGAAGGGCTAAAAGCTCGGCGTGGGGGCCTCCGGCCTTCCGGTGATAGCCCTGGCCCACGATGCGGCCCCCTTTCACCACCAGGGCCCCCACCATGGGGTTGGGATGGGTCCTGCCCTTTGCCTGAGCAGCCAGTCGAAGGGCCTGGCGCATCAAGCCCGCCTCTTCGGACTGCCACCGTGGCATCAACGGGCCTTTATTTCCCCGCCGGATACCGCAGGGCCGCCTGGGCGGCTGCCAGGCGGGCAATGACAACGCGGAAGGGAGAACAGCTCACGTAGTTCAGGTTCATCTGATGGCAGAATTCCACCGAGGAGGGCTCCCCTCCGTGTTCCCCACAAATTCCCACCTTCAACTTCCGCCGTCGCGCCCTCCCCTTTTTGACGGCCATGCGGATCATCTCTCCCACCCCCGCTCGGTCGATGGCGACGAAGGGGTCCTTGGAGAAGTAGCCCTTTGTCAGATACTCCGGCAGAAAACGCCCCGCATCGTCCCGGCTGAGTCCATAGACGGTCTGGGTCAGGTCGTTAGTCCCGAAGGAGAAAAAGTCGGCCTCGGCCGCAATCTCACGGGCCGTGAGACAGGCCCGAGGAAGCTCGATCATGGTCCCGATCAGGTAGTCCACCTTCACCTTCTCGCGGCGCATGACCTCTTTTCCAAGACGCTTGACCATCTCCCTGTTGGCCTTGAGCTCCGCCGTGTCAGCCACCAGCGGGATCATGATCTCGGGCAGGACTTTCAGCCCCTCCCGGACCTTCCTGCAGGCGGCCGTGAAGATGGCCTCGGCCTGCATCTCATAAATCTCCGGATAGGAGAGGCCAAGACGGCATCCCCGGTGTCCCAGCATGGGGTTGAACTCGGTCAGCTCCTCCACCGTGGCCTTGATGTGATCCACGCTCGTCCCCATGTTCCGAGCCAGGACCTCCATCCCATCCTGGGTCTTGGGCAAAAACTCGTGAAGCGGAGGGTCGAGGAAACGGATAGTGACAGGGAGGCCGTCCATGACCTTGAAGATGTCCTCAAAGTCCTGGGTCTGGATGGGGAGAAGCTTTTTCAGGGCGCTGCGCCGCGCCCCCTCCTCCTTGGCCATGATCATGGCCCGGACGGAGTCGATGCGATCCCCTTCAAAGAACATGTGCTCTGTGCGACAGAGGCCAATCCCCTCGGCCCCATAGTCCCGGGCGACCTGCGCGTCGTGGGGGGTGTCTGCGTTGGCCCGCACTCCCATAACCCGAACCTCATCCGTCCAGTCAAGTATTGTGGAGAAGTTATCTGAAATTTCAGGCTTTACCAGATCAGTCTCCCCCAGGATAACCTCGCCTGTGGACCCGTTCAGGGTAATGACGTCCCCTTCCCGAACCTCGACCGTGTCCGCAGTGAATCGGCCCTGCTCCTCGTCCACCCGGATCTCCCCGCAACCGGCCACACAGCATTTTCCCATTCCCCGGGCCACGACGGCCGCGTGGGAGGTCATGCCGCCACGAGCTGTCAAGATCCCCTGGGCTGCGTACATCCCCCCAATGTCCTCAGGGGAGGTCTCCATGCGGACGAGGATGACCTGCTCCCCCTTGGCCGCCTTCTGCTCTGCCCCCTCGGCGGTGAAGACAGCCTTTCCCACGGCGGCGCCCGGCGAGGCGGCGAGCCCTCGTGCGATCACCTGAACCTGGCTCTTCGGGTCGATCCGGTAGTGGAGGAGTTGTTCCATTTGCTCTGGATCCAGCCGAAGGAGGGCCGTCGCCTTGTCAATCAGCCCCTCCTTTACCATGTCGGTGGCGATCCGGATCGCAGCGGCGGCGGTCCGCTTGCCCGTCCGGGTCTGGAGCATGTAGAGTTTTCCCGCCTGGATGGTGAACTCGAGGTCCTGCATGTCATTGTAATGGGACTCCAGCTTCTGGGCGATCCCCTTCAGGGCCTGATACGCCTCGGGCATCGGGGTATTCAGGCTGGCAATGGGCTCGGGGGTCCGGGTGCCTGCAACCACATCCTCCCCCTGAGCGTTCATGAGATATTCCCCGAAGAACTCCTTCGCGCCCGTCGAGGGGTTTCTCGTGAAGGCCACCCCGGTCCCTGAGGTCTCCCCCAGGTTTCCAAAGACCATGGCCTGGACATTGACCCCAGTCCCGCCCAATTCGGACATCTGGTTCAGGCGCCGGTAGGTCTTGGCGCGGTCACTGTTCCAGGAATCAAAGACGGCGTTGATGGCGAGACGAAGCTGCTCGCGAGGGTCCTGGGGAAATTCCCGGTTGAGCTTTTGCTGAACAAAGCTTTTATATCCCTTGACGAGGGATTGGAGACCTTCAACGTCAACCGCGTGATCCTCTTTAACACCAGCCTGCTCCTTCAGGGCCTCCAGGCGCGCCTCAAACTCCCGGCGCTCGAGGCCGAGGACCACGTCTCCATACATGGTGATAAGGCGTCGGTAACTGTCCCACGCGAATCGGGGATTGTTCGTCCGGGTCGAGAGCCCTGCTACGCTTCTATCATTGAGGCCAAGGTTGAGGACCGTGTCCATCATCCCCGGCATGGAAACCGCGGCCCCGGATCGGACGGAGACGAGAAGGGGGTTCGTCGGGTCGCCCAGCTTCGCCTCCATCTCGCCCTCCACCCGGGCGAGGTTTTTATCGATCTCCTCCCACATTCCTTCGGGATACTCTCCGCCGTTCTTGAAGTAGTGGTCAGACGCCTCTGTCGTGATGGTGAAACCCGGCGGCACCGGGAGTCCAAGAGAGGACATCTCGGCCAGGTTGGCCCCCTTGTTGCCAAGGAGCATTTTCAACTCGGCCCCGCCTTCCGTCACCCCTCCGCCAAAGGCATAGACATATTTCTCCATCAGGCAATCAGCCTCCCTTCAAAGATGCAGCGCAGACGCTCCAGTCTGAAACCCTCTCCAGAACAGGCGAAGTGTTTCCCCTGTCATTACCGTTGTTCAAGGAAAGAAGATAATACAGGAAAGAATAATACGGCTATAAAAGAAAAACGCTAACTTTTTTTACGCTCCTACGGAGTCTTGACGAGCACTTTCCGAAAATCTGCGACCGGCTCAAAGAGTCCACCGATTGAGGCGAGAAGGGCCAGGCGATTTTTCCTCAGGGCCTCATCGTCGCACATCACCAGGACATCGTCGAAAAAATGATCCACGGCGGAGCGAAGTCCTGCCGTGGCGGTCAGGCCCGCCAGATAATCCTCGGCCTTGCTCCAGGCTCCAAACTCCTTCGCCTTCGATTGATATGTCTCAAAAAGGGCCTTTTCGGCGGGCTCTTCCAGCAGGACCGGGTCGACAGAGAAAGGTTTTTCCGCGTCGGTCTTGCCAAAGGCCGCCTTCCGGCCATCCCCCTTCGGTCGCTGATCCGAGGGAGGAATTATCCCCTTCTCCCTCGCCTGGGTGATGATGTTCGCCACTCGTTTGAAGGTCGTCGTGAGGGCCTCAAAGTCCTCGGCCTCTGCCACCCTTTCGAGGGCCTCCAGGCGCTTTCCGACATTGACCACATCCTCACAGCCGGCCGAAAGGACCGCCTCGACCAAATCCGCCCGATGCCCCTCGCCGACCCAGAGGTTCGTTAGTCTTCCTCTGAGAAAGGCGAAAACTTCTTGAAACAGGTCCTCCTCGCTCTCGCCGACGCGCTCAGAGAGAAGATGGGCGGATTCCCTGATCAGATCGGGCAGGGAGAGGCGATAGCCGTGGGCGATGAGGGTCCCCAGAACTCCCCGGGCGGCCCGTCTCAGCCCATAGGGGTCCTGGGAGCCACTGGGGGTCTGGCCCAACCCAACGTAACCCGTCAGGGTGTCGAGCTTGTCGGCAATCCCCACCAAGGCCCCGGGGCCCTTCGGAGGGTATGGGTCCTTAGCCGAGCGAGGAGAATAGTGGTCCGAGATGGCCTGGCACACGACCTCCGGCTCCTTCTGGAGCCGGGCGTACTCCCGTCCCATGTACCCCTGGAGCTCCGGGAACTCATAGACCATCTGGGTCTCGAGGTCCGCCTTGCAAAGATATGCGGCCCGGCGTGTGACCTCCTCGAGCTCAGGCTCCAGCCGGCCGGCGAGGTGCTGCGCCAGATGGACGATGCGTTCCACCTTCTCGTAGGAGGTCCCCAGGGTGTTTTGAAAGATCACCCCCTTCAAGGATTCCACGAAGGTCTCGAGGGGCTTCTTTGCGTCCTCTCGGAAAAAAAATTCTGCGTCGGAGAGTCTCGCCCGCAGGACCCGCTCGTTTCCTTGCCGGATGATAGAGAGGTCCTCGGGCTCCGTATTGCTGAAGGCGATGAAGTGCGGCAGAAGCTCCCCCTTGTCGTTTTTCACGGAGAAGAAGCGCTGGTGCCGTCGCATGGCGGTGATGAGGACCTCCCGGGGGAGCGCAAGATAGCGGCTCTCGATGTCGCCCAGGACGGCCGTCGGAAACTCCAGAAGGTGGGTGACCTCCTGGAGGAGCTCCTCGTCGTGCAAGACCTCCCCTCCGACGGTTTTTGCGGCGGCCCGGGCCGCCGCTTCCATGAGTTTTAAACGTTCCTGAGGGTCCACGATGACGAACCGCTCCCGCGCCGCCTGGAGATACTGCCGAAAATCTTCGACAGGAAAAGGCCCAGGGGCCATGAACCGATGCCCCCGGGAGGTGTTAGCACTCTTCACCCCATCGAGCTCAAACGAGAGAAGGACTCCACCCAGCAGGGCCACGACCCAGTGAATGGGTCGGGCGAAGCGAAGGTCCCCTGTCCCCCAGCGCATCGATTTGGGAAAGCTTAAGTTTGAGATGAGTTCGGGCAGGAGGCCCTGGAGGACTTCCTCGGCGGGTTTTCCCGGCTCCTCGCGGATGGCCTGGACATATTCGCCCCGGGACGTTTCCACCAAGCTGAGCGACTCGACAGGGACTCCCTGGCTTTTGGCGAACCCGATGGCCGCCTGTGTGGGCTCCCCTTGATCGTTGTAGGCGGCCCTTCGCGCGGGGCCGACGACCTCCTCTTTAAAGGGGGCCTGGGCCTCGGCCACATCAGTGACCCAGAGGACCAGACGGCGCGGTGTGCCGAGCGTCTTCGATTCGCCAAAGGGAATCCGGTCCCTCTCTAGAAACTCCTCCGCGTGTCCTTTCAGGTCTTCCAAGACCTTGGGGAGAAACCCTGAGGGGATTTCCTCTGTTCCGATTTCGAGAAAGAGCTCTTTTCCCATGATCCTGTCAGGTCCGTCCTTCTCGGAGGGGCAATCCCCCCCCCCGAAGGCAACGTTTGAACCTTTCGGGAAAGGGACTGGGCCTTCCGGGGGTTACTTCGACACGTTCTGCTTGCCTGGAAAACCATCCTTCAGAAGGGGAAAGCCCATCTCCTCGCGGAGTTTGAGGTATCCCTCGGCCACGCCCCTGGCCATCTTCCGAATCCGGGCGATGTAGTCGGTCCGCTCAGAAACGCTGATGGCCCCCCGAGCATCCAGGACATTGAAGAGATGGGAGCATTTGAGGCAATGGTCGTAGGCCGGAAGAATCAGGTCTTCGGTAAGCAGTTTCAGAGACTCGGCCTCGTGAAGAGCGAAGAGCTGAAGGTGCATAGAGACGTCGGCGGCCTCAAAATTATATTTGGAGAACTCGACTTCCGTCCGATGGTGAATATCCCCATAGCGGACGCCGTCGGTCCAGAGAACCTCGTAGACGTTATCCACCCCCTGCAGGTACATGGCGATCCGCTCCAGCCCATAAGTCAACTCCACCGAGACGGGGCGAAGGTCGATCCCCCCCACTTGCTGAAAGTAAGTGAACTGGGTGATCTCCAGGCCGTCGAGCCACACCTCCCAGCCAAGGCCCCAGGCCCCAAGACCAGGAGACTCCCAGTCGTCCTCCACGAAGCGGATATCGTGCTGAAGGGGATCGATGCCCAGAGTGACCAGGCTCTCGAGATAGGTCTCCTGGATCTCCTTGGGGGATGGCTTCAGGATGACCTGATACTGGTAGTAGTGTTGAAGGCGATTGGGGTTCTCGCCGTAGCGGCCGTCCGTCGGGCGTCGAGAGGGCTCCACGTAGGCCACCTTCCAGGGTTCCGGCCCAAGCGCCCTCAAGAACGTGGCCGGGTTCATGGTGCCCGCCCCCACCTCTATGTCATAGGGCTGCTGGATGACACACCCCTGGTCCGACCAGAAACGCTCCAGTGCGAGGATGATTTCTTGAAAGGTGCGCCCTTGTTCCATTTTCAGGCCTTGCGCCTCGCCCGCCCCCGTCGACGTGGTTTCTTGGGTTGCCTGGCCTTTGTGAGCTTATATTCCAGGCTATCCTCCAAGGCCTGCCAGCTGGCCTCGATGATGTTCGGCGAGACCCCCACGGTCCCCCACCGGCTCTTGTGGTCGGTCGACTCGATGAGGACGCGGGTCGTCGCCTGGGTGGCGGCGCGTTCGTTGAGAATACGCACCTTATAGTCGATGAGCTCCATCTCACAGATCTCGGGGTAAAATTTTTGCAGGGCTTTTCGCAGGGCGTTGTCCAGGGCGTTGACAGGGCCGTTGCCCTCAGCGACCGCGTGTTCAAGTTCTCCGTTAACAGAGAGCCGGATGGTGGCCTCGGAGCGCGAGGGTTCATCTCGATGCTTCTCCACCGTGACCCGGAACCCGACCAGTTTGAAGAATTCCTGACGCCTGCCCTTGGCCTTCTGCATCAGGAGTTCAAAGGAGCCTTCCGCCCCGTCGAACTGATACCCCTCGTGCTCAAGGCGTTTGAGCTCTTCAAGGATTGACTGGACACTTGGGTCTTTGGGGTCCAGGCGAAGGCCGTACTCCCGCGCCTTGTAAAGGACATTGCTTTTGCCCGAGAGATCGGAGATGAGAACCCTCTGCCGATTTCCCAGCAACTCGGGGCGAATGTGCTCATAGGTCCTGGAGTCCCTCATAACGGCCTGGACATGGATCCCCCCCTTATGGGCGAAGGCGCTGTTGCCCACGAAGGGCTGATGGATCGAGGGGTTTCGGTTCGCCAACTCGTCCACAAACCGAGACACCTCTCGCAAACGTTGGAGCTCAGGGTTGCTGACGCAGTTAAGGCCGAGCTTCAGCTTGAGGTTGGGGATAATGGAGATGAGGTTGGCGTTTCCGCACCGCTCTCCATAACCGTTGACGCATCCCTGGACATGGACGGCCCCCTGCTGGACGGCGGCCAGGGTATTGGCGACTGCCAGCTCCCCGTCGTTGTGGGTGTGGATGCCGAGAGGCGTCGAGACGAGCCCCCGGACGGCACCAAAGATGGTGCTGACCTCACTGGGGAGGGAACCCCCGTTGGTGTCGCAGAGGACGATGCAGTCGGCCCCTCCGGCGACGGCCGCTTGAAGGGTTTTAGTGGCATAACGGGGGTTTGCCTTGTAGCCGTCAAAGAAGTGCTCGGCGTCATAGATGACCTCGTCCACCCGCTTTTTGAGGTAAGCCACGGAATCTTCGATGAGCTCAAGGTTTCGCGCCAGAGTGGTCCGAAGGGCCCGGCGGACGTGAAGGTCCCAGGACTTTCCGAAGATGGTGACGACAGGGGTCTTGGCCTCTAAAAGGGCGCGGAGATTGGGGTCCCGCTGGACCGAGAGGGAAGCCCGTCGCGTGCTTCCGAAGGCCACGATTCGCGCTTTCCTCAGCTTCAGAGAGTGGACCTCTTTGAAGAAGTCGATGTCCTTGGGATTGGAGCCGGGCCATCCCCCCTCGATGTAGTGGACCCCCAGGTCGTCGAGCTTCTCAGAGATGCGAAGCTTGTCGTCGACCGAGAAGGTGATCTCCTCCCCCTGGGTCCCATCCCGAAGCGTACAATCGTATAGGGCGATGGCGGACATGGCCAATCCTCTTAAAACGCGTGGGGCGGGCCTTTCAACGGCTCCTTCTCCCCCAACATCCCTTACCCCTTCTCCAGCTCGAAGGCGTCATGCAGGGCCCGGACCGCCACCTCGGCGTGATCGGCCTCGATGACGCAGGAGACGACGATCTCAGAGGTGCTGATCATCAGGACATTGATCTTGTGCTCAGCCAGGGTCTGAAACATCTTGGAGGCAACCCCTGTGTGGGTCTTCATCCCAATGCCAACGATGGAGACCTTGGCGATGGACCCGTCGGCCCGGACCCTTCGGGCCCCAATCTCTCGGGCCAACCCCTGCGTAATGGTCTGGGCCCGCGAGAGGACACTGGCGGGCACAGTGAAGGAAATGTCGGCCCGCCTCCGGCTACCCATGTACTTCCGGCTGGCCACGTTCTGGACGATCATGTCCACCACGACGCCGGCATTCGCCAGGGCCCCGAAAAGCTGCCCCGCAATTCCTGGTCGATCCGCCAGACCCTCGATGGTGACCTTGGCCTGACTGCTGTCGCAGTTCACAGCCGAGACTACGGCCCGTTCCATGTCGGCATCTTCTCGCGTCACCAACGTCCCCTCGCCCTCCTCAAATGAGCTCATCACCTCAAGCGCCACGTTGTACTTTTTGGCGACCTCCACCGAGCGCGCCTGAAGTACCTTGGCCCCAAGGCTCGCCATCTCCAACATCTCATCGTAAGAGACCCTGTCGAGCCGCCGGGCTGCGGGGACCAGGCGAGGGTCCGCCGTGTAGACGCCATTCACATCAGTGCAGATCTGGCACCGGTCGGCGCCAAGGGCGGCCGCCAGGGCCACTGCCGTCAGGTCAGATCCCCCCCGGCCCAGCGTGGTCACGTCCTGATTCTCGTCCACCCCCTGAAAGCCCGCGACAACCGTAATCATCCCCTCCTGCAGGGCGGAGGAGATCTCGACGGCGCTGACGCTTCGGATCCGCGCGTTGGTGTGGGAGCTATCTGTGACGATCCCCACGCGGCGACCAACAAAAGGGCGGGCCGGATACCCCAGACCCTTTAACGCAATCACCATGAGGGAAGTCGCCACCTGCTCCCCTGAGGAGAGGAGCAGGTCCAGCTCCCGCTCGTCGGGCTCTGGAGTCAAGTCCCGGGCCAGGGAGATCAGACGGTCCGTCTCTCCCGCCATGGCCGAGACCACCACCACCACTCGATGACCCCGGCGAATGGTCCGCCCCACCCGCTCGGCGACAGCCCGAATCCGATCGGGCCCCGATATCGAGGTGCCTCCATATTTTTGGACAATAAGGGCCATCCCCTCTCCTCCGGGAGAGGAAATCTTCCTCTCGGATTATATAATGGCCCACCGCTCCCCCATCCGCCAGAGGAACTGGTGAGCCCTCAAGACCCATCTTCTCCTCCCCCTCAGCCAAGGGCCCAGCCGGCTAAGAAGGTGTTCCCCTCAAAAAGAGGTCCATGAGACGGAACCCGTCTGTGACTTGAAGGCTCCCTCTCACGAGAAGGTGTTCGTCAAAGGTTTTCCCCCGGTCCTTTTTCACCCCTTTCCCGAAGAGGGCGAGGGGGACAGGGGCCGTTGTGTGGGCCCCCTCGTGGACCGTTGTGTGGCGGTCGGAAAGGGCGAGGACCCGAAAATCCCCCGTCCCTTCAAGGCGCTCCACCACCGCGCCCACCAGGGCATCAAATTCCTCGATGGCGCGGATCTTTTCCTTTGCGTCTCCTTTGTGAAAGGCCTCGTCGGCCGAGTCGGCGTAAATGCAAACCAAGTCGCCCTCCTCATGGAAAAGGAAGCGGGCCGCCTTCTCCGCCCGCGACTTCGGAGCGAAGCCCCCATTTCCATTTCCATTGGGAGGCCCAAGATCTTCGAGCCCCAGCAAGCGCCCAAGACCTCCAAGGGCGTGAGAGGTCGAAAGAAGTCCCCCTTTAAGCTCAAAACGTTCCGAAAAAGCTGGAAGGTTTAGCGCCTCCCCTGCCCCCCAGAACCAAAGGCTGTTGACGGGCCGAAGGCCTTTCTCCTTTCGAGCGCGATTCAAAGGGTGATCGGCCAAGACCATCTGCGTGCTATTCATGAGTCCGATGAGGCGCCGCGCCTCCTCTCCCCTGGGCAGGTAGCGGGTGACCTCCCGGTTGAGGATGGTGTGGGGCGGGGTCAACTCCAAACCCCTGGGTCCACCGTCCCAGAGAAGGGATCCCCGGTATCCTCTGCCGGCGTGGAGATGAAAATCTGATTCGAGGGCATCCTGAGCGATGGCCTCCAAAAAGGGTCGGCCCTCGTCTGGCTCGAGAAGTCCCCCTGTATGGTCCGCCATAATGAGTTTTTGGGAGTCTGCATAGAGGGAGATGAGGTTCACGCTCAGGGCAATCTGCTTCGAGGAGAGGGAAAGACCCATGCCCTCTGCCTCCAGAGGTCCTCTCGAGACGGGACAGGCGGTGGGGTCTACGCCGAGGATGACGGCGTTTGCAACTTCGCTGGAGGAAGGAAGCCCGGGGGGGATTGTCTGGACAAACCCCGTCAGGCCCTCCGCCGCCAGCCGATCCAGGTGCGGGGTATGGGCCACCTCCAGGGGCGACCGGTTTCCCAGGGTCTCCAGCGTCTCGTCGGCTATCCCATCTCCCACCAAAACGGCGTACTTCATCCCCCGGAGCTCCCCCGAAGACCGAGGTGTTCCTCTACCGCCTCCAGGTCCGCCGGCAGGGAGGCCGGCTTGGCCGCTGCCCGAAGGACCGTGTCGGGATCCTTCAGGCCATGACCGGTGATGGTGCAGACCACCGTTGCCCCTTTCGGCAGGCGGCCGAGGCGCACGTCTTTTGCCAAGCCCGCCACCGAGGCAGCCGAGGCCGGCTCCGCAAAGGTCCCCTCTGAAGAGGCGAGGAGACTGTAGGCGGCGATGATCTCATCGTCCGAGACCATGTCGATGAAGCCCCCCGATTCCTCCGCGGCCGTGACGGCCTCCTGCCAGCTGGCCGGGTTTCCTATCCGGATGGCCGAGGCGACGGTCTCGGGTTCTTCGACTATTTTTCCCCGGACAATGGGGGCCGCCCCCTCCGCCTGAAAACCTCGCATCTTGGGAAGGGAGTTTGAACGGCCGCAGGAGTGAAACTCCCGATAGCCTTTCCAGTAGGCCGTGATGTTCCCCGCATTTCCGACCGGGATGAAGTGAAGGTCGGGGGCCCGGTCTCCCAGGGCCTCGCAGATCTCAAAGGCGGCCGTCTTTTGCCCTTCCAAACGAAAGGGGTTGATGGAATTGACGAGGGTGATGGGATGGCGGGCCGCAAGGTCTTTTACGATCCGAAAAGCCTCGTCAAAGCTTCCCTCCAGTTGAAGGACGCGCGCGCCGTGGATCATGGCCTGCGTGAGCTTGCCCAAGGCCGTCTTTCCCCTGGGGATAACGACCACGGCCTCAAGACCCGCCCGGGCCGCGTAGGCGGCGGTAGAGGCGGCGGTATTGCCCGTCGAAGCGCAGATGACGGCCCGGGAGCCCGCCTCCACGGCCTTCGACACGGCCACGGTCATCCCCCGATCCTTGAAGGACGCAGTCGGGTTCAGACCCTCCAACTTGAGCCAGATGGGATTATCACAGCCGAGTTTTTCGGCGAGACGCCTTGCGGGAAGAAGAGGGGTGTTGCCCTCCAGAAGGGTGACCACCGGGGTTTTTTCGTCAACGGGCAAAAATTCTCGATACCGCTCAATGACCCCCGGCCAGGGAAGAATGGCCTCATGGGAGGGAGCCATACCCGCCCGCCGGACACCCGCCCCTTCCGCCATCACATCTGCCCCTCGCCGCTCTCCACGCGGATCAGCATCGTCGGGGCATTTACCACGTCCAGGCAGTCGATCTCTTTCAGGGTGTCCTGGATATCGCCCTCCCGGGCTTCGTGAGTCAGCATGACCAGGGGAACGTGTCCCTTCTCCCGTCTCCCCTTCTGGATAACAGTCTGAATACTGATAGAGTGCCGTCCGAGGATGCCCGAGATGGTTGAGAGGACGCCGGGGCGATCTTCCACGGTGATCCTGAGATAGTAAGAGGTCACGATCTCCGAGTGAGGACGAACCTTCAAGGGGACTCGTGCCTTCGGACTATAGGAAAGGAGAGGGACCCGTCCCCCTTTCCCGCTCTGGAGATTTCGGGCGATCTCGATGACGTCTGCGGCAACGGCGGAACCCGTGGGAAGGGAGCCCGCCCCCCGGCCAATCAGCATATTGGGGTCCGCCTTGTCCCCCTTGATGTAGATCGCATTATAAGACCCATTGACTTGGGAGATGAGATGGGCCTCGGGGATCATCGTGGGGCAGACCCGGACATCGAGCTCCTCTCCCACCCTTTTGGCGAGGACCAGGAGCTTGATGCGATGGCCGAGTTGCCGCGCAAAGTCAATATCAACGGGCTTGATCCGGCGGATCCCCTCGATCAGGACGTCCTCCATCTGAAGGGGGGTCCCAAAGCACAGATTGGCGAGGATGGCGATCTTGTGAGCAGAGTCGATCCCGTCCACATCAAAGGTGGGGTCCGCCTCCGCAAGGCCCTGCGCCTGGGCCTCCTCGAGAACGGCGTCAAAGTCCCCGCCGTCATCGGTCATCCGGGTGAGGATGTAATTGGCCGTCCCGTTCACAATCCCGAAGACGGCTTCGATGACGTTGGCAGAGAAACCCTCCTTGACGGCCCGGATAATCGGAATGGCGCCCCCGACGGCGCCTTCGAAACCGATATCCACCCCCTGTTTGGCCGCGGCGGCAAAAATCTCCTCGCCGTGGACTGCAAGGAGAGCCTTATTGGACGTGACGACAGGCTTTCCGGCTTCGATGGCCCGAAGGAGGAATGTGCGGGCGGGTTCGTACCCCCCGATCACCTCCACCACCAGGTCTACCTCGGGGTCCGAGAGGAGAGCGTCCACATCGTTGGAGAGGACGCCGGGTTCAAGGGGAACACCGCGGTCCCGAGTCGTATCCAGGTCAGCGATCCGGCGGACGCGGATGGGGAAACCCACCCGGCGCTCGATCTCGCAGGCGTCCTCCTGAAGGACCTGGACAAGACCTGTCCCCACGGTGCCGAAACCGATAAGTCCGACCTGAAAGGCCTTCATCTTTTCACTTCTTATTTAAGTGGAAGCCAATGACCGGAGAAGCTTTCCCTGCGACGCCTTGAACTCCTCAACAGGCCACAGGGGCTGATGCCGCGGGAGCCACCCCCGCCTGGCCGGCCAGCCGGTCCTTCAGGGCAAGATAGGTGGCCTCAGCATTGAAAGAGCTTCGAACAAAGGGACCGGAGGCCACAAAGTCAAATCCTATGGCGAAACCAGCCCTCTCATACTCAGCGAAACGGTCGGGATGGACAAATTCTTCGACGGGAAGGTGGTCCCGCGTCGGCTGAAGGTACTGGCCCATGGTGAGGACCTGGCAGCCCGCCTCCCGCAAATCCCTCATCGTCTGAAGTATTTCCTCTTCTTCTTCCCCAAGTCCCAACATGATTCCTGACTTGGTAATGGAGAGACCCGCGCGCGCGACCCGCTCCAGGAGCATGAGAGACCACCGATAGTCGGCCCCCAGACGCACCCTGCGGTAGAGGCGGGGGACCGTCTCCAGGTTGTGGTTGAAAATGTCGGGCCGGGCCTCAATGACCTGGTCAATGGCAGAGGGCTTCCCGCGAAAATCCGGCGTCAGGACTTCAACAGTGGCCGACGGGAGCAACTCTCTGAGCGCCCGGATGGTCTGGACGAATTGATCGGCCCCCCTGTCGGGGAGCTCGTCCCGGTCCACCGAAGTGACGACGACGTGGCGAAGCCCCATCTCCGCAGCGGCCTCTGCGACGTGGCGGGGCTCCTCTGCATCGACCGCTCGGGGCCGCCCGGTGGCGACGGCGCAAAAGCCGCACTTTCTGGTGCACACATCGCCCAAGATCATGAAGGTGGCCGTCGGCTTGGACCAGCATTCAAACAGATTGGGACAGTGGGCCTCCTCACACACCGTGTGGAGACGCTTCTTTCGCATCAAGAGTTTTAGGGCGTGGGTCTGCTCGGAGAAGCTCAGCTTCTTTCGAAGCCAGGGAGGAAAGCGCTCGGCCATTTTTCCCTTTTAAATCACGGAGTTAGGGTCCTTAGACCTTTATTAATGTTAGTCTCCCCCCCCTACCCTGTCAAGTGGGGCAAGATCTCCTCACATGGTCTCAGGGGCCGAAATCCCAAGGATGCGAAGGGCGCACCGAAGGGCCTGCCCCAGGCAGGTGACGAGATAGAGCCTGGCGGCCGTGAGGGCGGGGTCATCGGAGATGATCCGGTGGTGGTTGTAATAGCTGTGAAACGTCCCGACCAGATCCACCAGATAAAAAGTCAGGCGGTGGGGCTCGAGGGTTTTGGCCGCCCCCTCTACCAGATCGGGGAATCCCAGAATGGCCTTGATGAGGACCCATTCCTCTGGAAGCTTTAGTGGGGAAAGGTCTGCTGTCTCAGGGTCGGGCAAAGAAATGCCCCGCTCCGCTGCCTGCTTGAAGACGCTGCAGATCCTCGCGTGGGCGTACTGCACGTAGTAGACAGGGTTCTCGTTAGAGGCCTTTTTGGCCAACTCCATGTCAAAATCCAGATGGCTGTCACACCGGCGGGTGAGCAGAAAGAAGCGCGTGGCGTCGGCCCCCACCTCCTCAAGCACCTCTGAGAGAGACGCGAATTTCCCCGCCCGTGTGGACATGGAGATCTGCTCCTCCCCGCGCTTCAGATTGACAAGCTGAACCAGGAGGATTTCTAGGGCCTCGGGGGGATGGTTCATCATCTGAACCAGGGCCTTCAGGCGGGGCACATACCCGTGGTGGTCGGCCCCCCAGATGTTGATCAGCCGGTCAAAGCCCCGGCGGAACTTGTCTTGGTGGTAGGCGATATCAGACGCCAGATAAGTGGGACGGCCGTCACTTCGAACGACGACGCGATCTTTTTCGTCACCAAAAGATTGGGTTCGAAGCCAAAGGGCCCCCTCCTCCTCATAGGCCTGGCCCCCCTTCTTGAGTTCTGAAATGGCCGCCTCAAGGGCACCCGTCTCGGCGAGCGTCTTCTCGCTGAACCACTTGTCGAAGTGGACGCCGAACCGCTCCAGCGTGGCCTGGATGTCGGCCAAAATCGAACGTCCAGCCCACTCGGCGAGGGCTCGGACGGCCTCCTCCGGCGTTTCCTGAAGATATTTTTGACCCTCTTCTCGAAAAACCTCTTGAGCCAGATCGACCAGGTATTGGCCCTGATAGGCGTCTTCTGGAAATTCAACCTGTTCTCCCAGGACCTCCTGATAGCGAAGATAAAGGGAGCGGCCCAGGGTTTCCATCTGGGTTCCCATATCGTTTATATAGTATTCTTTTTCAACATCATATCCGATATAACCTAACAGTTTGCTCAAAGAATCGCCCACGACGGCCCCCCGCCCGTGCCCGATGTGAAGGGGGCCGGTCGGGTTCGCGCTCACGAATTCCACCTGAACCCGTTTCCCAGAGCCCAGATTGGAGCGGCCATAGTCTTCGCCCGCCCGAAAAACCTCGCGAAGGCGCTCCAGGAGAAATTCGGGCCTCAAAAAGAGGTTGATGAACCCCGGGCCCGCCACCTCCGAACGGGCAATGACGGGATGGGTGTCCCCGATCTCTTTCAAAAGAAGCGAGGCGATTTCCCGGGGGGGCTTCTTTTCCGCAGGGGCAAGCAGGAGGGCGAGATTGGTGGAAAAATCTCCGTGCTCCTTCAGCTTGGGCTGCTCGACGGAGACGGTGATCTCCCCGTCCTTCGCCGAGAGGCTCCCGGCCTCCCTGGCCTTTCGACAGGCATCTTTTAGCGTATCAATAACTGCTTTTCTCACGATTTAAACCCTGACGCTGTGGTCGCCACAAAGAAGGGTCAATGAACCTGAAACGGCATCCACCGTCCCTTCGGGATTGTATCAGAGGCTTTAGAGGTCAAAGAATTTCGGGGTTTGGAACCGCACACCGGCGTGCTCCATGGCGTAGGCGATGAGGAATCGCTGAATCTCACCGCGAAGGGACTTTGGAATAGAGAGCCTCATCGCCCTTTTGCTGTCCAGCGTGGTGACCCTGTCCAGGTAACGAAGGGAGCCCGGGGAGAGGCGGCGGCCGGAGGTGCCCGGGGAGCAGGCAGGGCAGGAGATCCCCTGTGCCCCCATCCTGAAGACCCCTCCCCTCTCGAAGAGATCTTTGCCGCATTTGATGCACTCGGTGAGGTTGGGTCTGTAACCGACAGCCGAGAGGAGCTTCGCCTGAAAGAGGATGAGGTGCTCCTCAGTCCTTCCGTTGGTCTCGATCTCCCCAAGGAGTGTCAGGGCCAGGCGATATATCGGGGGGAGGGTTTCTCTTTCCTTCAAAAGTTTGTCGATGAGCTCGACGAGAAAGAGGCTGTATTTCCATTTATCTAGGTCCGTGCGGATCCCATCGAAGCTTCGGAGAATGTCCGCCGAATTGACCCGGTAAAGATCGGCATTCTCTTTCCCAAAGTAGACCAGGTGGATGCAGGTGAGGGGCTCCAGGGTGCCTCCAAATTTGCTTTTGGCCCGCCTGGCCCCCTTCGCCACGGCCCGGATCTTGCCCTGCTCCTCCGTGAAGAAGGTGAGGATGCGGTCGGCCTCCCCGAGGTTTATCCTGCGAAGGATCAGGGCCTTGCTTCGATAGAGGGGCACCCTTCAACCCCGCGCGAGCCCAAGCTCCCGAAGGGCTCGCTCGTCCCGACTCCAATTTCTTCTCACCTTGACCTGAAGGTCCAAATAGACCGAGACGCCGAGCTCCTTCTCCAGGGAGTGGCGGGCAGCTGTCCCGATGCGCTTCACCATCTGTCCCCCGGCCCCGATGAGGATGGGCTTCTGAGACTCCTTCTCGACGAAGATAGTGGCTAAAATCTGAAGATGATTTCGGTCACCGGAAACCTCCATGGCCTCCACTTTCACGGCGCTGGCATAGGGAATTTCCCGTCCCGTCGTCCGGAGGATTTGTTCCCGAATAAGCTCGGCGGCGAACTCTCTTTCTGGCTGATCGCTCGGGGCGTCGAGGGGATAGTAGGGGGAGCCATCGGGCAAAAACTTTTGGATGGATTGGAGAAGTTCCGGGACATTTTCGCCGGTTCGGGCCGAAATGGGAAAAACTTCCTGAAAGGGGAAAATGGACCGATAGGCCTCCATGAGAGGCAAAAGAGATTCCTTTCGGATCTGATCCACCTTGTTGATCAGGAGATAGGTCCGAGTCTCCGGGGAAGTGGACTCGGAGAGGATCCGGGCGTCTTGATCCATGGTCCGGGCTTTGGAGGCCGGGTCCGTCATGAAGAGGACGAGATCGACCCCGTGGCGCGCCACCTCGATCTCGCGCTTCAGGTATTGGTTCAGCAGGGAGTTAAAGCTGGGGGCGCCCGGCGTGTCAAAGAAGACCATTTGGGCCTGGGGGGTGTTCAGGACCCCGACTATTTTAAAACGGGTCGTCCCGGGCTTTCTTGTGACGATGGCCACCTTTCGGCCGAGGACCCGATTGAGGAGCGTGGACTTGCCCACGTTGGGTCTGCCGACGATGGCAACCAGACCCACCTTCACGGAATTTGGCCCCCGGGGGATTTAGAGGATACCTTTGTCCTGCCACCGAAAATCAATAGCCAGCTCCAGGTCATTCAGCAAACCCGCAAAAGGGGTGATCCTCAACTCCACATCCATGCTCAGTCCGGAGGTTTCAGATCGATCCCCAGCTCCTTAAGCTGGTCCTCCCCCACTGGAGACGGGGCGTCCACCATCATGTCGATGGCCCGCTGGGTCTTGGGGAAGGGGATGACATCCCGGATGGAATTCTCGCCCGCCATGATGGCCACGATGCGGTCCAGGCCAAGGGCGATCCCCCCGTGGGGGGGTGTCCCGTATTCCAGGGCCTCCAGGAGAAACCCGAATTTCTCTTTGGCCGCCTGGGCCGAAATGCCGAGGGCTGAGAACATTCGTTCCTGCACTTCCCGCTGGTGGATCCGAATACTCCCTCCGCCGATCTCCTGACCGTTCAGGACCAAGTCGTAGGCCTGGGAACGGATGCGCTCCGGGGAAGTCTCAAAGAGAGCGACGTCGTCGGGCACCGGGGCCGTGAAGGGGTGGTGGACTGCCTCAAAACGCTTTTCCTCCTCGTTCCGCTCCAGAAGAGGAAAATCCGTCACCCAGGCGAATCCAAAGGGGTCGGTTTTTAGATGATAAAGATCCGCGACGTGGGCGCGGAGCGCGGCGAGGACTTCATCCGTGACAGCGGGTTGATCTGCCACCATCAGCAGCAGGTCGCCCGTGCTCGCCCCGAGTCTATGCCTAAGACCTTCCAGCGTTTCCTGTTTAAAAAATTTGACGATGGGCGATGTCAAACCGCCCTCCTCCACTTTCATCCACGCCAGGCCCCCGGCCCTCCGTTCGATGGCAAACTTCGTCAGATCATCCAGGTTCTTTCGAGAGACGACGGCCTGTCCTGGCACGGAGAAACCCTTGACCTTCCCGCCAGCCTTAACAACCTTCCTGAAAATCTCGAAGTCCGTGTCTTTCACGAGGTCCGTGACATCTTCTTGCACCAAGGACCTATATCGGAGGTCCGGTTTGTCTGAACCAAAAAGGGCGAGCGCCTCCCCGTGGGAATAACGCTTAAAAGGAGTTTCAATCTCGACGCCGAGACATTTTTTAAAAAGCTCCACCATCAACCGCTCGGTGACTTCCAAGACATCCTCCTGCTTCACAAAGGACATCTCTACGTCTATCTGCGTGAATTCGGGCTGGCGGTCCGCCCTCAAATCTTCGTCCCGAAAACAACGACAGATCTGAAAGTAGCGGTCGAACCCGGAGACCATAAGGAGCTGCTTGAAGAGTTGGGGAGATTGCGGCAGGGCGTAAAATCTTCCCTTGCTGACGCGGCTCGGAACGAGATAGTCTCTCGCCCCCTCGGGTGTGCTTCGGGTCAGAATCGGGGTCTCAAGCTCAAGGAGTCCTTCCTCGGACAGAAATGAGCGCACCGCTTGAAGCACCCGGTGGCGCAAGAGGAAGTTCTTTTGGACCTGGGGGCGTCGGAGGTCCAGATAGCGGTACTGCAAACGAAGATTTTCGGAGATTTCACCGTCTTCTATCGCGAAGGGAGGCGTCTTGGCAGGGTTGAGGACCTGCAGAAAATCGACGAAAACCTCGACGGTTCCCGTGGGCAGGTTCCGGTTGATCGATTCCTTGGGGCGAAGGGCCACTTTCCCCTGGACGGCGAGGACGTACTCGCTTCGGACACCCTCGGCAAGGGCGTGGGCCTCGGGGCAGCGGCTCGGGTCGACGATGACCTGAGCGAGGCCAGTCCGATCCCGAAGGTCGATAAAGATGATCCCCCCGTGGTCTCGGCTTCCCTGAGCCCATCCCATCAGCACGACAGAGTGGTCCGCGTCCGCCGGGCCGATCTCTCCACAATAGTGGGTCCGCTGGGGAACAGGGTGGGATTCAGTCACTAAAACCTTCCCTCACCCTAGAAGAGCAAGGGTCGAGCGTGTTCCAACCAGCGATTAGGCGTGCTCTTTCCAAAGGCCAGGAGCTCCAGTGCCTCCTTGATGGACTCTAGACGGCGGACAGCCTCACGCGATTGGCTGCCCTTAAGCCCCCGTCCAATTGGGGTCGAGATCTCACGCTGAAAAACCTCGACCCAGCGAAGGTCCCGACCCAGGTGGACCTTCTCTAGGACGAGCGTGACCTCCTTGATCTCTTCAAACAAGAGACGGTGTCTCAGGCCCGCGGGGTCACAGGCCTCCAGCGGCACCCAGGAGACCTGTCGCCCGGTGATCTCAATCGTCTGGGGACAGGTCAGGAGATCGCCCAGATGGGCTCTGAGAGAAAGAAGGGCTTGGGTTTGCGGAGAGCGATCCAGCTCATTCTGGAGGGGTCCGTAGAGGTCCTTGGTGGATTGGGTGGACGGGGTGGATGGGGAGAGCCCTGAGCAACCCCAAAGGCCCATCGCCATCAGGCCGACCCCGATCAACATCCATCGCGAATTTACCCCCAACGTTTCAGGCCTCCTTCTCTCAATCATATCGGCCAAGGCCTTCGATAGCAAGGCGCTGCGCCGGTCGTGACATTGCGAGAATGTTTCTCGATCCCTCAATCCTTCACGGGTTCCACGCGGACACCGGCCAAAAGGACGATACCCGCGAGGAAGAAGACGAGCACCGAGAGAATGGCAATCCGTTGGCTTCCGGTCAGGGTTGAGACGATTCCGAACGTCATCGGCCCCAGGATGGCCGAGATCTTTCCGCAGATGCCGTAGAAACCGTAGAATTCCCCGCCCTTCCCCTTCGGGATAAAAAAGGCCATGAGGCTTCGGCTCGCAGACTGGACAGAGCCGAGCCCGATTCCCGCCACCACGGCCACGAAAAAGTATTGGGGCTGGGTCTGGGTGAAAAAGGCCCCTAGGACCACGGCGCACCAGAGGAAGAGAAGGAAGAGGATGGTCCTCTTTGGCCCGAAACGGTCGACCACAAAGCCAAACCCAAGCGCTCCGAGAAAGGCGAAGGCCTGAACGACGATGAAAAGGATCGTGACGTCCGCCATGCTGAAACCGAGGGTGCTCACCGCGTAGATAGCACTGAAGGCGATCACGGTGGCAATCGCGTCACTGTAGAGGAAGAAGGCCAAGAGGAAACGGAAGAGGTTTTTCAGGCGCCGAATATGGGCGAAAGTCTCCCTCAGCGTCCCCCACCCCTGGCGGGCGTGTTGGACCCACCCACCCCGTGGGCCCGGGAGGGCTCGCTCGGGCAACCAGAGAAAAAAGGGAAGGGAAAAGACGGCATAGAAGAGGGCCACTCGAGGGAAGATCGCGCGATACTGGGGGAGATTTTCAGGAGCAAACCCGCCCCGAAGGAGTGGAAACACCCAGAAGAGGCAGAGGAGCCCGCCCAGGTATCCAACCCCCCATCCGTAACCCGAGATCTTCCCGAAATCTTTCTCATTGGCGATCTCCGGCAGGAAGGCGTTGTAGAAAGGGAGGCTCCCCTCAAAACCGATAATGGCCAGGACAAGGAAGAGGATTCCGAGCAGGACGTCCCCCTGCCCGACAAAATGGAGAAGCCCGGTGAAGAGGATGCAGAGGCTGGCGTAGGCCCCGATGAAGCGTTTTTTTACACCCGAGGCGTCGGCGATGGCCCCAAGGATGGGGGCCGAGGCGGCCACGAGGAGCATCGAGATAGAAATGGACAACCCCCAATAAAAATCTCCCAAGCCGCTCTCCTTAGGGACGACGACCTCCCTGAAATAAACGCTGTAGGCGACGGTGACGATGAGGGTTGGGAAGGCCGAGTTGGCGAAGTCGTAAAAGACCCAGCCGGCGATACTGAGAGGGCTTCGAGAACGGGTCATGCGCTGGAAGGAACGAACGGAACGGGAAGGACCCAAAGAAGGGCCGCACTTGTGGCCAACGCGCCGATTTTGACTTGGAAAAAACCCGGGGCTATCATCTCTCCGCTCTCTTTTGCCCTCGAGGGGGGAAACCTCGGCGGGGGGCTAAACCTCGGAGGGGACCCACCAGCCCATGCTCGCACAACAGGTTTTTGCTGTCGTCTTTCCCGTCTTCAGCCTCATTGGCCTGGGCTATCTCTTCGGTCGCCTGAAGAAGATTGACCTGGGCGCCTTGACCGACGTCATTCTCTATATCGCCTCACCCGCTCTCGCCTTTGGTTCTCTCGCGCGAAGCGAACTTCCACTGAGAAGCCTCGGGGTCATCGCCGGCTCCACGGCCTTCGTCATCCTCGCCATGGCCCTCCTCGCCACCCTCTGGCTTCGCTTCTTCAAACAAGACCTTCGGGGCCTCTATCTTGCCACCATGTTCCCCAACGCGGGAAACATGGGCCTCGCGCTATCCCTCTTCGCCTTCGGGGAGGAGGGCCTTGCCTTTGCCGTCATCTTCTTTGCCACCACGGCCATCATCCATTACACCCTTGGTCTTGGGATCGTGGGTCTGGGTTCGAAGGGCAGGAAAGAGATTTTCCGCTTCCCCCTCGTCTATGCGGCCCTCGGAGGGATCATCCTCTCCCTCTCTGGCGTTGAACTGCCGGTCTTCGTCCGACGACCCATCGACCTCCTGGGGACGATGGCCATCGCCCTCATGCTCTTCTCTCTCGGCTACCGTCTGGTCTCGGTGCGAATGGCGACCTTCGGGATCGCCTCCCAGGCGGCCCTCCTTCGGATCGGTGGCGGGTTCTCCCTGGCGGTGGGGCTGACTGCCCTGTTGGGGCTAGAGGGGACGACACGGGGGGTGCTGATTCTCATGTCCAGCATGCCCTCGGCGGTCATCAACTTTATCCTGGCGGAGAAATTCAGCCGGAACCCGGAGCTCGTCGCCTCGACGGTCTGGGTCAGCACCCTCCTCAGCCTCGGCACCACGCCCGCCATCTTAAGCTATCTTCTCTGACCCCGTTCAGGGGGGCATCACAACAACTTTTCAGAAATAAGGAAGGTTACGCTTCTTCTTTTTTATCCCATTCTTTATTGAACCAGTCTCACCACTTCTTTTTATCTTCTTCGCTTTCATCGCTAGGGCCCTTTTCCATCATTTCTCGCCCTTCCTTGTGTGCATCGTCAGTGGAGTTCATGAAATGCATACCGCACGCCTTTGCAACGTCCATCGCTGTCTTCCCTTCAAACACCTCGTCGCACCCTGCCCCCATCTTCATTTCCTTACACGTAAATTTTTTCATTTTTTGCCTCCTTACAATTTTATGCCGTAAATTTATATACTTACCTTACCTAAGGAAAGAAATCTTTGCAGGAGAAGAGGATGGCCCAGGAAATCCGCGTCCGTTTCGCCCCAAGCCCCACCGGGTTCCTTCACATCGGGGGTCTTAGGACCGCCCTCTTCAACTGGTTCTTTGCCCGCCGTTACGGGGGCACCTGCATCCTGCGGATCGAGGACACGGACCGTGAGCGCTCCACAGAGGACTCTATCCAGGAGATCCTGGAGGGTTTTAGGTGGCTCGGGCTCGACTGGGACGAGCTCTACCGTCAAACAGAGCGCCAGGAGATCTACGGCCGCTATGCCGACCGCCTCCTTGACGAACAAAAGGTTTACCGCTGCTACTGCACCCCCGAAGAGCTTCAGGAGATGCGAAAAAGGGCCGAGGCCGAGAAGCGCCCCCCCCGGTATGACGGCCGGTGTCGGGATCGGAAGGAGCCTCTGGACCTCCCCTTTGCCCTGCGTATCAAAGCCCCTCGTGAAGGGAGCACTGTCATCAAGGACCTCCTGCGAGGCCCCGTGACTTTCGACAACTCTCAGCTCGACGATCTCATCATTCAGAGGAGTGATAAAACCCCCACCTACAACTTTGCCGTCGTGGTGGACGACGGAGAGATGCGGGTGACTCACGTGATCCGGGGGGACGACCACCTAGCCAACACCCCCCGCCAGGCCATGATCTACAAGGCTCTTGGGTGGGAGCCCCCCGAGTTCGCCCACGTCTCGATGATCCTGGGGACAGACAAAAAGCGCCTCAGCAAGCGCCACGGGGCCACTTCCGTCCAAGAGTATCGCCACCTAGGTTTTCTGCCGGAGGCCTTGCTCAATTACCTCATCCGCCTGGGCTGGTCACATGGCGACCAGGAAATTTTTAGTCCTGCCGAGCTCCAGAAACTTTTTGGACTGGACGGTGTGGGGACCTCCCCCGCCATCTTTGATCCCGGAAAACTCGTCTGGGTCAACGCCCAGCACATGAATCGTCTCTCGCCCCAGACGCTCATTCCGCTTCTCACACCTTTCGTCGCCGAGGAGGGCTTGAAAATCCCGGAGGAAGACGAAGATCATCTGACCCAGGTGATCGCCTGCCTCCTGGAGCGTTCGAGGACGTTGAAGGAGCTGGCCCACTCAATCCGCTATTTTTATCGGTCGGACTTTGGATATGAGGAAAAGGGCGCCAAAAAATTCCTGACCGCGGAGACGCGGCCCCGGCTCCAGAAACTTCGACAGAAACTCCTGGCCCTCACCGAATTTTCTCCTGAGGCCGTCCACGCTGTCTTTGCGGAGATCGTCCAAGAGGAGGGGATCAAGCTGGTCTCCGTGGCCCAGCCAGCCCGGTTGGCTGCAACAGGGGGGACGGTCAGCCCCCCCATCACCGAGGTTCTCTCCCTCCTCGGGCGAGAGGAGACCCTGAACCGGCTGGATCGGGCCATCTCTCACATAGAGTCCGAGGGCTAGCCCCTGTCCTTGACGGGAGAAGGAGGGTTATATATATTTTTTTGGCCTTGGGGTTTCCGCTAGTTGGTTGATCCGGGGTACTTGTCTGGACCCTTTTCGGTTGGGGAGTCGTCCAGCGGCAGGACATCTGACTCTGGATCAGGAAACCTAGGTTCGAATCCTAGCTCCCCAGCCATTTAGCCTCATAGGCTTTTCCCTTTCGTCGGCCCTATCGTCTAGTGGCCTAGGACGCCGCCCTCTCAAGGCGGAAACACGGGTTCGACTCCCGTTGGGGCCACCACTACTTTCAAAATGCGAGTGGGTGGGTTTAAAATCATCAAATAAGAACCAAGGTTTCCTTTTCTCGGGGGTTTTCCTCGTGAAGGTAGCAGGGTTTTCGTCTTGGAATTTCAGGCGGGTTCCGGCGGCCATCACGTGTGGGCTGTCTCTCTCTCTCTTGATCCTGGCGGGCTGTACCCCGGGGGCCTCCCCACCGACGCGCCCTGAAGGCTCAGGCCAGTTCCCTCCTGAGTTTCATCGCACCCCTTTCCCTTCGGAGGGGCAGGAACCCGAGGGAGAGAATGACTTTTGGGCTAAAGTCGTTCGGGTCATTGACGGGGCCACCTTGTCTCTCGAGTCCCTCCACGTGGTCCGCCTCATCGGAGTCCTCCCCCCTCACGGGACGGGCCAGGACACCTACGCGGCGTTTTTCGATGAGGTGACCACGCCCGCCGTGCGAAACATCATCGAGGGAAAGCGGGTGCGCATCTTCCGCGACAAGGTGGGACACGACCGGGAAGGGCGCCCCCTCGTCTACATCTTCACGGAAGACGGCAGCCAGCTGAACGCAACACTCATCCAAAAGGGTTTCGCCCGGGTGAGCCTCGAGGTCCCCTTCAAACTCCAGGACGAGTTCAAGCTCTGGGAGCAAGATGCCAAGGACGTGGGCATTGGCCTTTGGGGGCGCACGGACGCTCGCCCCTGAGAAAGACCGCTGACCCGTGAGAGGCGCTGGAGTTGTTTCAGGTTGAAATCCTGACCATCGGAAATGAGATCCTGGCCGGAGAGGTCCTGGATACCAACACCCACTGGGTGTGCCAGCAACTCCAGGACCTCGGAGGAAACGTGGCGGGCGTCTCTTTGGTGAGGGATCGGGTGGAAGACATCGCCCAGGCCCTGCGCTCAGCCCTGAGCCGTGACCCCGATGTGGTGATCACGATGGGTGGGCTCGGCCCCACGGCCGACGACCTGACGCTGGTGGGGGTCGCCGAGGCCTTGGGGGTTCCTCTTGAACTCCATCCCCAGGCCCTCTCTCTGGTGCGTCAACGATATGACACCCTCTCCCGGCAGGACTCCGGCCTGTCGGCCGGCTTGAACCCGGCCCGGCAAAAGATGGCGAGGCTTCCCAGGGGGTCCCATCCCCTGCCAAACCCCGTCGGAACCGCCCCGGGCGTACGCTTGACTGTGGACGCCCAAGAGGTCGTTTGCCTGCCGGGGGTCCCCGCCGAAATGAAGGGTATTTTTCAAACGGAGGTGCAGGTGCACTTTCAGCAGCGCTTCGGCGCTGGGGCCTATGCCCGAAGGGACCTCTTGGCCTCCTGTTCGGACGAGTCCCTCCTCGCGCCCGTCCTTGAGAAGGTCAGCCGGGCTCACCCGAAGGTTTACATCAAGTCCCGGGCCCGCCCCTTTGAGGAGGGCGTCCGCCTTCGTCTCACCCTGACGTCCAGGGCTGAAGAGAGGGCAAAGGCCGAGGAATATTTGGGGCACGCCCTAAAGGCTCTCGAGGGGGCCCTTTCCTCTCTTGGAGTTGAGCTCGAAGATAGGGTTTTGCCCTTCCACGGTGCAGCCGAAGGCCCCTGATCACTTAGGGTGACGCATGTCTGGAGTGGGGATCACCCTTGCGGGCGGCGGCCCACGTGCGCTGCGACGCCCCCCAAACCGAAAGACTTCACCTGCACGTCTTCAAGGCCCACCTCTTTCATTAGTTGGACCAGACGATCGGCCTTGGGAAAATCTGTCAGAGAACGACGAAGCCACAGGTAGTCCTCCCGGCCCCCCTTGCCCAACCGCGCGAGGAGCGGCAGGATCCACCTCAGATAGAAGAGGATGAGAGAGCGGACAATGACATTCTTCGGCCAGGTCAGGTCCAAGATGACGAGGACACCTCCCGGCTGCAGGACCCTCCTGGCCTCCGAGAGAGTCCCTCTGACGTCTGACACGTTGCGCAGTCCAAAACCCAACGTGGCAACGTGAAAATTTTTAGCCCTCAGGACCGACAGGTTGGTGACATCTCCACGGAGGAATCTGACCTGTTGGTCGATCCCGAGGCGTCGCGCCCGCCTCTGGGACTCCTCTAACATGGGATGGCAGAAATCGACCCCCACCAGCCAGGCCATCTTCCCGAAACGCCTCCAGAAGAGGACCAAATAGTCCCCGGTACCACAACAGAGATCGATGACTTTTAGGGGGGGAGCACCGTCCCACTGAAGGAGAGAGAGCGCCAGGGTGGCAGACCTTCGCCGCCACCACCGGTGCATCCCGGCCGTGATGAAATCATTGACGAGGTTGTATCGCGGAGAGATCCGGGCGAAGAGCTCGCGGACATAGTGGGCCCGATTGTCGAGTTCCATTCGAAAGGGCGGGAGTCAGCCTTTTCGCTAAAAGGCTAGGAGGCCATAGAGAGGACGGTCTTTGCCGCAGCGACCACTCTCTCCGGTGTGGGGATGGCCGCTTGCTCCAGGGCCTGGTTGTAGGGCATTGGGACCTCTACCGCGGAGACCACTTGGATCGGGGCGTCCAGGTGATCGAAGGCGGCCCCGTAGAGGAGGTTGGCGATGTCGCCCCCAACGCCACATCGCTCCCATCCCTCGTGGACGACCACCGCCCGGCCCGTCTTGCGAACAGACTTCACCAGTGTCTCCAGGTCCAGGGGACGCAGCGTCCTCGGGTCCACGACCTCCGCCTCGATCCCCTCCTTTGCAAGGAGGTCGGCCGCCATCAAGGCCATCTGGAGCATCCGTCGGTAGGCGATGAAGGTCACGTCGCTGCCTTCCCGCTTCACCTCAGCCGAGCCCAAGGGGATGAGGCATTCTCCTTCCGGAATTTCCCCCTTGAGATTGTAGAGCATCTCGTTTTCCAGAAAGATGACCGGGTCATCGTCCCGGATGGCTGACTTGAGAAGCCCCTTGGCGTCCCGCGGGGAACCCGGGGCCACCACCTTGAGGCCTGGGATGTGCGTGAAGATGGCCTCGAGACTGTGGGAGTGCTGCGCCCCGAGGCTGAGACCCGCCCCCCCCGGCATCCGAAACACGACCGGGACCTTGAACTGGCCTCCCGACATGTAGCGCCACTTGGCCGCATGGTTGATGATCTGATCCATGGCCAGAAGGGCGAAATTCACTGTCATAAACTCGATGACCGGCCGAAAACCCACCAAGGCGGACCCGACCCCCACGCCCGCGATAACCTCTTCGGAGATGGGGCTGTCCATCACCCGGCCCGGCCCGAATTCCTTCAGGAGACCTCGGGTCACCTTGTAGGCCCCGTCGTACTCCGCCACATCTTCTCCGACTAAAAAGACGCGTTCGTCACGCTGCATTTCTTCCCGAAGGGCCTGATTCAGGGCCTCACGAATGGTCGTCTCCATCAGACCCCCTTTCCCGAGTCGGAGTACACCCAGTCTTCCAGGGTGGCGAGCTGAGGCTCGGGAGAGGTCTCGGCGAAGGCGACGGCTTCAGCGACCTCTCGTTCCACGTCCTTGACCACGGCCTCCCAGTCGGCCTTTGTCAGCAGGCCCCACCCCGTCATCCTCGTCTTGAGCTGCTCGATGGGGTCCCTGCGGACCCATTCTTGGATTTCATCCCGATCCCGGTACTTGGCCGGATCCATCATGGAGTGACCGACGAACCGGTAGCAGATCATCTCCAAGAAGGTCGGCAGGTTTTCCTCGCGGGCCCTCCGAAGCGCTTTCTCGGTGGCCGTCCGGACGGCCAGGACGTCCATCCCGTCGATCCGGTCCGTCGCCATGTCATAAGCCTCGGCCCGCTTGGTGGCCTGGGTGACGGCCGAGGCCCGTTCGATGGAGGTCCCCATTCCGTAGGCGTTGTTCTCACAAATAAAGATAATAGGAAGCTTCCACAGGGAGGCCAGGTTCAGAGACTCATGGAAGGCACCTTCGTTCAAGGCGCCATCCCCAAAAAAGCAAAGGATAACCTGCCCTTTACCTAATTGCTTCAGGGCCACGGAAACACCGACGGCGAGGGGGATTTGACCGCCCACGATGGCATCTCCCCCAAGGAAGTTCCGCTTGGCATCGAAAAGGTGCATGGAACCGCCCCGTCCCTTGGACACGCCCGTCTCACGGCCGAAGAGCTCCGCCATAATGCGGCCCGGTTCCGTTCCCACCGCAAGACAGTGTCCGTGGTCACGATAGCTGGAAATGAGATAATCATCAGGCCTAAGGACGGAAATGGAGCCGACCGCGGTAGCCTCCTGCCCCAGATAGAGGTGGCAAAAGCCGTACACCTTCCCCTCCAGGTATTTGGCCCTCGTCGCCTCCTCAAATGTGCGGAGAAGCTGCATCTTCCGGAGGAGCTTACGGAGCTCTTTCTCCGAAAGCGGGATCTCGTTCTTCACCCCTTTTACCTCGCCCCTCTTTGGGCGAGCGGTCGCCTTCTTTTGTTTCGTAACCCCAGCCAAAAAGGACCTCCTTATTCTTCAGAAACACCATCCAGACAGGAACTGAGTCCTCTTGGTCCTTTCAGCCCCGCAATGGTGGTTCCCTGGGCTCTTTTGCGTAAAGTAGAGTCTATCCCGCTAATTTAATCAAATCCCATCAATTTTGAAAGGCTTTTTCTTGGTTTTTTAAATTTTCCGGCCTCCAACTCCTTCAAAATAGCCAACCTGGGGAATCTGCAAAGAGCCGCCAAGCGCTCCAAAAAAACCTTCAGAATCCCAGATCCGCCGAGCGGGCTCGAGAAAAAACCAACCCAGCATGCGATAAAAAAGAGCATGCGGTAGAATTCATACCGTATGGATTCTCTTCACGTCCCGTGGAACTGAGATTAAACCATGTCTCGCACCATCAAAAAAGAACTCCTCCTGCAGCTGCGGGAACTGCTCGACCTTCGCTGGGAGTTTCTCAGGCGAAATGAGAGCTACCGCCAGGACTACGCCCACTACCACCAGCTCCTTGAGACCCACGGAACTTCCGAGGACCGGCCGGTGCGGGAGGAGGCCTTCCGACTCATGGCGAAATACCGCCTGGGGGCCCTTCCCGACCCCACTCAGGGCGCCGAGGGGATTCACCTTCCCATTATGTATCCCTACAGCGACCGGCCCGAGATCTCGGGGTTTCCCGCTTTCAAAATCTGCGAGGGGCAAAAAGACCCCTACCGGGTCACCCTGGAGGTGGACCTCAGGGCTCCCCTGAGCCATCTCGTCACGCTCCTTTCCCTCTTCCTCGAAGATCTCCTCGGAAGACACCGTGAACACCAGCCCACCCTGGCCGAGGTCCCTGGAGAGGAAGAGCAGGGAGAATTGAGGATCTTCGAAAGGTATTTAGAGGTCTGGGATCGCGCTGGCGCCGGCGAGGGTCCGGAGGAGATCGCGCGAGGTCTCTACCCCAGGGCCTTCGAGAAAAGACGCGCCCACTTCACCCCTGAAATGGCCGTCGCCCGAGTGAAGGAAGACCTCCGAGAGGCAGAGCGCCTCATCCAGGAAAGCGTCCTGTTGGAGGGGGAGGAGGATGAAAGAAAAGGGGACACGACAAGGCCTGGGACTGTGGATTAAAGGAATCTGGCGATTTTCGCGAGATTTCTAGGCTCTTCTCAGCGCTTTCAGTGGGATTTTCAAAAACCCTTCATTTCTCCCCAAAAATGAGACCCCCCAACGGCCCAGAAAATGGTTGACAAACTCCCCCAAAAGGCCACATATTGAACGAGAATTGGGTGAAGCCAGAAGATATTGTGGCCCAAAACAGGAGGGAGAAACGTGAACAAAGGGGACATCATCGAGGCCGTCGCAAGCTACGGGGACATCCCAAAGGACCGGGCCGAGAAAGCGATTGATGGAGTCCTTCAGGCCATCCGCTCAGGCCTGACGCAGGGCGACAGGGTGGTCCTGTCCGGGTTTGGGAGCTTTTCAGTCAGCCATCGAAAGGCAAGGACGGGGAGAAACCCAAGACTGGAGAGCCCGTCCAGATCTCAGCCCGAAACGTCCCGAAATTCTCGCCCGCGGGCAAGCTCAAAGAGGCCCTGGCCTAAGTCAGGGCGGTTAGTTTTAGAGACTAAAGCCTTCAAGGTCTAAGGGGAGATTGTTTCTCTACTTCATAATGGGGGGTGGAGAGTCTCAAAACCTAATTTAGTACATTAAATATTGGCGCGTAGTGTTTTGTGATAATTGTTTTTAGCATCTGACCAACACCAGGCGCCACCCGCTTGCGCCTGTCTTTCCCAACTCGACCACCTCATGCCCGTTGCCCTGGGCCCAGCGGCTAATCGTGTCCACAGAGAGCGGATAATCCAGGAGGACGACCAGCCGGTCTCCCTTCGCCAGGGTTCGCATGGTCGACTGGACCTGAAGGAGGGGGTCCGGGCAGATGGCCCCGTGCAGGTCAAGCGTGCGCTCTGTCACGCCCCTCGAGCCCTTCGCATGAAAAACACGTAGGTGCCCGTCCACACGCCGAGGATGGTGAAGGCGGTGGCCACCAGGCTGCTCACCGCGAAGGCCGAGAGCCCTGTCAGGCCGTGGCCGATGTTGCAGCCCCCCGCAGTCACCGCGCCAAAGCCCATGAGGACCCCGCCCACGAACTGTTGAGGAAATTTTTTGGGCAACGGTGCGCGCCAAGCAAACTCACCGCTCCATTTCGCCGCCGCGAACGCCCCGAAGGGAATGGCCAGGACCACAAAGACCGCCCAGCTCAGCGACACAGGCTCCCGGGCGATGGCGAAATTCACCATGTTGGCTGTCGGGCCCGTGATGGAGAACCCATAGTGGCGTCCAGTGAGGCCGGAGATGTACCAGGCCACCGTCGCCAGCAGGCCGACCAGGAGACCGGTCTTCCCCCAGCTCCACCCAAATAGGGAGGGTTTTCCTGGCCTTCTGACCACCCACACGACCACGCCCGCCGCCAGCAATCCGATGATGACCCAGGGGTTCACGTTGAGGAGGTTCGCCAGGGTGGGGACCTCGCCTCCAATTTCCAGCGGCGTCGACCCCCGGACCGCCAACCCCAATGGCCTGAGAAGCCCCCAGCGGGTCGCCGAGGCCGAAAGGCCGAAACCCAGCAGCGCCACAAATGAGCCAATCATCCCCTCTCCGACGCGGTACCACGTCCCTGTGGTGCAGCCCCCAGCCAGGGTCATCCCCACGCCGAAGATCAGCCCTCCGACCACCGCCGCCCTCCAGTAGAAGGGAATCAGCGACATCTCAAGCAGTCCCAGAGAGGCGCCCAGCTGAATGAGCACGGCTTGCACGGCCACCGCCACCAAGTACGCCTGGAAGAGAGCGGCGTCTCGGGAGACCACCACCTCCCGGAAGGCGGTGTTCATACAGAAACGCCCCCGCTGCAAGACGATTCCAAAAAGAAAACCCATCGGAAGGCCGAGGGCGATCTGAAGCGTCATGGCTTAGGGTTTCCTTGAAGCGGGAAAAGAATTACCTCTAGCAGCGTCCGAAAGAGTTGACTTGAATTAAAATCCGCAGGGATTTTTGCCGCTTTCAGGGCGAATGGCGATCCCGTGGGGCTCGTCGCCCGTGTCGGCCTGGGCAATGACCTCAAGGGTCGCGGTGTCTATGGCAAGGAGTTTGCTCTCGTTTCGGCTCGTGACATAGAGCGTCCTCCCGCTGTCGGATCTCACCACCATGTCCGGCCGCATCCCCACCGAGGCCCTCTTGATGATTTTTTTGCTTTTGGTGTCCAAAACAACGATCTCATCTTTTTGCCGAACTGTCACGTAGGCCCGCTTTCCATCCGGGCTCAGGATGATCCCGTGAGGATTCCCCGGGAGGGACACGCGCGCGATCTCCTCATGGGTCTCCGTGTCAATGGCAATGATGACATCCTCTTCACCCGCGCTGATCCAGGCCGTCTTCCTGTCGGGCGAGAACCTGGCAACCTCGGCGCCCCTCCCTCCCCCAAAAGTCTTCACGACGCTGTGACTCTTCAGGTCCACGAGCGCAATGCTCCCGGCTTCGGCGTTGAGCACATAGGCCATCTTGTCTCCCTTGAGCAACACCACCATCGTAGCCCCCTCTCCCGTAACCAGGGTTTTAATGGGCTTTCGGGAGACGAGGTCAATCACGGTGACGCTGTTCGCCCCCATGTTCGAGGCGTACGCCGTCCTTCCGTCGGGCAGAAAGATGGCGTGATGGGTGTTTGGGCCCGCCGGGATGTCGCTCATCTTTTTTCTTGCCCTGGCGTCGATGAGGCTCACGTTGTCAGCCCCCACGTTGGCGACGAGGGCAAACCTGCCGTCCCTGCTGAAGGAGACGTGGCGGGCGCCATCACCCGCTGGGATGGTGGAAAGGACTTCGAGGGTCCGGCCGTCGAATACCGTGACGTCGCCGGATCTCATGTTGGTGACCCAGACCTCTTGCTCGGCCCCGACGGCGGCAACAAAAACACTCAGGAAAAAGAAGTTGAATGCGAGAACCCCTATTTTTCGAAAAGGCCTCATCAAGCTTTTTCTCCCTAACAAAACATTCGAGTTCACGTCGAGAACTCGGCAAGAGATTTCTCTGTTCACACCTCGTTTTTTAATATGCACCCAGAAAAAAGACAAGGGAAATGGGGACAAATGGTGCGCCCGGCAGGACTCGAACCTGCGGCCCCGAGATTAGGAATCTCGTGCTCTATCCACCTGAGCTACGGGCGCATGAATGTAGATACTTAGCTGACGCCGACTCCGGCGTCAATGGCCCGGGCGTTCACACAAGATTCAGCGGCTGGGAATGCCACTTAAGCGAGAAGCGCCGCCAGTACGCCCAGAGCGACTGCCGCCAGAAAGCTGGTTTGTGCAAAACGCAAGTAGGAGCGAGCGGTTACTGTCCACAGAATGCCGCCAGTGAATTTTGCGATAATCGCAAGAATGACGCTGATAACCCTATCACGTTCGCGGCCTCTACAAGAGCTATCAAAAAAGCCACCCTGGTCGCCCCCTCTCCTTGAGGTGGCACAACCCAAAAAGCGTTACGCCACCACGTCCCTCTCTCTCCAGCTCATCCGCCCTTTCCCTCTCCATCGCAGCCACCCGTCAATCGAGAAATTGCCGCCTCCGTTCGTAAACAAGAAAAAGAAGGCGAAACAAAACAGGACGGCCAGCTCTCCACGGTTGACGATTGGCAGAAACGCCCTGGGGCCGTGAACCATCCAGTAAGCCGTGGCCAGCTCCCCCGCTAACAGGAACGCCGCTGTGCGCGTGTAGAATCCGAAGAAGATCGCAAGGCCTCCGAATAGCTCCAGGGCCGCCGCCAGCGTGAGGAGAGAAGGAAACTCAACCGCTTCCGCGCCCAGAACCCCGAAAAGCTTTTGGGCGCCATGCGGCGCGATTAAGAACCCCGCCATAATGCGCAGAAAATTGAGTCCAATCTGACCCCAGATCCTGCTCGCCATATGCACCATCGTTCTCTCCTTCTCTTCCGCCGGCATTTCCAGCCCTCGGGCGTCAAAGGATCACAATGGCATCCTTTGCACGGATCACGCCCGACTGGATAACCCTCGCGCAGATCCCGCTGCGGCCAAAAAGCGCCCTCGTCATACCCGGTTCAGTGATGGATTGAATATAGGCGCACGGCGGCCGGGGCCTGTCATATTCCAAAACCGCCTCGCCCACCTGAAACCGCTTTCCCGCCAGACTCTCCAGGCTAAGGCCCCGGGTGATCAGGTTTCGCCGATGCTCACCGTTGCCAACATGGAGGCCCGTCGTCCGCTGGATTTCCTCGAGACCCTCGGCCTCTATCAGGGTCACCTCGCACTCGTCCGTGCCAGACCAGTAGCCAGTGCTCTTGGAATAACGGTCACCCTGGAGTCCGTCATGGGCCACCGCTTCGATTTCGTCAACTTGCTTCATGTCCACGCCGCCTTCCGGAGCGGTATATATCCATTCCACGACGCCATCCATTTCCGTTGACTCCCCTTAGCGTACGAGTTGAAGACACATCATCATACCGGCACCGCGCGGGCGAAGCTATGCTCGCGGAAAGAAAACGCCCCCGGAGAAAAACCCCCGGGGGCGCTTGTTTAGCGAATCAGCCGGGCACTTTCCAGATCTCCCGGCGCATGGAGATTGTCTTCCCGGCTGCTGGGCGATTTCGTCCGTTGGAGAAGCCGCGCAACCTAGGGCGTCGCCACGGCGAACACGCCGCGGAGGTTGTGCCCAGTGGTATCGCCAGGCTTCTTGTCCCTCGACCAGTAATAAAGGGGCCTGCCCTGATAGGCGTACTGCTCTGTCCCGTCCTCGCGCGTGATGACGCTCAAGGACCCCTCAGGTGCGGGGCACCCGCGGCTGGCTGAAAAGGCGGCCAGTGCCGAGCACAGCGGCCGTTGCATTCGCTCTTGCCCGGCTCTTTATCCACGGCGAAGATGTAAAGTGTCATCTCGTTGGGCCCGGTCAGGATTTCGCCCAGCTCGCTAGAGCTCGCCGTCTTCAGCGGGGAGGGGATTTCCTGGGCCCAAGAGAGACCAAAAACGCCCGCCAAGAAAGCGAGAACAGAAATGAAAAAGAGGATCTGCTTCATTGCGCCTCCCTCCGCTGAAATTCCCGCCCAACTGCGCTGGCTGTCGCGCTCAATGAAAAGATACCAAAATTTAGCCATCAATTCGACCACGCCATAGACGTTGAGATTATCGGTGCAGACGTGCTAAGACCATAAGAGATTCGGCCCGGCGGCTGAAAGGTGGAACATATTTATATATTAAATTAAGTATTACTGTATATCTATATGATAATATAGCGTTAATTAAAGATAGGAAAGAGGTTCGAGCGTCCCCTGAAAAAAGGCGACGTCTAATGCTCAAATTTCTTCCCCTTCTCGTCTCCGCGATTCTCCTCTTCGGGGTCCCCGCAGGGACACAGGAGATCGAGGTCCTCTTTCCGCTGGACGCCTATCGGCCGGAAGACCGGTCGATGGCCGAGGGGATCTTGAACAACGCCACGATAGAGACCAATCGTGAGGTCACCTTCCCGGCCGACCCCGCTGTCTTCCAATTTTTCGTGGATCACCCGGATTTTTCGGCGGCTATCAGCCGAGGGCTCGATCTGGGTGAATTCCAGGTCAACAGGGACGGTGAGCGCTACCAAATCTCTCATGGCCACGACCACGGATTCTTCTGGGTTGTCGAACGCCATCCGGAGCGGGTGGCCTACCTACGACGGGGACCTCTGAGCGTCCGATCTTCCGTTTGTTAGGAATCAACCTTCGGGCGCGTTCATACGTCCTTGAAAAGTTCGAGTCCGTATCCAGAGGAGACCTGGGCAACGAACAGACAGTTCGGCTTCAGGCCTATCTCCACGTTGAGAGCCGCATCTTTGGCACCCTCCTCCGGTGGATGGCCCCTTCGTCCGAGGGGCCTTTGAGACCGAGGTCACCGCGGCCTTCGAGGTCGCACCGCAGTTAAGCGAGATGGCTTATCGAGAAGGCGGGCGCTTCCTGGAGAAGGTCAGACGTCTTCCAGGCCTGGACAAGGTCCAGCTTGCCAAATTCAAAAACCTCATGGAGGCCCAAGAAGCTGTCCGGCCAATAAGTCCCGGTACACAGGGGGACTGAAGGGGCCATTCAGCTAGCGGGCAAGAGGTTTTGGCAGAAATTTCTTGTCCACCCTGGAGCCCACTACAGCCGTGACAGGCAGGGTAGCGGAGTTATAAACGGCGGCTTTTTGCCCGGAGCGACTGAGGGCCATGATCCCCCCCCGGCCCTGAGTCTTTTGCCAAAGCTCCTGAAGGGCTTCTTCCAGTGCCATAAGGAGGTCGCTTCCCCCCCGGTGGATCTCCTCTGCGCGACGGGCGCAAAGGGTTCGCATGAAGGCCTCCCCGTATCCCGTGCAGACGATGGCCACATCTTCCGTGCACCAGAACCCCGCCCCGGGAAGCGGGCAATCACCCGCGCGGCCCGGAAGCTTCATGAAAATTCCGCCCGTTGAGGCCCCCGCCGCAAGAAGGCCGTCATCGGAGAGGGTAAGGGCCCCGACTGTATCGCCCAGGCCGTAGTGACCCATGATCTTCTGCCGCGTTGCGGTCGAAAATTCCCCGCCTGGGCCCCCGCCCTCTTTCACGCGAAGGATGGCCTGCTCCCAATCCGCCCTGCGGCGAGGGGTTTTGGGGTCATAACGCTCAAAGTCGAGGGCTCGTGCGAACTCCGTTGCCCCCTCCCCCACCAGGAGTTTATGGCTCGACTCTCTGAGGACAGCCCGGGCCAGGCGAATGGGATAGCGTATCCCCTTCACGCCCGCCACGGCTCCAAAGTCCCCGGGGATCATGAGGGCCGCGTCCATCTCCACCTCCTCCCGAAGATTGAGGGAAGAGCCGCTCCCCGCATTGGTCTCCGGGGCGTCCTCCAACACCTCGACGGCGGCCACCGCGGCAGCCTCAGGTCCCTCGGCCATCACCTTTGAGCCGGCCAGGGCTGCCCGAACCAAGAGCTCTCCATGAGAGGAGACCTCCTGGTTTCCCGCCCCTGCGTGGACCAGGACAACAGACAAGGCTTCCTCCTGTTACGAGATGGGAACCCAAAAGGATGTGACGGAGACAACAGACTCGAAATTATCGGCGCCTGGGCCAAACCCATCGGTCTGGACCGGCCATCAAATAGACAAAGGAAGCGGCCATCAATCCCAACTCTCTCTTCACCCCTTCCAGCCCCCAAAAAACCCCCTTTGCGGCGATGCTCTGGCCGAGGGGCAAGAGAAGCCAGATGAAGACGGCCGCTGCTACCCATCGGGGGATGACACCGAGGACAAGCAAGACCCCCATGACAAAGACCAGGACTAGAGGGATGGTCGTATTCAGAGAGGTGTTCAGGGGGCCGCCGAAAAACAGAGAAGACGTGACCAAAGCGTAGGCCAAGCCCAGCCGAACCATAATCAGAATAACGTCCTTCCGCTCAGAGAATTTAGATTGGAGCCCACGCCATCGCGCGTCGAAACTCAAAGCCCCAACTCCTGCGAGGGCCGTGGCGAAAGAGAACCCCATTAGCGCCATGTCCCTGCTCAACCGGACCGGTCCCACCACCGGGTTGGCGATGATAAACGCCCAATACATGAGACCCATGACGACAGCGACGGACGTGGAAAAAAGCCCAATTACCATCAGCCCACCGATAACGATCTCTATGATCCCTTGGATTTTCAGAAACAAGCTGATGTTGATGCCTAGCGTCCCCGTGATCCTTTCAGCAAACACGGGCGCAATCCATCCCTTGGCAGGATCTATATAGCTCGCTGCGAGCGCCCCCGGATCAGCGGGAAAGGCAAGCTTGATTCCCCCGAGAATGAAAATGACGCCCAGCACTATCCTGAGAATGGCAAAAAGATTTCCCCACTGCCAACGCCAAATATGTTTGTGTTCCATGGTCACCTTGCCCCCCCGGGGTTTATCACCGGTCTTTTCTCTTGGCCAGCCTTAGCTTTACCCCATGCTCATTGGTGAACCTCGCTATAAAATTCAGCAAGCTAAAACACTCACCATTTATTCATCGCGGCATATTTTTCTTGAAACAAAAAACATACACAGCCCAAGAAATGATAATGGCTATCCAAAACGTCGTATGCTCCCAAAGTTCCCTTCTGTCCCCAAAAACCTGGTCACCCACTCCAAAAAAAGTGAAAGCGGCAAGCCCTACAAGGGTCCCCAAGAAATAAAAAGAATGAGCCTTTTCGTCTTTACCCTGAATCAGACACCATAGCGGGGGACTCAGGAGAAGAAAGGCAGTAACCTCCAGAATAGTTGTAAAGACCAAAAACCCCCAAGCCACATTCGGGTGTTCTATGCCAATTGAGGTGAAGTATTTTACAAATTGAGCAAATCTGTCTTCGCCGAACCAAAGAAAAGTAGGACCGCCGATAAACTTGTCGATCACATTAAAGAGCCAAAACAGATTCCAAAATAAAACTATGCTAAAGTAAAAGCTTCTGGCTTCGTTGCCTTTCACATTGCTGAAGATTTTTACCGTTTCCATCTGCCCCCCCTCTTATCCCCCACACGCCCCTCTTCTCACTGAGATTCAACCCGGAGCACATGTCGCTTTTTTTCTTTTTCAATACTTTTTAAGGAGCTAAAGAGGGGCTGGGTCAGGGACCCAGCCCCTAATGGGATTAGTTGGCCCCTTTGAACTTCAGCATGGCGGCGAACAGAACACCGTAGGTCGTCCCCTCCTGCTCAAAGGGGTCCGCAGACGTCAGGTCTGTCGCCCGGTCAAAGTCAAAGATGAAGCCGTTCGCGGAAAAACGGAGCTGTGAATAAGGCCAGAAGTTGAGCCCCAGACCGTAGGTCGTCAACTGCTGACCCACCAGCTCGTCGGCCCCGCCGTTGTTCCCCGAGTCGTCCGCGTCGATCTGCTCCACCCTGGCCACAAACTCAAGGCCGTTCTTCTTCCGGCTCCCAAGGAGCAGGGCCCCTCCCGACAGGGTCCAGCCGTAGCGGACGACAGTGTCCGGGTTCTTGGGGAGGGTCCCCGTCCCGGTCAGCACAGGTCCCTCGCGCTCATTCTGCTGCCAGATAAACTCCCCAAGGAGGGAAACGCGACCGTGCTTGTAATCTTTGTTATAAAAAATGTCCCCGCCACCTCGGACGCGAAGCCCCTCGGTGCTCGCATTGAAGATGACCTTCCGGTTGTCACGCAAAAAGAGGCGAGTCCGAGCCCCGTTAGAGCTGAAAGGCTGGTGCCCGATGTTGAAGTTACCCCCGATCTCCAGCGGTAAAATGTCCTGCATGCCGCTGTCCCGGAAAGGTCGCCAGATCAGCCGGCCCGTAAAATCCTTGTCGTCGTTATTGTCCTGGGCCCGGCCGGCCCCGTTGGTGACGCCCACATCATAAGAGAGTTTTTTGTTGAACAGGTCCCCCAAGAACCAGACCCCTCTCTGGGTGGAGGGTGTCAGGTTGTCTGAGATCATGGAGCGCTCGATAAAGAACTGCTTGTACCGGCTATAAGTCTTCTCCCCGCCAAACGGGTCCTTCCTCTGCCCAAAGCGGACTTTCAAGGGCTTGAACCGCTCATAACCGAGGTAGGCGGACGTATCCACAACGGGGTCCGAGGTCCCGTCAAATTCGACCTTATATGTGAAATCCTTGAAGAGGTGGCCGCTGAGGGTCACCCGGCCCCGGCGGAGCCGGAATGTGGTGTCCTCCTCTGAGTCTTCTGGAAGGACCATGAGCTGCTCGAAGATCTGGGTGTCGAACTTGAGCTCGCGTCGCTTGTCCCGGGACCGGATGAAAAAGCCCTTGCCGAAGCCGACCTCAAAGTTCCTCTGGGCCGCCCGCTCCGCCTGCCGCCCCTTGAGCTCCTGGAATTCCTCCTCTGTGATGACCCCCCGCCGCTTCAAGATGTCCAGGAGATCCGCCCCCTGGGCGAAGGATTCTGTGGCACCGATGGCAAAGATCAAGGTGAGCCAGATGGCCAGGCCCATTAACAAATGACGCTTTAGCCGCATGACACAACACTCCTTTTGGTTTGCCCGTTTTCAGGGATTTTGTTTATCGGATTTAATTTATAAATAGATTTTCTCTATCTATGCCTCTTGCAAACTCCCATGGCCTACAGTCCCTATCTAAGACTTCTCGGCCGCCTATCTAGTGTCTCTAAAAAGCCTCAAAAATCGGGGGAAACATCAGGAGCCCACCCAATATGAGGAGGACCAGCGTGAAGACCCAGATCTTTCCGAAGGCCCCTTCCCGCTTCCTCCAAAGGGCGTGGAGGATCAGCCAGGAGAGAAGCCAGGCGATGACCCCTAGGCCGGACTTTCCGGTGAGGGGTCCTGCCGGCGACCACCAGTTCAGGAAACTTTTGACCCCGGGAAGGCCTGAGGCCAGCGTGGTAAAAAGCCCCATGACAAACACCCCGAAGGCGGAGGAGAGGATGCGGCCAGGGCCGGCCCCATCGGGGGATCGGCGAGTTGTTGGCTTGGACGATTCATCTTCACTCTCCTCTAAGGATGGGGGCCACTTTGTTCAAAAACGCCCTAAAAATCCCTGCAACGGCCGCCGCGAAAAAGGCGAGAACAAAAAGAACGAGGACAGCCTTCCGCAACTGCTGTCGTTTCAAAAGCGCGGGGCCATAGTAGGTCACGACAAAGGCGACCGCCGTTGCCAGGATCGCCGACGGCCAGCCGATGTGCTCCTTCCACTCCATCCCAAAGGTGTGCCAGGCCGCCTTCGCGGGATCGGCCAGGAGCCTCGAGCGGGGGCTCTCTGGGATGGCCGCCCGATACCAGGGATAAACGATGTAGGTCCCGCTGAGCACCGCGACCCAGCATATGATCGCCATCCCCCAGACCCCGGCGTAGAGGCGGCGAAGCCGTTCCCGAAGCCCTTCCGCCGTGACAAACTCTTTTCGAAGGCTCCAAAGGCCCGCAAAGCCTCCGGCGAAGGCGATGAGATAGATGGCCCCGAAAACTGTCCCGTGCAGGACTGTCTAGAATTCTCGTAAGCTTAGGGTCATGATTGAAGCTCCTCCGAGGAACCAGGACGGCAAAAACAGAAACCCTCACAGAAATATCATTTTCATTCTAGCTGGCGAATAAAATATCTGGCCCATCTTCTGATGGCGAAGGAGAACTCAGAGGTCCCAAAGGAAGCCCTCAGCCCACTCCTGTTGGAGGCGTCAATCGTCCTGTTTCTCGAAGGTGGTTAAATCGAAGAGCTTTTCAAAAGCGGGCGTCATTCTAACAGCCTCATCGGAAGCATAGAGAGCAGCGCTGCCCGGGAATTGATCCAAGAGGGAAAATCCCTCCTCAGCGCCAAGGATCAGCAACGCCGTCGACAGGGCCTCGGCCTCTGCGGCGTTGACTGCCACGACGACTGCCAGGGCAGGTTCAGAAAGTGGGGCCCCTGTCCTCGGGTCAAAGATATGTCCATAGGTCTTCCCATCCACCTGGAATGTTCGACCGAAGGTGGAGGAAATAGACACAGCCTGGTCCCGCAGGGACAAGACCCCAAGGAAGGTGTCGGGCTCGAGACCTCGAACCAGAATATTCCAAGAGGGGGAATCCGGGGGGTTGCCCAAGGCCAAGAGGCTACTCTCACCAAAATTGAGGAAGGCCGAGCGTGTCCCCGCCTCAATCAGGATCTCGCGGATCCGATCGACCGCGTACCCCTTCCCGATCCCTCCAAGGTCAAGGTGCATTCCCGGTCGGGAAAGTTCCACCTGGTTTCCGCCCGGAAAACGCAGTAGTTCCCACCCAATATTCGGGAGAACGTCGCCGAGATCTTGCGGCCAGAAACCGCTCCGACTTGCCTCCTCTAATAGAGAGACCAGGGGCCCGATCGTGATGTCGAAGGCCCCCTCCGTGAGACGGCTTAATCGAGCTGAAATGTGGAGCACCTCCATCAGCTCAAAGGGGGCCTCCTGGGGACCGCGTCCCGCCTGACAATTTAGGCGGCTCAGGGGGGTATCTAGCCGATAGTGACTGAGGAGGCCGTCCAGGCGCTGCACTTCCTCGAAGGCCTGGCGGAGGATTTTTCTGCCGGACTGGGCGTCTGATTCCGGCATGGTGATTCTCAACCAGGTTCCCATCACATAGTGGCTCTCCTCCAAAAGGACCTGGCTTGAGGCAGGGGGGGGACTGAAAAGAAGGAATAACGGCAGAATAAATCTTGTAAGCTTCGAAGGAGACCGGAAAAAGGACCGCACCTTAGGCCTATTCATCCTCTGCCAATGGGCGGGGGTCATGGCGCCGAATTTCCGGGGCCCTCCGAATAGGCATTTCGTTGTGAAAACAGGAGGGAAAAAAACACGATGAGGATGAGGGTACCCAGGGAGATTTGGAACAGAAGAAAAGAACCGATCTTGAAGTAGGCGAAAGCCGGGTGGACGAATCGGGTCAGCCAACCTCCCCCCTCGTCCGAGATGGCGGAAAGGAAAGAAACCCCAATGAGCCAGAACTTAAACCTAGGGTGAACGGGAACGAAGAGTGCAAGATGGGTCAGCGTCAGGATGAGAATGCCCATCGCGAACACATGAAAATGGGTGATCTCCAGGAGCCCGAGATAGCTTCGAGGCTGCAGGAATTGTTCCTCCGCCCCCCGGTAATAGGCAACCACCGAGCCATATGTGAGGCCCATCTTTCCGAGGTTCAGGAGGAGGTTCGTCACCCAGAGGAGAGAAGAATAAAGGAGAAAAAAGTAAAGAATAAATCTCAAAAGGTCGTTTTGTTTCCACTCCCCTGTCACGACAAATCGCATTACCCATCTCCTTCCTGGATCAACACCCGGTAAAGGGCCAGGACCTTTCTCACCGCCCCTGTCACAGCCCGAGCGGTTAGCGTCGAACCCGCGATACCGTGGATTCTACGTCCGACCCTGAGGTCTGAGTTCAAGTCGCTTCCTGGAAACTGTTCCAACCACCTCTCGCTCGGAAGATATTCTCTCGGCTCATAGAAGGCCAGGAGGACAGTATTTGTCACCCGGCCATCCGGACCGAGAATGATCAGGAAGGCCTCGGGGAAGGTGCGGACAACGTGAACGTCAATGGCGGCATAACCAAGGACATTTTCTCCCTTTTTTCCAACAAAGAAGGTGAAGAGATTGAAATCGAGTGCGCTCCTCGCAAGACCTTCAGCCCTTTCCTTTTGATCTTCCGTGAGAAAGAAGGTCTTCCGTTCTACCTGATCGGCCTCTGGGAAGGCCAGCTCAAGGGCTTCCTCCTTAGACAAAAACACCTGGCCTTGGACTTCTCCAGCCACGCCAAGGAGAAAGAGGAGAACACCGACCAGCAACATTTCAAACTGCCGCATTGAACCCCTTCTCGGGAGGGGAGCAAGCCCCTCCCGAGACCCATAAGGAAAATCCATCGTTTAAAACACAAACCCCACACCCAAGTTGAACTCGGCCGCCTCTACCCCGGCGTCCGGGAAGAAGTTTCGATAGTCGGCCTTGAAGACGAGGTTCGGGATCGGCTTATAGGTGAGCCCGAGCGTGAGAAGGTCTCTATCCCTCGAGCGATCGGGGGTGAACCCGCTGGGCACATCCGCCTGGGTGTTGAATTGTTCCCACCGGAAAAAGGGGCCAGAAACTGACCGGTCTCCGGGAGGAAGAGGGGGAGCACATTGTAGGCAGCCTCCGCATACCATCCCCAGAGGAAACTGCTGATCGGACCCTTGATGTCCGGGTCATTGCTAAGTTGGTCAGCATCACCGATATGGGTCGCCACGCCGAGAGCCCTCAGCTCCAGACCACGAAAACGGTACTGGGCGTGGAGGTCCCCCATCAGGAGCTCTGCGTCTACTTTCTTTCCCGCAAACTTTTAATCCTGGCCTGAGTCCCCCCAGAAGAAAGAACCGCCCACCAGAAGGCCCGGTACCCCAGTATAGTCCAAGCGTCCGGTCAGGGCAAAATCCTCCGCGAAGGCTCGGTTCAGTTTCTGTCGGCCCCCCCGGATATTGCTCTTTGAGAAGCCCTTGGCGTTCATCCCGTTGACCACATAGGTGCGATACTCAAGCCCTGGCAAGGGCTCACCAAAGAACCCTGCTCCGATCTCCCGCCAAGTGGTCGGTATGATCTGCCGCTCCACTGAAGGGCGAATCACCCCGTGGAAGAAGGGGGGTTCGTGGACCTCGTTGAGAAAACCCACCGGGATGAGAACACCACCCACCCGAAAGTTGATGGGGGGCGCTATCAGCCAGTCCAGGTAGGCGAACTCCACCGAGACCGACCCATTGGAGGAACTCGATGTGGACGAGCTGGTGCCGTGCTCGAATTCGAACTCGGCGTTCAGGACGAACTGGTCGCTGAACTTGAAACCAGTGTAAAGGACCGTGCGCAAGATGTCAGCCTTGTTCCGCTCGTCCGTTACATCCCCGTGAAACGTCTGGAGGGTCCACTCCCCGTAACCACCTATGGAGAGCCCTTGTTCAACGCCATAGACCTTCGACGCCGCAGGTCCGAGACCGTAAACACTCTTTAGTTCTCTCACCTCTGGAACGGCGAGCCTCACCCTGAAAGACTCCACCTCCTCCCCAAGGACACGCGTTCTCCTCTCCACCTCCTCCCCCTGCCTCTCAAGTTGTTCCCGGACTTCCCCAAGCTCCCTTTCCAGGTTCTCAATTCGCCCCTTCACATCCTCCTCTTGGGCCCACGCAAAAGCGGTCCCCAAGAGGAGAAAGCACCATACAAAACCAATGGCGGCTGGGCGTTGCATGCCTACCTCCTTTTCAAGGTAAGCCTTGCTCTCAGCAGTTGACTTTTGCAGCAAAAATCCTACAATCAGACTGCGCCGACGTCAGCGGAGCAAGGCCAGCGGTTGGTTGCGGGGCTACCGGCTCGGACAGCCATCCTGTGGCCGGTAGCCTTCTCTTTTTAAGAGCGCACAAGCTTACCTTGCTAGCACCTCATTTCTCACCCCCTTCCGACAAAGGTCCCAATAGTCTGCGTTTAATAGACAAGATCGAAGGTCACCTCGAAGGGGGGAAACCAGTCCCCCACATCGTCGTGACGCCCCACCTCGTGCTCACCAGGCGGCTCCACCCGAAGGGTCATCTCGTAGCGTCCCTTCTCAGGAAGGTTGACATTGGCCCCATAGTGAAGCCCGCGATGATGAGCCAGGGGGATGAGGGGGGTCCGAAAAATCTCTTCCTTTCCCGCCCGACGGGTAGTCACTAGGAGTCTGAGGTAGGGGAAAAAACTCGCGGGATGTCCCCCGTAAAGGTTTCCTTCGGCGAAGGTGGCGAAGACCTCGATGTGATGAGTCGCCTGATTCGCCGGAAGCGTCAGGTCGGGAGGGTGGACCCCCTCAGCGGTTTCCGAGATGACGACGATGGAAAGTCCTTCGCGGACCTCCTGGGCCAAGACTTGTTCGTCCCCAGAGGCAATTCCGGTCCAAAGGAAGAGGAATCCTGCGACAAGCCAACTTAGTGAGTACATGCTCCTGTTATCCATTTGACATCCTTCCTGAAAGAGTCGAACTCGGCGTTTCTTTGCTCCGGTTTTCAGATGTTTTTTCCTCCCCCACCGGAAACACGACCACCCGAAGGGGCTCCATCGAGACCGAAACCTGGCTTCCAAGGGGGAGGACGAAATCCCAGGGCGTGGCGCTATGGACTTTGGTTCCCGAGGCGAGGATCAACGTGTAGAGGTTGTCTGAGCCTCGAAAGCGACGTCCCTTCACCGCGGCCGTTCCCTGCCGGGAGGGAATGACGTCTACATCGGCCGGCCGGATGACCGCCTCGACACGCATCCCATCGGGGAGGCCCCCGCCGTCGGTGAAATAGGGGAAGCTGCCAAGCTCTGTCTCCACGCAATCTCCGCGGATGACGCCGGGCACGAGGTCAGTCTGGCCGAGAAACCGGGCCACAAAGGGGGTGCCGGGGTTGTGGAAGATGTTCTCTGGCGTGTCCAACTGCTCGATTCGACCCTTGTTCATGACGGCGATCCGGTCTGAGATCTCAAAGGCCCCCTGCTGCTCGTGGGTCACAAAAAGGGCCGTCATCTTGGAGCGCCGCAGGATGTCTCGGACTTCCTGGCGGACCTGACCCCTCATGTCGGCGTCCAGATTGCTGAAGGGCTCGTCGAGGAGGATGACCAGGGGACCCGGGGCCAGGGCCCGGGCGAGGGCGATGCGCTGCTGCTGCCCCCCGGAGAGCTCGTGGGGATAGCGATCCCGAAGGGCCAGCAGGTCCACCAAGCACAGGACTTCCCCGATCCGGGCGTTTCGAAGCGGAAGCGGCCAGGGGTGCAGGCCAAAACCCACGTTCTCTGCCACTGTCAGGTGAGGGAAGAGGGCATAGTTCTGAAAGACCATTCCCACGCCCCTCTGCTCGGGGGGATACCAGGCCCCCTCCCCCGCCACCAAATGCCCATCGATGACGACTCGGCCCCGTTCGGGGACCTCAAAGCCTGCGATGAGGCGGAGCATGGTCGTCTTGCCGCACCCGCTTGGGCCAAGGAGGGTCAGGATCTCTCCCTCCTCCAAAAAAAGAGAGACGTCGGAGACGGCCCAGGGCTCGCGCGCCCCATAGCGCATCCGAAGGTCTTCAACTTTGATAATGGGCGTTGACAAGGGTCACACGTCCTTCAGGCCGAGCAGCGAGGCGATGCCCATCAGGTGATCCTCCTCCACTCCACCAAAAGGAGAGGAAGGGCGGAAACCGCGACAAGGACCAGGGCTAGGGTGGACGCCTTGGAGTAATCGGCCTCAATGGTGTGGATCCAAATGCGCACGGGCAACGTATCAAAGCCGGCGGGGCGCAACAGGAGGGTGGCCGCCAACTCCTTCATGGAAGAGATGAAGACGAGGACCCAGGTGGCCAGAAGACCGGAGCGAATGAGGGGGATGACGACCCGCCGGACAGTCTCCAGGGCCCCAAGCCCAAGCCCCCTGGCCGCCTCCTCCAGTTGATGGTGGGCTTGCCGAAGGGCCCCCGTGATGCCCTGGACAGCCTGAGGGATGAAACGAATCGTGTAGCCAATCACCACCATGACGGCTGTCCCGTAGACCCAAGGCAGCCAGGAGCTATAGAGGAGGATCAGGCTGAGCCCCAGGACCGTTCCGGGGATGGCATAACAGAGCTGAAGGCCCCAGAAGAGGGAGGCCCCGCCCTGGCGGGCCCTGCGAAGGGCTAGATAGCCTGCAAAGAGTCCAATGCCGACTCCCGCCGTGGCCGCGACGGCGGCCGTCCAGACACTCGCCCAGAGAAAACCAGCCTGGTCCAGCACGGTCGCCACGGCAGCCGACCAAGATTCAATCTGTAAAAGGAGGAGAAAGATGGGGAGACCCAGGGAGGCGGCCGTCAGGGTCACTGGATAAAGGACAGCGATCGGCCTCCAAGGTCCGAGGCGATTGGGGCGAGCCGGGCGTGCCCGGCCCTCAATCTGGACATAGCTTCTCCGCCCGAGGAACCGACGTTGAGCCAGGAGAACAGAAACAGTGATGATCGTCAGGATGATGGAGAGGGCCGCGGCCGCCGCCTGATCAAAGCGCGTATTCAGGAAATGAAAGATCTCTGTCGTGAAAGTCTGCTGGCGCAGGACGGAGACTGCGCCAAAGTCCGCCAAGACATAGAGGAAGACGAGCAAGCCCCCGGCCAAAAGGGACGGACGAAGCAGGGGGAAGGTGACCCGCCAGAAGACCCTGCCTGAGCGGTGACCAAGGCTTCGGGCCACCTCCTCGAAGGTAGCGTGGCTCCCCTCCAGGGCCGAAGCGGTGAAGAGGAAGACAAGGGGATAGGTGAAGAGGGAAAGGACGAAGACCGTTCCCCCAAAGCTGTAGAGGTTGACGATGAGGCCCGGGGCACCCGTCGCCTCTCGATAGAGGACATTGACAACCCCGCCCGGACCCAGGAGGTTGAGAAAGGCAAGGGCCCCAATATAGGGGGGGATGGCCAGGGGAAGAGCGCCGAGCCACCTCCAAAGCCTTCGCCCCGGAACATCAGTCCTGACGGCAAGCCAAGCCAGAGGAAGCCCCAAGGAGACGGCCGCCAGGGTGGTCGCCAGGGCCAGCAGGAGCGTCCGAAGGATAAGCCAGGGCAAGGTTGACCGAAAGAGGGTGGCCAGGGCAGGAGACTTAATGCCAACGGCCTCCACGAGGAGATTGGCGAGGGGGCTCAGAAAGAATACGAGGAGGACCGCAACGGGGATAGACCACTTGACGGCGCCGAGAGAACGACGGGTCCGAACTCGTGACGGCCTCCTGGCGATTGTCTCCAGCGTCATCGATATCTCAGAAGTCGGGGAAAATCTCTAGGGTGCGCTCAGCGAGAGACCCCAGTCGGCTTTGGGTCACGGCGGCTGGACTAAAATCCCCGAGACCTTGGACACCCACGGGGGTCACATCGGGGTGAAGGGGGATCTCGAAGGCATTTTGAACAAGGATCCCAGCCACCTCCGGGGAAAGGATGAAATCCACAAACTGCTTGGCCTCGTCGAGATTTTCTGCCCCTTTCACGATGGAAACCGTGTTGGGATTGATAAGTATCCCCATCTGATCAGTGCCCTGATCCGGAAAGACCACCCCAACGGGGTCCCCCTCCCTCAAGGTGAGATGGAAATTCGGGGAATTCGTCAGGCCAAGGGCGAACTCCCCATTTCCAACGCCCCGGCGGACGTCCGTGTTATCTGGAAGGATGTGAAGACCGTTGGCCCGAAGTTTCTGGATATAGGCCTTGGCCTCTGCCTCGCCCAAGAAGTCCAGCAGGGCGCTGAGCCAGCCCAGGGTGGTCCGCTCGCGAGTGCTGGCGATGGCCAGAAGACCTCGGTATTTTGGATCCGTTAGCTCGAAGACAGACCTCGGCACTTCTTCAGGCTTGATGAGCTGGGTGTTATACATCAGGATTCGAGCTCGCCCGGAGATCCCCGTCCAAAGGCCATCAGGGCCCTTGTAGACGTCCGGAATGGAGCTTGCGATCGGGGAAACATAGGGATGGAAGAGATCCCGATCCGAGACCGAGATGATCGCCCCCGCCGTCGTCGAGATGAAGACGTCGGCTTGCGGGTTGCGGCTCTCCTGTATGAGTTGATTAATGAACCCGCCCGTCTTTCCGATCTTCAAGGCCACCCGGATACCGGTCTTCTTCTCGAAGGCCTCGATCACCGGTTTAATGGCAATCTCCTTTCGCCCCGAATAGACCACAAGCTCTTGAGCCCCTGAGAAGGGGGGCCAAAGAAGAAGGAAAAGCGGGGCGAGAGCAAAGCAGGCAATCGCATGAAAAAAACTCATCCGAGATCTAAACAGTGCCATTAGTCTTTTTCTCCCTAATGAGACAGAAGCTTGACGAGTGCCTCGCCTCCCACTCATGAAAAAGCCGGGAAAGGAATTTTTTCCCTTCCTTGGCTGGCTTCCTTGCGGCCTCGATGGGGCTGAAGTAGCTGGTCAGGAATTGGGAACAGGCAAAGGTTCCCTTCGGGAACTTTTGGCCTTGATATCACCTCACCGTGTGGCCCGGCCCGGGGTCCGCAGCTGAATTCTCCAACTCGGGAAGGACCACCTCGCAGTTGAACTCGCAGATCGGACAATGCTCCGTGCTCTCGCAGGTTCGCCGGTAGGCCTGAAACCGCTGCACGGCCTCTCGGACCAGGTCATCTTCCAGCTCAAAGAAACGAATGAGGTCAATGAGGCGATCCAGCGTTTCGCCACTGATGAAATGCTCCATCAGGCAGGCGTCAACGTAAGCCATGTTCTTTTTGACGCCTAAAACCCGTTCAAGGAAATGTTTGAGGACGGCAAACCGGCTCATCACTTGCTTGGCCGCCACCTTCCCCTGGGGCAAGAGCTCGATGACTTGGTAGTGGGGGTGGCGTATCAGATCGCGCTCGACCAGCCCTTTCAGAGCCAAAGAAACGGCCCCTTTGCCGATGTTGAGCTTGCGAGCGACATCCGTGACCCGGGCGTACCCCTGCTCCTCCTGAAGCTCGTATATCGCCCGCAGGTAGTGTTGCTCACTCGGTGTGAAGGGGAACTCTTTTTTGATTTGAAATGTTAGCATCGGGAACCTTGTTTATCTTACAAAACTCTGTCCTGGCCGCAGAACATACCGTGGCCCAACTGGCCTGTCAAGGAAAAAATTCTCCCCCGTCGCCTCTGCGTCTTCTGACAGATCACACCCTATATTTCCCTTGACAAGCCAATATTTGGCCTTTTACTGCATAGCAGGGCACAAGATGTTGGGTTTGCCCCCTTTTGCCCAACCGATGGCTTTGTGGGAGAGGCGCAGGCGAGTCTTTCGTTGGCAGGCACATAACGCAGGGAGGCAGGCTGAAGAGAATCGGACGGCGGCCAGCGCAAACGGCACCTACCCAGGACACCGAGGGCTTTTTGCCCCGGCTCTGCCAATGGCTGCCGAAGGAAGGGCGCACTGCCCTTCAGAAGGAAACACTGTGGGCTCGCCTGCGCTGCCTCTCTTCTTTTGAAGAGGGGCTTTTTTCTCAATTTTCTTTTCTTTCCCAAACAATGAATTAAAATTTCCCTCTCCCCATCTCTCAAACCGGTGGGGTGAAGGGGCGGCTGCCTTTCGTGAAGGGGTGTATGATGTCTGAAGATCCCAAGCTCACCGTCGTCATCCCGGCGCTCAACGAGGAGGAGACGATTGGAGAGACCCTGGAATCCCTGGAGGGGGTCCTGGGCCTTCCCCATGAGGTCATTGTCGTAGACGACAGCTCTGATGACGGGACCGCCCAGGTCGTCCATCAGATGTCGGCCCGGTATCCCCACCTGCGACTCGTCTCAAGCCAGCGGCCTCGCGGGATCACTAACGCCCTGCGGTCGGGATTCGAGGAGGTGCACACGCCGGTCACCGTGGTACTGATGGCGGACGCGGCCGATGACCCTCACACAATCGAGAAGATGTATGAGAAAATCGAGGAGGGTTATGATGTCGTTTGTGCCTCTCGGTACATGCCGGGAGGCGAGCGCCTGGGAGGACCGTGGCTTCAAGGGGTGTTTTCGCGCTTCGTCTGTGCCTCTCTCAAGCGTCTTACGGGGATTCCCACGCACGACGTGAGCAACGCATTTAAAATGTACCGGACCGAAGTCCTGAACAGAACCCCCTTGGAGGAGGCGGGCTTCGCTTCGTCCCTGGAGATCTGCGTCAAGGCCTTTTTAAAGGGCCACCGCATCACAGAGGTTCCGACCGTCTGGCGAGGCCGGACACTTGGAACATCCAGCTTTCGGATATTCCGCGTGGCCCGCAGTTACTTTCGTTGGTATCTTTGGGCCATCCTGCTTCGAAAGCACCGCTTTTGAGTCATGTCGGGGGAGACAAAAATCGCCCGGTCGCGCGGTCCTGGACTCCTCATAGGCCTGGGTCTCCTCACCACCGCTCTCCTGGTGATCGGGGGGGCCCGCTGGTGGAAGAACCTTCAAGAGGCCCGGGAGCGCACCCAGGCCATTGAGATCGTCCAGCTCCGCCTGCCTACAAACCTCACCGCCTCGGCCTACAACGTCGACGCCCGCTCCTATGACTGGCTCGCCCGCCGAAGCGGGCCGGGCACCTACGAGGTCAAGCACGTCTATGTCTTTGACCGGATCTGGAGGTTCGACCGCTGGGTGAATGACTGTTGGGTGGTGACCTTAGCCTCCCAATCCCCCCTCCGGGTCCCCTGCGCGTCTATTGGGTGGGATCGGTCTCAGGTCCCCTCGGCATCAGGGGCATCAGCGTCTCCTCCGCTGAAGCGGAGTCCCGCCCGCAGAAGGTAGGCCCCGATGGCCCCGAAGGAGAGAACGAAGAGCCCTATCTCTAGGGCTCGGGCTTGGGCCCCCACGGCCAGCTGACGCAGGATGTAGGTCAAGGATCCGGTTTGACCAGACAGGTGATCGATCTCGATCTGGGTTCGCGCCTTGAAACGGTCTACCCGGGAAGCCACTTCGGGCGGAGGATGGGTCTCAAAGAGAGACAAGGCGCGCTGAAACTGGCTCAGGGCCTCCTCCCGGTGGGGTGGAAGCTGTTTCAGGGCGGTGGCTAGATCGAAGTGTATGAGGGCGTTTCCAGGGGTCCAACCAATGGCATCCTTCAGAGTCCTGGAGGCCGCTTCGTAATCTCCCCGGGCGAGCAATTGTCTTCCCTCGGTGTGAACGCGGGCCCCCTGGGCCTGACGGTATTCGGGCTGCGTATCGTCCAGACGAGTCAGGCCGCGTTTGATCCGCTCCTGTAGAGATCTCTGCTCTTCTTCACTCATCTCCTCAACCCGTGAGGCAAATACCTGGTCAGCCTCTCGATAGTGGTCCAGGGCGTTCTCCTCACGGTCTTCAAGACGGCTATAGCTCTCCGCGGCTTGGAGGTGAAGAAGGGGATCCCCTGAGTCATACTCAAGACCCTTGAGGTATTGAGCCAAGGCCTTTTCATACAGCTCACCGTTGTAGTGATAATCCCCAAGCGTCCGGTGGTGTTCCACCAAGAGCTCGCGCGCCCTTCCATAGTCCGGGGCGAGCTCGACGGCCCTTTGAATGAGGGGGAGACCGGGCAGATTCTGAAGCAACATCTCTTGACCCCGGCTTGCCAGCTCCTCAGCAAGGGTCAATCGCGCCTTAGGATCCGTCGGCTCCTTCACCAGCAATTCCTCGGCCGACTCCTGGGGAGGAAGCGCCACCCTCTTTCCGGCCTCGGAAGAGAGGAGGGCCTGCAAAAGGGAGTCGTCTTGACTCCCGGGGTCAAGCTCGCTCATCTCTCGAAGAATTTCCCGCAGGTGCGGCACCCGTCCCAGGGCTTCGGCGTAAGCCCTCCTGGCCCTGGATTTAAGGTTCAAAGACTGGTAGAGACGCCCAAGGAGCAAATAGGGTTCGGGGTCCTCAGGACAAAGATCAATCGCCTGCTCAAGAAGGGATTGCCGGGCGACGGGGTCCTCGGTGCCTTCGGCCGCTTCAAGGAAATGAGCCGCCGCCCCCGGACAGGAAGATTCCTGAGTCGCCCCCATCCCCGGGGTAGCGAAAAGAAGGGGAAGGAAGAGCCAACGGGCCACCCGGCGGCGGAAAGATGCGACAAAAATCATAAATCCTTTCTCCCCAGCAGGGTTTTCTGGGGCACACAGGATTTTACAGGTCTTCCCTTCCTTAAATATTGCCAATTCTGCTCCTCGCCTGCGCATGACCGCGAAGGCCCCTGCTAGATGTGGAGGGCCGGCGCCAGATCTTCGCTCAGGTCCTTCTCTGCGATGAAGGCAGCGGTGAGCTCTTCATCTCGAAAGACCTCTTGGGCAACCTGTTGCAGATCCTCGACCTCCACCTGGTCCAGTTCAGCCAGTTCTTCCTCCACGGTGTGGACCCGTCCCTCTAAAAGCCAGGTTGACCCGTTTCGACCTGCAAATTCCGACGACTCTTCCTCCACCAAGATAAGGCCCCGAAGGTGGCGCTTGGCTGCCGTGAGCTCCTCCTGCGGGACAAGCTCTTCACGAAGCCTGGCGGCCTCGGAGAGGATAACGCGGCTCGCCTCCACCGTCTTCTCAAGGGCAACCCCCGCTTTCAGCTCAACGTAGCCTGTATCTATGAACGGGTCAACGCTCGAGCCTACGCTGTAGGCCAGACCTCTTTTCTCGCGGACCTCTTCAAAGAGCCGACTCGACATTTTACCGCCCAGAATGTCATTCAGGAGACGGAGCGCCGCAAGCCTTGGGTGGGTGTGGCCGTGGGCTCGAAAACCGATGGCAAGATTCACCTGGTCTGTCTGGCGCACAATCGAGCACATGCGTTGGCGGCTTTTCTCCGGGAGCTTGGGCAGGGTTGGAAGGGGAGCTTTTTGCCATCGCTCCCCAAAAGCTTTCTCAACGAGGTCTAGGATGGAGTCATGATCGACTCGGCCTGCCACGGAGATGACGGCGTTCTCAGGCCGATACCACCGCTCCATCAGCTCACGCATGTGGTGGGTCTTGATGCTCTGGATGGTATCGCGGTCTCCGATGATCCCGACTTGAAGATTAAACATGGTGGTCTCCAGCCGGTCGCTGACCCAGATGCGGGGCATGTCCTCATACATCTTGAGCTCTTCCAGGATGACCTTTCGCTCCTTTTCCCACTCCGCGTCATCAAGGAGGCTGTTATTCACGGCATCAGCGTAGACCTCCAGGACCTGGGGGACCACCTCAGCCGGGGCCAGAAAGTGATAGCAGGTCCGCTCGGCCCCGGTGTTGGCGTTGATGGAGGCACCCACCCCCTCCATCTCCTGGGCAATCTGGAAATGGGTCCGCGTCGGCGTCCCCTTGAAGATCATGTGCTCCAGGGCGTGGGATACACCGACCACTTCGTCAGGCTCGTGTCGGCCTCCGCAGCCAAAGTAGATATGAAGGGCGACGGCCTCCGTCTCTCGGGCCTCAGTGACCAGGCGGATGCCGTTGCTGAGTGTGGCTTGCCGAAGCGTCATCCGCTCCAATTCCCTCTACTGAAGAAGACCCTTAGGGGGTTGCGCCCCCGATCTCTTGTCCTCAACTCGCCCTTTTCCTTTCGATGATCTCTCGGCAACGGCTCACGAGGAGATGGGCTGCGGGATCCGCCTTAGGACTATTGCGTCTTCCCAGGCCCCTCCCCTTCCTCTTTCCTCCAGATTCGTCTCGTCCTCGGCCGACTCTTTCCCCCCGTCCTCTACCTCGTCGGGGTCGTAAAGGGCCCGCCGCGCCTCCTCCTTGCCAAGCCGGCGCGCAGCCTGCGGATCCTTCCCCTTTTCAGGAATCTCCCCCCCCCCGGGCGGGATCCGGAGCCGGCGTCGGCTAAGCCGCTTTATCCACTTGGCCCGCTCAGCCACCCCTTCTCCCACCTTCAAACGCCGCTTTTCTCTCAGCGCATGGGCCCATCGTCAGGGATTCCCCCTTGTGCCCTTTACCCCTATTGCTTACACTCCTCATCCGCCCTTCCCAGGTGAGACGCCTTTTCCAATCAAGCCGGTTTCAACTCTACGCAAGGAGACAGAAGATGCCAAAAACTCCCCTTCAGCCCTCAAGCGTCGCTGTCCCCAAAAACCCCTACTCCCCAGGTGTCAAGCAAGGAGGGTTCGTTTTCACGTCCGGCCAGATACCCATGGATGTCCAGGGCAATCTGGTCGGTCCTGGCGACGTCCCGGCCCAGACGGATCAGGTGATGAAAAACGTCCAGGCTGTCCTCGCAGAGGGGGGGGCCAAGATGGAAGACGTGGTCAAATGCACCGTGTTCCTGGCCGACATACGGAACTTCCAGGCCATGAACGAAGTCTACGCCAAATATTTCCCTGGCAGCAACAAGCCGAGCCGATCCACGGTCCAGGCGACCCTCGCTCGCCCGGACATACTGGTAGAGATCGAGGCCATCGCTGTCCTGGATGAATAAAGGGAGTCCACAGGACAAGAGGTCATTCGGATGGAGCTGCGCTCACGGACGGCCGCCGCCTATTTCCTCTGGGCCGGATAACATAAACCCCGTTTATGAACTCACAGCCTCTCTATAACTGAGCTTTCTCTAGTCGATGCTCAGATGGAAGTGCATCGAGAGGCAGTGATCAAAGGTATAAACATCCGTCCCCCCCAATTTATCAACCCACTTCGGCGTCGTCGCGTTGGTGCACGTATTTGCGAGCGTGTCCAAGTAAGTCTTGAACAGGGCGAACGGGTTTGCAAAACCGACTTCTCCCGCTATCGCGGAGAAATCAACGGTCTCAATCGCGTTCTGAGCGTTGGCTTTGACGTCCAAAACGTACTCTTTTGCGATCTCGACGTCTTGGCGAGTGCCTAGGCGGGTGAGATGTCCTCCGACGAAGTGCTCGAAGTCGTACTCCAATATCTGATCGTGCGCTTCGATATACCTCCCCACATCCTTCGCCTCAGCGAAACTCTTGAAAGGCACCCAACCAGGATAAACGACGTCAACCAGCATCAATATCTTCTGCTTTGGCAAGTGGATAAATGAGTTTCCGGGCGTGTGATTTCCACCTTTATTAGATAGCTCTACCCTTTTACTCCCCAGCTTGATTGTGTGATCGTCCGTAAAAGTGACCGAGGGCACCGGGCGGCCCGGGTCGTTGGCCCTCGTCAGGTGTTCTGCCGTTTTCTCGTGGGAAACATAGGTTGCGCCTTCAAAAAGGGCCGCGGCGCCCACGTGATCTTTGTGTTCGTGGCTATAAATAAAAAATTTGACCGGCTCACTCGTGACATCTGAGACTGCCTTCAGCAAATTTTCTCCAATGCTCGGGGGCGCATCCACCATGATGACGCCTTTTCCAGTGGTGATAATCAGCGCTTGATAGACGCCATTGGTCACCGAATAAACCCCGTCGCGAATCCCCGAGACCAAATATCCTGTTTCCGGGATAGCGGGACCCTTCGCTCCGTCGGGAACGGGGGCGTATTCGGGCTGGGCCGAGGCCAGGGACAAAAACACGAAAATACCCACTACGGTGAAAACAGCCTTTCTCAACATAAATACCTCCCCAAATCCGTAATCGTTTGGCGCCGACTGTCAACGAGACCTGCCTCGTTGTTACGTCCGCGTAAATCCATGGTAACCAGTCCGCCCCTTGGCTGTCAAGCGCCTTTTGGAACTCGGAAACTGGCGCCTCGCGTCCATCTAGCACGCGTATTGTCACGAGACACATTCTGGATATTGGCAAGAAAAAAGGGTCACGGAATTTTCCGTAACCCCCTGTATTTTATTGGTCGGGGCGAGAGGATTTGAACCTCCGACCACCTGAACCCCATTCAGGTGCGCTACCAAGCTGCGCTACGCCCCGATCGGAAACCTCTGATTCTTTCTTAGCACCCGCCAGGATTTTCGTCAAGGGATTCACAAAGAGCTACGACGGGACTCAAGGGGGCGGTCCCAGGAGGTTTAGGAGGGAAGAAAGGCCCTCTTCGATCTCTTTCAGGAGCTTGTCGAGGCGGGTCCTGTCGATACTTCCAGGGTCCGCGCCTTCCCCCTGATGCGGTTCACCCGCTTTAGTAGAACTTCTGCGGGTGGAAAGCTTCTTTTTGGCCCCTGCAATGGTGTACTGCTCCTCGTAGAGGAGCCGCTTAATCTCTAAGACCAGCTCGACATCCTTTCGCCTGTACACGCGTTGCCCTGAGGCATTCTTGACAGGCTTGAGGACTTTGAACTCCGACTCCCAGTAACGAAGCACGTGGGGTTTGGTCCTGGCCAGATCGGCCACCTCCCCGATCTTAAAGAAGAGCCTGTCGGGAATGGGCTCCTTTGCCACCCCGCCCTCCGAGACTTCGCCCTGTAGGTTTCTCATCGGTCTTAGGATTCCTTGGCGCTCTTGGAGATCAGTTTCTCGGCCAACTGGCCTGGGATTTCTTCGTAATGGGAGAAGTCCATGGAAAAACTCCCCCGGTCGGCCGTCATAGACCGAAGGGTCGAGGCGTAGGTGAGGACTTCAACCATGGGGACTTGGGCCGAAACCACCTGAGAACCGAAGGCTGAACGGACTCCCAGCACCTTCCCTCGCCTAGAGTTCAGGTCTCCGATGGCGTCCCCCACCAGTTCGTCCGGGACTTCCACCTCTATGTTCATGACGGGCTCAAGGAGGATCGGCTTGGCCTCTTGAAACGCCTTTTTGAACCCGAGAGAGCCGGCGATCTTGAATGCCATTTCGGAGGAATCAACGGCGTGGAAGGACCCATCGTAGAGGGTGACCCTCAGATCCACAACTGGGTAACCCGCTAGGGGGCCTGACCCCATGGCCTCAACAATCCCTTTTTCCACGGCCGGAATGTACTGCCTCGGGATTGCGCCGCCCACGATCTTGTTGACGAACTCGAAACCCTGACCGTGAGGCAGGGCTTTAATCTCAATCCAGGCATCGGCGTACTGACCCCGTCCCCCCGTCTGCTTCTTGTATTTTCCCTGGGCCTTGGCGGACGAGCGGACGGTCTCCTTGTAAGGGACCCGCGGGGTCTTGACGTCCACCTCAACGCCGAACTTGCGCTTCATCCGTTCTACCATGACCTCCAGGTGCAGATCCCCCAGCCCGGAGATAATCCTCTCATTCGTTTGGGGATCCCGGCCCACCCGAAGGGCTGGGTCTTCCTCCACCAGCCGGCCAAGGGCCACGCTCACCTTTTCCTCGTCCCCCTTGGCCTTGGGAACGATAGCCAAGGAGAGGAGAGGTGAGGGAAATGGGATGGGAGGCAAGAGCAGGGGTGCCTTTTCATCGCAAAGGGTGTCCCCTGTCTTTGTGATCTTCAGCTTGGCCACGGCTCCAAAGTCCCCAGCCGAGACGGTCGGGGCGGGTTTCTGCTCCTTGCCCTGCATGAAAAAGAGTTGCCCCACGCGCTCTTTTTCCTTCTGGGCCGAATTGTAAATGGTGGAGTCCGCGCGGAGGGTCCCTGAGAAAACCCGAAAGAAGGTCAGCCGGCCGGCATAAGGGTCGGAGAGGGTCTTGAAGACCTGGGCAATCAAGGGGGCATCAGGCTTGGGCTCGGCCCGAGAGGCTTTGTCTCCGTCCAGGGGCGTGCCCTCCACCGGGGGGCGCTCCAACGGCGATGGCAAAAAAGCCGAGATGGCATCAAGGAGCGGCTGGACACCCATATTATTCACAGCCGAGCCGCAGAGCGCGGGAACCAGTTTCCCCGCTCGGACACCCGCCGCCATCGCTTTCCTGGCCTCTTCGACCGGCAGCTCTCCGGTCTCCAGATAGTTCTCCAGGAGCTTGTCATCGGTCTCTGCAATGAGTTCGACAAGATTCTCCCGAGCCTCCTCAACCTTCTTCTGGAGCTCTGCCGGGACCTCTCCCCCCTCCATCTTCCCGCTACCGTCGCTGGCAAACAACCAGGCCTTCTGGTCCAGAAGGTCCACCACACCACGAAAGTCCGGACCCTTGCCGATGGGGACCTGGATCGCGACGGGCTTCGGGCTGAGGACTTGAGCGGCCTGATCCAGAGTCCCCTCGAAGTCCGCCCGCTCCTCATCCATCTGGTTTAGAAAAATGAGGCGGCGCACCTGGGCATCCTCGGCCCACTTCCACACCTTTTCCGTCTGGACCTTCAAGCCGGCCGAGGCGTCCAGCAGGACGATGGCCCCGTCCAGGATCCGCATGCAGCCCTGAGTGTCAGCAGTGAAGTTGGCGTAGCCAGGAGTATCCACGATGTTAATTTTCTGGTTCTTCCACTCGCAAAACCCTAGCATCGCGTTGATGCTTTTCTGCCGCGTGACTTCGTCGGGATCGCAATCGAAGATGGAAGAGCCGTTCGCCACCTTTCCCAGGCGCTGGGTGGCGCCGGCGTCAAAAAGCATGGCCTCCGCCAGAGAAGTCTTTCCAGCCCCTCCCTGGCCAATGAGACCTACATTGCGAAGATGCTGAACATCATAGGCCTTCATGCACAGGCATCCCCTCGGGATCAAAGAGATGCCTTGACTCTAACAAGGGCACCGATCCCTTGTCAAGGCGCGCCCCGGGTGGGGCCTCCTCTTCGCGAAGGGGATTTCCGGCGTGTGCGGAAGAGCAGACGAAGCGGGGTTCCCTTAAACCCAAAACGCCGGCGGAGCTGATTCGCGAGATAGCGCTCATAGGAGAAATGAACCGCCTCGGGCCGGTTTACCGAGAAGAGGAAGGTGGGAGGACGGACCCCGATCTGCTTCCCCGAATGAAATCGCATAGGATGCCCGCCCACGAGGGGGGGCGGGTGGCGAAAGAAAATCTCTTCCAGGGCCTTGCTCACCTCGGCCGAGGGAACGCGCTTGGAGTGCTCGGCCGCCACCCGGTCGATGAGGGGGAAGAGGCGGGAGACCCGCTGGCCTGTCAGGGCTGAGAGGGTGAGGATGGGTGCGAAGCTGACGTGCCTCAACCGGTCTCGAAGCTCCTCCGTCCAGATCCGGACATCCTTGCGCTCTTCAGGGACTGCGTCCCACTTGTTCACCACCAGGACAAGGCCTGCTCCGGACGAGGCGGCGTAGCCCGCGATCCGGGCGTCTTGCACCGCCAGTCCCTCGGTCGCGTCCAGCAAAAGGAGAACTATATCGGCGCGCGAGAAACTCTTGAGGGCCGATAGGACGCTGTAACGCTCCACAGGGAGACGCAGCTTTCCCTTTCGCCGGATCCCCGCCGTATCGATGAGGAGGTAGTCCCGCCCTTGGACTCTCAGAGGGGTGTCAATGGCGTCTCGCGTCGTCCCGGGCTCTGGGTTCACGATGACGCGTTCTTCTCCCAAGAGCCGGTTCACCAGGGAGGACTTACCCACGTTGGGTCGCCCCCCCACCGCCACTGCCACCGGGGCCTCCCCGGAGGTCTCCGGCGAGGGGGAAGGGGGTAGGAGCTCCACAATGGCGTCCAGCAAGTCTCCCACACTGCGGCCATGCTCTGCTGAAATGGCGTAAAGCGGTCCGATGCCAAGACGATAGAACTCGGCAACATCGGTGTCTTGTCCCGAGTCATCTATCTTGTTCACGATCAGGGCGAGGGGTTTGGCGGCACGGCGCAAGGACTGGGCCACCTCTTTATCGGCCCCTGTCACCCCTGCCCGCCCGTCCACCAGGAAAAGGATGAGGTCCGCGATTTCGATGGCCATGGTCGTCTGGTGGGCCACTGAACGGTCCAGATCGGTCGTCAGGTCAAGGCCGATCCCGCCGGTGTCCACTACCAGAAAGTCCCGCCCCGACCAGGAGGTGCCCCTGTAGTGGTAGTCCCGGGTCACGCCGGGAGTTGGCTCGACGATGGCCCCTCGGCCTCCTACGAGGCGGTTGAAGAGGGTGGACTTTCCCACGTTGGGCCGGCCCACAATGGCAACCAGGGGGGGCATGGCGATAATCCGAAATGGGGTGGACGGGTTCCCCTAAGGGGATCTCAGCGGGCCTGGGCAGTAATGGGAGCCCCAGTGACAAAATCTCTCACGCCTTGGGCGATGGCCAAGGCAAGGGCCTTTCGATAGCGGGCCGAGCGTATCTGCTTTTCTTCCTTCCGGTTGGAGATAAAGCCTGTCTCCACGAGAATACTTGGCATCTCAGCCCCCAGGAGGACGTAAAAGGGCGCCTGCCGGATGCCGAGATCCTTCGACTTCGGGGACTGCGTCTTGACGGAGGTCAGCAAGGCGCTATGGACCGCCCGGGCCAGGAACAGGGACTCGTCAGCCTTGGAGCGCAGCATCATGTCACTCAGGATGATCTGAAGGTCTGAGAGCTTTTTGATGGAAACGTTGTTCTCACGGGCAGCGGTCTCCAGCGCATCTCGGTTCGAGGCCTCCCGAAGAATGTAAGTCTCAATGCCTCGGACTTTGGACCGAGGGCTTGAATTCGCGTGGATGGAGATGAAGAGATCGGCCTTCTTGGCATTGGCAAAGGCGGTGCGGGCCTCCAGGGAGAGGAACACGTCTTTCTCCCGGGTGAGAAAGACCGTCGCTCTAAGCGTTTTGCGAAGGATGGGGGCGAGGCGTCTTGCGATGTCCAAGGCCACCTTTTTCTCTTCGAGACCCGTCACCCCGATGGCCCCCGGATCCTTCCCCCCATGTCCTGGGTCGATGACAATCCTGCCGAGGCCCCGTTTAAAACGCTCGACCAATGTGATGTTCGGGGGATCGGCCCTCCCCTTCGCCTCGGGGGAATCTACCCCGAGCGCTCGCCCCTGAATCTCCACCACAATCCGAAAAGGATTGGCCAGCGTAAAGACCCGATAATCCGGGTTTTTCTTCAGGTCAAGGACCACCCGGACGACGGAGGGGCTGTTTTGAGCTGTCCGGATCTGCTTCAGGTGACTGTTGCGACCAGGAATGTCCCCGGGTGTTTGAAGCCTCAGCACACTCCCATGGACGTCCACATAGAGTCGCTCAGGGTTATGGAGTCGGTCGTGGCGATAGGAGGTCGGACCGCTCACATGGATGACGATCCGGGTGGAATCGGGGTGGGTCTCAGCCAGGATTTTCGTCACAGAGAGGGATCGCGCCAGGACCAGACCCGGAATGGTCCCGACGAGAAGCGCTCCTGCAACAAAGAGTGCTCCACCCCAGATCGCGAATTTTTTAGGCCTTTGTCTCAACAAGGCCCCCCCTCCCCATAACTCTCTGAAATATATGGCACATTAAGGGGGAAAGTCAACTTCTGTTCATCTCGCGGGGTTTCTCGCGAGCTCTGCCATGATTTCTTCCATGAGAACAAAGGGGTCCCCTTCCCTTCGGCCCAGAGATGTAAGAAGTTCGAGTGTGAGCTTGAGGTCATTCCCCGTGGCCCGGTAGAGGCGCTCCAGCTTCTCCTCCTCTTCAAAATAGATCCGGTAAGAGAGGAGAAAAGCGTTGTTCAGGTCCACGCCCTCTCCCGCTTTGCGTTGCTCTGCCTCCACCCTCCTCTGAAGGTTGGTGTGGGCCGAGAGATATCGACCAAAGAGCGCTTGGCGGCGACTGAGCTTTTCGGCCTCCGGGATCTCCTGTGAATACAGGTTCTCAAGCGCCTCAAAGAGGGAGTTGATGACCCGCAGAAAAGCCCTCTGCCCCCGCTCTCTCTTTAGATAGCGCTGATAGATTTCGGAAGAAATCCCGTGTCTTTCCCGGACAAAAAGCTCCACCCCTTTCCGTTCGATGAAGGCCGCCACCCCTTCGTTAAAGACTGGGGCGTCGGGGCGGTAGATGGTGGCGTGGACCGCCTCATGGACGAGAAGGGAAATGAAAGAGATCTCCGAAGCGTGGAGCATCGGGGGGAGGACGGGGTCCTCAAACCAGCCGATGGTGCTGTGGGTCGGGACACTTCTGAGGTTGACATCGAGGCCCTGGGCTTTTAGAGCCCGCATCTCCTTCTGAGCGGCCTCTTTCGAGAAGAAACCTTTGTAGGGAACGGACCCCACCAGGGGCCAGCGCCAGAGATAAGACTCCAGGTGAAGCTTTTCGCTGGCGCTGACGACCCAGAGTTCAAAGTCCCGAACAGGCGAGTAGGTGGAGTAGAGGTCTTCAACCTCAAGTCCCAAACGGGCAGAGAAGTTTTTGATCTCAGGGAGCATGCGGAGCCTTGCAAGGTGCTCCTCGGAAAGGTCTTCGGGGGGCTCCTTCAGGATCTCCTCAATGGGGACCCTGTGGGCAAGGATCTTGGCCTGTCCTCGGGCAAGTCCCACCAAGTAAGCGGGTTTCGAGCATCCGGAAAGGGCTCCAACCAAAAGGATCCCCCACAGCCACCTCCTGTGGCCCGAGGCCCAGCAAGACGAAACCACCCTACCTCTTCTCCCCTGAGGAGTTTTTGTGGTGCCCGCCGGCCGGCCGCTCGAGAGTCCAATGCCGGTCCGAGGACTGAACGACCCTGACCCCCGGAAGATCGAGATCGGCAACAAGAGCCTCCACTTCCTCCAGGGTCAAAGAAGCCAGAAAAGAATTGTAGAACATCCTCTTTCCTCCTTCTCCCTCCTCCCCCGCGTATTCTCGGACAAGCTCCCGCGCCCGCTCTTCTGTCTCAGGGCGGATGAGGTCCCGGACGAGGAAAAGCCCGTCGTCTCGGACCACACGGGCTATCTCGCGAAGGGCGATGATCGGATCGGGGAGGTGGTGGACGAGGCTGTTCGAGAGAAGGCCGTCAAAGGAGGCGTCTTTGAAAGGAAGCACCTTGGCATCCAGGCGGCGAAGATCGATCCGGTCCTGGAGACCGGCATTTTCGACCCGCTGGGTGGCGATCGCCAACATGCCTTGCGAGAGGTCGCAGGCGATGACCTTTAGATCGGGAAGCCCCTGGCAGAGGACGACGGAGATCACCGCAGGGCCTGTCCCGAGATCCAGAAGGTCGCCCCCCTTTGCTCCGAGTTCGAGGGCCCTCTCGACGAAGGCCTCGTTCGCCAGACGGTGGTCCATCCGGTCATACTCCACTGCCTCTTCGAGGGAGTCCATCACCTCGGGCTCGAGCAGACGCTCCACGTCTTTCCTGAAAGGGGCCCTGTCCCCTCATCAGGTCCCGTGGGCCCAGGAGGTCAGGTAGGCCGATTGTTTCTCAGAGAGAGAGTCGATGTGGACGCCAAAGGCCTCCAGCTTCAGGCGAGCGATGTCTTGATCGATCTCTTCTGGGACGGGATATACGCGGTGTTCCAGGTGACTCGCTTCTTTCACCAGATACTCTACAGCGAGGGCCTGGTTGGCAAAACTCATATCCATGACGCTGCTGGGATGACCTTCTGCGGCGCTCAGATTCACCAAGCGCCCTTCCCCTAGAAGGATGATCCTCCGCCCCGATGGAAGGACATATTCCTCGACGGAGTCCCGCAGTTTCGATTTCTTGACCGCCGTGGCCTCCAGGGCTTCGATGTCGATCTCTACATTAAAGTGCCCGGAGTTGGCCACGATGGCCCCGTCCTTCATCAGGTCGAAATGTTCTCCTCTGAGGATATCTGTATCCCCGGTGAGGGTGACAAAGAAGTCCCCCAAGGGCGCCGCCTCCTCCATAGTGAGGACTCGGAGGCCGTCCATGACAGCTTCCAGGGCCTTCAGGGGGTCCACCTCCGTGATGATGACGTTCGCCCCCATTCCCCGGGCCCTTTGGGCCAACCCCCTCCCGCACCAGCCGTAGCCGGCCACCACGAAGATCGAACCCGCTATGAGCCGGTTGGTCGCCCGCATGATGGCATCGAGGGTGCTCTGTCCGGTCCCGTACCGGTTGTCGAAGAGATATTTGGTCTTGGCGTCGTTGACGGCGACGATGGGATACCCGAGGACCCCCTCCTCGGCCATTTGCCGCAGGCGGATGACGCCGGTCGTGGTCTCCTCGGTCCCGCCGATCATCTGGGGGATGATGGCCTGGGCCTCCTGATGGAGCGTGGAGACGAGGTCGGCCCCGTCGTCCAGGGTCACCTGGGGTTCGTGGGCGAGGGCCGAACGGATGTGGCTGTAGTAGGTTTCGTTGTCTTCCCCCTTTCGGGCGAAGACAGCGATTTCATGGTGGGAGACCAGGGCTGCTGTCACGTCGTCTTGAGTGCTGAGGGGGTTCGAGGCGCAAAGCCTCAGCTCCGCCCCCCCTGCCTTCAAGGCCAGGGCCAGGTTTGCAGTCTCCGTGGTGACGTGCAGGCAGCCCCCCATGCGGATCCCCTTCAGAGGCTGCTCTTTGGCGAAGCGGGCGCTGATGCTTTTCAGGACAGGCATCCCCCTGCTCGCCCATTCGATTCGAAGCAGTCCCTTTTCGGTCAAGCCGGGGTCTGCGATATCGTAGTCCATGAAGCCCCTCCAGGCTGGTGAAGAAAGGTTTTAAAGGCCGAGGGCGGTTTTTATGTCGCCCACCCGGTTCGTCTTCTCCCAGGTAAACTCGGGCTCGTTTCGGCCAAAGTGTCCATAGGCAGCTGTCTTTCTGAAAATGGGCCGACGAAGGTCCAGATATTCGATGATCTGCCTGGGTTTCAGGGGGAAGATCTCGCGGACACTTCGTCGCATCTTCTCCAGCTCAACCCGGCCCGTCCCGAAATCGTCCACCATGACCGAGACCGGTTCAGGGATACCAATGGCGTAGGCAAGCTGGACCTCGCACTTGTCGCAGGCAGAGGACGCCACGATGTTCTTGGCAATGTGGCGGGCCATGTAAGACGCCGAGCGGTCCACCTTGCTAGGGTCCTTGCCGGAGAAGGATCCCCCCCCGTGGCTCCCAACCCCTCCGTAGGTGTCCACGATGAGCTTCCGGCCGGTCAGGCCGGTGTCGGCCTTGGGCCCCCCCACCACGAACCGTCCAGTGGGGTTCACATGATAAGTCACCCGTTCCTCATCCAGCAAATGGGCAGGGATCACCGGCTTGATGACCTTCTCGATCATGTCCTCGCGTATCTCATCGAGCTCGGCCTCAGGGCTATGCTGGGCCGCCACCACGACAGTGTCTACCCGAAGAGGGTTCCCGTTGACGTACTCTACCGTCACCTGACTCTTCCCGTCAGGGCGAAGGTAGCTGAGAACGTCATTCTTTCGAATCTCGGCCAGCCGTTCGCAGACCTTGTGGGCCAGCAAGATAGGAAGGGGCATAAGCTCCTCGGTCTCCCGAGTGGCGTATCCAAACATCAACCCCTGGTCCCCTGCCCCCTGTTCATGTCCCCCCCGCTCAGAGACTCCCATATCTATGTCGGGCGACTGTTCGTCAATGGAGGTAATGACGGCGCAGGTCTCGCTGTCAAATCCATACTTGGCACGGGTGTAGCCAATGTCGTGGATGACCTTCCGCACGACGCTCGGGATGTGCACATAACACTTTGTCGTGATCTCCCCGGACACAAAGGCAAGGCCCGTCGTCACCAGGGTCTCGCAGGCAACCCGCCCGAGGGGGTCCTGTTCCAAGACAGCGTCCACGACAGCGTCGGAGATCTGATCGGACACCTTGTCCGGATGACCCTCCGTCACTGACTCAGACGTAAAGAGGAAATTCGTTTTTCCCATCGATGCCTCCCAAGCCCCCGGCTTAGACCGGGGCCGAAAGAGTGGATAGATCCAAGGGTAACTGGTCAGGAAATTGGGGGGCCAGGTCCTCGCGAACCCAGGCCCTCAGTGCCCTCAACTCGTCGGCCGTTGCAAGCCCCAGGGCCTTTTGGGCCATCTCCTCCGCCTGGACCAAGGAGATCGACCGAAGAATCTGTTTCACCCGGGGGATGGAGCGAGGGGTCATGCTAAGGTCTCGAAGCCCAAGCCCGATGAGGATAAGGGCTTGAAGGGGGTCCGCCGCCATCTCGCCGCAAAGGGCGACCCGAATGCCGGATTTTTCCGCCTGTGCGACGACACTGCGGATGAGGCGAAGGACGGCGGGGTGGAAAGGCTCGTAAAAGGAGGAGGCCTCTTCATTCCCCCGATCCAGGGCGAGGGTGTACTGGCTGAGGTCGTTCGTCCCGATGCTGAAGAAATCCACCTCCTGAGCCAGGACATCGGCCAGAATCGCTGCAGATGGGGTCTCGATCATGACTCCCACCGGAAGCTCCCCATCGAAGTCCACCCCCTCGGCACGAAGTCCCTCCTTCACCTCCTCCAACAAGGCGTTCGCCCTGCGGACCTCCTCCACTCCCGAGATGAGTGGATACATCAGCTGAAGCTTTCCAAAGGCGCTCGCCCTCAAGATCCCCCTGAGCTGGGGCAAGAAGAGATCCCTTTGCTCCAGGCTCAAACGAATCGCCCGAAGGCCCAGGGCAGGGTTTTGCTCATGAGGAAGGCCCAGGGAAGCCGGAAAGATGTCCCCTCCCAAGTCAAAGGTTCGAATGACAGCCGGGTGGGGCAGGACGGACTCGGCCAGCCTCCGGTAGGCCTGAAAGTGCTCCTCCTCCCCGGGCAGGTCGGGCCGGTTGAGAAAGAGGTATTCGGTTCTGTAAAGACCCACTCCTTCGGCGCCGTAAGCCTGGACCGCGGCGACCTCCTCAGCCAGCTCTACGTTGGCCCTGAGGGCGCACCGCACTCCGTCTGAGGTGACACAGGCCAGGGCCCTCAACCTCTGCAGGGCCTCTTGATGCTGGATATACCGGAGACGACTTGATTCGCTTTCCCGGACGGTCTCCTCCAGGGGATGAAGGACCACTCGCCCCGTCTCCCCGTCCAAGAGGATCGCATCCCCCGTTTGAACCCGTTGGGTGATCTCCCTGAGACCCAGGACGGCCGGGATATCCAGGGCACCGGCGAGGATCGCGGTGTGAGAGGTCTTGCCGCCAAGGTCAGTCACAAAACCAAGAAGGGGTCCTTGGTGGAGATCCAGCAGCTCGGCGGGCGTAAGCTCGTGGGCCACCAGGACCATCGGTCTCTGGGCCAGCGGGCTACCCGCTCGGGCTGTGCCGAGGAGATGGCTCAAGAGATGCTCGCTCACCTGGTGCAGATCCCCCTGCCGTTCCCGCAAATACTCATGGCCCATCGCTTCAAAGATCCCCTTGAACCGGTCTACGGCCATCTGAAGGGCCCATTCGGCGTTCCAGCAATCCTGGCGCACGTGCTCCACGGCAGCCTGGATCAGCATCTCGTCCCCGAGGAGCAGGTGGTGGGCATCCAGGATGCCGAGGTGCTCTTTCCTGAGAACGGGACCCAGACGTCTGAGAAGCCTGGCGTGCTCCTCCCTGGCCTCCCCCAGAGCCCGCTGGAAGCGCTCCACTTCCGCCTCCACCTCATCCGGAGAAATACGATACCGGGGAACCTCCTGGTTCCTTCGGCCCACGAGATGGACTTCACCCTGGACAATCCCGGGTGAAACCCCGATCCCGTAGAGCTCTTCTTCTCTGGGTGAAACAGTCGTCATGAGTCCTCGTAAAACTTCTGGTTAATGAGGTGGACCATCTCAGCGATAAGGGCCTCGGCGTCAGGTCCCTCGGCCTGCAAAGTCAGGCAGGTCCCCTTCGCCGCCCCCAGCATCATCACTCCCATAATACTCTTGCCGTTCACGACCAGGCCATCTTTTGCGATCGACACCTCACTGGTGTACCGATTGGTTATTTTCACGAGCGCCGCCGCCGACCGGGCGTGGAGCCCTAACCGGTTCTGAATGGTGACCTCCGCCTCCACCCGTAGGCTCAAGTCTCCGGCCCCGCCTCAGAGGGAGTCAAGAGCGCGCCGGCCACGGTGATATTCTTTCTCCCGTAGTCCCGGATGAAGGCCGCCGCCTCTTTCAGGTCCATCTTGTCCAAGATGAATGGGAGCTTGAGAAGCATGGGGAGATTGACGCCTGTGACGACCTCCACCCTCTTCTGATCAAGGAAGGAGAGGCTGAGGTTAGAGGGAGTGCCCCCGAACATGTCGATGAGGAGGAGGACCCCAGGACCCTGGTCCACCTCATTGATGGCCTCTCCGATGGCGGTCCGGGCCCGGTCCACGTCCACGTCAATGCTAACGGCCTTCACACCCGAAAGCGGCCCCACGATGACCTCCGCAATTTCCTTAAGTTCCACCCCCAGTCGCCCGTGTGTCACGAGGACGACTCCCAGGGGTGCTGGCCGGGCCCCCTCTTCGGGCCCCTCACTCTTCATTGCACTCGAAGGGTTTCGAGGCGGTGGGGATCGAGGTAAGCTGTTGGAGGAGCTTCTCGTTAAAAACCTCGGCGGAGTGATAGCCCATGACCCGAAGGAGCTGATTTCGAGCGGACACTTCGATGATGGTGGAGATATTCCGCCCGGGCCTCACCGGGGCCCGAACCAGCGGAATGTTCAGACCAAGAAGTGTGTGGGTCTCTTCGTCCAGGCCTAGGCGGTCATAATCCTGCTTGGGATCCCACTCCTGCAAGTGGACCACGAGCTCAATCTTCTTGTGGTCACGGATGGCCGCAACCCCAAAGAGGTCGCGGATGTTCACGATCCCCATGCCTCGGATCTCGATGTGGTGGCGAAGGAGCTCCAAACCGCTTCCCACCAGGATGTTCTCCTTCTGACGCACCTCCACGACATCGTCGGCAATCAGGCGGTGCCCGCGCTGGATCAGGTGGAGAGCGCTCTCGCTCTTGCCGATCCCGCTCTTACCCAAGATAAGGACCCCGACGCCATAAACATCCATCAGAACCCCGTGGACCGTCGTCTTGGGCGCCAAGCAATCCTCCACATAGGCCGAAAGCTGTGTCATCACTACGGAGCTCTTGCGCGCGGAACGAAGAACCGGGGCATGACTCCGGTCGGCGGCCGCCAACAGGCTGGGCGGGACTTCTAAACCCTTCGTCACGATCACGCAGCAGATGGGATGGGCGAAAAGAGCCTCGATGACCTCTGTCTGGCGGGGGGGCGGAAGGGTTTGAAGGTAAGACACCTCCGTCTCGCCCATAATCTGGACCCGGTCGGGATGGAAAAACCGAAAGTAGCCCGCAAAGGCCAGGCTGTACTTCTGGATCCGCGGATGCCCGATGGGATTCTGAAGCCCCTTGGCCCCCGCAAGAACTTCCAGCTCAAGGGTCTTTCCCTGGGCCTCCAGGAGCTCTTGAACCGTCAGCAAACCCATCTCTATCCCCTAAGTGACCCCAAGGAACCCCTGATCAAAGAGTGTGCGGCCGTCCTCGGAGTGACACGAGGACATCGCCGTCTCCTAAAGGGCCTTTAGGTGCAAATCTTCTTCCGCTTTCCAGCCGGGGGGAGTTTCAGTTCCTTTCGATACTTCGTCACCGTTCTTCGGGCGATGATGATGTTTCTGGCCCTGAGGGCCTCCCCGATACGCTCGTCCGTAAGGGGTTTTAGAGGGTCTTCTTCCCCACAAGACGGCGTACTTGTTCCTTGACCGATGTAGAAGACATGCTTTCGCCGTCGAGCAATCCAATCGCCCCATTGAAAAAGAATTTTAGTTCAAGGACCCCCTGCGGGGTGTGTATGTACTTGTGGGTGGTAACACGGCTGACAGTGGACTCATGCATCTCGATGTCGTCCGCCACCTGCTTCAACACGAGGGGATGAAGGGCTTCGAGACCCCGATCGAAGAAATCACGTTGGTGGTGGACAATGCTGCGGGAGACTTTTAGGAGCGTCTGGCGGCGCTGTTCAATACTTCTGATGAGCCAAAGGGCCGACTTGAACCGCTCGCCCAGATAGGCTTGGTCGTCGGCGTTTGCCCCCTGCTGGATGATCTTTCGATAATAGCCGTTGATCCGAAGCTTCGGGAGGCCGTCGTCATTAAGGTAGACCTGATATTCATCGCCCATCTTGATCACGTAGACATCGGGATAGACGCACTCGGTGCGGGACTGCTGGTATCGAAGACCCGGATAGGGGTCCAGTCCCCGGATAAGTCGTGCAGCCGCCGACACTTCAGAAACTTCGACTCCAAGAGAGCGGGCGATCTTCGGAAGGTTCCGGTCCTCCAATCGGTCCAGGTGGTCGCTCAAGAGTGCGTCCAGGAGCGGGCTCAGGCCCCCCAGAGACTCCAGCTGCAGGCGAAGGCACTCCGGAAGGGAGCAGGCCCCCACCCCCGGCGGGTCGAAGGACCGGATGAGCTTTAGAACCTCGGCCGCCCGTTCTGTGGTCGTCTCGCCCTCTCTGGCGATCTCCTCAAGGTCCCCCTGGAAATAACCCTCCTCGGAAATATTCCCGATGATGAGGGCCCCCAAAATCCTCTCCTCTCTTTTGGCCGTCGAGAGGGAGAGCTGCCAATGGAGGTGGTCCGAGAGGGAAGTCTCGTGACTGAGTGTAGCCTCCGGAGAGGGGCGCGCCGGGAGGTCCTCTTCGTAATAGCCGAGATCAAGGGTGTCACCGAAGGAGGCCGCCAAGGCGAGGTCGGGGTCTAGGATCTCTCCTTCGGGCACCTCTGGGGTCTGCACCTCTTCTTCCTGACCTTCAACTCCACCCTCGCCGCCTAGGACCTCTTCAAGGAGGGGGTTCTCCACCATCTCCTGCTGGACCCGCTGTTGGAGCTCAAGGCGGGAGAGGGGCAGGAGCTGGATGGCCTGCTGAAGCATGACCGTCATGACCAGCTTCTGCGTTTGCCTTTGCTTTTGTTGTAACTCCAGGCTCAAGAAGAGGCTCCCTTACAGGGAAAAACGTTCCCCCAGATAGAGCTGACGGGCCCGTTTGCTCTGGGCAATAGCCTCCGGTTTCCCGCTCTCCAGGATCTCGCCCTCGTTGATAATGTAGGCCCTATCCACGATCCGCAGGGTCTCCCGGACATTGTGGTCCGTCACGAGGACCCCGATCCCGCGATCTCGCAACTGGGTCACCATGTTCTGGATGTCAATGACGACGATGGGGTCGATCCCGGCGAAGGGCTCGTCCAGAAGGATGAAGGAGGGCGAGGTGGCCAGGGCCCTTGAGATCTCCACCCGACGCCGCTCTCCCCCTGAGAGGGAAAAGCCCTTGGAGCGGCGGATGTGGTAGATATTGAGCTCTTCCATGAGAGCTCGGGCCCGCTTTTTCCTGGCCTCGCGCCCGTAACCCCCGTTTGTCTCCAGGATGGCCAGGATGTTCTCTTCGACGGTGAGCTTTCTGAAGACCGAGGGCTCTTGCGGAAGATACCCGACTCCGAGCCTCGCCCGTTTGTACATGGGCAGATGGGTAACGTCTGCCCCGTTCAGCATCACCTGTCCATCGTCGGGCCGGATGAGCCCTACGATCATGTAGAAGGTGGTGGTCTTACCCGCGCCATTTGGCCCCAGGAGGCCCACGATCTCCCCCGGGCGAACGTCCAGGCTAACCTCATCAACAACCCTACGGCGTCGATAAGACTTCACCAGCCCCTGGACCGCCAGCCGGGAGTTCGGAGGTGCCATCGTCTTCGACTCCTCCGACTCCGTTTTCTTCTGGGCTGGGGGTTTCGCGACGGGCGGGACTAGTTCGGATATATCGGTTGTCCTCCCCATCAGGGTAGAGAACCACGTCTACCCGCTTGCTCTCGTTGCCCTCTACCACGACCCGGTCGCTATCTAAATAGAAGATCATCTTTTCGCCGGTGATGATATTACTGTCTTCCCAGGCCTTCGGGTTTCCCGTCAGAACCAAACTCTGATCGGCCTCATGAAAAATCGCCTTTTCGCCGGTGGCGAACTTGCCTTGGTGGTTGATGTCCACGTGACCGATGGCCTCGATTCGGTCGATCTGGTCCTTTTCCTCATTTCGATAAATCTCCAGCCGGTCACTGTGGAGCGTCATTGCCCCCCGGGTGGCCGTCACATTGCCAATGAAGTAGACCCACTGGTTCTTGTTATCGGCCTCCATGCGGTCTGAGACGATATAAATGGGAATGGGGCCCTCAATGCCCTCCCTCAACGAGCCCTCTCTCAACGACTGGGCCCCTGCCAGGGTCATCAGCCCTCCCAGGGTCCAAGCCATCGTCACCCCGGCCACAAACGCCCAGGTCTTTGGCCAACGGTTCAGCCCCACGGTTTTTTCCTCCACGCTCTACGGGGGTACCTACCTGCTTCTCGGGATCAGCTGGGCCGTAACACGGTTGTCCAGCCAGAGCAATTGGTTGTCGATGTGGGCCCTCAGCCCCCTACCCGAGATCTGGATATCTTTGCCCGCAGCCATCACAGGGGCCTCGGTCACTATTTCCCGCTTGTCGGAAAACCACCTGAGCCGTTCAGTTCTGAGGGAGTAGCCCTCTTCTGAGACCACCTCCACATTGCCCTCTATCGTGAGGTCTCGACTTTCATTGTCCATCTCCGCCCGCAGGGCCGTGATATGAACGGGCTCGCGGTCCTCGACGAAGACAACCACGTGTATGTCCTCAAAGAAGGTCTTTCCAGCCTCCCTATACATCTTGGCCCACTTGGCCTTGAGCTCCCAGGCCTTCAACCCCTTCTTGTCCTCCAGGAGGAAGACATCCTGGAGACGAAGGTCTGCATCTGTCCCGGAGAGATGAAAGCGTTTGGGTAGGGTCTTCTCCTGCCAATTGGTGGCCACGAAAAAACCGACTGCGGCGGACGTGAAGACTATGAGCAGGAGAAGCCATAGTCGAAAATTTTTCCAAAAGGCCATACGTCCCCCTCCTTATAGACGGGGACAAATATGGCACAGATTTTGATAACTGTAAAGTGAAAAGATGCCTTACCGCCCCTTCTCATGGGCCCGGGAAGGGATCCATGCCCCTCGAACTCGGGTCAGGAGAGCCTCGTACGCTTCACCGCGAGTCTCCCAGGATATCTCTCGCTCCAGGGGACCCGTGACCTGAAGCTGGACCTTCAAACTTTCCGCCGGGGCCATCTCCCCTAGCTTCTCAGCCCATTCGACGACCACGACACCCGACGCCTCGAAGAGCTCCTCGAGACCCAGTCCCCCCACCTCCTCCCGGTCCGAGAGCCGATAGAGATCCACGTGGAAGACCTCAATAGGAGCAGGGTAGTGATTAATGAGTGTAAATGAGGGACTTCGAACCCCAGAGATGTCTCCGCGAAGGCCTTCCATGATTCCGAGGGTCAGGAGCGTCTTCCCCGCCCCCAGATCCCCCGAGAGGCAGATGGCCGCCCCGCCAAAGAGATTCTCCCCAAGAAGAACTCCGAGCCGACGGGTCATTTGAGGACCCCGGGATTTCAGCTTCCAGCGCAAGCCAGCCCCTATCCCTTTGAGGACTCGAGGAGGGCCTGTCGAGCAGTCGGCAGTCGGTCCAAGACATCCGAGGCCAAAAGACCCCGCACGCCCACCTCCTTGGCCCCCAGGTCTCCTGCAAGCCCATGCGTGTAGACCCCGACGATGAGGGCCTCTTTGGGCGAAAGCCCCTGACCCAAGAGGGCCCCGATGGCACCGGCCAGGACATCGCCGCTCCCCCCTGTGGCCAGGCCCGGGTTCCCCGTGGGATTGAAAAAGACCTCTCCCTGAGGGGTGGCGATCAGGGTCCTTGCCCCTTTGAGGACCATAAAAACCCCCCGGGAGCGCGAAAAAGCCCGGCAGGTCTCCACCCGGTCGGCCTGGACTTCCCCCGTCTCCACCCCCACAAGACGCCCCATCTCCCCCGGGTGGGGGGTGAGACAGCGGGGAGCGGGAAGGGAACTCCATCCCTCAAAACCCTGGGCGAGGCCGTTCAGGCCGTCAGCGTCCACCACCATCGGCCGTGAGCATCTTGTCACCAACTCCTTCACAAAAGAGACGGTTTCATCCTGGGTAGTCAGGCCGGGGCCGAGGACAACGGCATCCACCCGCTCGGCCATCTCCAAAACACGCCCCACCCCCTCCTTGGCGATGGTCCCATCAGTCGTCGCGGGAAGGGGAAGCGTCATCGCCTCGGCAGGTGCCGAACTCAGGGCTTCAGCATCTTTTGGGTGGGCCAGGGTCACAAGTCCCCCTCCCATGCGAAGGACCGCCGAGGTCGCAAGATGGGCCGCCCCCATTTTTCCTACAGACCCGGCGACGACCAAGACGTGACCAAAGGTCCCCTTATGGGCGTTCGGTGAAACCGGCGGAAAGAGGGCCCTCACGTCAGGGGCGTCGAGGAGATAGGTGGTGATCCCCTGGGCCTTGACCGCCTCCGCGGGAATCCCGATGTCGGCGACGACGAACTCCCCCACATGCTCCGCCCCGGGGTAGAGGAGTTGGCCCCGCTTGGGCAGGCCGAAGGTCACCGTCAGGTCGGCCCTCAGTGCCCCCCGAAAGGCTCTTCCCGTATCAGCGTGGACTCCCGAGGGGATGTCGATGGCGACGATGGGGACCGTCTTTGACCCAAGGACGAAGAGGGCCTCTGCAATGTGGCCGCGAGGCTCCGAGTCGAGGCCGGTTCCAAAGACCCCATCTACCCAAATGGCCTCCTCGTGTTTTTGGAAGGCCTTTCGGACCTCCTCTTCATTCGTGACAGGGTGAAGGGGTACCTCCATCCGCCGCAGGACCTCCAGGTGGATTCGGGCATCTCCTCGAGCGTCGTCGAAGGCACAAAGCAGGTAGACGGCAACGTCGGCCCCCAGATTTGCCAAGTGGCGAGCCGCCACAAAGGCGTCCCCGCCGTTATTCCCCTTCCCGGCCAGGAGCCGGATCGGGCGGCCTCGGAGGTCACCGTAGCGGGCCTTCATGGCCTCGACCACTCGGGTTCCGGCGTTCTCCATGAGGCACACCCCCGGGAGGCCGAACTCCTCGATGGTCCGCTGGTCGATGGCCGCCATCTCTGCCGCCGTGGCAACCGGTGTCAGCATTTCAGCCTCCGTCCGCAGCCGTTTGTCTGAGTATTCCCACCATCTCCCGGACTGCCCGCTCCACCCCCACAAAGAGCGAGCGGGAAACAATGCTATAACCGATGTTGAGTTCCGAGATCCGGGAAAGCGCCGCCACTCGGCCCGTGTTGAAGTAATCGAGTCCGTGGCCGGCGTGGACGCCGAGTCCAGCAGCCCTGCCTTCCTCAACGGCCTTCTGGAGCTGCGCAAACTCCCGGTCGATGTCGGCAGGCTTGCGGGCCTCGGAGTAGCGGGCTGTATTGATCTCAACGGAGTCAACGCCCAGCTCCTTGGCCGCCTTGATCTGAGGTTCGGCGGGGTCAATGAAAAGGCTCACCAGAAGACCCGCGTCCCGAAGTGCCGGGACAAAACCCTCCAGAGACCCCTTCAGACGGTGGGCATCAACCCCCCCCTCAGTCGTCAGTTCCTGCCGCCGCTCGGGGACCAAGGTCACCTGATCCGGTCGAACCTCGATGGCAATAACCTTCATTTCCTCCACCGGGGCCATCTCCAAATTCAGCTTCCCCCGGACCACTTCTCGAAGGAGGCGAAGGTCTCGCTCCTGGATGTGGCGCCGGTCCTCTCTCAAGTGAACCGTAATCCCCACCGCCCCAGCCATCTCAGCTTGGAGGGCCACCGCAATGGGGTCGGGCTCGACTCCCCTTCGGGCCTGACGGAGAGTGGCCACATGGTCCACGTTCACACAAAGATCAACCATCACGTCTTCCTCAAGGGGCCCCCTCGAACCGCTTGGGCCGGGAGTGCCCAAAAGGGAAGCGAGAGATCCGCCACAGGCGGAGGGAATCAGTAACCAGCTTTGGAGGGGATGAGTTTCTAGGGAGCCTGAGCGTCAGCCTCGGGCCCATCGCCGAGCCTCCTTCGCCCAGAGCTCCTCGGTCTTCTAAGCCGGCTGCTCCCTGGGAGGGGGAGGGCCGGAGACCTGAGAGCGTGGGACGACGTCCGTTTTCTCCTGCTGGGCATCGGGGGCCGGGGTGTCGGGCGGGGTCTCCTCGACGACGGGCTTGGACGCGGGCAAAAAGCCCTTTTCGAAGAGGGTGTCCACATCTGCCCCGTCCAAAGACTCCTTTTCAAGAAGTGCGTGGGCGAGGGTGTCAAGCTTGTCCCGATTTTCAGCGAGGAGCTTCCTGGCCCGGTCATAATTCTCTGAGACCATCAGGGTAATCTCTTCATCAATCTGGATGGCCGTCCGCTCGCTAAAATCTTTGTGGCGGGAGAACTCGCGGCCGAGGAAGATATGTTCGTCCTTCTTCCCGAAGGCCAGAGGCCCCAACCTATCGCTCATGCCGAACTCACAGACCATCTTTCGCGCGAGGTCCGTGGCCTTCTCAATGTCGTTGGCCGCCCCAGTGGTCATCTCCCCCTCACCGAAGACGATCTCCTCAGCAGCTCGGCCGCCCATATAAACGGCCAACTGGCTCAGCAGATACGTCTTGGAGTGGGTGTATTTCTCCTCCGGAAGGGGCTGCATCAGGCCAAGGGCCAGCCCCCGCGGGATGATGGTCACTTTGTGGATCGGATCCGTTCCAGGGATGAGCTTGGACACCAGCGTATGCCCCGACTCGTGAAAAGCGATCTTCTGCTTGTCGTCGTCGCTGACTATCATGCTCTTGCGCTCGGCGCCCATCATGACCCGGTCCTTGGCGTTCTCAAAGTCGGACATGCCGACCGCCTTCTTCCCCATCCGAGCGGCGAAAAGGGCCGCCTCGTTCACGAGGTTGGCAAGATCGGCCCCTGAGAAGCCCGGCGTTCCCCGGGAGATCACTCCGAGGTTCACCGATTCTCCAACGCGGACCTTCCTACTATGAACCTTGAGGATCTCCTCCCGGCCCCGAAGGTCCGGAAGGGGAACCACCACTTGGCGGTCGAAACGCCCCGGACGCATGAGGGCCGGGTCCAGGACGTCGGGGCGATTGGTGGCAGCAATGAGGATAACCCCTTCGTTCGACTCAAAACCGTCCATCTCGACAAGGAGCTGGTTCAGGGTCTGCTCTCTTTCGTCATGGCCGCCCCCGAGCCCCGCCCCGCGATGTCGGCCGACAGCATCGATCTCGTCAACGAAGATGATGCAAGGGGCGTGTTTCTTACCCTGTTCGAAGAGGTCACGGACGCGGGAGGCACCCACGCCCACGAACATTTCCACAAAGTCCGAGCCGCTGATGCTGAAGAAAGGCACACCCGCCTCACCGGCAATCGCCCGGGCCAAAAGGGTCTTTCCCGTCCCCGGGGGACCGACCAGGAGGACCCCCTTCGGGATCTTTCCTCCAAGCTCCTGGAACTTTTGGGGCTCCCTCAGAAACTCGATGATCTCCTGAAGCTCTTCTTTCGCTTCCTCGACGCCCGCCACATCCTGGAAGGTGGCCTTCTTCTTCTGGTCTGAGAGAAGGCGTGCCTTACTCTTGCCAAAAGAGAGCGCCTTGCTCCCACCGGCCTGCATCTGACGCATGAAAAAGACCCAGATGCCGAGGAGGATCAACATCGGGAACCACGAGAGGAGGAGGTTCGTATACCAAGCGTTCTGCTGAGGAGGCTCCGCCCGAATGCTGACGCTCTTCGCTCGCAAGATCGAAATAAGCTCGGGGTCTTCCGGAGCAAAAGTCCTGAAGGCACCACCGTCAGCGAATTGACCGCGGATATTGTTCCCCTGGATCGTCACCTCCAGGATGCGCCCCTCCTCCACGTCCTGGACAAACTGGCTAAAGATGACCTCCGTCTCGGGCGGCCGACGGGCACTGAAAAGCTGGAAGACAAACACCATCATCAGCCCGATTACGAGCCAGAGGGCCAAGTTTCTATAGAATTGGTTCAAGACACCTCTCTCCTCTTTCGAGGTCGAACGCGACAGAGTCTCAGGGAATTTCCTTTCCCACTTAAAAAGTTAAGCAAATCATGGCGCAAATTCAAGAACTTTTCTCCGAAACCCTCTTCAGGCCTTTCCCTTTTCCACCACCTCAAGCGCCAAAACGGCCTTAGTTTCCGCCGAAATTTCGGCCCCTTTCCCAAGACGATGGCCAATGATCCAAAGAATCTGTTCCCCGACGACGAGAAGGGGGATGGTGTCTCTTTCTCGCCGGGGGATTCTGGCGTCAATGAAAAAATCCTTCAGTTTCTTCGTCCCCGAGAGCCCCAAGGGCCGGAAACGATCTCCTGGTCTTCGAGACCGGACGAGGAGATCTCCCCCCACGCTCCCGAGATCGAACCAGGCTCGAAGGGGGTCCGTCTCAAAGGGGCTTTTGTCCCCGCGGTCGAAGACTTGGGCCGAGAGGGTGAGACCCCAAGGCTCAAGGGCGGTCCGTCCCGGGATCTGAAGGGGGACCTCGGCTGAAGGTCGGGGTGGCTCGGCGCCCCGGCGAAAGATGAGCCAGTGTCGATCTCGAGTGACGCTAAAACCCCCGGGGAGTCGAAATCGACGCTCCCCGCTCCAGCGGCAAAGACTCTCCAAGAGGACCTCGACGTGGACCGATCGGATGCGGGCGGCAGGAGCCCCCATGTCCGTCAAGATTTTCAGGACCAAGCGTCGTCGAAGGGCCAGATGGGTCTCCGCTAAAGCCCCGACAGGAAGGGCCACCTCCCCTTGCGGCCATCGGACGAGAAGTCGGTCCAGGGCGCGGGATGTCTCGGCCTCCATCCACTCATCCTCCGCCCAAAGCCGTTCAGCTGTCCGGGCGAGGGTCTCTCGAAGCCGTGGATTATAGGAGGCCTCGAGGTCCGGGAGGAGGCGGTGGCGAATACAATTTCGAAGATATTCCTGACGAAGGTTGGAGGGGTCTTGAAGGAAGGGGATCCCCTCGCTCGAGAGAAACCCTTCGATGAGACTTCTGGTCGTCTCCAAAAGGGGCCGGATGACCCAACCCTCCCGCACAGGAGGAATCCCGGAAAGCCCTTTCAAGCCGGCACCCCGAAGGAGTCCCATGAGGAGCGTCTCAGCCCGGTCGTCGGCGGTGTGGCCGAGGGCCAGGCGATGAGCCCCCTGGCGCTCGACCTCCTCACGGAAGATCTCATAGCGCCTGCTTCGGGCCGCCATCTGAAGGGAAAACCCCGGCGTCACAAGAGACCCGGGCTCGATCTTTCTCACGGTGCAGGGCACACCCAGGCGGGCCCCGAGATTCTCCACCCACTTGGCTTCCTCGTCGGCCTCGGCTCCTCGAAGGCCATGGTGGATATGAAGGATCCGAAGCTCAAGGGAAAGGTCGAGGTGAAGAAGACCGTGCAGGAGGGAGACGGAGTCAGGCCCTCCCGAGACCCCGACGAGGACCCGCTCCCCTGGGCGAACCATCTCATGTCTCTCGAGGGTGCGGGAAAAACTTTTCAGGAAGGGATGCATCACCTTGGCCCTCTTAAAAGGGCTCATCCGAGGGGCCTTCGCTGAGCCTGCCTCGTTCAAGAGGAATGAAATGGTGGCGGTGCAGGGATTCGAACCCCGGACTCTGCGGATATGAGCCGCATGCTCTAACCAGCTGAGCTACACCGCCAAGCCAACCACGATCCTCTTTACGGAGAGTGTTTCGGGCGGAAAATGGCGAGGGCGAAGACACCCGCCAGGAGAAAGAGGAAGAGCTTGTAATTCAAGTCACCCACTTTGAGCCCAAAGAAAACGCTGACGAAGGCGCAGGCGACTAAAATTGCCCCCTCGATCTCCTGCCTTCTAAATACCCGCATCAGCTCTTTGCCAGCCCATATCCGCCGAGAAACCACCTTCTCCTTTAGAACAAAGTTATATCCCCTATCTGCGTGCGTCAAGGTCAGGGCGACAGGCCGCCTCCCCCCCCACAAGGCCCGATACTGCAAGGGTTCGAGGTTGACAACACGCCTTCCCATGCTAGGATGCAAAAGGTCTTTTCTCAACGGAAACGCCTTTCCCCGTGGGCTGATAAGAGGAGGTTTTCGAGGATGGCAACGCAGATCACTATGCCCAAACTCGGCCAAACCATGGAGGAAGGGACTATCCTGAGTTGGCACAAGCAAGAGGGCGAGACCATCGGGAAAGGGGACCCTCTCGTTTCCATCCAGACCGACAAGATCGAGTATGAATTGGAGGCCCCCTCCGCGGGAACGGTCCTGAAAACCTTTGCCAAAGAGGGAGAGGTGATCCCCACAGGGGGACCCATCGCCTTCATTGGTGCCTCTGGCGAGGCGGTCCCCAAAGTTACCCCCCCAACGGCCGTCAAGCCCTCCCCTGCTGCCCCTCCAGAGCCCGCCAAGACTCCCTCCCCGCCCACCGGCACGGAGGCCAGCAAGGCAACCCTCCCTTCCCGCGAAGGAAGGGTTCCCATCTCACCGGCCGCTCGGAAACTCGCCCAAGAACTGGGGGTGGACTATAAAGCCATTCGGGGAAGTGGCCCAAATGGCCGAATCGTCAAAACCGACATCGAACGAACAGCCCAGACAAAATCTGCGGCTCCCCCTGGGGTCCGCGGGACCCCCGTCCCCGCCGGGAAAACCAAGACTATTCCCGTCACGGGGATCCGGAAGGTGATCGCCGAGCGCATGGCCCAGAGTTGGGCTCAGGTGGCGCGGGTGACCGAGATCATCGACGTGGATATGACAGAGATTGTCCGGATGCGGGAGACGAATCAGGCCCTCTGGGAGAAGGTCTATGGGACAAAGATCTCATTCAATGACCTCCTCACCCACTACACCACCAGGACCATCCGCCGTTTCCCCGCTGTCAATGCAAGACTTGAAGGGGACGTGATTCAGATTCTAGGGGATATCCACATAGGCGTCGCCGTCCAGACCGAGGCGGGCCTCATCGTCCCCGTGATCCGAAACGCCGACCAAAAAGACCTTGGGACCATCGCTCGGGAGACCCGAGACCTCGCCCGCCGGGGCAGAGAAGGAAAGCTCGCACTGGAAGATGTCGAGGGGAGCACCTTTACGACGACGAACCTCGGGGCTTATGGGATCCAGATGTTCACGCCCATTGTCAACCTGCCGGACGCCTGCATTCTCGGGATTGGGAAGATCACCAAGACGCCGGTCGCCATGGATGGCCACATCGCCATCCGAGACATCCTCTATCTCAGCCTCTCTTTTGACCACCGCATCATCGACGGAGCGCCAGCCGCCGATTTTCTCCAGCAGCTAAAAGCAGCGCTGGAGAAGCCCGGCGTCATCCCCGCCTGAGAGAAAGACGTCCCCAGCCGCAATCCCGAAAGCTCAATCGAAGGGGATCCCCCGCTTTCCTTCTAAGAAGACCTCCACCCAGACGAGGTCTCCTTCTTCCAGATTTAAAGTTTCGCGGAGATTGACCGGGGCCAGAAGCTCTAAGACGTCCTCGTCATAGCCTTCCACCATGGGGACCACGAGGCCCCCGGGGATGTGCCCAGCGATGGTCGCCGGATAGCAGCGGGCGGCGCAGGAGGAATCATTGGGGGGAGGAGACATGAGGTGGCCCGGCGAGGACCGGATGGTAGAGAGGGGGTCGGCGTTTTCTTTGAGATCCAGGCGAAGGTTGAGAGTGCCCGGGTGAGGGACAAATCCTAAAATTTGCTTTAACTTTTCCTTGGCCCAGGGTAGCTCGGTAAAACCGGACCCCGCCCCAAGCCCATGGAAGAGAGCCCCCCTCAGCCGGACGGACGCTCCCCCCTTCTGCCCCATGCCACCCTCTTCGGACTGTCTTTTCCCGCTCTCATTTTCGCCATGTCGCCCTTAATGGGGGCTCAATTGGCCACTTCTTCTTCTTGCTTTGTGTGCATCCGATTCAGGAGCGCATCGTAGGAATCCTGGTTGATGATGCGGTTGAACTGAGAGCGGTAGTTGCTAACAAGGCTGACACCTTCGATGATGACGTCATAGACGCGCCAACCCGTCTCGGTCTCGTATAGACGATAATCGATCGGGACTTCCCGCCCCGACTCTATGACGATCTTGGTCTCGACTTCGGCGAAATTCTCGTCAATCCGCTCCTCTGGATAGACAATCTCTTGATCTGTGAAAGCCTCGATTTTAGATACATAGGACTGTTGCAGGAGGTCTGCGAAGACCTCGACGAACTCTTCCCTCTCCTCGTCGGAAAGATCCCTCCAGTGCCGTGCGAGGGAACGCTTGGCCATCTCGCGGTAATCGAACCGCGGGCCAATGGCCGAACGGAGGAGGTCACGGCGGGTCTGGTCGTTGCCCGCCCCCTTTAAGCTCGGGTTCTTCAGGATAGTGAGGACCTCGTCCACTGTCCCCTTCAGCTCACTCCTCGGTTGCGCCTCCAGGGGCTCCCCGATTGTAAAGCCCGCCAGGAACGCCCCTAAAAGCGCCCACTTCGCCCAACTGTTAAGAAACGCTTTCATCATCGTCAATACCCTTCTCCTCCCTAGCCTGCTCCGCCGGCTTCTCTTCCTCAGCCTCCCCAGTCTGATCCACCGCCACCACCAGGAGGCCGCTCGCGTGCTCCAACATCGCCACAGCCAGGTTATGCTCATACATTGACTGGAAGTTCCTCACTCGCATCTTCGCATACTGTTCCAGGGCCTCAAAGATCTCTTCCGGATCTCCAATCCCCAGGTCAAAGTTTGCAACAGAGGCGACCAGCCACTTTCGAGCCGATTGGTAGGAGGTCTCAGTCACTGCAAAGTTTTTGTCGGCCTCCATTACCTCTTCATAGGCCTTCTTGACCTCGAGGGGGATACCCCCTTCAGCAAAGCTTTTCTTGTGCTCCAGCTTGGCCACCTCCGCCCGGGCCACCTGGACCTTCCCCGTCGTGATGCCGAAATTGAAGGCCCACTTGAAACCCACGGCGACGCCCAACGTCTCATGGTTTAGCTCGTCATTGATGAAGGGGTTGTTAATGTCGGTCCTGTTTCCGGCCTCAGCCGCATCGGCCAGGGCCCCGACGAAGAATTTCGGGTAGTACTTGCTCTTTTCCACCCGCACGAGGGCCCGAAGGGCTTTCAGCCCCTCTTGGATCTGGGTGAACTCCGGGCGAAGCTCAAAGGACCTCTCCTGATAAAAGGGAAGGGACTCCAGCGACTTTTGCTCCATGATAAGCCGCCGGTCAGCCACGTCGAGGTCCTCATTGGGGCCAAACCCCAAGGTGAATTTAAGGGCCCCCAGGGCGAGCTCGACGGCCTTCTCAGCCTCATGGAGGCCGGTCTCGACCGTCCCCTGAAAAGCCTCGAGCTTCCAGAGGGCCACTTCATCCACCGAGACGGCCCCCCCGTCAAGGAGTTCCCTTAACTTTTGCTTGGCGCCATCCAGCTGATCCATGACCTCCTGGGCGAGGGTCCTTAGCTCCCGTGCCAGGATCACCCCGTAGTAGAACTGCTTCACTGCCACAATGACCTTGGACGATTTTTCTTGGACCCTGGCCTCCTCCACTCTCACCCCCGAGGAGGCTGCCTCCCGAAGCCCGCTAATCTCGCCGAAGGTGAAGATGGGCTGGACGATGTTGACGATGGCCCGCGTGAAGACCCCATTGATGGTGGGTCTATCCACATCGTCCGGGGAGACGATTTGGTTTCCCCGGGCTTGGGGCGAGGGCCCAAGGAAGCCCACGAGGTCCGCCTGGGCAAATTGGGCTGCATCCGCTTGCCTCTTTTTCCCCAGGGCCCCGGATATGCCCTCCTTAGACTCTTTGATCTCGGCGTTATTCTGAAGAGCGAGACGGATGGCCTCGTCAAGGTTGACGACCCGCCTCCCTGGGGTTTCTTGGGCAAATGCGGGAAGGGTCAAGACCCCAAGGAGGGCTCCCCCTGCGAGGAGGACTGTACCCCTGCTGATTGACACCCTGAACCCCTTAGAGAAAATATTCATGCTTTCCTCTCCCTCTCATGTCTCAGGACCGAGCCCCCTACCCTGCTTCAGGGGGCCTCACCTCTACTGATCTATCCGACCGAAGATGAATTGGCCGATGAGTTCTTCTAGATCCACAGGCGGCACCGTCTCTCGAATCCGGCCCCCAGCCTGAATGGTCGTGTCTGATCCACCTGGAGCGAGCTGGACATACTTGTCCCCGATGAGGCCCTTGGTCCTGACTGAGGCGATCACATCCTCGACAAGAACGACTTCTTTCTGGAGCCGGAGGGTGACCAAAGCCCGGTCCTCATGGAGCGAGATGCTCGTCACCTTTCCCACCTCCACCCCTGCGATCTCCACACCCGCCCCCTCCTTGAGGCCGGTGACCGAGGGGAAGATGGCCCTCACCGTATAGTTTTGGCTGCCCAAGAATTGCACGTCCCCGAGCTGGAAGGCCAGGTAGGCCAGGGCGGCAATGCCTAACAGGACGAAGAGTCCAACCATCGTCTCAGTCGTTCCACGCTTCATGGTCCCTCTCCCAAAAAGCCTCCCGACCTCAGAAGAACAGCGACGTCATGAAATAGTCCCACACCAGAATGAGGACGGAGGCCATGACGACCGACTGTGTCGTCGCCTTGCTGACTCCCTCGGCCCCGTGGCGGGCAAAGTACCCTTTATAGCACGCAACCAGCGTCAGCAGAAACCCAAAGCTCACCGACTTCCAGAAACCACTGCTGATATCCTGAAAACTCACGCTGGCCTCCATCTGGCCAAAATAGGCCCCCGAGCTTAGCCCCAGGAGCTTCACGCCCACGACAAAACCCCCGAATATCCCAATCAGATCAAATAGAGCGGTCAAGAGGGGGACCGCGATGAGTCCTGCGATGAGATTCGGGACGACTAAATATTTGATGGGGTTCACCGCCATAGCACGGAGGGCATCAATCTGCTCGGTGATGGCCATGATGCCGATCTCTGCCGTCATCGCAGAACCCGCCCGCCCCGTCACCATGAGGGCAGCGAGGACGGGCCCCAACTCTCGGATGAGGCTGAGGGCCACCGCGGATCCAAGGAGTCCCTCGGCTCCAAACTTTTGGAGCGTGAAGAAACCTTGAAGGGCAAGCACCATCCCCGTAAAGGCAGCCGTCAGGGCAATGACAAAAAGAGACTTAACCCCGATAAAGTTGATCCGTTTGACAATGAGCCCCAAGCGAAGGGGGGGCCGAAAGGCGCCTTGAACGGCCGCAAGGAGAAAAAGGAGCATCCGTCCCATCTCCTGGACGACGAAAAGGCCCATGCTCCCGAGATATTGGATCAAAGCCCCGTTCCTCTCCTCTCCTCAATTCACAGCAAGACCCAAAGGAAAAAACGGTCGAATTTTACCCCAAAACCCACGCCGGCGAAAGGTATTCCTCAAACAAAATGGCCCCCGGCCTTCTACATAAGGAAGAAACAAGAAAGCCGAGCGCTCCATCTCCGCAACAGATTTTAGGTGCTAAATTTTTGCCACCGCTTGTCCCCTGAAGAATTTTGCTGAGATGGATATCGGCTGAAGGGGGGGCGACTTTGGGGGATATCTGGCCAGAGCCTATCGGGCACGCGCACGTCTAAGAGATCGGATGGCCCATTTCGAGTGCTAAGCCAGATGTCCACAATGGATGTACATTTCTCCCCTGTATGTCCACCGTTAATGTACATTATCACCAATATGACCCCTGGGACCCCTCAAGAGCCGCTTGTATTTTGATAATAACAAAAGCATATTCAATGAGTTTACATATAAACATTAAAGCCATAGTAATATTAAACATTATTCAATAATATTCAGAATATTAAACACTATTATTATATTTTTATTGTTAATAAAAGTAATTAAATATTTTTTTTGACAAATTATATAAGTCCATTATTTTAAGTATATAATCACTAAAAAATAAGAGAAGTAGCAAACATCGAGGAATCTTGGTAGGGTTTTCCCTATGGATAACATCCTCACGCTACGTCAAGCGGCGGACTACTTAAAGGTGGGCCTCTCCACCCTCTACGCCCTTGTGAACCAGCGGAAGATCCCCGCCTTCAAGGTCGGCGGACAGTGGCGCCTCCGCCAGCAGACACTGGAGAGTTGGCTTGATGGCCAGGGGACTCGCCCGGGCCCCCGGGTCTTGGTGGTAGATGACGAAGAGAGCGTCTGCAACTCGTTCAAAGAGATGTCCTTTCTTCTCCCGTACGGTGTCGTCACGACTCAAACCGGAGAGGAGGCCATCGACCTGGCCAGGCAAGGGCAGTTTGATCTCGTCTTCCTCGACCTCAAGCTGCCGGGGATGAACGGGGTTGAGGTCTTTAGGGCCGTCAAGAAGTTTGCCCCCAGCGCCAAGGTCGTTGTCATCACATCTACGTCAGATGAGGCCCTCCTCCGTCAGGCCCTCGAAATGGGCCCTTTCATGATCCTGAGAAAGCCCGTCTCGCTGGTGGACATAGAGACAGTCGTGCAAGAGGTCGTTAGGAAGCGCTAAGGGCGCGTTGGAACCAGGAAGGGTGAAAGAAATGAAGGTCAAAAAAGAGAGGCGACGAAAACCGGCGGCGAAGGCGGGGGCCGTCCCCCAAAAATCCTCGCCACGCCAAAACGGGTGGACAAGAGAGGCCCGGGAACGACTCATCTCCTCTGAGAAGCTCGCCTCCCTTGGCCGGCTGACGGCAGGGGCCTGCCACGAAATCTTAAATCCCCTCAGCATCATCTCCATGCAGGCCCAGCTCGCCCTCACGAGCCCCGATCTGGAACATCCTCTCAAGGAAAGGTTCCAAGGGATCCTCGAGCAGGTCCAGCGGATTGTTAACATCACAGACCAGCTTCGCCGGTTTTCGCGGAAAGAGACCATCATACAAACCAGCATGCCGGTCGATGAGGTGATCGAAGAAACCCTCTCTTTACTTGGCCGAGAGCTCCAGTTGGCCAACGTCCGCCTGCAAAAGGAGCTGGCCCAGGGGCTCCCCGAAATTCAGGCCGATCGCCGCCGGCTCTCCCAGGCCTTCCTGAATCTGATCTCCAATGCCAAGGACGCCATGCCCCAGGGAGGCTCCCTCACAGTCTCGGCACGGGTGAAGGGGGTCAACGGAAAGAAGACGGTAGAGGTCTCCTTCTCTGACACGGGCCATGGAATCTCGAGGGAAAACCTGCTCAAGCTTTTCGAACCCTTTTTTACAACCAAGCCTCAGGACCAGGGGACGGGGCTGGGTTTATCGATCTGTCGTGAGATTGTCGAAAACTATGACGGCAAAATCAGCGCAGAGAGCGCGGAGGGGAAGGGCTCCACCTTTCGTGTCGAGCTCCCAGCCCTCGTTGAAGGAGAGCGTCCATGAAAAAGATCCTGATCGTAGATGACGAGCCCCTGACCTGCCAAACCCTGGGAGAATTCTTCCAGGGAAAGGGGTATGAACCGATCACCGCTAGCGGGGGCGAGGAGGCTCTCAGCAAGGTGGTCTCCGAGAAGCCCCTCGTGATGCTCCTCGACGTTCGCATGCCGGGGATGGACGGGATGGAGGTCCTGGCCCAGGCGAAGGAGAAGAACCCCAATCTTGGGGTGATCATGATCACCGGGGTAATGGACGAAGAGGTCATTCGCTTGGCCCGTCAGATGGGGGCCGACGATTACATCACGAAACCCCTGGACCTCAACTATCTCGAGAAGAGCGTGTGGCTCAAGATCCTCAGTTTGATGGCGAACTGAGGGCCCCAGGCCCTCAGGCGGGAGGTGATGCGCGGTGAGCAGCCTTAATCTCTCAACGGACGCGGCGACCCTTCGGGGCACAGGCCCCCATGGGCTCAAACCCCTGATGGGGAGAAGCCGGGCCATCGAAGATCTCTCCTTCGCGGTGGAGCAAATCGCAAAGACCGATTACACCGTCGTCATCCAAGGAGAGACGGGGACAGGCAAAGAGGTCGTCGCCCGCCAGATCCACCAGCGAAGCAACAGAAAGGCTTCGCCCTTCCTCGGCGTCGACTGCGGGGCCATGTCAGGGTCGCTCTTTGAGAGCGAGCTCTTCGGCCACGAGAAGGGGGCCTTCACAGGGGCTGACTCAAAGGTCCAGGGACTCCTGGCGGTGGCCAAGGGTGGGACCCTGCTCCTGGATGAGATCACGGGCCTCACGCCGGAGATGCAGCGCAAGTTTCTGAGGGTCCTGGAGGCAAAGGCGTTCCTGCCCATCGGGGGCAAAAAGCCCGTTCCGATGGAGGTGCGAATCCTGGTGGCCACCAATGCGAATCTCGAGGAGGAGGTGAAAAAGGGAAGATTCCGGGCGGACCTCTATCACCGACTGAGCGAGTTCACCATCAAGGTCCCGGCCCTTCGAGAGAGAAAAGAAGACCTCCCTCCCTGGCCAATCGCTTCCGGGAGGAAACCAGCGCGGAGTTGAACAAGGAGGTCAAAGGGTTCTCGAAAGAGGCCCTGGACACACTCCTCGCCTATCCTTTCCCGGGCAATGTGCGAGAGCTGAGAAACATTGTCCGGCGCGCCATGCTCCTGGCCAAGGGGGTCATCGGACCAGAACATTTAAGCTTTATGAACGGCAAGAACGGCTCCAGTGGGAACAATAGCCGCGTGGACATCGCGTCCTGGCTGGAGGAGGGCTTGAGCTTGACGGAGATGAGTCAGCGCATCGTCGATCAGGTCGAGCGGGAGGCCATCCAGACGGCCCTGAACCTCGCCAAAAACAATCGATCGAGGGCGGCCCGCGTCCTCCAGATCGACCGAAAAACTCTTTACCAGAAGATGAAGGGGTGTGGGATTTCCCGGATCAAACGGGGGGATGGAACATCCTTTGAGAGGACCCGAGATCTAATAAAGAGAAGAAATTAAGCCGCTCAGCGAGCGAGTTCCCCTCGTATCTTCTTCACCACTTCCATCATCACCTGGATCTTCCCTCGCGCCTCCTCTTCGTTACGGGTCTTGAGGCCGCAATCAGGGTCCACCCAGAGGGCCTCGGGCGAGAGCAAGCGCAGGGCAGCGCGGAGCCTTGCCTCCACCTTCTTGGCGGATTCTATCTGATGAGAGTGAACATCCAGGACGCCGAAGGAGAGGTCCTTTTTGAAAGGGTGCTTTTCAAAGAGTTTCAGGAGGTCGAGCTCGCTGTTGGACATCTCAAGGTCAAGGTTATCGACGGCAAGGTCGAGGATTGCGGGGTAGACCAGCTCAAAGGCCCCGTAGCAGATGTGGGAGACGAAATACAGAGGAAGGCCCTCCGTGACCATCCTCATGGCTTCAAGAGCGAAGGGGAGCTCCTCTGGGCGCACCGACAGGGCGGGCTCATCGACCTGAACCACCTTGGCGCCCGCCTCCCCTAGGGCCTCCACTTCCTTTCTGATCTCTTTGGCCAGGGCGAAACAGGCGGCTTTTCGATCGGGATAATATTCATTAAACGACCAATCCATGATGGTGTAAGGGCCGGTCAGCATCCCCTTGACCGGACGGCTCGAGAGGCCCTGGGCGAATTTCCACCACTGGGTGGTGATGGGTCCCTCCCACTTCACCTCTCCCACAATGGCGGGCTTGTGATAGTAGCGATTCCCGTACGAGCGAACGAGACCCCCCCGTCCAAAACCTTTTAGGGTCTCGGCAAAGTAGGCCACCATGTCGCCCCGATACATCTCCCCGTCCACTAGGAGGTCGAGTCCCACCTCCTGCTGAAAGGTGATCCAGGCCTCTGTCGCCCGACGCTCCTCATCCTCCAGACGCTCCCGACTGATGGCACCTCGATTGAACTGAGTCCTCGCCTCCCGCAGGGCCTCAGGCTTTGGAAAACTCCCCACCGTCGTCGTCGGGAGAAGGGGAAGATCCAGCCCCAGCTCCTTCAGCTTTTCTCGGCTCACGGCTTCCCTCCCTTTAGGTCCCTGCGGATCTCGGAAAGAAGGGCCAGCTTCTCTCTGGCCCGACCCCTGGGAAGATATTCCAGGCCACAAGAGGGGTTCAGATAGCAATGGTCCGCTTTCAGGCTGGGCAGAACAACCTCCAAGGTCCGGCGCATCTCCCCGGGTGTCTCCAGGCGGGTGTTGCGGCCGTCCACCAGTCCAAGTCCCAAAACCTTCTCTGGAGAAATTGAGACGATCCGCTCTGCAAGGTCTTTGGAATAAGTGAAATCAAGGCCCAAAACGTCCACAGACAAATCAAGGAGACGATCCAAGAGGGGGCACACGTCTCCGAAGTAGACGTACAGGGCGAGCTGGGCCTTCCCCTTCTTCGCAGCAAGGAGGCCAAGGGCATCGGCCAGGAGAGGAAGGTCCTCCGGGTGTTTCAGGATTTCGGGCTCGTCGATCTGAATGATACTGGCCCCGGCGGCAGAAAGATCCGCCACCTCCTCGGCCAGAGCGCGGGCCAAGTCTTCCACAAGCTTCCTTCGATCCCGATACCCCTCCCACTCCACAATGGAGAGAAGGGCTGTGGTATAGGGTCCGGTCAGGATAGGCTTAACGGGCCTCTCAGAGACGCTCGTCGCGTATCGGTAGTCCTCTATCAGGAGCGGGCCCTTGCGTTTGACGGGCCCTCGCATGACAGGCTGTCTGAAATAGAAATTTGTGTCAAAGTATCGAAGGAGCCCGTTGACCTCGACGCCGGAGAAGTTCCCCGCCACGTAGGAGACGGGGTCCCCCCAGCGGACTTGACCGTCTGTCACGAGATCCAGCCCCGCCGCCACCTGTTCCTGGATGGCCTCTGCTGTCGCGGCACGTTGGGTCTCCAGGTATTGGGGGTCAGAGAGGGCCCCTTCCTCCCAGAGACGACGGGCTCGGCGAAGGCGCTGATCCTCAGGCGCGTCCCCTACCCTGGGATGGCTCCCCGCACTAGTCAGTTTGAGATCCACAGGAAATCCTTATTCTCCGAGTGAAGATGGTGAAGATGCCTCGACCCTTGGGCGACTCCCCCGAATCTAGTCCGAGGGATCCGCCTTGTCAATTGAAGTCTTTTGGCAAACGACGGTCTCGCGGGACAGATTGATCTTTTGTCTTAACAGTGGACCTCCGCCAGCTACTGGCGCCAAAACCCCCGTGTCAGCACGGCCAGGACAGGAAAGATCTCAAGACGCCCGAGCAGCATAAGGCCAGTGAGAAGCCATTTGGCGAGAAAATGCAACTCGCCAAAATGGTCCGTCGGCCCGACCGCCCCCAATGCAGGCCCTATATTACCTAAGGCGGACGCCGCCGCCGAGAGGCCGCTCACTAAATCCATTCCGAGAGCGGCGAGACCCAGGGCCCCCACCATCCAGGCGGTCAGGTAAAGAAAGAAGAAGGCCTGAACGCCCTGGATGACATCGCCCGAGACGGGTCGGCCCCCCATGACAAGTTCCTTCACGGCCCGGGGATGGACGAGCCTTGCAATCTGGGTCCCGCCCTGACGAAAGAGAAAATAGAGGCGAATGTGCTTCATGCCTCCCCCTGTGGACCCGGAACAACCCCCGAAAAACATGAGGAAGAGGAGAACCGTCTGAAGGAAGATGGGCCAGACCTCGAAGTCCGCCGTGACAAAGCCCGTCGTCGTGGTAATGGAGACCGCTTGGAAGATGGCGTCCCGAATTGTTGCCCCAATGTCCCGGGCCCCTGCCGCCAAGAGTGACCCCACCCCGACTGCGGCCGCCAGAAGGATGACGAAGAAGTAGAGTCGAAATTCTCTGTTTTTCCAATATGCCTTTGGATTTCCATTGATCGCGAAATAATGGAGGCTGAAGCTGGTCCCCGCGAGGGCCATGAAGACGACGATGACCCATTGGAGGTAGGGGCTGGCGTAGGCAGCAATGCTGGCGTTTTTCGGTGAGAATCCCCCTGTCGACATGGTCGTGAAGGTGTGCAGAAGGGCCTCAAAGGGGGGCATCCCGCCGAGGGCGAGCAGGAGCCACTCCAAGGCCGAAAGGGCCACATAGACCCCCCAGAGGAGTTTCGCCGTCTCACGGATGCGCGGAACCAGCCGTTCCTTCGTGGGCCCGGGGGTCTCAGCCCGGAAGAGCTGAAGCCCTCCCACACCGAAGAGGGGGAGGAGGGCGATGCTGAGGACGATGATCCCCATCCCTCCCAACCACTGGGTCAGGCTCCGCCAGAGGAGGATCCCCAAAGGGGCCGTTTCGATGTCGGGGAGGATGGTGGCCCCTGTCGTTGTGAAGCCCGACATCGCCTCAAAGAAAGCATCTGTGTATGAGGAAACGGTCCCGGAAAAAAGGTAAGGCAGGCTACCCAGAAGGGCGAAAAGGAGCCAACCCCCGGTGACGATGGCAAACCCATCCCGGACCCCAAGCTCTTTCCCCTTGCCCGAGGCGATGAGCCCTCCCCCCACCGCCACTGTCAGGAGGATCGTCCATCCAAAGGCCTTCGCATCCGGCCCCTGAGTGCCAAGGGCCACCCCAAAGGGGACCAGCAAGGCAACGGCCAGGAGCAGGGCCAGAAAACCAAAACCCCGCAGGATGGCACGAATCTGCATATGAATTAGGTCCGAATTTCCACTGACTCAGCGAAAGAGTCGGGAGGTTTCGCGGAGGGCACCGGTGAGAGCGAAAAGGATAACCCGGTCCCCTCCCTGAAGAGTCGTCTCCCCCCGGGGGATGAGGATTTCCCCGTTGCGGGAGACCGCTCCGATGATGGCCTTCTCCGAAAGTCCCAGCTCAGAGAGCGGCTTCTTTGTCGCCTTGGCCTTCTCCGCCACCTCCAACTCCACGGCCTCGGCCTCCCGGAAGGCGGTCGTAAACTCAGCCAACATGTGGGCCCGCAAGATGTAGCGCAAGATGACGGAAGCCGTAACGAGCCTGGGGCTGATGGCGGCATCGATCCCGAGAGAGAAAACAAGGGGGGCATAGTCGGGCCGCTTGATGAGGGCGATGGACCTTCGGGCCCCCTGTTGCTTGGCCATAATGGCGGAAAGAAGGTTTGTCTCGTCGTCGTCGGAGACGGTGACGACCACATCCGCGTCATCGATCCCTTCCGTCAGGAGGACTCGCACATCCGTTCCGTCCCCGTTGAGGACAAGGGCATCAGGGAGGAGCGACGCCAGATGATGGCAGCGGGCCTCGTCGGCCTCCATCACCTTGACCTCATGGTCGTCGGCCAAGAGGAGCTCGGCTACGTGAAGGCCTACCTGTCCCCCGCCGATGATGAAGACCCGCTTGGCCTCCTTCTCCTGAAGGCCGCAGGCCTGGCCAAGGGCCCCAATGGCCTCCCGTTTCACCGCTGCCAGGATGACATCAGAGGGCTCCACCACCGAGGAACCATGCGGTATATAAACCTTTTCCTCTCGGCTGATGGCCACCAGGAGGAATCTTGGCTTCTCCACCTCTTCTTTAAGCTCCTGGAGGGGTTTCTTGGTCAGAGGAGCGCCCTCGGCGACCCGAAGGCCTACCACCTCGACCCCGCCGTCTAAGAAATCGGCCGCCTCGATGGCCCCCGGCGTCCTGACCAGGCGAGCGATGGTCTTTGCCACCTCCTGGGCTTGGTCAATCAGGAGGTCCGCCCCGAAATCCCGACCTTTAATTTTCAAGTCTTCCCTCAGGTAGGCGGGCTCTTGCACTCGGGCAATTTTGACCTCGACCCCGTTCGCCGCCGCCAGATGGCAGGCCACCAGGTTCACAGCGTCCTGGTTGCTGACGGCGATGAGCATCCCCGCGTCCTTGAGGCCGGCCTCGGCCAGAAGCTCGGGATTGGCCCCGTTGCCCTGAATGGTGAGGGCGTCCAGCTCTTCGCTCACCAGGTCAAGGAGTTTTTGGCGCTCATCGATGAGGACGATGTCATGGCCCTCCTGGATGAGACGCTTGGCGATGTGGAACCCCACCTCGCCCGCTCCGATCACAATGATCCGCAAATCTCTTACTCCCAGCTCCCGCCGACCTGGGAGATATCCTCCTCCCCCAAGCCTTCCCTTGAAACCTCCAGGCCCTCATCCAAGGACCACGCCTCCATCAAGGCCGCCGGGATCTCTTTGAGAAACCGGGAAGGCCTGGAGAAGGTGCTCATTCGGTAGCGATCCATCTCGAGGATCGGGTAGCAAAGGTAAAGATGCTCCTGGGCGCGGGTGGCGGCCACATAAAAGAGGCGGCGTTCCTCCTCTTCCCCCGCCTCGTCTTGAAGCGCGCGGCTGGAGGGAAAGCGCCCGTCAGAAAGCCAGATGATGAAAAGAACCCGCCATTCGAGACCTTTTGCCTGGTGGACCGAGCTGAGGGTCACCCGCTCGTCCTCATCCGTCTCGGTCGCCTCCTCCCCGGACGCCGCCGACATGAGCGCCAGCTCACTCAGGAAGACCTCGGAGGCCTCTTCGCCCTTAGAAGACCACTGTTCTGCGAATCGGGCCAGTTGTTCCAGATCCTCGAGTCGGGAGGTGTAGTTGGTGAAATTTTTCTGCATGTACTCCTCATAGCTCTCCTGGACCACAAGGCGGATCATCTCGGACGGTTGGCTGAGGAATTCCTCCGTGCGCAGTTTCTCCAGAACCCCCGCCAGGCGTGCCCAAGCGGGTCGTGAGGCCCGTGGGAAGAGGGCCGTTGTCTTGTCAGTCCCCCGGGCCGACAGGGGTTCTGACAGCTTGGAAAGATGAGACCAGAGGCGGTGGACCGTTGCGTTCCCCACCCCCGTGATCAGGAGGAGGATCCGTTTCCAGGCGATCTCGTCAAGGGGGTTGACGGCAACTTTGAGGTGGGCCGTCACGTCCTTAACGTGGCGCTGTTCAAAGAACCGGAGCCCGGAACGGATCTCAAAGGGGATTCCCCGCCGGGTGAGCTCCATCTGAAGCTCCATACAGTGAAAGTGCGCCCGATAAAGGACCGCCATCTCCTCGAGGGGGATCCCCTCGTCCCGCATCTCCAGGATCCGCTGTGTCACGAAGTCCGCTTGCTGGAGCACGTCCCGGGCGGGAACGAGGATGGGCAGGGGGCCCTCCCCTCGGACGGCCTGCAGGCGTTTCTCATACTGGTGGATGTTGTGGGCAATGCTCTCGTTGGCCAGGGAGAGGATCTGGGGGGTGCTTCGGTAATTGGTCTCGAGCCGGAAGACCTGGGCGTCGGGATAGCGTTTGGGAAACTCCATGATGTTGGAGAAATCCGCCCCCCGAAAAGAATAGATACTCTGTGCGTCATCTCCCACCGCCATGACGTTCCGGTGGTGGGCGCCCAGAAGGTCGATGATCTCCCCTTGAAGCCGATTCGTGTCTTGGTATTCGTCTACCATGATCTGGCGGAACCGGCCCTGATAGCTTTCGAGAACGGCGGGGTGCTCCCTCAGGAGGCGGAGCCAAAGCATGAGGAGGTCGTCGAAATCCAAAAGGTTCATCTCCCGCTTTCTAACCCCATAGCGGGCCGATACCCGCTCGATCTCCGGGAGAAGCTCTTCGAAGTAGGGGTATCTCTGCTGAACGAGCTCTGGAAGAGAAGTCAGTGTGTTCGAGGCGAATGAGATGATGTCGAGGAGGACGTTGCCCTTGGGAAAACGCTTCTCCTTGAAGTTGATCCCGACGTCGGTGGCACAAACGTTGAGGAGATCCGAGGAATCCTCTCGGTCCATGATGGAGTACTGAGGGTTAAAGCCTACGGCCTCTGCGTGCCGGCGCAGGATGAGGTTCCCTATGTGATGAAAGGTTCCCCCCCAGACCCTTCGGGCGTTCGACTGGATGAGGCCCTCGACGCGGCGGAGCATCTCACTGGCGGCCTTGTTGGTGAAGGTGAGGAGAAGGATCCGCTGCGGGTCCTCGCCCGACTCGATGAGGCGCGCCACCCGGTAGGTGACCGTCCGAGTCTTCCCGCTCCCCGCCCCCGCGATGACCACCATGGGCCCCCCGGGGGTCATCACGACGGTTCGCTGCTCCGAGTTGAGATCGGCCCCATAATCCACCCTAAACTCCCGGCGCTGGGCCGGAGGCGAAAGGGTGTACTTCTTTGCGGGGCTCATCACCTTCCCTCAGTCAGAATTTTTAACCCCTGCCGCCGGCGGCCGGGGACATGGCTCAGTTGATCGTCCAACGTCCGGCAAGGTAATACTACCATCTCGTTGCCTCACGCTAGCATGGGGAAAAAAAGGGGTCAAGAAGGCGCCTTTTTTGAGAATTGAAAAAGATCTTGCGCGACAAGAAGATTTTTGTTCTTATTTTAGGGGCTGAAACCTGATCGGGGTTTCAGACTTCTTTTAGGGTAGCCGGGAGGGAAATTTTCTATGAGCAAGATCGCCATCGTCGCTGAATTTTGGGAGTTTCTCAAGGTTCGGAAGAAGTGGTGGCTCGCCCCGATCTTCATCCTGCTTGTGCTCTTGAGCTTCCTCATCATCTTCACCGAGGGCTCGGCGCTGGCCCCCTTCATTTACGCTATCTTTTAGAAAAACGTCGCGTTCCGACAAGCAGGGGAGTAAATTTTTTGCTCCCCTGTTCTTATTTCTGGAAAATATCGCCTCCCGACGTCTCCTCCCCTTCGCCCAGCTCCACATTGTCAATGAGCCTCGCCCGTCCGCACCAGACTGCGGCCAGGGCCACGGCGGGGCCTTTAATCTTCTCCAGATCCCCCAGGGTCTCCGGGTGAACCAGGGCCACATACTCCACCCGGAGCCCCGCCTCTTCCATCAGCCGACGGGCCTCAGCCACCAAGGGGGCCGACGTGTGATCACCCGCTCGCACCGCCTCCTGGACCCCCCTCAGGGCCCGCGGGAGTACCCTCGCCTGCGCCCGCTCCACTTCGCTGAGATAGACATTTCTTGAGCTCGTGGCGAGGCCGTCCGGGTCCCGAACGGTGGGACACCCGATCACCTCGACCTCCATCCCCAGATCCTCGGTCATCCGCCGCAGGATGACCCACTGCTGGTAATCCTTCTTTCCGAAATAGGCACGATGGGGCCGGACGATTTCAAAGAGCTTTGCCACTGCGGTCGTCACCCCCTGGAAGTGACCCGGGCGAAAAGCCCCGCAAAGTTTCTGTGAAAGTCCCTCCACCCGAACGGGGGTTTTGTCTCCTGGGGGGTACATCTCCTCAACAGTGGGCGCGAAGACGAGATCAACACCCGCCTCTTGGGCCTTGCCCAGATCACCCTCCCTGTCTCTCGGATAAGCCTCATAATCCTCCCCCGGGGCGAACTGGGTCGGGTTGACAAAGAGACTCATGACCAGGACGTTGTTCTCCCCCCTGGCCCGCTCAAGGAGACTGATGTGTCCCCTATGGAGGGCCCCCATGGTGGGGACAAGGGCAATCCTCTCTCCCTTCGCCCGAAGGTCGAGGGAGACCTTCGTCATCTCCCGACTGGCTTCCAGAACGCGCACGTTTCCTCCTCTAAAGGAAGAGCGCAAGCCCTTCTGACACCGCTGGATGGGAAGCGGGCCCTCAGGATCTCCGAGCCCGGGGGATATAGGCCTGTATCCCCTGTTTCATCAGGAGGATCTCCCTCACCAGGTCTTCGAATTCCTCTTCGCGATGGACGAAGTCCAGCTCATCCGTGTTGACGACCAGGAGAGGCGTCTCGCGGTAGCGGAAGAAGTAGCCGTTATAGGCCTGGTTCAGGCGCTCTACGTATTCGGACAAAAGTGTGCTCTCATAATCCCGCCGCCGACTCCGAATCCGCTCCAAAAGAACTCCGGTGCTGGCCTGGAGGAAGACGACGAGGTCCGGGATCGGGGTTCGTGCGCGAAGGAGCAGGTAGATCTCTTCATAGAGACGGAGCTCATCTTCATCCAGGTTGAGGTAGGCGAAGATCCGATCCTTGGCGAAGAGATAATCGCTGAAGGTGAATTGGCTGAAGAGGTCGTGCTGGGCAAGGCTGAGCTGCTGACGGTAGCGGTTGAGGAGGAAGAAGAGTTGGGTCTGAAAGGCGTAGCCTCGAACGTCCCGGTAGAAATGTTTCAGAAAGGGGTTTTCCTCGGCCGCTTCTAGGACGCAGGCCCCGTCCAGGCGTTCTGCGAGCCTCCGGGCCAGGCTCGTCTTCCCGACGCCGATGGGTCCTTCAATGGCGATGTATCTTGCCTGATCCATGACCCCTCAGATCCTCCCTCTCTTTTTCCAAGGCAAGTGGGCCCACCCCTTGCCCCGCGGGAAGGGCTTCCAAAAGATCCCGAAAGCCCCTCCCGAGGAGGGGGTGACGGCCCTGGGGGGAAAGGTCCAAGAGGGGGACCAGGACGAAACGCCGATGATGTAGCTCTGAATGGGGGAGCGTGAGAATTTCGGTCTTGAGGACAACGTCACCGTAGAGGAGGAGGTCCAGGTCAATGACGCGGGGACTCCAGCGAGGCCCCCGGCGCCTTCCCATCTGGTCCTCGATCGTGCGGAGGAGCCTGAGGGTCTCAAGCGGGTCAAGGGCTGTCTTAATCTGGACCACACCATTGACGTAATCGGGTTGATCAGGGGGACCCAAGGGGTCTGTCCGGTACCAAGGAGAGCATCGGTCCACCGTCACCCCCTCAGCCTCGGCGAGCCGTCTCACGGCCTCCTGGCACTGCTCCAGGGGACCCTCCAGATTCGACCCTACCCCAACAAAAACCTCAATCTCCTGAGGAGGTTTCAAGCTTTCCGGACCCCCATTGGAAGATTGGAAGCGTCCCGACTCTCCGGCGCAAGGGCCCGTGTGCCTCAGAAGCCAGCCTTCCGGATTCGCTCGATGGCCTCCTGAATCTGGCTCTCGTCCTGAGTCAAGGCGGCGCGGATAAAACCTTCACCGTTGTCCCCAAAGCCATTTCCAGGGGTCGTCATCACACCCGCCTTCTGGAGGAGATGGGCCGTGAAGCTGGCCGAAGTGTAGCCCTCTGGGACGCGAATCCAGACATAGAAGGTGGCTCGGGGAGTTTCAGCCTGGAGGCCAACGGAGCGGATTCCTTCGCACATCACGTCCCGGCGACGTCCATAGATCTGCCGCATCTCCTCTACACAGCCTTGATCTCCCGTGAGGGCCGCAACGCCGGCTTCCTGAACAGCTTGGAAGACACCCGAGTCGATATTCGTCTTGACAGCCCCCAGAGCCGAAAGAACCTCTTCATTCCCCACCGCGAAGGCAACCCGCCAACCCGTCATGTTAAAGGTCTTCGAGAGGGAGTGAAGCTCAATGCCCACCTCTTTGGCCCCGGGCGTCTGAAGGAAGCTCAGGGGCTGATATCCGTCAAAGGCCATCTCCGAATAGGCGGCGTCATGGACCACGATGATCTCGTACTCCCTGGCGAAGTCCACAATCTGGCCAAAAAACTCCTCAGGGGCTACGGCCGCCGTCGGATTGTTGGGATAGTTCAAGAAGAGGAGCTTGGCCTGCCGGACATCGCTCATCTTCAAATCTTCCGGGTCAGGCAAAAAAGCGTTTTCTGCCAGGAGGGGCATCCGGACGGGATGGCCTCCCGCCAAGACCGTCCCCGCCTCGTAGACCGGATAGGCGGGGTCCGGGATGAGGGACACCTCACCCGGGTTGAGAAAAGCGAGGGGCAGGTGCCCGAGACCCTCCTTGGAGCCGATGAGGGAGAGGACCTCGCTATCGGGGTCCAGTTCAACGCTGAAACGATTACGATACCAGGTGGCGACCGCCTCTCGAAACGTCTGCATCCCCTGGTAGGAGGGATAGCGATGATGGGCGGGATTCTCAGCCGCCCGCTTCAAAACCTCGACGATGTGGGGGGGGGTGGGGAGGTCCGGGTCCCCGATCCCCAGGCTAATGATGGAGATCCCCTGTCCCAGGGCCTCCTGCTTCATCCGGTCGATCTCGGCGAAGAGGTAGGGTGGCAGCCGGTCAAGCCTATCAGCCCGTGGGACATTCATCTGTAGTCCTCTTTCCCGCAGAACTTCGCCCACGCCGCTCGAAGGACCTCCCTTCATCTTCCGGAAATCACCACGGTAAAATCTTGAGAAACGTTAACACATGGTTTTAAAGAGCCGCAACCTCTTTCGATGGAGCAGGTCCCCTGCCGAAGGAAAAACTCCGGAAGACCCCCTTCTCTGATAAAATTAAACTGGTTTCTTGGAAGATTGGAGAGGGGCTGAAAAGGGCCCTCGTCAAGAATTAGAAGGGAGATACATCAGGAAACCTCACCTATTGCATGATGGTCTGGAACTTCAACTTCTCATGACCCATGAGGCTCATTTTTTCCCCGCAAGGAGATTTAGGGCATGGCGGATAAGCTGAGCATCACCTGGCTCGGGCATGCGAGCTTCAAAATAGATACGCCGGGAAAGAAAACACTTTACTTGGACCCTTGGCTCGAGGAAAACCCCTCCTGTCCCCAGGACCAGAAAAAGGTCGAAAAGTGCGACCTCATCCTGATCACCCACGGACACTTCGACCACGTAGGGGATGTGATCCCCCTCGCCAAGACCCATAAGCCCCCCATCGTCGCCCAAAACGAGGTCGCCGTCTGGCTCGGCGAGAAAGGGGTCGGGAAGGTAAGCGGCATGAACAAAGGCGGCACCCAGGAGGTCTTGGGCATCAAATTCACCATGACCCACGCCCAGCACAGCTCCTCCGCTGTCGAGAACGGGGGGAACGTCTATCTCGGCGAGGCGGCCGGCTACGTGGTCGAGTTCGAGAACGGGGTTCGGGTCTACATCGCAGGCGACACCTCCGTCTTCGGGGACATGAAGATCATCGGAGAACTCTACCGGCCCACCATCGGCATCCTTCCCATTGGAAGCCACTTCACGATGGACCCCCGCGAGGCGGCCTATGCCTGCCGGCTCCTGGGGATTCAAACCGCCATCCCCTGCCACTACGGAACCTTCCCCCTGTCACGGGGACACCAGAAACCTTCCGAAAGGAGACCCGTGGGATCGCCAATCTTGAAGTGGTGGAGTTTCAGCCAGGGGAGACCAAATCCTTCTGAGGTTTTCAGAGGGCCCCAGAGGAGCCCCCCCCTGACGCTGGCTTGGCGCTTTTTGTCTCCTGGGCCATTCAAAAAAAGCGGCCCGCCCGATTGAAACGCCGGTGAAAATGGACGTGCAAAAAGTCATCATCCCCATGGCCGGAAGGGGGATGAGGATGCGGGAGCTGACGCGGGGGGGCGCGAAAGAGATGCTCCCCGTGGCGGGCGTCCCTCTCGCCGTCCACGCCCTCCAGGAGGCAGCGGCCTCTGGGATTCAGGAGGCCCTTCTGGTCCTGAGTCCAACAAAACTAAATCTCCTTTCCATCCTTCGGGCCGAGGCACCGCCCGCACTAAAAGTCACCGCCGTCCTTCAGCCGGAACCCCTCGGCCTTGCTGAGGCCGAAGGCCGCTGCCGAGAGTTTCTGGGCGAAAAACCCTTTGCCCTCCTTCTGCCCGACACCCTTTTCGCCGGCCCCGAACCTGCCCTCGCGCAGGTTCTCAAAGCCTTTCAGAAACGGCAAAGGGACTGCATCGGCTTCACCTGGGTGACAAAAGAAGATGTCCTGCAAAACTCGGGCGCTGTGGAGCTGGAGGAAGGAGAAGCCGTCCGGAGGATTCTGCGCCTGGGGAACAAAGATCCGGGTAATTTCAAGGTTTTAATGGCTCAAAGACGCCCGCGGCTCTTCCCGCGCGCTGTCCACTTCCCGCACTACCTTGACCTCATCCAACAGATGAAGCCCAAAAAGGGGGAGCTCGACGACGTCCCTCTCATCCAAAGGCTCATCCAGGAGAGAGAGGTGCTCGCGGTAGAACTTCAAGGGAGGGGTTTTGACACGGGGTCCCCCCTCGGTCTTCGGGCGGCACGGGACTACTTTGAAGGGGAACAAAAGAGTGATTCTATATGTTAATCTATTACATTATGAGTTTGGGCTAATGTGTTGTGAATAAATAGATTCTACCCAAATTATCAGCGCCCAGAGAAACCCAGGACATCGGCCATGGAGTAGACCCCGGGGGGCTGGTCAACGACCCAGCGCGCAGCCCGAATGGCCCCTCGAGCGAAGTTGTCCCGGCTATGGGCGCGGTGGACCACTTCCAGGCGCTCTCCCACTCCCGCGAACATGACCAGATGCTCTCCGACCTGGTCTCCAGCCCGAAGGCTCATGATGCCGATCTCGCCCTTCTTGCGCTCGCCGACGAGGCCCTCTCGGCCAAAGACCCCCACCTCATCCAGGCTCCGCCCCTGGCTGCCAGCCACCGCGTTGGCGAGGGCGAGGGCGGTCCCGCTCGGGGCGTCCTTCTTCTGGTTGTGATGGGCCTCCAAGATCTCCACATCGAAATCCGGCCCAAGGAGCTTAGCCGCTTCCGCCGTGAGGCGCAGCATCACGTTGACGCCGATGCTCATGTTGGGCGAAATGACGGCGCGAAGTGAATCCCCCAGAGACTGGACGGTCTTTCGCTGGGCCTCGTCAAAGCCCGTTGTCCCCACCACCGCGGCCTTCCCTTTTTTGGCCACCGTCTTCAGGTGAGAGATCGAAGCGGGGGGGGTTGTGAAGTCGATGAGGACATCTCCTCGCTCGATGACCTCATCCAAACTGGCGGCGATGGGAACACCGAGGTCGCCCAGACCCGCCAGCGTTCCCACATCCTGCCCCACCGCTGGGTGGTCGGATCGCTCACAGGCCCCGCCGAGCTCGAAATCTTTTGACTCGACCAGGGCGTGGAGGATGCGCTCTCCCATGCGCCCGGCAGCCCCAGCTAGGATGACCCGGATCATCTCTCCTCCCCCAGGTCGTCGGCCTGGGAGTCTGAGGCCTCAGGCGTTTGAGAGGTGGACCCCACCAACTCAAGCTCGCGATTGGCGTAGGTGAACAACTCGTAGACGTCCGCCGTGGGGTGTTCCGCCAGGAGCCTTCGAGCTATCTCTAACTGATGATCTTCCGGGGAGCCGAGAAGAGGTCTCAAGGGCTGGCCCGGGTTCCGTGTGGGGCGATCCACATCGTCCTCGGGCCTGACACCCCTTTGGTGGTAAGTGACGAGGTCTCGCTCGCGGAGGACCTCTCCCGCATTGTCTCCGGGCTGGGAGATAAGGATGTCCGGCAGGAGACCCTTCTCGTGGATGTCCCGCCCGTGGGGAGTGTAATAGTGGGAGGTGGTGAGACGAAGACCGGAACCGTCACTGAGGGGGATGATAGATTGGACGGAGCCTTTTCCAAAGGTCCGCCGTCCGAGGATGAGACCCCGGTCGAGGTCCTGAAGGGCCCCTGAGACGATCTCGGCCGCGCTGGCGCTGCCAGAATTGACCAGGACCACAAGAGGGATCTCCTCGTAAGGGCCCCTTTTCCGGTCAATAAATTTGAGGTTCTGGTCCGGACGTCTTGCGCGGGTGGAGACGATGAGAGAGCTCTTTTCGAGGAAAGCGTCGGCCACCTCGACAGCCTGATGAAGGAGCCCCCCCGGGTTATTTCGAAGGTCTAAGATGAGGCCGTTGATCTCTTGGTCCGTCAGGTCCCGAAGGGCGCTGCGGAGATCCTCCCCGGTCGTCTCAAGAAAACTTCGGATCCGAATATAGCCGACGTCCCCCTCCAGGATGTTGGAGCGGACACTTCGGATCTTGATGACCTCCCGGGTCAGGGTGAAGGACAGAGGGCCCGGCGATCTCTCCCGCCGGATGGTCAGCGTGACCTGGGTGCCCCTGTCCCCCCGCATCCTGCGGACGGACTCGAACAGGTTCATCCCACTGGTGCTGACCCCGTCGATCTCGACGATCTCGTCCCTGGACCGGACACCTGCTCGATAGGCCGGCGTCCCCTCGATGGGGGCCACCACCATCAGCTTGTCTTCCCGGAGGGTGATCTCGATCCCAAGGCCACTGAACTCCCCGCGGGTTTCGGTCCGGAACTCCCCAAAGGTCTCGGGCCGCAGGAGATGGCTGTGAGGGTCGAGGGCCGTCAGCATCCCCTCAACGGCGGCGTAGGCGAGGTCCCCGTGCTCCCGCTCCGCGGGTATGCCCTCTCTCAGAAAGTCGTAGACCTGCGAGAACTCCCTTAGGCTTTTTTTCGCATCTTCCGTGATGGAGAGTTGCAACTCCCTGCCGGCTATCCGAAGGACGGGCGTCCCCTCCCTCTCAACAAGGTCGGCCCCCGCCTCCTTCCTCAAACCCTCAATCGCCCCCGACATGAGGCTCTTGACTGAAGGGTCTGCGACGTGGTTTCTCTCGATTATGCGGAAGACTTCTTCGAAAAATTTCAGGCAGGGATCCGAAGAGGGCTCTTTCTGTAGGTCAGGCTGATCTGCGACGGAGGGATGCCCCTGCGCCTCGCTGGCAGTGGGCAACGCCACAAGGGCGCCGAAGAACAAGAGGAAGACAATCACTGCCCGATTCAAAAGATTTCTCATCCCAACCCCAGAGAAAAGAGAATAGAAAGACCTTTCAGTTCAAAAGACCATATTCTCGCATAACCTGGCTGAGCCGTTGCCGATTGGGTTCCCCCATCGACGAAAGAGGGAGGCGCATCTCCCCTGTACATTTTCCCATGAGCCCAAGGGCCGTCTTTACGGGAATGGGGTTGCTCTCAAAGAACATGGCGTGGTTCAGGGGACGCAGCTTATAGTGAAGCCCCCGGGCCCGAGCCCAGTCGCCTTTATCGATGGCGTTGCAAAGCTCGGCCACGTCAACGGGAGCCACATTCGCCGTCACGGAGATCACTCCCTTTCCACCCACCATCAACAGGGGCAAGGCAAGAAAATCATCTCCCGAGATGACGCAAAACTTCGGGGGGCAAAGGCCAATGACGTCGCTCGCCTGCTGGAAGGAACCCGCCGCCTCTTTGATCCCCACGATGTTGGGAATCTCGGCCAGGCGGGCGACCGTTTCCGGCAGGAGGTTCGTCGCGGTGCGCCCCGGGACATTGTAAAGGAGAATGGGGAGGTCCACCGCTTCCGCTACGGCCTGAAAATGCTGATGGAGGCCCTCCTGTGTCGGCTTGTTGTAGTAAGGAACGATGACCAGGGCCGCGTCGACGCCCGCCTTCTTGGCGCGGGAGGTCTTGCGGATGGATTCGGCCGTCGAGTTGGAACCGGTGCCGACAATAACGGGAACCCGTCCCGCCACCACCTCCAAGGTCAGATCAATCACCCGCTCGTACTCCGCTGGGGAAAGAGCGGGGGACTCTCCCGTCGTCCCGCAGGAGACGATGGCGTGGGTCCCACTGGCAATCTGAAACTCGATGAGGTCACGAAGGGCGCCCTCGTCCACGTCCCCATTTCGAAAAGGTGTGACAAGGGCAACCATCGAACCTTTGAACATGGGCCTCCCCCTTTTTCCTAGCACCAGGCCTCTTCGAGCAACACCCCTTCGTAGACGAGCGCGGTCTCCCCGTCCAAGTCGACCTCCTTGAACCGGTCTCCACGCCGTGAGAAGGAGACCTGGAGAATCTCCCCGCTTCGAGCCCGAACGTCAACAGGGGACTTGGCCCTACCGATCTCCGCCGCCACCAGGGCCGCGGCGACAGAGCCCGTCCCGCAGGCCAGGGTTTCCTCCTCTACCCCCCGCTCGTAGGTCCGAACCGCAAGGGTTCCTGGGTCCAGCAGGCGGACGAAGTTGACGTTCGTCCCCTCGGGAGCAAACCGCTCATGATGTCGGACGGGAGCACCCACCCCCACGACATCCATGGAGTCTAAGTCTTCAACAAACTCGACCACATGGGGGACACCGGTGTTTATCGTGTGGAGGCGGTGCGAGACCCCGCTGAGACCGATCTCGATCCCGCTCTCGACAGTCGAAGGATCCACGAGCCTGACCTTCACCCGGGAACCCTTCACCTCGGCCGCGATGATCCCCACATCACTCTCAAAGGTGAGTCGGTCAGGGGCCACCCCCAGGAGATGGGCCAGACGGGCGGCACAGCGGCTGCCGTTCCCGCACATCTCGGCCCGGCCCCCGTCGGAGTTGAAGTAATGCCAGCGGAAATTCGCCCGCTCGCTCTCCTCCAGGAGGATGAGGCCGTCTGCGCCCGCCGAGAGACCCCTTCGACAGACCTTTCTCACAAATTCTCGAATATTCCCCGGATCCAGGCCGGCGGACCGGTTGTCGATCAGGATGAAGTCGTTGCCACCCCCCTGCATCTTATGAAAAGGGATGGCCTTCCCCGTTCGACTCTTCGAAGTCTGCTTCATGACCGGCCCTCCCCCTGTCCGTTCGTCAAGAAGGGGGGGATCTTCTCTCCCCGGATGAGGTCGTGATAGGTCTCTCGCTTCCGGACGACAAAATGTTCCCCCCCCTTTACCAAGACCTCTGGTACACGGGGACGGGCGTTGTAGTTGGAGGACATGGAGAAACCGTAGGCCCCGGCGCTCATTACCGCGAACAGGTCCCCCGCCTTCAGGTCGGGCAGGTCTCGGTCCAGGGCCAGAAAATCGCCGCTCTCGCAAATGGGACCCACCAGGTCCGCCTTCTGAAGAGCGGGCCGAGGGCTCGTGGCGGACAAGGGACGGACCTCATGGTAGGCCTCGTAAAGGCTCGGGCGCAGCAGGTCGTTCATAGCGGCGTCGGCCACGATAAATCGTTTGACCGGAGTCTCCTTTCGGTAGAGCACCTTGCTCAACAGGACTCCCGCGTTGCCGACCAGATGGCGCCCCGGCTCTAAGAGAAGCGTGAGGTCCATCTGGCGAAGGCGGGGCACAAGGGTCTCGGCAAGCTCAGCGGGTCCAGGGGGGGTCTCGCTCTGATAAGCAATCCCAAGGCCACCCCCCAGATTGAGATAACGGATGGTGACTCCGACCTCGCGCAATCGCCCCACGAGCGCCAATGTCTTATCGACAGCGTCTGCGAAGGGGCCGATAGAGGTGATCTGGGAGCCGATGTGCGAATGGAGCCCCAGGACTTCCACAAACTCCATTCCCGTCGCCCGTCGGTATTCCTCCAGGGCGAGGGAAATGTCCATACCGAACTTACTCTTCCTCAGACCCGTGGAGATATAGGGGTGAGTTTCCGGGTCCACGTCGGGGTTCACCCGAAGGGCCACGGGCGCCTTTCGGCCAAAATTCTTTGCCACGTGATTGATCTCATCCAGTTCCTCAGGCGACTCCACATTGAACATCAGGATGCCCCGCTTGAGGGCCATGATGATCTCTTCGGTTGATTTCCCTACCCCCGCGAAGACGATGCGCTCCGGCGGAACCCCCGCCTCAAGGGCCCGGAAAAGCTCGCCCCCCGAGACAATGTCAACCCCGCCCCCCAGGTTGGCGAAGAGCTTGAGGACGGCGAGGTTCTCATTGGCTTTCATGGCAAAGCAAATAAGGTGGGGAAGGTCGCGAAAGGCCTCGTCGAAGGCCCGGAATTGGCGGGTCAGAGAGGAGCTACTGTAAACGTAGCAGGGCGTCCCGACCCCCTCAGCGATCTCCCGAAGAGGAACCTCTTCGCAAAAGAGCTCGCCGTCCCGGTATTCGAAATCTTCCACCTGGATGTCCTCGGAAGAACCTACGAATGCCCTAAGAAGATTATCACGGGGCCGACCCTAAGTCAATGAAAGGACTGCGTCTGGCGGGAAGGAAATGCTGGAAGGAGACCGGGGTTTCCATGTCTCCACGGTCTGTGATCAGCGGCCGAGAATCTTCGCTATCGTCTCTCCCATATCGGCTGGGCTTCGGCAGAGGGTCGCCCCCGCCGCCTCGAGGGCCGCCACCTTCGCCGCCGCCGTCCCTTTTCCCCCAGAGATGATGGCCCCCGCGTGTCCCATGCGTCGTCCCGGTGGGGCCGTCTGGCCGGCGATGAACGCAACGACCGGCTTTTTAAATCCGCCCGCCCGAATGAACTCAGCCGCCTCCTCCTCGGCCCCTCCTCCAATCTCACCGATGAGACAGACGGCCGTTGTCTGCGAGTCCTGGGCAAGGAGTTTTAAGGCGTCTACAAAGCTCGTCCCGATGATGGGGTCTCCTCCGATCCCCATGCAGGCGGACTGGCCGATCCCAAGGGCCGTCAGCTGGGCCACCACCTCGTAGGTCAGGGTGCCACTCCTGGACACCACCCCAACCTCCCCTTCTCGGTGGATATGGCCGGGCATGATCCCCACCTTGCACTGGCCTGGAGAGATGACCCCCGGACAGTTGGGGCCGATGAGACGGGTGGCGCCACCAGTGAGGGCGCGGTGGACGGAAAGCATATCCAAAACGGGGATCCCCTCGGTGATACAGACGGCGAGGGAAAGACCCGCATCGACGGCCTCCAGGATGGCATCAGCCGCAAAGGGACCGGGCACAAAGATGAGCGAGGCGTTGGCCCCTGCCTCCCGGACGGCCTGGTCCACCGTGTTAAAGAGGGGAATCCCGTCCACTTGGGTCCCCCCCTTCCCTGGTGTGACGCCGGCCACCACCTGTCGCTCAACCCCCTGAGCCTTCCCGTATTCCTGGCAGCGGGCGGCGTGAAAGCTCCCGTGGCGGCCCATCCCCTGAACGACCAGCCGGGTGTCCAGGTTGACCAAGACGCTCATCGCATCTCCCCGGATTGGAGAAGACCACTTAGTTTCTGGGCGGCGTCTTTCATGTCGACGGCCTGAAGGAAGTTCAGCTTTGATTCCTTCAGGATCCGCCACCCCTCCTCCTCGTTCGTCCCCACCATCCGGACCACGATCGGGAGATTGAGGCCCGTCGCCTGGATTCCCCGGACGAGTCCCCGGGCCAGGCGGTCCGTTTGCATGATCCCGCCAAAAATGTTGATGAAGATGGCATGGACATCCTCGTCCGAGACCAGGATCCGAAAGGCGTGTTCCACCATCTCCTCCGTGGCCCCCCCGCCCACATCCAGAAAGTTGGCCGGCGCGGCCCCGGCGAGCTGGATGAGGTCCATGGTGGCCATGGCAAGCCCCGCCCCGTTCACCATGCAGCCCACGTTCCCGTCGAGCTTGATGTAGTTGAGGTTGTGCTTGGAGGCCTCGATCTCAAGGGGTGCCTCCTCGTCGAGATCCCGAAGGGCGCGGATCTCTTCGTGTCGGAAGAGGGCATTGTCGTCAAAGTCGAGCTTCGCGTCCAGGGCCAAGACCTGCCCCCCCCGCACCAGGACGAGGGGATTGATCTCGGCCAGCGTGCAATCCCTGGCCGCATAAAGTCGGCAGAGGTTTTGAGCCACACCGGCGACGCCCTGAGCAAGTTCTTTCTTTAGGTCCAGGCCAAAGCCAAGTCTCCTGCCCTGGTAGGCCATCAGTCCGAGGGTGGGGTTCACCACCTCGGTCAGGATCTGGTCGGGCGAGGTGGCCGCCACCTCTTCGATCTCCATCCCCCCTGCCCGGCTCGCCATCACCACAGGGGCGGCTCGGGCCCGGTCGAGGACAATCCCGAGATAAAGCTCCGCGTCGGTCTCCACGGCCTCCTCGATGAGGACTTGCTTGACCTGTTGACCCTCGGGCCCCGTCTGGGGTGTGACCAGTTGACTGCCAAGGAGGGCGCGGGCGACTTTTTCGGCCTCCGCGGGCCCTTTCACCAGCTTCACCCCTCCTCCTTTTCCCCTTCCCCCCGCATGGATCTGGGCCTTGACCACCACAGTACCGCCGAGCTCCTTGGCGATGGAGCCGGATTTCTCTGGGGTCTCCGCCACGCCTCCCTTGGGGACGGGAATACCAAAGTCTTTGAGGATCGCCTTGGCTTGATATTCGTGGATTTTCACATTGCCCTCTTTAAAACCTTCAAGCAGGTCCGAATCAAAGCTCTAGAAAAAGGGGGAAGGTGGACAGCGCTCGGCCCTTCGAGTCGAAGACTGTGCCGCCCCAGTATCTGACAGCTATTCAGCCCTCTTCTTCCCCATGATTTTCCGAAAGAGCCACCGGAGGGGATCGTAGTAGTCATCCACCACCCGCTCCTTGAGGGGGATGATGGCGTTGTCGGTAATGGTGATATGCTCGGGGCAAACTTCCGTGCAACACTTGGTGATGTTGCAAAGCGAGATCCCCGCTACCTCCTTCAAGTATTTTGTTCGAGAAAGGCCGTCCAGGGGGTGCATCTCCAGACCTGCCACCCTCACGAAAAATCGGGGGCCAGCGAAGACGTGCTTTTGGTCGTGGTTCCTTAGGACATGACAGACGTCCTGACAGAGAAAGCACTCGATACACTTACGGAACTCTTGCACCCGATCCACGTCGTCTTGATACATCTTCCAGTCGGTATTGGGCTTAGGGCTGAAAGGCGCGATTTTTTTATTGACCTCATAATTCCAGGAGACATCGGTCACCAGATCCTTGACCACCGTGAAGGCCTTCATGGGATGGACCGTGATGTGCTCTCCTTCAGGGAACTCGTCCATGCGGGTCTTGCACATCAGGCGGGGCTTTCCGTTGACCTCCGCGCCGCATGAGCCGCACTTTCCCGCCTTGCAGTTCCAGCGAACGGCGAGGTCCGGTGCCATGTGTCCCTGAATGTGGTGGATGGCGTCCAGGACCACCATGCCGGTGGTAACCGGAATCCGGTATTCTTTCTCCTCTCCCCCGTCCGCGTTGCCACGGAAGACTCTCAGGACCGCCTCATTCATTTATTTGCTGTCTCCAAGGAGTCGCTTCAGCTCTTCGGGCATCTCGGGCAAGGGGACGAATTTCACCTTCATATGGTCTCCCTGCCGGTAAACAACCGTGTTCCCCTTTCCTAACTCGGGGTCACTGTCCGGAAAATCTGCTCGGGTATGTGCCCCTCGACTCTCCTTCCGCTCCAGGGCGCTTAGGGCGATGGCCTCGGAGGACGTGATCATGGAGGTGAGGTCCCTGGTGAGATGCCAGCCCGGGTGGTAGAGGCGGGAGCTCTCCACCTTCACGTGGGCTGCCCGTTCCTTCAGCTCGGCCAGACGTTCCAGGCCCGTTCGAAGATCCGCCTCGGTACGGATGATGCCGACGTATTGCTGCATAATCTCTCGCAGGTCGCGGTGGATGGCGTAGGGGTCCTCCCCTGTTGAACGCTCGAAGGGCTGAAGCATCTCCCCAGCCGCCCGTTGTATCTCCTCCGAGTAAACTTTTGGTTCCGAGTCCAACCCCCTTGCGTACTCAACCGCCCCCAAACCCGCTCTCCGCCCAAAGACCAGAAGGTCAGAAAGGGAGTTGCCCCCGAGTCGATTGGCCCCGTGCAGGCCCGCCGCCGCCTCACCGGCCGCAAACAGGCCGGGAACTGTGGTCGCTGCACTCTCGGGGTCCACCCTCACCCCGCCCATCATGTAATGGGTGGTGGGCCCTACTTCCATGGGCTGTTGGGTGATGTCCACGTCCGCCAATTCGAGAAACTGAACGTACATGCTGGGCAATTTCTTTTTGACGTAATCGCTGGGCTTGTGCGAAATATCGAGGTAGACCCCGCCGTGCTCGCTGCCCCGCCCCTCCTTCACTTCGTTCAAGATGGCTCGCGCCACCACATCGCGCGTCAGCAGCTCCGGTGGCCTCCGGGCGGTCTTGTCCCGGGCAAGCCAGCGCTCAGCCTCTTCTTCCGTCTCGGCTGTCTCCGATCGAAACATCTCGGGGATATAGCGGAACATAAATCGCTCGCCCTCGGAGTTCTTCAGGACACCACCGTCCCCGCGGACCCCCTCCGTAACGAGGATGCCGATGACCCCAGGAGGCCAGATCATCCCGGTCGGGTGGAATTGGACGAACTCCATGTCCACCAACTCGGCCCCGGCGTCATAGGCCATGTTCATCCCGTCTCCCGTGTACTCCCAGGAGTTCGAGGTGATCTTGTAGGCCATCCCGATGCCCCCGGTGGCGAGGATCACGGACTTCGCCTTGAAGAGGACGAAGCGGCCGCTCTCCCGCCAGTAGCCAAAGACGCCGGCAATCCGGTCTCCATCTTTAAGGAGGTGGGTGAGGGTGCACTCCATGTAGACCGGGATGTCCATGTGCACCGCTCTATCCTGGAGGGTTCGGATCATCTCCAAGCCAGTCCGATCCCCAACGTGACAGAGCCTGCGCCAGCGGTGACCTCCGAAAGGGCGCTGCAGGACAGTCCCATCGGGGGTGCGGTCGAAAAGGGCCCCCCAGGACTCCAGCTCACGGACCCTATCGGGGGACTCCTGGGCGTGGATTTGGGCCATCCTCCAATGGTTCAGCATCTTTCCGCCGCGCATGGTGTCCCGGAAGTGGGTCTGCCAGCTGTCCTCTGGATCCACACTGGCCATGGCCGCAGCGATCCCGCCCTCCGCCATCACGGTGTGGGCCTTCCCCAGGAGGGACTTGCACACCAATCCCACCGATGCCCCCTGGGCTGACGCCTCGATGGCCGCCCAGAGACCGGCCCCGCCCGCGCCAACCACCACCACGTCGTGTTCGTGAGTTTCGTAAGCTTCCATTAGAAAAATTTAACATCCTGGATGAGCCCGGACGCCACCATTCTCACGTAGAAATCGGAGAAACCCACCATGAACAGGCTGGTCCAAGCCCAGAGCATGTGATGGCGGTTCAGGGCGCTTACCTTGTTCCACACCTTGTGCCTGCCCCCGCCGAACGTGACGCAGGAAAAGCAATCGAGGTTCCCTCCGACGAGATACCTCAGGCTGTGGCAAGAAAAGGTGTAGAAGGACAAAAGGACCACGTTGGCGAGGAGGATCAACGTCCCCACCCCGATGTTGAACCCCTCTGGAAAGAAGAAGGCCTTGACGGTGTCGTACCACAAGAAGGCCAAGACGACGAGAGCCAGATAGAGAAAGTACCGGTGGAGGTTCTGAAGGATGAAGGGGAAGGCCATTTCACCCCGGTACTTCCGCCCCTTGAACTCCCCCACGGCGCAGGCGGGGGGATCAAGGAAATAGGCGCGATAATACGCCTTTCGGTAGTAATAGCAGGTCGCTCGAAATCCCAGGGGCGCCCACAAAATAAGAATGGCAGGGGAAAGGGGCCACCAATTGACCAGGATCAATGGAGAATAGAAAGGAGAGAGATAGGGCTCAGCATAATAATTCTGACCCTGAAGCGCCGCCCAGGTGGAGTAAAGCCCGAACAAGCTCAAACCCACAGCCACCGCGAGGGGTTGAAGCCACCAGGCGTCTCGCCGTTCTGTCGTCCCAAATCCCGTTCGTTCGACGGTCTCCATAGAACCCGCCATGTTTCCCTTATCTCCTTTCCCGCAACCTCTTCTCGAGGCTCAAGCGCCTCCCCCAAAGGCCCCTTGTCTTCTCCGAGGCCTCAGTTACCCATCATGCAGAGTTCACTGCAACAAGGGTACCACGGGTAAGGGAGTGCGTTTCAACCGGCGTCGATCATACCATCTGCGGCAGCACCTTCCATGGCGGACTCCGACGACTCTTGGCCCCCGCCCCCTTTCGCTTCAGGGCCCCTCTTTTTAGATTTCGGGGGGGCTCTTGGATATCGCGCGGGCCGTCACTCCCTCGGGCGAGGGTGCCCCCTTCAGTTCGACGGTCCGGATGGGGAACGGGATCGTAATCCCCTCGGCCTTGAACCGATTGAAGATACGCTTCCTCAACTCATGCTGCACCCGGTACTGGTCCACAAACTCAGCCACCCGGCAGATGAGGGTGAAGTCCAGCGAGGAATCTCCAAAACCCGGGATGAACCGGACAAAGGGGGGAGGGTCCTCGAGCAGGCCGGGGACTTTTCCCGTTGCTTCCTTTGTCTCTTCGATGAGGACCCGCTCTATGTGGTCCGGGTCAGAATCGTAGCTCACCCCGACCCGGATGAGGAGGGACATGGCCCGTTCGGGGAGATTGTAATTCGTGATGATACTTTCGGCCAGTTTTTCGTTCGGTAGAATGATCACGTTATTCGGCAACATGCGAATGCGAGTCGTCCGCCATCCGATATCGATGACGTAGCCCTCCTCCCCAGAGCCCAGCTTGATATAGTCGCCCACCCTGATGGGCTTCTCGATGAGGAGATGAACGCCCGAGAAAAGATTGGCGAGGGTGCTCCTGAAAGCCAGGGCCGCTGCAAGACCCCCGACCCCCATGGCCGTTACGAGCGGCGTGATGGAAACCCCCAGGTTCCCCAGGAGGACAACGGTGCCGGTCCCCAGCACCACCACCCGGATAATGGTGCTCGAGAGGCCTGTAATGGGGATGTCAATCTTCGTGCGGGTCACATAGTGAATCATGAACTGGACAAGGGTGTTCGCCGAGGCCAAGGTGACCGACATGATAATGAGCGAGCTCAGCACAAGCCCCGCATTTGCGGCCAGAGTGGGCGGCACCTCTGCCGAGGCAAGAGCGAAATAGATCCCAAGGACGAAACACCAGAGAATAGAAGCCCCTTTTATTGAGTTGATCAGGATGTCATCTAAGGGGGTCTGGGTTCGCCGGGACAACCTCCGAAAGAGGACGAAGAGAAACCGGCGGGCCAAAAAAGCCAGGAGGGTCACGCCAACAAAGACGGCGATGGGGATAGCCGCCTGGGTAATCAAGTTAAGATTGATCCCAGCGATATTAATCATGGCCCATTCCTCTTTGCCGAAAGAAGGAAGTCAAGAAAACCCAGCAGCTCCTCCGGGTCTTTCGCCCAATGGGTCGCCCAGGTCGAGGAAGAAAATTCTCCAACCCGCAAGGCCATTCCCTCCCAACCTCCGCCGACCACCGCCCGAAAGGCGTCCTCGTCCGTCTCGTCGTCTCCGGCATAGAGGACCCACCCCGGCCGCCATTCCTTCATCAGGCGAAGAAGCAGGCTCCCCTTATCCCAGTCCACGTCTGGGCGAAATTCTATCACCTTTTTCCCTCGGCGGAGCCTAATCCCCACAAAATCTGAGGCCACGGCCTCTGCCCTCGACCGAATAACGGCAGTTCGCTCAGGAGGAGACCCGCGGTAATGGAGGCTAAGGGAGAACCCCTTGTCCTCCACCCAAACGCCCGACTCCTCATTGAAGGTCTTGCCGAGAGAAGAGGCCAGACGAGCAAGAAGAGGTCGTCTTTGGACTGCTTCGGGATGGTGCCAGGAGCCCTCCGGTCCCTCCACCTCCAAACCGTGGTTTCCGGACAGCGTGATCCCGAAGAGGGGGACACGTTCCTTCAGATCGGAGAGGGCGCGTCCACTCAAGATCCCGACGGACACCCCGCACCCCTTGAGTCCCTCCAGAAGGCCTATCGCCCTCGCTGAGAGCCGGGCCGACTGGGGAGATGGAGCGATGGGGGTGAGGGTCCCGTCGTAGTCAAGGAGAAGCGCAGGAGTCGGGGTGGTTGCGAAGCTCGCCTTGGCGGCCTCTGCGTCGGTCTTCAGGGGACGGGCAGAAGTCCCTGGCGGGGGTGGCTCGGGACTCCTGATGAAAGGGGGAGCGGCCCCTTTGGGGGCGGCGCCCAGGATATCGGCGCACCACTTGAAGATATGATACCGGGCGACGTGGCCACGCAGCCCTTCCATCCGCTGGGCCTGTTCCTCGGCTGGCATCTCGACGGCCTCTTTCAGGGTCTGCGCAAAGCTCTCGGAGTCGTAGGGATTAATGATCAGGGCGTTCTCCAGCTCCTCGGCGGCACCGGCGAACTCACTACAGATGAGGATACCCTTTTGGTCCACCTGACAAGCGATGAACTCCTTGGCCACCAGGTTCATCCCGTCATGGAGCGAACTCACGATGGCAAAGTCCGCCAGGCGATAGCGGGCGATGAGCTCATCCCGGGGCAGGCTCCGGTAGAGAAACTGGACGGGCGGAGAATCCCCCACCTGATAGCGTTGATTGATGCGATTAATCTGCGCTTCGACCTTCGCCCGATAGTCCTGATAGTCAGCCAACTGGGCCCGGCTGGGCACTGCCACCTGAACAAACCCCACCCGGCCCCTGTGTTCGGGGTAGCGATCATAGAAACGCTCTAGGGCAATGAAACGCTCCAGAATCCCCTTTGTATAGTCCAAACGTTCCACGCCGATCCCCATCACCTCGAAGGGGTGTGAGAGACGGCGGCGATGGCGCTCTACTGAGGGGGACTGGGCGTTTCGCTCCCATTCTTCAAAATCAATACTGATGGGAAAAGGACTCACCTGCCCTGTTCGTTCTTGGTGGCGGAATTCCCCCTCCTCCCCAGTGGCCCGCACCCCCAGGGCCGCCAAGGCACAGTGGAGGAAGTTGTCGCAAAACCGCTGAAGGTGAAATCCCAGGAGATCGTTGGCGAGGAGGCCCTCTAGGAGATCGGCCCGCCAAGGGCAGGTCCGAAAGATGTCCCAGGGGGGCCAGGGAACATGCCAGAAATGGATTTGGAGGAGGTCGGGCCTTTGGGCCCTTAGAAAGGCGGGGGCCAGAGCGAGATGGTAATCCTGCCACCAGATGACGTCATCGGGCCGGGCGGATTCCGCCACGGCGGCGGCAAACTTTTCATTCACCTCTCGATAGCGGCGCCAGGCGGCCTGTCGATAGCGCACCTTGTCCATCTGAAGATGGCACAGGGGCCAGAGGACGCCGTTCGAGAATCCAGAGTAGAAGCCTCGGACCTCGGCTTCGGTGAGCCATACACGCTGGAGGGTGTAGAGAGGATCATCGGGGGGGAGGGCGACAGGCCCCTGGGAATCCTCAGCGGTCCCGTCGGCATTCAGGGTCCCGGCGGCAATCCAAAGTCCCCGGCATCGCTGAAGCACGGGGTCCAGAGCGGAGACGAGCCCACCGGTTGCGCGCACCCATCGGACCTTTCCCTCTCTACGATGGCGCGCATAGGGCGCCCGGTTGGAGACGACGACGAGCCGCCGCCCATTCAGGATGCCCTGGATTTCCCGAAGGGCTGGACCCGACCCTGCCTCTCCCTGCGAGGTTGCATGGGTCAGGTTCATTCCTTCGGCCCTCAAAGCTTTAAGTGCTGAATGGAGCCCTGAACCGCCTTGGCCGACTTCATGAGGGCCCCGCGTTCCTCATCGGCGAGGGGGACCTCAATAACCCCTTCCATCCCCCGAGCGCCAAGCTTGACAGGAACACCGAGAAAGACACCCTCAACGCCATACTCCCCTTCGAGGTAGGCCGAACAGGGGAGGATCCGTTTTTTATCCTTCAAGATGGCCTCCAGCATCTGGACAATGGCCGCCCCCGGAGCGTAGAAGGCGCTCCCCATCTTGAGATAGCTCACGATCTCCGCCCCGCCGTTTCGCGTCCGCTCGACAATCTCATCGATCTTTTCTTTGGGAAGAAACTCGGTCACCGGGATCCCCCCGATGGAGGTGCACCGGACCAAGGGGACCATGGAGTCTCCGTGGCCGCCAAGGACAAGGGCCATGATGTCCTCTACCGAGACCCCTGCCGCCTCGGCGATGAAGGTTCGAAAGCGGGCCGTATCCAAAATACCCGCCATACCAACCACCCGTTCCCGGGGGAACCCGCTCACCTGCTTTGCCACATACGCCATGACGTCCAGCGGATTAGAGACGATGAGGAGGATGGTGTTGGGGGAGGCCTTGACCACTTCCTGAGTCACGGACTTCATGATCTTGGCGTTGGTGTCGAGGAGATCTTCCCGGCTCATCCCCGGCTTTCGGGGAACCCCGGCCGTGATGACCACCACGTCAGAGCCCTGGGTATCGGCGTAGCTGTTGGAGCCGACGACGCGGCAGTCAAAACCCTCCACAGGCCCGGCCTGGAGGAGATCCAGGCCCTTGCCCTGGGGCACTCCTTCGACGATATCGATCAGGACCACGTCCCCAAGCCCCTTGCCAACGGCCCAATGGGCGGCCGTGGCCCCGACGTTTCCGGATCCCACGACGGTGATCTTCGGTCTTCTCATAGAAACCTCACCACTAGAGGTTTTTCACGATGTTCTCAGCGAATTTCGAGGTGCTCACCTTGGTGGCGCCTTCCATCTGCCGCTGGAGGTCGTAGGTCACGGTCTTCTGTTGTATGGTGGCCCCCAAGGCCTTGGAGATCCCGTGTGCAGCCTCATCCCAGCCCATATACTCCAGCATCATAACCGCTGAGAGGATGAGGGAGCTCGGGTTCACCATGTCCTTCCCCGCATACTTGGGGGCTGTCCCGTGGGTCGCCTCAAAAAGGCCGACATGGTCGCCCATGTTGGCCCCTGGCGCCATTCCAAGACCCCCCACCTGGGCAGCACAGGCGTCCGAGAGATAGTCTCCGTTCAGGTTCGGGCAGGCGACGACGTCATATTCCGCAGTCCGGGTCAGAATCTGCTGGAACATGCTGTCCGCGATCCGGTCATTGATGAGAATCTTCCCGTCCAAGGGAGTTCCATTCGAGGTCTCTTCCTCGGTGATGGTCTGGGCGCTAAATTCCTCCCTGGCCACTTCATATCCCCAGTCCCGAAAAGCCCCCTCGGTGTACTTCATGATGTTGCCCTTGTGGACCAGCGTAACGACGCGTCGGTTCTGGTCGATGGCGTACTGGATGGCCTTTCGGACGAGGCGTTTCGTTCCGGTAATGCTGATGGGCTTAATGGCTACACCCGAGTCGGCCAGGATCTGAGTCCCCATCTTCTCGTTCAGGAAACCCAGAACCTGTCCGGCCTCCTGAGTCCCCTGGGCCCACTCGATCCCCGCGTAGACATCCTCGGTGTTCTCCCGGAAGATCACCATGTCCATCAGCTCAGGGTGGTGGACCGGGCTCGGGACCCCCCGGTACCACCGGACGGGGCGGACACAGGCGTAAAGGTTGAGGAGTTGACGAAGAGAGACATTGAGGCTTCGATGACCCCCCCCAACGGGTGTCGTCAGGGGTCCCTTGATGGCCACGGCATAGGTCTCGATGGCCTTCAGGGTGTCTTTGGGGAGCCACTCCCCATAACGCTCATTGGCCTTCCCCCCAGCGAAGATCTCAAACCACTCGATGCGGCGTTTCCCCCCATATGCGCGCTCGACGGCGGCGTTCACCACCTTGAGCATGGCGGGCGTAATGTCCACCGCGATCCCGTCTCCTTCGATGTAGGCAATGATGGGTTCATCGGGGACTTCTATCTTCCCGTCCCTGACCTGAATGGGTGCCCCAGACTTGGGGGCCTTCAAGTTTTTAAATTGGGTCATGCCTCACTCCTATGATCCCGCCCTGCGGAAGGTCCATCCTCCCCCTCCCGCTTAGGGGATTCTCTTTTCCAACCACGCTTGATAGCTCAGCGCTGATCAATCGGTATGTAGTGGGCCTCGAGCTCTCCCACATAGAGCGCCCGAGGGCGAAAGAGCCGGTTTTCAGGAAGGTATTCCAGAATCCGAGCCACCCAGCCAGCGATGCGGCTGACGGCAAACAGCGTGGTGAACATCGGGGCCTCGAAACCCAGGCTGTGGTAAATGGTCCCCGAGTAGAAGTCCACATTCGTGAAGATTCCCCGCTCGCCGAACTCGGCGACCACTTGCTCTTCGAGCCGCCTGGCGGTCTCATAGAGGCGATCCATCCCTTTCCGCTCGGTCACCTCCTTGGAGTATCGGCCCAGGATCTTGGCCCGGGGGTCATAGGTCTTGTAAACCCGGTGGCCAAAACCGATGAACTTCTTCTTCTCCTCAAGGCGCTTCTTAACGTAGTCATCTACATGATCCTGGGAACCGATAGAGAGAAGCTCCTTCAGGGCCTGCTCGTTCGCCCCTCCATGAAGGGGCCCCTTGAGGCTGCCGATGCCCGCCACGATGGCGGAATAAAGATCCGAGAGAGAGGAATTGACCGCCATACAGCTGAAGGTTGAGGCGTTATTCCCATGGTCCGCGTGAAGGATGAGGGCGACGTCCATGACACGGGCAATGAAAGGATCGGCCTTCTCCCCGCCAGCCATGTAGAGGAAGTTGGCCGTGTGGTCGAGTGAGGGGTCCGGATCCACGGGATCCGCCCCTTTTCGAATCCGAGCAACGGCCGCCGTAACCGTCGCCATTTGGGCGATGAGTTTGAAGCCAATCTCGGTGTCATTCTCAACAGTGGCCTGATCCGCCTTGGGGTTAAAACAGCCGAGGGCGGAAATTCCGGTCCGAAGCATCGCCATGGGGTGGGCGGAACGTGGAAGAGCCCTCAGGACATCGATGACCTGGCCGGGGATGGGCCGATGGCTGACGAGTTTCGCCTTAAAACCATCCAACTCCTGCTGGGCCGGAAGCTTTCCAAAGAGCAGAAGGTAGGCCGTCTCCTCGTAGCTGGAATGCTCGGCGAGGTCGTCAATACTGTAACCCCGATAGACGAGTTGCCCTTTCACACCATCCACGTAGCCGACGGCCGTCTCGTTTGTGACAACGCCCTCTAATCCCCTGGCGTATTCTGTTTTTTCCACAGCTTGTTTAGCCATTGTGTCCCCTCTTGTCACGACCCAAACTTCTCGCCCCTTTTGGGGCGAACAAGGCGCTGATATGGCTTCTCCGAGTCGCTTCTAAGTCGAGACCTAGTCCACTCCATCGGCCGGGGAATCCCCCCTACTGGGCGAAAACACCGGACTTGCTAAAAACGTGGAAAAATGCGTGGGTTAGCGGGGTTTTATCCCGCTGAATGGGCTTGAATCTTACGCATTTGCCTTCGAAAAGTCAACCGCGTGGTAGAATCCCTCCGCATGAAAGCCCCCAGAGGGGAACACCTCACTCACGGCCCCGGGAGCCCCACCCTGCCTCGGATTGCCCTCACTATGGGGGACCCCGCGGGGATCGGTCCCGAGATCGTCCTCAAGGCCCTGGAGGACCCCCATGTGCTCAAAGAAAGCCATCTCCTGGTGGTTGGACACCGGGGCTGGCTCGCGGAAACGGCTCGCTCCCTCGGCCTTGTCGCCAGCCTCTCCCGTCTTCATACCGTCAGACCGAAGGGAGAAAGCCGCTTGCACAAGACCCTCTCCCCCGCCCTCTGGCACGAGGGGGAAACGCGCCTGCGGGGCATCCGTGTCGGAGAGACGAGCGCACCGGCCGGAAAGGCCTCCCTCGCCTATGTCCGCCGGGCAACCCAGCTGGCCCTCTCGGGACAGGTGGACGCCGTCGTCACGGCCCCTATCCACAAGGTTTCCTGGGACCTGGCGGGGATCCACTGTCCCGGGCACACGGAGCTCCTCGCCGATCTCTGTCAGGCTCAGGATTACATGATGGCCTTTTTTATCCGGCAGGGCTGGATCGGCCTCGTCACAACCCACCTCCCCCTCTCGAAGGTTTCACGGGCCATCAGCACCCAGGCCGTCCTGTCCAAGCTCCGTCTCCTTAACGAATGCCTGAAGGATCTGGGCCAAAAGGACTCCTCAATCGGCGTCTGCGCGCTCAACCCCCACTCAGGGGAGTCGGGCCTTCTGGGGTCCGAAGAGAAACAAAAGATCCTGCCCGCGGTGCGACAGGCCACAAGTGAGGGAGTCTCGGTCCAGGGGCCCTTTCCCGCAGACGCGCTCTTTGCCCGCCCCCGGCGCTTTCGAGCCATCCTGGCCATGTATCACGACCAGGGCCTCATCGCCGCCAAGGTTCTTGGCCGCCAAAAAGCCGTCAACGTCACCTTGGGGCTTCCCTTCGTGCGAACCTCACCCGCCCACGGAACTGCTTTTGACATCGCGGGCCAGGGCAAGGCCGACCCCGAGGGTCTCATCGCCGCCCTGCGCTTGGCCTCAAGGCTCACCCTTCAGCGGGCCCGCCACTTGAGGAGACAAAAGGGCCCCTCTGTTCGGTTATGACCCGACGCCCCCCCATCGGCCAGCACTTCCTGAGGAACCGCCACGTCCTCGACCGGATAGCGGCCTTCGCCCACCTGGGGGGCAAGGAGCGGGTCCTGGAGATCGGGGCGGGCCGGGGGGCCCTGACCCGACGTCTGGCCCGGGTTCTCTCAGGTGGAGGGCACCTCACGGCCCTTGAGATCGACTCCGACCTGGTCTCTCGGCTGAAGCGAGAATTCGCCGAGGTCCCCCACGTCGAAATTCTTCAGGCCAACGCGCTCTCGTTCGATTTCGCCTCCCTCGGCCCTGGGATTACGATCGTCGGAAACCTGCCCTACTACGCCGCCACGGGCATCCTCTTACGACTTCTTCCCCTTCGCGAGACCGTCGACAAGATGATCCTCATGCTCCAGAAGGAGGTGGCCCAGCGACTTTCGGCGCAGCCCGGCCGAAAGGCTTATGGAACCCTCTCCATCGCCGTCCAGCTCTGGAACGAGGTGACTCTGGGCTTCGATGTGCCGCCCAAGGCCTTTTCTCCTCCGCCCAGGGTCTCGTCCACCGTGATTCGGATCACCCCGAGACGCACCCCCCGAGTCGCTTTGAAAGACCCCGATCTCTTCGATCAAGTCTTGCGGGCAAGCTTCTCCCAGAGACGAAAAACGCTTCTCAATAATCTCAAGGCTCTTTATCCGCGTTGGGTGGCGACGGGGGAGCTGGCTGAGGCCATTCGGGAAGCCGGGGTGGACCCGAGGAGGCGGGCCGAGACCCTCGGCATTGAGGAGTTCGCCCACCTCTCCGAGTGCCTGGGAACCCTTCCGAGAGGGCCCAAGGGAGAAGAAGACTCCATTCCCACTCGGGGGAGCTCCAAGTGAGGAGATGGCCCTTCTCAGGGTTTTAAGCAGGATGGTGGGTGGTCAAAAAAGGCTGGCAGTGACGATGGGAGAAGAAAACTAAGCCCCAGCTAAACGCTGTCTCGACGGTGAACCGCCCCTCTCCTCTCAGAAGAGGAGGTGTCCCAAGCGGCTCCAACGGACCGATGTGTCGCCCCCATTCCAGGACCAGTAGACGATGAAGGCCTCCCCCTTGACGTTGTCCATGTTGAGGAATCCCCAGGCCCGGCTATCGAGGCTGTTGTCCCGGTTATCACCCATCATGAAGAGGTGCCCCTCGGGGACACGTTCCGGCCCGTAGCGCTCGCGCGTGGCGAAGGACCCCTGAGGCCCCACTTCGTCGTACTGGGCGTAGGGTTCATCCAAGGGTTCGCCATCGATGAACACGGTGCGGCCCCGGACCTCCACCACCTCCCCCGATAAACCGATCACCCGTTTGATGAAATCCCGACTCTCATCTCTAGGGAATTTAAAGACCACCACGTCGCCACGCCGAACATCCTTGAAGCGAAAATGGTAGTAGAAGGGGATGCGTACGGTGAAGCTTTTGATCGCGTCTCCCAGGAAGGGGATGACCTCGAAAACTTCCGCCAGGTCTTCCTTGGACCAAGTCCGGTAGAGAAACTTGTTCACCAGGATATGATCCCCGATCTGAAGGGTCTCCTTCATGGAACCTGAAGGGATTTTAAAGGCCTGGACCACAAAGGCCCTCAACAGCAGGGCCAAGACAAGAGCCATCAGGATGGCCTCAGCGTACTCTCGAAAGAGGCTTTTTCTCTTTTTCTTCCGCCCTACGTCCTGAGGGGTTTCTCGAAGAAGGTCGTCTTGGGTCGCAGGATCTCTCATCATGGTGAAAACGTTTTCCTTATGTCCTGGGAGTCACGGACCGTGTTCTTAAAACACTCCGGTTTCCTGAAATTATATAGGAGACCTTGGTCTCCTGTCCTCTAAATCTTCTCTCATTCATTCACGGAGAGGACGGCCATGAAGGCCTCTTGGGGGACCTCGACTTGCCCCACCCGCTTCATCCGTTTCTTCCCCTCTTTCTGCTTCTCCAAGAGCTTTCGCTTCCGGGTTACATCGCCCCCATAGCACTTGGCGGTCACCTGTTTTCGAACGGGCTTGACGCTCTCCCGGGCGATGACTTTATTGCCGATGGCCGCCTGGATCACCACTTCGAAATTTTGCCTGGGGATGAGCCCCCGCATTCGCTCCGCGAGGGCGCGCCCATGAGTATAGGCGTTGTCCCGGTGAAGGATGAGGGAGAGGGCGTCCACCGCCTCCCCGTTGAGAAGGAGATCGAGTTTCACCAGGGGGGCCGCCCGATACTCGAGGGGTTCGTAGTCGAAGGAGGCGTAGCCCCTGCTCACAGACTTCAGCCGATCGTAGAAATCGAAGAGGACCTCCCCCAGCGGGAGCTCGTACTCTAAGAGAACGCTGCGCGTGTCCAGGTATTCCAGCCGCCGCTTTGTCCCCCGCTTCTCCTGGGCCAGGCTTAAAATGGCCCCAAGAAAATCAGTCGGTACGATGATGGTCCCGAGGATATAAGGCTCCTCAACCTGGCTGATCTGGCCGGCGGACGGCAGGGCGGTTGGGTTGTGGATGAGACGGATTGTTCCATCCCGGTGAGTGACTCGATAGCTCACGGTGGACGATGTGGCAAGAAGGTTCAGATTGTACTCTCGCTCAAGACGCTCGCGGACGATATCCATGTGAAGGGGTCCAAGAAAACCGCACCGAAACCCAAACCCCAGGGCCGCCGAAGTCTCAGGTTCAAAGGTGAAGGAGGAGTCGTTCAGCGAAAGCTTCTCCAGGGCGGTCTTGAGAAAGTCATACTGGGCCCCTTCGGTGGGATATATGCCGCAGAAGACAACGGGCTTTGGTCTTCGATACCCGGGGAGGGGACCTGAGGCCGGCCGGTTGGCCTCCGTCACAGTGTCCCCCACCTGGATCTCCCCTACCCGCTTCATCCCCGCCATCAGGTAGCCCACCTCCCCCGGCCCGAGTGACCCCCGGGAGACCATGTGAGGCGCGAAAAAGCCGATCTCCTGCACCTGGTAGCGTATGTCCGTAGCCAGCATTTGAATCTCCATCCCGGAGCGGAGGACTCCGTCAAAAATCCGAAGGAGGGCCACGGTTCCCCTATAGGGGTCAAACCAAGAGTCTACGATGAGGGCTTTTAGGGGAGCCTCGGGGTCTCCTCCGGGGGGAGGAATACGCGCGACGATCGCCTCCAGAAGCTCAGGTACGCCGGTCCCTTTCTTGGCGCTGGTCAAGAGGATATCTTGCTCCCCCAATCCGAGGACATCTTCAACCTGGCGGCGGATCCGGTCCGGGTCTGCCAGGGGGAGATCGATCTTGTTGATGACGGGAAGGAGCGCGAGGCCATGGCTCATCGCCAGATAGGTGTTGGCGAGGGTCTGGGCCTCTATCCCCTGGACCGCGTCGATGACGAGAAGGGCCCCCTCGCAGGCGGCAAGACTTCGAGAGACCTCATAGGCGAAGTCCACATGCCCCGGGGTATCGACGAGGTTAAGGACATAGGGAGTCCCATCTTGGGCCCCGTAGTTCATGCGCACGGTTTGGGCCTTAATGGTGATTCCCCGCTCCCGCTCGATGTCCATCCGGTCGAGGAACTGTTCTGTCATCTCTCGGGAAGAGACGGTCCCGGTCAACTCCAGGAGGCGGTCGGCCAGGGTGGACTTGCCGTGGTCCACGTGGGCGATGATGGAGAAATTACGAAGATGTTCCAGGCTCATCCCTCGCCCTCCGCCAGCGCCCTTTTTAAACTTTCGATAACAGGGACGGGGAGAGGGTCTACACCGTAGAGCAGGGCCAGATAGCAACTGACGAAATCGCCCAGCACAATGAGGGAGAAGAGTCGCGACAAGCGGCCCTCCCCCTCGGTCCTCGCGCGGGTCACCCCAGCCACCTGCGGGGCGATAAGGTCCCGCGTCAGCTCAATCTGGCGAGTGATCCGAGGGCTGTCCTCACTGTCCTCGAGGAAGACGACGTGGAGGCGCGCCCGTGTCAGCTCTGGGAGGGAGGCAAAGGCCGTCACCTCGTTGTGGTCCAGCTCGGGAAGGACGTTGGCCGAGGCCCAGACCTTGCTGTTCTCGTGAAACTGACCCCGCCACCTCACGGCGACAGCGTCAGTCCTGTCCTGGACACCGTAGATGACGGGGACCCGCTCAAAAAGAGCCGCCGCCAAGTCCTTGGCGGGATTTTCGCCACTTGGCCGATCCGGTCCGTGGCGGTCCACCAGAACCTTCAGGAGCCTTTCTGTCTCTTCCATGGCCGCTGTCTGGTCGCCCAGGAAACCCAACCCTTGAAGCAAACCCAGAAGAGGCAAAAAGAGGAAAGCGAGGGCCTGGCGGGGTGGAAGCCCAGAAGGAACGCAAATCACCTGTTCGCCTCTCTCTTGGCATTCGGCCGCAAGCCTCCCCCCGCTCGCCACGGCGATCACCCGGGCGCCCGCCCGACGGGCAAGGGCGGCGGCCGACAGGGTCTCCTCGGTGTTCCCGGAGTAACTGACGGCAATGAAGAGCGTCTTCCCGCCCACGAAGGCGGGGGGCAGGTGTGACCTGGAGACAGCGAGGGGAACGCCGAGGGTGTCCGACGTGCAGGAGCGAAGGAGGTCCCCCCCGATAGCTGACCCCCCCATACCCGCTACGACGACATGGGCGGTTTCATCTAGGCCCTTCGAGTCCCGGCAGTCGGCCACTTGGCGCGCCAGCTTCGTCGCTTCCGCCCACTGCTCTGGCCATCTCCCCAGAATCTCGAACATGCCATGGCGATCCACTCGGCTTCGGTGAGCGGGATCGTCTAGAAGGCCCTTTGCTGGTTCGCCCAAGAGGGGTGCTCCTGCTGACTTTTGCCATAAAAAAACGGGATTTATATACTTGACAAACACAAATGAAGGCCTTATATTATAGGTATGAAAAAGAAAAAACAATACGTCAATATTAAGCAACCCTCATCTTTTCAGTTCTTTAGCCAATTCCCTGACGAGACTGCCGCCAGGGATTACATGGAGTCAGCTCGCTGGCCTGGCGGAATATTATGCCTTCATTGCGGCCATGGCGCAGTATACAAGATCCGCCAAGGGAAAATCTATACTTGCAAGTCCTGCCGGAAGCAGTTTACGACACGGACCGGTACGGTTATGGAAGGCTCCCACATTCCAGTGCGGAAATGGCTCTTCGCCATGCACCTTCTCAGCGCGGCTCGTAAAGGCATCTCGTCGGTTCAACTCGCCAAAGAGATCGGAATTACCCAAAAATCCGCATGGTTCATGCTCCACCGTATCCGCGAGGCTTGCCAAACGAATGGGCGGATCAGCGGCTCCGTCGAGGCGGACGAGACGTTTATAGGCGGCAAGGAGAAGAATCGACACCGGAGCAAGCGGTTGAACATGGGCCGGGGGCCTGTCGGCAGAGCCGTCGTGTTCGGCGCGAGCAATCGGAGGGGAGAGGTCCGGGCCAGCGTATTGAAGAACCTCAAAAGCCGGACGCTCAAGGGAGCGGTCAGAGCGCACGTCGCCAAGGGATCGAACCCTTATACCGACGAGCACCTATCCTACAGGGGCTTGAAGGAATACCGCCACAAGGCCGTAAATCATGGCGCGGGCGAATACGTCAACGGAGTGGCGCACACCAATAGCGTCGAGAGTTTTTGGGCCTTGTTCAAGCGCGGCTATCACGGCACTTTTCACCATCTCAGCGTAAAACACTTACAGCGATACGTGGACGAATTCGTATTCCGGCTGAACACCAAGGACCTGCCCGCCTTCGACAAGAACGGCGACGGAAGTTGCGGTATCAACTTCATCCGCGCGCTGGTGGCGGGCATGGAAGGGCGCAGGCTCACCTACAAGAATTTGACGACGTGAGCGATCAATACCCCGCGTTTCCGGCAATGGTCAAAAGCGTGGCGGCCACCAAGAAACCGCCCGCCTATCTCAGGGGCTTAAATACGTTCGTCGATATGTTTTGCGGAATCGGAGGATTCCACTTAGCCGCGAGTTCGTTTGGGATGAAATGCGTCTTAGCTTGCGACGTGGACGAGGAGAGCCGCGTCGCGTATGAGCAAAATTTCGGGATACGCCCAAAGGGTGACATATCCCGGATCACGCCGAAGATGGTTCCCGATCACGACCTATTTCTCGCTGGTTTCCCTTGCCAACCGTTCTCGATAATCGGAAAACGGGACGGGTTCAGCGACATTCGAGGAACGCTGTTCTTTGAGATCGTAAGGCTCTTGGAAGCCAAGAGGCCGCGCGCCGTTCTACTGGAAAACGTGAAGCAACTCACGACGATCAACCGAGGCGAGACGATGGAGCGCATCGTCGGCGCGTTGGAAGAGTTAGACTATTGCGTCTCTTGGAAAGTGCTAAACGCTCTCGATTTCGGTCTCCCCCAAAAAAGAGAGCGCGTATTTATTGCGGCGACAATGGACGAGTTCGATGAGTTTCCCTGGCCGGAAGGCGGAATCCCCATGAAGCCGCTCTCCGAGATTCTGGAGACGGACCCCGATCCGAAGTTCTACGTGAGCGAGCGCATTCTAAAGCGTCGGCGGGCCGCCCATAAGAGCGAGCATAAGCCCGCCGTTTGGCATGAGAACAAGGGCGGGAACATATCCAGTTATCCGTACTCTTGCGCGTTGCGGGCGGGCGCGTCGTATAATTATCTCCTCGTGGACGGGGAGCGGCGGCTCACTCCGCGAGAGCAACTGCGGCTCCAAGGATTCCCGGATTCCTTTGAGATCGTTTGCAACGACGGCCAAGCCCGCAAGCAGGCTGGCAACGCGGTTCCGGTTCCCTTGGCTATGGCGGGAATCAAAGGGGTTTTGAGTGTCGTCCAGGCGGCCAAGGCTTCGCGGAAGAGGGCCAGCGCGTAGGGGGCCTTACCCTCTGGGCGAATTTCCCGACGACGTCGCGCTCGCGAGCCGTTGGACACGCTGACATTACTGGCAACGATTTCGCGGGCATTTTCGCCGATTCTATCAGCGGAACTCACCGGGATCAGCCTTTAGGCGTGACCGATGTTCTCTGGAACGGTTGCTCATGGTCGGCGAAAACCGTCAAGTCTCGTAGGCCGTTCGAGCAACTTACGGTTCGTCTCATAACAGGACGCAATTCGCCCATTTTCTCTTATGGGATTAACGATCCAATGGAGAACGTGGCGGCGACCGGAGAGGCCGTCCTGAACGTCTGGAACGACCGCGTGAATCAATCCTTGAACGAGCATGATGACCTACGGATCGTCGTGTTGATGCGGAACATGGACGCCTTACAGTTCACCATTTTTGAATATGAGGCGACCCGGTATTCTCCTTCCGACTATAGATGGGAGGTCAATCGCAATAGCAATCTAGAAGGATTTAACGTGGCGACGGGAACGCATGTATTCACTTGGCAGCCCCACGGCGCTCAATTCACTGTCAAAAAGGAAGTACCCGGATCGGCGTATAAATTCCGCATCAACCGGCATCCAGGCCTTCTTGAGCCTCAGCACGTCCTTACTCTTGTCAGGTTCAGCGATGATTGGATTGAGAGGGTCCGGTGATGGTGAGCCGTCCGCACATGAAGAAGGTGCGGTCGAAAGATACCAAGCCGGAGATGCGGCTGCGTCGGCTTGTTTGGGCAATGAGCTATCGGGGATACCGGACGAACTTGTCCACGTTGCCGGGCAAGCCCGACATCGCCTTCACTCGACATAAGCGGGCGATCTTCCTGCATGGCTGCTTTTGGCACGGGCACAACTGCCGGGCCGGAAGAAACGTTCCGAAGACGAACCAGGCCTATTGGGGGCCGAAATTGAGACGGAACAAGGAACGCGACGGCGAGACTATGGCCGCACTCAAACGTATAGGCTGGAAGACTCAGATTATTTGGGAGTGCGAACTAAAGGAAGCCCGGAAGGTCAAACAGAAGATCAAGAAGTTTTGTGCGTGGTAAGTATATAAGTCCCTAAAAAAACCCCCTTTACAAAAAGACTCTTAAGGGGATAAAGTCAAACTAGCACCCAAAGGTTCTGGCGTCAATGCGACCCAGATGAGCACTTCCCAAGAGACGGACCCATGACAGTGACGGGGGGTTTGGATGGAACGGTCCCCTCCACAGAGAGTTCTCGCACTTAGCGGGGCTATCTTCCTCGCCCTCTGGGCACTACATTCTGAGGCGAGGGCGCAAGGGAACGACCCCCATCCCTTTGGTTCTCGCACTTTTGTCGAAATCGCCAAATCCCAAAAGCCCATGGTCGTCAATATCAGCACCACGGAGCCCGTCCCGTCCCGGCGGTTTCCCGGACGCTTTGGTGGACCGCCGGGCCGTCGCAATTATCCCGAGGTTGTTCCTGACTTTGGACCTCAGCAGGACAACCCGGGCCGCCACAGCCTGGGTTCCGGCTTTATCATCGACCCAAAGGGCCTCATCTTGACCAATTTCCACGTGATAGATAAGGCCGCGCGCATCAAGGTCTCCCTCCACGACCGTCGTGAATTTGACGCCGAAGTCATCGGGACGGACGCCAACACAGACCTTGCCCTCCTCCGCATCGAGGTCGGGGAACCCCTGCCCGCGGCAATGTTGGGGGACTCGGACCGACTCGAGGTGGGGGAATGGGCCATGGCGATTGGGAGCCCCTTTGGCCTTGCTCAGACTGTCACGGTGGGCGTGGTGAGCGCCAAGGGCAGAATCATCGGGTCTGGACCCTACGATAACTATATCCAGACGGACGCCTACATCAACGTGGGCAACTCCGGAGGCCCCCTCCTGAACGCTCAGGGCGAGGTCATCGGCATTAACACGGCCATCGTCAGAGACAGCTTGGGAGTGGGTTTCGCCATCCCCATCAACCTCGCCAAACACGTCCTCTCAGACCTGGTGGCCCACGGTGAGGTACGCCGGGGCTGGCTCGGCGTCGTCATCCAGGAGGTGACCCAGGACCTTGCCCAGTCCCTCGGCCTTAGGACAAAGGAAGGGGCCCTGGTGGCCGAGGTGACCGAAGGGGGACCGGCCGCGGCCGGAGGAATTCGCCAAGGCGATGTGATTTTGAAATTCAACGGGAAGTCTATCCAGAGGGTGGAGGACCTGCCCCGCTTTGTGGGGGGCACCGAGCCTGGGTCTCAGGTCCATCTCGAAGTCATGAGGAAGTTTGACTCCCTTGACCTGGAGGTCCGCCTAGGAGACTTAGAGGCCCCGAAGCAGTCTATTCCGCTGGAACGCTTGGGCATCGAGGTCGGCGCCCTTCCCCCGGACCTTGCAAGACAACTGAACCTTGAGACCAATGAGGGCGTCATCGTGTCCCGGGTGGAAAACGACAGCCCCGCCCAGAGCTCCGGTCTTCGGCCTGGGGACGTGATCTTGGAGATCAATAGCCAGAAGGTCACCGCTCTCCCGGTCTACCACCGCCTCATCGAAGAGGCCCAGAAGAATCCCTCCACCCTTCTCCTCATCAATCGAGACCGGGGCACCCTCTTCCTCGCCCTGAAAAAGCAGCCCTAATTCACCCTTCATGACGAGGGTGTGCCGCCACTGAAACAAAAGGCGTCGAGGATCATCGCAGGGACCACACAATGGGGTCCCCACTCCCCCCTCGATCCCAAGCACCAGCGCTCTTTGCTGATGGCTCGAATCCCTCGGAAGGCCTCTAGCATCCCCTGGGTAAAGCGAAGGTTGTGGACAGCGTGACGCACCTGACCGTCCTCGACCCAGAATGTCCCGTCCCGGGTCATGCCCGTCATGAGACAGGTGGGGGGGTGAAGGTAACCGTTCACGTAATGAAACCGGCTCACCCAGAGGCCCCGGTCCAACGTGGTCGGAAGATCCTCAAAAGAAGTCTCGCCTTCGGCGACAAAAATATTTTTGGGGGAGGATTCGGCCGAGAGGTCGAAGGAGGCGGCGTGGCCCGTCGAGGTCCCTGCCGCCCTTTTGGCCTGGGCAGAGTCCATGACGATTCCCCGCGCTACCCCCTTCTCGATGAGAGAGACCCGACGCTTGGGGGTCCCCTCGAAATCAAAGGGGACAGGAAAACCCGAAGGGTTTTGGCCGTCGTCCCAGAGGGAAAAGGAAGTGCCCGTGATCTCCTCTCCTATCCTCCCGCTCATAAAGCCGCGCCCGTCGAGATGCGCCTGGGCCCCCAGACCGATGTAGCAAAGCCAGTGGAGGATCTCGGCCAGGGCCGGAGGCTCAAGGAGCACGGGGTAAACCCCGGCGGGGAGGGCTTTGGGATGAACGGCCAGTCGGCATTTCTTCAAGGCCCGCTCTCCAAGGCCCAGAAAGTCAAGATGCCCCACCCTGCGGGAGGCGGCGCTTGCGTATCCTGAAGGGGTATAGTCTCCGTCAGCCTCCCCCTCTGCGATAAGGCTCACCTCGGCATAGGTTCCCGCTAGATATGCTCTCAACCCTGCCGAGTTGGCGGTCACCTGCTCTTCCTTCCCCGTCGAGATGGCGCCTGCAAATGTGGCCCCTGCCCCACCGGGACCCGCGTTTTTCGTCTCGAAGATCCCGCGAAGGGTTTCGGCACGCTCCGAGGGCCCCCAGGCGGCCGTCTCCTCGTCAAAAAGCTCCAGGGGAGGAATGGGGCGGGGAGGCGCCTGAGGGCCCAGGGCCAGGACCGGGGGGCTCGCCTCAGCGGCCCGAAGGGCGCCCTCCATGCAAACCTTCAAAGAGGATTTGTCCAACCTGTTCGTCGAGGCGATCCCCACCTGCTCGCCGAGGCCCACCCGCAGACTCACCCGGGCGTCCGACTCCTCCGCACTCTGGTGGACGCGGGAACGGGCGAACCGGGTGTAGCCTCCATCCTGGGCCCGAAGGGTCGCCTCCACACGAACCGAGGCGGGGGCCGCCTTCAAAATCTCCTCGAGCAACGTCAAGGCCCGGTCGGCTCCCAGCATCAGGCCCCCCGCACCGTCACACCCCGGAACCGGGCGGGGGCGGCGCCGTGCCCCACGTGGGCGGTCTGTATGGGGACTCCCTTTCCGCAGTTCGGAAGCCCCCACATCCTCCACTCGCCGATCCCGCAGACGGCGTCCAAACCGCCCCAGAACTTAGGCGTGATCCCTGAGTAGACAGGATTCTTATAAAGGGTCCCCAGGCGCCCGTCTCGGATCTCCCAGGCCGCCTCGCAGCCGAACTGGAAGTGAAGGCGAAGGTCGTCAATGCTCCAGCTCTTATTGGTGACCATGTAGAGGCCCCGGCGGGTGTCGGCGATGAGCTCCTCCAGACTTGGAGCCCCTTTTCCCCCGGGCTCCAGGTTGAGGTTGACCATCCGAATAAGAGGGATGCGGTTCCAGCTTTCAGCCCGCATACACCCATTGCTCACCTCTCCCAGCCGGGCGGCGGTCTCCCGGGAGGTGAGATAATCCACAAAGCGGCCCTCTTTGATGATGGGCGTTCGTGTGGCCCGGACCCCTTCATCGTCGTAACCGAAGGTCCCAAGTCCCCCGGGGATGGTGGCGTCGGCCACGATGTGAACAAGAGGAGACCCGTAGCGAAAATTGCCGCGCTTCTCGGGCGTCAGGAAACTCCCCCCAGCGAGGCTGACCTCGTCTCCGTAAACTCTATCCAGCTCGACTGGGTGCCCGCAGGACTCATGGACCTGAAGGCCTACCTGGCTCCCGTCGAGGATGACGTTCCACTCCCCACCCGGCACAGGGGGGGCTTTGAGGAGCGCCAGGGCCTCCTCCCGGACCCGGGGGGCCGCTTCCACCAGTCCCATCTCCCGAATAAACTCATAGCCCCTCTGGGCGAAATCTCCCCCGTGGCCCATCGGGAAGGAGCGGCGCTGGACATCGGCCCCCTCGGCCACGGTGCAGGTGATCCCCCCCCCGGTCTCTGTAAAGCACTGCTCGATGTGGGCCCCCTCGGTGGTCGCAAACATTTTCTCCACCCGAAGACTTGTCAGAAGTCCCATCGCCTGGACCGTCCGGGGGCTTTGCAGGGCCTCAGTGGCTCGCACCAGAAGATCAATTTTTTGCCCAAGGGGGACCGCAAAGGGGTCTTCGGCGCAGACCCCTTGAAAGGTGTCCACGTGGGGGTAACTCTCGGCAAGGGTCACAGGCTCCCGGTTGAGGCGCGAGGCGGCCTCGGCCACAGAGAGGGCCAGATCGGCCGTCCGAACAAGAGCCTCTTCTTCCTCCCCTGGGGTCGAAGAGAAACCCCAGGCACCCCGATAGATCACCCTCAGGCCGAACCCCCCGTCGTCACCCTGAGATACGGTTTGAAGGACCCCGTTTTTAACCAGTAAGCGCTCACAGCGCGATGTCACATAGCGGACCTCTCCGTAGGTCGCCCCGCGGCTTTTTAGGTGGTGGAGGGCCGCCCCGATGACATCCCTTATCTCTCTCTTCATTTCCTCACCTCTTTTCCAGAGATGAAAACAGCGCACATTGGGAATGCTGTGCTGTGCGGGCCAAAATTTTGACCTGCCTGGGAAGGCGTGGGATAATTAAGAATATAAGAATTTGGCTCTTTGCCCAAGGATGAAATCACGAGGGCCCTTCACATGACCATTGAGGAACAAACAAAAGATACCGCCAAAAAGGCGGGGGCGTTGGACGTCGGCATCGCTTCTCCAGAAAGCGTCGACGCGAGGACTCCTCCCGGCCATCAAACCGATGAGATTCTTCCGGGGACGAAGAGCATCGTGGTCCTTGCAGGCTACGCCGCGACCTACGGGGCCCTCCACGCCGGAGACGCCCGCATCCCCATGGTCTCCAAGGCCTACCGGATGGGAAAGCGTCTGGCCGCGGCCCAGGCAATCGAGGATTTTATTGAGAAGGAGTGCGGCTATTACGCGGTGATGGTGCCGATGGAGTACAAGGACGGCCTGCAACCGTGGATGAGCATGGAGCTGATGGCGGAAGAGGCGGGCCTCGGCGCGCGAGGCATCAATAATCTCGTCCTCCATCCAAGGTACGGCTGCAAGATCGAGTTCACGGCCATTTTAACCACGATGCCTCTTCAGCCCGATGGGAAGTTGCGAGTCAACCCCTGCCCGGCCCCCCAGTGCGTTAAGCTCTGGATGGAGAAGAAGAGCACACTCTGCATGGATGTGTGCCCTTCAAGCCAGGGCGGCTGTCTGGACGGGGCTATCGAGAAGGGACGGGTGAAGTGGGCCTCTTTCAATCAGCTCCGCTGCTCGAGCAGGGCGCGCTTTATGGGCTCCGAGCACACCATGAAGTTCATGGATACCGTCATCAGCGAATCCGATCCTTTCAAGCGGACACAGATGACGTATTCGGACGAGTTTTTCCACCTGATCGAGGCGTTGGGGCCGGGTGGAACGCAATTCTTGGGCTCTTGTTTTGAATGTACAAAGGTCTGCCCCGTTGGGGATATCAACTACAAGATGAAGCCGAAGATAGACGCCGAGGATCAAACAACGGACGAAGGCGGTCAAAGTGCCGGTTAAATTCTCCAAAGCACTCTACGAGAAGCATAAGGATTACATCTACGCTCACAGCGGTGCGCATCAGGTTCACCGAGGAGACCCCCGCTTCTCTCAAGACGTGGTGATTGAGCATCCCCACAAAAGTAACCGAGAGATGGCGAAGGAGCTAGGGCTCGACGAGGAGACGGTCAGCGCGATGCGGATGATGGTCTATCTCGAGGCCCTTTCTCTCGAGGACTGGGATGAAGCCAGGAAATTTATGCAGGGAACGAGCGCGGAGTACGCGAAGAACAGAACCGAGGAGATGGACTCGAAGACCTGAAATTATCTGTTGATCCTGCCCAGGTTCACCACCGCAAACTGATCGGCCTTTCCAATCTCAACCGTCGCCAATCCCTCCTTCCCCAACAACTCTTCGTGGGTCACCTGGATGCTCAGAGGGCCAGTGTCGGCTTTCAGGTCGGACACCACCCGACCTGACCGGTCAGATGTCATCACCCGCCCGTCGCCGAGAGCTACAGTGGCCTTTGGAAGCGGGTTCGGGATGCCAGTCGCCTCATCGAAGAGGGCCATTGCAAACACTGTCAGTCTCACATGGTCCCCCGGTTTCGCACGCTCCCGGTAGGTCGCATCAACCTGAAGGGGTTCTGCGCTGTAATGCGGGTTTACGGGCAGGTCTCCCGCCACGGGTTTAATGTACCCTTTCACGTCTCCCCAGCTGAGGGTGTAAACACCCGGCTCATCGACCTCATACGCGACGCCCCCGGTCCCCTTTTTCTCTCCGTTCAGGTAGATGTCCCCTATCTGGGGCGTGTTCTTCACGATCACGCGGACCCTGCCCCGCTGAACACTCAGGGTGAGCTGGGCCGAAGTTTTCTGACAACCCGGCTTTGTGACGTGAGCGATGATGTCGGCCTCCACGGGCTCCCCAGAATAAAAGGAGGCGAACCCTCGGCCTTCCGCGTCGGTCTTTCTCGAAAAGTTTTGCGGGAGATAGCCGGTGGTGGCGGCCCACTCAATTCGGGCCCCGGGGACTGGCCCCTTCTCGTCCGATACCTGAACCGTGATGTGAGCGATGTTTGGAAAGGTGCCCGAAACTATCGGGTAGATAAGCGTGGCGTCCGATGAGATGCGGACGCGGAGTTTCTCGCCCTCAGGGGTCAAGCCACATAGCCCTTCTTGGTGGCGGGCTTCACGTCGGGGTGATCTACAAAGAACTGCTTGTTGATTTCAACGTAGTGTTTCCACTCTTCAGGGACCTCGCCCTCCTCAAAGATCGCCGTCACCGGGCAGACCGACTCGCAGGCGGCACAGTCGATACAGTCCTCCGGGTGGATATAGAGCATCTCCGGCCCCTCGTAAATGCAGTCGACCGGACACACTTCAACGCAGGTCTTGTCCTTCTCTTCGATACACGGCTCGGCGATGATATACGCCATCGAACTCTTCCCTCTTACTGACCGCTTCGCCACAAAGCCCCTTCAGCGCGCCCCATGAGGAATGTCACATTTTACCACATAAAAACAGAGACCCCGCCGAAGATGCGGCGGGGTCTCTGCTGTACTTCTCTTGAGGAAAGGTTTAGTTCCTCACAGGCTCCTGCCCATTAATTCGGGCTGCGACCCATGACGTCTCTCCCCATCTTCTCCATCTTACCGCCCTCGGTGACCTTGACGAATTGGTCCGCTTTCACGTTCGTGAAGGTGTCCACCTGACCGGACGGCCATGAAATCTCGACCTTGCTCGCTTCGCTGTCCTGGCCAAGGCCGAACAGGAGGTGCAGCGAGTGGTTCGAGAGGTAACCCATTCCAGAGTTCACCTGCTCCACTGTCAGGTTGCCGCTGGGGGTCCACACGCGCACAACCGCGCCGATGGCGGAACGGTTGGTCTTCGTGCCTTCCAGCTTGAACTTGAGCCAGTGGTTGTCGTAGCCAGGGTTCATGAACAGCTGGGTCGGGCCACCACGGAACTGCATCAGTCCCCAAGGCTCCACCGGAGTCCCTGGGCGGTTGTCTGCCGGACCACCAGCGTTGAGGACCACGATGTCAGGGTAACCGTCGTTGTTGAAGTCACCCTTGGCAATACCGCGGCCTTCTTCGTGGTAGTCGATAGCCAGACGCTCACCAGTCTTGTAGTTGACGTCCTCGATGTTGAAGGTCTGAGTCTCGAGGGTCACTTCACGCCAGTACATACCCTCTCGACCCAGGTTCTGGAGGAGACGTCCAGGGCCTCGCAGCTTGAACTGCTCAGCGCCAGGTGGCAGCTCGCCAGTCTCAGCCGAGCACTTGTGGTCGCCACAACCACGCCCCAGTGAACCGACGAGGTACGCATCGATGTGACCATCGTTGTCGAAGTCGAGGAACACGTTTCCGAAGGAAAACTCCGTGTTCTCCCATCCCAGCGGGATGTACGACTGAAGCTTGTAGACTTCGTTGTGGTCCGTCGTCAGCGGGGGCATTGCACCCCACTCGATGTGAATGGCGCGGGTGATGTCACTGATGTCCGGAGCCAGGACATTCTTGTGGGGGGACTTGGTCTCCGGGAAGTGGGCTTCCTTCACACCGTTGAACCGCCAGACCGAGTTGGAGGTCTTGCCTTTGCCCCAGCGGTTGAAGTCCGAGGACTCCAGCATGAACAGCTCACCAGTGTTCTTGATCTTCGAGTACCAGTCGGACCCGAAGTTAGAGTTTTCCATGTCAAGGTCGCCGTCGTTGTCAATGTCACCCCAGGCGATCCCCATCCACTCACCGGCAACATCCGTTCCCGCCGATTCTGACACGTCGGTAAAGGTGTTGTCACCGTTGTTGTGGAAAATGGCGATTGTTCCGCCCGGAGAGTCCGCAACGGCGAACAGGTCAGGGTAGCGGTCGTTGTCGTAGTCCATGAAGGACACGACGTGGGTGATGTGACCGTCCTCACCCACCGTCCGCCCCTTCGCGTCTCTCAGCTCAGGGTTAAAAATGGGAATCCTTTCGCCGTTAAACTTGAAGGTGTACCCCTTGCGGTCGGTGTCACCAGCGGTGGCCGTGATGTTGGTGAAGGTGCCGTCGCCGTTGTTCTCGAAGAGCTGGTTCAGGTAGGCGTTAAAGAACTCTTCCTCGTTAAACGCCATCCAGTCCGAGTCCACCCAGTTGCCGACGAAAAGGTCCAGGTCGCCATCCAGGTCGATGTCGACGAAGCTGGAGGTGCTGCCCTGACGGCAGTTCAGCACGTTCGCGGCTTCTGCAACATCGGTAAACCTCGGAATGCCATTCGAGTCATTGCCGTCGTTTCTGTAAAGGTGGGACCTTCCGCCTTCTTCCTTGTTCCCAGCCTCACACTCAAGGCGTCCGTCCAGCTTGTAGGAAACAAAGACGTCCGGAGGGAAGGGACCCTGGATGCGGGTCTCGCCCTTGTAACCCTTGGCGATGGTCGTGACGGTGGCGATACGGACACCGTCAGTTCCAACGACACCCATCCCCCTCACACCAGCGGTGATGTAAAGGTCGATGTCGCCGTCGTTGTCATAGTCGCCAACGGAGCATCCGATGTCCTTGGAGCCTATTCCAGCGATTCCGGCCTTCTCCGAGACCTCTTCAAACTCAGGAATACCGTCCCCGTCCTTGTCGCCACGGTTCAGGTAGAACGCGGTTTTGAAGTCGGTCCACTCGCGGAAGAATTTCGTTATCGACTGGGAGTGGTTGTCGTTAGAGATGATGATGTCGTCCCAGCCGTCGTTGTTCACGTCAACGGCGCAGACGCCGGCACCCATCGTCTCCATCATCCAGGTTGTGTTGTAGTGGTTGCCGATTGCCTCCTTGGCGTTAGTGAAGGGCTTGATCTTGTCGCGTGAAATTGTTCCTGAGTGGCCTGCCTCTGACGTCGCAAGATGTCCGAAGAGGAATCCCGCAACTCCGATAGCCGCGAGGACTGAAATTATCCCGCGACATCTCCTAGGCTTTCCCATGAACTTTCCTCCCATAGATGTCATATGACTTCCTGGCATGTCTACGGGTGTCTCAGGTACTTACCAAAATTTATTGATAACTACCTTTGGAACCCCAGAAAGGAGGCGTCGGCCCCCCTCCTGTACAGCCTTTGGTGCCTTGTGTTACATATGCATCCCCTCCCTTTGAAAGTGTTAACCGCCGATACAACGGGGACCAATCGCTGCCTCCGTCTCTTTTACTTCCGGCGATTTCCAGTGGATATCCTCCCTACCAGATGGGAACAACCAAAACGGGGAAACTCGCTCCGGGCCCAACCCGTCGGGGCAGGTACGTCACTGAGAGCGCCTTCCCCACTCCTGGCTGTTACGACGTCTCTTTATTAGGGGTCCCAAAAACCAATACCGGGCGTCACATCCGCTGCGCCAAGACACCCGCGCCCACGCTTTCTAGGCCGCTTCCCCTAAAGATGTAACCTGATTGACGGCCACGATACCCCGTTCCTTAATTGGCTGTCAAGTACTTTTTTAGGGGGTGTCTGGAATTTTTTGTCTCCCTGCAAATCCATCACAGACGCCCGTCGCCGGGCGTCCATCCACAACGTTCCAACAACTAATTCACACCTTCCGCACAGCCCTTCGAGGGGCGTCTGCCTGTGCCTCCCCACCCCCCTCGTCTGCACGAAAACAAGACATGTAGAAGAGATAGTTAAGAAGAAACTTTAAGGCTCAGAAACATTCTATTAACAAAAACGAAAACCCCGCCGGACATCGGCGGGGTTTTCGTTAATCTTTCGTCTGCAGGAAAAACCTACCTCATCATGGAGCTTCCCTTGGGGCCTGTGCCCGCTACATTGACCCTTTCCAGCTTTCCGCCCTCAGTGACCTTGAGGGTTCGGTTCACTCTGACGTTCGTGAAGGAATCCACCTCGCCAGAGGGCCAGCTGATCTCGAGCTTCGACACCCTCTTGGCCTTACCGAGGCCGAACATCAGGGTGAAGGAGTGGTTCGAGAGGTAGCTCGTCCCAGAGGTGACCTGCTCAATGAGCACCCTGCCGCTGGGAAGCGTCACGCGAGCGATCGCGCCGATACCGTCACGGTTCGATTTGTTTCCCTCGAGCTTCACCTTGAGCCAGTGGTTGTCATACCCAGGGTTGAGGTAGAGGAAGGAGGGACCGGGCCTGAACTCCTTCATGCCGTTTGGAAGGGTCGGGGTGTCGGCAAGGTTGGAGTCGGGACCCCCGAGATTGCTCACCACAAAGTCAACATAGCCGTCGTTGTTGAAATCGCCTTTGGCGACCCCTCGGCCCTGCTCATGATAATCCCAAGCAACCCGCTCACGGGTCTCATAATTTTCCTGGTCGATGTTGAAAGTCTGGGTATCGAAGGTCACGTCGCGCCAATACATGCCTTCCTTGCCCAGATTTTGCAGAAGCCGTCCAGGGCCGCGCTGGTTAAAGCGCTCACCGCCCGGCGGTGGCTGGCATTTTGTATCGCCGCAACCGCGGATGATTGAGCCGACGAAGTAGAGGTCCTGGTGGGTATCGTTGTCAAAGTCGAAAAATATGCTGCCGAATCCGAACTCCGTATGCTCCAGCCCCATCGGGGAGTATGACTCGTCGCGAAGAATCAGCTCAGGGTCAAGCGTCGCCGGCGGGACTTCACCCCACTCGATACTCAAGGAACGCGAAAGGTCGGCGATAACGGGCACCGGAACCTTCCGGCCATCTATTTCTATCTCCCTGACACCGTCGAAACGCCAGAGCTTGTTTGCGGGCGAACCCTTGTTCCAGCGGTTAAACTCGCCGGCGTCGGCGATCATGTACGTATCCGAGGCCTTCCTTTTGGTAAACCAGTCCGAACCAAAGTTCGAGTTGAACATATCGAGATCGCCGTCACCATCCACGTCCGCAAAGGCAATCCCCATCCAATCCCCGGCTATGTCAGTCGCTGACGCTTCCGTCACATCGGTGAAGGTGTTGTCGCCGTTGTTGTGGAAGATGGAAATCACTCCAGGAGCGTCAGAGACGGAGATGAGATCGGGGAAGCGGTCCCCGTCATAGTCCAAAAACCCAACCACGTGCGTGGTAGAGTGATCTTCGCCCACCGTCCGGCCCTTTGAGTCTTTGACGTCGGAATTAAAGGCGGCTATCTTCTGGCCTTCCCACCTATAGCTGACCATCTTTCGGCCGCCTACCCCGGCCTGCTCGGTGATATCGGTGAATGTCCCGTCCCCTTTATTCTCGAAGAGGGTGTCCCGCGTACCGTTAAAGTTCTCCTCGTTGAAAAACCACCACTCGGACTCAACGAAGTTGCCGACCATGAGATCGAGATCGCCATCGAGGTCAATGTCTCCAAAGGCGGCGGAGGAACCGTGCCGGCATTCAGCCACCCCCGCCTCATCCGTCACATCGGTAAAGCTCGGGACACCAGCGGCGTCGTTGCCGTCGTTCCGGTAAAGGATGTTTGCTCCCTCACACTCATAGAAGCCGTCGGTCCTCTCCGAAACAAAAACATCCGTGGGGAGCATCTGTACTCGTTTTCCTCCCTCTAGCCGGATACCGCCGTGTCCTTGAAAGCCAAATCCACGCTGGCCAGCGGTGATATAGAGATCCGCTCTGCCGTCATTGTTGTAATCGCCCACGGTGCAACCAATGCCCTTGGTCCCCTGGCCTGTCACTTTGGCAGTCTTCGAGACTTCGTCAAATTCAGGGATACCATCACCGTCCTGGTCCCCTCGGTTGATGTACAGCTTGTTGTCGTGGTCCTGGAACGCAGCAAAGAACCCCGAAGGGGCGTCGGGCGCGTTATCGCTAGGAAAGAACAGATCGTCCCAGTTGTCACCGTTAAAATCTCCCACACACACCCCGTTCGACATGGTCTCCATGACCCACGAGGTGCTGGCGTGGTTTAGCGCACCGGAAGCGTTAATGAATGGTTTAATTTCAGATCGTGAGAAGACCTCTTCTCCTGCCGCCCGTGCCGACGTTGCGGCGTGTCCGTAGACAAATCCCGCAACTCCGATGGCCGCAAGGACCGCAACCATCCAACGACACCTTCCCTTCTCCATGACCATCTCCTCCAATAGGTGACCTTGAACCTCTACAGCGCCGAGACAAGCTGGTGACGCAGGCCTCAGACTCCCTTCCCTGAAACCCTCGTGCTCTCCCTCATCTGTCTCCCTAGGTGAGAATTGCTGCTTGGAAGGACATATCCCCCTACTTCCATCACATTGAAGAATTGAGATATATTCTGAATATATCTTGCTCACCCTCTGACTGTCAAGCCTTTTCGGGGTCTTTGAAAACCCCGGAATCCCGCAGAACCCAAGCTGGGCGTCTCTTTACCGGGTATGCCCTCATCCGCCGTGACATCCCCCCTGTCGCTGAGCGCAATGAGCGCAATCCGCCCGGAACCCCAAACCTGGTGCGCCCGATCAAAAGCTCCCCTGGGCAAGAAAATCAGATAGACTGGTGGGGCAATACCAAACCCAGCGTGGGACGCCAATACGGGCGAGCGGAGGGACGATTCTCTTTGCTCCCAGGAAGAGGTTCTGCACCCTCCCCCAATTGAGGCCAATGGGGGTCTCCTGGGAAGAGGGGTTGACACTTGTCAGACAGGGGATTCGGTGCGCTGAATATTTCAAGGGGGGTGTCGTGATGTCGGAAGAAAAAAAAGTGGGTAGCCAAGGCGGGGCTCTACTCGATGTGCTGGCCGACACCCGCAGTCCAGCCGAAACCCACTGCTCTCTGGTCGGCCAGGGGATCACCTTCAGCGGAAAGGTGACGGGAAGAGGAGACCTCGTGGTCCGGGGAACTTTGACCGGCGAGGTCCATCTGGAAGCACACCAAGTGAGCATCGAAGAAGGGGGAAAGGTCGAGGCGAATATTCAGAGCGAGAACGTGGTTATCCGAGGGGATTTCAAAGGAACCCTAATGGCCAAGGGGCTGGTCAAGCTTGATAAAACAGCTCACTTCGAAGGAGAACTGAAGGCCGCCAGGCTTCAGATGGAAGACGGCGCCACGGTGAAAGGCAGCGTCAAGCTCCAAGAAGCTTGATTCATTCATATTCGCCTGCATTTATAGTGAAGAAGAGAAAGCTGACAGACCCACCAGACTTATTGGCGCTTGCGTGTACCCCATCTCACGCGAATCTAGTCACGCGGCGGAAGAAGGAGTCGTGGCCATGAAATTGCCCAGACGAATTGCGGGAACCTCTCCGCTGCTTGTCGTCTTTGTGTCTTTATTGCTCTGGGTTGTCGCAGACAGCGCAAAGGCGCAGGAGGGGGTGGCCGACGGCAAGCAGGTTTCCATCGAGTACACACTCACCCTCCCGGACAAGACGGAGGTTGAAAGCAACGTCGGAGAGGAACCCCTCACCTATACCCAGGGTTCAGGGCAGATCCTCCCCGCCCTCCAGGCCGCCATCCTGGGTCTGGTGGAGGGGGATACGAAAACGGTCACCCTGGAACCTGAGAAGGCCTACGGAACGCTCAACCCTGACGCCTTCGTGGAGGTGGAGAAAGCGCTGGTTCCAGAGGACCTCCAGAAAGCGGGCGAGGAGCTGGTTGCGCGAGATCCATCAGGGAACCTTCAACGCTTCAGGGTTCACGAGATCAAAGAGGAATTGGTCGTCTTGGATTTCAACCACCCGTTGGCTGGAAAGACGCTGACCTTCGACGTCAAGGTAGTCAAGATCGAATAAAACGGGCCAAGACAGGAACGACCATTCCAGCCTCCCTGGCAAAACCCCATCTCTCACTTCCCGGGGCTTCTTTTGGAGCAGTTCATTGGGAAATCGTGACCTCGAAGCAACCTGGACGTATCACAACCAGACCAAACACTCCCAAGCCAGCATCTACTCAAACCCTCATTATATGGACTGGGAGAACCAGCCTTTGCCCTACAAGGTGTATTCCACGCTAAAACCCATCCCGCTGCCCAGGGAGGGCACCCCCTTGAAGGGGTCGGCCCTTTCGGCCATTTCAGCCTCGGGCGAAGGATCCCACAAGAGTTGCACCCCCGATTTAGAGACCCTGTCGCGGATCTTCTTCTTGTCTGCCGGGATCACCAAGAAGCGAACCTACACGGGAGGCGAGTTGTACTTTCGGGCCGCCGCCTGCACAGGGGCCCTTTACCACATCGAGCTCTATCTCGTCTGTGGCGACCTCCCCGGCCTTGAGGCCGGTGTCTACCACTACGGCGTCCACGATTTTTCAGTCCGTTTGCTTCGCGCAGGCGATCACCGTTCGGTCCTAATACGGGCAAGCGGACAAGAGGCCTCCGTGGGGAGGGCGCCCGCCATCGCAGTCCTCACCAGCACCTACTGGCGAAACTCCTGGAAATACCAGGCGCGAGCCTACCGGCACTGTTTCTGGGATTCCGGCACAATCCTGGCGAACCTCCTCGCGGTTTCTGCCGCTCACGACGTCCCGTCTCGAGTCGCCCTCGGCTTCGTGGACACGGAGGTCAACTCCCTCCTGGGGGTCGACAGCGACCGAGAGGTGGCCCTGGCCCTGGTGTCCCTCGGGGAGGATGAAGGGACGCCTCCGCCCTCTCCGAAGGTGGCCCCGCTTCGCCTGGAAACCCTCCCCTTGTCCGAGAGCGAGACTGATTATCCGGCCATCCGGGCAATGCACGAAACCTCTTCGCTGATCTCCGAGGAAGAGGCGGCCGACTGGCATGGCACCATTTCATCCCCCAAGGGCCCCCCGCCCTCGGGGAGACTCCTTGCCCTTAAACCTCTCACCGACGCAGAGCTCCCCCAAGAATCCATCTTTGACGTCATCCTGCGACGGGGATCAGCTCGTGAGTTTGCCAAGGAGCCCATCACCTTCCAACAGCTCTCAACCGCCCTTGACCGTTCGACCCGAGGTATCCCGGGGGATTTCCTCGGGTCGGCCTCACCGTGCCTCAACAGTCTTTATCTGATCGTGAACGACGTCGAGGGTCTTGCGGCCGGCACCTATGTCTTCCATAGCAAGGAACGGGCCCTCGAACAGTTGAAGAAGGGTCAGTTTCGCGGTGAGGCCGGTCACCTCGGGCTCGGACAGGAGTTGCCAGCGGACGCCAGCGTGAATATCTATTTCCTGTCGGACTTGAAGACGGTCCTGGAGCGGTTCGGAAACCGGGGCTACCGGGCCGCCCAGCTGGAGGCCGCCATCCTCGGCGGCAAGATTTATCTCTCAGCCTACGGACAGGGGTTCGGGGCCACCGGTCTCACCTTCTTCGACGATGCCGTGAATGCCTTCTTTTCACCCCACGCGGGAGACAAGAGTGTTATGTTTTTGGTCGCCCTCGGCAGGCCGGCGAAGCGAAAGAAGTAACGAGGAGAACCCAGTGATGACCCTGAAACACAGAAGCCGCGCCATCACGGAAGGGCCTGATCGAGCCCCGGCCCGCGCGATGCTCAAGGCGGTCGGCTTCACCGACGAGGACATCGCCCGCCCTCTCGTCGGGATCGCGAACACATGGATCGAGGTGATGCCCTGCAACTATCACCTGCGACGGCTGGCGGCCAAGGTGAAGGAGGGGGTCCGCGCCGCGGGCGGGACGCCCATCGAGTTCAACACGGTCTCTGTCTCCGACGGGATCTCCATGGGGGCGGAGGGGATGAAGGCGTCCCTGGTCAGTCGCGAGGTCATCGCTGACTCGATTGAGCTCGTTGCCCGCGGCCATCACTTCGACGCCGTCGTCGCCCTCTCCGGCTGCGACAAGACCAACCCGGGGACCGTCATGGCCCTCGCCCGCCTGGATGTTCCCTCTCTCGTGCTCTATGGCGGCTCGATCCAGCCCGGCCGGTTCCAGGGTAGAGACGTGACTATTCAGGACGTCTTCGAGGCCGTCGGCGCCCAGGCCGCCGGCAAGATGACGATGGAGGAGCTCCGGGAGCTGGAGGGCAGCGCCTGCCCTGGGGCCGGTGCCTGCGGGGGCCAGTTCACTGCAAATACAATGGCCACGGCCCTAGATCTCCTCGGCATATCTCCGATGGGGCTCGGGGAGGTCCCTGCCATGGACTCTCAAAAGGACGAGGCCGCTTTCCAGGCGGGTCAGATAGTGATGGACCTCCTTCGCCGCGACCTTCGCCCAAGCCAGATCATCACGCGCGGCGCCCTCGAGAACGCCATCGCCTCCATCGCCGCGACGGGCGGTTCGACAAACGGCGTTCTGCACCTCCTGGCCATCGCCCAAGAGATGGACGTCCCGCTGGCCATCGAAGATTTCGACTCGATCAGTTCCCGCGTACCCGTCCTCTGCGACCTGAAGCCGGGGGGGCGTTTTGTCGCCACGGACCTCCACCGCGCCGGCGGGGTTCGCCTCGTCGCCAGCCGGCTCTTCGAGGCCGGGCTTCTCAACGCCGATGAGCGAACCGTCACGGGGCGCACCATCGGAGAAGAGGCAAAGAGCGCGGTCGAGACTCCCGGTCAGGAGGTCGTACGACCCATCTCAAATCCCATCAAGCCGACCGGCGGGCTTGTCATCCTGAAAGGAAATCTCGCCCCCGAGGGCTGCGTCCTGAAGGCCGCCGGCCACAAGCGGATGACCCACCAGGGCCCGGCCCGGGTCTTCGATCGGGAGGAGGACGCCTTCGCAGCAGTCCAGAAACGGGAAATTTCAAAGGGTGACGTGGTGGTTATCCGCTATGAGGGGCCCAAGGGGGGGCCCGGGATGCGCGAGATGCTCGGCGTCACAGCGGCCATCGTGGGCGCCGGTCTCGGCGATTCGGTGGCCCTGTTGACGGACGGCCGCTTCTCAGGGGCAACGCACGGCCTCATGGCCGGCCACGTCGCCCCCGAGGCAGCTGTCGGCGGCCCAATCGCCGCTCTCCGCAATGGCGACACGATTACCTTTGACGTGGCCGCCCGCAAGCTGTCGGTTGAGTTGTCAGACAAAGAACTAAAAGATCGGCTCAGCCAATGGAAGCCCCCGCCGGCGCGTTACACAACCGGCGTCATGGCCAAGTACGCCCGTTTGGTTTCGTCCGCGTCCGAAGGCGCCGTCACCCGGTGAGCCAGAAATAGAGAAAGCCTGTTTCTTTTGCAATCAAGTAAGATAGCAGACAATACTTAACATTTTAGTTTAAGTTAGGCCGCCCTCCCCCACACCCTAGATCTTAATGGTTTCAAAGGATTCGGCGAATTCACATCCCGCACGTTTTCCCATCTCCACGGCCCGGCCGCGCAGGAACGCCCGGAAGTCGAATTCATAGGGAAGGTTTTCCATGTAGACACGGTGCTGTTCTAAAGAGGCGATGCCCTTTTCCAGAAATCCAGACACATCGACCGTGTGCGTTGAATAAGGAGAACCGCTGAGCAACACCATCCGCACACCGTTCCAAGGTTCAGCACCTTCCGAAATCAACTCAGGAAAGATCCAGCGGTTGCCGGCGTCCTTCGCCGCGTCCAGTACCGCCATGGTCACCCAGCGGTGATCCGCCATGTTGAGCGCCCCGCCCCCCCATGTCATGTGGTGGGACAGGGTAACCAAAACTTCCGGCCGGTGCCTTCGGATCGCCCGGGAGAGATCGCGCCGCAAGGAGAGTCTATATTCGATGATCCCATCTTGATAATCGAGGAATTCAACGGATTCCACGCCCACGATGCGTGCGCCTTTGCGCTCTTCCTCTTCGCGAAGGGGCCCCACCTTCTCCGGCGCCATGGAGTTGATGCCCGCCTCGCCCCGCGTGACCAGAAGGTAGCGCACCAGCTTTCCTTGTGAGGTCCAACGCGCCACCGCGCTTGCCGCCCCATATCCAAATCATCTGGATGGGCGACAATCGCCAGCGCGCGGTCCCAATCCTCAGGAAGGGGTGTCAAATCGTTTGGCTCCATCATGCCTCACCTTTTTTCCAGAGATGAACGGGAGCAGCTCAAATGATATACTCACCTAAAGTTGGAATTTTCCAGATACCCCCCTGCCAGTGAACACTATCACTATCATTCTCAGTCGAGGTCAGGATACCCACATTTCATCACAGGTTCGCCCTTGCCTGATTTATTGATGATTGAGGGATTAGCCCTGAGCGTTGATCGTCCGTAGGTCGGAAGGTATCCTGAAGCAGGGAATGGCGAGTTTAAGACTTGCCCCCTGACCGGTTTGAGTCCAGAAGATCAAAGATCTCTTAGATGAGGGCGAGATGAAGACCATGATCGGCGTTATCGGAGGGAGCGAGTCCTCCCAAGAGGTTTGCGCCCAGGCTTACGACGTAGGCCGGGAGATCGCCCAAAGGGGGGCGGTCCTCGTCTGCGGAGGGCTGGGGGGTGTCATGGAGGCCGCCTGCAAGGGCGCCCAAGAGGCGGGCGGGCTCACCGTCGGGATTCTGCCCGGACATCAAGCGGAAGAGGGAAATCCCTACGTGGACGTCCCGGTCGTGACGGGTATGGGCTATGCCCGAAACGCGGTCCTGGTCCGGACGGCGCGATCTCTCATCGCCCTGGACGGAAGCTACGGCACCCTGTCGGAGTTGGCCTTCGCCCTCCAAATGGGAAAACCCGTTATAAGTCTTGGCTGTCGCGTTGCGCCCGACGAGGTGGCTCGGGCAATTGACCCCGTCTCCGCCGTTGAGCAGGCGATGGCCGCCTGCTCCAAGGGATAACCGGTGGGTCCTCCGCTGAGGAGGTGGCACAGAAAGTGAGGAAGCGACGCGGCCTCCTCGTGGGAGGCATTCTTGTTCTCGCGTTCCTTTCCGGGTGTGGATCACTTCGCTTTGGATCGCAGAAAGATCTTCGAAGACGAGGCGTTTATCACGTCATCAAGCCTGGCGAGACCCTGTATCGGATCGCCCGAACTTACGGAGTGGAGGTGCAGGATCTCGCCAAGGCGAACCACATTGCAGATCCGAGGAAGATTCGAAAGGGAACCCGGCTCTTTATCCCAGGGGCCAGGCGGGTCCGGAAGGTGCCGTCGAGAAAGGCGAGGGTGACGAAGGCGCCCGGGGAGTCGCCTCGAGGGGTCATCCCCGACGCCGAGGCCAGCGTGATCATCCCGGGAGAACTGGACTTCGACTGGCCTCTTCGCGGCTCCCTGACTTCCCCCTTCGGCCGAAGAGGCCACCAAATGCACCAGGGCGTTGACATCGCCGCCGTGACCGGGACCCCCATCCGGGCCGCCGAGGAGGGGACGGTCATCTTCAGTGACAGGGGGCCTGGCGGGTATGGCCTGATGGTCATACTTCGGCATGCCAGCGGTTTCCACTCCGTCTATGCGCATAACCGGAAAAATCTGGTGAAGGTAGGACAACAGGTCCGCCAAGGGGAGGCTATCGCCCTCGTGGGGAACACGGGGCGCTCAACGGGTCCTCATCTGCACTTTGAGATCCGAAACCGAACCTCACCTCAGGACCCCCTCTTCTTTTTGCCCTGAAGGGAGACATCATGTTGGGACCTCAAGAGCTCAAAGGCATGATCCGGGATATCCCGGACTTCCCAAAGAAAGGGGTCCTTTTCAAGGACATCACGACGCTCCTGTCCAACGGCCAAGCCTTTGTGACCGCCATCGACCTCATCGGGGACCACTACATCGACCAAAAAGTGGACCTAATCGTGGCGGCCGAGGCCCGGGGCTTTGTCTTCGGGGCCCCTCTGGCCTACAAGCTCAACTGCGGCGTCATCCTCATCCGAAAAGGGGGAAAACTCCCCTACCGGACCATCAAGACCCAGTACGAACTGGAGTACGGGACGGACGAGCTGGAGATCCACGAGGACTCTGTGCGGCAGGGGGACCGGGTCCTGGTGGTGGATGATCTCCTGGCGACCGGGGGGACCTCGGTGGCGGCCGTTGAGCTGGTGGAGAAATTGCAGGGGGTCGTGATAGGGCTCGCCTTCCTGATCGAACTGACTTTCCTCAAGGGGCGAGAGCGACTTAAAAACCATGAGGTCTTCTCCCTCATCGAGTTCTAAACCACTCACACCCTCTCTCTTGAAACGGCAAGATTTGAGCTCGGAAAAACCAAACAGGTGGGAAAGAGGGCCTATTCTCCTTCCGGCATAGCGATTCTTCGGTAGGCCTCTGCGAAGGGGATCGACTTGGGCGCCCCGATTTCCCGGGCCCAATCTCGGATCATGTCTTCAAGTCCGTCCCGGTCCGCGAGCTGACTTCGGTGGCACTCAAGGGCCTTGAGCTTGAGGTCAATGGTCTCGCTGATGTCCACGTAGAAATTGGGCTCTGCCGTGAGAGGGCCGAAGAAGATCTCCTTGACGCAGTGGGGAAGGAGGCCCTGCTCGAGGAGGTGGGGATAGAAGAAGCGGTTCCCGCAAGCCGGATAGAGCGCGTCATAGACGGCCTCGGACACTGCCCGATGGTCCGGGTGGTAGCGGTAGAAATTGTCGAACCTCCGGTCCGCCGGGTCGGTGGAGATGATCGCCTCGGGCCTTGTCCGACGGATGACCTCAACGATGCGCCCGCGGAGGGCCAGCGTGTTGACCACCTCCCCGTCCGGCTCCCGAAGGAAGGTGACCTCTTGAACCCCCACGAGACGAGCGGCAGCGCGCTGTTCTTCCTCCCGAATCCGCATGCGCTCCTCCACGGGGAGGTCTTTCTCAAAACCCTTCTCGCCGCTGGTCGCAAGACAGTAATTCACTGTCTTGCCCTGTTGCGTCCAAAGGGCCACGGTGCCACTGCACCCGAAGTCGAGGTCGTCCGGATGAGCGCCGACGACGAGGACCCGGCGCGGGTCTGCCGCGGGTTCCATGTCTTACCTGCCTTTCTCTTGAACGGAAGGAACTGCCTCCCTCCGGTGGTTAGGCTCCGTCGTTTCCCCTGTTTCTCCTTCTCTTACAGAGGAGGAGATGCCAGGGGCGCTGTCCAGTCCCCAAGGCCTGTCCGTCGGCCTCTCTGTGAAGACTGAGAGGGCGGACTCGGGAGGCCCACCCTCTCGTCGGAGAAGACGAACGAGGTTCGCCACGGAACGCCCTGCCCGCTGCTCCAGGAGCCGTTGGCCCCATCTTCGGTCAAGCCAATCCCCCAGGTTTCCCCCTGAGAGGGCGTAATCTCTGGCCCAGGTCCACTCGGTCCCAAGGACATGAGGCTCCAGCCTAAAGGTTTCAAGCATCCGAAAGCCGAAAGGGCCCTCCAAGAGGGCCTTGATGCGCTCCAGAGGGGCCCAGTCGAGCCTCCTGCCGCGGACGTGGAAAGGGAACCCCAAGAGTCGGATTCGCGAAACCCATGCAGTCCGGGGACCGGTCTCCTGGCCTGATTCGACCTGGACGAAGTCCTCGCCTTCGATCCATTCGGCAGCCCGTCGGGGGTCACTGACGACCTCCCAGACGGCCGGTGGGTCCGCAGGCAACACCTCTTTAATGACAATTCTTCCCATCCCGCCCCTCAGGGCCCGCCATCTCTAGGGAGATGACATGGCAGATCATAGAATAATTTCATGATCACCAGAATGCAAACGGATCGGCCTTTCCCTTGAAGCGGGCGGAGGAGTTCGCTATATTAAGGTGTTCAGGCATAAGCTTCCCCTGTTAAGTGTTAAAGAAAGAAAGGGATACTGGGAAATGGGGATGACGCTGACAGAGAAGATCCTGGCCAAGGCTGCGGGCCGCAAGACCCTCTCGCAGGGCGAGACCGTGTGGGTCAACGTCGACGTCATGATGACCCACGACATCTGCGGGCCGGGGACCATCGGCATCTTCCGCAAGAAGTTCGGGAAATCGGCCCGGGTCTGGGACCCCGAGAAGATTGTGATCATCCCGGACCACTTCATCTTCACGGCCGATCAAAAATCCCGCCGAAACGTCGACATCCTGCGGCAGTTCGTGGACGAGCAGGGAATTCGATATTTTTACGACGTTGGAGGCGAGAAATACAAAGGAGTTTGCCACATCGCCCTTCCCGAAGAGGGTCACACACGGCCCGGTGAGGTTCTCTTTGGAACTGATTCTCATTCCTGCACGGCGGGGGCCTTCGGAGAATTCGCCACCGGCATCGGAAACACCGACGCGGGGTTTGTCTTCGGAACCGGGAAGCTTTGGCTGAAAGTCCCTGAGACCATGCGGTTTGAGATCGAGGGAGAACTCCCCCCCTATCTCATGGCGAAAGACCTCATCCTTCGCATCATTGGAGACATCGGGGTCGGCGGGGCGACCTACCGCGCCATGGAGTACGCGGGTTCCGCGATGGCGTCCCTGAACATCGAGGAACGCATGACGCTTTGCAACATGGTCATCGAGGCGGGTGGAAAAAACGGCGTCATCGCCTCCGACGAGGTGACACGGGAGTTTGTCCGCTCCAAGACCCAGAAACCCTTTGAGGAATTCTCCAGCGACCCGGACGCCCGCTATCACAGTGTCCGCCGCTACCGCGCCGCTGACCTCGAGCCCGCGGTGGCTAAGCCCCACTCCCCCGACAACCACGCCCTGGCCCGAGAGCTCGAAGACGTCCAGCTCGACCGGGCCTATATCGGATCCTGTACGGGCGGAAAGATCACAGACTTTCTGGCGGCTGCAAAGATCATGAAGGGGTCCCAAGTGAAGATCGACACCTTCGTCGTCCCCGCCACGACCGAGATCGCCCGGCGCCTCCACACGGAATCTGTGGACGGCGAAAGCCTCTTTGACATCTTCACGAACGCCGGTGCCCAGCTCGGCCCCCCCTCTTGCGCCGCCTGCCTCGGGGGTCCCTCTGACACCTTCGGCCGACTCAACCGGGCCCTCAAGTGCATCTCCTCCACGAGCCGAAACTTTCCCGGACGGATGGGGAGCAAGGAGGCCGAGGTCTTTCTCGCCTCCCCCCTCACGGTCGCCGCCTCTGCCGTGACCGGGAAGATCACGGACCCCAGGGTGTTTCTTAACTGAGGGTCATCGCCTGCGGGGAGGGACAGAAACCATGAAGGATTTCATTCGAGGTCCCGTCTATGTCGTGGGAGACGACATTGACACGGACCAGATTATCCCGGCCCAATATCTAAACCTGAATCCCGCTATCCCTGAAGAGCGGAAGATGTTCGCTCAGTACGCCCTCTCGGGACTTCCGGACGGCGCCGCCGGTCTACCCGAGGGAAACCGCCCCCTCTTCCAGGAAGAAGCGCCCCCCTTCCGGATCATTCTGGCCGGAAAGAATTTCGGCTGTGGATCCTCAAGGGAACACGCCCCGATTTCCCTTGAGGCGGCGGGTGTCGAGGCTGTCGTGGCCGAATTCTACGCCCGGATCTTTTATAGAAACTGCGTGAACGGTGGATACCTCCTCCCCTTTGAGTGCGAGGAGAGGCTCATCGATCACTTCCGGACGGGAGATGAGGCGGAGATCCGGGTGGGGGAGGAAAAAATTCTCAACCTGAGGAGCGACAAAAACTTTCGCCTGAAGTCGCTGGGCGAGGTTCTGCCCATTCTTGAGGCGGGAGACGTCTTCGCCTACGCCAAGGCCAGCGGAATGCTCCCACCGAGCCAGTAAAAATGTCCGCCGAGACCGGAATCAAAAAAGCCACTTCTCGGGAGGCCGGCGTGACGACCCAAGCTTACCAAATCGCCCTTTTGCCCGGAGACGGGATCGGACCCGAGGTGACCGCGGGCGCCGTGGAGGTCCTTCGGGCCGTCGAAGAGCGGTTTGGCCTTCAATTCAACGTTCAGGAAGCCCTGGTGGGGGGCGCGGCCATCGACGCCGCAGGAACCGCCCTGCCGGAGGAGACTTTCAATCTTTGCCAGCGCAGCGATGCGATTCTCCTGGGGGCGGTCGGAGGGCCGAAATGGGACAATCTCAAGTCTGAAGAGAGGCCAGAGATAGGGGCGCTACTCCCCCTGAGGGGTCGGCTCGGTCTCTTTGCCAATCTTCGCCCGGCCCGCCTCTATGAGCCCCTGATCGGCGCCTCTTCTCTTCGGGCCGAGGTCGTCCGTGGTCTCGACCTCCTGGTTCTTCGGGAGCTCACGGGCGGCCTCTACTTTGGGACCCCGAAAGGCATCAAAAAAGAGGGTAAGGGCCACCGGGCCATCAACACCCTCACGTACACCACCTCCGAGATCGAGCGGGTCGCCCGCCTGGCCTTTGAGCTGGCCCAAGGGCGCCGCAAGAAGGTCACTTCTGTCGACAAGGCCAACGTCTTGGAGAGCAGTCAACTGTGGCGAGAAGTGGTGTCCGGAGTGAGCGCGGAGTTTCCCGAGATCGAAATCGAGCACATGTACGTGGACAATTGCGCCATGCAGCTCATCCGGGACCCCAGGCAGTTCGATGTCTTGCTGACGGGAAACCTCTTCGGGGATATCCTGAGCGATGAGGCGGCCATGCTGACGGGCTCCATCGGGATGCTCCCCTCGGCCAGCCTCGGATCCCGGGGAGACGAGGGCCCAAGAGGGCTCTTTGAGCCGGTCCACGGCACTGCCCCCGAGATCACGGGCCGCAATATCGCTAACCCTATCGCCACCATCCTCTCCACCGGGATGATGCTGGAATTCGCCCTGGGGCAGCGGGAGGGGGCTCAAGCGGTGGAGAGGGCCGTTGTGCAGGTTTTGGAGAAGGGGGGCCGAACGGCTGATATCGCCTCCCCGGGAGCTCAGCCCCTTGGCACTCGAGAGATGAGCAGTCTCATCGCCCAAGCCGTCCGGGAGGGAACCTGATCATGGGGGACCTCCTAAACGTGGCCGTCGTGGGCGCCACGGGGGCCGTTGGAAACGAGATCCTTCGGGTCTTGGAGGAGCGAAAGTTTCCGGTGGCGGAGCTTCGACTCCTGTCGTCGGATCGCTCTGAGGGGACCGCCCTCACCTTCCGGGACCAGGACTATCGAACCAATCGACTCCAGAAGGATAGCTTTGAGGGAATCGACCTGGCCTTCTTTTCCGCCGGTGCCCCGCGAAGTCATGAATTTGCCCCGGCTGCCATCGAGGCGGGGGCCGTCGTGGTCGATAACACGAGCGCCTTTCGGATGGCCCCTCACGTCCCCCTGGTGGTCCCGGAGGTGAACCCGCAGGCCCTGGAGACCCATCAGGGGCTTATCGCGAACCCCAACTGCTCCACGACCCAGATGGTCGTGGTCCTAAAACCCCTACACGACGCCGCCCACATCCAGCGTGTGGTGGTCTCGACCTACCAGTCTGTCTCGGGGACAGGAAAACGAGCCATGACGGAGCTCGAACAGCAGGTCCGAGACCTCCTCACCTTCCAGAAGGCCGCGCGTGAGGTTTACCCCCACGAGATCGCCTTCAACTGCCTGCCCCACATCGGGGGCTTCCTGGAAGATGGGTCTTGTGATGAGGAGACCAAGATTGTCCAGGAGACCCAGAAAATCCTGGGAGAGCCTGAGATGCGGCTCAGTGCGACGACCGTTCGAGTCCCGGTCTTTCACTGTCACTCCGAATCCGTCAATATTGAAACGGAGAGACCTCTCACGGCCAACGACGCCCGGGCGATCCTCTCCGAGTCACCGGGGCTCGTCGTCTATGATTCTCCCCAGCACGACGTCTATCCCCTCGCCCGAGATGTGGCGGGAAAAGACGAAACCTATGTGGGCCGGATCCGAGAGGATGCCAGCGTCGAAAACGGCCTAAATCTGTGGATCGTGGCTGATAACTTGCGCAAGGGAGCCGCCCTGAACGCCGTCCAGATCGCAGAGGTCCTTGTAGAGAAAAACCTCCTGCGTGTCCCCGCCCGGGGGCGGTGAGTTCTCTTCAGCCCAAGAGCACGCCGGTTTTTGTTTACAGTTTGCGGGAAGGCCTGGGATGAAATCTCACACAGAGCATCTCTCGTTTAACACCCGGGGACACCGCGAGTACATCAATATCACCAAGGACGTGGAAGATGCCCTCAAGAAGAGTAAAATACAGGAGGGCTTAGCCTTGGTTTCCGCCATGCACATCACCGCCAGCGTCTATGTCAACGATGCCGAGCCCGGCCTCATCGACGACATCGACGAGTGGCTTCAGAAGCTGGCCCCCGAAGGGCCGGATTATCGCCACCATCAGACCGGGGAGACGAACGGCGACGCCCACCTGAAAAATCTCCTGATGCATCACCAGGTCATGCTCCCTGTCACCAAGGGCAAGTTGGACCTCGGTCCATGGCAGCAAGTCTACTATGCGGAATTTGACGGTCAGCGGCGAAAACGAGTGGTCATCAAGATCATCGGCGAATGATAGAGGAGGAAATGGCAATGGGTCTTCGGAGGCGTTTTCGACGGATGTGGCTTTTGACCCTTTTTGCCGGAGGGCTTTCGGCCTGCGCGCCGCTCGCCCGCCCGATGAGCTCGTGCGCCTTCTTTCGCCTCTGGAAGTGGGCCCCTACATGGCCACCTTGATTTACGCCCGGGGCAGTGAACAGTCCCATCCCCTGGCGGTCGTTCTGGATCGAAAAGGGGAAGAGACCCTTTCCTTGCTCCCCCTGTCTGATCTGGTCTTTCGGACCGAATCCCTGGGCGAGCTGGAACGGGACAAGCTTGTGAGACGAATCGCCGATATTCCAGGTGAAGAGTTTGGGGGCGTCCCGCTCCAATTCGCTCCCGAATTCGAGACGTGGAGTCTTCGCCCGGTGATCCGGCGCGGCTCCACCCTGGGGTACCTGATGACTGTCGACAGCCATCTCCGGTACGAGTTGCGCCCCGGAGTGACGGGTCAAGTCTTCTCTGTGATCCTCCGCCCCTCTCGGGGATTCGTGAACGAGGTGCGGCCTTAAGGGGGCTGCCTTCCTCGCGAGGGCGAAGCCAGCCGCATAAAATGAAGCGTCTTTCTTGAGGGTGGGAAGATGAGCAACGGAGAGCACTTTCGAATCGAGCGCGAGCAGGCTCACCAGCTCAGCCGGATGGCAGACCACGTCTGTGGCCTCATCCTCACCTCTGACCTCCCCCGCATTGACGTTGACATCGCGGCACGGGAAGTGCGGGAGGAGTGCGAACGGTTCTTTCCGGAAAAGGTTCAGCTCTTTGAGATGATCTATGAGAGCCGCTTTCAACGCCTCTGGGAACAGTTCCGGGAAGGCCTGGAGGAATAACACTTTTGGAAAACAGCGGGAAGGCACGCATCGGCGTCATTGGGGGCAGTGGTCTCTACGAGATGCCCGAGCTTCAGGGGGTAGAGGAGGTTTCCCTCGACACCCCCTTTGGAGCCCCTTCAGACCGCTACCTCCTGGGAACCCTCTCAGGCCAGCCCATGGCCTTCCTTGCCCGCCACGGCTCGGGCCACCGCATCATCCCAAGCGAGATCAACTTCCGGGCCAATATTTACGGGATGAAGCTCCTCGGCGTTGAACGAATTCTCTCCGTGAGCGCCGTGGGGAGTATGCAGGAGTCCATCGCCCCTGGCCACATCGTCATCCCCGACCAGTTTTTTGACCGGACATCCAAGCGGATCTCCACTTTTTTCGGGGACGGTCTTGTCGCTCACGTGGCCCTGGCGGACCCCACCTGCCCTGAGCTCCACCCCATCTTTGCCGAGGCCGGGCGGGAGGCGGGGGCCACGGTCCACACCGGAGGGACTTACCTCTGCATGGAGGGGCCTCAGTTTTCGACTCGCGCGGAGTCTCACATCTACCGATCCTGGGGGGTCAGCGTCATCGGCATGACGAACCTGCCCGAGGCCAAACTGGCCCGAGAGGCTGAGATCTGCTACGGCACCCTCGCATTGGCCACGGACTACGACTGCTGGCATCAGACGGAGGAGGCCGTCACGACGGAGGCCGTCATCGCCGTCTTGAAAAAAAATATCGAGATGGCCCGAGAGATCATTCGCCGAATTATCCCCAAGATCCCCCAGGCGGCGGGATGCCACTGCCAGCACGCCCTGGAGGGAGCCCTCCTGACCGCCCCCGAGGCGATCTCCAAAGAGGCCAGGGAGCGCCTTCGGCTTCTCGTTGGAAAATATGTCGACCCGCTCTGAGAAACTTTTCAAGGAGGCCCAGGGCCTCATGGTAGGCGGTGTCAACAGTCCGGTTCGCTCTTTTAAGGCCGTCGGGGGCCATCCACGCTTCGCGTCCCGGGCCAAGGGCTCGCGGGTCTGGGACGTCGACGGGAAAGAATACATCGACTATCTCGGCTCCTGGGGCCCTCTCATCCTGGGTCATGCCGCCCCTGAGGTCGTGGCGGCCATCCAGGAAACGGCCGAGCGGGGGACGAGCTACGGCGCCCCAACGGAATTAGAGATCCGCTTCGCCCGGCTCATCCAAGAGGCCTTTCCCTCTATGGAGCTGATCCGCCTGGTGAACTCGGGGACAGAGGCCGCAATGAGCGCGCTTCGCCTCGCCCGGGGATTCACGGGCCGGGACTTCATCGTCAAGTTCGAGGGGTGTTACCACGGCCACGCCGACGGCGTTTTGACAAAGGCGGGGTCAGGACCCCTGACACTGGGCGTCCCCGACAGCGCCGGCGTCCCCGCCGCCACTGCCACCCAGACGTTGACGATCCCCTTCAATGACGTCGGGGCCCTGGAGGCCCTGATGAAGGCGCGAGGACAGGAGATCGCCGCGGTCATCGTGGAGCCTGTGGCTGGAAATTGCGGCGTCATCCCCCCGGAGCCCGACTTTCTCCCGGCCCTTCGGCGGCTCACCACCCGGTCAGGTGCCCTCCTCCTCCTGGATGAGGTCATCACCGGCTTTCGTGTGGCCCACGGCGGCGCCCAGGCCCTCTACGGTGTCCAGCCCGACATCACCTGTCTTGGGAAGATCATCGGGGGAGGACTGCCCATGGGGGTCTACGGGGGAAGACGAGACATCATGAACCAAGTGGCCCCCCTGGGCCCTGTCTACCAGGCCGGGACCCTTTCGGGTAACCCCATCGCCGTGGCCGCCGGAATCGCCACCCTGGAAACCCTCAAGGGGAAGGACTGGTACGACCTGTTAGAGAACCTGGGGGCCCAGCTGGAGGGGGAATGGAGCAGGGCAGCCGAGGAAGTGGGGATTCCGGCCACGGTGAACCGGGTGGGGTCCATGTTCTGCTGCTTTTTCACTGAGGGGCCCGTCCGAGATCTTGCCTCGGCCCAGAGGTCGGACACTGAACGATATGCCCGATACTTTCACGCCATGCTGGAACAAGGCATCAATCTGTCCCCTTCTCAGTTTGAAGCGGGCTTCATCTCAACGGCCCACACCCAGGATGATATCGCCCGCACTGGACTTGCGGCCCGCACAGTCCTAAAATCCCTACAGTGAACCGCCCTTAGGGAGGGCGGCAAGAGACCGTGAAGGGAGAACCCTTTTGAGCCGCGCCAGGTCGATGAGTAGAAGGAAAAGGAGAAAGAGGAGTCGGAGTGGATTTCCGAGAATACCTTTTCTCCTCCCCGAGGCACTGAGAGGCGGGCGTTGGGCGTTTTTGCTCGCCCTTTTTCTCTCTTTCATCGTCCTCGCCATCGCCCTCTTTCGTCCCGGAGGGGTCCTGGAGGTCTACCAGCTCTCGGAGCGGGTGCAGGTGACCGAGGAGGAGATATCCGCGCTTGGAGAAGAGAACGCGGAACTCAAGGGGGAGATCGAAACTCTTCGAGGGGACCCGAGGACGCTTGAGCGGATCGCCCGGGAGGAGCTCGGACTCGTCAAGCCCGGAGAGACCGTCTATGAATTTATCGAGGAGGAAGAGGACGGCAGACCTTGACAGGGAGCCGGAAATCTCCTAAACATACGTCGCGTTGCGGGGTGGAGCAGTCCGGTAGCTCGTTGGGCTCATAACCCAAAGGTCCTAGGTTCGAATCCTAGCCCCGCTACCATAAAATAAAGGGGTTAGCCAGGCACACTGGCTAACCCCTTTTTCTTTGATTGTCCGTTCAATAAGGGCTCGTAGCTCGCTTTCTAAAGCCAACATACGACCGTAGCCCGTCTTTGCACCCCTCACAATGCGCGGTCGGTTAATCCCGGTCGGGCCACCTGCAGCTCCTCCGCCGGCATCGATACGAAGAGCTCGGCATGGAGCCACCCTTCGTCTTCGAGTCCGTCCGTCGCGATGCCACGACTCTTGAGCTGGGCAATGACCTCCGACTGCTCGGCGCGGTCCGCGAAGCGGCGTTGGATGAAGGTTCGATCTTTATACCTCACGGTAGCGAGTCCGTGGCGGGCGAGGACCTGCGCGATGTCTCCGTACGGGAACATCCGTAGCACGAAGGAGACCACCCATGGCGGTTGCGAGACGTCGCACACCGCCAGCAACCGCTCGAAGGTCGCTTCCGTCACGTAGCCCACGCATCCGGTGGAGATGATGATGTTGCATCCAGCTAGCTCGGCGATGGCGCTATCGTCGAGGCTCGACTCCTCCAGATCGGAGACCACACCGGCGTCGAGCAGGCCGACGTCCTTCGCGTAGTCAACGGCGTGCGCTGCTGCATCGATCCCGATGATCTCGAGGTCGTCGGGGGAGTGATTGGCTGCGAAGAACCGCCGGTCGTTCCTTCGCAGCTCGCTGGGTGTGAGGCCGGCTTTGCTAGGGCTGCAGTAATGCCCATAGAGATCAGCCAGCTCCAGGTCGTACTTCAACAGGCCGGCGTTGATGCCGTAGGAGCATCCGACGTCGAGCACGCGGAGGGCATCGCGCCCTCGGACGCGCCGAAAATCATCGAAGATCTCTTGAAACTGTGGTTTGGCGTTCTGGGGGATTTGGTAGTCGAGCCGTCGGAGCGTTGTGAAGTACGTCCGAGGATCTACGCAGTCGTAGATGTTGTCGAAGTCTGCTTTGCGTTCATTGGCTTGGATGAACTGGACGACATTCTGCACAACCAGTGCTCCAGTAATTGGGGGCCGGAGGACCGCGCAGCGGTGCTGATCCGTGGCTTCCGGATCGGCGATCCCTGTTCTGCTTTCACTCTATAACGATGCCCTCGCGACTAGTTCTCTATCGGAACCTGACCCGACGGCGTCAGGTGTGCAAGGGCCTCAACAGCGCGCACGCGGCTGCCTACCGCGACTGGTTTTGGCGTCCATGTGATCATGACCAATATGGACCCATCATGCTATGTCCGACAAAAATTGGCAAGGGATCTCCTGGGTCAGCGCCCTTCAGGAGTGAAGCTCCGCTACGGGTGTTCAGGCCATCGCGGCCCGCAGGCGGTTCGAGAGGGAGCCGCCGCGGGTAGAAACTCTTCTCCCATCCCTTGGATGCCAAGGATGAGAGCCCACAAAAATGCCACGTTATCTGGTGTTTTGATGACTACGCGAAAAAGCATTAGACTGGTCTTACCTAACCCGCCGAAATAGAAAATAATAATATGAAGATTAATGTTTGAACGATCCAGCCGATCACGCATACCCCTACAGCGCGTAATGTGCTCGTATAATCCAGGGCTTGTCTGACGGCGATCACCGTTGCTACAAGCATCCAAATTGAGGCGACTAGAAAAACGACATTTGCCAGTCCTGGGACGATACCTAATACCCGAATCAACCCCGGGGAACTGGAAAATCCGATAGTACGCAACAACGCTCCGTAGTCTGCTTTTGTCCGCGGTTCTGGAAGAAGTTTCGTGCCAATAAAGTAAATGATATAGGCCCAGAGGAACCACAGGATGAGGGCTGAGATCGTCCCAAACAAAAGCCCGCCAAGCCCTCTTGTTCCGATAGTTCCTACTCCGGCTGCTATACTGGAGAGAATGACAATCCCCATGGCCTGACGCAGTGCGCCCTTGTCAGCCTCAACCTCTTCATACAAGTGAACATCTAGCTTGGCAGCGCGGATAATACGGTCCTTAAAACTGGTCATTGCCCTCTCCCTCTAATGGTGCCACTCGTTTCAATTTACGGGGCTTGATGACGATGCATGCCACCCCGGTCCCGGACATTAATATGGCACTCGTTGCAACCAGATAGGACTGCATTTAGACCATTCAAGATTCCGTCCAAGTCCCCTTCCCTGGCGGATTCAGTGATGCTTGAGGCCGACTCGCTGAGCTTTTTGAAACGCTCTTGCATCGGGAGTGGTATGCGCTCCTCTTTAGATAGAGCGGCATTCCTCCTCGAGATGTTATCGCTATGCTTAGAAATGGCCCGCATGTCGAAGACGGGGAGGGCAGCAATGATCCCCTGGAGGTCGCTCACGTTCATCTTCATCGTCTCCAAGATCCCTAATTGGTGAAACTTCTCCTCTGGGTGGGAGCTGCTGAAGGCGGAACTGTGGAATACACCCATGAGCAAGCCCAACGCTGCCAAAATGACCCATCCCCTTCTCATCTCGTTCTTTCCTCCATGAACCTTCGTGCTATCGTTTCCCTCCTGGCCAGATACCCATCGGCATGTTCACCACCGCACCGGGCACATCGATTGCGGCATTGAAAAAGCGATTCAGTCCTCCGTAAGTCAGATCCACCCGGATCACGATGGCTAAGTAGCAAGATCATTCAAGAATAACGCGTGCGTTGACAGGCTGTACCGGCCTGTTGTTGGGGTGAGGCATAACGCGCTCGAAAGCCTCAACCTGCTCCTTTGAGACGCCCACAGGCTTTGTCAAAACCACCCACCATACGCCCTCGGAACAAGGAGGGGTCGTCAGCGAACCGTTGAACCTGTAGTAAGACCTGTCTTTGGGCAGCATCCCCGATACGTCCAGACCCGCACCAAGGGCATGGTTGTCCCCCTCCTTTTCGGGCATCTTCCTCGACAAAGATTCTATGAGGCGGTTGCGATCCCCTTCTTCGAGCATCACGGCCACCACTGCCAAGTTACCGTTAGTGTCGGCGTGCACCAGGTGGGCCTCCATGGGGTACGACTTCCCCTCGATGCGGTTCTCGCTCGGGGCATGAAAATGGAACTGCTTCAGCTCAAATTTGTTTTCGCCTATGCCGATCGTGCTCCCTCCAGCATAGTTAGCCTGAACAGTATGGCCATTGTTCAGTATTTCGGTTGCGGTGGTCTTGTAGTTGAAGACGATGGGCTCCAGGTCGGCTTCTATAAAACCCGAAAGGTCTACTGGCGATTGGTTCTTACCCTCGGAACACATCTTGAAAGAAGCATCCAGCTCTCCCCAGTGTTTCGGGCCCGAATGTCCGCTGTATTCCCAGTGCGCCTCGTCTCCCGCAAACGCCACTCCGGCGATGCTGACAGCTAGAATTGCCACCGTGATAATGAGCCATTTCATCATCTTCCCTCCATGTCAAAGTTTAGCCTTTTAACTCCGGCATTCCCCATATCAACCTGGGGGTTTCGCGAAAGAGGAGGGAGGGGTTCAAAAACAGGCCTCCCGGTGGGGCCAAGCTATCACGCCCTTACTTAAGTTTGAAAACCTTCACTTTGACACCACGGAGTCGATCGTCTCCTGCAGCCGGTCGGGCTTAACCGGTTTGTTGATGAAGGCAGCCCCCCCGCCGAAATGGCCGTTTGGGCCAGCCACTCGTCTACAACCCCCGTCAGCATAATAACCTTAAGAGCGGGGTACTCCGCCTTCGCCCGGGCCAGAACCTCCATCCCGTCCATCCCAGGCATCCGGACATCGAGGATCATCAAAAGGGGGCGCTCAGTCTTCAGCTTGGAGAGCGCGTCCTCGCCCCGGTCGGCGGTAATGACTTCGTATCCCTTTTTACTGAGCATATCACAGAGCACAGTGCGAACTAATTCAGAATCGTCTAGCACCAGGATCTTTGTCATGGGCACTCTCCTTGCCAAGCGCGATGAGTCCCGTTATTGCGTCAAAGATCGCTTGTACAAGAGCTCCGCTTTAAATGGGAGATGACCGCGGAACCAATGCGTTCTAGCCGCACCACTTGGTCGACGATACTGTCATCGATAGCCGCCTTGGGCATACCGTAGACAACACAGCCGCGCTGATCTTGCGCGAAGACGTGGCCTCCGCTCTTCTTGAGGGCACGACAGCCCTCAAGACCGTCATGGCCCATACCGGTCATGATAACGCAGAGAATCTGGCCCTGAAAAATCTCGATGGCCGACCGAAGGAGATAGTCCGCCGCTGGTCGATACCCGTCCTCCGGGGGATCGTCCGTGATTCGCGCTTGGACGCGGTCCCTTCCTCTGACAAGCTTCATCTGCCGCCCCCCAGGTGCAATCAGCACGCTGCCCGCCTTGACCTCCGCTCCATTTGCGGCCTCGGTAACGTGGAGTGCGGAAATCCCGTCGAGGCGCTGGGCGAGGGATTGCGTGAACTCGGGCGGCATGTGCTGCACGACGAGGACCGGCACAGGGAGTTCGGCAGGCAGTGCGGGGAGCACTTTCTTGAGCGCAGCGGGTCCGCCCGTCGATGTTCCGAAGATGACCGCCTGACACTCGGACGGCAGCATCTGGTCGTGCGAAGGAACGACGCTCGGCGAAGTAGCCCCGGCGGCACGGAGCCGTTGTTGATCCCCAGCCAGAGCGTGGCCCTCGGACTGGCGGAAGGCGCCGATCTTCTCTTCGAGTGCGTCGCGCAGCTCCCGGCGGTTCGCGTCGAAATCGTACCCAGCAGGCTTGAGGATGAAGTCGAACGCGCCCTCGAGCAGCGCATCGGTGGTCACCTGGGCTCCGTGCGACGTGAAGCTGCTGACCATGATTGCCTTGGAACGCAGACCGCGTCGGTTGATCTCGCGTAGGAGCGTAATGCCGTCCATGTCCGGCATTTGGACGTCGAGCGTCAGAAGATCGGGGTCGAACTCCTTGATCTTCACCAGAGCGTCCTCGCCGTTGCGGGCGAGGCCGACGATCGATACGTCCGGGACATTGCGGAGAACGTCGGAGATCATCCGCCGATACAGGGCAGAGTCATCTACGATCAAGAGTCGAGTGGGTTTCTCAGCCATCACTCAGTCGCCCCCGCATCTCGGCGACGCAGAAGCAGAGCAGTGCTCTCCCGAAAACCTCGAGCTGGCGCTCGGTGAGCACGTTCTCATGCTGTGCGGTCACTCCGGTTGCCCCCTTGTGTGGAAGACGGCCAGGTTGATCGCTGTGCCAACGTCGAGCATCAGGCACACCGCGCCATCGCTAAGAGTGCTGGCGCCGGACAACCCGCGGATTTGAACGTAGTTGTCGACAGCGACTTGATCACAATCTCTTGACTGCCGAGTAGCTCCTCCACTTGCAGGGCCATGGCCCGGTCTCCCGCTTGCAGGATCACTGCATCGACGGAGTTACCATCGTTCGACACCTCGGGTGGCGGCGCCGCGCTGCTCGCGTAGTTGATATCGTGCCAGCGGAAGACATCGGTAATGCCGATGAGCGGGAGGAACTCGCCGCGCACGTCAATGGTTTGTTGGCCGCGGACCGTCCTGACGTCGGCCACCCGAATTCTTACGATCTCGCGCACGTCGTTAATCGGGATCGAAAAGAGCACGCCGCGGACACGGATCAACAGGCTGTTAATGATAGCCAGGGTCAACGGCAGCCGGATCGTGAAGGTTGTGCCGTGCTCTGGCACCGACTCAACGTCAATCGTCCCGTTGAGTTCACCAATACGCGCGCGGACCGCGTCCGTGCCTACGCCCCGGCCAGAGATGTCAGTGACCTCCGAGGTGGTGCTGAATCCGGGGTGCCAGATGTACTCGAGCACCTGCTCGTCGGATAGCTCGGCGATCGCCGCCTGCGCCAGGAGCCCACGCTCGGCAAGCCGCTCTTTGATGCGGGCCACATCGATGCCGCCGCCGTCGTCCCGTATCACGATAAACACGTTGCTGCCGCCGTGACTCGCTTCTAAGAAGATCGTGCCCTCCTCGGACTTGCCGCGTGAGAGTCGCACGTCGGGAGGCTCAATACCGTGGTCGATCGAGTTGCGCACGAGGTGGATCAACGGTTCGCCCAATTCGTCAATCATCCGCTTGTCGAGCTCGGTCTTCTCGCCAAGGATGCTCAGGCTGACTTTCTTGCCACGCTCGGTCGAGATGTCGCGCACGACACGCTTAAAGCGATTGAAGAGCGGTCCCACTGGGACCATGCGGGTGTCGAGCACGCGCTGCTGGAGGCTGTCGGAGATGCGGGTGAGCTGATCGATCGCCTCGCTGATCAAGGCGAAGCCTTCGCGACCTCGGCTCCACAACTCGTTTTGTTCCTCAATGAGGGACAGGCCGGCCCTGAGCTCCTTGATGTCGCGCGTCAGATCGTTGTTGCTGTCGCTTATGTTCTGGAGGTGCTCGACGGTGCGGCGCAGGCTTTCGCCGAATTCCCGCACCCGGGGGACAAGGTTGCGCCTTCGGAACGCCGGGCCCACCTGGCTGGCGATCTGGAAGAAGCGAACCCGGTTCACCATCAGCTCCCCCGCCAGGTTCAGCAGGCTATCGAGCCGGTCGATGCCGACCCGCATCGTCTCCGTGCTTTTGGACCGCGAGCGGTCGCCAGCCGCCTCCTGCTCCTGCGTCTGGGAAGCTGGCTCCGGCTCAACGGCCACCGGCGTCGCCTGGTCGCCTGGGGCCTCGGGGGCACTACCCGGTTGGGGATCTGGCGCTGGCTTCGGCGGGGCTTGCGTCGCTTGTTCGCCCAGCACTTCCAGCTTCTCGAGGAGTTCGCTAGGGCTGCCCAGCTGCTCGCCGTCGTGCAGGCGCCGCACGCACTCGCGAAGGAAGTCAACGCACTGCAGGACCAAGTTCATGGTCGGCTCGTCGAGGCCTGCCAAGCCCGATCGGAAGGTCTCGAAGCGGCTCTCCAAATGGTGAGAGAGCACCGTGATGTTGTCGAAACCCATCGTGCCGGCAGCGCCCTTGATCGAGTGGATCAGTCGGAAGACCTCGTTAAGCTCCTCTACTCTGCCGGGCTCGCGTTCGAGAATAAGCAGCTTCTCGACGAGGCTGTCGAGCTGCTCACCCGTCTCGTCCAGGAATATTTGGAGGTATTCCGACATATCGCTCATGGCGTGCCCCCAGCTGGCTTGCGATACAAGAACGTGTCGATCTGATTCAACGGCTCAAGCATGTCGTAGATGCCCTCCGTGGGCCCGACAACAAGAAACCCTCCAGGCGCCAAGGCGTTGACCAGGTTGTCGACCACGGTCTGCTTCGAATCACGATCGAAGTAGATCAAGGCGTTGCAGATAAACACGCAGTCGAAGAGAGGGTGTTGCATTGGCGTCATCAGATTGTGATGCTCGAAACGCACGAGCTGTTTCAACTCGGGTCGGACCTGCAAACAGCCGTTCTCGTCTGCGGGCGTGAAGTAAGAACGAAACTGCCGCTCGCTAACCGCCTTGACCGTACGCGGCTTGAAGGTCCCGCCCCGGGCCTCGCGCAGAGCTTCCTCGCTGATATCGGTGCCGACGATGATCAGTGACCAGTCGTGGAGCTGATATTGCTTCTCCCAGAGACAGATGGCGATGGTGTAGGGCTCGGCGCCGCTGGCACATCCAGCCGACCAGATCCGCAACGACCGCGCCCGCTCGCCGCGTTGCTCCTCCGCCATAACGAGATCCAGGAATTCGCCCTTAAACCATTCAAAGTAGCGCGGGGTCCGGAAGAAAAAGGTTTCGTTGGTAGTGATCGAATCAAGAAAGTACTCTAGCTCCCCGCGCCCGCGTGGGCCGGTCAGGTAGCCGTAGTAGGTGTCGAAGTCGGCGAAAGGACCCGCCTTGAGGCGACGACGGATTCGGTTGCTCAGCAACGGGAGCTTGTTGTCGTTGATGCGAATCCCGCTTGTCTCATATATGAATTCGCGGAACAGATCGAACTGGCGTTGGTTGAGCTGTATGAATTCCACGGTGTAGCCGGCTAACAGCTCGTCGGGTGAGGTCGCGCCAAGCACATCCTGATTGACGAGAGCGACAACCTTCACGCTCCTGCTCGTTTACCCTCGTCTACTCAGGCGTGCTCGGTAACTCAGGCGTGCCCGGTAAACCAACGTGCGCATCGCCGCTAGTCGAGGCTTCTTGGATCCGGTCGAGCTGCTCTAGATCGAGCAGCTTGTTGATGTCCAGCAGAACAATCACGCGCTCATCCAGCTTAGCGAATCCGATGATGTATTCGGTCCCTTCTGCGGTCACTGTCTCGGGTGGAGGCTAGATGTTGTCCTCGGGAATGCTGATCACCTGCGAGACCACATCCACGGTGATGCCCATGGTGCGTTCGCCGACGTTGACGACGATGGTGCGGGCCTCGGCGACGGAAGGTCTTGGCTCCAGCCCAAACAGCGTCCGCAGGTTGATGATGGGGATGATCGATCCACGCAGGTTGCTGACACCATCGCAGTAGTTGGGTACATGAGGAACCCTGGTAACTTGGTCGAGAATCACGACCTCCTGGATCTGATCGATCTTGAAGGCGTATTCTTGATCAGCGATTTGGAAACCGACGCATTGGGACATGTTCTTCTTCCCCTCTGCGGCGGACGGGACCGGAGGGCTTGATGAGGATGGGCGTTCCATCTATTCCTCCTAATTTAAGGAATAAATTGCTCAGAGGACACGCGAACACGCCACCTCTCGGTGTCATACGAAACGTCGGCGCCTAACTTGATAAGCCGTTTAATCAGCTAGTGTGTGGACCCTCTCACTGGTCCACGGCATAACGTAGAACCAGCGAGGCATGTGCAACAAACGGGCCTCCCTTCAATCTGAGCATGAGAATACGCTGCGTGTCAATGGCTATTGGCGCTGATTTATTGAACATTTATGCCCTCATATGTCCTCCAACGCCTTAGTCTTAGGATTTCTCCTTGACATGGCCAGCACATAGTCAATTAAATAGCTGCAAATAGTTGAACATACTAAAAAAGCAAAGAAGCTCGTCTAGCGAAGCTGCTGGCTTAAGTTCGAGTCCGTAAGCCGTAGAAATGTCGTATTGATTGGCTTGAACGCTGATGATTCCGGGTGGACCTTCGGGGGAGAGAAGAAGAGAGGGGTGGGCAAAATGAGGATGACGCTAGGAAAAAAGTTGTGGTTAGCGATTGTGATTCCCCTGATCTTTCTATCGGCTCTGGGAGTTATAGCGATAGCCAGTATGGAGAGCATGAAAAGGACGTTCTCAAGGGTGATTCTACGTAGCGCACCCCTCCTCGCCAATTCCAACAGATTACAAACACTCATTATAGACATGATAGCGGCGGAGAGGGGTTATATCATCACGCAAAAAGACGAGTTCCTGAAACCTTATACAGAGGCTAGCGAGGAGTTTACCGCGCTAATCGCGAAGCAGAAGGGATTGGTGGCCGGAACCCCTCGCCGGTTCGACCCACTGGTAAGGATCGAGGCTTTGGTGAAGGAGTGGCAGGAGAATGCTGTGGAACCCCTCATTGCGCTGAGCAGGCTTGTTGCTGAGGGCACGGTGGACGCCGGCTTCCTCCAAAAAGTGGTATCGCAGGGCGAGGGCACAGAAATTCTGGAGGAGATGGGCGAAATAAAAGATGAGATTTTAGAAAGCTTCTTGAAAGACGGAAACGTAAGTGGAGTCTTTTTAACTCAGTCGTTGGCCACAGCCATGGTCGTTCAGGTAGCTGCGGAGCGAAACTTTTTAATCACCGGTCAAGAGGAACTTCTCGCACCTTTCTATGCAGGCGGGGAAACCTTCCAAGAGAATATTGAAGAATTACGTGCTCTGGTCGGTAACGCCTACAATCGGGATGCTTCAGACGATGATTTGGATGCATTGGAAGTTCTTTCCGTCCAGTGGGGGGGAATCACTCAACGAGTGATCGATGCGCGGCGCGAGGTGACTGCCGGGCTAAAGACCCGACAAGACGTAAGAGATTTGATTATCAGTGGCGAAGGGGAAGCGGTCCTGAATCAAATGACCAGAATAACGGATCGACTGGGCGACAGATTTGAGCGGGCTGGAAATGATGAGCCCCTAATTTTGCTTGTCGGCTTAGCCAGGTCCCTGGAGACTCAGGGAACTGGGGAACGAGGGTTTGTAATCACTGGCAATGAAGAATTTTTGGAACCGTTTCTGAGAGGACAAGCGGAATTCGAAAGCAACCTGCGGCATTGCGAGAGCTGGATTCAAATGCGTATGACATACCGACTATGACAAGGAACATTGACGAATTAGAGAGACTTGCAGGCGAATGGCTCGAGAAAGCCGCTGGCCCAGAAATCGCTGCTCGCGAGGAAATGAACGAACGCCCAGAGACCTTGGGGGATCTGTCCGCTCTCCTCCAGAAAGGGGGCGGCATAAGCAGGTTGGATACACTCGAGGCAGAGTTCCCCGCGCTCATCTCGGATGAAGGGGAAATTGACAAAGGGCGTTTTAACAGCGCCTTGAGCGCCGTGCGCAGGAACAATCTTGGAATCGGTGGCCTCATGGTTCTCTCCATCGCCCTTTCTCTCATCGTCGGATTTCTTATCGCCCGTTCGATAGCTAGAATCGTCTCCAGAATCGCGGCCGCTTCCGGAACACTCGCTGATTCAAGCCAAGATCTTTCTTCGAGTGCGGAGCGGACCAACGCTAACGCGCAGCAAGTAGCCGGCTCAATGACGCAGGTTGCTAAAGGGGCAGAGAGACAAGCCGAAACGGTTCAGGAGACCTACGGTATTATGCGGAAACTCAGCGGCTCAATCTCGCAGACCGCCGAATCCTCTGAAAAAGCGTCCTCCGCTTCACTGCAGGCCACCCAGGCCGCAGAGAAGGGCGTTGAGGCAGTAAAGCTTAGCATTGAAAACGTGGACAGAATATCTGAGGTGAATGGGGTCTTGCAAAACTCGGTAACAACGTTGAGCAAGCGCTCAGAGCAGATGGCTGAGATTGTGGGTGTGATAAGCGACGTTGCTGATCAAACCAACCTCTTGGCCCTGAACGCCGCCATTGAGGCAGCCAGGGCGGGAGAGCAAGGCAGGGGCTTTGCGGTAGTCGCAGAAGAGGTGAGAAAGCTTGCTGAGAATTCCGCTGAATCTGCTACGGAGATAGGAGGCCTCATCAAGGAAACCACCAAGGAGATTGACACCTCGGTCAAAAGTATGGAGAGCAGTGCCGAAGAGGTTGCATCTGGAAAAAAGATGATTACCGATGTGGGGTCTGCTTTAGAGGAGATCATGCGGACAAGTCAGAATGCCTACACCATGCTGCAGAAAATCTCAGAGGCTTCTCAAAAGATGTCCGAAGGTTCCGCGCAGGTGGTAGCGGCCATGGAGGAGGTGTCATCGATTGCTGAGCAGACGTCTGCCTCTAGCCAACAGGCCAGCACATCCTCTCGAGAGACGGTGGCCATCATGTCGGAACTGGCCCTATATGCCCAATCTTTTTCAGAGATGGGCGCAGAGATGGATGAGTTAATGGCAGATCTTGGGGCGCTCAAGGCAAAAACGATGACGAAGCAAGGGCCTTCAGCTACGAGACCCCCGGCGGCCGGGCCTTCCGCACCCCAAAAACCTATCGAAGCAAGAAAGATGATGAAGAGACTGCCCACAGCTGAAGCAGGGGCAAAACCAGGGTTTCCAGAGCCAGGGCCAGAAGAAGAGCCTGGGGCGTCGACGCAGACTCAAACTGAACAAGAGACCGGTGAATGGGGGTAGGTAAATGGCAGCCATTCTGATTGTGGATGATTCTAAATTCATGCGAAAGATGCTCTCTGATATCCTTGGTAAAAATGGCCACGAGATTGTGGGTGAAGCAGAAAACGCCAAGGAAGCTGTGGAATTCTGCGAAAAACTGAACCCGGATGTGGTGACCTTAGACATGGTCATGGATGAAGTGGACGGAGTGGACGCCATTTCTGGTCTAAAGGCCATGCTGAAAATGAACCCCAAAATCAAGGTGGTGATGATCAGTTCGATGTCCCAAGAGGATATGATAAAAGAGTTTATCCAGGCAGGCGCCAGCGACTTCATAGTAAAGCCCTTCCAGCCCCCCAAAGTAGTAGAGGTAATAGAAAGCGCATTGAAGAGCGTCTGATCGGCGGCGTTCTTTATGACTGTGGCTGCTCTTGTTTGAAAGGCAGGAAAAATAGTGCAACGGAAAGAACTTAATCAAATTCAATGAGACGCATTAGGAGAGGTGGGTTCGATTGCTGCCGGGAACACCGCCACAAGCCTCTCCGCTATGGTAGACAGCAGAGTGAATATCAGACCCACTATTACGCTGAAAGGAATAGAAGAGGTATTAGAGGAGGTTCCGCGGGCCCTGGGTGGAGAGGGAAACATTGTAAACGCAGTGTACTTTTCAGTCAGTGGCCAAATCTCTGGAAAGTTGTTTCTGATTCTCCCCATTTCTGAATCTCCTGACTTAGTCAAACTTCTTACCGGCGATAGCGCACCCCAGACCGAAGAACTGGATGAGATGGGGATGTCCGCTTTAAAGGAACTGGGAAATATCCTGGCAGGAACGTACCTCAGTGCCCTCGCCAAGGTGTCGAAAATAAAGGCTACAGTATCTGTCGTGGGATTCGCCTCTGACAGCTTGAAGACCATTTTAGGCGATGTTCTGGCAGGGTCAGCTTTGAAGACAGGGAAAGTAGTGGTGGTGGAGAATGTATTTACAATAGAAAATAGCTCGGGAAAGCTTTATTTAATATTCATGCCAGAACCCGCATCCTTGCAGGTTATGCTCGAAGCGCTAGAAGTGGTGCAGGAGTGAGGGCAGAAGGGCCAGTCTCGTGAATCCTCATCCACAGCCTAAATCCGATAGGAAGGGTCTTCGGGCCAATCTCCCTCTCGCGTTGATCGTAGTCATCGGTCTCGCCCTCTCGGCTCTCGCATTTTTGGTGGTGAGGAACTTGGAGGAATCTCGAACTCGGGAGGTCTTCGAAGAGGCCGCTCTCGGCCGGTTCCGTTCGTTCGAGCGGCAAATCGAACGGGCCCTAACGGTCGTTCAATCCATTGGTGCCTTCTTTAACTCCTCGTCGTCCGTGGAACGAGGAGATTTCGCCTCCTTCGTATCCCCCTTCTTCAAGCAGACCTCGGGAATCCAGGCATTTACGTGGATGCCGCGCGTCCGAGTTTCCGAACGCGAGGAATACGAGGATGCCGCGCGTCTCCGCTTTGCTGGGTTCGAGTTTACCGACCGAGAAAGCCAGGGCAGCACGATCCGCGCCGGTCTACGTCCCGAGTATTTCCCGGTGTATTACCTCGAGCCCCGCCAGGGGAATGAAGTTGCCCTCGGGTTTGATCTCGCCTCAGATGCACTGGGTTACGAGGCTATCCAGAGGGCGCGTGACAGCGGCGAGATGGCGGCGACGAGCCGGTTCGCTCTCGTCAATGAGCCCAAGAACCAGTTCAGCGTCCTAATCATTGCACCCATCTACCGAAAAGGGGCACCGACCAATACCGTCGAAGAACGGCGTGAAAACCTGGTCGGCCTTGGCGCAGGTGTTTACCATGCCAGCGATATCGTCGAGGAATTGTCAAATGAAGTCCAAGTGGAGAATATCGACCTCGATTTTCACTTGTACGACACGTCGGCTCCAAGCAATAGCCTTCTTCTCTTCTCCACCACAGCAACGTCGGATAGCCCGCTCGATGAGAATGGGGTGTCGCTCGATTCTGTCAGCCTGAAATTTGAACGGACCATTGCCGTGGCCGGACGGAACTGGACGGTCATCGCCACCCCCGCCGCGGGTAGCGATCTACCCTCCCGACCCATGCTCCCTTGGGGAGCGCTCGCCGCAGGGCTTGTATTGACAGGATTCGGCGCCGTCTATCTCCGGTCGATCTACCGACACACGAACCAGATCGAGGAAGCGAACCTGGGACTCAAGAAAGAGATCGCCCAGCGTCAGCAGGCGGAAGAGAAAAGCCAAAGGCTCGATGAAGAGTTGGCCCGGGGCCACAAAGACCTCGAGAAGGCCCAAACCAACCTAGAGGACCTGATGGAAAGTGCTAGTAACCCTATCGTCACGGTAGACCGGAATGGTCAAATTACCTCCTGGAATACTGCGGCTACAACTGCCTTCGGATTTGCGACGGAGGAGGTCCTAGGGGAATCCATATATCTTGTCTTGGCCTCACCCCAAGCGGAGACTTTTAGAAAAACCGCACAAGAGCAAGTCTTAAGTGGCGAGGTGGTAAAGGATTATGAGGCCCAGCGGGTGAGGAAGGACGGGACCCCGGTGGATATGTCCATCACCTTTTCTCCCATTCGGGATGCAGAGGGAACGGTCGTCGGGGTGTTTAGCATCTACAAAGACATCAGCGAGCGCAAGCGGGCGGTGGAGAAGCTGTGGCGGGCTGAGAAAAATTTCCGGGGACTCATGGACTCTGTGCCGGACGCCATCGTGACCGTCGACAATGACGGACGCATCGTCCTCATCAATAAGCAGGTTGAGAAGATGTTCGGTTATAAGAAGGACGAGTTGATCGGCCAGACTATTGAGATCTTGGTGCCCGAGCGCTTCCGAGAAGTCCGTGTGGAACACCGGAAGGGCTACGCCTCCAACCCCACAACTCGTCCGATGGGTGCTGGCCTCGACCTCGCCGGCCGGCGAAAGGACGGGAGCGAATTTCCCGTGGAAGCCACCCTGAGCTCCGTGGAGATGGAAAAGGGAATCCACGCAGTGGCCATCATCCGTGATATAACCGACCGCAAGAAGACTGGGTAAGTGCTCAAAGAAGACGCTAGAGGGAGGACAGACATGTTCAGGATGCGTGTCACGGTCATATCAATCCTTAGCCTTTTTGCGCTGTCCCTCCTGACATTTTTCTTCAGAACTGTGGCCCATTCCCAGGAGGAGATGTTGCTGGACGGAAGCCAGTTTGGCCAAGTTAACCTGAAATTCACCCAGTCCGCGATCAACTTGAACATGCAATTGGAACAGGTGCTTGGCGAGAATCCAAATTACGAGCTCCTTGCGACATACGACCAAGGTTCTCGATTTCACAAGCTGGCCAAGCCGGTGGGCCGGCTGGATATTCTCCTGGGCAATGGGCGGATGACTTTCTGCACCGCCTCGATTATCTCTGAAAAACACATCATCACCAATCACCACTGCATACCCGGCACTCATTCTTCGCCGGTCACTCAGGCAAGTTTGCTGATGGACTACCTCCAAATTGATACTCCGGAGGGAACTGAGCGGTATCCCGTCAGCGTAAAGCCGGTGGAAAAGAACAAAGAACTGGATTATGCCATCCTGGAAGTCGAGGGAAACCCGGCCGCGAAGTTCGGGACCATATCTACGGAGGTCAGAGATCCTAGACCAGGCGAATCCCTCATTGTTATCCACCATCCGGCGGGTTTGCCGAAACATTTGACGCGTGGCGGCTGCAGGACAAAGACTCCCAAGCTATTGCTGGTAATAACATCCTTCATCTTTGCGACACGCTGCCAGGAAGTTCTGGCGCGCCAGTCTTTTCCGACGAGGATGGCCATTTTATCGGCCTTCACTTCGCCGGCGGGACTGCCCCGGGCGCCGGCATGTCCAATTTTGCCAAGCGGTCGAGGCTGATCGACAGGCGGAGCCAGGTCCTCGAGGGGAGGGTTGCGAAAGCTGCTAAGGTGGAGATTTCCGTCACCGATTCCCCTTCACTGACGGTGGTCAAAGAAAGCGCTCCCGAGTTATCTGTGGTCGGCTTGGCCCCCGTCCTCGCGCCACTCAAGGTCGGGCAATCGATGCAGGACGCGCGGAAGGCACTTGATGGAAAAGGAAGGTTTGACTTTTCCCCTAAGTTTGGGATGGCCCTCGTGTACGCAGTGGGGCTGTTTGGGAAAGAGTTTCAGGGGAGGCAATATTTTCAGGAGGACGAATTTTACCGCGTTGAATTCAATCGCATCGAGACCTTCGAGGGCGGGACAAGCGTAGCGGGCTTATGGGCCCCGTGTGAGCAGCTGAATCAGGAGGCGGTGAACACCCTGATTTCAACCGTTGGCGCTCCGACTAAGCTCGCAGAGCCAGAAGCTTTAGACTTGGCAATAACGTCCAGAGTGTTCTTCAAATCGGATACGGGATTGACGCTTGAGTGGGAGACCTCCCGCTCTCGAACCTTAGATAATTCAACGGGTTTGCCTCATTGGGTTGGTGAATGCCAGTACCATCTACGCAGTGTGGCTGAATAGCTGTCCGGCCATTCACTGTCTTGAAAGACCGGGCAGTCCCCGTTTTTAAGTTTGCGTCGACACCCCCAACTAATTCCTGCATTTTAGAATCTTGGACCATGAACAACTTATGGCGTGATCTGTCACGGTGGCAGTAGGGATTTGCCTGCCCCGGTCTCGACGCCGCGAACCCCTTTTTCGTTAATTACCTGTACTTTGTCTGGGTTTTCACTGGAGTCCTCCGCTCTCATTCTCTTAACCGATCGACATGACATTTGATGCAGAAGTTAAGGGAGAGACAGACGGCAGAGAGAAGTTGACAGACTAAGGGAAATGACCTAAAAGGCGCCGAAAGCTTTCATGGGATAAAATATATCTTTGTGAGAAGTTGGGGGAACAATGACGGATTTCGCAGGTGTCCACTATGAAGAAGAGAGCTATGAAGAATTACTAGGCTCCATATCTCGAGGTCGTGTAATTCGCTCCTCTGTCGACGTTGAAGACGGCGAATTGACTGATGAAGCAAGGGAAAGGGCTCAATCGGGCAGTACCGTAGAAAGACGTCGCCTTCGGCCTTTGCTTGATTTTATGCGGCGCCGTCGTCCTCCCAGGAATTGGTTTGGGCCCAGTGCGCCTCCGCCACCGAGGATATTCGGCGAAGAGATTGACAAAAATAATTTCCACTCCGTCGCCCATTTAAATAGTGATGTTCATCTTGACACAGGAGATCGCAAAACAGGGTGGTTCTCTTCCTCGCCGAAAGGGCACACGGTTTGCTGGTAAGGCCTTAAACTGGCTTCGGCGGGATGCGCGCTCCCATCGCGCTCGATATCGGCATGCAACTCCGACGCTGCACATTGTTGGAGATTTATTTGACATATGGAAGGCATGTGGGAGGATAAATTTTAGTACCCCTCCTGACAGACAACTCCGCACATACAGAAGCGCATTAGCTCTCATTGGCAGAAAAAACCAGGGCATTCTGCGGGTCTTAAAGGGCTATGCAGACGATGGAAATCGAGTGATTTTCGCGATTGGCAATCATGACATGGAGGTCAGAACTCACAGGCTGGAAGGTCTAGCCCGACGAGTTACAGGGATTAACGATTTGGAAATATGTGAGGCATTTATTGAGCGACGACTCAACATGATTGGACTACATGGCCATCAGGCTGATATCCACAACGCTGCCAAGACGATCCGCGGCAGGTGGGTGCCTGGAGAAATTGTGGTTCGCAATGGAAATCGTGAGTGGCTCAAATGGTCAAAACGTGGCTGGAACTTGAGAATGTTCGTTTTGTCTTTAGATGCTCCTGGCGATGGACCTCCCGCATTAGAAGAACTTTTGGAGCATGGGCACATTAGCACAAGACAAGCGTCAAGACTCGTCCGTGAAATGGCCACGGCTCTTCGTGACGCCAGGATACGTACAGGATTGGCTAACGCCGTGCTGTCTTCATTAGCAAATTTGGGCACTAATCCGACTATTGCAGCGGTAAGAAATGCTCTTATTTTTCGAGTGGAGACATTGAAACATTTCACTATTGGAGCTGGATCGAGGGTTGTCGTTGATGGCGATGAAGAATCTGGGAACGAATCATCTCGGAGATTATTCCATCGTATCTATGCAAAAGATAGCGGAGGACAACCGCAGTCTTTGAGCGATAGTTCGATGATACATGAAAGACGGATTATCATGAATTCACAGGCCCAATGGCGTATACACCGGGCTACCCAAAGGATGGGCGCAATCGTCTCGGTCGCTGGACATACCCATGTCCCGGAATTAAGCGGTGGTTCGAGCAACATCTATCTCAACACGGGCAGCTGGTGTGACCGCTGGAAATTTGATACTGCCCAACGGTGGGACCTGGGGATAAAGACCATTAGATATGCCTATCCCGTATCTGCAATCTCAAGAATATATAAGCTATATGTGGGACGAGGTGTCCATGAGATAGTTGTAGAAATTTATAATTTCGACGGCCAGCCTCGCCTGTTGGCCCGCCGAAGGTTGAGGGTGCAATACTCCTAAACAATAAGATCGTAGAGTCGGATCCTAAGCCGAAAGGAAAAATTATGCGACACATAAAGAACCTTTGGAGCGGCAAAGCTTCTCTGGCAATCACGTTTTGGGTTTACGGTCTGCCCGTCGCACTTTTTGGGAGCGCTTTTTTAGTGCGATTGGTAGATAGTGGATCGAGCTTGTTCCCCATCCTTTTCCTGAGCTACGCCGTATATTTTGCGTTCATTCTTATTGCAATTTGGAGGAGCGCTCCAGGCACACAGGTCGGCGTTTGTGGTCAGTTTTGGCGAAGCTGGCTGTGGGTTGGTTCGTTGGGGCAAACTCATTCGGGTTTATCAGAGGACTCATGAGCGAACTCACTGCCGGACTGGACGGTTTTTAGAAAAGACCCTCAGTTGGTGTTCGACCCATCCTGCATAAAGATCACATCCTGGACAAGTCGGCACGCGTTTGGCCCGGGCTGACCGTCCGTCAGGGCAGTATCCGGAAACGCTTCTGGCAGGCCCTCAGAAGCACAACCGCCGCGGTATGACCCCAACATCGTGTCCATCATGCCCGGCAGGAGCGGTCCGTGGTGATTGATAACGATGTGGATCTCGGCCCCTTGAGCGTTTTTGTACCCGTTGCCGAACCAGGCCCGCCGAACCTCACCGACGGGTATATACGCCGCGAATCGACCCGTTCCATCTCCCCTGGCGACTAAGCCGTCGGCATAGCCGACGTCGGAATCGGTGAGCGCCGTGCGCTTCACTACGTCGGGTCCCTTGCAAGGCGATGTCTCACACGCCGCCGGGTTATTAATCGCAACAAACCACATGGTGTAAGCGTTCCCGGGTATCAGATCGCGGGTTGAAACGCTCACGAACGCCCCCTCGTCTGTGGTCATCAGCACTGCCTCTGTGCCCTCAACTGTTTTGACCTCGCCCCGCGAAGGGTGGGTCTCCATGTGCTTTTGATAAAGACGCGCTTCTTTATTGACACTCTGAGCATACGAAACGCCGAACGATGCGCCTGTCGCTAACACGGCCACCGCCACAAGCATTGGCCAATTCCAATTGCGTTTCATCACAAATCCCCCTTTGGCTTGTCCTCGTCTCGTCTATGGTGCGCTCCAGACGGGCGCCGCGTTCGCGTCGAAGAAGGTGAGGCCCGGTCCGGCCCGTTTCACGCCCATCGCCAAACGGGGCCTCCCGTTCCTATCGGCGATCGCTAGGCCCTGTATCTCCGGGGCAATAGATATCGCCACGAGGGTGTTCCCGTTTGCGTCCAGGAGGCCGAAGGCCGGTCTCCCCGAGTCCACGGTCAGCACCAAACAGCGCTCACCGCTCGCGTCGAAGAGGTTGAGGGCTGGGGTGCCCTGAGACACGGTCAGCTCCCCCCAGCGGTTCTCGTTCTCGTCCACGACGACGAATTTCGTCGCCCGGACCTCTTCAAAGATCTCAGATCCCTTTCCTCCTGCGGCCCCTATGAGGAAGGTGAGCCCCAGAATGGCCACGGCCGCGCTTCCAAGGATTTTCCAGCCTCGGGTTCCCCGCTCCAGACGCTCCAGGCGTTGCGTGATGGCGTCCATCTGCGTCTCGCTCATTGGTCCCTCCCTTTGCGCGGTGAGTAATGAATTTTCAGTCCTCTTTGACCGCGTCGCCCACACGAATCAGGCCGTCTGAAAGGATCTCGGCGCACAGGCCGCCCCGGTGCACCAGGGCTTTTTGGACACCCCGAATGCCGATCTGCTTTTCCAGGTAGCCGCACGGCTCGCACAGGCGAACCCCTCTCAGCCTCACCTTTCCCACGCGGAACTCCTGGTCCACGAGGTGGTTGAGCGGAACTCCGCGCGTGACGACGTTTCTGCGGCACCGATTCGGCCTGAGATTGATTCCTGCTTCATGCTTGAGGGCTTTAAGCGCCTCGATCTCGATCAACGTTATTTGGCGGTGCGGTCCGCGCCGTCTTGAGTACTTTCCGGTTTCCCGGAAATAGCGATCTTTTTCGAGCCCTTTTCCGGCCACGGCGCGCACCTCCCTCACGGATTTCATGGGGGAGCCCGCAGTCCCCGTGACGTGAATGGATAAGATCTCACCTTTCCACATCGTTTAAACTCCGATTCACCTTGATCCAATTCTCAGGTCGATCCTCCTAGGTGTTGCCTCCGACAATGAGACGCGCGGCCCGGTTCCGGGTGAAATAGTACCAGGTCCACTGGATCAGAATAAGAAGCCGGTTCTCATGCCCCGCTATGTACATCAAGTGAACCAACAGCCAGATGAGCCAAGCCAAGAAGCCCCAGAACCGGAATCGCCCCAGCTCCACCACCGCAGAGACCCGGCCAATGGTGGCCATGTTTCCGAAATCCTTATACCGGAAAGGCGGCATGTTCTCAGCGCTCAGCCGGCATCGGACCAGCTTCGCCACATATCGCCCCTCTTGCATCGCCACTGGGGCCACCGCCGGGAGGGGGCTTCCCGTCTGATGGACAAAGTGGGCCATGTCCCCAACGACAAATATTTGCGGATGTCCCGGCAAGCTCAGGTCCGGCTCCACGATGATGCGGCCGGCCCGGTCCAGCTCGACCCCCGTGCCCTTTGCCAAAGCGCTCGCCAGAGGAGACGCCTGGACGCCGGCCGCCCAAAGCACTGTCCGGGCACCAATCGTCTCGCTCTGATCGCCGTGGCGGAGGGTCACGGACTCAGGCTGAATGTCAGTCACTATGGTGCTGGTCCGCACGGTCACGCCCAGACGCTTTAGCGAGGTCTCAGCCCTGGCCGAAAGCTCAGGTGGGTAGGGAGGCAGAACGCGGTCCACGCCCTCCAGCAAGAGGATCTTTGCGTCGGCCGGATTAATACTTCGGAAACCACCCTTTAGCGTATCGTTCGCAATCTCTCCCAGCGCGCCAGCCAGCTCAACGCCGGTGGGACCGCCTCCCACAACGATAAATGTCAACCAGGCACGGACTTTGTCAGGGTCTGTCTCACGCTCGGCGGCCTCAAAGGCCATCAAGATCAGCCGCCGGATTTTGATCGCGTCCTCTATCGTCTTGAGGCCGGGCGCGAACTTTTTCCACCCGTCATTGCCAAAATAGTGGTGGCTGGAGCCCCCTGCGACAACAAGAGTGTCGTACTCAACCTGACCGTCTCGCAGTATCACCCGCCGGTTCGCCACATCAAATCCGGTCACCTCCGCCAACAAAACGCGGGTGTTTTTCTGGCGTTTCAGCACCGCCCGCAACGGAGACGCGATGTTCCCCGGCGAAAGCCCGCCGGTCGCCACCTGATAGAGAAGGGGTTGAAACAGGTGGAAGTTGCGCCGGTCAATGAGGGTGACCTGCACCGGTGCATTCTTCAATGAAAGCGCCGCATGCAACCCACCGAAGCCGCCGCCTACAATGACCACATGCGGCCGTTTCATGAATCCCTCTCCCGGTTTAAACCCAAAAAATTCAAGCGCCCTCTGTTACCGCCCGGATGCTCTCGTAGGTGATCCCAACCATCTCTTTAAGCTCCCGGGGTGAGGTCGAGAGGGGGGGGAGGAGGACAATGACGTTCCCAAGGGGCCTTGTGATGAGCCCCCGCCGTCTTGCCTCGAGCGTCACCTGGTGGCCGATTCTTCCCTCATCAGGATAAGGGCTCTTGCTCGCCCGGTCCAGGACGAGCTCGATCCCCACCATGAAACCCGCCTGCCTCACATTTCCCACATGCCGAAGATCCCGGAAGGGTTTTAGCTCGCGGGAAAGAAGCTCAATCTTCTCGGGCATCTTTTCCAGGGTTTTTTGTCTCTCAAAGATCTCTAGATTCGCCAGGGCAGCGGCGCACGCGATGGGGTTCCCCGTGTAGGTGTGGCCGTGAAAGAAAGTTTTTGATTCGCGGGGGCCCAGGAAGGCCGAGTAGATCTTTTCGGTGGCAAGCGTGGCCGCAAGGGGGAGGGTCCCCCCCGTCACCCCCTTGGCCAGGCAGAGCAGGTCAGGGCGGACCCCTTCGTGTTCGCAGGCGAACATCTTGCCCGTTCGGCCGAAGCCCGTGGCCACCTCATCCGCAATGAGAAGGATTTCAAACTCGTCGCAAATCTTTCGGACCCGGGAGAGAAAACCGGGGGGGGCGTTGATCATCCCCCCCGCCCCCTGGACGATGGGCTCCAGGATGAAGGCTGCCGTCTCCCCGGCATGCCGTCTCACCACCTCCTCCATCTCCCCGGCGCAAAAAATCTCGCACTCGGGATACGTCTTTTCGAAGGGGCAGCGGTAGCAGTAGGGGGCTTCGGCCCGCTGGACGGGAAAGAGAAGGGGCCGGTAGACCTCGTGGAATCGGTCGATCCCGCCCACGCTCACGGCCCCCAGCGTGTCCCCGTGGTAGGCTTGGGTCAGGGCAATAAAGTTCTTCTTTTTCTGGGTTTGAGGCGACTTTTGTTGCCAATATTGAAAGGCCATCTTGAGGGCCACTTCGACGGCCGTCGCCCCGCTGTCAGAATAAAAGACACGCGTGAGCCCCTCGGGGGCGAGACCGATGAGCTTCTCAGCGAGCAGGATGCCAGAGGGGTGAGTGAGGCCAAGGAAGGTCGAGTGGGCGAGCTCTTGAGATTGCCGGGAGACGGCCTCGACAATGAGGGGGTGCCCATGGCCGTGGACATTGCACCAAAGAGAAGAGACACCGTCGAGATAGCGCTTCCCCTGGACATCCTCGAGATAGACCCCCTCTCCCCCGACGATAACCAGAGGCTCCTCCGCCTCCCAGTCGGACATCTGGCTAAAGGGATGCCAGAGAAATTTTTTGTCAAGGGAGCCGAGATTTTCTGGTGGCTCCCGATTCCCCTTTTTCATACGCGACCGCACCTCTCATGCGACCTCTTCAGACATGGACGGCAACCCGATGAGAGGAAGACCGCCTTGCGCCGCCGATGAAGCCAAGGGCTCTGCCCGCTCGCTCAAAGGCGTCAAGGGCCTGCTCGAGATGGGACCTCTGATGGGTCGCCATGACCGTCACCCGAAGACGCCCCCTTCCCTCCGGCACAGTCGGGGGCCTGATGCCCCGGACAAAGACCCCGAGCTCAAGAAGCCTTTGTGAAAGGGCCATCGTCCGCTCGGCCTCTCCCGTCATGATAGGGATGATCGGTGTGACCCCTTCTGAAATCTCGAAGCCGAGGGTTTGGAGTCCTGAACGAAGGAAGTGCGCATTCTCCCGAAGTTTTTCGCGCCGCTCCGGTTCTCCTTCCACGATCTCCAGGGCCCTTTGGGCGGCTGCCGCCGCCGCAGGCGGAGGGGCCGTTGTGTATACGAAGGTCCTGGCACTGTTGAGAAGGTGGTCCACGAGTGTCTCGCTTCCGCAGACATAGGCCCCAAAGCCTCCGAGGGCCTTCCCAAGAGTCCCCATCTGGATGTCGGGAACCACCCCGAAATGCTCGGCCGTCCCCCTCCCCTGCTCCCCGAGGACCCCTGTCCCGTGGGCGTCATCCACCATGAGCCACGCGCCGTGGCGTTTGGCGAGGGCGCTCAGCTCCGGAAGGCGTCCGAGGTCTCCCTCCATGCTGAAAACCCCCTCCGTCACAATGAGCTTTCGAGGTTTCAATGGAGAGGTCCCCAGAAGGGTTTCGAGATGGTTCAGGTCATTGTGGCGAAAAACCCGAACCTCGGCGCGGCTGAGCCGTGCGCCATCGATGAGGCTCGCGTGATTGAGGGCGTCGCTGAACAAGAAATCTCCGGGCCGAAGGAGGGAGGAGAGGATTCCCAGGTTGGCAAGGTAGCCCGACCCGAAGAGCAGGGCCCTCTCGGTCCCCTTGAAACGGGCGATGGCCGCTTCGAACCCTTTGTGGGAGGGAAAGGTGCCGCTGACGAGGCGGGAGCCCCCCGCCCCCCAGCCCTCCTCCTGAAGGGCACGAGCGGCGGCCTCCCCGACCCTCTGGTCTCCTGCCAGCCCGAGGTAGTCGTTGCTCGCCAGCATGATGATCTCATGGCCTCTGACCTGAACCAGGGGGCCCAGGGGGCCTTCAAGGGGCAAAACCTCTCGATAGAGGCCCAGAGTCTGGCGGAGTTGAAGCTCCATCCAAAGGGTCTTTTCCATCCCTTCTTGCGACCCCGGACTTTCAAGCTGATCGTTGAGCAAAAGCGCGTGATCTTTCATCGTGTCGTTCCTCAGTGAAGGACTGTCATCCCGACGTCCTGGATCATCTGATGGTCCGCCTCGGCGCCTCGGCCCTTGGTCGTGAGATAGTTCCCGATCATCATCCCGTTGGCCCCTGCCCCAAAAATCTTCGACTGCTCGTCTTTCAGATTTATCTCCCGGCCTCCGGCGACGAAGATGTCCTTCTTGGGCATGACCAGACGGTAGACAGCGACCACCCGAAGGCAATCGCCCGGGGTGAGAAAATGGGCCTTTTCCAGAGGCGTGCCGGGACGGGGGTTTAGGAAGTTGATGGGGATCGAATCCACGTCGAGCTCCCGAAGGTCCATGGCCAGCTCCACCCTTTGCTCCGGTGTCTCCCCCATGCCGAAGATCCCCCCGCAGCAGGTGTAGAAGCCAAGGCGCTTGGCCGTCAGGACCGTCTTTCGGTCGTCTTCGTAGGTGTGGGTGGTGCAGATGTTCGGGAAGAAGCTCCGGGCCGTCTCCAGGTTGTGGTGATAGTTCTGAAGACCGGCCGCCTTGAGCTCCCTAAGGACCGTCTCATCCGTGATGCCAAGGGAGGCGCAGCGCTTTAGTTTTGTCTCCTCGCGAATGAGTGTCAGTGCATCAACGACGTTTTGAATCTCTTTCACGGATTTCGGGCCCGTGCCGCTTGTCACAATAGAGAACTCCCGGGCCTCCATGGCGGCGGCCTCTCGGGCGGCCTTGGCGATCTCGGAGGCGGGGAGAAGGGGATAGACGGGGGCGTCCGCATCCTTGAAGTGGGCGGACTGAGAGCAAAAGCCGCAGTTCTCCGGGCAGCGGCCGGACTTGGCGTTGACGATGGAGCAGAGTCTGACCTCTTTTCCCTTGTAGCGGTCCCTCACGCGGTCTGCCAGTGCGAGAAGGAGGGGAAGGTGCGCATCATCGGTACGAATCAGGCGGCAGGCCTCGGCCTCGGTAACAAACTCTCCCCCGGAGAAGATTCGATGCTCCAGATCTTTGAGGAGCCTCTTCGTCCGGAACTTTTGCCGGGACCGCCGAACCCTAGAGAAAATCGGGAGGTTTCTGGCGAACGCTCCGGTGTCTGGCATCAGGTTTCTCCTTTTTCCTTGGGATGGTTGTTCTGTCATTAAAATCGAAAGAGTGCACGGCCCGCCTGATACATCGCAAAACACTCCAGGGCGAAGGGGGGGAAACCCAGATATCCGATCACCGGCATCTCGAAAATTTTTAGCCGGGGCAAGATGGGGACAGTGTACATCCACTTGGCCGTGGCCCAAAAATTCCAGAATTCCCACAAAAAACCGCATAAAAGACCGGCCGCCAGAAGGGACAAAAACCGCTCATAGTCTCCCCCCTCGAGATCTCGAAAAAGGCTCTGGGGCGCATAGGCCCGGTTCATGGGCTCAAGAAAGAGTATGACCCCGACCCACACCGGGGCAAAGAGATAAGGTGAGGGGAAGAGAAGAGGATAACCCAGAAAGACAAGCCCCAGCGTCAGGCTCAGCCGGAGCCTCGTGGGCGTGAAACTGAGGGCGCGTCCCTTGCATTTTTTGAAAATTTTAAGGGCCTGGAAAAGGTCCGCGGTCTCAAAGAGAGCGGGGAAGATGGTGGCGAAGGCCCAGGCGTAGCCTATCCCCCGCTGATAGAGATTTTCAGGGAGGCCGATGTAGTACCAGTTCTGCAAAAGCTGATTATAAAACTCAAAGACGAGCCACGAGATGATCGAGAGGGGGAGCATCGGCCAAAGCTCCCGCCGGCGGGTCGTCAGGAGGGATTCCCCCTTCAGGCGGTAAACCAGGCCGTCGACAAAGAGGATGTAGGCGGTCCAGGCGACGGGGGTCATCCATTCGCCGACAAAGGGATTTCCGGTGAAGAGGAGCACTTCAGCGGCGATGAGAGGCCCAAGTCCGATCCATCCGTGTGGACGCATCATGGCCCCTCAAAAGGGAGAAGACTTCTAAAAACGCTCGAGATGTCCTTCGAGGGAAAAGGGCCCCGCGCGAGGCTCAGGAGGTCTGCTGGATCGTGTGCTGGATGACCTCCAGGGCCTTGTCCAGAGCCTCGTCAAGCTTAGAAGCCTCTTTGCCCCCCGCTTGGGCGAAGTCGGGCCGCCCGCCCCCGGTCCCGCCAACAACGGCCACGCTCGCCTTGAGGATTTCACCGGCGTGAAAACGCCCCGTCAGATCTTTCGTGACACCCGCTGAGAGGATCGCTTTTTCCTTGTCGATCGCTCCGAGGACCACGATTCCCGAACGAATTTTGCCCTTGAAGGTGTCGATGAGCCCTCGCATCCCCTTCGGATCCGACTCCTCAACCCGGGTCACCAGGACGGGCACGCCGTCCAGCTCCTTTACTTTCGCGAGGAGGTCTTCTGTCAACCCCAAGTCGAGACGCTGGCGAAGCTTTTGAATCTCCCGTTTCAGCTCACGCTCTTCTGCCATCAGTTTCTTCAACTTCTCCGGCGCCTTCAGGGGCGAGACCTTCAGGAGGTCTCCAACCTGCTGAAACGCCGACTCCTCCTGCCGGACATGGGCCAATGCTCCAGATCCCGTCACGGCCTCAATCCGTCTCACGCCCGCCGCCACACTCCCCTCATGGACGATCTTGAAGAGGCCAATCTTCCCCGAGGCCCTCGTGTGCGTCCCCCCGCAGAGCTCCTTGCTCACGCCCTCGACAGAGACCACCCGGACCCGCTCCTCATACTTTTCGCCAAAGAGCGCCATGGCCCCCTCCGCCAGGGCCTCCTCCAATTTCCTCTGCTTCCAGGTGACGGGGGCGTCCTGTCGGACGTGCTCGTTGACCCGTTCCTCAAGACGCTGTCGCTCGCCGGGTTTAAGAGGGGAAAAATGAGTGTAGTCAAACCGGAGCCGGTCTGGCGCGACCAGGGACCCCGCCTGCTTCACGTGGTCCCCTAAAATCTCGCGCAGGGCGGCGTGAAGGAGATGGGTCGCTGTGTGGTTGAGAACTGTCCTCCCACGTCTTTCCTGGTCCACACGGGCTTCCACTTCGTCTCCGACCCTCAAAATTCCCTGCTCTACCCTTCCCCGGTGAAGCCGGTATCCGGGCATCGGGGCCTGGCAGTCCTCGACCAGGAAGCGGACCTTTTCGCCTTCCAGGACCCCCTGGTCTCCCACCTGCCCTCCCGCCTCTGCGTAAAAAGGCGTCTGATCGAGAAGAATTTCTGCCTCTTCTCCCTGCGCTGCCTCTTTGGCCGGTTTTTCTCCCTTCACAAGGGCCAGGACCTTGGCCTGACAGGAGGGCTTTTCGTAGCCCACAAAGTGAACGGGAGAAAAATCCTTTTTCAGGGCCTGATGGGCAGGGGAAACCACCCCTTCCCCAAAACCCTTCCAGGAGGCGCGGGCCCGCACCCGCTGCTCCTCCATGGCCTCGTTGAAGCCGTCCAGATCCAGACTAAGCCCCCCTTCGGCGGCGGCGTCCTCGGCGAGATCGAGGGGAAACCCGTGCGTGTCATAGAGCTTGAAAAGGGCCTTTCCGTCAATAGTCCCTTTCTCTTTCCCCCCGGCGATGAGGTCCGAGAGGATAGGGAGCCCCTGGTCCAAGGCGTGGACAAAACGCTCTTCCTCCGCCAGGGTGACGCGGGAAATATAGGTGAGGGCGTCCCGGAGCTCGGGATAAAAATCCTTCATGAGGTTCGTCACCTCTTCGACGGCCCGGTAGAGGAAGGGGTCGCCGATCCCGAGGAGACGCCCGTGTCTTGCCGCTCTTCTCAAGATCCGCCTGAGCACATAGCCCCGGCCTTCGTTAGAAGGAAGGACCCCGTCCGCCACCAGGAAGGCGATGGCCCGGACGTGATCCGCAATGACCCGAAAGCTCATGTGAACCCGGTCGTAAAAATCTTTCTGCAGGTCGTAGCGTTTTTCTGTAAACCCTTCCGTGAAACGGATGAGGGGAAGGAGGAGGTCTGTGTGAAAATTGCTCGTCACCCCCTGAAGGACGGTGCAAAGGCGCTCCAGGCCCATCCCCGTGTCGATGCTGGGCTTTGGGAGGGGGTTTTGTTTCCCGTCTTCCGACCGCACAAACTGCATGAAGACGAGGTTCCATATCTCAAGGAAGCGGTCCGACTCAAGGTCTTCTTCGGAAGGAGGGGAGGACGAGGGCTCCAGATCCAGGAGGATCTCCGAGCAGGGGCCGCAGGGGCCCGTCTCCCCCATGGACCAGTAGTTGTCCTTCTCGCCCCTTCTGAGGATCCGCCCTTCCGGGACCCCCATCTTTTCACTCCAGAGACGAAAAGCCTCGTCGTCTTTTTCGAAGACGGAGACCCACAGATTCTTGGCGGGAATACCCATCTCATCCACCAAGAATCCCCAGCCCAGCTCGATGGCCTCCTCCTTGAAGTAGTCCCCGAACGAAAAATTTCCCAGCATCTCAAAGAAGGTGTGGTGGCGGGCCGTGAAGCCGACCCTCTCGAGGTCGTTGTGCTTTCCGCTCACGCGAAGGCATTTCTGCGAGGAGGCCGCCCGGCGGTAATCCCGTTGCTCGGCGCCCGTAAAAACCCCCTTGAACTGGACCATCCCGGCGTTCGTGAAGAGGAGGGTTGGGTCGCCCACCGGGACAAGGGGGGAGCTTCGGACCACCTGGTGGTCGTGCCGCTCAAAGTAATCCAAAAATTTCTGTCGAATCTCGTTTCCGGTCATGCCTCACTTTTCGCAGGGTAAGCGCAGGTCACCCTCGCTTGATCGATATCTCCTTGACAGGATCGCGGCAGGAAAGGACCCAGAGACGAGAAAGCCAGTCTACTCCATCGTGCCTCGTCGATCTAGATCTGGGTGGACCCCTGATGCTCTCCGAAGACCTCCCGGAGGACGTCGGAGATCTCCCCCACGGTCGCGTAGACCTTGACGGCGTTCAGGAGCGGAGGCATGAGGTTCTCCTTCCCTTGGGCGGCAGCTCGGACGGCCTTTAGCGCCTCCTCAACAGCGCGTCCATCTCGTTCGGCCTTGAGGCGGGAAAGTCTCTGCTTCTGGGCCTCCTCAGCGGCGAGGTCAATTCGCAACATCTCGGGCCGGCCCTCCTCGGCGCCCTCCTGATACTTGTTCAGGCCGACGACAATGGTCTCCTTTGCCTCCACCGCCTGCTGATGGCGGTAAGCCGCCTCTTGGATCTCTTGCTGAACCCACCCCGTTTCGATGGCCTTCAACATTCCACCCATCCCGTCGATCCGCTCGATATACTCGGCCGCCTTTTCCTCAATGGCGTCCGTCAAGGCTTCAATGGCGCAGGAACCTCCAAGGGGGTCGACGGTGTCCGTCACACCCGACTCGTTGGCGATGACCTGCTGGGTCCGAAGGACAAGAGAGACTGCCTCTTCGGCGGGAAGCGCCAGGGCCTCATCGTAGGAATTGGTGTGAAGGGACTGGGTCCCGCCAAGGACAGCGGCCAGGGCTTGGAGGGTCACCCGGACAATATTGTTCTTGGGCTGCTGCGCCGTGAGGGTGACCCCGGCCGTCTGGGTGTGAAAGCGGAGCATGCAGGCCCGTTCCGACTGGGCGCCGAACCGCTCGCGAAGCGTCCGGGACCAGAGGCGTCTTGCGGCCCGGAACTTGGCCACCTCCTCCAGAAAGTGGTTGTGGGCGGCGAAGAAGAAGGAGAGGCGCTCTCCCAGGGTGTCCACGCCAATCCCCGCTCGAAGGGCCGCCTCTATGTAGGCGATCCCGTCGGCCAGGGTGAAGGCCACCTCCTGGACCGCTGTCGCCCCCGCCTCCCGAAGATGGTAGCCGCTCACGCTGATGGGGTGATATTTGGGGACCTCCTTCAATGAGAAGGCGAACATGTCGGTGATGATCCGAAGGGAGGGTTTTGGGGGAAAGATGTAGGTTCCCCGGGCGATGTACTCCTTCAGGATGTCGTTCTGGACGGTTCCCTGAAGGGAGGACCGGGGGACCCCCTGCTTGTCCCCAACGGCGATGTACATGGCGAAGAGGATGGCCGCCGTCGCATTGATGGTCATCGAGGTGCTGACTCGGTCCAATGGGATCCCGTCGAAGAGGATCTCCATGTCCGCAAGGGAGTCGATGCCGACCCCCACCCGCCCCACCTCCCCCTCGACCAGGGGGTTGTCCGAGTCATAGCCGATCTGTGTGGGGAGGTCGAAGGCGATGCTGAGACCTGCCACGCCCCTCTCCAGGAGATATCGATATCGGCGGTTGGATTCCTTGGCGGAGGCGAATCCCGCGCACTGGCGCATGGTCCAGGGGCGGGCCCGGTACATCGTAGGCTGGATCCCCCGGGTGAAAGGAAAAGCGCCCGGAAATCCCACCTTTTCCGCATAGTCCGGCCCATCGGCCGGCGTATAAAGACGCTCAACGGGGATCTGAGAATCAGTCTGAAAGGTTTTCTTGAGCTCGGAACAGCGTTTCAGTGCGGGCTGAAGAATTTCGTCTTCCCACTGGTGCCGGGCGGAGTCTGCCTTGCTCATGTTTCACCCTCACCGAGGCGTCGCTTCCCATCAAAGAAGAGGCGGCAGACAAGCCCTCTCAAAGGAGGCCGTAGCGCCTCTGCACAATCTCCTCCCACTTCCCCTGGGCCCTGAGAATGTATTCCACCACCTCTCTCACCGCCCCTCGCCCGCCGGGGCGGACAGTGACCCGATGAGCAACCTGTTGGACTTCCTCGACGGCGTCTCCCACGGCGATGGCAAGGCCCACCTGCCGAAGGACCGGGAGGTCGATGACATCGTCTCCCACAAACGCCACCTCTTCATCAATGAAACCATACTTGGATTTTAGGCGCTCGTAGGCCTCGCCCTTGTCACGCAGGCCTTCGAAGACATCCTTGACACCGAGATCAGCGGCCCGCTTCCTGACAGCCCGGGAGGACTTCCCGCTCATGAAGGCGACTCGAATCCCCGCCTCAATGGCAATATAGATGCCGGTCCCGTCCCGGATGTCAAAGCGGCGAAGGGGATCTCCCCTGCCCCCGATGTAGATACCCCCATCGGTCTGGACTCCGTCCACGTCCAGAATCAGGAGCTTAATCTTTTGGGCCCTGTCTCGGTCCATAAATGGTCAGACGATGCCGGCTTTGAGGAGGTCATGGAGGTGGATGATGCCGCAGGGACGCTGTTTCTCATCCACGATCATAAGGGCGGTGATACTAAAATCCTCCATCACCCGGACAGCCTTGGCGGCCAGGTCCTTTTCGCCAATGAGCTTTGGTGCCTTCGTCATGATCTGGCTGGCCTGGGCCTGATAGACGTCTGTCGAGCTCTCCATGGTGCGGCGAAGGTCTCCATCCGTGATGACGCCGCAGAGGGCCCCGCCGCCGTCCACCACGGCCGTCATGCCCAGGCGCTTGGAGGAAATCTCATAGATAACGTCCTTAAAAGGGGTGTCCGGCGCGACTTTTGGGATGGCCTCGCCCGTGTGCATCAGATCTCCGACCTGGAGGAGGAGGCGTTTCCCCACGGCCCCGCCCGGATGATAGGCGGCGAAGTCCTCGGCCTTGACGCCCTTTCGCTCAAGAAGGGCGATGGCCAGGGCGTCGCCCATGGCGAGGGCCGCCGCGGTGCTGGCCGTCGGGACAACCTCCAGGGGAGAGGCCTCCTCGGCCACGCTGATGTCCAGCGTCACCTCGCTGCGCTCGCTGAGGGAGGAGCGGGGGTTTCCCGTCAGGCTGATGAGCTGGACCCCGAGGCGCCGGACCATCGGGAGGAGGGAGAGAAGCTCCTCTGTCTCGCCGCTATTGGAGATGGCGAGGACCACATCGCCCCGCGCCATCATCCCCGCGTCCCCGTGGGCACCCTCGGCCGGGTGCAGGAAGAGGGCCGGGGCGCCGATGCTGCAGAGGGTCGAGGCGATTTTTCGGCCAATGAGGCCGGATTTCCCCATCCCGCTCACCACGATCCGCCCACGACAGGCCAGTAGGAGCTCCACGGCGCGACTAAAACTCTCGTCCAGCCGGGGGATGAGGTCCAAGATGGCCTTGGCCTCGATCTCAAAGACGCGCTTTGCCAGCTCCTTGACCATGTAACAAAAATCTCCCAAGGGCCCGACGGCTCACAAATTCAACATTATCAAGCCACCATAGGCTTGTCTATGGGTTTTTGTCTGGGGCTTCTCTCGGGTGGAGGAAGCAATCTACGACAAGATCTGCAAAGGGCTCTTTAAGGTGGGGGGGCTGGGCTTGGAGGATGGATGACATCTATCGGTCCCCCAAGCTGTCGGAGGAGTCGTTCAGCTTGGGCCGCTAATGGGCCTCCTGTCCTGCGGGAGATCTCAAGGGAACGGAACGCATAGTCGATGGCCTGGTCCGTTGAGCCCCGGTCTCTTGCGAGGATGGCGAGGTTGAAAAGCGTGTTTGCAACGCCTGGCGAATAGATACTCCTACCCCCCCTATCAATCGCTAGGCTCTCCTGGTAGAGCCTCTCGGCCTCGTCGGTGCGCCCGCGGCTCTCGGCGACCTCGCCAAGGTTGTGCAGCACCGCTGCGACATCTAGCTCGTTGCCAAGTCTTCTTTTAATCGCCAGGCTCTCCCGGTAGAGCATCTCAGCCTCGTCGAAGCGACCGCGGTTACGGGCAAACTCGCCGAGGTTATTCAGCGCCGCTGCGACATCTTGCTCGTTGCCAAGTTTCCTACTAATCGCCAGGCTCTCCCGGAAGCGCCTCTCAGCCTCGTCGTAGGCCCCGCGGCCATAGGCGACGAAGCCGAGGTCTCTGTGGGCATTCCCTTCCCCCTTCTCATCTCCTCTCTCTATGAAAAGAATAAGGGCGCGACGTACCGCCTTCTCCGCCTCGTTAAACCTCCCGCGCTTTCGAAGGACCTCTCCAAGGTCTTGTCAGGCCTCGGCGTAGTCCGGGTCAAGGGCAAGGGCCTGCCGATGGAGTGCAATGGCCTCATCCAAGGGGTTTCGCTCATAGGCCTCCCTTCCCTTTCCATACAGCGCATAAGCGTCAAAGGTCTTCGTCCCAGGTCTCTCGATCTTCCCCCTTGTCCTCTCAGGGATTTTCAGCGCCTCCCCAGGAGGCAAGGAGGCCACCTCGCCGCCTATCACCCGCCGGTTCAGGACCTCGACCGCCTCAAGGGCAAGGGCCGCAACAGCCTCAAAGAGGCGACCGTCCACTGGGCTCACACGATTCAAAGCCCCAAGAATCGTCGCTGTCTCGACGTCCACAAAACGGATGTCAACGTTGACACTTCCCGCAAAGACGACAAAGGAGCCAAGACCTATGACCTGCGCCCCAAGCCGCTCTCCCAGCTCGGCGGCCTTCCCATCGTGGTCAAAGAAGGAAACGAGGGAGAAGCGAAGCTCATCCATGAGCTTCTTCCACTGGGCCCGCTCAACCACCTCGACACCCGGAATCTCCGAGAGCTTTCCAGCGAGGGTTTCGGGCACATTGAGGCCGATCCAGCTAAATTCTTCCTTGAGGTGACCCTCGGACGGGTTCTCAAGATCAAGAATAACAACCCGGCGGGCCCCCTCGGCGGGAAGCGCGAGGAGGAGGGAAAAAAGGAGGACGACTAGAGACATTCGGCCAAGAATCATGGGCACTCTCTCCTGTAAGAAGAGATTTAATGATATCACCTGCAGAATCGTGCAGGGAAAACCTTTCTGAGAGCGTGGCCACAAAAGCCTTGTGCTACGATTCAGGGGTTGTGATTGAGGAGTAGATCGTCGCCATGAAGCTTGAAGAGAAGATTGGCCAACTCATCGTCGTGGGCCTTCCTGGAAAGAAGGTCACGGAAGGTGATCGGCGTCTCATCGAGGAGGTCCGCCCGGGCGGGTTCATCCTCTTCGAGCGAAACGCGAAAGCGCCGGCCCAGCTCCGCGATCTCTGCCAACATCTCCGCGCCCTCGTCAGGCCCCAAAAACCTTTTATTCTCATCGACCATGAGGGCGGAAGAGTTTCAAGGCTCTCAAAACCTTTTAGTCGTTTCCCCCCCCAGGCCCTTTTTGGAAAGACGGGCGACACCGCTCTCACCGAAGCCTCCTTCTTCGCCTCTGCTCTAGAACTCTCAGCCATCGGGGTCAACATGCACCTCTCACCGGTCCTGGACGTCTGGACGAATCCGAAGAACCGGGTGATCGGGGATCGCGCCTTCGGCCGAGATCCCCATGCAGCGGCCGAGCTGGGGACGGCGGCGGTGAGGGGGATCCTGAGGGCGGGTCTTCTGCCTGTTGGAAAGCACTTTCCAGGCCACGGCGGGACGACGGGCGACTCCCACGTGGAGCTTCCCCGGTCCCGTGTGGCACGGCGGACGATCTTGGGCCGGGAGCTCATCCCCTTTCGGGCCGCTCTTAAGGCGGGCCTTCCCGCCTTGATGACAGCCCACGTCGTCTTCCCCGCCCTTGACCCGGGGCGTCCCTCGTCCCTCTCCAAAAAGATCGTCACGGGACTCCTGAGAAAGAAGATGGGTTTTCGGGGCCTCATCCTGACGGACGACCTTCAGATGGGCGCCATCGCTCAACACCACTCCCTCCCCGAGGCGTCCCTTCTCGCCCTGGAGGCGGGGGCGGACCTCCTGCTCATCTGCCACGGCAAAAAGGGCCCGCGAGAGGTAGCTAAAAAGCTCCGGGCGGCTTTTCAAGAGGGAAGGCTCCCGATGAGCCGCCTCGAAGAATCTCTCGCCCGGATCCGCCGGGCAAAAGTGAAACCCCAACGTGCCCGGCCGCTTTCTCTCATCGGCTGCGAGAAGCATCAAAGATTGATCGAGGAGGTTTTTAGGCGGGCCAAAAGGAAAATGTGACCCCGCGGACCCTTCGATATGATATTCTCCGTTCGGGATCGGATCTTCCGTTTCGGCTTTAAACCTGAGGAGCAGGAGCCTTCGAGATGGGTCTTTCGAAGAAGACGGGCAGGTGGGCGCCGCTCCTTCTGGGCTTTCTCTTTGGCTGCGTCCCCATCGACGAGCACCAGTCCATATTGACTGAGACCCGAGAGCTTCGGTCCACCGTCAGCGGCCTCCAGGGTGAGAACGAGGAGCTTCTAAGCGTCATCGGCGAGTGGAAGACCGCCTACGAGGGGGTTGAAGCCGAGCTGAACGAGGGCGGACCCGGGGCGGGGCAGCGTCTGGCCCGCGCGGAGGAGGAGCTCGAAGCGCTTCGAGCGAAGGACCGCCGGCTCGAAGAGGACGCCATCCTCCTTGAAAATGAGGTCCAGACCCTTCGGGAAGACCGGGACGCCCTTGCCGAGGGACTTCGGGTGTACCGGACGCGTCTCTCACGGGCCACACAGCGGGAGGAGCGCCTGGAACGAAGGAGCACCGTCTACGACCGCCTGGTGCAGGATCTCGAGCGGGAGGTGAGTGAAGGAAAGATCCGGATCAGCGAGATCCAGGGAAGGCTCCATTTGAGCGTGCTGAATCGAATCCTCTTTCCCATAGGGAGCGCCGAGATTAACGAGGAAGGAACGGGGATCCTCAACAGGGTGGGGCAGATCCTCAAGGGGGTCGAAGGGAAGCGCATCCAGGTGGAGGGCCACACGGACAATATCCCTGTCCGCCCCACCGCAGGCCGCTTCCGGGACAACTGGGAACTCTCGACACTTCGGGCGACAACGGTCGTCCGCTATCTAGAAACCCAGGTGGGATTGGACCCAACCCTCCTCTCGGCCGTTGGGTTTTCGAAATACCAGCCCGTTGCCAGCAACGGCACACTGGAAGGCCGCCAGCAAAACCGCCGCATCGAAATCGTCATTACCCCATTCTCCGTCAAGAAGGCGAGCGAAGAACCCCAGGACACCTCGTCGGTTCCGTGAGGGAGCCTTCGCTGGGCCAGTAGAGAATCGCAGAACACCATCGTCAATCCCATGAGCCTAGCCTAGCTGTCACTTCCCTGGACCTGATTTCTTCCAACACTCGATTTGGTGAAAGGGATCTAAAGTGTTACTTTGGTGCTGCTTCACCGCATGGTCGCTCCTTGTGTTGCTCGTCGGAATCGCCGCCGCAGAACAAGTGACACTAAAAAACGGGGACCGCTTGACGGGCGAAATCGTGGGCTTGAGTGAAGAGGCGGTTCTGCTCAAATCCCCCATCCTCGGGGAACTCCGAATTCCATGGAGAGACATCAACAGCTTAGAGGGCAAGAAGCCCATTCGCCTGATCACCCACAGCGGACGAGAGCTGACCGGAACACTCGAGAAGTTCGAATCGGACGTCTGGGTGATTCGCCCTGAAGATTCCGAGGAACCCCTTCGAATCTCCTTTGCTGAGCTCGAACAACTGGACGTCCAGGCACCCCGCGCCAAGCTCTGGAAGGGGAAGATCAGCGCGGGCCTCGCCCATCAGTCGGGCAACACGGATTCCTTCGGCTTCAACTTCCGTGGAGACTTGACGCGGCGGACCCGCTCCAGTCGTTTTGCCTTGCAAGGGGTCTACGAGAGAAAAGAGACCCAGGGCACGCTGGATACTGACAAGGGAAGTCTATCCGGTCGATACGACTACCTCTTCACCGATCGCCTCTTCGCCTTCGGCCTCGTGGACCTGGAGACCGACCGCGCGGAAGGACTCGACCTGCGTCACACGGAAACCGTGGGGCCCGGTTACTTCTTCATCCGGACCGACCGGACAGAGCTCAGCGGGGAAATCGGCATCTCGTCTATTCAGGAGTTTTTCCGGGACGGACGCCGCGAGACCAACTTGGCCGGGCTCGTCGGAGGCGCTTGGGAGCAGAAGATCTTTCAATCCACTCTCTCCCTAAAAGCGGCCTACCTCCCGAAGTTTCGAAACCCCGAAACAAATTTTTTGGCCAACGGGCAGCTGATCTTCTCGACTCCCATCACGGATCTTCTGTCTTTGGACTTCGTCGTGACGGATGAATACAACAATAATCCCAGACCGGGGGTGGAGAAGAACGACGTCAGCATCAACACCAATCTTGCGGTGAAGTACTGAGGGTCCACATGGACGTATGGTGGTCTGCGTATGGGTCGTTCTGACTGACCCAGTAGGCGGTAGAAAAATGATCAGGGAAATTTGCCATTTTTTCAGATATGGCCCCAAGATCCAAAGGCTTAAGAAGGAATTGGGCCCCGCTAAATTCTTGAAAAAAATGTCGAAGGAGCTTGACGCTGATGGTTTCGCCGAGTTTCGGACGAGCCTTGTTGGAGACCTCGACGGCGATATCCTGGAAATCGGAGCAGGCGCTGGAGCAACGTTTTCCTATTACAAACCAGAAGCCAGGGTCACTGCGATCGAGCCAGACGATGATTTTAGGGCTGAGGCCGAAGAGGCCGCGAAAAGTGCTGTAGCCGAGATTCGAGTTTTACCGGGCGCGGGGGAAGATCTTCCTTTCGAAGACGCGTCATTCGATGCAGTCACCGCTTCGCTGGTCCTTTGCAGTGTCACCTTGCCCTCAAAGACTCTGGAAGAGTTCAAACGGGTGCTCCGCCCTGGAGGACAGATCCGCTTAATGGAACATGTCCGCAGCGAACATCGGCTGGCCGGTCCGCTGATGGATCTTTTTAACCCCGTCTGGCTCCGTGTAAACAAAGTGGGCTGCAATTGGAATCGAAGGACCGTGGAAGAGGTTCAGAATGCGGGCTTTGTGATTAGATTATTGGAGCCATACAAGATTTATTCTAAAGCCGCACCAGCGGTATTCCCGGGCCGCATTATCAAGGCCAATCGTCCAGCCTAAGTATATTTTTGCGCCTTGAATTGATCTTTGAACGGAAAGAACACCCGGCCCGGGGTAAGCTGAGTTTTCTCAGACAACGTCCTTGCCCACCTTTTAGTGGGCGCCATCGGCTGAAACTCCCGCGCAGAAGCCCTCATAGTCGATGAGCTCCTTGATCTCGGGGTGATCCCCGCAGACGGGGCAGGAGGGATCACGCCTCAGCTTCAGCTCCCGGAACTTCAGGGAGAGGGCGTCGTAGAGGAGAAGGCGTCCGACAAGGGGCTCCCCCTTCTTCAAGATGAGCTTGATGGCCTCCATCGCCTGGAGGGTTCCCATCACCCCAGGGAGCACGCCCAGGACCCCGGCCTCGGCGCAGCTCGGAGCCATGCCCGGAGGAGGAGGAAGGGGATAGAGGCAGCGGTAGCAGGGTCCGCCGACCTTGGGGTAGAAGACGGTCGTCTGGCCCTCGAACTGGAAGATGCTCGCGTGGACATTGGGCTTTCCAGTGAAGACACAGGCGTCATTCACCAGGTACCGGGTCGGGAAGTTGTCGGAGCCGTCCACGACGATGTCGTAGTCGGAGATGATGTCCATAATGTTGTCCGACGAGAGGCGCTCCTGATAGGTGATCACATTCACATCCGGGTTGAGAGACTGCAGGGTCTCCTTCGCCGACTCCGTCTTGGGACGACCCACGTCGGTGTCGCGGTGGAGGATCTGGCGCTGAAGGTTGCTCCGGTCCACCACGTCGAAGTCGACAATACCGAGGGTCCCCACACCCGCCGCCGCCAAATAAAAGCCCGACGGAGAGCCGAGTCCACCCGCTCCGAGGAGGAGGACCTTGGACTGGAGGAGGTCCCCCTGCCCTTTCTCGCCCACCTGGGAGAGCATGATGTGACGGCTGTAGCGGCTAATCTGATCGGGCTTGAGCTGGAAGTCCTGACTGAAATTGTAGCCGCGGTTCTTCCAACCGTTAAACCCCTCCTTCATGGAGGCGACAGACTCATAGCCCATCTGCTTCAGCGTGTTGGCCGCCAGGAGGGAACGGACGCCTCCCGCGCAGTAGACAATAACGGGGCGCCCCTTGTCGGGGATGGCCCCGTCCGCCTGGATCTCCAGAAATCCTCTGGGAAGCAAGACCGCTTCGGGAATGTAGCCCTGGCGCTGTTCGTCCTTTTCACGCACGTCGAGGAGGCTCGGCTTCTCACTTCCCTCCAGCCTCTCCTTGGCCTCCTCAGGCGTTAGCTCCTCGACGACCTTTCGGGCGTCTTCCATCAACTGGTCATACGTCTTTGCCATGGCTCAGATCCTCTTGACCGAAGGCTGAAATCTCTAAAGGCAAGACCTTAGAAATCAATGCGTTCAAAATTTGCTCTTCTCCATATATTATGCCCCTTCGGCTTGATTGGCAACTGATTCCTCGGGTTTCTCCCCTCTCTTGAGGAACCTTTCAACCCACGCCAGGGCCTCCTCGCGGCAAGAAACCTCGCCGGCGCCCTGGGCCTCCTCCAGGCCCGAGAGGATCGCCCCCAAACGAGGGCCGGGGGGAAGCCCAAAGAGTTTTTGCAGGTCGTGGCCATTGATCCAGCGGGAAGGTGTTGTGCCCCTATCAGTGGATGGCCCAAAAACCTCCTCGGAGACCTCAAGAAACCCCCTGGCAAAACCCACAAAAACCTCTCCTGGCGCGAGAGGCCCCCTCTTGGCCCGGGCGTCCGCGCTCCCCAGGAGAACAAGGCCGGCCAGATCTTCGCCCGCATCCCGGCCCAGACGAAAGACGGCCCGCCGGCTGACAGACTTCCCTTCGAAGGAGGCCATCAGGAGGGGCAGCCTCATATGTTGGCGGACGAGCCCCCTCAAACACTCCCCTTCCCTTCGGCTGAAGCGAAGTCTCGTCGCGAGGGAGTCCGCCATCTCGGCGCCCACCTCCTCATGGCCGTAAAAGTGAATTTTTGCGTCGGCTCCGACCTCCCGGCAGCGGGGCTTTCCCATGTCGTGCAATAAGGCCGCGAGCTTGAGAACAGGGATTCGGAAGACAGGTTTTAGATATCGGCTGAAGCGTCGTCCGTGACCCGAAAACAGATCTTCATACACCGGGAGGAGGGATTCCAGGACCTCCAAGGTGTCCAGTGAGTGGCTCAGAAGGTCGCCCGCGTGGATTCCCCCGCTATCCTCCTGGGCGATCCCCTTCATGGCCTCGCACTCGGGGAGAAGGGTGAAGAGAAGGCCTACGTCCGCCATCCTCCGCACAGCGGGGGTGGCCGAAGGCAGCCTCAAAAGCCTAAAACCCTCTTCTCTGATCCGCTCGGGCGCTGAACGCGAGATGAGGTGATTTTCGCGGATCAGAAGGGCCTCGGTCTCGGCCTCCAGTGTGAGAGTCCACTGGGCGGCCAGACGAAAAGCCCGAAGGGCCCGGATGGGGTCCTCCTGAATAATGGTGGGGGAGACGGCCCGAATGGTCCTGGTTGCGAGATCGCCAAGACCGCCGCATGGGTCAATCAGACGTCCCTCGCCGTCGACTTCGAGGGGAAGCGGACAGGCGAGGGCGTTCACCCCGAAATCCCTGCCCCGAAGGTCTATCTCGATATCTTTGGCCCGAAGTTCAGTGAAATCGACCCAAGTGGGACCGGGCTTTCCCACCACGACACGCCAGACGCGTGGGTCCAGGGAAACGACCCGGCCTTGAACGGTCTTAGCGAATGCGCGGGCGCATTCCTCTGCCCCCTGGACGGCGCAGTCGATTTCCTCTATTCGGCCAAGACCCCCACCCTCCGCGAGGGCGATATCCCTCAGAAATCCTCCGACGAGGTAGACGTTTGGGTACCCCTGGGCGAACCTCTGGAGCCAGACCAGGGGGGGCTTGGGCAGGAGGCCCCGGAGCTCAGCTTGAATCTTCCGATTGATATCTTCTCTCATGGTCCAAAACCGCAACAGTCAAGGGTTGAAGCCCCGGTGAAACCGGACGATCCTCTCCAAAAAATCTCCCCTCCCCTTGCGCAGCATACGCCAAAAAGTTTATGTTGAGAGGAGTTGAGACCCCTTTAGAAAATAGAAAATTAGGAGGCCGGGGTTTTAGCCCCGGCATTTCCAGGCAGATAGGAGGAGAAAAACCACATGCATGCGGGCCAAGGCAGAGTTCAAGCGGGCGGGCATGCCGCTTCCAAAAACCCTCAGACCGCCCCTCCGTTGGGGCTCGAAGCCCACGGCCTTGTTCACCCCGGCCCGGTCCACTGGGATCTTGCTGTCCCACGGCTGGTGGAGATGGCCGTGGCGCGGGAAGAGGGATTCCTGGCGCCTGGAGGGGCACTGGTCGTCCGTACAGACCCCTACACAGGCCGCAGCCCTAAAGACAAGTTCACCGTCGAGGAGCCTAGCACCCGCGAGAAGATCTGGTGGGGCCCGGTCAACCGTCCCTTCGAAGCGGCCAAGTTCGACCATCTCCTCGAGCGTGTCCGGGCCTATCTGCAAGGCAAGGAGCTTTTTGTTTTTAACGGCTGGGTGTGCGCGGATGAGAATTACCGCATGCCCATCCGGGTCGTCACCGAGAGGGCCTGGCACTCCCTCTTCGCCCGGACCCTCTTTCTGAGACCGGCGGCAGAGGACCTTTCCAGCCACCGACCGGAATTCACCATCATCAACGCCTGCGGCCTGCGTGCCATTCCCGAGGTGGACGGGACCCGCAGCGAAGCCTTCATCATCGTAAGCTATGAGAAGAGGATCGTCCTCATCGGGGGAACCTGTTACGCCGGGGAGATGAAGAAGTCCATCTTCTCCATTTTGAACTTTCTGCTCCCCGAAAAAGGGGTCTTCCCCATGCATTGCTCGGCCAACATGGACAGCGACGGAACGACCGCCCTCTTCTTCGGCCTCTCCGGAACGGGGAAGACGACTCTCTCAGCGGACCCGAACCGGCGCCTCATTGGTGACGACGAGCACGGCTGGTCCGACGAGGGGATCTTCAACTTCGAGGGGGGGTGCTACGCCAAGACCATCCGCCTCTCCCGGGAGGGGGAACCTCAGATCTACAACGCCATCCACTTCGGGTCAGTCCTGGAGAATGTCATCGTGAATCCGGAGACCCGGACTTTGGACTACGACGATGACTCCATCACCGAGAACACCCGGGCCACCTACCCGGTGGAGCACATCGGGAACTGCGTCATCCCGGGAGTCGGCGGCCACCCCCGCAACGTCTTCTTCCTCACCTGCGACGCCTCTGGGGTCATTCCCGCCATCAGCCGGCTGGGGCCCGAGCAGGCCATGTACCACTTCCTCTCGGGATACACCGCCAAAGTGGCTGGGACCGAGGCCGGCCTAAAGGAGCCCGAGGCCACCTTCAGCACCTGCTTCGGGTCCCCCTTCCTTGCCCTTCATCCCACCCGCTATGCCCAGATGCTTCGGGAGAAGATCGAAGAACACAGCTCCAGGGTTTGGCTAGTCAACACCGGCTGGATCGGAGGAGGACCGGGCCAGGTCCCCAGAATGAAGCTCGCCTACACGCGTGCCCTCCTGACCGCCGCCCTCAACGGATCCCTCGACGAGGTGACTTATGCCCCGGACCCCATCTTCGGGGTAGAAGTGCCGGAGTCCTGCCCGGGGGTGCCGTCGGAGATCCTCAAGCCCGAGAACCAATGGGCCGACGGGGCGGCCTACCGGACTAAGGCCAATGAGCTCGCCGGCCTGTTCCGCAAGAATTTTGAGCAGTTCGCCTCCGAGGCTTCCGAAGCGGTTCGGGCGGCTGAGCCCGTGGTCTCCTGAAGCGGGCCGAGGGCGTCTCCGTGACCTCCAAAGAAGCCACCTCCCCTGCCGACATCAAGGTGGACAAAAAGAGGCTCCTGAAAGTTTTATGGAAGGACGGCCATGAGAGCCGCTATCCTTTCGACTACCTGCGTCATATCTGCCCCTGTGCCATCTGCCGCGATCTGCGCAAGAAGGGAAAAGAGGCCCCGCCCCGCGTCCTCCCCGAAGGCTCCCCAGTGGCGGTGGACACCGCTGAAGTGGTGGGTCGCTACGCCCTGAACTTCCGCTGGAACGACGGCCACAGCACCGGTATATACGCTTTCAACCTTCTTCGGGACCGCTGTCCCTGCGGCAGATGTGTCCCTGAAACCGATCTATCGGCTGAAGGAGAAGCGCTGGAACGGGAGTCTCGGGAGAAGAACTCCAGCCTCTGGGCGGACTAAATCATCGTCCTCTCGCGGGTGCTGGGGCCTAAGTTTCCCCCTGTTTCTTTTCCGTCAGGATCTGGGCCGCCTTCTGGAGCTCCTCAGCGTGACCGAGGAGGACTAAGGTGTCGCCCGCCGCGAGAGGGAGCTCGGTGGGGGGGTTGGGGAAGGTTTCCCCTCCTCGAAGGAGCGAGAGCACCGAGGCCCCCGTCTGGCTCCTCAGCCGGAGTTCACCGAGGGTCTTACCGACAGCTCTCATCCCGTCTTCTAGCCTTATAACCTCCATCCGAGCCGCGCCTAGCACCTCCCCCTGGCCTGTCAGGATGCCTGTCTCCCGGTCAAGTCCCCGGAGCACCTCATAGTCCTCCTGGCGCACTGCCTCAACCTCTCGAAAGATCAGGTTCTTCGGTACCCCAACGCGATCTAGGACCCGGGCGAAGAGGGCAACCGAGGTCTCGAACTCCTCCGGGATGACCTCGCTCGCACCCAGGGCCCGCAGGCGGTCTGTCTCAGAGACGTAGCGGGTTCGGACCAGGATGGGGAGCTCAGGATATCGCTCCCGGGCCATGTGGACGATCCGGCGCGTCGCCTCGGGGTCTGAGATGGCGACGACAAGGATCTGCGCCTGCCCAAGGCGGGCTCGCTCCAGCACCTGCAGGCGCGTCGCGTCCCCAAAAAGGACCTCCTGCCCCTCGGCCTGGATTGTGCGAAGGGCCTGCGGATTTAGCTCGATGATCACGTAGGGGATCCCCGTCCCTTTCAGGGCGCGGGCAAGATTTCGGCCATTCACGCCGTATCCGACAATTACCACATGTCTTGACGGGTCTTCCTCCTGATGCACAGGGTCCTCTATTGCCGAGGGCTCAGGGGCCAGGGGGGAGACGTGAAAGATCCGTAACAGGCCATACACGAGCTTGGGAGAGAGCTGAATAAGGAAAGGGGTAAGCATCATGGTGGTCACCGCGGCTGCAAGAAATGTCTGAAAGGCCGCCTCCGGCAACAAACCAAACTCCTGACCCGCCCTGGCCAGGACGAAAGAGAATTCCCCCACTTGCGCCAGGCCGATACCGGCAAGGAGAGCAACCCGAGGCGGAGTCCGAAGGATTGAGAGAGAAGCCCCCGCAAGAAGGGACTTCATCAGGAGAAGGCCGAGGACCACCCCAGCGATGGAAAGGGGATGCCGGGCGAGGAAACCCAGGTCCAGGAGCATCCCGATGGAGACGAAAAATAGGCTATTGAAGCTATCCCGCAGGGGCTCGATCTCGGCAAGGGCCTGAAGGCCATACTCAGATTCCGAGACCGCCAGGCCCGCAAGGAAGGCCCCAAGCGCAAGGGAGAGGCCAACTTCTGAGGTCACCCAGGCTATCCCAAGGATGACCACGATGAGGGAAACAAGGAAGAGCTCTCGACTCCTCACCCGAGCCACATGGAAGAGGAGCTTCGGAACGAGCCATCTGGCGACAAGGAGGATCCCGCCCACAATGGCCACAGCCGTTGCCAGCGAAAGGGCGACTGAAAGACCACCTCCACCCTTCCCCCCCAAGGCTGGCAAAACCAGGATGAGGGGGAAGACAAGAAAATCCTGGAAGAGGAGGATGGAGATGGCCGCGCGACCGTGAGGGGCATGCAGTTCCCCACGGTCTGCCAGCATCTTGAGCACGATGGCCGTGCTGCTTATGGAGAGGAGGAAACCTGAGAAGAGGGCCACTCTCCAGCCTAGCAGAGGCCATAGAAGGAGCCCCCCCACCAGGGCCGTCATGGAAAACTGGAGTCCTCCGCCCAGGAGAAGAAGCCGCCTCATCTGTCCCAAGTGGGTGAGGGAGATCTCCAGCCCTACGCCAAAAAGAAGCAGGATGACACCCACTTCAGCCAGGATCTCGACGGACTCGCGATTGGCGACAAGAGCCAACCCATGGGGGCCCACCAGGATCCCCCCCACAAGGAATCCGACCAGCGTCGGGACCCCGATCCGACGGAACAAGAAGATCGTGGCCCCCGAGAGGAGGAAGATAATGAGAAGGTCGCCGAGGATTTCCAAGGGGTTTCCCTAAGTTTCCAGGATCGGTTATATCTTAGCTTGGAGGCGATGATTAGACCGACAAGGAAAACACGAAAAGCCGGTATCCGCCTCTTCTCCTTGGCCCTGGCGGTGCAACACCTCTAGCAAAGGTAAATAATATCATGGTCCAAAAGATATCTCCTTGCGTCGTCAGGAGGGAGAAATACCTTGGCAGCGTGGAGCCCCGTAGAATGAACCAACTTCCCACCCCTCGGGGCTGCCGAAGGGAGCCAAACGGATCACGGGATCTATCGATCGTCCATAGGGCCGATCCTTAGGAAAATGTCATGATCCCCTGCTACGTGAGTGGAAAAGGCAAGAACGCGACGGACAGGACCAGGAATTTTAAACGGACGGTCATCAAGACGCTTCAGCAAACCGGCCTAGGTTACGACACCAAATTCCGATTCTACCAAACACAATTTCCCGATCTCGCTCTCGACAGCCTGGCCGACAGGGTCTGTGACCCTTTTGAATATTACGACAGAGAATGGCAGTCCTATTTGGAAGCGGCTAAAAACAAGGAGAGTGAGGACAAGATATTGGCCCGGTTTGTCTCTGAAAGAGACGCCCTATTTCGAAGCCAAGCCTCTGTCGCCATCTACTGCTATGACGAGGCAGGCCTCGGTTCTGGAATCAACTCAATGCGGTTTATACACGAGGGGAAATGCATCCTCGGGTTTTACAATCCGGAGGTCGGGAAACTCGGGATCAACCTCACCAACATCATTCAATTGAAAACAGACCACCCGCAACTGGTCACATTGGTCCCATACGGGGAGCTAGAGGAGGTTGCAAAGGCCGTCGAGTCCTGGCTGCGCGGGTTGAATGAAAGGGTTTAGTCACCTCTGAAGATCTCATTGCCCGCAGATGGGATTCTGCTATATTGATTTAAAGCAGGTTCAAGGGCAAAGCAGGAAGACGCTGAAGCCTCACTACAAAAGGTTTTGGAGGAATCGTCATGGGTCAGCGGACGGTCCAATGCGTCAAGCTTAAACGACAGTTGCCCGGGCTGGATGAACCCCCGATCCCAGGCGATCTGGGCCAGCGGGTTTTTGAAAACGTGTCCGAAGAGGCCTGGAACATGTTCATGGAACATTTCAAGATGGTCGTCAATGAGTACCAGCTCAACTTGATGGACGAGGAAACGGACAAGATCTTCAACAAACAGGTAGAGGACTTCTTGTTTGGAGAAGGCGCAGCGCGTCCTGAGGGTTACGTCCCACCCCAATCCCCCTGAGTGAATGGCTGAAGGGAACATTTGGTGAACATTGTTCTGATATCGACCTACGAGTTGGGGCGGCAGCCATTTGGACTTGCCTCGCCCGCGGCCTGGCTGCGACAGGAGGGGGCGTCGGTCACTTGCGTGGACCTCTCCAGGCAACGCCCGGAGGAGGAGACGATCCGGGCCGCTGACCTCATCGCTTTCTACGTGCCCATGCACACGGCGACGCGCATTGCCACGCAGGTTGTCAAACAGCTAAAAACACTCAACCCGGATGCGACACTATGTTTTTACGGCCTCTACGCTCCGGTCAACGAGGATTTCCTCAGGAAGCTCGGCGTCGACACCATCCTCGGCGGCGAGTTCGAGGAGGGGCTGGTCAGTCTTGTTCGAAGACTGCGCAACAAGGAGAACGGCGGGGCGGGAAATTTTCAGCCCGAACCGCTTGTCTCGTTGGCCAAACAAAGGTTTCTGGTCCCGGACCGAAGCGATCTGGCGGCCCTGTCCCAATATGCGCGATTGAACCTGGGAAACGGGCAGAAGCATCTTGTGGGATATACGGAGGCGAGTCGCGGCTGCAAACACCTCTGCCGTCATTGCCCCATCGTGCCGGTCTATCAGGGGGCGTTTCGGATCGTCCAGCAAGACGTTGTGCTAGAAGACATCGAGAGACAGGTGGCCGCGGGTGCGCAGCACATCACGTTTGGAGACCCGGACTTTTTCAACGGAATCCACCACTCCATTGGGCTGGTGAACGCCCTGCACCAGCGACACCCGGACGTCACCTACGACGCAACCATCAAGGTTGAGCATTTACTGAAACATTCTCACTTCCTCCCTGTCCTGAGGGACACCGGTTGTCTCTTCGTCACAAGCGCCGTTGAGTCTGTGGACGACCGGATTCTCTCCATCCTGGACAAAGGGCACACCCGCGAAGATTTTGTCCGTGTCGTCCAAATATTCAGGGAGCTGCAGCTGGGGCTAAACCCCACGTTTGTGACGTTCACGCCGTGGACATCGATGGAGGGCTATCTGGACCTGCTGTCGGTCCTGGCGGAGCTTGACCTGATCGGGCAAGTCGCCCCGATCCAACTCGCGATTCGCCTCCTGATCCCGGCCGGCTCCAGGCTGCTGGAGCTGCCCGAAACGAGGGACACAGTGGGAGAATTTGACGAGGCGGCTCTATGCTATTCTTGGCGACATCCTGACCCGAGGATGGACCAATTGCACAAGGATGTCCTGGAACTGGTCAGGGCGGGAGATGAACGGGGAGAAACCCGCCAAAATGTCTTTGTGGAGATATGGACGCTGGCCCATGAGGCAGCGGGCGTCTCTCTGAGAAAGCTCCCGGATTCTATCCACGCGCCTGCGCGGGCCACGGTCCCCTACCTGGAAGAACCCTGGTACTGCTGAGCGGAGCCCACCGAGGAGCAGTTCGCTCTCTCCTGATTTCAGACGGCCGAAAACGTGGGAGGCCCACCCCTGATCGGGATCTCTTTCGTTGACAGATTTCCAGAACATCATTTAATGTAAAGAAAGGGGCGATTAGCTCAGTTGGATAGAGCGTTGGTCTCCGGAACCAAAGGTCGTGGGTTCGAGTCCCGCATCGCCCACCAGAAAATCCAAGGGGTTACAGCAATTGCGGTGGCCCCTTCTTTTTGCCTGGTGTCCATATAGGCGTCCAGTCGGTTGATGGTTATAACGTTTGAATTCGCAGTCACTTCTCGTCTAATCCCTTCCACTCTGGTTGTGACAGAAATTCATAAAGCTCAGCGGCTGCACCCACAACTGCTTCCTGGCTTGCCTTCTGACCCCCTTTCACTGATTCACCAAATGTTCTATCGATGCGGGCGATCAATTCTCGCTTCTCCTCGGTTGTGATGCCTAGCCGATCAAGTTCTTCGCCTTCCTCCGAACTCTCTCTAAGCACGTAGGTTACAGAGATGGCGGCGGGAAGAAGATTCTTCCACGCTTGCTCCTGCTCAACCATAAGATCGGAAACTCTGTCAATGAACGCGCCATAATCAAATGCAGGAGATTCAGATCTAGAGAGATCCTGAATTTCAGCGAGAATTGCCCTATTGGTTTCAATTAACTGAACGTAGGTTGATAACGTTACATCAGATCCCACCTGAATTACCTCATCATTGCTGTGGGTATATTCTTCGAGGGTTCGAGCTGCTTTCTCGTACTCAGCTATTGCGAGCTTGGTTTTATTCAAAAGCTCCAGATAGGTAGGCCTTTGAATATTATGTTCGTGATCTAAACCGGCCTTCGCATATGAAAGGCTGATAATGAAATCGCGCGCATACAGGAAGGTTTCACTCTCTGACTGGCCCCGAGCTGGCAAGAACGGTGCTAGGGTCGACAGGATTAACGTTAGAACAATTACAAGGGGCGCTCTCATTTTAGGGCATACGTCCGAATTTTTTGGCCATCAAACCCGCTTCTTTGATAACCCCATCTAAGGCATTGCTTAGATTCAACTGAACTTTCGGGTCTCGGTTCATGCCCCGTTTAAAAGCAACGACTAAGGTGGCCATGAATTTCTCACGGTTAGCCTGCATGGCTTTCCCCAAAGACCTAAGTTGGCGGGTAGTAAGACCCCCCTTCAAGCTCCGGCTGACACCATCCGACATGATGCTTTTATTTGAAAATCTGAAGAAGGCCCATTTGTTTCCTCCTTCCCCCTGTTCTTTGTGCCTATGGCGCTTGCCAGATGGGCCTTTCGTCTTCGTTGAGTAAAACCATAGAAGAAACAGGTAGCACTGAAAGACCTCCTACGTCCGTAGCAAACCTGGCCCTGCCTAGCACCAATCGTGTTTTTCCACCATTATCGAAGAACCGGATGGCCGGTGATCCATCAAAGGAGGAGTCCAACAGAACACGGGTTTCTGAGGCCTCATCCATTAGACGCAGCACAGGGTTGCCAGCCGTTTCTATCTTCATCCGTTGTGTTCCGTTCTCGTCGTAGAGCGAAAGGAGTCTTTCACCTAGTACAGCCTGGGGTTTATTCTCTTCATCCTTGAGGAGAATTAGCCCAATAGAATTCGGCACGGACAACACCACCCGATCTCTACCTTCCTCATCACTGAGACGAAGGAAGGACCCGTGCTCAGCATCCGTCGCAGACAACACTACTCCGGTTTCCCCATTCGCATTGGTCAAGGCAAGAACTGGCCAACCGTGTTCCTTCTCTAGGCCCAAAGTCCCTACGGCTTGCCCGTCCGCATCTCGAAGGACAAAATTCCTTGCTTCTACAGTTTGCGCCTGGATCTTTTCCTTACTCCCTGTCGCTCCCACAAACACGGCCAACCCCAGAATGGCCATAGCGGAAACACCAAGGATCTTCCACCATCTGTTCTGCCGCTCCAGACGGTCCAAGCGTTGCGTTAAGACGTCTATCTGAGGCTCGTTCATTGGTCATCTCCTTCGATGATACCTGACCCTAACTACTTATCAGGCTCGCCCTCTTTGAAAACCAAAGAACCCCCAAACAATGCCGTAGCCATGAACTGTAACAAGAGGCCAGAAATGGGCCTCCTCCCTTTGGTCTGCCTGTCCCTCAGCATGCTATCGCCACCAGGGGGGAGAAGGAAGCTTTTACTAATGCGGAAGCGGCTTTGCTAGACTTAAAAACAGTTAATTCTGGAGGAGAGGAGGTGTCTGGACGCCTGTTCCTGGGAACTTCGAGCTGGGCGGCGGAAGGAACGTGTTTCGATTGCCTTTTTCCCGTTCGGCTGACTAAACTTTACCTAGATTCCTGTTGAAAAAGAGGTGACCTGTATGAAGCGAAGCATGTTTGCTTTGGTTGCTTTTCTCCTAGTGGCCACCCCGGCCCAGGCGGAATTTAGTGACGGAGTTGAAGCCTACAAACGGGGCGATTACAAGACCGCCTTTAGGGAATGGAAGCTCTCGGCCGAACAGGGAGACGTGGACGCCCAGTTTAACATCGCGGGAATGTACCAAGAAGGTCAGGGAGTGCCGCAGGATTATGCCGAGGCAGTGAAGTGGTACCAAAAGGCGGCTGAACAGGGAACATTCCGAGCCCAGTTCAGCCTCGGGTTCTTTTACGCCAACGGCCTAGGTGTGCCGCAGAACTCCGTTTTGGCTCATATGTGGTTCTATCTGTCAGCTTCGGATCGCACTGGAACGGTTCGTGAATTAGCCTTAGAAAATCTGAGTGACATCACTTCGATCATGACACCTGAGCAGCTTGCTGAGGCTCGACGGCTCGCACGCAATTGGAAGCCAAAAGAATCCGGAGGAGATGAGTAGCACCGATCTAGCAATAAACCCTGTCAAAGAAATTACACAAGGCACCAGCCCCCGACTCAGGATCCACATAGGTGTCCATAACCCGCCCTAATCCATGTGATTCGGTGTCATTCAGTAATACTGTCCCATTACCAGAAAAACCTTGTCACCCGTGGCTTTGCAAGGTACTATGCGGCACTAGAGGCGATGTAGAACTGCACTCCGGAACCAAAGGCCGTGGGTTCGAGTCCCGCATCGCCCACCATGGAATCCAAGGGGTTGCGGCGATGGTCGTGACCCTTTCTCTATCAGTGATTTTCGGGGGGATATGAGCGCAGAAAAGTGGCACGAGCTGCTGAAATTCCGTTGCACCGGCTGCGGGAACTGCTGTCGAGAGACGGTGGTGTGCATCAGCACGGAAGACGTCGAACGCATCGTTGACGGAACGGGGAAGTCACCCGAGGAATTCGTGGACTTTTTCCCAGAGGACGAAGTCAACCTAGACAAGCGCAATCCTCTTTGGGTCCGCTTCACAAAGGGCAGGGCCGTGATGGCCCTGCGCTGGAAGCGCAACCGCTGTGTATTTCTCACGCCTGACGACCAGTGTTCTATCTACGAACACCGACCCGTCACTTGCCGGCAGCATCCGTTTGAGGTCACGCTCTCAAAAACCGGCGCTGTGGAACGGCTTGCCCTGAGCCGTGTCGCAGAATGTCTATATGAGTCCGATGGCAAAGTCACCCGCCGGAGCCTGCGCGCACTCCTGAATTGGAATGAGCGTGAGGCCGACGCCTACTCCGAAAAAGTGAAAACGTGGAACCGCCGTCGTCGCATCAGACGCAAGACGTACCGAGGATTTTTAGATTTTCTCGGGTTGTTGGCCTAAATTCTCCCAATTAATACATTTCGTCTAATTTTCGCTTAGCCTCCTACATTCGGTAGGCGATCATAAATAATCCCCTACCTATGGTATTTTTCACTTGACAGCCTTCAAGGCCGTTTCGTAAGGTTCTCCGCGAGCTCGGGCACTTCGCGGGGATCTTGGAAGGTCAGTGGTCTAGTGAAAATGGCAGGGGAGGCCCAAGACATCCAGTTCCCCCGTTACGAGGCCAAGGAGGGAGGTGAAAGGCTTTCAAAGGGCTGAATCCCTACGAGGCGCCTTCGCCACGGGAAGCTTTGCCTGAGAAAAAGAACAGGACGAGAAGAGGACGGCCAGCATCAGGAATGAGGCAAGGATCCCGCGGTGTGAGTCGGTTATGGGCTCGGTCTTGTACGGACACCGTAGTGATGCAAAGGTGCCCGGGCTCTCTCTTTTAGGTATGTACCGCCCGTTCGCTCTTCTAACGATCAACGAACTTCTGGCTTTCAAATGATCTCATCTTCGAGCCCTCTCCCTGCACCCCTCAGACGCATACATGTCTCCTTCGTGAGCAAGGGCGGAATCCGGCCTCGTCCCTTGCCTATCGCCCGATTGAGGGTCCAGGATTCCCCAAAGCCCCCCTTGGGCCTCCCGGGCTTCCTTTTCAAGTTGACGAAAGAGATCAGCATACTTGGTGTTGGGGGGATGGGTAGAGACACGAGCATACCCTTCACAAACTAAAAGCGCGTTTAAAAAAGTCTCGTCGGGGAGAAAGACATAAGCCAGGAGGCGTCCATATTTGTCAACGGCGTCCTGGTCGAATTCGAGGCGGAGGGTTGTTCCAGCCAGGATCTTCCGAAGGAAGCGGGACGCCTCCTTGCCGAAGGGTTCGGGGGGCTTCCCAGGGAATCGAGTTTCGGGCGTGTCGACCCCGATGAGCCGGACCGAAAGCCCGAAGGTGTCCCCGTCGATGAAGCGGGAGGCCCGAGCCTTCAGGGTCTCGGCGTCCACCCTGAAGACCAAGAACATAACGAGCAGGATAGGCGGGCTCAAACGGAAAAGAGTCTTGAGCATTGTCTCCTCCCTGGAAAAAGCCTAGGAAGCAAGGGAAACTCCCAGCCCTTTCAAAAGCTCAGTCCCCGTTTGGGGAAGGAGCGAGAATTTCAGTGAGCCCGTCTCACGCATGGACAAGTGAATGGACTCACCGATTTAGGCAGCAAAAATCGCACCAAAAGTGAGTGGGAAGCTCAGAAAATAGGGGGTTGAGGGAGATTTCTAGAAGGTTTTAAGGAACTCACTCTAATCGGTAAGGTGGGGAAACTGCATGTTCACAGCAGCGCTCATTATTGTATTGATCCTGGTGTTATGGGCTGAGTTCGTCAACGGCTGGACCGACGCCCCAAATGCCATCGCCACGGTGGTCTCTACGCGGGTGCTCAGCCCTGGAAAAGCCGTGATCATGGCGGGCGTTCTGAATATGGCGGGGGCGATGTCCGGGACGGCGGTCGCCGCTACCATCGGAAAGGGGATCGTGAAATCTGATGTGATCAGCCTTGAGACAGTGGCGGCGGCCATGGTGGCGATTATCGTCTGGAGCACCTTGGCGTGGCGCTACGGGCTGCCCACAAGCGAGAGCCACGCGCTCGTCGCCGGTCTCACAGGGGCGGGCCTGGCGGCGGCCGGGCCCTCGGCCCTCCTTTGGGCGGGGTGGCAAAAAGTCCTCCTGGGGCTGGTCTTCTCCACGTTCCTCGGCTTTGGGGGCGGCGGGATCATTATCGTCGCCATCTTTTGGATCTTTCGCCGGACGAGTCCTCGTTTAGTTCGCAAGATCTTTGGGAAACTTCAGGTGTTGTCGGCGGCCTTTATGGCCTTCGGCCATGGCAGCAACGATGGCCAAAAATTCATCGGGGTCTTCACCCTGGCCCTCTTGCTCGGAGGCGTGATCTCGGAATTTCATGTCTCGTGGAAGACGATTCTCCTCATGTCCTCGGTGATCGGCGTGGGCACCGCCGTTGGGGGGTGGCGTATCATCAAGACCATGGGGATGAATCTGGTCAAGCTGGAGCCCCACCATGGCTTTGCCGCTGAGACAGGAGCGGCAGTAGCTATTCAGGTGGCCTCGGTCATGGGGATTCCCCTGAGCACCACCCACACTATCAACACAGCGATTATGGGTGTCGGGGCGTCTCAGCGCCTCTCGGCCGTCCGGTGGGGGGTAGCAGGCAGAATTGTTGGCGCCTGGGTCCTGACCTTTCCCGCGTGCGGACTGATCGCCTGGGTTGTGGCCATAGTGCTGGGAAAGATTTTTTAGAGACCGGCCTGAGGGGCGAGTCCGGTGAAAGAAGTCGTGGCCGCTGTCGTGGACCTTGGTTCTCACGCGGCTAGGCTCCGGGTGGCAAGACTTCCCTCTTCCGAGAGATCGGCCCCTGCACGCTTTGAGACCCTCTTCGACAATCGAGTGGTGACCCGCCTCGAAGAGGGCCTTCTGCCTGCGGGCGGCCTCTCGGACGAGGCCATCGAGAAAACCCTGGAAGTCCTTGGGGTTTTCAAAAGGAAGATGGACGCCCTCGGAGCGACCCGAAGGCTCGTGGCTGGGACAAGCGCGGTACGAACCGCCACCAACCGATCGACCTTGAGCGAGAGGATCTCTCGAGAACTTGGGTTTCCCCTTAGGGTCCTCAGTCCCGAAGAGGAGGCCCGCCTGTCGGCCCGTGGGGCCCTGATGGCTTTATGTCCCCCGCCCGATTCCGCCTTGACAGCCGACGTGGGAGGAGGAAGCACCGAGCTCTCTCTGACAAAAGGCGGGGAACTGCTCCGGTGGAGAAGCGAGCCCATCGGGTCTCTAAACCTCCTTCGCCGTTTCCCTTTGGGGGCGCCGGCGAAAGACAGGGCGCCCCTCGAAGACTATGTGACCGAGGTTTTCAGGGACTCACTCGAAGGATGTCACCTCCCTTTGGACCCGCCTGCGACTCTCATCGCGACAGGGGGCACCGCCGCCAACCTGGGGGCTATGGTGCACGAGATTTCCCTCCAGGACCCGGACGCCATCAACGGCCTTCCTATCTCGGAGGAGGCCCTGGAGGCGACTTATCAACGAGTAGCCCGTGCGAGCAGGGAAGAAAGAAGTCGGATGCGCTTTCTGGAGCAAGAGCGATGGGACACGATTCTTCCGGGCCTCGCTATCTTTCGGGCGCTCAAAACCCTCTGTCGGGCCCCCTCCATTTTGGTCAGCCACTGGGGGCTTCGGGAAGCGCTGGTCTTGGATCTGTTCCTAGCCCCCTAATTATTTGATTTTGGTGGAGGTGTCTTTTTTTGGCCTTGACAAAAAGCGCGAGAAAGCTTAGCATACCAACAACTTTGGGCCCCCGGTTTAAAAGGGGATCCAGCAGAGGTTGTACCCCTTTTCTCTTCCTAGGCTTGATTCCCAAATGAAGGGCCTGAGGGTTCCGATTCAGGACATTCCGCAAGAGGGTCTGACAGTCACTTTCGGGGAAAAGTCCTCCCATCTCGAGCTAGAGGGCGAGGATTCTTCATGGGGCTCCCCCGTCAAGGGGAGTTGCCTGCTTCAGCGATTCGACTCGGAGGTCTTGTGCCGGGGAAAGCTTCAGGCGACCCTCATCATGGAATGCGGTCGCTGTCTTCGAACGTTTCACCATCCCTTGGAGGTGGGTTTCACTGTCACTTTCCAGCCCAAGGTCTCCCCACCGACTGAAGAAGAGCTGGAACTTGAAGCCCAAGATTTCGACACCTATTCTTACGAGACAGGGGAGATTGACCTAAAAGAGACAATCCGGGATCATTTGGGCTCGGCGGTTCCGCTGCAGCCCCTTTGTCGAACCGACTGTGCTGGCCTTTGCCCCCGGTGCGGGAGGGACCTGAACGAGGGTCTCTGTCATTGTCCCCCACAAGAGGGGGACCTCCGATGGGCAGCCCTGACCCGCCTCAAGGGGGGGGCTCCCCCGAGAAGAGAGATGCCGCTACCAAAGCGTAAAACTTCAAAAGCCCGCCGAGACAAGCGACGGGCCAATTGGAAGATCCCCGCTCCGGCCATGTCCGTCTGTCCCAAGTGCCGTACGGTGAAGCTTCCCCACCGCGTCTGTCCACGCTGCGGCTCCTACCATGGCCGTGAGGTGCTCGCCCCCAAAGAGGCATGAGCACGCTTACCGAAGGCACCCAGATCATGAAGATCGCCCTGGATGCTATGGGAGGGGATAAGGCCCCTGCGGTGATGGTGGAGGGGGCTGTGGTCGCCCATCGAGAGTACGGGGCGAACCTCCTTCTCGTCGGAGAGGAAGGGGCCATCCGCCGAGAGCTGAAACGGCTTCGGGCTGAGGATCTGCCCATTGGAATCCGCCACGCATCGCAGCGGATCGAGATGTCAGACACGCCCTTGGCCGCCGTCAAGCAAAAGCGCGATTCCTCCATGCGCATCGCAGTCGAGACGGTCCAAACGGGCGAGGCCTCTGCCATAGTGAGCGCCGGAAATACCGGGGCCCTTCTGGTGGCGGCCACCCTTCTCCTCAACAAGATCCACGGGATCGATCGCCCGGCCATCACTTCCCTCATCCCCACTACCAAGGGTTACTCTGTTCTCCTCGATATCGGCGCTAATATGGACTGCAAGCCCCTCCAACTCTTCCAGTTTGGCCTCATGGGCTCCGCCTACGCCCACACCCTCCTGAAGGTCCCCCGCCCCAGCGTGGGGCTTCTCAGCGTCGGGACGGAAGACACAAAGGGGAACAAGGCCACCAAGACGGCCTTTGAGCTTTTGTCCCGAAGCTCTGTCAACTTCATCGGGAACGTTGAAGGGACCGAAGTCTATCGGGGCAGGGCCGACGTCATTGTCTGCGACGGATTCACAGGAAACGTGGCCCTGAAGATCCTCGAGGGGCTGACAGATGTCTTCGCGAATGTCCTCTTCCCAGACCGCGTCAAGTCTTGGAGGGGTCGCCTTGGCCATCGCCTCCTCCAGGACGGCTTGACGGACCTTCGCCAGCGAATGGATTACACAGAATACGGCGGCGCCCCCTTCCTCGGCCTCAACGGCATCTGCATCAAGGCCCATGGGGGCTCCAACGCCAAGGCCATCCAGAACGCCATCCGATTAGCGATGGAGGCCTCCCGTAACGGGCTCGTTGGCCAAATCCAGCGTCAGATCGAATCGAACGCCGATGTAGAGCTGGAAACCCACATGGGGCACCGGCTTTGGAAACAGCTTCGGGAGAGCATACATCGAGGGGACTCGGCCGAGACAGAGGAAGAGCCGCCGCAGGGGGTCACTCCCGGAGGCCAGGAACCGTGAAGCGAACTCGGATCATAGGAACCGGGTCCTACCTGCCCGAACGGGTCTTGCGAAATGAGGAGCTGGAGGGGCTGGTGGAGACCTCGGACGAGTGGATCCGCAGCCGGACTGGGGTCGTGGAGCGCCGGATCGCCGATCCTGACGTGGCGACCTCGGATCTTGCCCTGCCCGCCGCCCAAAGGGCCCTGGAGGCGGCCGGTGTCTCCCCCGGTGACCTCGACATGATCCTCGTCGCAACCATCACCCCGGACACCTACTGCCCGTCGGCAGCCTGCTGGCTTCAGGGTCGGCTGGGCGCCAGCCGGGCGATCGCCTTCGACCTGAACGCCGCCTGCTCAGGCTTCATCTTCGGCCTCTCGGTGGCGGACCAGTACATCCGCTCAGGCTCGGCCCGTTGCATCCTCTTTGTGGCCGCCGAGGTCATGTCGCGGACGGTGAACTGGAAAGACCGCTCGACCTGCATCCTGTGGGGGGATGGGGCGGGGGCTGTGGTCCTGGCCGCCAGCGAGGACGGTCGGGGAGTGCTCTCGACTCACCTCCACTCGGACGGAAGCCGGGGCTCCATGCTCGTCATGACGGGGGGTGGGTCACTGGCAACACCCATCTCTCACGAGACCGTGGAGGAGGACCGTCACACCATCAAGATGCAGGGCCCTGATTCCTTCAAGATCGCCGTCCGGGCCTTCAGCGAGGTGTGCCAGGAGGCCTTGGAGCACAACGCCCTTCGCCCAGAGGACGTCGCCCTCTTTGTTCCCCATCAAGCCAACCTCCGTATCATTGATGCCGTGGCAAAACGCCTGTCTTTCCCGTCGGAAAAGATCTGCGTCACGATTCACAAGTATGGTAATATCTCGTCTGCGACAATTCCCATCGCCCTGGATGAGGCGGTGCGAGAGAAACGGGTCCGCGAGGGGGACAAGATCCTGATGGCTGCCTTCGGCGGAGGGCTCACCTGGGGGGCCTCAACCGTTGTCTGGTAAGGAAAGGGAGAAAACGAAGACGAACGAGAAGGTCGCCTTCCTCTTTCCAGGGCAGGGTTCCCAGAAGGTCGGCATGGGGCAGGGATTTTATGATGGACACCCCCTGGCCCGAGACCTTTATGAGCAGGCCAACCAGGAGTTGTGCTACGACATCGCCTCCTTGTCTTTCCATGGACCGGAGGATGACCTTCGTCTGACGGTTAACACCCAGCCGGCCCTTCTCGTCCACAGCTACATCGGCTTTCGCCTCCTGGAGGAGGCCGGGCTCACCCCCTGCCTGGTCATGGGCCACAGCCTGGGAGAATACTCGGCCCTGCTGGCCGCGGGGGCCATGGGGTTCGGCGACGCCCTTCAGATCGTCCGAAAGCGGGGCCAGTTCATGAACGAGGCGGTCGAGCCCAACAAGGGGGCCATGGCCGCCATCATCGGCCTCGACAAAGAACAGGTAGAAACCCTTTGCGAGGAAGTCCGAGGCGATGAGGTGCTAGAGCCGGCCAACTACAACGCCCCCACCCAGACCGTCGTGTCCGGAGACCGGGAGGCGGTAGAGCGGCTGGTGACGGCGGCCAAGAAAGCCGGGGCACGCCGAGCGATCCTGCTCCCCGTCAGCGCCCCTTTCCACTGCGCCAGGATGCGGGGGGCGGAAGAACAACTCGCCCGGGAGTTGGACGGGGTCTCTTTCCGGGAACTTCGGTGCCCTGTTGTCGATAATGTCACGGCAACCGTGAACACCGACGCCGATGTGGCCAAGGAGCGACTGAAACGCCAAGTGACCTCACCCGTTCGGTGGGAAGAGGGGGTCCGCACGGCGGCTGCAGAGGGTTGTCAAACTTTTGTGGAGGTGGGCCCGGGGAAGGTCTTGAGCGGCCTCGCCCGGCGCATTGTGCCTGAGGTGCACGTCCACAACGTCGAGGATCTCCCTACCTTGGAGGAGACGACGGCGGCGTTAGCACACTAGACGCGCGGAATACAGAGTGGGACTTCAAGGGCAAAGGGCCATGGTGACGGGAGGGGCACGGGGGATCGGCCGGGCTGTCGTCGAAAGCCTGGCTGAGGCCGGCGCGACCGTCGCCTTTACCTATTTCACCTCAGGGGATGCCCAGGCCCTCGTCTCATCCCTGGAGAAGGCTGGGGGAAAGGCCCTGGCCGTTCCCATGGACGTGAAGGACCGGGAAACTGTTGAGGCGGGCGTGAAGACGGTGCTTGACACCTTTGGGGGGCTGGAGATCTTAGTCAATAACGCGGGGATCACCCGGGACGGGCTCATCCTTCGCATGAAGCCAGCAGACTGGGACGCCGTCCTCGATACCAACCTGAAGGGCACTTTTCATTGTACCCAGGTGGTCGCCCGCGCCATGGTCCGCCAACGCTACGGGCGGATTGTGAACATTACGTCTGTGGTGGGGGCCGCTGGAAGTCCTGGTCAGGGCAATTACGCCGCCTCCAAAGCGGGTCTGATGGGTTTCACTAAATCGATGGCACGGGAACTGGCCCCGCGGGGCATCACGGTGAATGCGGTGGCGCCTGGTTTCATCGAAACCGACATGACCGGGGAAATGGGGGAAGAGCGTCGAAGTCTTATCCTTCCCCAGATCCCCCTTGGACGGTTCGGGCAGCCGGAGGACGTGGCCCATTGCGTGCGGTTTCTGGCGGACCCGGACATGAGTTATATTACCGGCCAGGTGATTCACGTGAACGGTGGGATGTATATGTAGCCCAGCAGCCGGGGCCCTAATGAGTGGTGACCGGCTGCGTAAAAGGAAGGGATGATCGCGTGCTCTCAGAAGAGCAAATCCAAAAGATCAAGACGATCATCGCGGAAGGACTGGGCGTCGAGCCCGATCGGGTGAAGCCAGAAGCCTCGTTCATCAACGACCTAGGAGCGGACTCATTGGATACGGTGGAGTTGGTCATGGCCCTCGAAGAAGCCTTTGGGATGGAGATCCCCGACGAGGAAGCCGAGAAGATCCAAACTGTTCAGAACGCCTTGGACTATATTCAGAGCCGGGCCTAAGGGTCCGCGATCCGAGGGGCGCTGGAGCGCATTGGGAGAAAGAACCGGATGAAGGGGGAACGGCGGGTAGTCGTGACAGGCGTGGGGCTTGTCACCCCTATTGGAAACAATGTGGCCGAGAGTTGGTCTTCCGTGGTAGAGGGCCGCTCGGGGATCGGCCCCATCACCCACTTCGATGCCAGCCAGTATCCCTGCCGCGTCGCAGGAGAGGTGAAGGGTTTTCACCCCGAGGATCACTTCGATAAGAAAGAAATTAGGAAGATGGACCGCTTCATCCAATTGGGCATGGTGGCGGCCCGCGAGGCTGTGGCGGACTCCGGAGTCACCATCAATGAGGACAACGCAGAGCGTGTCGGCGTCGTCATCGGCGTGGGCCTCGGGGGGCTTCCCCTCCTGGAGAAGCAGCATGCGATCCTCTTGGAGCGAGGGCCCAGCCGGATCTCACCCTTCTTCATTCCAATGCTCATCGCCAACATGGCGGCCGGGATGATCTCCATGGACTTTGGGGCCAAGGGACCGAACTCCTGCACGACAACAGCCTGCGCCACCGGGACCCACGCCGTTGGAGATGCCTTTCGCATCTTGCAGCGTGGGGACGCCGAGGTCATCATCGCCGGGAGCACTGAGGCGGTCATCAGCGGTCTGTGCATCGGCGGCTTCGCATCCATGCGGGCCCTCTCCACGCACAACGAGCCTGCGCAGAAAGCCAGCCGCCCCTTCGACAGTTCCCGAAACGGCTTCGTCGTGGGAGAGGGGGCTGGAGTCGTAGTCCTCGAGGAGCGGGAGGCGGCCCGACGACGGGGGGCCCACATCTACGCAGAGGTCGTGGGATACGGGATGTCGGGCGACGCCCACCACATGACACAACCGGACCCCAACGGGTCCGGACCGACGCGGTGCATGACCCTCGCCTTGAAGGATGCCCAGATCCCTCGAGAGGACGTCGACTACATCAACGCCCACGGGACGGCGACCCCACAGGGGGACATCAACGAGACGAGGGCCATGAAGAAAGTCTTCGGCCCTCACGCTCACAAACTGGCCGTCAGCTCCACGAAGTCTATGACGGGACACCTCCTTGGGGGTGCGGGAGGGGTGGAGAACATCTTCACCATCTTGGCCATCTTCCATGGGGTCATCCCACCCACCATCAATCTCGAGGAACCGGACCCCGAGTGCGACCTCGACTATGTGCCCAACACAGCCCGAGAGGCTTCCATTCGATTCGGCCTGAGCAATTCTTTCGGGTTCGGGGGCACCAACGCCACCCTCCTCTTCGGGAAATCCTAAAACGCCTACCGACACCCATTTCCCTGAAGACCGAACCGAACAGCTATCCCTAGTCCAGCGAAGATTGGGCTATACCTTCAAGGATCTCTCACTCCTCGAAGAAGCCTTGACCCACACCTCCTACGCCCACGAAGGCCGCCGCCCGAACGTCCACAACGAGCGGATGGAATTCCTGGGAGATGCCGTCCTGGATCTCGTCCTGTGCCACCAGTATTTCGAGGAAATCCCCTCGGCCGACGAGGGCAAACTCTCCAAGATCCGCTCCCGGCTGGTGAGCGCCAGACACCTGGCCCGGATGGCCCGCATCCTGGAGATAGGCCCCTACATTCGCCTGGGCAAGGGAGAGCTCTCCAGTGGAGGTCGCCATAAGGCCTCTATCCTGGCAAACGCCTTCGAGGCCCTAGTGGCCGCCGTCTTTCTCGACGCAGGATACGACGAGACCGCAACGTTCATACGAAAACTCTTCGACCGAGAAATGGAGCCTTTTATTGATTTCAAAAGCCAGCTCCAAGAGAAGCTCGAGCGAGGAAAGCGCCCACCCCCCGATTATCTCCTCCTGAGGGAATATGGTCCGGAACATGAAAAGACCTACGAGGTGGCAGTTCGCGTGGACGGAGAGACCCTCGCCGTCGGGACCGGCCATAGCAAAAAGTTCGCCTCTCAGCAGGCCGCCCGGCGAGGGCTGCAGAAGCTTTTCGTATAAAACCCACCCCAAGGGCCACTCTTTCCCCCCGTCTTTTCATATCCAATCGGACAGAATTTATAGTGGTTCATCACGCTTCCTACCCCAACCTCTTGTATTTTTTCCTTTACATCCCCCATTTTCCTCACTATGTTCATCCCAAGTGGGTGGCAGTTTCATCTAGGGGGGCCCTGCATGCGCATTAAAAACCTTCAAATCCAAGGGTTTAAGTCATTCGTGGACCGGACGGAGCTCGACTTCGGCTCGGGAGTGGCGGGCATTGTGGGGCCGAACGGTTGCGGCAAGAGCAACGTGGTTGACGCCATCCGATGGGTCCTCGGGGAGCAAAGTCCAAAGACCCTGCGGGGCCGCCGCATGGAGGACGTTGTCTTCAACGGGAGCGACGTGCGAAAGGCTACCGGCATGGCCGAGGTGACCCTCACCCTCACCAACCTCACCAAGCGCCTGGCCGCCCAATGGGCTTCCATGGAGGAGGTGAGCGTAACACGCCGCCTCTATCGTTCCGGCGAGAGTGAATACCTCATCAACCGCAAAGCCTGTCGGCTTCAAGACATCGTGGACCTCTTCCTGGATACCGGTCTTCACACCGCCTCCTTCTCCATTGTGGAGCAGGGGCGGGTGGAGGGCCTCCTGGTGGCCAAGCCTGATGAGCGCCGGGAGATCATCGAAGAGGCGGCTGGCATCGCGAAGTACAGGGTCCGCCGAACGGAGGCCCTGAGAAAGCTCACGGCCGCCGAGGCGAATCTCGAGCGGGTGGGAGACATCCTTGGGGAGGTGGGACGTCAGAGCCGCGCCCTGGAGCGTCAAGCCCGTCGGGCCTCCCGCTTCAAAGACCTCAAGGCACAAGTCCAAACCTTAGAGGGTCGGCTCTTTCACCTGGACCACGCCGCCCTTCAGCGCCTTCTCCTCCCCCAGCAGAAGACCTACGAGGAGGCCAAGGCCCGGGAGGCAGCCATCCGCGCCGAATGGTCCTCGGTGGATAGCGAGATCGAGGGACGTCGCGTCTCCCTCAGTGAGGAGACGGAGGCCCTCTCAAAGCTTCGCACCCAGACCCTTGACGCCAACAGCGAGATCCTGCGCCTTGAGGACCGTCTAAACCTTTGCCAAGAGCAGCGGGATGCCCTCGCCGACGCCGCTAAAGAGAGAGAGAAGGAGTCCGCCTCCGTCGGGCCACAACGGGCAGGCGTGGACGAGGCCCTTCGCCTCGCCCGCCAAAAAGCCGAAGGGGCTGAGGAAAAGGCCCGACAGGGCGACGAGGCACTGGCCCAAGAAAATTCGTCCCTGGACGCCCAAAAGTCCCTTCAGGCGAAACGTGAAGAGACCCTTGAGCGTTTAAAGGGGGAAGTGCTGGCCGTCCTGGATCAGCTCACCCGCACCGACAACCGCCTGGAGTCACTTCGCCGAGAGCTCCCTTCACTGGAGGGGCGAAGGGGGGCCCTCTTGGCTGAGGCCAAGACAGAAAAAGAACGCCTGGTCGAACAGTCCGACAGGCTCGACGGGGCCCGCAAGAAGGCGACAGAGCTTCAGACCTCCATCGAGGAGATCAAGGAGAACGAGGCCCAATCTACTTTAGAGACCAAAACACTCGGCTCAGAGCTGAGCGATCTAGAGGAAGAGATCTATCTCCTCAGAGAAAAGCTGGCCTCCCAAAAGATTTCCCTGACGGCCCTTGAGACAGCCGACGAAAATCTCAACCAGTGGCAGGGACCAACGCCCGGGAAGGGAATGTCAGGCCCCCTCCAGACGGTCCTAAAGGTAAAACCGGGATTTGAGAAGGCCATCGAGGCTGTCCTCGGAGACCTCCTCGAGGCCTTCCTGACAAATAGACTGGAGGACGCTGCCCAAGCCATCGGGTATCTCAAGGAGTCAGGCGCGGGTCGCGAGTCCTTCCTCCCGCTCCACCCCAAGGAGGCCGAGTCCCCTCTTTCTAAACCTCTTGACGACCCTCGAGTCGTGGCCTCCGCACTGACCGTGGTGGACCACCCCGGTGAATACGCCCCGCTCTTAAAAGTTCTTTTGGGCCGGGTGTTGATCGTGGAGAGCCTGGACGCGGCCCTTTCTCTCTTTAAGGAAGGGCGGCTCTCGGCCACCTTCGTGACTCGAGATGGAGAGGTCCTCCTTCCCTTTGGGACCCTCTCGGGCGGGTATGAAAAGGAGGCGCAAGGCCCCTTTGAACGAAAACGGATGATGGAAGACCTCCGCCTCCAATGGGAGGAGGGGCAGGCAAAATCGCAGAAGGCCCAGGCGAGCCGCGAGGAGATGCGAGGGCGGCGGGAGGCCTTGCAGGCCCGGACGGAGGAGTTGAGCCAAAGCAGAAGAGAGGGAGAACAACGTCTGGCTGAAGCCCTGGGGCAGGTGGAAACCCTTTCGGCGACCACCCGCCAGGCCGAGGCGGCCCTCACCGTTCTCGGACAGGAAGAAGATCGCCTGGCTAAGGATCTCAGCCAATTGCAGGCCGAACTCTCCCAGGCCGATGGGAACAGAGAAGAGCTGGCGGCCAAAAAGGAGGAGCTCGAACGGTCCCTGGGCGAGCTTTCCTCCGGCGCTCAGGAAGGCCGGGCCGACCTTCAGCGTCAGGCCGAGGGCCTCCTCACGTTCAAGGTGGACCTCGTCCAGATGCGGGCGGAAGCGAGCAACCTCGCCTCGGAACTCCGGCATCTTGAAGAGAAGGTGGCCGAGCTCGAGGCCAGAAGAGGCCGCCTGGAGGAGGAACAAAAGAGAGACGAGGAAAAGGACAAGGAGCTCGAGGCCACACGCACGAACGCCATGGCCCGAATCCAGGAACTTTTTGAGCAGCGCCGGACCGGGGAAGAGACCATCCGTCAGAAGGAGACCAGGGCGCAGGAAGAGGACACGACCCTCAGCCAGTTGGAGGAGCGCTCCCGCCACCTCAAGGACGAGATGAACACTATCCAGGAGACGCTGTCCAAGCTCTCCCGGGAGGTGGCCCAGCTTGAGGCCGAGCGCCAGTTACTCCGCCAGCAGGCCCGCGAACGCCTGGAAATTAACCTGGAGGAGGAGGACTCCTCGCCATCTTTGGATGAAGAACCCACGGACGAGCTGCGGGCGACCCTTCGAGGGGAACTCGAGGAGCTCCGGGACAAGATGGCCCGCATCGGCGACGTCAACACCGGCGCCCTGGACGAATACGAGGAGCTCTCCGAACGCCACCAGTTCCTCAAGAAACAGCAGGACGATCTGCTTGCTTCCATCAAGAAACTGCGGCAGACCGTGGACCGCATCAACCGCACCACCCGAAAAAGATTCGTCGACGCCTTCGAGGCCATCAACGTCACCTTCGGAGAGGTTTATCGGCGCATCTTCGCAGGGGGCCGGGCCTGTCTCGTCCTCACCGAGGAAGACAACCTCCTCGAGGCGGGCGTTGACATTCAGGTTCAGCCTCCCGGAAAGAAGATCGGCAATATCCTTCTCCTCTCAGCGGGCGAAAAGGCCCTGACCGTCATCGCCCTTCTCTTCGCGATCTTCCATCACCGCCCGAGCCCCTTCTGCCTCCTGGACGAGGTGGACGCCACGCTGGATGACCACAACGTGGGACGTTTTATCGGCATCCTGCAGGAGCTCGCGCACCAGACCCAGTTCATCGTCATCACCCACAACAAGCAGACCATGACATTCGCCGACGTCCTCTACGGGGTCACCATGGAACAGAAGGGGGTCTCCAAGGTGGTCTCTGTGGAATGGAAGGCGCTCGACGGGAACGGGAAAAACGGCGGAAACGGGACACACGACGGCGCCACCAACGGAGAGGCCGCCAGGTTGACTACCACGGAAGCCTGATCTCTCTCCCTCAACCAAAAAGGGGCCTTTTTGGGCCCTTTTGTTTTTCCTGCCATGCAAGAATCCAAAAACCTTTTTGAGCGCCTGAGATGCGGGCTCGCCCGCACCCGGGGAAACCTCGGGGCGGGCCTGGAGCGCCTCGTCAAGGGCAAAAGCCAGATTGATCCGGCCTTTATCGAGGAGCTGGAAGAGCTTTTGATCGGCGCCGACCTCGGCCTAAAGATCACGGAAGAGATCATTGGGAGAGTAGAACAGGCGAAAAAAGAAAGGACGTTGAAAAAGCCAGAAGAAATTAAAGATCTTGTGCGCGATTCACTCCTTGAGTGGGTCAAAGAAACCGAAATTGCTCATCCCCCGGAGGCGCCTCTTCATGTGATCCTGATCGTGGGCGTGAACGGGACGGGCAAAACGACGTGCGTGGGGAAGCTCGCCTATCAGTATCAGGGGATGGGCAAAAAGGTAATGATGGCGGCCGCCGACACCTTTAGGGCGGCGGCCATCGAGCAGCTAGACGTATGGCGGGAGCGGGCTGGAGCCGATCTCGTCAAGGGGCGTCCCGGGGGAGACCCCGCCGCCCTCGTTTTCGACGCCGCCCGCGCGGCCAAGGCCAGAGGCCATAATATACTTCTTGCCGATACTGCCGGGCGCCTTCACACCAAAAAGAACCTGATGGAAGAGTTGAAAAAGATCTGCCGGGTGGTGGGTCAAGAGATAGGAAACGCCCCCCACGAGATTTTATTGGTGCTTGACGCAACCACGGGCCAGAACGCCTTCACTCAGGCCCAGATGTTCAAAGAAGAGGTGAACGTGACAGGGTTGATTCTGACGAAGATAGACAGCACGGCCAAAGGGGGTATCGTCATCCGCATCGCCCACGAGCTCAACCTTCCCGTCCGCTACATGGGTTTAGGCGAAGCCATCGAAGATTTCAGGCCGTTTGACCCTACCCTCTTCGTCCGCGCGCTCTTGGAAGAAACCTAAACTTCTTTTCACAACGATACTCCACCCACGGCCCCGAGGTTTCGGGCTTGCATACCGTTACGCCAAGTGGCCGATCTTGGAAATCTTATCCAGCAACAAGTGAAAATATAGGAGGCCGGCGTGGGGTTGCCAGCGACTAAGAACGCGGTTGACGCCGTCATAGTCGAGAGAATCTTTTAGGCCAAGCCAGATCTTCAGATTTTTTTGCCCGCCGACGTCGTCACCCGGAAAGACATAAAGTTTTCCAAGGCCACGGAGCATGGTGTATTCCGCGGTCCACCGCCCTACCCCTCTGATCTCCTGAAGTTTTTCCAAGATCTCCTCATCCTCAAGCAATGAAATCCCTTCAAAATCAAAATGCTTTTCGGCGATGGCGGACGAGAGCCCAAGAATGAAGGAGGCCTTTTGGCGACTAAAACCGAGCTTCCGAAGCGATTCGGGTTTGAGATCAACCAAATCCTCTGGACGCGGAAAAGCTCTGAAAATCCCCGCTTTCGTTTGAAAAGAAGGGCCATAGGCCTCGGCCAAACGGTTCAGAAGGGTCAGACCAAGGGCGAGGGTGATTTGCTGACAGGCGATGGCGTTCACCAGACATTCAAATAGCGTGGGATAGCGCGGAGGTTTGAGGCCGCGAAACCTTTGGACAAGCGGCCCCAATTGCCCGTCCCGTGTGGCCAAACCATAGAATTTTGAGAGATCCGTCCGAAGACCTAGAATGCGTTCCAGTGACCCCTTCACGACAGATTGAGTATTGGCTGGGAGCCGCGCACCCGTCACATCAATCTGAAGCGCCGGGGTTTTAGAGGAGCCCGTCTGCGTGACGGCGACTTCCAGTGGTCTCCCCTTCAGCATCAGCACCCGCTGATATTTTTGGCCGTCCCAGCGGTCCACAATGTTCTGGGGTTTGCGCCTCAGGGACCAGACCGTCAGGCCCAGTTGAAAAGGAGGAAGGGGTTTTAGACGAAAACTGAGGGTCTTCAGATGGGGCTCTCTTTTCTTGATTCTTAGCCGAAACAGTCGCGCTCATTTCTATCCCGCTCGCATCAAACATGCTATCATATTGGTCTAGACGCCTTTTGGCCACGACCTGGGAGGCGTTCACTGAGCACGAAATCTCCCAGCCCGAAAGATCCGGCGGGAGCGCCCAGGGGGACTAAAGTGGGTTCTAGAAAGCGATCTTCTGAGTGGACAAAAAATCTCCTGGTTCTCTTGGGGGCCATTGTCTTCGTCCTCGGGGGGGGCAGAAATTTTTGTCCGCTTCTACGATCCTCAAATTCTGGCCGCCCCAGGGGCCAGGGAGTCCTTCCACCCTCCGATCTATCAGTCCGACGACCAGCTGGGCTACACACTGAGGCCCAGCGTCATCTATGACCACCAGAGCCCCTACGGCGATTTTAGTGCCCTCATCCAGGTGAACCAAGAGGGGTTCCGAGACCGCCCGGTCTCCCTGAACAAGCCCCCTGGGGTCTTTAGAATCTTTGTCCTCGGGGATTCATTCCCCTTCGGGCTGGGCGTGAATAACGACCAGTCGTTTCCGGCGCGCCTAGAGACCCTTCTGAACGAGGGCGAGTGGCGAAAAGAGGTGAAAGATCTCCCGCGCTTTGAAGTGATCAACCCCCGCGTCCCCGGCTACAACCTGCCCCATTATTATTTGATGGCGAAACTGCAGGCCCTGCGCTACGAGCCCGACCTCATCCTGCTTTCCCTTCTCCCCTGGAACGATTTCGACCTGGGGGAGCAGGAATGGGGAGAGGACGGCCAACCTCTTCTGTCCTCGGTCCAGGTGAAGTTTTATGTGGACTCGGAGGGAAGGCTTCGGCAGCCCGGGCAGGACCACCTTCAGGTCCGCTCTCGGGCCTTCAACGTCCTGCCTGCCCCTGTGAAAGATTTTTTGAGGCAGCGTCCCACCTCTACCACCTCCTCGGTGAGCGCCTCCACCGCCTCCGGAACAATCCCACCGATGGGGATTCGGCCTGGGTCAGGGAGGCCTGGGCGGAAGAAGAAAAGTTGACGGAGGAGCAGGTCGGCCGTCAGAACTGGCAGAAAGGCCTCGCCCTGATGGAGGGGATTCAGCGGATGTCGGAAACCCAGGGGGTCCGGATGGCCGTCGTCATCATCCATCATCTCTACCAGTCTCACTCAGAATTCCTCACCCCCCAGTACGTTGAATTTCCAAAAGCCGGGCAAGAACTTCTTGGTTGGTTTGAGGCACACCGTCTTCCCTATCTAAATCTGGTGCAATCCTTCGACCCCTACGATGAACGCGAACTCTACTTGAAGCATGACAAGCACTTCACGGTGAAGGGACACGAGCTCGCGGCCCAGTTCCTCCTGGATTTTCTGCTGGAAAACTCCCTCATCCCAAAGGGAAAAACATAAAAACATGTCTTTGATTCGAAGCATCGTCCGTTCGGCGAAACTTGGCTACCGGGGCTGGATGATCTTCGCCATGGCCCTCGGCTTTGTGAACACCCGGATCCTCCTCACGCTTTTCTTTTACCTCGTTCTCACCCCCATTGGCCTTTTGCTCCGTCTCTTCGGCAAGAAGCCTCTCAATCTTCGTCTAGACCCCAAGGCCAAAACCTATTGGAACCCAAAGGCGAAAGAGCCTTACGATCCAGAGCGTTATAAGAAGCAGTTTTAGAGGGAAACAATGGCCACACACATCCTTGGGATCTCATGCTTCTACCATGATTCGGCGGCCTGTCTGATGCGGGACGGGGAGATCGTGGCGGCCGCCTCCGAGGAGCGTTTCACGCGGAAAAAGCACGACCCCGACTTCCCAAAGAACGCCGTCCAGCACTGCCTTCGGGAGGGCGGAATCGGGATCGGGCAAGTGGATTACGTGGGCTTCTACGACAAGCCCTTTCTCAAGTTCGAGCGGATCCTGGAAACCTATCTGACCGTGGCCCCCCGAGGGCTTCGCTCCTTCCTAACCGCGCTGCCCGTCTGGCTCAAGGAAAAGCTTTTCATCCCCCACCTCATTCAGAAGAAGCTGGGCTACAAAGGACCCATCCTCCTGACCGAGCACCACGAATCCCACGCGGCCAGCACCTTCTTCTGCTCCCCCTTCGATGAGGCGGCCATCCTGACACTGGACGGGGTGGGAGAGTGGGCGACGACGGCCCAGGGATTCGGGCGGGGGGAGGAGATCACCCTCACCCACGAGATCAACTTTCCTCACTCCCTCGGCCTCCTCTACACCGCCTTCACCTATTACCTGGGGTTCAAGGTCAACAGCGGCGAATACAAGCTGATGGGGCTCGCCCCCTTCGGAAAGCCCACCTACTACGACCGGATCATGGAGCATCTCATCGACGTCAAGTCCGATGGGAGCTTTCGCCTCAACATGAAATATTTCGGCTACACCTATGACCTGAAGATGATCAACCGGCGATTTGAGAAACTCTTCGAGGGTCCCCCTCGGGTGCCCGAGACCTGGCTGCAGCAGCGGGAGTTCGACATCGCCGCCTCCATCCAGAAGGTGACGGAGGAGATCATGCTTCGGATGGCCCGCCACCTCCACGAGGAGACCGGGCTCCCGAACCTCTGCCTGGCGGGGGGCGTGGCCCTGAACTGTGTCGCGAACGGCAGGGTCCTGAAAGAGACGCCTTTCAAGGACATCTTCGTGCAGCCGGCGGCCGGGGACGCGGGCGGCGCCCTGGGCGTGGCCAAGTTCATCTGGCACCGATACCTTGGCCATAAGCGCCAAAGGCCCCTCCCGAACGCTTTTCTGGGCCCCGGCTATTCGGACGAAGAGATCCGGGCCTTCCTGGACAATGCGAAGGCGCCGTATCGAGAGCTCGACCCCGCGTCTCTCGTCCGGGAGGTGGCCGGCCTCCTCGAGAAGAAAAATGTCATCGGGTGGTTCCAGGGCAAGATGGAGTTCGGGCCCAGAGCCCTGGGGGGTCGGAGCATCCTGGCCGACGCCCGGGACGTCGAGATGCGAAACACAGTCAACATGCGAATCAAGTTTCGGGAGGGGTTCAGGCCCTTCGCCCCGACGGTGACGCTGGATCGGTGCTCAGAGTTCTTCGAGCTGGACTGTCCCAGCCCCTACATGCTCCTCGTCGCGCAGGTCCGGGAGGGGAAAAGGGTCATCCCCGCCGTGACCCACGTGGACCACTCGGCCCGCGTCCAGACCGTCACGGAAGAGGAAAACCCTCTCTTTTACCGGCTTCTCAAAGCCTATGAGGAGAGGACGGGCATCCCCGTCCTCATCAATACTTCCTTCAACGTCCGGGGCGAACCCATCGTCCAGTCCCCTGCTGACGGCTACCGGTGCTTCATGCGCACCGACATGGACTTTTTGGTCCTCGGCAACTTCCTCCTGGACAAAAAAGAACAGCTCCCCCTCGACGGCGATATCGACTGGCGAAAAGAGTTCGAACTCGACTGAGGACGAACCACCTCGTCCTACCAAGCCTTCAGAATACAAGACGAACAGCCCTCGAACTCTGGTGCCGGGTTAGGAGAAGAAATCGACTGGCTGTCTATATCGCGGTCGGAAAGGTTAGGGCATCAGGGGAAAAAGTTGAACATCTCGGGGGTCAGTGGGAGGAGATTCTCGATAAACCTTCGCAGGCGGGGGTCAGACCAGTCGTGTTCCCCGAAAACCCTCGCCCGAACGAATCCCAAGGGATCGATCACGTAGGTGACGGGGATCCCGTGGACCCGGTAGGCGTCCGCGGCCTCCTGCTCCATGTCGAGCAGGATGGGAAAGGTGAGATCAAGCTCTTTGGCGAATGTGGAACAAGCATGCTTGGCGTCCGGCTCAGTGTTGATGCTGACGGCGACGACCGTGAGGCCCTTTGGCGCAAGGTCCCGATGGAGGGCCTCCATGGACGGCATCTCTCGACGGCAGGGGACGCACCATGTGGACCAGAAGTTCAAGAGAACAGTCTTGCCCTCAAAAGACTTGAGCGACTTCATGTGGTCTGTGAGATTAACAAGTTCAAAAGCGGGCGCTAGGTTGCCAGGTTGAATCCCAATATCACCAATCGCCCTTCCCGCCTCGTCCAGCTCCTCCGGAATGACCTCCTGGGCCCCTCCGGTCCCCGCTAAGAGAAAAAGGGTGAGGAAGGAAACAAAGGAGAAGGGTGCTCTCTTCCGACCCATAAATACTTCCCTGAGGGGTAGAGATCAGAAGCTTCGGCCATCTAAAGAAGGCGAAGCTAATATACGATGATCTCTCCCTTTACAGGAGCCACGGGGTTCCCGTCCCGATCAACGAGCGGTGAACCCTCAGAGATCCCAATCAGCTGGAAGGGGTAATTCCCCTCCTCGATAAAGCAGAGACTGGCCACCCCGCCCGGGTTGACTCCACTGGCGCTATACGTCCCACTCGGCGTGATATGAAAGCCAGTCGGCGCCGAGCAGGACCGCCGCACCTCTTGTCCGCCTGAGAATTGGATGGAAAGGAGAGCCTCTGTGTTATTGGCCCAGATGACGGTTGTCCCGCGCTCGATAGACATTCGTAGGGGAAAAAGGGGCTTGTCCCGGCTGATCCTCAAGACCTGGACGTTGCCATAGCCGGGCAGGTTCTCTGGCGGTCGGTTTGCTTCTTCTTCATGTTGGGCGTCGACACTGGCTGCAAAAACGAGCATAGCCAGACCGACAAAGGCGGGGAGAAGCCCTAGCGCTTTCGCTTTCCACATGGGGGATTCTCCTCTTCAAAGAGAGCGCTTTCTTCTCGCTCTTTGGACAAATCAAATCCCCTAGCAGGTACCCCATTTTTAAAGGCAAGTACGGCAAATTGTCAAGGTTTTTTTGGTTCCGAACAGCAAAAGCAAGCAAATCTATTTTACGATAATTTCCCCTCTGATGGGACCAAGTCCCGTTCCAGAGAGTTGTGCACCAGCCACCAGAAAGGGGTACTTCCCCTTCTCAATAAAGCAAAGGCTGGCCGTCCCGCCCGGGTTTAGGTTCGCGGCGTTATACTCGCCCTGCTCCGTCAGATGAAAGCCAGTCGGCGACACGCAGGCCCGGTGCACCGTCCTTCCGCCTGAGAAGATGATGGACATGAAACCCTGGGTGCCATTGGCCCAGACCACCGTCTGCCCACGCTCGATGCTCAACCGAAGGCTGTTTGGAGGAGTCGTTGGAGCAATGGTAATGACCTCCACCTTGCCATAGCCGGGCAGGGCCACCTCCTGGGCGTCTCCCTTGGCCAAAAAGGCAAGCCACACCACGACAGCAAGGGCAGGAATGAACAATAGGACTCTCGGTTTTCTCATGGGATGGGCTCCTCTTCGAAGAATTCGAAGAAAAAGGGATTGCCTCGCGCTTTCCTAGCCTTCTGTCCTACTCCCTCAATGGCAAAGTTTCTACACCATACCTTAAAATTAAAGCGTGGACACTCAATTACTTATTCCTTGTGGGTCGCGGGACAAAACCAATTTGAGGTCCCGGCCGGCTTGCCGTCCGATTCCCCCCTGTGCTATAAAAGAAACACTATGAAAATCAAAGGGGTGGCTTTCTTCCTGGTCTTGGCCATCCTCGGCGTTGGGGGGCTTCTCGCCAGGGGGGAGGCCCAGGAGGGCGATGAGTACACCTTCGCTCTCAAGGCCCTTGAAGACCGCCTATACGACATCGCCGTCGACGGATTTCACGCCTACCTGGAGGACCACCCAAGCGGCAACAGAAGGGCTGAAGCCCGTTTCTTCCTGGCCGAGGCCTACCATGCGAGGGGCTTTTCGGCTGAGGCCGCTGAGCACTACCGCCAATTCCTTCAAGAAAACCCCAGCCACGCCTTCTCCCCAACAGCGCGTTATAAACTTGGGCGAGTCGAACTCGAATTTGACAATCTGAAGGAAGCCGCTTCTTCTCTCCAAGAGGCCACCTTTGGCCCTCTCGCCGAGCCTGCTCTCTACTATCTCGGCCAGGCCCGGTTTCGCCTGAATGATTGGGACGGGGCCATCGCGGTCCTCAACCGGTTGGTCAAAGAGTTTCCAGAGAGCCAATTGCTCCCCTCAGCCCACTACGCGCTCGGGATGGCCCACTATAAGAAGGGAGAGAACGAGAAGGCCCTTCCCCTCTTGGAGGCCTATCTCGAGACAGATCCCGAGGGGGCCACCCGTCTTTGGGCTGAAGCCGTTGTCGGCGAAGCCAAAAGGCGGGGGGGGGCCTGCTCGGAGGCCCGAACGGCCTTCAGCTCCATGCTGGCGGGCGACCCAGGGTTTCCCGGCCGGGACGGGGCTCGACTTGGCCTTGCCGACTGCTTCTATCAGGCCCGGGAATACGAAGATGCGGCCAAGGAGTATGGCGAATTCCTGAAAGAGTACCCCGGCCACGCTGACCGCCCCATCGCTCTCTTTCGGGCCGGGCACAGCCTCCTTGAGATCGGACAACCCGACGAAGCCCTGCCCCATCTCAAGGACCTATCGAATGAAAAACCCGCCCCCCAATACCAGCCCTGGGTCCAATTCTGGACTGCCGAGGCCGAGATCGCCCTGGGAAAAAAGGAGGAGGCCCTCTCGGCTTACGAGGGGCTCATCCGGGACTTTCCCGAGGTCTCCCTGGTCAAGGACGCCCTGCAGAAGGCGGCCTCCATTCGTTTTGAGGCCCAGGATTACGAAGAGGCCATCCCTCACTTGGCGCATCTAAAAACCTTGGCTGAAACCGAGCAGCTCGCCTGGGCGAACTACCACCTGGGTGAGAGCTACTACGCCCTGGAGAAATACCCAGAAGCCTTCTCGGCACTCTCCGAGGCGCTGGCTCGATTGACAGACCCCAAACGACGTCGGGAGACCGTCCTCAAGATCGGGGTGTCCGCCTTTCACACGGATCGGGATGAAGAGGCCGAGCGTTATCTCAGCGAGTGGATCATAGGCGACGGTGACCCGGAGGTTCGCCGAGATGCCCTGAAAATGTTGGGGGCCGTTCACTCTCGCCTGGGAAAACTCACCGAGGCCGCCGAGATCTATGCTGCCCTGGAGGCCGAGTTCCCAAAGGATCCTGACCGCGGGGAGACACTGGTCCAGTTGGGCATTGTGCAATACGGAAAGGAAGACTACCCAGGGGCCGCCGAGACCCTGGAGCGATGGACCCGGGAGTTCTCCAGAGAAGGCCCGAGGGCGGATGTCCTCCTTCACCTGGGCTTGGCGCAGTTCAGGCTGGGCAATTACGGTGTGTCAGCCCGCCGGCTCGAGGACTTTCTGGAGCTCTTCCCTCAGGAGACAGGACGCAGAAAGGCCCTCTTTGTGGCCGGGATGGCCCATTTCCAACAGCAAGATTTCAGGGGAAGCGTCCAGCGCTTTCAGGAGTGGATCGATAACTCTCAGGGGGAAGATGACGTCAAGGAAGGTCTTTTCTATCTGGCCACGGCACAGTTCAAGGCGGAAGATTATGAGCAGGCCGCCTCTCTCTACCGCCAGCTCCTCAGCCGTTATCCCGAAGACCCTCGTTCCAAAACGGTCCTCTACAATCTCGGGTTGGCCCATGAGCGCCTCGGGGACTCTGAAGGAGCGCTAGAGACCTTTGGTCAACTGGCCGAGCGATACCCACAGGACCCGGACATCGGGCCGATCCTCCTTCGTCTAGCTCAGGACCGTCAGGAAAAACAGGATGTGGAAGGGGCCCTGGCCCTCTTTGAGAGCGCGACGGCCACCCACAATCTCGTGGTCAGCGCAGAGGCCTACTACCGGATCGCCAACATCTATATCGCGCAGGGTCGAGGGGAGGACGCCCTGGCGGCCCTGGCCCGTATCCCACGTGATTCCACCGAAGGGGCCCCCTGGCGTCCAGCGGCCGACTATCTCACCGGCGCCGCCTACGAAAGTTTAGAGAAATGGCCGCAGGCCCTTCAGGCTTATCGGGAGGTGGCTCGGACCTCCCCCGACGCGACCACCGTCCGGGCAGCCCTGGACCGGATCGCCAAGATCCAGGCTCTCCAATGGCAGCAGTAAAAGCCCTCCTCTGGCGCAGGGCCCGGTGGGGAGGCCACTTGGCGCGAAAACCCATCAGGCATTTCTTCGTCAGCGGGTGCCTTTGCCTCATCGGCGGGCTTCAAATCCTCGGACCCGATCTCGCTCGCGGCCAGGAGGCCCCGCTTCGCATCAAGCTGCCGGAAATTGTGGTGGTGGTCGAAGAGCAAGAAACCCTGAGGGGGGAGCGGATCCCTATCTCCCCCCCCGAAATTCTGACGGGGGTGGAGCTTCGCTCTATCACACCCCAGTCTGTCCCCCGGCGCCGGGCCGACCGGGTCTATGCCTTGAGTGAAAAATCACTGCCTGTTGTTTCGAGGCCGCTCGACTGTTTTGGCAGCCCCTTCCTCTCGGGGGCGGCCAAATCTTCCCAAGGGGCCCCGGCCTTTTATCACCGGGGAATCTTCCTCTTCCTCGCAGGAAATTTGGAGGAGGCCCGGGTGGAGTTCGAGGATGGGCTGAAGCAGGAGGTGACCACAGACGTGGCGGCGCGGCTTCGCTACTGGCAGGGGGAAGCCCGGTTTCAACTGGGGGATCTGGACGGCGCCGTGCAGGCCTGGCAAAAGGTCGCCTCGGACACCCTCCTCCCCTTCTCGGGCGATGCCCTCTACTCGCTTGGCTGGGTCGCCTTTAGCCAGGAGGATTACGCCGAAGCCCTTCGGCTCCTGGAGCGCCTGCTGAACCGGTACCCCTTCCACGACCTAAGGACACAGGCCCTTTTTCTGGCCGGGGAGTCGGCCTTGGAGGTGGGCCAGTCGAACCGCGCGAACATGCACCTTCAGGAGACCGTGGATCTAGCACCCGATTCTTTCGAGGGGCTCCATGCGAGTTACCGCCTGGGGGAGATCCTGCTTGACAGTGAGCGCTACCGCGAGGCGGTAGACGCGTATCGCAAATACCTCGGACGATCAGACGCTGACCTCCCCTACCTCGGTCCGAGTCGAAAGGGATTGGCCTGGAGTCTCTTCTCCGCCGGCGAATACGAGGCCTCAGCCGATGCCTTCTCTGAATACATCAGAGGGGAGGCCGCCGGGGCCGATGTCTTGGAGGCCCGGTTCGGGCGTCTCGTCTCTCTCCTTGAGACAGGGAATCAGGCGGAGGCGGAGACCGAGCTCCGCTCGCTTCAAGAGGCGGACCCAAAAAAAACCCCTGGTCCCTTCGGGCGGGGCTCTTCCTGGGGGCTCGCCTCTTCCAGGATCAGGACTATCGAGGAGCCGCCGCAACCATTCAAGCCCTTTTGTCGCAGACCCCGGAAGCGATAGGAGAACGTGAGCGCAATGTCGCGCGCGTCCTCCTGTCCGCCTCACTCTATGGCGCTGGGGACTATGAGGCCTCCGCCCACATCTTTGAGGGAACATCTCAAGAGGAGAAGGCCCCGGGGGCTGAAGATGCGGCCTTCTGGCTGATCTGGGCGCGCCTTCAGTTGGGGGACGCCGATGGGGCGGCAAAGGCGGCGGAGGAATTTCAGACCCGGTTTCCCTCTTCTCAGCGACTCGAGGAGGTGACCTTCTGGAAAGGAGAGGCCCTCCTTCGTTTAGATCGCTACGAGGCGGCACGCTCGACCCTGGAGCAGGTGCCGGCCAGCCACCCACGCTACGCCGAGGCGACCCTGGGGCTGGGTTGGACCCTTTTCGGCGAGGGGAAGTGGCTGGATGCCCGGGAGGCCTTTCGGAGCGCCTCTCGCCTCTCCGTCAGGGTCCCTGCCCTCCTTGGGCAGTCCGTCCTTCCACGAGGGAGAGAGCAGCTTCAATCTGAAGGATTACGACGCAGCCATCGGGGCCTACGAAGCTTTAGTTCAGGACCTCCCTGAGCACCCCCTGGCCGATGAGGCAATCTTTCGTCTAGGAATATTCCACTACAGGAAGGGGGAGTTCGAGGAGGCGGCGGAGGCATTCACCACCTTCCTGGCCCGCCCGACGAAATCGGCCCCGGACCGGGGACACTATTGGCTGGGGCTATCCCGGCTGCGGGCGCGCCAATATAGCCTCGCCCGGATTTCCTTTCAGAGACTGGCCCGGGATTTTCCCGGAAGCCTGCTTCGGGAAGACGCCCTCCTCAGAATCGGGCACGCCTACTATAACGAAGAAAGGCTCGACGAGGCGGCCGGAGCCTATCAAAACCTTTTGGACGAGACGCCTGGAGAGGAGCGCGCCCGGGAGGCCCGCTATGGGATCGCCCTCACTCGACTCCGGGGTGGAGACGTCGCCGGCTTTGTGGGGGAGGCCAGAGATTTTATTGCCGGAAATCAGGACCACCCCCTCGCCGTCACCTTGGAGTTTCAGTTGGCTGAACATTTCTTGAGTCAGCAGCAGTACGAGGAGGCGGGGGAATCCTATGCCCGGGTCCTCGCCCATCAAGCGGGCCAGGAGCTGGCTGACAGCGCCCAGTTTCGGATAGGAGAGATCGAAAGCCTGCTGGGAAGACACCCCCAAGCGGCTGCGCTCTTTCGGGAGCTGATCACCCAATTCCCGGAATCTAGGCTCCGAGGGGACGCCCGTCTTCGCCTGGCTCAGGCGCTCTCCGCTTCCGGAGATTGTCAGGGGGCCCTGGATGAGTTCCTTCTCTTTCTGCGCGCCTTTCCTCGCCACGGACTCTTCGTGAGGGCCCTCTTTGATGCGGGGACTTGCGCGCGTCACCTCGGGGACGAGGAGGCCGCCCACGAGTTCTTCTCCACCCTGGTGGCCAGGGAGCCCTCGGGGGTCCTGACGGCCCAGAGCCACTGGGAACTCGCCCAGATGGCCAAGGCCCGAGGGGAGCTTCAGATCGCCATTCAACACATCGAGGAAGCCCTGGAAGGCGGCGGCCGTGAGCTTCGGCCCCGGGCCCAGTTTGCCCTCGGGGAGATCCTCGAATCCCGCGAGGAGCCAAGACAGGCCATTGTTGAATACCTCAAAGTGGTCTATCTTTACTCTGGGCAAAGGGTCCTGAACGACCGCGCCCTGATTCGCGTTGGAGAGATCTACGAGAAGCTGGGCGAGGGCGATCAAGCCGTCAAGATCTATCAGAAGTTGAAAGCGGAGTCGGAGGATCCGGCCGTGCGCCAACAGGCCCAGGACCGGATCGGGACCCTGGAGGGCCAAAATCCTCCCACCGGGGAAGAAAGCTCACCATGAACGAGCGATCGCTTAAGGGAGACCTTCTCATGTCGGGGCCAAGGAATCTGATATGAGTTCAGCGATGATCCAATTCCTCGCGCGGGGCGGTCCCATCATGATCCCCATCCTCCTCTGTTCCATCATCGCGCTGGCGATCATCATTGAGCGCCTCTTCAGCCTGCGGGTAAAGCGGATCGTGAGGGGAAACATTCTGCGGGAGGTGGAGGAGCTCCTGCGGGACAAGAAGCTCACCGAGGCCAACGCCCTCTGTCGCCGCTTCTCCTCGACCATCACCCGGATCCTCCAGGTGGCCATCCTCAATCACGACAAAGGGAAAGACGAAATAAAAACCATGGTCGAAGACGCGGGGCGTCAGGAGATGCCGGTCATGGAGCGCTATCTGAACCTCCTCGGAACCCTGGCGGCAATCACCCCCCTCCTCGGTCTCCTCGGGACAGTGAGAGGGATGATCCTGGCCTTCGACGTCATCGCGGCCGCCGGGGTCGGGGATCCAAGGACCCTCGCCGGCGGCATCTCCGAGGCCCTTTTCACGACAGCCTTTGGCCTCTCGGTGGCCATCCCCACCCTCGTCTTTCACGGTTACTTCATCAATAAGGTGGACGGCCTGGTCCTGGAGATGGAGAAGCACTCCCTTCGGCTGCTGGACATCTTGAAGCGCTAGGGGAAAAGAGATATGCGGTTTCGCCAGCGCCGACGAATTCCCGTCATCTTAAACCTTGTCCCCCTGGTCGATGCTGTCCTCCTGCTCCTCATCTTTTTCATGATCTCCTCGAGCTTCGTCGCCCAGCCGGGCATCAAGGTGAACCTCCCCAAGGCCGTCACGGCGGAGCGCAAGGAGCCCGAGGACATCACCCTGGCCATCACCAAAGAGGACATTCTCTATCTCAATAACCAACGGATCGCCCTCCAAGACCTCTGGGGGAGGCTCCTCGATTTACAAAATCAAGGGCGGGTTGGTTTTCTCATCATCAAGGCCGACAAGGCAGTCTCCCACGGACGGGTTGTGGAGGTCATGGACATCGCCAAGCAGGCAGGGGTAGAACGCCTGGCCATCGCCACTGAGCCAAAGGAGGCAAGATAGGGGCAATGAAAGTCCGGTCAGGATTTTTCCTGGGCTTGATTCTCTCTCTCGGTATCCACGGCGGGCTCATCTCCTTTGTCCCGCCCCCGACGGCCCCTGAGCCCCGCCCCAGGCATCCGCTTCACGAAGTGGACCTCAGACAAATCAATATTCCCTTGCCGGAGCCCCCGACCCCTAAGACAGAGCCTCTTCCTCCGCCGCCGGAGATTGACCAGGCTCCCCTGGGCATCGTCGCGGAGCCCTCGGGGTTCGACTTGACAGACAAAGAACTCGCTCTCTCCACCGTCCTTCCCACCCTGGAGGAACCGCTTCCCCCCCCTGACATCAACGTTCAAAACCCGGGCGCCTCGACTGTCCTCCTCCCACCGCCCGGGGAAGAAGGTGGCTCCAATCCACTGCCCCAGGGGGTCCCCTTCGGAACCGATCTGAGAGGGGTCCTTCCCTCCCTGCGGCCCGAGGAGGCCCTCCTCGCCCGCCTGGACCGCGAAGCGGAGGAGACCCGCCACGCGCTCATCCAACAGGAGCTGGAGACCCGCCGGGAGCAAACAACTTCCCCCTTCGATATCCGCGGGCCGGCGGCGGAGCGTGAGGTGGTCTTTCGTCCGCCCGCCCTTTCGGCCCCTTCCCTCGCCGAGGGGGAGATCGAGCTAAAATTCTGGGTTCTGCCAGATGGGACGGTGGTCCGCGTGATCCCGCTGACCCGGGGAGACGCCACCCTGGAGGCGGCCGCGATCGGCCATCTCAAGCAGTGGAAATTCAGCGCCTTCTCACCTGAGCTTCAGGCCGACGATCAGTGGGGAACCATTGTCTTCCGATTTGTCCGGCGCTAAAAACCTCTAGAAATTTCTAATCGCCCATCGCCTCCTGGACGGCCCGCTGCACCTCTTCATAGACGTCGCGAAGCGGGACCCCCTGCTCCCTGGCAATCCGCCGGCAGTCCTCGTATTCCGGCGCTGACCCGCAGGGCCTTCCATTCAGCCAGGACTTCTTCACGCGTACAGGGCCAAAACGGGTCTGAAGCGTTTCTTGCCGCCGGGCGACGGCCAGCCTCTCCACCGCGTGCCACCTGACCCCCAGGGTGGTCGTCTCCAGAAGCAGGGTCTTGACGAGGGTCTCTCGGTTCTTTGGGGCCGTCAGGACGGAGAGGAGGACGCCGGGGCGCCCCTTCTTCATTCCAACGGCTGTCCAATAGACGTCCAGGGCCCCTTCGGCGAAGAGTTTTTCGCTCACGTGCTCGTAAAACTGCGGGTTCATGTCATCGATATTGGCCTCGATGATTTCCAGGCCTTCAACCCTCCCCACGGAGGATTCTTTAGACACCTCCCAGGGGTCTCCCAGGATGAGGCGAAGGAGGTTCGGGATGGGCAGGTCGCGACTCCCCGCTCCGTAGCCGATGGCCCGGGGCTTCAAGGGAGGGAGAGGGCCGAAGGTGTCGGCCAGGGTCGTGAGGAGTGCCGCGCCGGTCGGGGTAAGAAGCTCCGCCTCAACGCCTTGAGAATAGACCGGGGCGTCTCGGACAAGCGCTAAGGTGGCGGGGGACGGGATGGGCGTTTCGCCATGGGCGGCTTGGACAAATCCTGTGCCGAGATGAATCGGAGAGACGACCACCCGCTCCACCCCGAGAATCTCCAGGCCAGCGACAGAGCCCACCACGTCTACGATGGCGTCAAGCGCCCCCACCTCGTGAAAATGGACCTCGTCGACAGAAACCTGATGGATCGTCGCCTCCACCTCGGCCAGCCGCCGAAAGACCCGCGAGCTTTTTTGACAAATAGCGGGGGAGAGGGAGCTTTTGTGGAGGATCGTCTCAATGTCGGAGAGGTTTCTTTCACTCTGAAGATCGTCCACCCTCACTTTTACCTGGGTCGCCCCAAACCCGTTCTTGTGGACAGTCTCGGCCTCCAGGCTGAAGCCGTTGACATGAAGCTTCTCCAGCTCTTGTCGAAGGGTTTTGAGTTCCAGACCCGCGTCCAAGAGGGCGCCCAGGATCATGTCGCCGCTCGCCCCTGAAAAACAGTCGAAGTAGGCGAGTGTCACGGTGGCACCAGCCGATTGATCATGTCGGCCTGGATGGCGGCCCCGAAGCCATTGTCGATGTTCACCACCGAGACCCCGGGGGCGCAGCTGTTGAGCATGCTGAGGAGGGCTGCGAGTCCGCCGAAGTTCGCCCCATACCCAACGCTCGTAGGAACGGCGATGACAGGGCGGTCGACCAGCCCCCCAATGACGGAGGGGAGCGCGCCTTCCATGCCGGCCACCACCACGATCACCCGCGCTTCTCGAAGCCGGGGATGATGTTCGAGGAGCCGGGGAAGCCCGGCGACCCCGACATCATAGATACGGTCTGTTCGGCTCCCGAAAATTTCCAGCGTCAGGGCCGCCTCCTCGGCGACGGGCTCGTCCGAGGTCCCTGCGCTGACGACGGCCACATGTCCGATCAGGGAGGTCTTGGCGGGACGGTTCAGGACTGCCAGACGAGCGCGCGGATAATACTCCACAGGCCCCAGCGCCCCCTCCAGGGCCTCCCATGCTTCTTGTCCCGCCCGCGTCGCCAGGACCACTCCTCCCCCTTCCGCCAGATCCTGGGCAATGGCCGCCACCTGCTCCGGGCTCTTTCCCGGGCAGTAGATAACTTCGGGGTAGCCATTTCGAAGGGGTCGATGGTGATCCACCTTGGCGAAGCCAAGATCGGAGAAGGGCAGCTTCCGAAGGTGATCCAGGGCTTCTTCTATGGGGAGATTTCCTCCCTTCACTTCCCTTAACAGAGTGCGCAGGCGATCAAGTTCCATGGCCAAGGGCCTCGTTGAGACTTCCCGAGCGATACCCCCGAAGGTCCAGCGTCACGGAGGCGAAGCCAAGGTCTTGAAGACGACGGGTCACGTCGGCCATCAGGGTGGGGTCCAAGAGGCGAGGCACCAAGGAGGGTTCCACCTCAATTCGGGCGAGATTTTCGTGGTGGCGGACGCGACACTGCCTAAAACCCCGATCCCGAAGGACCTCTTCGGCGGCTTCAATCCTGCGAAGCTTCTCGGGGTTTACGGCCTGGCCATAGGGGATGCGGGAAGCGAGGCAGGCCATGGCCGGCTTGTCCCAGGTGGGCAGGCCCATCTCGCGGGAGAGCAGGCGAATTTCGGCCTTCGTGAGACTGGCCTCTTGAAGAGGACTTCGAACACTGTAGTCTTTGGCCGCTCGGTGGCCCGGCCGGTGGTCCCCGAGGTCATCCAGGATGGCCCCGTAGACGACATAACGGAGGCCTTCCCTCTGGGCCAGGGGCAGGAGCTTCCCGAAAAGTTCTTGCTTGCAGAAATAGCAGCGGTCCGGGGGGTTGGCGGCATAGCGCGGGTCAGAGACCTCGTGAGTCTCCAGGACGAGGTGGCGGACCCCGATGGTCCGGGCGAGGCGAATGGCCTCGGCCAGCTCCGTCTCCGGCAGTGAAGGTGAACGGGCGGTGACTGCGAGGGTGTTCGGTCCGAAGACGTCCCTTGCCACGCGAGTGAGAAAGGTGCTGTCCACCCCCCCTGAAAAGGCGACAAGGACACTCCCCATCTCCTTCAGGATGGTATGAAGCGCCGTAAGCTTTTCCTGAGGGAGACCTTCCACCCCTGCCTGTCCCCAAAGGTGGGAATTCGAAAGTGAAGAGATTATACTGGATTATATCTGTTTAGGGAGATGAAGGCGAGCGGGCCTTGAGGTGATAGGGTGAACAGGGAGAAGTGCGGCAAGGAGGACATTGATGGCTGACGAAAAGACTAAAGGCGGTTACACCGAGCACAAAGAGCTCAGCAAGGACCGGAACCACCTCCCCTTCGCGGTGCTGACCATGAGCGACACCCGCGACGAGGAAACGGACAAGAGCGGGCAAATCATCAAGGAGCTCCTCTTGGGCCAAGGCCACCGGGTCGTCCACTACCGCGTCGTGAAGGAGAATCCCGAGCACATCCGGCGAGAGATTTTGGCCTGTGTCCAGAACACCGAAGTGGCCGTCATCATCACAAACGGCGGCACCGGGGTCGCCAAGCGGGACGGGACCTATGAGGTCGTCTCCTCCCTTCTCGACAAACCCCTGACCGGCTTTGGCGAGATCTTTCGCTATCTCAGCTACGACGACATCGGCTCCGGGGCCATGATGAGCCGGGCGACGGCCGGGATCGTGGGAAACAAGGTCCTCTTCGCCATCCCGGGCTCCTCAGGGGCCGTCCGCCTCGCCATGGAAAAACTCATCCTCCTCGAGGCCGGACACCTCTACTGGGAGATCACGAAATAAAAAAAGGTGCTCGTCTGGCCTGAAATATTCCCTCCGAGGAGTCTCTTCATGGAATTGACGGCCGCTGAAACCCTTCCCTCCTTCTCCACAGAGGAGCTCGAAAACCCTCCGGAGAGACGGATCGCCGTCCTGACCAGCGGGGGGGACGCACCCGGGATGAACGCCTGCATCCGGGCAGTCGTCCGGACGGCCTCATACCGGGGCGCCGAGGTGGCGGGGGTCATCCGGGGTTGCTGGGGGCTCATCGAGGACCACTTCCGGCCCCTCACCAGCCGGAGCGTCGGGAACATCATCCAACGCGGCGGGACCGTGCTAGAGACCTCCCGGTGCGAGCCCTTTCATGAAGCGGAAGGCCGCGCCAAGGCGGCCGAGAATCTGAGACGCCACAGCGTCCAAGGGCTCGTCGCCATTGGGGGCGACGGGACCTTCCGGGGGGTCGAGGCCCTATCCCGGGAACAAGGGGTCCAAGTGGTGGGCGTCCCGGGCACCATCGACAACGACCTCTACGGGACCGATTACACCATCGGCTACGACACGGCCATCAATACGGCCCTTTCGGCCATCGACCGCCTGCGCGACACCGCCTTCTCCCACGAGCGGGTCTTCTTCGTCGAGGTGATGGGGCGCCAGACCGGGTTCATCGCCCTGGAAGTGGGGATTGCCGGGGGGGCGGAGGACATCATGGTCCCGGAGACGGATTCGGATGTAGGCGCCCTATGCCGCACGATCCAGGGGGCCATCGACCGGGGCAAAAAGGGGCTCATCGTGGTGGTGGCGGAGGGAGACGAGGCTGGCGGCGCCTTTGCCCTCGCCGAGGAGGTCAAGAAACGCCTGAACATGGACTATCGGGTCGCGGTGCTGGGCCACATCCAGCGGGGGGGCTCACCCACCGCGCGGGATCGGATCCGGGCCACCCGCCTTGGAGTGGCGGCCGTAGAGGCCATTATCGAGGGAAAGAACCAGATCATGGTGGGGACCCAGGCGGGCCGCATCGTCCACGTCCCTCTCGCAGACGTCATCGCGCGAAAAAAACCCTTTGACTCCGACCTCCTTCGCCTGGTCCACATGCTGGCGGGGTGAGGAGCATAGGAAGAAAGCAGTCTTTTTTGTTTTCGGAGGTTTTTCTGCAACTTGACAGGGGCCGAGAAGCTTTTTATCATTGACGTTGTAGCGATTGACTCTTCCCAAGATATTTGTTCAGGCGAGCATCCCTCTTTAGGTCGCAGGGGCCCCTAGATGGACATTCTGGACAAGAAACTCCTCAACACCCTTCAGCGCCCTTTCTCGCTCACCCCCCGCCCCTTCGCCGAGATCGGGGAGCGCTCTGGGATCGGTGAAGAAGAGGTGTTTGAGCGGATCCGCCGTCTGAAGGATGAGGGGGTCCTCCGCCAGATCAGCGCCATCTTCGATACGCGAAGCCTCGGCTATAAGAGCAGCCTGGTCGCCATGAAGGTGGCGAAGGAGCGGATTGATGAGGCGGCCGAGGTGGTGAACCAGCACCCCGGCGTGAGCCACAACTATAAACGCGATCATGCCTATAACCTCTGGTTCACCGTCGCCTGCCCGCCTACGTCGGACCTCGAAGCGACTGTCCAACGCATCCATGAGCTCTGCGGCGCCGAGGTGACGCGGATCCTCCCCACTCTGAAACTGTTCAAGATCGGCGTGGAACTCGACATGACGGGGAAGGAGAACCTGACGAAGCAGAAAGAGCCCGCCTACCACGAGGCAATGCGGCGGAAGGACGGCGGGAAGGAGCTGACGGCCGAGGACATCGCCGCCATCCGGGAGCTGCAAAAGGACGTCGAACTGGTCCCGAAACCTTTTGAGGCGATGGCGAGGCGTCTTGGATGGACCGAGGAAGAACTCCTCCGCCGAACCCGGGTCCTACAACAGAAGGGTTTTATGCGCCGCTTCTCCGCCGTTCTGAACCACCGCGACGCCGGCTTCACGGCGAACGCCATGGGCGTCTGGGCCGTTCCCACGGAGCGCTCCGAAGAGGTGGGGTCGCAGATGGCGTCTTTTCAGGCAGTGAGCCACTGTTACCTTCGGCCCACTTACGAAGACTGGCCCTACAACATCTTTACGATGGTCCACGGGCGGAACGTCAAGGATTGCCAAAAGATCCTGGACGCCATCTCCGAGAAAACGGGCATCACCGACTACACCACTCTCTACAGCACCAAGGAGTACAAAAAAGTTCGGCTCAAATATTTCACCCAAGCGCAGGACAAGTGGGAGCGCGAGAACCTGGGAACTGCGGTGAGCCAGGGAGCCCCTGAGGAAGAGGGTTAGATGAAACGAGCTGTCCTCCTGCTCGGCCACGGGAGCAAGGCCGCGGACGCCAACGCCGGGATGTACGAGGTCATCCAGCAGATCCGGGAGACGACGGAATATGACCTCGTCGAGGCCGGCTTCCTGGAGCTGAATTCGCCTTCCATTCCGGAGGCCATCGACATCTGCGTTCAAAAAGGGGCCGGGGAGGTCGTTGTCATCCCCTATTTCCTCCACATGGGCCGCCACGTCATCGAGGATCTCCCGAAAGAGATCGAGAAGGGAAAGAAAAAACACCCCGACGTCTCGGTCCTTCTGGGTCCCCCTTTGGGTTTTCACAAAAAGCTCGTCGAGATCGTCCTGGAACGGGTCGGAGAGGCCAACCCGGTGGGGACCTCCTGAAAAGGGAAGCGCCCGGGAAGTCGCGTCAGACGGGGTGAGGCGATGAAGTATAGAACGTTCCCAAATACGGATCTGGCGGTTTCCGTGGTCGGCTTTGGCGTCTGGACGATTACCACCGGCTGGTGGGGGGATTTCAGCGACGAAGACGGAGCGCGCCTCCTCAGAAAGGCCTACGATCTCGGTGTCACCCTCTTTGACACGGCCGACACTTACGGAAACGGGCGGGGCGAAGCCCTTTTGCCTCTGGCCCTAAAAGACGTCCGAGAGAAAGTCGTCTACGCCACTAAATTCGGCTACAATTTCTATGACCACGGTGAAAAGCGAGACGGCCAGAAAGAGATCCCGCAGGATTTTTCGCCCGATTTTGTCCGATACGCGTGTGAACAAAGTCTGAAACGCCTTCAAACGGACTATATCGACCTTTATCAGATCCACAACGCGCGCCTTGAGCAGGTCCGGGACGGAGAGCTCTTTGGCGTGTTGGAGGATCTCAAGGCCGAAGGCAAGATTCGGCATTTCGGCGTCGCCCTGGGGCCCGCCATCGGCTGGCACGCCGAAGGGGTCGCGGCCATTCGGGAACGAGAGATCCCCTCTATTCAGATCATCTACAACCTTCTCGAACAGTATCCGGGGAACGTCTTCGCCCAGGTGGCCCGGGACGAGGACAAGACCGGGTTCCTGGTCCGTGTCCCCCACTCCTCAGGGATGCTGGAGGGCAAATACACAGAGGACACGGTCTTCGGCCCCAAGGACCACCGAAGGCACCGGCCCCGGTCCTGGCTCATCAATGGCCTGAAAAAGATTGAGACCCTGAAATTTCTGACCAAGGGGGGAAAAAGAACCCTCGGGCAGGCGGCCCTCCAATGGATCCTGGCCGACCCCACGATGATCTCTACCCTGCCCAATATCTACGATGAGGAGCAGCTCTTGGAGTTCGCCGCGGCCTCCGACACCCCTGAGCTGACCGACCCGGAACTCCGTCAGGTGGAGGAGCTCCGGAACAAGAATTTTGGAGTGGAAGAGCCCCCCATGGCTTTCAAGGGGATCGAGCTCGATTCCCCCGAGGCCCAGAAAATACTGACCGGGGCAGAGACTACCTAAAGTAATACTTTAGATTTATCGGGAAACCGAATCAACTTCCCCAAACCCCCTCTTTTTTCGAAACTCGCAGAAGGAACCCTTCTCAGGGATTCGCCTTCCCCAGGCGCGTTCTCATCCCTTCTTTGAAGTCCAGCCACAGGGAGAAGAGCGTGGGGACCAGGAGGAGGGTGAAGAGGGCAGAGAGGGAAAGACCCCCCAGGATGGCGGCCCCAAGACCCCGATAAAGCTCAGAGCCGGCGCCGGGCCTCACGACGAGGGGGAGCATCCCGAAAACCGTCGTGGCGGTGGTCATAAAGATGGGGCGGAAGCGGGTCCGGGCGCTCTCCAGGATGGCCTCCCGGTGGGGCATCCCCTCCCGCATCAGGTTCAGGGCCTGGTGGACGAGAAGGATGGCATTGTTCACCACAATCCCCGCCAGGATGAAAAAGCCCAGCATGGTGAGGACGTCCAGCTTGACGGTCTGCTCCACAACGTTGGCCAGCTTGACGGCCAGCACTCCGCCTGTCAGGGCCAACGGGACGCTGAACATGATGATGAAAGGGAAGATGAAAGACTCAAAGAGGGAGGCCATCAGAAGATAGATGATGATGAGGGCGAGGAGGAAGGACCATTTCAGGGCGTTCCAGGTCAGAAAGAGGTCTTTGGCCTGGCCTGAGACATCAATGGTGTAGCCCAGGGGCAGCTGGCTTCGGATAGGGCCCACCACCTCCTGCTCAATCTCTTGGATGGCCGTCTCCATGGGGATATTCCCCTGGATATTCACCGTCAGCCTGATAGAACGGTCGAGATCGGTGTGATCGACCTTGGTCGGCCCCGAGGCCGGTCGGATTTGGGCGACGTCGGAGACCTGGATGGGCCGGCCCGCAGGGGTATAGAGGAGGAAGGCGCCGAGGTCTTGCGTTCGAAGGCTAGAATGATCTTCTCCCTTCAGGGTGATGTCGATCTCCCGGCCGCGCTCCCTGAATTTTCCGGCTTCAGTCCCCTTGACGAGGGTTTCCACCACATATCCCATCTCGTCCACAGAGAGCCCGAGGTCAGACGCACGCTCCCGGTCCACGCGGACCTGGAGCTCTGGATTGCCCAGTTCAAAGCTGGTATTGACAAAACCCACCTGGGGCAGGCGCCGGACACTCGATAGAATCTGTTCCGAAATCCTCTGGATCTCTTCGAGCTCGTCTCCCTTCACGTTGACCTCAAGGTTCGTCCCGCCGATGAAGGCCCCTCGACGGCGAAAGAGGGAGGACTGCGAGAGAAAGACGAAGGAGGTCCCGGCGACCCCTTGGGAACGCTGCCGGAGCTCCGCCACCACCTGCCGCATGCTGGAGGGTGTTCGAGCGAATTCGTCTTTGACGATGATGACGAAAATGGGGTCCTGCTGCCGGACGGCCGAGAAGACACGCTTCAGCTCCGGCATGGTTACGAACCGGTCTTCCAGCTCCCTCACGATGAGTCCCTTCTGCTCCAGGTTGAACCCGGGCGGGATCTTGACCAAACCGAAGATGAGGTTTCGGTTCCCCTGGGGCAAGTAATCAAGGGGCGGGAGTTGGCTATAGGCGGTTGCGAGCCCCCCCAGGGTGAGCAGGAGGACGAGGGCGACTCGCCGAACGACCCCCCGCATGAGCCAGGCGAGGGCGAAAAGGAGGGCCCGGCGGAGGGCTCGCCCTACCCCACCGAGGCCCACCCAGTCCCAAAGGCGTCTGAAACCACCTCCCGCGTGCCCCCCGACCCGGAGGATGCGAGAAGAGAGCATCGGAATAACCGTCAGGGAAACAATCAGGGAGATTCCCACGGCGGCGGAGATGGAGATGGCAATATCCCGGAAGAGCTGCCCCGCCTCATCCTGGACAAAGAGGATGGGGAGAAAAACGGCCAGCGTGGTCAGGGTGGAGGCGAGGACGGCGCCCCAGACCTCCGTGGCCCCTTGAAGGGCCGCCTCGAACCTCCCCTTCCCCTCCTGACGGTGACGGAAGATGTTCTCCAGGACCACAATGGAGTTGTCGACCACAATCCCCCCGGCGAAGGCCAGGCCGGCAAGAGAGATGGTGTTTAGGCTGCGCCCCAAGAGGGAAAAAAAGATGAAGGTGGTGACCAGGGAGAGGGGGATGGCAAAGGCGATGATGAGGGTGCTGGAGGGGCTTCGCAGGAAGATGAGGAGGACCGCAATGGCCAGAAGGCCTCCGTAGAGGAGGTTCGTCAGCACATTTCGGATGGATCGGTCGATGTAGATGGTCTCGTCATAGACCTGGACGAGCTGGATATCCTTTCCCTGATACACTCGGTCATTGAGGAAAGCGATCTCGTTCTTGACCCCCTCCATGACCTCCACCGTATTCGCCCCGCTCTTTCTCAAGACACCGAAACCGATGGTGGGGGTCCCGAAATTACGGACGATGAAATCGGGGTCTTTGTGGCCGAAGCGAATCTTCGCCACGTCCCGGAGATAGACCGTCTGGCTGTCCTGGCGAGCCAGGACGACGTTCTCAACCTCTCGAAGGTCCGTGAACTGGCCCACCGTCCGGATGACGTACCGGCGCTTTCCCTCGTCGATATGCCCTCCCTTGATGTTGCGGTTTTCCCTGAGGAGGACATCCCGAACCTGTGAGATGCTGAGACCTCTGGCCCCCAGGGCCTTCGCGTCCAGAAGGACCTGGACCTCCCGTTCCTGGCCGCCGAAGAGCCACACGGCCCCTACCCCTGGAACCCGCTCCAGCCGGGGCTGGATGACGTCCTCGGCCTCCAGGCGGACCTCATTGAGGTCCCGGCCAGTCTGGAGGATGAGCCAGGCGATGGGCTGCTCTTCGTCCGTGTTCACGGCGCGGATCAGGGGCTCGTCGGCGTCATCGGGGAGGCCCTTCACCAGCCCCATCTTCTCCGCCACGTCCAGACGGGCCACGTCCTTGTTCACCCCCCAGTCGAAGGTGAGGACGATGGTGCTCTTGCCCTCGGCGGAGGTGGAGGTGACCTCCAGAAGGCTTTCCACCGAGTTCAGCCTCTCTTCCTCGCGGTCCGTCACCTCCTGCTCCACCTCGAGGGGCGCCGCGCCCCGGTAGGTCGTCTCCACTGAGATCTCAGGGCGCTCCACTGTCGGGGTCATCTGGACAGGAATGCGAAGGAGGGAGACACCGCCAAAGAGAACGGCCAGCAAGGCCCCACAGATGACGGTGACGGGATACCGGACGCAGAATTCAATGAATTTCATAGGGGATTCTAAGCGAGGCGTCAGCCGCCTTCAGCGGGCCTCCTAGGACGGGGGCTTGTCTCTCCTCCGGGTCCGGGACCGCCTCCCGCGACGGGGATCACACTTCCGTCCGGCCGGCGCTCTCCCCGAACGATGACGGGGGACTGATCCTGAAGACTCTCATTGCCCGTGACGATCACCCGCTGCCCTTCGGAGAGGGCTCCGTTTTTGATCTCAATGAAACCGCCGACGACCCGGCCCGGCTCAATGTCAAAGAGGCGGGCCTGGGAATCCTCGGCGAGGAAGAGGAAGCTTCGGCCCTCCTCGCTGACGACCGCATCTTTCGGCACAAGAAGGGCCGTCCCCTTCGGGCCATAGAAGAGCGTAACCCGGGCGAACATTCCTGGCTTGAGGGCGTAGTCGGCGTTGGGAATCTCGATCTTCACCGGGAAGGCCCGGCTCGCCAGATCGGCCTCAGGGACGATGTGCTTAACCTCTCCCTCAAAGGTCTGATCGGGGTAGGCGTCCACGGTGACCAAAGCCCGATCCCCAACCTGGATCTCACTGATGTACCGCTCAAGAATGCCGGTCCGCACCAGCACTTGATCAATGTTGATGATGTCGACCACCTGGCCTCCGGCCGCGATCCACTGACCCACCTCTACATATTTCCTCGTGATAAAGCCCGAGATGGGTGAATAGAGGCTCGTCTTCCGGAGTTCTTCCCGCACCCGGTCCAGATTGGCCTTCTGGCGCTGGACCTCAGCCTCCTGAGCCTGGATGTCCTCTTCCCGGGGTCCCAGCTCAGCCAGGCGAAGCGTCTGGGTGGCCCGTTCGTGCTGAAATTTGGCCGTCAGATAATTGCTCTCAGTCTGGTTATATTGGGAGAGGTTGATGACCTTGCTCCGAACAAGCTCTCCCGCCCGCTCGAGATCCCGAGCGTATCTGTCCATCAAGGCCTTTTTTTCATTCAGCTCGGCTCGCCGCTCCTCAATCTCTTCTGGACGAAGTCCCCGGCGGAGCTTTTCCAGCGTGACCAGGGCATTTCGGTACGAGGCGTCGGCCTCGGCCAGATTGATCTCGCGGTCGGTCTGCTTGAGCTGGACAACGAGGGTCTTCTCCTGCTCGACGAAGTCCCCCTCTCTCAGGTCGAAACGCTCCGCCAACCCCGCCGTCTCGGCGCTGAGGGTGGTTGAAAGCTGGGCCTCAACCGTGCCGATGACCTCGATCTGGCTACCGATCTCCCTCTCCTCAACCGGGCTGACCAGGACCGAGGTTGGGGGAAACCCGGGCGCCTGTCCGAAGACAGGGGTCACCCACACGAGGACCCAGAAGGAAAGAAAAGCACACCCGATGCCCTTAAGGCGCATTCAAATCAACTCCTTTACTTGAAAAACACCCTCCTACGCGCTTTTTTACTTTATAGACCTCTTCTTCACGGTGTCAATGTAGGCCCTGGGTCGGAGTCGATCGAGGTTTTTCCAGGCGCCTGGCGGTTGCCGTTTGACCGAAGGTCAATGGCCCTCGAGCCGGCGGCCCCTGACCAGCCGGTCGATGCCAACCACAACGAGATCCATCACAAGAAAGACGAGGAGGGAGGTGGCGACAAAGATCGCGATCTTCAAGGGAACTCGGATGAGGAAATGAAAGGTATTTAACAGGTTGAGAATAAAGTGAGACACAAAGCTGATGGGGAGAGCGGGCACAAAGCCAAGCCCCAAACCCAATAAGACAACAGGGAGTGAAGGAGGGGCGTACTGGGGAAATGGCGGACGCCCCCTCAGGCTGTCCACGATCCAGAAGATGCAGTTGAAAGCGATAACGATGAAGAAGATAAAGATGGCGAACTGGGTGGACGAGAAGAGATAGTTGAAATCAAAGGTGGGCATGAAAAGGATTCCTAGATATTCTGTTCACGCTGCTCACGCTTCGCCGGCCAGGGAACAACCCCTATATTCTACCTCAGAGTGCTTCCTGTCCAAATACCTGTTGAATTTTTCAGGGCACGATGCTCCACTATCCAAGCAGACATAAAAGGCCCGTCCGATGTGCCTTCACGAAGGGAGAAAAGAGGATATGACGCGGCCAGGCACGGCGCCGGCCAAATCCCGGCTCATTCGAAATTTCCACGATGAGCTCTGGCACACCCCCCAAGGGCGGCACATGCGACTGGCGATGGCGGGCTTTCAGGCGGGCCTCCTCACAACCCTCGCCTTTGGCGCGGGCCTCACCGCCGCCGCCGTTGAAGGGCCCCTGATGGCTCGCGTCCTTGGCGTCCTGATGGCTGCGGCCACGCTGGCCGTTGGAGTCGGCGGCTATCAAGCTGCCCGGGCCCGACGTCAGTTCTTCCAAGGGCAGATTGAGCGAGAGCGCCGGGAGATTCAGGAGGAGCCCGAGAAGGAGGAGAATGAAGTACGCCTCGTGACACGGGAACGTGGCTTTGAAGAAGAAGAGGTGGAGATGATTGTCCGGCGGGTCACGTCGGACCCGAAGCTGTGGTTGAAATGGATGGTCCGGGAGGAACTGGGCCTCGTGGAAGAAAAACTGGACGAGCCGGCCCAGACCGGCTTCCTCTGGGGGTTCACCTTTCTCGTGGGCGCCCTCCTGGTGGGGTTCCCCTTCTGGCTTCCCCCGTCTGCCCCGTCGTTTCAGCTCTCCCTTCTCCTTGGCGGAATCGGTCTCTTGGTGGTGGGCCTCTTCCGCTCTCTTGTCTCGGGGAAAGGCAAGACGATTGGGATGTTGGAGACCTTAAGTGCCGGCTTTGCGACAACGGCCCTGTGCTATCTTCTGGGTCTCGCCCTCCCTTAGGGGCAAGCCCCTCTGTGACACCCTGGTCCTTTTTGATGAGAGAGGGACGGGGGTGGCAGGTTCCGTTTGCATAGCGCCCTTTTCTTGCTATAATTTGAATATGGGTTGGGCTATCAGCCTTTTAGATGCGAGAGCAGGGCGCGTCTTTTGAGCGGGTTGCCCATTTTGCAGAAGGGAAAAATGATCCGGAAACATTTATTGAGACAGGGAGGGAAAGACCCATGGTAATCGTTGCCTGGATTGTCGCGGTTCTTGTCGTGGCAGTTCTGTTTTATCGGACAAACTCGCGCCTTCGCCGCGTCCAACGCTCTCTCGACACCGTCGAAGAGCGCCTCTCCAGCATGGCCTCAAGGACTGACGAACGGATTGATGAAATTGGACAGGAGATAGGCTCCGTGAAGGCCATGGCCGCCAGTAACCCGAGCGGAGACACGTCACAGGCCGTGGCCGCCGGTAGCCCGGGCGGAGACACGTCCATGGCGACGACACTTCAGGTGCTGCTGGAGGAGGAGATCAACCCTGCCGTGGCAGCGCACGGAGGTCACGTGCAACTCCTCGACGTCAAGGACAAGGTGGCCTACGTGCAACTCGGCGGTGGCTGCCAGGGATGCGGCATGGTGGACGTCACCCTGAGGCAGGGGATCGAGACGAGGATGAAGGAAGTGGCCCCCGAGCTCCAGGAGCTGGTCGATGTGACGGACCACCGGGGAGGCACCAACCCCTACTACCAGCCCGGCAAGGGATAGACGGCTGGTCCCCCGCTTACGATACAGGGCCTCACCCCTCGGATCTCTCCGGAGAGGGGACTCCTTGTCCTGGGAAGAGCCTGCTTAGCTGGAATTAATCTCCATCCATGGCAAGGACCTTGTCCCGGACCCTTCACACATTGGCAGAGGCGTCAGTCACCCGACCGGGCTTCATCGTCCCGAGCTCGCCCCTTAGCAGGTTGACCTCTCACAAGGGGAAGTCCTCTCCCTCGGAACCATCTGACCAACGATGAGACAGACGGCCCCTTCAATGCCTCCAGAGAAAACGCGATTGGGGAAGGAGGGATGTCTCCTTCTTCTCATGGCCACCAGGACCTACCGCACAAATGCATTCATTGAGGCGGCGCGGCGGCTGGGCGTGCAAGTCGTAGTGGGATCTGAGCTTCCCCAGGCCCTGTCAGAGCTCTCGCCAGGTCGAACGCTTACCCTGAATTTCCTGAACCCTGAGGAGGCGACGCAGGCCATCGTCGAATTCGCGAAGGAGCGCCCGATCAGTGCCGTGGTGCCGTCCGACGACGACACCACCATTCTGGCGGCGATGGCCTCGGCAGCGCTCTCACTGCCCCACAACTCGGTGCAGTCAGTCGCCACGGCACGCAACAAACACCTTTTTCGCAAGACGCTGGCAGAGGCCGGCTTGCCCTCCCCCCAGTTCGAAATCCTCTCTACCGATGATGCCCCCGACAATGTGACACCCCGCACGGGCTATCCCTGTGTCCTCAAACCGCTTTTTCTGGCAGCCAGCCGGGGTGTGATCCGGGCCAACGACAGGACCCAGTTCGTTGAAGCTTTTTGTCGAATCGCCGAGATACTTCGCACGCCGGAAGTCGAAACCCGGGGAGGGGCTGCAGCGCGTCAGATCCTGGTCGAGACTTTTATGCCCGGCGCGGAGGTGGCCCTGGAAGGACTTCTCTCAAATGGCCATCTCAAGGTCCTGGCACTTTTCGACAAGCCAGACCCCCTGGACGGACCCTTCTTCGAAGAGACCTTGTATATCACGCCGTCTCGGTTTCCCGCCGCCGTACAGGAAGAGATTGCGGCCTCCGCGGCCCAGGCGGTGAAGGCCCTCGGACTGCAGGAGGGGCCCGTTCACGCCGAATTTCGGGTAAACGAACAGGGGCCCTGGGTCATCGAGGTCGCGGCACGGTCCATCGGCGGTCTATGTTCGCGGACGCTTCGCTTCGGGACCGGCCTCTCACTGGAGGAGTTGATCCTGCGACATGCGATGGGAATGAAGCTAGATTCCCTCGAGCGCGAGGGGCAAGCCGCGGGGGTGATGATGATCCCCATCCCCCGCGCTGGGGTTCTGAAAGAAGTCCGGGGCCTTGGGAAGGCCGAGAGTGTTGCGGGGATTGAGGAGATCACCATCAGCCTGAGGCCCGGAGAACACGTGGTGCCGCTTCCGGAGGGGGGCAAATACCTCGGCTTCCTCTTCGCCCGCGGTGAGAATTCTGAGCAGGTCGAAAAGGCCCTTCGCAAGGCTCATCGGCGGCTAAAATTTGCGATCACGCCAGAGCCCCGAGCCTAAGGCAGGAAAACGTCAAGAGATACATGAAAAGAGGGGTTCTCTTCCCCCACCAACTCAATCCTTTCAGCCACCGATCGGACTGGGGCCGCCGCCGATATCGAGGGGGATATAACTGCCTCCTCCAGCCGACTGGGCTCCTGGATCCGGCATGGGCGGAGGGCTGAAGGGTTTCGACCTGAGGGCTCGCACCTGCATCTCCAACTTTCCCAGCCGCTCGTCCAGCTGACTCCCCTGGCGATAGATTCGATCCAGGAGGGCCTCAGAACGGGTGCCCACGCTTTTCACCCTGAAGAGCTGCCAGAGGAAAAGCCCAACAGCAACAAGCCACAAAATAATCCAACTCACCATCGGCATTTCAACGACCTCCTCTCATAAAGACCGGCCTTTCACCGTACCCAAGTGGAGCGTGCCGTCAAGCGGCTCTCAAAGCAGGATCTTACCGTCCTTCTCGAAGAGCTTTCCGTCCACGTAGACCTCGCCTCCTCGGCGGAGGTCACAGATCATGTCCCAGTGAAGGGTCGAGTCATTTTTAGACCCGCTCTCGGGATACCCCTTGCCCAGTGCCAGATGGACAGTCCCCCCGATCTTCTCGTCAAAGAGGATGTTCCGGGTGAACCTCTGTATCCCTTTGTTCATGGCGAAGGAGAACTCCCCGACGCGCTTTGCCCCTGGGTCCATCGTCAGCATCTTGCGGAGATAGGCTTCGTTTTTCTCGGCGGCCATGTGGACGACGTTGCCCTTTTCAAACTTGAGGCGCACCCCCTCCACTTCCCTGCCCCCATAGCAGACGGGGTAGCTGAAGGTGATGTGCCCTCGGACAGAGGTCTCCTCGGGACCTGTAAAGACCTCTCCATCGGGAAAGTTGTGCCTCCCGTCGCAATTGATGAAGGGCCGTCCTGAGATGCCAATCTCGAGATCTGTCCCGGGTGCCATGAGATGGACCTTCTTCCTCCCCTTTAGGAAGCGAACCACCTGGCGCTGGAGGGCCGAGAGCTTCTTCCACTCGGCGATGGGGTCTCGCTTCTCCGCAAAGCAGGCCTTAAAGACGAAATTCGTGTAGTCCTCCAGGCTCATCTCGGCGTCCTGGGCGTAGGCCTGTGTGGGATAAAGGGTGAGGGTCCACCGAAGCCCTCCCTCTTTTTTCCCCGCCGCGTGGGCGGCCGAGCGGCGCATGAAGACATCCATAATTGGTTTTCGGGTGCGCTGGGCCAGGGCCTGTCGGGCGGGGTCCACCCCTGTCAGTCGCTTCGTATTGACCTCAGACAGGATGCTAATAACGACGTCCACTTTCTTTATCTCAAAGAGGGAGACTGGTTGAAGAAAGCCGAGCTGGGCCCGACCGGCCTTTTCGAAAAAGATCTCATCCAGGCCCGGGACCCCCACCTGGGTGTAGGGATGGGCTCCGCGCTCCAGGCACACCCGGTAGACCTCGCGGATGAGAGGAGCGGCCTCCACCCCCCCCTGGATCTTCACGATGTCGCCCCGCTTCACACCGGCAGAATAACGGACAAGGGTCTCCGCCATCCGCTCCAGTCGTGGATCAGCCATTCGGACTACAAGCCCCCCTTGGATCTTATGATGGAATTCAAGAGAGCCAAAATGCCCGCGCTGATCGCCCACAGAAAGGCCGCCTCCCCAAATCTTAGGTAGGCCGACGCCGTGTTGGTCCAGAGGACGCCATCGCTGAACTTCGCGACTCCCCCCAGGATGATGCTAATTACCCCAATCAGCATTCCCACTACGCCCAACGCTAAAAGGACCCTCATAGGGTTCCTCCTTTCCCCGCCAAAAAGAGAGGTGCCACACCCCACTGCCCTTCTATTCGATTGTGGATGAGGGGAGCGGTCTTCACCCCCGTTGGATCTTCACGATGTCGCCTCGCTTCACACCGGCAGAATAGCAGGCAAAGGCCTCCGCCATCCGCGCCAGTCGTGGAGCGGCCATCAGGTCTTCCCTTGGGGTAAAAAACCGCCTTACAAGGGAACTATCAGAGGAGACTCTCGCCCCTTCTACTTCTCCGGGCTACGAGTCCTTTTTGCATTCCCCTTTCACGAAGGACAAAACACCCACGCTGATTGCGCCCAGAAAGGACGTCGCCCCAAGACTGAGGTAGGCCGCTGGGGTGACCGTCCAGAGGACGCCTCCAGTGAACTTCGCGATTACCCCAAGAAGCACACTAATCACCCCGATCAATACCCCCAAACAGACAAGACCTTTCATCACTCTCCTCCTCTTCCACATAAAAACAGATAGGTCCTATACCACTGCCCTCTATTATCTTATGGATACAGGCAGGTAATTCCAGCTTAAAGATAGTTTTCGTCGGTATCTCGTCCACGAAAGCCCCGGTCTGGCCAGGCCGAGCGAAGGAAAAACGCATGGGGGGCTGAACCCTTTCGTCAGAAAACGGGTCTAAGAGACAGGAAGGAATCCAGTATAAGGGGTGGATTTGTCCATTGAATTCTAGCGCCCTGTGGGGTAGATTACCTGTGTGGAGGGAGGAAGCGTCCATGAAAAGGTCATCCACGACAGGGCCCCTCGTGCAGCGAAGAGGGGGCCTTTCCCTCTCGGCCCCTCAGACGTTCTTGATCCTCCTCGGTGCGAGCGTCCTCGGGGCCGGCTGTACCTCCAAATACGTCACAGACTTCACCCCTCCCACCAATGTCGTCAGCGAAGTTAGCCCTGACATCCGCAGCTATCCTCTTCGAAACATCGCTGTGATCCCCTTTCGGAACAACACAAATTCCCCAGACGCTGGGAACAAGCTGGCCCAGTTTTTCTATACCGAACTGCTCAGTCACAATCGGCACAATGTGACTCCGCCGGTCCGTCTCGAGGAGTCCGAGGAGGTCGAGCTGGAATTCCGGGTCGACCCCAGCCGCCGGGCAGGCACGGTGAACCGAGAGGCCAACCTCGAAGTTCTAGAGCGAGCGGTGTCTAGATTTCTGAATCAAGTCCAGCCATACACCACAACCCGAGAGCTGGTGTTCCCGGGCGAGCATCCAGAGATAGACCCCGGGGCCGAGCCGGAGGAGGCACTCGCGGGTGAGTATCGTTTCCCCGAGGTGACGGCCGGGGAGGCCGAGGGGGGAATCGATGCAGTGGTGACCGGAGTGATCGCGCGCTACGAAAATCGTGACGGCAGCCCAATCGCGGCGGACTCACCCCCGTCGGTGGCTTTTGATGTCTACCTCCTGAGCGCTAAAGACGGCAAGGTGATCTGGTATGTCTCCTTCGACGAGACCCAGGAACCCCTTTCCGAGAATCTCCTCAAGATCGGACGGTTCTTCCGGGGGGGCGGGATTTGGCAATCCAATGACACCCTGAGCCGCCTTGGGATGGAGCGGGTCATGCAGACCTTCCCGGGGATCGAGGAGGAGGCACCCACCGCGGCCTCGGAACCCCTTGGCCCCTGAGATCTCCAGCTGATCTACGCCAAAAACGCATCAAGAACTGCAGCCCCGGTACTGAAACCCACCTGTATCCCCTCAAAAGTGGTCGAGGCCTAAAGGAGGGTCTCTCTGATGGCCCCTCGGGTCCGGATCATTGGTGTCCCGATTGACCTCGGGGCCAACCGGCGCGGGGTCGACATGGGGCCGAGCGCTATTCGCGCCGCAGACCTAAAAGGGCGCCTAGAGGCCCTGGGTCTTGAGGTCGAGGACGCAGGGGACATCCAGGTCCCCGTGCCAGAGAGCCGGCCCACAGAACGTTCTCCTGGCAAGGCGGGCCATCTCAAATACCAGGATGAGATCCTTGAGGTGAGCGAGACCCTCGGGGCTGAGGTGGAGGCGACTTTGAAGGCGGGAAAGACTCCTCTCGTGCTCGGGGGGGACCACAGTCTTGCCATTGGGAGCCTCGCCGGAGTTGCGGCCGCAAAAAAGTCCCTTGGGCTTCTGTGGTTCGACGCCCACGCAGACTACAACACCCCCGAGACCTCGCCCTCAGGGAATATCCACGGGATGCCACTCGCCATCTCCCAGGGCCTGGGGCCAGAGGGGCTTGTCCGGTGCCGGGGTTTTTGGCCCAAGGTCCGCCCGGAACAGACCGTACTTATCGGAGTCCGAAACCTCGACCCCGGCGAGGTCAAGCGGCTTCGATCCTCCGAGATGACCATCTTCACCATGAAGGAGGTGGACCAGCTGGGAATGCAGCGGGTCATGGAGCAGGCCATCCAGGTGGCAGGCGTCGGGACCCCGGGCTTTCACGTGAGCTTCGATCTGGATGTCTGCGACCCCGATGAGGCCCCCGGCGTTGGCACCCCTGTCCGGGGGGGCCTCACCTACCGGGAGGCGCACCTTGCGGCCGAGGTGGCGGCGGAGGTCGGCGCCATGGTCTCCCTGGACCTGGTCGAGGTGAATCCCATCCTGGACGGCACCAACCGGACAGGCCCCCTGGCCGTCTCTCTCGCTCTCTCCTTCTTCGGGAAGCGGATCCTGTAGTCCTTCTCCACCCCCCCTCCCTTCCAGAGGAAACTGGAGTGCGCTCCGCACCTGTAGTGCGCTCCGCACCTTTGATTTGGGCGTTGACACTAAAGCGTGTGGGGGCGAAGATGAAAATCGGGTCTTTGTGAGCCAATTTTCAAAAGGGGGTTTTCTCTAGGGCGAATCCCTAGTCTTTGGATAAGGGGATATTTCGGCGTGGGCGATGCCATCATCATCCGAGGCGCCCGGGAGCACAACCTGAAGGGGATCGACCTGGATCTTCCCCGAGGGCATTTCATCGTCCTGACGGGCCTGAGCGGTTCGGGAAAGTCCTCTCTCGCCTTCGACACTGTCTACGCCGAGGGGCACCGGCGCTATGTCGAGTCCCTCTCCACGTATGCCCGTCAGTTTCTGGAGCGGGTGGATAAGCCCGACGTGGAACTGATCGAGGGGATTTCCCCTGCCATCGCCATCGAGCAACGGAACCCGGTCAAACACGCCCGCTCCACCGTCGGGACCGCGACGGAGATCTACGACTATCTTCGCCTCCTCTACGCCAAGGTTGGGACGACCTTTTGCCCCGACTGCGGGGAGGCGGTGAAGCCCGATACGGTCCAGCAGGTGGTGGACCGTCTCGTCTCTGATTTTTCTGGGGACCGCTGCTTCATCCTCTTCTCTCTCCCGGTGGAGAAGCCGGACAAGGTGGGGCAAACACTCCGCAACCTCTTGGCCCAGGGTTTCTTGCGCGTGTGGCTGGGGGAAGATCTTCTCACCTTAAGCGATGGGCAGATCCCCGAGGCCACGCAGGAGTCGAAGATCTTCGTCGTGGTGGACCGCCTCCAGCTTAACGAGGAGGTCAAAAGCCGCCTGGCCGACTCCCTGGAGGTCGCCTTTTCGGAGGGGGGAGGAAAGGCCTGGGTCCGATTTGTGGACGGCCCTACCCTGCCCTTCTCCCGGCGCTTTATCTGCCCCCACTGCGACCGCGAGTTTGAGGAGCCAACGCCGCTCTTCTTTTCCTTCAATAATCCCCGGGGCGCCTGCCAGGACTGCGGCGGATTCGGCAACAAGCTCGACTTCGACGTGGACCTCATTATTCCCGACCGGACTAAAAGCCTTGCCGAAGGCGCCATCGAGCCCTGGATGAAGTCCCGCTACCGACACTACTTTACGGCTCAACTGAGGAAGCTCGCTCGCAAGGAGGGGGTCGACCTTTTCGCCCCCTTCCGGAAACTCTCCAAGCGCCACCAGCGGCTCGTCCTGGAGGGTACGAAGGATTTCCGAGGGGTCTTGCCCTTCTTCAAGCGTCTCACCCGAAAGAAATACAAGCTCTGGGTTCGGGTCTTCCTCCGCCACTACATGAGCGCCGTGACGTGTGAGCGCTGCGGCGGGAGCCGGCTTCGGCAAGAGGCCCTCCATGTCCGGGTGGGGAATCTCCACATCACCGACCTCTGCCAAAAATCCGTCCGGGAGGTCCAGGATTTCTTCTCCTCCCTCTCCCTCACCACTGGCGAGAAGGAGATTGCCCGGGACATCTTGAAACAGATCGCCTCCCGGCTCAGCTTCTTGGCCTACGTCGGGGTGGACTACCTCACGCTCGACCGCCTCACCCGAACCCTCTCCGGGGGAGAGGCGCAGCGCATCAATCTCGCCAACCAACTGGGGGCGCAGCTCACGGGCACCCTCTACATTCTGGACGAACCCACGGTCGGGCTCCACCCCCGCGACAACGCCAAGCTCCTGGAAATCCTGAAGAGCCTGACGCAGGCGGGAAACACCCTCCTCGTCGTCGAGCACGATCGAGACGTGATCAACCACGCGGACTGTCTTGTGGATCTGGGCCCGGGGGCGGGGGAGCAGGGAGGCCATGTGGTCTACGCCGGCCCTGCCAAGGGAATCACGGACTGCAAGGACTCCCTGACCGCCGCCTACCTGCGCGGGGATCGGGTCATCGCACCCCAGATTCGGCGAAGGGTCTTGCCCACTGACGGAGCGAGACGTCGAAAGAAGGCGAGCCACTCCAAGGGGGCCCGGGCGAAAACCGCCCAGCGCAGGTCCGACGAAAAAATCCTCTCTCTCTTTGGGGCTAAAGAGAACAATCTCAAGGGTATCGATCTCCACATCCCGCTCGGGGGCTTCACCTGCATTACAGGCGTTTCCGGATCCGGCAAGAGCACCCTCATCCACGACACCTTGTATAACGCCCTCAACCGGATCTTTCATGGCGGCTCCGGACAAATCGGCGTCTTCAAGGAGATCCAAGGCTTTGAGCGACTCCGGGACGTGGTCCTTCTGGACCAGAACCCCATTGGCCGAACGCCTCGCTCGAACCCCGTGACGTACATCAAGGCCTACGACGCCATCCGCAAACGCTTCGCCGCAACGTCCATGGCAAAGCTGCAGGGCTATGGACCGGGCTACTTCTCCTTCAACGTCCCTGGGGGCCGGTGCGACCGATGCAAGGGGGAAGGCCACGAGAAGATTGAAATGCACTTCATGGCGGACGTCTACATCCGCTGTCCTGAATGTGATGGGACCCGCTTTCGCTCAAAAACACTGGAGGTCAAGTTCCGTGGGAAGTCTATCCACGACGTTCTCTGCCTGACGGCAGATGAGGCCCTCCGCGTCTTCGAAGACCAAGGGCCAGTCGTGGCCAAGCTCAAGGTGCTGGCCGACGTGGGTCTCGGCTATCTGCGCCTGGGCCAGCCCGCCACCACTCTCTCGGGCGGAGAAGCCCAGCGCCTAAAGATCGCCTCAGAACTCGCCAAGCGGGAGCCCCGCGACATCCTCTATCTCCTGGATGAACCCACCACGGGCCTCCACTTCTACGACGTGGAAAAACTCCTTCACGTCCTGCATCGTTTGGTGGATATCGGGAACACCGTCGTCGTCATCGAACACAACCTCGACGTCATTCGCACGGCCGACCACGTGGTCGACCTCGGCCCTGAGGGAGGAGACCTCGGCGGGACCATTGTGGCCGAAGGCCCTCCTGAGAAGATTGCCGCCCATGCCGGTTCCTACACGGGGCGCTACTTGCAAGCTTATCTGGATCAGACCCCTCGGCCACAGCTGAAATCCCCCGTCCCGCGAGCGGGATGACCTTTGATGGTACGCCCAGGCCGGCTTCTCTGGTTCACCTTCCTCCTTCTCATCACGGGTTGCTCCAATCGGCCCTTCATCAGCTTTTTGACCGCCTTGGACATCCTGCAGGAGAGGGAAAAACCCTACCTCAGCCGGGTTTACCCACGGGCCGACCGAAGGGCCGTCACCTTCTCCGATGGACAGAAATCCCTTCAGGCGGATCTCTACATTCGTCCGGGAGAAGGCCCGCGGCCCGGGCTCCTCATCATCCACGGCCTCGCCGAGGCGGGAAAGGATGACCCGAGGCTCGTCAAGTTCGCCTTCACGCTTGCACAGGCGGGCTTCGCGGCCCTCGTCCCGGATTTCCCCGGCCTCAAAGAGTTTCGCGTCCGAAGGGATTCGGTCCAGGCCGCCGTCGTCGCCCTCCGCTATTTGGCCCAAGAGGTCCCGGAGGCGAAAGGAAGAGACCTGGGGATGTTGGGCATCAGCTTTGGAGGGGGCATCGCCCTCGTGGCCGCGGCCGAGGAGGAGGTCCGCGAGGAGGTGGACTACGTGGTCTCCTTCGGCGGCTATTTTGACCTCGCCAATGTGGTCCGCTACTACACAACGCGATGGTACGGCTATGGGGAAGAGGAGGGTTACGGAAACCCCGCGCCCTGGGCCAAATGGTTCCTCCTGTTGCATAACCTCGACTTTCTGGAGGACCCCCTGGAGCAACCCCTGTTCGAGGAAATTCTAAGGCGCAAGATGAAGGACGAGGCGAGCCCGGTGGAGGCTGAACTGAAAACCTTGAGCCCTCCTGCTCAGGCCCTCTACGCTGTCCTGGCCAACCAGGAGCCCGAACGGTTTCAGGCCCTCTATTCCGAGATCTCCCCCAAGGTCCGAAATCTGATGGAGGATCTCTCGATGCCAGAAGCCCTAGAGGAGGTCCACGCCGACATCTTTCTGGCCCATAGCATCCCGGACCCCATCATCCCTCATACGGAGAGCCTGAAACTCCTTGACGCACTTAGCGGAAGGCCCAATGTGAGCCTGACGCTCCTTCAGACTTTCCAGCATGTGGACCCACAGGAGGAGCAATCCGATGAGCAGTCCGGCCTCCTCGGACGACTTCAAGAGGGGTGGAAGTTCTACCGCCTGGTAGATGCCCTGATGGCCAGGGCCGGGTTTTGAAGGCCCCTTCAGCGCTCTAATAGGAGACAAAAAATCTCCAATTTCACCTCCACAAATGGGGTGACAGCGGACTGATTAGGACCCATCTTAAAATTAGAAGAGGGGGAAAGAAGAATCAGAACTCCGGGGGGAGCCCGGAAACCCAGGGGGGCGGGGAAGTAGAATCGTCGGTCAGTCTCGCAGGGAGGGAGATGAACGGTGATTCCCCGAGTGGAGTACTTAAAACTTCCCATATAACTCCCCTGCCCAATGAGACTGTAGCGGGGTAGGGAGACCGATTGGAAGGCAGTCGATGCTTTAAATGAGGCTCGGGTTTTTACTCGGGCGGCTTCTAAAAAAGAAGCAAAGGGGAGGTTCTGAAACCTCCCCTTTTTTATTTGCCTTAAATTCTGACAGGATTTTCCCCAGCCCTCTAAAATCCCTCAAGTTTTTATCGGATTACGAGCGCAGGCGCGCGCCAAACGCCTTGGACAGGTGGGCGATGATGGCCTCCTGGCAGACGTTGACCTCTTCTCCCGAGAGGGTCCGGTCCTCGGCCCTGTAGGTCAGGGCGAAAGCGAGGCTCTTTTGGCCGGAGGCAATGGGGGCGCCCACATGCAGATCAAAAAGGGTCACCCCGCGGAGCCATTCGCCCCCCACCTCGCGGATGGCCGCCATCATTTCCTCGGCCGCCGTCCCCTCCTCCACCAGGATCGACAGGTCTCGGGTGGTGGCGGGATGGCGCGGCAAGGGCTCGAAGGATGGAATGGGAAGTCCGGTCCCCTGAAGGTCGGCCGAGAGTTCAAAGAGGAGGACCGATTGGGGAAGGTCGAGGCTTTGGCGAAGGGCTGGATGGATCTCCCCGGCCACCCCCACCACCTTTCCTTCCCAATCCAGCGTCGCTGAACGGCGGGGGTCCAGATAGGGGGCCCCTGGAGAGCGGTATCGAAGAGCGGGGAGCCTCAGGCTTCGGGTGAGGGTCTCCAGGGTGCCCTTGAGATCGAAGAAGTCCCGCTCGCGCTTCTCCTCGGACCACAGGGCAGGGCCCGCCCGTCCGCTCAAGAGCCCCCCTACCCTGGCCTCCTCCCGAGGAAGTGCGCCCTCCTCACCTGGATGGAAGACCGTCCCCACCTCAAAGATCCTGAGATCCACAATGCCCCGGCTAAAATTCAGGGCAGCGTCGCGAAGGAGCCCGGGGACAAGACTCGTCCTCAGAAGGGCCCCATCCTGGCTCAATGGGTTCCGAAGGCGAAGGGCCCCCAGGTCCTCATGCCCCTTGGGAAGGCCCAGGGCCCCCAGTTCCCGCTCGGACACAAAGCTCGGATTGATGACCTCCTGTAAACCAACCCCGGCGAGGACCTCGCGAACCCGCATCAGAAAGTCGCGTCGGCTGCCGCGGGACACTGGGGCCTCGTGTCGCGGGGGGAGGGTCTTGGGAAAGCGGTCATAGCCGTGAAGGCGCGCCACCTCTTCCATGAGGTCAACTTCTTGAGTGAGGTCCGGCCGGTGGGTGGGAACCCGGGCCACCAGGGTTCCTTTCTCCTTCGTCGAGACTTTCAGCCCCAGGTTCCCAAGATAGTCCCCCAGGGTCTTGGCGGGTAAGGAGATTCCGAGGACCCGCTTGACCTGTGAAGTCCGGAGCTGGATGGAAACGGGCTGAATGGGAGAAGGGTAAATGTCGATCCGGCCTCGCGCCACCCGGCCCCCCGCGAGCTCCCGGATGAGGTCGGCCGCCCGGTCGAGGGCGACCGGCACGCCCGAGGGGTCAACCCCTCGCTCGAAACGATAAGAGGCTTCCGTCGTGAGCCCAAGGGATCTCGCTGTCTTCCGGATGGAGGCGGCCGAGAAATGGGCGCCTTCCAGGAGGAGGGTGCGGGTGGAGGCGGACACCTCGGTCTCTGCCCCCCCCATGACTCCCCCAATGGCGATGGGCCCCACCCCGTCGCAGATCATGCAGGCCGAAGAGTCGAGAGTTCGTTCCAGGCCGTCCAGGGTCTTAAAGGGGCCGTCTTCAGACCGCGAGGTGCGGACCACAATGCGCTTCTCCCGCAGGCGTTCGTAGTCAAAAGCGTGAAGGGGCTGGCCTCGCTCCAACATAACGAGGTTGGTCACATCCACCACGTTGTTGATGGGGCGCATCCCGGCCGTCTTGAGACGCCACTGAAGCCAAGGGGGTGACGGACCGACGCTGACCCCCTCGACAATCCGGGCGGCATAGCGAGGGCAATGAAGGGGGCTTTCCACCTTGACCCCCGCCATATCCTCCGCCGGGGGGCCTTCTTCAAGGACCGAGGGGGAGGCGTCCCGAAGGGGACGTCCGGTGAGGGCAGAGACCTCCCGGGCAATCCCGAGAATGCTCAAGCAGTCCCCCCGGTTGGGCGTCACCTCTACCTCCAGAAGATGGTCGCTCAGGCCCAGGGTTTGAGCGAGAGAACTCCCAGGGGGCATCTCGGGGGGCAGGACGAGGATCCCTTCTGAGTCCTCGTTCAGGCCCAGTTCCGCCTCCGAGCAGATCATCCCCTCGGAGACTTCGCCTCGAATCTTGGCGGCCTCGATGAGGCGCCCGTCGGGCAACCGGCCTCCGGGCAGGATCACGGCCACCTTTTGGCCCGTGGCGACATTCGGTGCGCCGCAGACCACAGATATCTCCCGGTTCCCCAGGCCCACGCGACAAAGAGAAAGTTTCTGGGCCTGTGGGTGGTCGTGGATCTCTTGAACCTCTCCCACCCGGACGGCGTCGAGCTCGCCACCCACCTCCCGAAGTCCGGCCGCCTCTATCCCCCCCATGGTGAGGGCCTGAGCCAGCTCCGCCGGAGGGCGGTCCACCTGGATAAACTCCTCAAGCCATTTGAGGCTGATCTGCAAGAGCCCTTCCTTCCTGCCTAGAACTGCCTCAGAAAGCGGAGATCGTTCTCAAAGAAGAGGCGAATGTCGTCGATGCCGTATTTCAGCATGGCGATCCGCTCCACCCCCAGACCGAAGGCGAAGCCCGTCACCCGCTCCGGGTCATAATTGACAAAACCGTAGACGGCGGGGTGTACCATCCCGGCCCCCAGGATTTCCAGCCACCCCGACCCGGCGCACACACGGCAGCCCCCTCCCCCACATATCACGCAGCCGATGTCCACCTCGGCGCTGGGCTCAGTGAAGGGGAAAAAGCTCGGCCGGAAGCGAATGGCCACCTTCGGCCCGAACATCTGGTGACCGAAGGTTTCCAGCGTCCCCCGAAGGTCTGCGAAGGTCACCCCCTCGTCCACCCAGAGACCCTCGACCTGGTGGAACATAGGGGAGTGGGAGACGTCCGCGTCGCAGCGGTAGACCTTGCCGGGGGCCACGATCTGGACGGGGGGGCCTTGGGTCTCCATGACCCGGATCTGGACGGGCGAGGTGTGGGTCCGAAGGATGACGTCGTCGGTCAGATAAAAGGTGTCATGCATGTCCCGGGCCGGGTGGTCGCGGGGGATATTCAGGGACTCGAAGTTGTAGTAGTCCGTTTCTGCCTCTGGCCCCTCGGCGATGGAGAAACCCAGCCGACTAAAAATCTCCAGGATCTCTTCCATCACCTGGGTGATGGGATGAAACCGGCCCCGGGGGTTGGCCCTTCCCGGCAGGGTGACGTCGAGGGGACTCTCGGCCTCGGCCGCCTGAAAGGCCCTCTGGTTGAGGAGAGATTGGCGCTGGGCGATGAGTGCCTCCAGCTCCTCCTTCACCGTGTTCACTGCCTGGCCGAAGGCCGGGCGGTCTTCTGGGGAAAGTTGGGCAAGTTGGCGAAGATGGGCCGTCACGGTCCCCCGGCGACCCAGGTATTTTGCCTTGAGGGCCTGAAGGTCCGATTCGGACTCGGCCCGATCGATGGCGTCCGCCGCCTCCTGAGAGAGGGCCTTTAGGTCATCGATCATGAAGAGTCCCGGGTTTCCCCTTTTCCCCATGTCGATCGGGGAGAGCGGTCAGGAGGGTTTTGGCCGAGGAGGCCACGCCTCAGAGGTGCTCTTTGGCGAGGGTAACCAGGCGGGCGAATGCAGCGGAGTCTTGGACCGCCAGGTCGGCGAGGACCTTTCGGTTGAGCTCCACCCTGGCGGACTTGAGGCCCCGCATGAGCTGACTGTAGGAGAGGTCGTGGACCCTGGCGGCCGCGTTGATCCTGACGATCCACAGCCGGCGGAAGTCCCTCTTTCTCACGCGCCTGTCTCGATAGGCGAAGACCAGGGCCCTCTCCAAGGTCTCGCGGCCCCTCTTATAGAGTCGGCCCCGAGCCCCCCAGTAACCCTTGACCCCTTTGAGGAGCTTGTTATGCCGCCGTTTGCGGGCGGGACTGTAAGTAGTGCGCGGCATGGAAGTTCTCCTATCGACCTTTGATCATTTTCTTGATGTTCCGAACGTCAGCAGGAGCCCCCAGGGCCGATTTCCTGAGTCTCCGCTTCCGCTTTCTGGTCTTCTTAGTCAATATATGGCTCTTGCCCACCTTCTGCCTTCGCACCTTGCCCTGGCCTGTGAGGCGAAAACGCTTCGCAGCGCCGCGCCTAGTCTTCAACTTAGGCACTGGCCTACTCCTTTCAACGTGGTTTTGGGGAGAGGATCATGGTCATAAATCGCCCCTCCTGCTTTGGCAGCTGCTCCACGTCCCCCACATCGGCCATCTCCTTGGCAAGACGATCCAGGAGACGGCGGCCCAGGTGGGGGTGGACGAGCTCGCGCCCGCGGAACATGACGGTCACCTTGGCCTTGTTGCCCTCGGAGAGGAAGCGGCGAACGTTGCGGCCCTTGTATTGAAAGTCGTGCTCCTCCGTCTTGGGCCGCATCTTCACCTCTTTCACCTGAATCGTCTTCTGCCGCTTCTTGGCCTCGTGGCTTCTTTTGCTCTCCTTATACTTGAACTTTCCGTAGTCCATGACCCGGCATACGGGGGGATCTACATTGGGCGACACCTCAACCAGATCCAGACCCCTGTCCTCAGCAACGGCGATGGCCTCGTCGATGGGGAGGACGCCGAGCTGACCCCCATCTTCATCAATGAGTCGAACCTCTCGGACCCGGATCTGCTCGTTGATCCGTTGCTTCACTTTGGGGGGAGTAGACACATGAGGTCTTCGGACTATAGTGTGGCCTCCTCTTCTTGAGGGGCGGAGGACGAAAACTCCGCCCGGATACGCCCCAGGAAAGCCTCCAGGCTCATGGCCCCGAGGTCCCCTGCCGAGCGCTCTCGAACTGCGACCTGATCTGCGCCCTCCTCCTTCTCGCCCACAATGAGGAGGTAGGGGATCCGATCGAGCCTTCCCTGACGGATCTTATAACCCAGCTTCTCGTTTCGCGTGTCCGTCTCCACTCGAAGTCCTTCCCCCTGCAACCGCCCGGCCACCTGCTTCGCGTAGGCGTGCTGGCGGTTGGTGATGGGGAGGATCTTCACCTGAACGGGGGCAAGCCAAAGGGGAAAGGCCCCCCCGTAGTGCTCGATGAGGCCGGCGGTGAACCGCTCAATGGACCCCAGAAGGGCCCGGTGGATCATGTAAGGGACGTGGGCCTCACCGTCGGAACCAATATACTTCAACCCGAAACGCCGAGGGAGGTTAAAGTCAAACTGGACGGTGCTGAACTGCCATGGCCGCCCTAAGGCGTCCAGGAGCTTGACGTCGATCTTGGGACCGTAGAAGACGGCCTCCCCCTCCATGCGGGTATAAGAGAACCCCCGCGCCTCGAGGGCTTCTCGAAGGGAGGCCTCCGCCAACTCCCACTCGGCGTCCTCCCCCGCATACTTCTCGGGCTGCCCCGGGTCACGAACGCTCAAGTCCACCTGAAAATCCTCGTAGCCGAAGGTCTTCAGCATAAAGAGAACGAGATCGAGAACACCCAGGATCTCGCCCCCAAGCTGATCTGGCGTGCAGAAGATATGGGCGTCATCCTGGGTGAAGCCCCGCACCCTCAGCATCCCGTGGAGGACGCCCGAGCGCTCATAACGGTAAACGGTCCCCAGCTCCGCAAAACGCACTGGAAGCTCGCGGTAGCTTCGCCTCTCCTGCTGGTAGACAAGGATGTGCCCCGGGCAGTTCATGGGTTTCAGGACATACTCCTCCTCATCTACGGGGAGGATGTACATGTGCTCGCGGTAGAACTCATAGTGGCCAGAGGTGTGAAAAAGCTGGCCCCGGACCAGGTGAGGGGTCACAATGAGCCGATATCCCCGCCGGACGTGCTCATCTTCCCAGAACCGTTCGATAATCTTTCGCAGGGTGGCCCCCTTGGGGAGCCAGTAGACGAGTCCCCCGCCTGCCGCCTCGTCGATGTGGAAGAGTCCGAGCTCCTTGCCGAGGACCCGATGGTCCCGCCGCTTGGCCTCCTCTAACATCTGAAGGTGAGCCTCAAGGGCTTCCTCGGTGGGGAAGGAGGTCCCGTAGATGCGCTGAAGCATCTGATTTCGCTCATCCCCCCGCCAGTAGGCCCCTGCGATGGAGAGGAGCTTGACGGCCCGGATGTGCCCGGTCGAGGGAACATGGGGCCCCCGACAGAGGTCTACCCAGTCGCCGTTGCGATAGAGGGAGACGGTGTCGTCTGCAATCCCCTGAAGGATCTCCAGCTTGTAGGGTTCCTCCATCTCTTTAAAGAGTTTTAGGGCCGCCTCTTTCGAAATCTCCTCACGCACGAATAGATCATTGGCCTTGATGATCTCCTTCATCTTGGCTTCGATCCGCCCAAGGTCCTCCGGGGTGAAGGGCCGCGAGTAATCGAAGTCGTAGTAGAACCCGTTCTCAATCGGGGGACCGATGGTGACCTTGGCCTCGGGAAAGAGGGCCTGGACCGCCTGGGCCATAATGTGGGCGGTGCTGTGGCGATAGACCTCCCGACCCTCGTCGTCTTCAAATGTGACGGGAACGGCAGACGCCCGGTCCACTTCTGCGCTCGAGTCCACGACCCTGTCGTCTACCTTCCAGGCCACGGCACCTTCGGGAAGCAGGATTTCAGCCACGGGACCCCGCCATCTCATCAAGAAACACCAATAACAAAAGGCATCTCGGGAGGATGAAACCCCGCGATGCCTTCAGATTGTAGAGGTCAGCCCAATGGGATGACACAAAGATTTCCTTCGACATCCACCCTCGGTCAGCAGTCCCACCCAGATAGATGGAGGGTAGGCACGGGCGGTTTCGAACCGCCGACCTCTTGCGCGTCAGGCAAGCGCTCTGCCCCTGAGCTACGTGCCTCCACTTTCGATTTCCTTGAATTTTCAAGCCCAAAGGGGATATTGTCAAGGAGAAAACATTTCCGTTGACTCTCGTGAACACGTCGGGCCCCAAGGCGGGGCGAAAACAACTATAGACCTTGAAAAAATAGGGATTAGGGAGAACACGGCCTAGCTGGCGGCCTGCTTTTCATAGACCAAGATGGGGCTCTCCCGGCCAAGGATGACCCCCTCCGTAATGACACACTCCTTGATGTCAGTCTGGGAGGGGAGTTCATACATGGTTTCCAGCATCATATCCTCCAGGATAGAGCGAAGCCCCCGGGCCCCTGTCTTTCTCTTCAGGGCCTCCTTGGCGATTGCCCCCAGAGAATCATCCGTGAATCGAAGCGTAACTCCCTCAAATTCAAATAGTTTCTTGTATTGCTTGATGAGGGCGTTTTTGGGCTCCGACAGGATTCGCACCAGGGAGTCCTCGTCGAGGTCCTCCAGGACGCCGATCACCGGAAGACGCCCGATGAATTCCGGGATGAGGCCATACTTCAAGAGGTCCTCTGGCCGGACTGCGGCCAGCACTCCCGTCCTCCGGCGCTCCTCGACACCCTGGATCTCCGCCCCAAAGCCCATGGCCTTCCGCCCGATGCGACGCTCGATGATCTCTTCCAGGCCGATGAAGGCCCCGCCGCAGATGAAAAAGATGTTCGTCGTGTCAACCTGAAGGAACTCTTGGTGGGGATGCTTTCGGCCCCCTTGTGGGGGGACACTGGCGACAGTGCCCTCGATGATCTTGAGAAGGGCCTGCTGGACCCCCTCGCCCGAGACATCCCGCGTAATGGAGGGGTTCTCGGACTTTCGGCTGACCTTGTCGATCTCGTCGATGTAGATGATCCCCCGTTCGGCCCGGGCAACGTCGTAGTCGGCGCTCTGAAGGAGTTTTAGGATGATGTTCTCCACGTCTTCCCCCACGTATCCCGCCTCGGTGAGGGTCGTGGCATCGGCCAGGGTGAAGGGAACATCCAGGATGCGGGCCATGGTCTGGGCGAGGAGGGTCTTTCCCGAGCCCGTCGGCCCGACGAGGAGGATGTTGCTCTTTTGGATCTCGACCCCGTTCAGGTCACCAGGGGCCTCAATGCGCTTGTAGTGGTTATGGATCGCGACGGAGAGGATTTTCTTGGCCAGCTCTTGACCGATCACATACTCGTCCAGGATGGCCTTGATCTCCTTCGGCTTGGGCAGCCGCTTCATCTCTTCGCTCTTCTCCTGGGTCCACTCCTCCACCATGATGTCGTTGCAGAGGTCGATGCACTGGTCGCAGATGTAGACCGTGGGCCCAGCGATGAGCTTTTTGACTTCTTCCTGGGTCTTGCCGCAGAAAGAACATCTCAGGGTGTGGTCACGGCTAACCTTCTTAGCCATGAGAGGCCCCCCTTTGAGACAAGGGTCCCGACTTATTAGGTTTCTCCGACTTCTCGTCGCGCGAGGTGATGATGTCGTCGATTAGCCCGTATTCCTTGGCGTCTTTGCCCGTCATGAAAAAATCCCTCTCCGTGTCGCTGTGAATCCGCTCGAGGGTCTGCCCGGTGTGACGGGACAGGATCTCGTCCAGGGTCTCCCGCATCCGCAGAATCTCTCGGGCCTGGATGTCGATGTCGGTGGCCTGTCCCTGAACCCCACCGAGGGGCTGGTGGATCATAATGCGGGCGTGGGGCAGGGCAAAGCGCTTTCCTTCGGACCCGGCCGCAAGGAGGAGGGCTCCCATACTCGTGGCCTGGCCGATGCAAATGGTGGAGATGTCGGGGCGGACATACTGGATGGTGTCATAGATTGCGAGCCCGGCCGTCACCATTCCTCCTGGACAATTGATGTAGAGGAAGACGTCCTGATCGGGGTCCTCCGCCTCCAGGAAGAGGAGCTGGGCGATCATCAGGTTGGAGACGTTGTCGTCAATGGGCGTACCCAGAAAGACGATGCGGTCCTTCAGGAGCCGGGAGAAGATGTCATAGGCCCGCTCCCCCCGGTTTGTCTGTTCTACCACCATGGGCACGAGATATGAGCTTTCCACGGCTATTCCTCCTTGGGCTCCCCCCCACTCTCAGGGAGAGGGCCCTCTCCTTCAACTGGGACCGCTTTTACTTGTCCCACGAGATAGTCCAAAGCCTTTTGGCGCTGCAGGCTCCTTTGAAGGGTCCCCAGGGCTCCCTGACCCTCCAGCTGGGAGCGAAATTCCCTCACCGGACGCCCTGCCCCGCGGGCGAGCCGCGCCACCTCGGTCTCCACCTCCGCCGGCGAGACCTCAATTCTTGCGTCATCGGCGATCCGGTCCAGTATCATTTTCTCCCGCACGCTCTTTTGAGCCCCCCCCTCCAGATCGGCCCGGAGCTTCTCCTCGTCCAGCCGGTCTTGCTCCTCGGGGGGGAACCCCTGCTTAGCCTCACGGATGAATCCCAGGAGCTCGGTTTCCACAAGCCTGCGGGGAACGGGGAACTCCGCCTCCTGGAGAATATGGTCCAGGATAGCCCGCTGAAGTGACCTCGTCGCCCGATGCTCGGCCTGAGCCTCGAGTTCCCCCCGAACCTTGGCCCGAAGTGCCTCCAAGGAATCATAGGGCCCGAGGGCACGGGCGAACTCATCATCCAGCTCGGGGAGTCTCGGTGCCTTGATCTCCTTGACCGTGAGGACGAAGCGGGCTTTTTTTCCCGCGAGGCGGGGGTTCTGGTGGTCGGCCGGGAAGTCCATCTCGACTCGTTTCGTCTCCTCCCTGGACATCCCAAGAAGGGCCCCCTCCAGCTCCGGCGGAAGCCCGCCTTGGCCAAGGAGCACGGCCTGATTCTCTCGGCTGAGGTCATCCTCCTGGACCCCCTCCAGGAAACCCAACATGTCGAGGAGGACATAGTCATCCTCCTTGGCACCCCGGTCATGGGCCGTCTCATACTGAGCGTGGTGTTTCCTCAGATGTTCAAGGGCCCGGCCCTCCTCCTCCTCAGACACAGCGGCGAGGGGCTTCGAAAACTCCCTTCCCGCATAGGGAGGTATCTCGAAGGGGGGGGCCACCTCCACCGTGGCGGTGAATTTAAAGGGCTGCGCCTCCCTCATCTCCACCTGCTCGTAGTGGGGCTCTCCCAGCGGCTGGATGGCCCTCTCCTGAAAGGCTGCCCGACAGGAGTCGCGGATGAGTTTCCTCTTGATATCCTCTTCGATCGTCTCCCGGTAATAGCGCTCCAAGACCTTCCGGGGTACCTTTCCCTTTCGAAAGCCATCCAGGCGCACCTTTTGCTGGAGACGCTCGTACGCCCGATCAAGGGCGAGGCGCACCGCCTCGGGAGGAACCTCGATGGCAAGGCGCTTCGTGCAGGGGTCTACTTCTTGAACGTCAATCCGCATAGTAGCACCGGCTGGAGAAGTCAGACCGACTGGTTCCCAAAAGGTGGAGGCCCTGCCAAGCATAGGTCCCGCGGGGCCGGGATATCTCTGGTGCGAGAGGGGGGATTCGAACCCCCACGCCCGAAGGCACTAGATCCTAAATCTAGCGCGTCTGCCATTCCGCCACCCTCGCATTCTGTCCGGGCCCTTTGAGGAGCCGCAGGCCCCGGCGAGGCTTAAAAATGGTGAGCCGCGAAGGACTCGAACCTTCAACCCACGGATTAAGAGTCCGTTGCTCTACCAGTTGAGCTAGCGGCCCACCCACCCGTTTCTGGTACGCCCGGTAGGATTCGAACCTACGACCTGCGGATTCGAAGTCCGACGCTCTTTCCAGGCTGAGCTACGGGCGCGCGAAACAAAGATCAAATTGGGGTGAGCGAAGGGATTCGAACCCTCGACCCCTGGGTCCACAGCCCAGTGCTCTCACCGGCTGAGCTACGCCCACCACAATATCCATCAATTGGCACGCCCGAGAGGATTCGAACCTCTGACCCACGGATTAGAAGTCCGTTGCTCTGTCCAACTGAGCTACGGGCGCATTGCAAATCAATTACTTACAGTGCCCACTTTCACTGACCTACGGTCTGACCTACGATTATCCTCAACTGGCTCCACAAGCCGCTCCACGGCAGTCTGCATATCCCGGAGGTCCGTGGGTATGTATCTCAGGGTCATTATAGGCGTCGTGTGGCCCAGGAGACTCTGGATTACCTTCAACGATACCCCCTTCTCCGATAGCTGCCTAGCGAAGGTCACACGCAGGTCGTGGAGCCTAAGGTGAGGCAGCCCAAGCGCTCTCCGGGCCTTATCCCACCATCTACGTAGAGTGGTGTCGGAGGTCCCCCTGAATACCCTCCCCGAGGGCTTCGGCCCTAAACCTTGAAGTACTCGCAGGGCCGTCACGTTAAGGGGAATCGCACCTGATTTCCCCTTACCGCTATAGTGTACCAGCCTATGCGTCCAGTCAATACTCTCCCACCTTAGGTTGAGGACTACTCCCTTGCGAACCCCGAGATTCTTGAGAAGAATCACCTGGGCGCGCTCCCTGGCCGGGAGGGCCCTAGTAGCTTCTCCTCTTGCTCAGGTGTTAGGATAATCCAAGGCCGCCAGGTTTCCCTCGCTCGTTTCACTTTCCTAGAGGAGGCGGGGTTGTACCCGTCGGGTAGAAACCCGGAACGCTGAGCCCAGGTAAACAAGCCTGACAGGTGAGCCAGGTCGCGGTTGACCGTTGAGCCCGTCGGAGGTCGCTTGCGGAGAGGGTTAGATACTCTCCACTGACGGAACGCCTCTATGTCCGAGGGCTTAATAGAAGTGAGGGGCCTATCCTCGAAGTAGCGTCTTAAAGGTTCATACCTACGAGGATCGGGGCGAGCGTGTTGAGACACTACCTCAGAAAGGTATTTGTCGAGGGCTTTCGAGAATGGAAGGAGGCGGGCTCTCTTATCGCTTGCGGATGCTCCGACTTCCTTTCGCTTTTCCCACTCCGCTTCTAATGCCGCGCGTTTGCTTCTGAAGCCCCCTCGCTCATAGAGTTTTCCCGTGCGCCAGAAACGATAGTAGAACGAACCACGTCGCTTGCGAATCGTCACGAAACATGCCCGTCACATAGTGTCGGGGGTCGTATGCTGCGCGGTTCCTCAATCACACAACAAGCCGTGGCGCCTCTTCTTCTCTTCTTGCGCTATTTTCTGTCCGACTGATGCCTGCCCGCAAACCCCAACAACGACTGGAATCGATACAAAATCCCCAATTCGATGCCGTGCGTCGAGTAGCTAATGTCCGTGTAATCGAGTTCCAGGTCCGGCGTGCCCATAAACCGATAGCCTAAACGGGCTTCAATGTTTTTTGTAAACCCAAAGACAACCCCCACCATGGCCTGATATGCAAAAGAAGTGTCGTCGTATTCTTCGGTACTTTTTTCAATAATCACGATATCGCCTGCGGCGACTCTGTCTAGGGTACGCTCTGCGCTGTGAAATGCGACGCCGATGCCCGCCCCGATATACGGCTTTAGCTGGTATTTGGGATAGGCGTAATATGCGTTTGTCATAAATGATTTTGTTTCGATGTCCCCTCTCAGCTTGCCGCCACGAAAGGGTCCGACGTCTATTGGGTCCCTGATTGGTAAATTAGTGACCGGAACGCCATCAACATCCCCGTTGAATTCGCCGTCGAATCCGTCTATATAGATCTTTCGGTATCCAAATTCAATTTCAGTCCGAAGGCCATTCCCGAAATCATAACCCGCTGCGCCCAGCATTCCTGGGCCAGTTTTCAGACCTAGATTTCCGTCTAGTCTACCACTGACCAACGGCTCATCTACTTCATCGGATGTTGTGTCTGAATTTTCCGGCATGACGGGCAACCCGCTTAAGCTGACATAGAACCCGCCCGCTTTATCCCGCGTATCCTGCGCCGTTGCCGCGCCTGGCAGGGCGGCCGTTCTCCCCACAATCGCCACAAACAAAGCCAAAGAAAGATAAAGCAAGGTACGTTTCGTAGTTTTCCCTCTTCCCCAAGCATTGAAACTCACATATGCCCCCTTTTTGCTTAGAACTTCGTCCAACTCCAGATTACCCGACCGATCATCCGGGTGATAAGCGAGAAAACCAAGGATGCTCTCACTCGTTTACGGAAGAGCGGCCGCCGCTACTCCGGGCGAATTCCTTATGGGTTCCGCTTAGTACACGAGTGCCGACTTGAGATGGACGAGGATGAGCAAAGGGTTTTGGAGTTAATTCGCAAGTGGGACGCGCGGTACGTCGGGCCACGAGACATTCTTTGGGAGCTTAACAAGAGAGGCATTCGGGCTCGCTCTGGTAAGCCCTTCGCGTTGTCCACCCTTCACGGGCTGCTCCGACGGCTCAGAAGTGAGGTAAGGGGGCAAAGTGACTAACCGTTGGGTAGCAAGACTGGTAGGCCCTACGCGCCGTCAAGTCTCAAAGACCTTCGCTGGACGGGGGTCTCTGTCACCGGAGCTTCGGCAGAAGGTGAAGCAGCTAAAGCCCGTGACAGGAGACGAGGAGCAGAGGTTAATCGAGAAGTACCAGGAGGAGTAGGAAGGAGTAGCGGCCTAATGAACTTGAAAAAGTACCCTACGATTCACGAGTGGATTTTAGCGGTCGTCACTGGCCTTGTGGCTCAACGGGTCTCTAAGGCTATCGAGCAGGGAGAAAACCCCCTCGATCTAGATTTTATTCGGTTGATAGACGAGGAAACTGACGCGGTGTTGGGGATACTCAAAAGCGCGGGGAACATTTCCTAATGGGATCCTTAGTGTACAGAGACCCCAAGGCTGGTGAGGTTGTCAGTTACTACAGGAGAGGGTTTCGTTACGGAACGGTGTTAGAGGTCCTAAATGGCTGCGTCCGGCTGATAGTCCCCAAGCCAGAGAACCCAATGGGGAAAGAAAAGAACGTCATTCGGATTGCTAGGGACAAAATTTATGGGCCTCCCTTCCCAAAGTCGGATGGGTACCTGAGGCGTAAGGGGTTCGTCAAGCTGCCCCGCAAGCGCCGTAGCAGGAGGAAGAAAAAATGAAACAGTTTCCTTGGTGGGTTGTGGTTCCGTTGGTTGCTTTTGTGTTCGCTCTCGCGCTCGCGGGTCACGTCATTCACGAGGACTACAAGCTGCGCGGACTTCGCGTACAGGCGGACGTTCAGAAGTACAGCATTGACGCTCGGGTTCGCTTGGAGCGTCCTGATAATTCTTTCTGAGGAGGTCTCGATGCACTGTCTTGAGGCCATCGTTGCGTTAAACGAGAGGGCCGCGAAGAAGGAGGAGCAGGACCGGGAGCCCTTCCCGGAGCACCCCGAGAACGTGCTGCCAGAGGTAGGGGGGCCGTATCGCTCCAAGGCAGACGAGGAGTCGGCGCACCTCCTCCTGGAGGGCCTTGATGTCCAGGTCCGCTCCATGGCGGAGAGAACGGTTTTTTATCCCTTTGATCCCGTCATGGAGATCGAGGGGGTCTACACGGACTTCGGAGCGTACGAGACGGCTGTCCTCGGCTTTCCCTCTGCCGGGCCTCCGGGGTCGCGACCAGTGCGGCAAGGTGCAAGAAGCTGGCTGGGGATCGACAGGTCGTCAGCTTTGGCGCAAGGCGGATCCATCCCGCCATTGCCCCTTTCATGGAGCGGACCGCCTATATCGGGGGCTGCGACGGGGTGGCTGCCGTCAAAAGCGCTGAGATGATCGGCGAGAAAGCCATGGGAACTATCCCCCGCGCCCTGGTCCTCCAGATGGGGGATGTGGCCACGGCGACGCTGGCCTTTGATGAGATCATCGACCCCGAGGTGAAACGGGTTGCCCTGGTCGACACCCTTGTCGACGAGAAGTTCGAGGCCGTCAAGGTGGCAGAAGCCCTCTGGGGCCGCCTCTCGGCCGTGCGCCTCGATACCCCTTCTCACGCCGAGGAGATTTCATCCAGATTATTCAGGAAGTCCGCTGGGAGCTCGACATTCGCGGATTTCATGATGTCCGGATCTTCGTGAGCGGGGGGCGTCGGTGAGGAACGCATCGCCGAGCTCCGCCCCTATATGGACGGTTTCGGTGTGGGGGCCTCCATCAGCGACGTTCCCGTTCTGGACTTCTCCATGGACATTGTGGAAATCGAGGGGGAGCCCATCGCCAAGAGGGGCAAGATGTCGGGTGCCAAGACGGCCCTGAGGTGCCGGGAGACGGAACGGCGCGAGATCATCCCCCTGGAACATGCCTCCTCTCGGATGGTCGAATCCCCCACGCTGGGGGACATCCTGTCTCCCATCGTCGAAGGAGGGGGGCTGGCCAGAATGCTTCCTTCTCTCTGCGAGATCAGAGAATACGTCCTGGGCCAGCTCAAGAGCCTCCCCGCCCTCGAGAACCTCAAGTGAGCGTCTCTGCACCCCTCTCCAAGGTCCGGGAGGCCCTCGACAGCCACCGCGAGATCCTCCTGACCGCCCATGTGAACCCCGACGGCGATGCCCTGGGCTCGGAGATGGCGCTCTTTCATTTCCTTCGGGACCGTGGAAAGAAGGTCCTTGTTCTGAACGCCACTCCCACCCCGGCCATGTTCCGCTTCCTCGACCCGGGGGGTGACGTCCGGGTCTACGAGCCGGGCACTTCGCTTCCCATGAAACCGAACCTTGTCCTGGCCCTTGACATGAACAAGTGGGAACGCCTGGGGGCACTGGGGGAGCCTATCCGAAGCCTTGGGGTCCCCGTGATTTGCATCGACCACCACCCCATCGAGGAGCATTTCGGAGACCTTCATGCGGGCTTTGAAGAGGCCTCAGCCACGGGTGAGATCGTCTATGACCTGCTTCGGGGCTACGGCCCTCTGAGCCTCCCTGTGGCAGAGGCCCTCTACGCGGCCATCATGACAGATACTGGCTCCTTTCGTTTCTCGAACACCAGTGCGAAGACCCACCGAGTGGTGGCCGAGCTGATCGACCTCGGGGTGAACCCCCCCGCCATCTATAGTCAGGTCTTTGAGGAATCGCCCCAAGTGAGACTGAAACTTCTCGGGGAGGCGCTTCGGGGGCTCAAGCTTGGCTGCGAGGGGCGTATTGCGTGGATGACGGTCACCCAGAAGATGTTCCAGGACGTTGGGGCCAGTACCGAGGATACGGAGAATTTCATCGATGTCCTCCGGACCGTGGCGGGGGTCGAGGTCGCCATCCTCTTTGTGGAGATGGGAGACAATCTCATTCGCACGAGCCTTCGGTCAAAGGGCCGAGTGAGGGTGAGCGAGATCGCCATCCCTTTGGGCGGAGGGGGACATCCCTTCGCCTCGGGGGTGCGGGTGAAGGGTTCTCTGAAGACAGCCGTAGAGCGGGTCGTGCGAGAGGCCGAGGTCGTTATCCGCGCCTCTTTAGAGGGAAAGGGGCCCTCCTTGACATGAGGTAAGGCGCGGGGCATATTTTCTGATCTATCTGAAACCTATCGCTCCCCGGTAGCTCAGCAGGCAGAGCGGGTGGCTGTTAACCACCATGTCGCTGGTTCGAATCCGGCCCGGGGAGCCATTTTTTCGGGCGCCAACTTAGGCGACTCGTTAGTTAACGCGAAGCCCCGGAGGGTCACCCCTTCGGGGCTTCGTCGTATCTGCTACTTTTTCAAGGAATTACGCCCGTTCGCAAATTCAACATGGGGACCGCACGGCCTTCGATCAGGTGGTGGCGGACGCCTTCAACTTGATGGCAGAACCGGACACTGAATCCGGGCTGCATCAAACGACGCGGATCGGCGTCCACTCGCCTTATGCAGGCTTCCGTTTTCCCTTCTTTCTTTGATGATGCCACTCGAGTCGGATGACTTCGATCACGTCGTCGATGGTCTTGTGAGTCGAACGGACGAGCCGCACCTCCCGTTTGGCGCCCACACGCAATCTCCGCACGTCGCGCGCCGAAGGAGTGCTGGCAGACCGGAAGTTGGCCTTCATTGTCATTGGCGGAAGACGTCGCGCTGGTCGGGCGCCGCAAACTTCGCCTCCGCCGGCCTCTCGACGGCACTCTGTGCTGGTTCCGGGTCGCCCACTTGCTCGCTCCCAGCGACGACGGGGATAAAGGGTCTTGCTCATTGATAAGCGGCGTTATAATAGGACAGTAAAGAGGGGTGGCATCATGAAAAAACTCTTGCTCTTGCTCGTGCTCATGGTGAGCGCTCTGGTGATCTCCTCCGGCCCGGTGTTGGCCCAGGACGGCTGGTACATGGGGATGGAACTAGGGGTTGCGGTGGCGCCGGGAATGGACGTAAAGACCGGGGGGTTGGATGATTGGGTATCGAGTGCGGATGAGGCGCATTCAGCGATCCGATGCGATAAGACCATAAACCCGGACGGTTTTCAGGTAGAAGAAGGAGCGTGTGGCAATGCCCCTTCGGCTTGGGGGCCCATGGACGAGTCGTTCGATGGCGGCAGGGGGATCCTGGCTGGGTTGGCCTTGGGATATCGCAGGGGAAACTTCAGGGTCGAGGGCGAATATTTCTATCGCAGCGCAACCCATGACAGCACGGATGTCCCCTATGATTCCGCAGCAAATTATGACCCCGGCGCGGATCCGGGATTCCAGACTGTCATGGATGGAGTCGATGCCGTGCTGTCGCACAACGTTTTTGCCAACTTGCACTACGACTTTCGCTCCGATTCGAAGTTTACGCCGTCTCTGGGGATTGGAGTCGGCTTTGCGAAAGTCTCGCTTGCGTACCGGACCCTCTGGCGCCGGACGAATGACCCCGAGAGCGTCACGGTATTCGATACTGAGGGGGTGATTGGTGACGAGCTGGCGAAGGCCCAGGCGTTAAACCGGGAAATTGCCGGCACGATCACCGCGGACAGAGCGAAATTGTCGGATCTGCTGCTCGGCTACCAGGCGGTGGCGGGCCTGGATTATCAGGTCAGCGATCGGGTCACCATCGGGCTCAAGTTCCGATGGGCGATTTTCGGCGAATTCGATGACGAGTCGGCATATGATTCTCTCCGCGATCATGCGTCGGTGGCCGGTAACCCGCCGGTCCCCGTTACCTACTATGTCAAGACGGATGACATTCAGTTCTGGGGAATCAGCCTCAACATGAAGTATCACTTCTGACCGGCAGCTAATAGAGTCATCAGGGTCCGAGAGTCTGTCAGATCGGTGTCTCGCGGGGGAAGAGTGATTGGTCACGCCTCCCCCGCAACGAAAATCTCCCTATCGCCGGACCGAGCAGGTTTCGGCACGTGGAGCGACGAAAGGATGCCAACTGTAGTAAGATATTAGGCAGGCCCGAGTCGAAGGCTGCTGGCACGGCCCGACTGGCGAGCAGTAGAGACTAAATATCGGCGGGAGAGGCGAACATGGCTGACGGCACGTCCCACTCCGGCGCGGTCCATACGAATAACAGCCAAAGCTCCAAATACTCGGCGCCATGTCGAGCCGGCGCAGGCGGAAAGGCGATTGCCAGGAGAACTATTTCACGGCCGAAAATCATCGGCGCAATCTCGCCGCCGCCCATTCGCTCATTCGAGACCTTCCGGCCAAGGTCGAGACTCGATGCCTCAGTATCGGTCCTGATCCATCAGGGTGGAGTAAATACCTAGTTCCGACAATATGATGTACTGAAACGTCGAAGAGAACCTTTGTATGTCCAGATCAAGGCGTCAAGTTCAAGCCATTAATTTGTCGTACCCGCCTCGCATGAGCCAGTCGACCCGACTGAGGCCGGATGCCGAAGCGGGCCAGTCCCACTCGGCGGCCCACAGGGACGGCTCTCTCGCTCCTAATCCACCGGCGGGGCTTGTTCCCAAAGACCATCCCACCAAGCGCAGCCGTCGCGGCTCGGGGGGCGTTCGCGTGTTGGCCGCCGTCGCGTGTTTGGCCTGGCTGGCCTGGCCGACCGAGGCTTTCGCGCAGCAGGTGACGCTGAACGTGGACGCCGTTGCGGGCGACAACAAGATCAACCAGTCGGAGCACACGAACGGCATCGCCGTGAGCGGCAACACGGGTACGGAAAGCGGCGTGACTGTCGAGGTGACCATCGGCGGCACACCGTTGACGAGCGTGACCTCCGCGATGAACGCGATGTGGTCGGTGAACGTGGAGCGCAGTGCGGACTACATTACCGAAACGAGCGTGGAGCTTTCCGTGACGGCCACCAAGACCGGGTTTACCAGTGCGACGGTTACGCGGACGCTGCCGGTGGATTTGACGCCGCCGAGTGTGAGTTACACGGCGCCATCGAATCTCACGGTGGGCGTTTTGATCACGCCGATAGCTCCGACCACGAGCGATACGGATATCGTCTCCTACGCCACTAGCGGCGGTTCCCTGCCGCTGGGACTGGCGTTGAATGGCGATACAGGTATTATCAGCGGCGCACCGAGGACGGCCAACACCAACACGCAGACGGTGGGGATGCTGGTCACCGACGACGCCGGCAACGTGGATCGGCCGCAGATTACATTCCCGGCGGTTGAGCTCGCATCCGGCGTAATGGTTTCGGAGACGGAACTGACGGTGCCCGAAGGCGGATCGGCGAGCTACACGGTGAGGCTCGTCACCCAGCCGACGGATGATGTCACGATCACGGTGGAGCGGGTGACCGGCGATGAGGATCTGACGGCGAGCCCGGATACGCTGACCTTCACGAACTCGAACTGGAGTGTGCAGCAGACGGTGACGGTCTCGGCGGCGGAAGATGAAGACGGCGCGGCCAGCACTGCCCAGTTTGGCCATAAGGTGATCAGCCCCGACACCGCCTATCACCGCGTTTCGACCCCTGGCCTCAAAGCAACCGAGGATGACAACGACACGATCGGCGTGATCGTCTCGCCGACGGCACTGTCGGTGCCGGAAGGCGGCTCGGCGACCTACACGGTGAGGCTCGGCACCAAGCCACTGGACGATGATGTCATGGTCGAGGCGACCCCGGACCAACTGAGTGACGCCGACCTGACGGTGACCTCGGTAACGGATATGGATGCGGCCTTTAATTCGGTTACGTTGTTATTCACGGACTTGAACTGGCATACGGCGCAGACGGTGACGGTCTCGGCGGCCGAGGACGACGCCGACGAGGTGGATGGCGTCGCGATCTTCTCTCACGGAGCGACAGGCGACGACGGCTATTACAATATTTATATCGATCCAGTCACGGCGACCGAGGCCGACAACGAAAAGGTAGTGACGGTCGTGATTCAAACGGAGGTGTCAGCTCCGGTGCGCGGCGTGTTCGAGGTGACGATCATCTTTAGCGAGGCGGTGATGGGTTTCGAGCGGAGCGAGATCGCGGTGACGAATGGTTCGGTGACCGACTTCAGTGGGTCGGCGCCGACCTATAAGGCAGAGATCACTCCCTCGAAGAGCGGTGAAGTGATCGTGGAGGTTGGGGCGAATGTGGTCGAATACGGGGTCGGCAACGGCAATATAGCGGGCGCGCCTCTGGTGTTCGAGGCGGATCTGTATCCGGTGGTGAGCTATCAGGAGGAGAGCTACACGGCGAGGGAAGGTGGGGAGATGGTGGCGGTGACGGTGAAGCTGAGCGAGGGCTGGGACGAGGAATTGGCGATCCCGATCCGGGTGACGCGGCCGGAGGAGACGGAAGCCGGCGACTATACCCTGGATGGTTTGGAGGAGTGGGATGCCCAGGAGGGCACCGGCATGCTGACGTTTCCAGCTGAGGAAACGGAACAGACATTCACGATAGAGGCCAACCATGACGGGGACGGAGACGACGAGACAGTGGAGCTGGGATTTGGGGAGTTGCCGGAGATAGTGATGGCGGGGGAACCGGCCGTGGCGACGGTGACGCTGGAGGACAAGGGAGTGGTGGAGTTGAAGGTGAGTTTTGGGCAGGCGGAGTACGAGATTAGGGAAGGCGAGCAGGCCGACATCGAGGTGAGGGTGGCGCCGACGGCGGACCGGAGGGTGGAAGTCCCGCTGGAGGTGAGCTTGACAGGAGGGGCAACCGACGAGGACTACAGTGGGGTGCCGGCGTCGTTGGTGTTTGAGGAAGGCGAGAGTGAGGGGACGATTTCCGTGGAGGTGCTGGCGGATGAAGTGAACGATCTTGGGGAGGGGATCGTTCTGAGCTTTGGAGAGTTGCCGGAGGCGGTCAGTGGAGGAGAGATCCCGCAGACAACAGTGAACTTCAGGCAGCAGCGGACGGCGGAGCAGTTCTCGCAAACGCTGGAGGTGATGTTGGCGGTGATGGCGCGGTCGATGGGGGAGAGTGCGCAGACGGCCATCGAGGGTCGTTTTGAGCGGCATCGGCAGTGGAGTCGATTGGGGCCATCGGTTGGGGCGGTGCCGACAGCGCAGCCGGTAAACGGCAATAGCGCCACGGGTCTGGGTCAGGGAGAACCGCAGCCGAGTGGGACCGGCCCGACTGTCGGGTTGGGAGGGCAGCCAGGTTACGGTCAGAATCGATTCCAGGGTTCGGGGACCAGGGACTCGTCGCTGAGATCGGGATCGGCTCAGTTCTTGGGGAGGAGCAATCGAGAGCTCAACCTTGCGGGAGTGTCCTTGGAGCTGCCCTTGGCAGGACAGCAGAAGGGGACAAGCAGGAGCTGGGTACCGGCGTTGTGGGGGCAGGGGGACCTGCAGCACTTCAACGGGAACCTGACGCGGTACGAGATGAGCTATCGAGGAGGTCTCGAGGCCGCCCATGTGGGGCTGGACCTCTATGCCAACGACGAGGTGCTGGCTGGGCTGTCGTTTATGCACAGTTGGGGGAACATGGATTACAGCGACGATGGGATCGATGGGGTGTTGGGGAGTCGCATGAACACGTTTCATCCCTATCTGTACTGGCAGCCGACGGAGCGGGTGAGCGTGTGGGGCATGGGAGGCTTGGGACGAGGGCGAGTGGACGTCAACGAGCCGGGGAGGAATCACAACTTCGGGGCCGACTTCCGGATGTTCTCGGGAGGAGTGAGGACGGTGTTATCCGGGCGAGGCAGCAATGAGGTGGGGCTGCGGGCGGACGCCTTCACGGCGCAACTGGAGACCGATGCCTCCGGGGACATTGGAGAGGTGCGAGGCGAGGGCCACCGGGCGCGGTTGATGCTGGAGTGGGTGCACACCAAGCAGCTGTCAGTGGGGAGATCACTGAGCCTGAAGGCGGAGGCCGGAGGACGCTTCGACGGGGGCGATGCGGATCGGGGCAGCGGCGCGGAAACAGGATTCCGTCTGGGGTATCTGGATGCGAACAGTGGACTGGACGTGGTGCTGCATGGCCGGGTGCTGGTGGTGCACGCAAGCGACTACCGGGACTGGGGATTGGGGGTCCAGGCGAGCTGGGACCCGGGCGAGAAGCAGCGCGGGTTCCGGGTGTCGGTGACCTCCACGCGGGGCCAGGATGGAGGCGGCCGAACGACGCTATGGAACAACGCTAATACGGTCACGCGCCCGGTGGGAATGGGTTCCCAGAACCGGATGGAAAGCGAGGTGGCCTACGGCGGCATGAAGGTGCTGGGCTTACCGGGTCTGCTGACGCCCTATAGCCGGCTGCGCTGGGCCGGACAGGGCCGGGAGCTGGCCTGGGGGACCGCTTGGAGCCTGCCCCCACGCTCGCAGCTGGCGCTGCCATTGATGTTGGAATTGGAAGCCATGAGGCGGGAGAACAGCATGGGTCCGGCTGATCTAGCGGTGCTGGTGCGAATGTCGATCTCCTTCTGAGGAGCTGACCCCGAGCAGTGGGTGAACCCCCTGCCGGTCCCTACGAGCGGCCCGCCGTCAGCACCAGGGTGAACGACGACCCAGATATCCTGGCTCCGACGTTGGAGAGGGGCATTCTTGACCGGAAGGACGGAAATGTGCTTGACAACGCTTCCGCCTCGAATTTGCTGGATCGAAAAAAGGGAATTCGGTGACAATTGGGCTTCCGCCTCTCGCGAGTCGCCAAGTTTTGACAAGTCACTGATCAAGAAAGAGTTATTCTCCAGGGCCTGACGGTGAGTGGTTATGTAGAGGGTTGCGCAAGGGGAGCCATTTTTTCGGGCGCGAACTACTGCGCCTCGATAGTTAACGCGAAGCCCCGGAGGGTGACCCCTTCGGGGCCTCGTCGTATCTGGCGCTCTTCCAAGGGGTTACGCCCCTTCCTACATGCTCCTCGATTCTCCGGTTCGCTAATTCAACTTGGGGTGCCGCATGCAACCAGGGGGGTTGCGCGCGCCCACCCCAGGTTTTCGTTTCCGGATTCTCCGATTCTCCATTTTTCGCTCCGCGTTGTTTAACAGCCCATTTCGCCAAGGGCCCCCGCATTTCGACATTTCCTAACCGGCGCCGGTAGGTATTCACCGGAAGCCGGGCCACGTGGGTCCGGCTGATCACCAGACAGCGGCCGTGGCCGTGAGAACGGAGCCCGTTGTGGGTGCTGGCGACATCGCCCTCGTGCGGTGTCGCGTGGACTCCAACGGCTCGTGACGACCGTTCGGTCCCCTCGGCATCCACGACGCCTCTTCTCCCGCGGGCCCGCAGCGCAGGAGGACCGGATGCCGACCAGCCCACTCCTCCAAACTTGCCAATCGCCTTCCTCACATTCCCCATGCCCCAGTTATAGGCGGCGAGGGCCTTCCTCTCGCTTCCGAAGTACTGCAGCAAGTAGGAGAGGTACGCGGCCTGGGCCTTAATTGCGTGCTCCGGGTTTCGCGGGTCCTTGGGGGGATTCTCGGGGAGTCCGGGAAGTCTCGCGCTACCAGGAATCCCGTCTTGCCACTCCTCCCAGGTCCTCGGCATAAACTGAGCGAGTCCCACCGCCCCCGCGGGGCTCACCGCCTCCGGGTCGAAGCTGCTCTCTACCGCGACCTGTGCCTTGAGAAGAGGCGGGGGGAGCTTGTAGATATTCGCGAAATACGCGAACAGACTATCGAATCGGTCCTGAGACTTCATCCTAAGGTCCTCCTACGCGTCTAGGTACTCTATTAAGACGTGCGTAATCGTGATGTACCCGTCTGCTTCCCAGGTAAACCCATTAGGACGGAGACACGCTATAACCCGCCCGGTAGTAGCTACGCTCGCTATCACGTTGACCCATATATTCTTAATGTCAGCGTGAGCAAAAAGAGTCACGTCCGTCCGCCCTCCGACTCTCGTCTGAGTAGTGGTATCAAGATGCTCGGGAATCTCCCCGGTGATGCTCCAAATAACCCACCCGCCGGGGCCGTGCTTGCCTGTCATAAGGGCCGCTGTGCGCCCCTGTTCGACGGCCAAAACGTTCTCCAGCCTGGGGAGGCTAAAAACCCTCCCAGATGGGTTATGTCACGCCTAAAGCGGCTTTTCTGCGGTTGATCTCGGTCAGGATGCGGTCGGCCTGGACAACAGCCTCGGCCGTCCCTTTCGTTCTGGCAAATTCTTCGGAGAAGGTCAGAGAATCCAAAATAGCGAGCTCTCCATCCTTTTTGGCTTGCTCGAAGGCCGCCAGTTCAGCCTCCTTCTCCGCCTTCAGCGCGTCCTTCTCGGCCTGGGTCATTTCTCTCAGCGTAGGAGAGGCCGACGCTGGGTCGTCCACGACCAGGTGTTCCCGGTTGATGGACGCCCAAGGCGGTCGAGGCTCTATCTCAAAACTGAGGACGCCATGATCGGGGTCGCCCTGATACGCAGTCGGAGCAGATCGGCCCTTCTGGATGACATTCCCCGTCGCCTTCTCAAAGATGACGTGATACATCTCAGCCTCCTACTTAATGAAGTGACCGTTGAAAAACCCGGCCACGTAGACCCTTGTCCTGATCACTGTCGAGTGTTGGCTCATCCATTCAATGATGCCGCCCGGAGCCGGGAAGGGTCCCCAATAAGACTGGTCCTGTACGATGCCCTCATTCGAATAGCCCACGGACAAAGAAAGGGCCTCAACCGGGTCATTGTTACCATTTGAGACAGTTTGTCCGGCCCACGACGACCCATCTGGCCTGAAATAGACGCTCCTTTCTCCTGATTTCGCCCCGGCCGCCGAACCGGGCTTTGTGGATAGGAGTGAAAGGATGGGGAGAACGAGGTCTGTATGGACACTCAAATTGATGTCTGTAAAAGAGGTCGCGGAGCCCGTGGAATCCAAATCCTCAATGTAATTATCCTTGAACCACACCCACCCATTTTCTTCATGGACGGCGGGGATGAGGCCTACGGTCCCATCCACCCAATACCAGTAGCCGATGTGAGCATAGTCGGCGTATTCGCTCGGGAGGGTAACGCTGAGGCTCTCGCGGACTGCGAAGGGCTTTGTGGTCTGCCCGCTCCCGGAAATCATGTAGATGTCGAACCATGTCCCGTCTGGGATGGCCGTGGCGCTCTGGCGCCCTCCGGCTCCCACCACGTCGAACTGACAGGCCAGCAGAGAGGTGGTTTTTATATCCCCGTCGTCGTCGTCGTTTCGTCCCTCTCCCGCAGCTATGTCCAAGTCGTTTGCCGCATCTGTTCCGTTATTAGATATCTGGAACCCACGCCGATACCCAGCAGGAAGCCCCTTCTCTACGGCATACGCTGGGACGCCAGAAACAATCTTTAGTACCTGGTCCTCAGACCCAGGGCCAAAGCAGCCCACTTAGCGCCCACGCGGTGAAGGAGACAGCCCACGGCACCAATCCCAAGTCTCTCCGGGGCTCCCGCCGTACCTCCCTGAATAAGGTCCCCCTCAGTAGTGATAACCTGCAATACTGTACCCACCACCAAGTCGAACAACTCAAGGGCAGTCCCCGCCGTATTCCAGCGAATCGCCTTACCCCCACCGGAGACGGGGATTTGTATTTTCGTCAGCTCGGAGGTGGGCGGGAGGATGATGGAGCGGTCGAAGACCTCCTGGTGCTGCTGCAGGACCATTATGGCCCGGTCAAGAGCCTCCTCGTGACTATTCGCGGGAAACTTACCCCCGGTGATGTAGTCAATAAGCTGCGTCAGGGGGAGGATTCGGCGGATAAGAACCTGGTCCGCGCTTGGGGGGCGGTGACAAAGGTGACGTTTCCGCCGCCTGCGTCCCCCGCGCCGCTAACGGTGTAGTGGGTGGTAATGGTCTGGATTACCCCATCCACCTGAACCTCAAGCTCGCTGTCCTTGAAAATCTTGAAGGTGTAGGCGAATATCTTGGTGGACCCGTTTCCCGTGTAAACGATTCTGTTTGTGGTGGTAGAGATAGTCATTTACTGCCCCACTCCTAAGGTGCGAGGCGCTGGCCCCGGCGTGAATCTCCTAATCTCCTTATCCTCTCTAGCTCTCTCTAGGTCAGCGCCTAGCGTGCTAGCAAACTCCTCCTCCAAGCGAGCCTTAGCCTCATCCCGGAAGTCCAGGATGATAGACAGGAGGCGGGTCTTTCTGCGCTCGTCGGACATATCCTCGTAGATAGAGTTGTTGAAAATCTCGTCGTGGAGTACTTCGCGTAGACTGGCCCCCGCAAGCTCCACTTCCTTCCCGGTTAGTACCGAGAGTCGGTCACGCTGCTTCGGGGTAAGCTCGATTCCCTCAACCTGCTCCGGGGTCTTTGAGGGCGCGAAGCCCAGGCGGTCAAACTCCGAGAATACCGCGTCATCTTTCCCGGTAGTGATAGTGAGGAAAGAGATGAAATCCGGGCCTACCGCGTCGGGTGCCTGTACTGTCTCGCCCCAAAGGTTACGGAACGGGGGAGCGTGCGACTGTAGCCTGGTATGGTTTGAAATGCCCGGTCTATAATTCCCCGAGCCTCACGAAGTAGAGGGTCTAGTTGTCGGGATACATCTCGGAGAGCAGACGAGAACGGGAACGCGCCCCTCGCGAAGTCCTTAAGGAAGCTCTCGATGTTCTCCTCACGGCCACTTAGGATGCCGACCACACGAGACATACCCATCACGAATTGCCGAGAGTTAAACGCCTCGACCGCGGCCATCGTGGCCGCGTTGGCTATCTCCCCAAGGCTCCCCTCG
>CBDFMI010000004.1:0-290812 GCA_965249615.1 bacterium | reverse complement strand
TGCCCTTCTGCTGGAACAGGAGGAACACGTTGCTCTTGTACTGCTGCACCTGTGCGGTAGTAATCTGAGTAGACACGTAAAAACCCTCCAAGTTTAAAAAGAAAAACGACGAATGACCTTGAAGGGTTGTCGGACTTCCGGCCCTGCTGGGTCCTTACCGTAACGTGGCGAGCGACGCGTCTAACCGCGTGGTAGCCGGACCGTTAGGCTTCCCGGCGTGGTTTGTACTCTCGGGGTTGTACGTTATCCTCGGGGGGCGTACTTAGCTCGGGAGTGAAAAGATGGTTCCCAGGAAATGGGTCGAACCTCGTCTCCGAGTTCAGAGCCCGATGTCCTGCCATTAGACGACCTGGGAAAAGTACTAACTGTAAAGCTGCTGATTAAGACTGGTAACTTCCAAAACCGTCTCCCGGTGCTTCGCGGGGTTTGCGTCAGACAGGTAATTTGGGTCAGACTGTAGCTGGGCGAGACGGGCTCTCATTTCGTCCTTAGTCTTACCGCCAACGCTAACCTCGGGCATGGACTTATCTTCCTGCAATATGTCCCCAATCTGAGAAAACATACGAAGAACGGCTGGGCTATTTCCAAGCCCAGTCTCCTCGAATCTCTGAGCGAGGTCATCACCACCTAAAAACCGAAGGGCCTCCTGCGCTACCGCAATATTCCTATCGTAGGCAGCGCCCCACTCCTCCTTAAGAACGGCCTCAGATTCCTTGGCCTCGGACAAGCGCTGCTCGTGAGCCTGAGCCAGTAAGCCGCCATAAATGTTCAAGCCCGACTGAGCCTGGGCATTGGTGTACCCCGCCTTATGCATCGCACCAAAAACACCCGAAAGCTCCTCGGTATTAAACTCGATGCCGGCCGGCATATCGGGACGCTGGATGCTATATCCCTCGGGGGATTCGGGTACCCCAAGCTGCTTATGAAACTTAGCAATCTCCTCGGGAGACGCGTCCGCCTTCGGGACCCTTACAGAGCCCCCGATGAGCTTCTGACCCTCAACATAATTCTTCGTCAGAGTCTCAACGTCCGGCACCGTCTCTAAGCACTTCTCCTTACTAAGCTCCTCCGGGAGCGAATCCCTCCACGAAGGCTCGGAAGGAGTCTCCTTACCATCTCCCTTAGCGTCGTCGCCCTTCTCCTTGTCATCCACCAAGTCGGGGCGTCTATCCTCGGGAGGAATGTTCTCAATCTTCGAGTCGGCAGGGGTGGGGTCTTTGACTTCTGCCGCAACTACTTTCTCATCAGGCTCTGGCGTCATTCTTTATTCTCCTTGTCCTCGTCAGTTTCCTCAATTACTTCCGCGAGGGGGTTATTATGAATCCGAAGTTGGTCCTCGATATAAAACACAACAGCCCGCGCTCCTTCCTGAAACGCGGTGTGCGTGGGGTCCCTGCGCATATACGAAAGCTGGGTAGAAAAATTAAGCCTCAGGTCATCAAGAACCTCAGCGCCGGGGTCCTTGTTATAGACCGAGTGAAACAACTCGGCTCTCTTGGCCTGCTCTTTTGTAATCTGGAATTTTTCCTCAGCCATACTCGCTTTCCTTTCTTAAGCAGCGATTGCCTCTTGAGGGATTCCTGGCGTCCTTTGACTCCCCTGGTCTGGCTTTAGACCTCCTAAAGCCCTAAGACCCGGCCCGGCCTTTCCTAATGCCTGTGCAGCCCGCTCCATATTCGCCGCCTCTCTTTCTTGACGCTGAGCCTCCTGTCGTACGCTCCTAATCTTCACAATAGATGCTTTACTACGTATGAATCTCTGAGGAAGTCCGCGCTGTTCTGCAACTCCACGGGCCATCTCGTCCGCATCAATAATGTCCATAATGTCCGGGAACGCTTCCCGCAGAGGAAGAAGTAGAGCCGCGACAGCCTCAACCGCCTCAACCTCGGCGGAGCGCTGGGCTCGTGCTAGGGGACCTTCATATCGAACATCAATCTGAGCCTGGTTTTGCTCCACCGCCCGAAGTACCGCATTGGGAATACGGGGAAGAACGCCAGCCCTAAGCATCATGCGGAAAAGTCTATTGACCAGAGGCGCTAGGGCCTCTGACCTAATACGCCCCAATGTCGGCCCCAGCAGCCTCTCCATAAGAGAGAAGATAATTCCCGCCTCAGTAGCGGAGATGGGGGTTCCCTCCTTGCGCCTAAACTGCACAAGGTCATGGAAAAAGATACGGAGAATAGATTGAATCAGACGATCCTCGTTGACGTTAGACACGTCGAAACGAGACTGAGTGATAATCTCCCGAATTGCATCGTGGGAACGCGTTGGGTTAATAGAAGCGGGAGTCAGCCTAACCCTACCAATCACCGCCCGGTCGATAACCGACAGAGGGGGGTCAACTGCCTTGGCCCAGGCCCTAAACCTCAGGTCTACGGCCCGGTTAAGAGTACGAATGTCGGGAAGGGCGGTCATCCCCGGCCCCCTCCCGTAGGTCTCCCCCGGAGCTTTAGCCCAACGGGGAACGATGAACGGAAACTCGTGGTACCCCTTCTCCTGCAGCTTCTTCCTCTTTTCTATCTCAATAAACAACGAGGCCCATGGCAGAAGCCTAGAGGGGGTTGTGACCGTAACCTGATTTTCGTTTATGCCGGGACGACGGAACACGGCATGGAGAATCTTAATCTTGTCATCCTTCTTATTATCGTCGTCCAGCTTCCTCTGCGAGTCATCACTAAGATTGGTCTTTCCGAATCTTTCCTCCGCGGCGGTGACGGACAACTCAAACTCATAAAAGACGCTGACTACACGCCCCTCCTCATCCTCGGTAATCGTATAATTCCCGACGGGCATGGCCCTAAATCGGAATCCGGGAAACCTGCCGGAACGCTCAAGCTCCCTCTCTCCGATAAACATTCCACCAGTCCCAAAGCCTCCGATGTCTAGATAAAGCTCCTGCATCTCGGACTCGAAGTTAGACTGTCGGAGAGCCGCCAAGACCATAGAGGAGCTTTCCTCCAACCACTTCTTTACTTCTTCTACCTCGTTTAGCTCCTCACTTCTCATCTTGAGAGAGAACCAAGGAAACGCGGAAGATGTGAGAGTACCCTGCATCGTAGAAGCTAGACGCTCGTTTGCAAAAATAGCCGTAGAATCGAATAGCCTATTAGTCTGACGAGAGCCACCCTGCAGGGGCTTCGTGATAATGAAATTCTTTCTCGGTACGATGTAGTCCGCTAGTTCCTGCCAGAGGGAATCCCAATTTGAACGGTCGGATTTCTGGCGCTTGTAGCGCTTAAGAACGTCCTTAGCGTTAATAGGCATTGACTGTTATGACCCCGCTCCTAGCCTCGGCTTGTTCACGTCATCCGGGCCTACAAGCTGACCTAGCCCGCTAGTTAGAATGGTGGAGAATCTTCGGCGCCTCTTGGTTTCTCTAGCCCGGTCCCCTGCAAGCTCACCTTCTACCCTCTGCTCCGCTAGAGAATCAGCATCCTTAGAAGCGGGCGAAGAGGTAGCCCTGGACTTTAAGCGCTTCGATACCTCGTCCTGACTTAGAATATTTTTCGTAGGGTCAATAAAGAAAGACCGAGTAGGGTCATTAAGTCCCGCGTTTTGTACCTCCTGACCAGTAGCAACGCGAACCCCGGCCAGAGATAACTCCGAGGCCGTGAACGGGTTGGTTGCCGCGGAAGCTGACCTTGATATGATGCTCCTGCTACTAGCAGGCCGCGAGGGGAACTGTTGAATCGTGATATTTGGGGCTTTGGGCCTGCCGCCTAAGAGACCACTCATAGCGAATACGTCTTACCTCCATCAGTCGTGTAAGGGATTAAAGTCGTGTGCCGCCACCCGAGACTGCTCCTCGCCCTGCAGGGGGTTAAACCCCCTCTCCGCGTAGACCTGAACGGGTACGGTACTCAAGTACTCAATTCCCATCGCGAGAGTACGAAACGCGTCGGCTCCGTGAGAGGCCCAGTTGTGAAGGGGGGTCTTCTTGAAGCACCTATTCTTCTCGTCGTATGCCTTGGTATATGAAGTCAACGCGTCGAACCCGCGCTCACATTTTGTGGTGTCCCACACGCAGCGGGGGATGATAGTCTTGACCGCGTTTATGCCCTCCTGAATCCTGGCCTTGGGAACCGTGTAGGACTGAAACCTCGGGAACCTCTCCTCGACAGTCTCCCGCCGAGTCATTCCCGTACCAAGGTCCCGATGCTCGTAGTCCCACGGCATAAGCGCCAGGCCGTAGGAGTAGGGCTTCTTGTGCATCGCCTCCACGTGGTCTATAAGGCTGAGCCCCGACTCCTCGTAGTGGTCAACGAGGTATATTGCCTTACCCTCAACCTGAACGAACCAAACGCTAGTCGCGTCATCAAGCCCAAGGTCCCAGGCGGTATGCACGGGGAGCTTCGGGTCATAAGGCACGAAGGTAAGACGCTTCTGCTCTCGCGCGGTCTGTAGCTGCCTCGCGTAGTACGCGCCCTGTAGGGAGCCAGCGAAGGAGCAGTAAAACTCCTGCTGCGCTAGGTCCGGGTCCATCCCCGCGTCAACCTCCTCCTGGACCTGCTCCGGCGTTATGACGGGGGTCCCGTCCTCGCCCGGCGCGTCCCTTCGCGTATCCGCAATCGTGAGAATCTGCGCGAACCAGGTGCCGCTAAGCCTCTTGGCCGCTTCAAAGAGACGCCAGGAGTGGTTGTGTCCCCGAGGGGTGTAGATGAAGGAAGCCCAGCCCCTGTTCTCCGCGAGGATAGGCCGCACGTAATCCCACCCCTTCGGGTCCTGTAGGGCATACTCGCTGAACACGCACCCTCGGGGGTTGGTCCCAACGATGGAGTCAATGTTCTCGGAGCCGATAATCTGGACGATGGAGCCGTTGGGAAACTCAATCCGCATCTCGGTCTCATGTTCCTGACAATGGTCGCGAACCTCGCGCGGAATGTAGTCCCGAAAGCGGACCCCCTTAGAGTCCATCCCCTTCCAGAGAATCTTCTTACCCTGACTGTAGGTGGGGTAGAAAAAGTAGTAGATGCCGGGTTGCTCAAGGGCCTGTCCGATGGTGTAGTTCCACATCGTTAGGTCCTTCCCGGCGCGTCGGTGCCACACCGCTATCGAGCGCCTACCGCCGTTCTCGTGGAACCGAAGGAGGGGAAGCTGATAAGAGCGGGGGTTAAACCGAAGCCTTACTGTTTGCTCTACTTCCTGACTCAAATTAGGGCTTGCGAGAATCCTCCCACATCGCGGAAAAGTCAATCGGGGGTCCGCCCCCGGCTAGACTATTAACCATGCGAGCGGAGGACTTAATCTCGTCCCAAGTAATGTTCTCGGTAATCCACTGAGTGAACTCGTCCGGCTCCATCCTCTCGAAAGAATCTAAGGCCAGGGCAAGTGCCTCCCTAACCTGCTCCTCGGGGAACTTCTCAGACGGGGGGTCGGTCAGACCACACTCGACCGTGTAGTCAACGTCCGGCTTCTCTTGGAGCTCCGCCAGTGGACCAACCTCAACCTCTCCTCCCTCCGGGCGCACAATCTTCTGCACCACTACCGGGGATGGGGACCTCTCGACGAAGATGGGGGCCGAGAAGCTGACAAGGCCCTTACACGCGACGTGGAAGATACTTCCGTTCTGCATCGTTATTTCAAGGGTACGGTCCGACAACGCCATGCTTACCTCCTGTGGCGGCTTCTTCGCCTCCTTGGTCAATATCCGAGTATGAGCAATTCAGACGCTTTCTCTCTCTCATCGCCTTTACAACTGATATTCCTCGCCCCCTGGACCTCAATAAGTCGGAAGTTCTTATAAAGAGAACGTATAAGGGAGGTGTCATTGTTTGAGACAATCACATAAGCGCCATCATTACGCCATCGAACACACCCTTCTCGCAAGGACCGATGATGATTTTCGTCAAATCCCCGGTCGGTATATCCGTCGAAAGTCTCATGGTATGGCGGATCGCAATAAACGAGATCGTTCTCCCCGGGTTCGATGCCTTCAAAAGAGTGAAATTTTATGGTTGCTTTCTTCAGGACCTCGGAAGTGGCGCGGATATTGTCTTCGTCACATATTCTGGGTTTTTTATAGCTGCCCATGGGGACATTGAATTTCCGCTGATTGTTCACCCTGTAAAGGCCATTGTAACAAGTCCTGTTCAGATATATGAATCGCGCGGCCAAACGCACCGGATCGGCTTCGCCGTGTCCGTTTTTTCGTACACTGAGATAATGGGGTTTGTTGTGTTTCTTGCTATGCACTACCAGCTCATCAATTAACTTATCCGGATTGGTCTCAATCACCTCGTATGTGATCATGAGCTCAACGTTTATGTCGGACAGATAGGCTGATTGAATGCGAGAATCGAGGGAAAAGAACACTGCCCCACCACCAACGAAAGGCTCATAATAGCGGCCAAATTTGGGAGGCAATACCTTGACGATCTCAGGAATCAAAGACCTTTTGCCGCCTGCCCATTTGACGAACGGGCAGGCCCTCGCCCTCCTCACGCGTTCTATTGGAGTCATCGCTTCAATTCTCCGTGTAAATTAGGCTGGCCTCGGTAATCTCACGACCCACGCGAGCCTGAATAAACACCCAATAGCTTTTCGCCTCCGTAAGCAGAATCCTGAACACGGCCCGCATCACGGGGTTCGCGGAGAAATTCGAGTCCAGATGCCGGAGGGCAATCTGCTCGCAGACCTGCTCTAGCTGTCGGTTGCTGTCCACGACGTAGTACCGTGTAGCCGGGAGCTTAGGTTCGCGAAGTTTGAGAAGCCTCAAAGCTCCCTCGCCTCCACTAGTTCCAACCCCTCATACTCCACATCTCTCCTAGATTCTAAAAACTTAAAACACTCACCTTTCGCCAGCGCCTCCCGCGCTTTATCACCCACCCGCTCCGCGTACCAGGTGCCCTCTGCAAGGCCCTCGCCTACACGTGCTCTGCCTGATGAGCTACGGGACTAGAACTGCACCGGGTCAGTCGCGTCCTTGGGCTCGTAGGTAACAACGCAGCCAAAGTGCCCGGGCGCGGGGACAACGTGAACAGTGGCGTCGGGGCCGACTACGCGGTGAGTGGTGATTCCGATAAAGAGAAGGCTGGGATTATCAATCCGATAGGCCCTGCCTCCGAAGTCGTACTCTCTCCAATGCTCGTTAATGAGGCTGTGAGGTCCACTGACTCCTGGCACGGCGCGTCCTCCTGTAAGTTTTCAAAAATGGGTTTTCTGGACGACAAGCTTCTAACGCAAGATACCGGGGCCGACTGTTTTTGAACCCCCCCCAGGCTGCAGAACGAAACGGGGAGGGGGGTGCCTCGTTAAATCAACGAGTTACGCTGTTCGTGACAGGACGGTCACGAACCGCCAGGCGACGGCCCACACTCCCCGTCCACCACATCAGAGTCATCAGGCTTGGGCCGGTCGTCCTTAACCCAAGGCTTTTCAACGTGTAAGTGAAGATGGACGTCGCTCTTGCCCCCCGAACCCTTTGACTTCGAGGCCCCGGCAAATTCAAGCAGGTCCTTGGCTGCCTTCCGCTGTAATTCCGTGTCCTCGTCCACCCTCTCACCCACGACCTCTCCTTCGTGTTGAAAGTACCGCTTGGTCTTGGCGTCGAGGAGAGAGACGAGCTTCCTGTGGGCCTTCTTAACATCACGCGCCAGGTCATCAATGCTTATCCCGGCAAGAGCTAGAAGCTTCCCCCTTACGTCATCAATCAGCGCAGGAGGCGCGCGCTTTGCTTGCTTCACTAACGCTGTTGTCTCGGGCGCTTGGTGCTTCCCTGCCTGCTTTGTCTTCGTCACTCGCCTTGTCCTTGGACCACGTAATCTTGTCCATCAAGTACCACTCTCGTATCTGCCTGACCTCACTCGCGGTGAGATAACGATAGATGCGAGGGCCGAATCGCTTGTACCGCTGCTGGACTGTCTTGCCCCGGTTGGTTGTGTTGAGGAAAGTACGGAGCCCGGCCCGAGTCGTAGGCATAAGCTTCGCGGCGTCCGCGATGGTGTACAACGGCTCGACGGGGAGCGGCACGTCAACAGGGTGCGTACAGTGCGGGCAGTAGTAAACCTCAGGAGGCTTCATCAGTCCCGACGTCCTCAGTCGAGGGAGTAGAAGCCCGCTCGCTCTGCATCTCAGCACTCGCTATTTCATCAACCGGGTCGTACGTCGCGATGAAGATGCTGTGTGCTACGGGATACTTCTCACCATCAACGCCAGTCACCAACCAGTCCCCGGGGTTGCCCTGCATCGCGCCTTCCTTGGTCTCTACCGTGAAAGGTGTGTAGTGCCTCTCAGCTACGACCTCAACTGGCCTCTTGCGGAACAGACCCATAACCCACTCCTCCTGGCAGGAGTAACCCTGCCTTCTGTGCAGACCGTTTCTCCTCGGCTGCCTCCTCCGGGGTAAGGACAATCCGACTTGCCCTCTGAATTGAGTGAGACCGCTGTCTGAAAAGCTCAAGCCCGAGGACCATCAGGAACAGCATGAAGTCGTGAGTACTCGTGGAGAGATTGACTGCTAGCTCCTTCGGGTCAAGCGTGGGGTCTTGAACGTCCTGCATGAAACTCTCAAGCGTGGTCCGCTCGGAGCGAGTGACATCAACTTGCTGGTAGAAGCGCCTGTCCATGTTCAGGGTTACGCCCCGAACCGTTGGCTTCTTAGGAACCTTAGCCTTAGTCTCCATGCTCTACCAATTCGACCTTAGTGAAGGTCCGCTTGGTTGCGTCAGAGCAATAACAATTCGTTACATCCCCCTTGTTAATTTGCTTCAACGCGTCCTCTATGTTTGGGGCAACAACCTCGTACGTAAACGGCACGGCCTCAAGCGCCTCTACGTGATAGTGACAAAGCTCCGAACCCTCAGGCTTTTCCTTCTTGATTGCCATCTTCCTTTTCCTCCTCACGAAGGGGCTCAATGGCCGTAACGGGGTGCGTCTGAATCGTGATGAACTGTGATAGCAAAGCACGTAGCGCTTGAAGCTCCGTGTAAATCCCGAACAAAGCCCAAGGAGTCGCCAGCACGTTGCCTGTGTTTATGGCCTGAGCAATATGCTCACCGAGAGATACTTCACGAGGATTCTCGATGCTTCGTACTTCGCGAGGATTCGCGCTCTCAGTCGCGTTACCCTCCCCTGACTTCTCGGGACTCTCCGCGAACCCCTCAGGCTTCGCGGTATCTTCTTGATTAGAGCGCTCCGCGCTCTTATCCTGCGCGGGGTTCTCGTCACTTCCCTCTAGCTTTAAGGCCATAGAAGTTCTCCTTCGCGAAATTCGCGCTATAAGGAATAAGAGAATAGAGAGAAGTAAGAGAATAGAGAGTTAAGAGAAGTGGGGCCGTGCTACGCGTATCCTGGGGGCGGGCCGTCCGAAGGAGGACCTGGCCAAACCTTCCAGAGGACCTCGATGATAAAAAACGCGACGACAACCCAACCGAAAAGATACAGAAGGTCGAGCATCATAATTTGGTTCCCCTCCCTGCCGGGTCCGGCAGCCCTCCGCTCCAATGCTTCGAGGAGATACAACCACACAAAATAGACACCCGCGCCCTCGACTCGATGAGACAGTGGGATTGATGAAGGCACGAGGAAATAATTGGAGCCCGAATGACCTTCCCGACCCGCGCCGGGAGGCGCAGATAAGAAGGGTTCCGGGTCTCTGTGCTAAAAGCCCGACGCGTTGTACGCTCGGGGCCCCACGGTCAGGGGTGACTGAGCGTGGGGAGCTCAAATAAGGGCCTGGGTAGCTTCCCAACCAGGACGCTTTCCCTTCGCGTCAAAGTTGTGGGGAGTCAAGCGCAGTCTCTATAGAGGCGCACATGACCCTCTATATGTATAAACACGAATAGAGGGCGTTTTGTTGAAAGCCCCGCATAGGACCTACGATTTGAAATCCAACAGGGGGAGAATCAAGGAAAACCGGGGGGAAAGGCAGAGGCCCCGAGTACCTGCGGGGGTCGGCGCACATGACCCCCTGTTTTTATATACACAGACAGAGACTCTTTTGTCCGGGAGGCTTTTCTGTGACCTACGATTGACCTACGAAAAGATTTACAACAGGAGGATAAGCGGGATGAATAAAGGATAAATGAGGATAATCGAAAGGTAATTATCCCTTGACAGCACGTACAGCAGGGCCTATATTCAAGGAGTGAGAAGGAGGATATAGGCATGGAACGCTATACAATCAAGGATTTCAATGAAGATTTCCCCGATGACGATGCTTGTCTCGATTTACTGGTGGGTGAGACTTACCCGAAGGGGATAGATTGTCGGGCTTGCGGGGAAGTTACCAAACACCACCAACTCAAGAGCAGGCGCAAGGCGTACTCGTGCGACCGTTGCGGAACGCACGTCTATCCGCTTGCCGGGACGATTTTCGAGAAGTCCCGCACGTCCCTGAAATCGTGGTTCTATGCCCTTTACCTCATGTCCTCTACCCGTTGTGGAATCTCGGCCAAACAGCTTGAGCGGGAACTAGGGGTCACGTACAAGACCGCCTGGAGAATATTCAACAAGATCCGCTCCCTGCTCGGTGAGGAAATCGAGAGGCTGTCCGGTGAGGTCGAGATTGATGAAACCTACATGGGCGGTCGGCGTCGAGGCGGTAAGAGAGGTCGTCCGGGCAAGGATTCACACAAGACCCCGGTTTTCGGAATCGTGGAACGAGGCGGAAAGGTCGCCGCTTTAGTGACCACGGATGTAAGCAGGAGAAGTCTTACCCCAATCATCAAGGAATTTGTGCTTCAGGATTCGATGGTCTACACGGATGAGTGGTCGTCCTATGACACCCTGCGGAGGGATGGATACCGACACCGGCGAATCCCCCACGCACAGAAAATCTACGTGATCGGGAACGTCCACACGAACACGATTGACGGGTTTTGGAGCCTTCTAAAGCGTGGAATTTCAGGGGTTTACCACTCTGTGAGCAAAAAGCATCTTCAGGGGTATATTGACGAGTACGCCTTCAGATATAACCATCGGGACGACGATACGGCCATGTATAAAGCCGTTGCGGGGCGCATCAAGCGTGTGCGGTCTGGAAAACATGGGAGATATTCCCCAATCGGCCGCACATCATGATTTCCACTCGCCGATACATGACAGAAATATCTTTATCCTAGAGAAGAAAAGTGACACTTTTCAAATTGATGCAGTCATATAACTTCCAATAATTCAATAACATAAAAATAATTTGAATCAAAATGATGCGCTACATCGCATTGCGAGGTGGCGATGATCGGGTCGGTTGCGCGAGTTTTGCTTGATCTTTGACGAGAAGAGCGTAGACTATACGATGAAGAGTAGGACGGTTGGTCGAAGCATCCCGCCCCGACCAACCGTCTCAGGCGCCAGCGGCGGGTGAAGGGAGGTAGCGGTGCTACCAACACCGCGACCGTTATTAGACAGCCCCTTTGAGGGGAGCGGGGTTTCCCGCTCCCCAAAATGGGGGGCCTTCGCCGCTTTCTCTTATGTATACGAAAAGCCTCACTGCCGCAAGGGGAAAACCCATGGTTGCAGAATCCGTGCGCACAATCCTGGACAAATATCTGGACCAGGAACGCGATATAAGAAAGCTAATTCAGCAAAAAAAAGAGGAGCTTCGCCTGAAGCGAGAAGTAATCCTGGACCTCGCCGCAGAGATTGGGGAAAGAGTCAGCTTTCCTGAAAATGATGAGTCACCAACCGAAGCGAAAGCGACGGAACGGCTTCAGATTAGACCGGATACGTTTTTTGGCCTGAGCCAACTGGACGCCGCCGCGAAGTACCTGGACATGGTGGGCCATGCTGTCCATATCGACCAAATTGTGAAAGACCTTCACCAAGGGGGCGTCAAACTCACGGCACGGAACCCGCGAAAATCCCTGTATGACCAGCTTGTCAGAGGGACACGGCGTTTTACCCTAGTCGGTGAAAGCAATTTTGGCATGCGCTCTTTTTATCCCAACAAAAAAGCTGAAACTCCAGTAGCACCAGCAAAGAAAAAATCAAGAAAGAAAACGACCACAAAGCGTAAACTGAAAAGTGTTGGGAAGGCGAAAAATGGGAGGAAACAGAAAAAGAAGATGTCTGCTGAGCAACGAGCGAATTTTGCAGAAAGAATGAAAAAAGGAAAGGAAGAAAAGATGTCAGAAAGGCAACAAGCCTCAACCGAAGCGAAACAAGAAGGAGGGGAAACTATTTCTGGGGACGATGGGACTTAGAGGCAGTCTTCTTGATTGTGGCTAAGAATCTGTCTCGCGAGATTCCGCCTGAACCTTCTTGCCTTTGCTCAATCTCGCGGTCCCGTAATCGCCCATCCTCATATGACGGGTATTTCTTCTTCTCTGGAACCTTCTTGCGGGCCGGGCGTTTCATGCTTTTAATCTAACACCATTTCAAATGGAATGCCAAAAAAGGTGAACCTTTTCCATGGTTGATGTGTTGAATTTCTACATGGATGATTCAGGAACCAGGCATCCTGACCGAAGGCCTGGGTGGCCCTCCGAACACAAATATGACTGGTTCGGGTTGGGGGGGATTTTGCTAAAAGAGGAGGAAGAAGACGAACTGCGCACTCTGTATAAAGATTTTTGTGCCAAATGGCAGATAACGTATCCATTGCATTCATCGGAGATTCGCGGGAAAACCAAAAAATTCTTTTGGCTAAGAAAAATTGACGAAGAGCTGCAACTCGAATTTTACCAAGACCTCAGCAACCTCATGGGGAGTGTTCCAGCCGTTGGTCATGCCTGTGTAATCGACCGTCCAGGCTATAACCACAGGTATCGTGAACGGTATGGTACTCAACGTTGGTCCCTTTGCAAAACAGCGTTCTCAATTTCGGTTGAACGGGCAGTTAAATTTGCGCGAAGAATTGGATATCGGTTCCCCCAATGCAGGTGGCGGACCTCTATCTGTGGCCAATGTGTATGGGAGGCTACACAGTAAGGATATGCTCCATATATTGAACTTATTGGGAATGGGAAGCTAATCGCTAGTGGCTTGAAGACCGAAGAGGAGAAGAGAATTTTGGGTGTTACATACAGTTGCTATGACCTTGTCGAGACTGAAAAGGTCATAGCAACAAGAAAAAACCAAAACCCGGACTCTCGTCCAGGTCTTGGCCAGCCGCCATCGCCGACCTCACAGGCTAAGCCTGATATGAGAATATATTGATCATCAAAATTTGTCAAGAGCTAATTTTACGTGCTTTAAGGGTATAGTTACCAATCGAAAAAGAGGACCCTCGGACAACGGGGGGTGGTAAGTGATTGAAAACGTAGTAGATTAGAAGTGTAGTGCTGCTGTGCGTACTAGATTAGAAGTCCGTTGCTCTGTCCAACTGAGCTACGGGCGCATTGTAACCGTCCCTACACCCCTCGAAAAAAGGCCCCCGAGCGGTTTCAGAAAACTCAAGATAGCCCGCAATCAAAGGGTTGTCAAGGAACCCCAGGCCTCCGGGGCGGCAGGGCAATAAGGGCCTGGAACTGTCATCTCCCTCGAATTTCCGGTCAAACATTCGACTTCTTCTCAGGATAAAAGGCCGGGCCGGGGGCCTATTCCCTCCCCCGAAACTTGCCCCAAGAAGCCCTTTTCAGATAGGATCTCGGTCCGCCATTGCTCCCTGCTCTGATTGACTCTGGCACAAGCAAAGGGAGGACGAGATTGTCTATTTCGTGGGTCCAGGGCGCGGTGAGCTATATCGTCGCCAGCCGCCACCGTATCTTCCCCTTCTTGGTGGTTGGGGGAAGCGCCTTCATTATCAACTGGGGCCTCTTTAAGCTTTTTAGGGTGGCGGGGCTTTCCACCCCCCTCCTCGTCAACCTGCCTCTGATCCTCAGCATCGAGATTAGTATCCTTTACAATTTCGTCTTTCAGTACCTGTGGACTTGGAAGGACTCAGAACGTCTGCGGGGGCGGGCTCTCTTCTTCAAGTGCCTCACCTTTCACGGGGCCGTCGGGGTGGGCGCCGTCGTCCGCCTCATCCTCTTTCCCATCGGGCAGGTTTTTGATCTTCAGGATGACCTGAACTTTGTCATCGGAGTTGCCGTTGCCACGGTCTTGGACTTTGTCCTCTACGACAAGGTGGTCTTCCGCCAGCGTCTCACTTCCCTTCGGCAAGAAGCCCCTGGAGACAGGGCCACCCTGACGCCCTAACCTTTTTTCTCTAAATCTCCATCATCCCGCTCGGGGAGATACCGAGCGTAGCGATCCTCACAAGCCTCGACGTGCTTGTAGCCGAGGAATCGCTCCCAGTCCTGGTGGATGGAAACGTCAACTCCCTGCTCCCCAGCCTTCCGTTGAAGGAAGAGCTGAAGGGTGAGGAGGATATCCTGGTCGTCGAACTCTTGAGAACTGCTAGAGCGCAGGGCATGAAAGAGCGCCCGATAAATCTCTTTCATCGCATTCAGGTTGCACTCGATAGCCAGCTGGCCCCCTTCTTCTCGGATCTTCATGGCAAAATCGTCCTCTCATTGGCTCCCCCTCGCCTGCCTTCTGAACTAGACTCAGAAAGGCGCCAGGGGAAGATGAATTGCGCTTGAAGGGCCCCTGAAAAGTCTCACTCATTCAGGGCGACACGTATTATTCAGGCCTGGCCCCTGAACCCATATTATCATAATGCCCCTGAAACGAGACAGGGCCCTACCTCTATGGGAAACGAAAGGGCCAGAATCCAGAAAAGGGTCCAGGGATTTCGATGGTATTTTCAGTCACACAGCGCTAAATATATAGCCAACTTACGGGAGGTCAAAAATGCCTTCTCCTTTCAAGGATGCCCATCTCCTGGCCCCACTTCCCCTTCGACTCGCCGTGGGGGCTGTTTTTATCTGGACAGGCTTCTATCAGCTTTTTCGCGACATTGAGGTCGTGGGACAATCCTTCGGGGGCCTCGGGATTCCGCTTCCCACTGTCACCGCTGTCGTCGTCGGGATCATTGAATTCTTCGGCGGAATTGCGGTCATCCTGGGCCTGTGGACCCGATGGATAAGCCTCCTTCAGGTGATCATCCTGATCGTGGCTATCTGGCTGGTCAAGCTGCCGGGAGGGTTGATTGGGGGAAGTGCCGATCGGGAGCTTCTCCTCTTGGCGGGGGCGTTGGCGCTCTTCCTCCTGGGAAGCGGAAGGCTCTCGATAGACCGGACCATACGAAAGAAGATCTGAATCTCCCCGCTTGTCGACGGTAGATTGCATGCCTTTAAAAATTCGAAACTTCCTTGTCAACCCTTCGGCGGACGCCCCCGTGGAGGGACCCCCGGGCGAGTTGTCCTTTCGTGTCCGGGGGATGGTCTGCAACCTCTGAGCCCTCCGGGTCAAGCGAGCCCTGGAGGGGCTCCCGGGGGTAGAAGAGGCCGAGGTGGACCTTGAGACGGAGCAGGCGACGGTCCGCCACAAAGGGGACGGCGTCCACTCAGGGGACCTTGGCCGCGCAGTGGCCTCCAAAGTGATTTTTTCCCGGCTAAGACGCCTTTTAGGGCGTTTTGGAAAACGGGGCACTGCATAGCCGGGGACCACCAGGACTTTTCAGAACAACCCACCTGTAGCGAAATTTTTGATTTCCCCCCGCACCCAATCTTCCCTTGGGCGGGCAAGCGCCTATCGGCCGACCGCGCTCGGCGTGAGGGGCTTGAAACGAATGATGCGAAAGGGGGGTGTCGTGATGTCCTGTCCTTCGTTGAGAATGGCCGAACGGTGCAGTTGGTTGACCGTGACATAGAAGTAGCCGTCGGGGCCGTAGCTCATTCCGTCTGGCCACAGGATGAGACCATCGCTGATGAGCTGTCGGTATTGGCCGTCGGGGGAAGTGACTCCGATGGCGTTGCCCGTGACGTCTGTGATGTAAACGTTTCCGGTGGAATCCACGCTGATCCCGTCGCTGACGGGCTTTGTGCCGTAACGCTCCACCCGCTCTCCAAGCTGGTCATCGTCGAGTTCTGTGTTCAAGAGGTCGGTGGTTCGGATGCGGTAGACGCTCGTCCCATGCATTGCGCCGTAGTAGACCCATTTGTTTGTGGGGTCAATGGTGATGGGGTTGATCCCTATCCGAGCCTCCGAGGATTCGCCGCCACCCTCGAGAATGGTCACCAATCTGTTCTCGACCACCATTGATACGTCCTCGGCGACCACGCTCTGATGGCCGGCAAGAACGCGCCGCGAAAAACCCGTCTTGAGGTCGACCACAACGATTGCAGGACCGCCCTCCCCGCCCAGGTCCGAAATATAGACAGCCTCGTGAAGAAGATCGACCGCCAGGTCGTTGTGGAAAGAGCCGGCCCGCGTCACCGGATGGGGTAAATAAATCACGGTCTTGAGCGCGTCCCGCACCGTGTCCCACCCGACGATCTTTGGGGTGGCGCCGCCTGAGGTTCCGTTGTCGAGCATCCAAACGACCCCGCGAACATCGCTCCGAATGCCGAGCACGGCGTTGAAACCGATGCCCCTTTTGTCGGGGGCACTACTCCATTCCTCGTTTGGGAACGACCGAAGCTCCCCACTGGGCAGCACCTCCATAACTCGGTGCTCGGGATTGAAGAACTGGTGCATGCTGATGATGATCCTGCCCTGGGGCGTGACCGCGATGTTTCCGGGGCCTTCAGGCAGCTCAGCAACCACCTCAAAGGGACGTTTCGTCTCCTGGGCCTGGGCTGTGGCTGGCTGAGCGAAGAGATTCAGGGCAAGCATGAGGGCGGTGAGGACGAGAAACATAGGACCTACGAAACTTCGCGGAGCGTGCCGGAAAGCAAAGGACCTACTCCTTGGCGTCTTGGTACTCTTCGAGCCACGCCATCTGGATGGCCTCAAGAAGCTTCTCGTTTGAAGCCTTCGGGTCACCCTCAAACTCGGACAGTTCCGTGACCCACTGGTGGAGGTCCGTGAAACGGACAGTCAGGGGATCCACGTCCGGAAACTTTTCGAAAAGTTGATAGCCGATCTCGTAGGAATCATTCCACTCTACACTCATCAGTGGTCGTGTCCTCCGATATTCCCCGGGGCGTTTCGGGTGTGTGCCGGGATCTCAACCACCACGTCCCCTTCCACCAGGCACTGGCAGCCCAATCGGGAGTTTACCGTCAGCCCCTCGGCCTCGTCCAATTCGTCTTCCTCCTCCTCGGTGGCCTCAGGAAGGTGTTCCATGCCCTTGTGGACGATAACGTGGCAGGTGCTGCAGGCACAGAACCCGCCGCAGTTGTGCTCGAGGTAGATGTCGTTCTCCAGGGCGATGTTCAGGATGGACTCCCCCTCCTTCGCCTCAACTGTGATGTTCTTCGGAAGAAAGGTGACCTTAGGCATGAGTTTCGTATCTCCTGGGGGTGGCCTCATCCGGCCATCCCTGACCTTAACGTTCTAAAATCTCCTCTGCCCGCCGGTCTTTGACGGACCGGCTGAGGCCGTCGTCCATGATGACCTCGGCCAGATGGAGGGTGACGTTATTCAGCTGGTCGAGCCGGTCCCGAACGGCGTGTCGGTCTTCGCCCTCCAGGGCCTGCTCAAGCCCACAGACGGCCTCTTGAATGTCTTGGCTCTCTGCTTCTGAGACGAGATGAGCGCTCTCTTTGAGGGCCTTCTTCGCAGCTTGAAGGACGGTCTGGGCCTCTGTTTTGACATCGATCAGGAGGCGGGCGCCCATGTCCGCCTCGGCGTGTTCGAAGGACTCCTGAATCATGCGGTCCACCTCTTCGTCCGCGAGGCCATAGGAGGGTTTCACTTCGATGGACTGCTCTTTTCCGCTCCGCTGGTCTTTTGCCGTCACGTTCAGAATGCCGTTGGCGTCGAGGAGGAAGTTGACGGCGATCCGGGGGAGCCCGGCCGCCATGGGGGCAACCCCCTTCAACTGGAAGCGGGCGAGGCTTCGGTTGTCCTTGGCCAGCTCCCGTTCCCCTTGAAGGACGTGAATGTCCACCGAGACCTGCCCATCCACATAGGTGGTAAACACCTCTTGGGCGTGGGTGGGGATCGTGCTGTTCCGGGGGATGAGAACCCCAATGACACCCCCCATCACCTCGATGCCAAGGGACAAGGGGGTGACGTCGAGAAGCAACATATCTCGAATCCCCCCCGCCAGAATCCCCGCCTGGATGGCCGCCCCAAGGGCGACGACCTCCCGAGGGTTCAGCTCGCTGTGAGGGGCTTTGCCGAAGACTTTCTCAACGGTCTTCCGAACGACGGGGATCAGGGTCGAGCCTCCCACCAAGATCACCTCGTCGATGTCCTCAGGTCTCAGCCCGGCGTCTTTGAGGGCCTGGCGACAAGGCGGGACCGTCCTCTCCACGACGGGACAGGCCAGACTCTCGAAGGTGGACCGATCGAGGGCGCGGCGGAATTCTCCGGCCCCTCCCGGAAGGGGGACCGCGATCTCCGCCTTCTCGGCCTCAGAGAGCTGGCACTTGGCCGCCTCGACCGCCTCCTTGAGGGCCTGGAGGGTTGCCTCGGATGTGCGAAGAGAAAGTTTGCCCTCCTGCTCCAGGTCTTCCCGCAGGAAGTCGATCAGCCGATTGTCGATATCATCTCCACCGAGATGGGTATCCCCACCTGTGGCCAGGACCTCAAAGATCCCATCCTTGATCTTCAGAAGCGAGATGTCGAAGGTCCCGCCTCCCAGGTCATAGACGGCGATGGTCCCCTGCTTTCGCAGGTTCAGGCCGTAGGCCAGGGCCGCGGCTGTCGGCTCATTGACGATGCGAAGGACCTCCAGGCCCGCGATCCGTCCTGCGTCCTTGGTGGCCTGGCGCTGGCTGTCGTTGAAATAGGCCGGGACCGTGATGACGGCCTTTTTGACTTCAGTCCCCAGGTGGGCCTCGGCCCGCCGTTTCAGCTCTTTCAGGATAAACGCCGAGACCTCGGGGGCCGTATACTGGTGCTCTCCCACCTCAAAACGAACCACATCGAGGTGTTTCGGGGAAAGGTGGAAGGGAAGGAAGTCGAGATCGGCCTTCACATCTTCCAGGCCTTTTCCCATGAACCGCTTCACGGAATAGACGGTCTCCCGGGGTCGCGCGAGGGCCTGTTGCTTGGCCGGTTCCCCGACCAGGGTGCCCTCCCCGGTGAAGGCGACGGCCGACGGGAGGATGGGGTTCCCCTTTGCATCGGGGATGACGCAGGGTTTGCCCCCCTCCATGTAGGCCACGACACTTTTCGTGGTCCCCAGGTCGATTCCGATAATCACACTCATGCGGACGCCTCCCCGGGCGCCAGTGCGTCCTCGATGTCCCGGATCACGTTTCGGATGTAATTGCGCTGTGAGAGGAGGAGCTTCGTCTCCTCGAGGAGGGCCTTTCGGGTCTCCGGCTCTTTCTGGTCCCAGCGTTCGAAGAGATCCTCCAAACCTTGAAAGAGGTCCACCTCCTTCCGCTGAAACTGGGCCTTGACCCGTTCCAGGCCCTGGGCCATCTCCTCCCACCGCCCCTTATCCTTGGGAGAGAGCCCCTGAAGTTCTTCAAGTCTTTCGTGATACTCCAGGACCTCCTCGAGTAGCTCTTGCGGGGGGCGGTTATCGGATATGGCGTTCGGCCCTTCCTCCAATTGGACGAGGTATTCGGCCCGCCGAACCGGGTCGCGAAGGGTCCGGTAGGCCCTGTTGAGGACAGCCGAGTTTTCAAGGCTCAGGGCTTTTTCCCGCTCGCTCTTGTCTTGATAGAAGTCGGGGTGCAGCTTACGGCTGAGGTTGTAAAAAATCTCCTCCAAGGTTTTGAGGTCGATCTTGGGGACCAGGGAAAGGCCCATAAAACTAAAGTAGTCCGTCTCCGGCCCTGTGGGCTGGATCTTGAGACAATGATCACAAAAGGGAGAGGGGCCGGTCTCCTGCTGGCAGTTCCAGCAGAGATGAACTCCAAGCGTCTTTTTCTTGTCTCCTATTTCCAACACAGTCAGATTCATTTCCCTCAAAAAAAAGGGCCTTCCCAGGCGACGGCCTTCGACCGCATCCTGGAAAAGCCCCTTGGAAAGCCAACCCGGGATATCCCGGGCCGCCGCCTCACCTCCTCTTCAGGAACTGAAGGCACGAGCCACCACTTCTGGACTCTTCAAGAAGGAGGGTTTCGGGGCATTCCCGCCTTCCTTTGAGAAGCGGTTTAGGCGGAGAAGGAGCTTCCGCAGCCGCAGCTCCGTTGAGCATTGGGGTTCACGAACCTAAAACCTCCGCCCATCATGTCCTGGGAGAAGTCCAGCGTGGTCCCCTTCAGGTAGAGAAGGCTCTTCATGTCGACGACAACCTTGACGCCATCGGTCTCAATGATCTTGTCCTGGGGGCGAACCTCGTTATCAAAACCCAGGGTATAGGAGAGACCTGAACACCCGCCCCCTTTGACCCCAAGCCTCAGGGAGTAATCCTTGAGGTTTTGGGTCTCCAGGATCCGCTTGATCTCCGTGACGGCGGCCTCACTCACCGAAATGACACTCTCTGTCCCCGTGGTCATGGGTTCCTCCTGATTATTTATATAGTCTAGGTCCGTCTCAGCTCCCGGCCGAGGGACTCACTTCCTGGGCCTTCGCCTGTCCCTGCTTCTCCTTGAAATCCTTGATGGCGGCCTGGATGGCGTCTTCGGCCAAGACCGAACAGTGAATTTTCACCGGCGGGAGGCTCAGCTCATTGACAATGTCCGTGTTCTTAATGGTCAGTGCCTCGTCCGGGGTCTTCCCCTTCATCCACTCGGTGGCCAGGCTGGAGCTAGCGATGGCGCTCCCGCAACCGAAGGTCTTGAACTTGGCCTCTTCGATGACCCCCTCGTCGTTGACCTTGACCTGGAGCTTCATCACGTCGCCGCACTCAGGTGCGCCGGCGAGCCCCGTCCCCACCTTGGGATCTGTCTTGTCCATGCTCCCCAGGTTCCTGGGGTTGTTGAAGTGATCGATTACCTTGTCGCTATACGCCATTTGCTGCCTCCTTTGGGTTGAATGGATCGAGCGGCACGGCTTAACGCTCTCCCCATTCAATTTTACTGATATCGATCCCCTCCTGGGCCATCTCATAGAGGGGCGACATCTCTCGAAGCCGGTTAACAACGTCCACGACCCGCTCGACGACGTATTCCACTTCCTCTTCCGTGTTGAACCTGCCAAGACCAAACCGAAGAGAGGAGTGTGCGAGCTCATCCCCCCGTCCGATAGCCTTCAGGACGTAGGAGGGCTCCAGTGTCGCCGAGGTGCAGGCCGATCCTGAGGATAGGGCGATGTCGTTTAGGCCCATCAACATCGACTCCCCCTCCACATAGGAGAAGCTGAGATTAAGGCTGTGGGGAAGGCGCTGGCTGGGATGTCCGTTCACGTAGCACTCGTCCAACTGGCTTGTGATCCCCTGGTAGAGCTTCTCACGGAGGGCGGAGAGACGCTTGCCTTCCTCTTCCATTTCCATCTGACAGATCTCACACGCCTTTCCAAGGCCGATAATGCCCGTCACATTCAGGGTCCCCGAACGCATGCCGCGCTCATGCCCGCCACCGTCGATGATGGGCGAGAGCCGGACCCTGGGCTTCTTTCTCCGGACATAGAGGGCCCCGATCCCCTTTGGCCCGTAGATCTTGTGGGCCGAGAGGGAAAGGAGGTCAATGCCCATCTCATTGACATCAACGGGAATCTTCCCGACACCCTGGACGGCGTCGGTATGGAAAAGGATCCCGCGGGACTTGGCGAGCTGACCGATCTCGGCGATGGGGTTGATGGTGCCGAGCTCGTTGTTGGCAAGCATGATGGAGATGAGGATGGTCTTGTCGGTGATGGCCTTTTCGATCATCTCAGGGTAGACGATGCCGTCACTGCCCACCTGGACGTAAGTCACTTCAAACCCCTGGCGTTCCAGACGCTTGGCGCTGTCCAGAATCGCTTTGTGCTCGATAGTACAGGTGATGATGTGGTTGCCCTTGTCGCGGTACATCTCCGCGACGCCCTTCAGAGCCAGGTTGTCCGACTCCGTGGCGCCGCTGGTGAATACAATCTCTTTGGCGTCGGCGTGGAGCAGCTGGGCCACCTGTTCCCGAGCCCGATCCACCGCCTCCTCAGCGCGCCAGCCAAAAGAGTGATTTCGACTCGCTGCGTTCCCAAACTCGCCCTGGAAGTAAGGCAGCATCACCTCCATCACGCGAGGGTCTACAGGAGTCGTTGCGTGGTTATCCATATAGACAGGCAGTTTCATAAGCTAACTCCCGTGGGTTGAGCAATTTCCGCCAGAGTGACGCTATCAAGAAGGTCGAAGATCCTCCCCTGGATACCCATAAGGGGATTCTTGACAATGCATGTCTCCAGCACCGCACATGGATTCATACCTTCCCGTTCCCTCAGGCAACTCGCCACCTTCAGGGGACCCTCTATGGCCAGCATCACTTCCGCCACACTGATAGAGTCGGGGTCCCGCCCTAAAGCGTAGCCGCCCGAAGGCCCAGGGTAAGAACTCACGATCCCCTCTCGACCCAGCCTCTGAAGCACCTTGGCCAGGATCTCAGGGGGCACTTCATACTCGTCTGCAATCTCCCTGCTCGTCACCAGCTGACCCGCTTCCTGGGCAGCTAGACAGCAAAGCGCAATCAAGGCGTAATCTGTCCGCTTCGTAAAACCCAGCATCTTTGGATAATCTCGACCGGATTAATCTCCGATAAAAAGAGTCGCTTATAATGTGCATCTCTTTTCCTTCTCTGTCAAGGCCAAACGATTCAACAGGATTCCTCTGGTCGGCAGGCTCTCAGCCACCCACTTGGGAGAGGGCGATCAGCTGACTCGCATCAGCCCCTTTTTCAACAAGATAGTGTCTCTCGGGCTTCACCCCAAGGGCCTGATGGATGAGGTCCCTCAACTCCTGCTGCGAGGCCCCCTCTCTCAGCGCCCCTCCCAAGGGGACTTCAATATCCGAGAAAAGGCAGGGGCGAAGGCCTCCCTGAGCGGTCAGACGCATCCGATTGCACCGGGCGCAGAAATTGTGGCTGAGGGGGTCGATGAAGCCAACGGTCCCCGGTGCTCCCGGGTACTGGTAATAGACCGCCGGACCTCCGTTGTCGAACGGGTTCACCGGCTGGAGTTTTCCATCCTCCATGATCCGGTCCAGGATCTCCTGGTTGGAGATATAGGTGTTCTTTTGCAGGTCCCTGCTCCCCTCCAAGGGCATGAACTCGATGAACCGGACATGCCAGGGGCGCTCGCGGGTGATGTGGGCGAAGTCGAGGATCTCGTCGTCGTTGTACCCCTTGAGCACGGTGCAGTTGACCTTCAGGGGATTGATCCCGAGCTCCTCGGCCTTCGCGATCCCCTGCATCACCTTGTCGTGATAGTCCCTTCGCGAGATCCGAGCGAATTTATCTTTTTGGAAGGTGTCGAGACTGATATTAATCTGGTTCAGACCAGCCTCCACGAGGGCAGCTCCTTGTTCCTCAAAAAGGATGGCATTCGTCGAGAGGGCAATCTGTTTCACGGAGGGGACGTTGTGGATCATCTTGACAAATTCGGGAAGGCCCCTTCGCAATAAAGGTTCGCCTCCGGTGACGCGGACCTTCTCCAGCCCCATTTCCCCCATCACCCCGAGGATGGTGGCCAGTTCCTCAAAGGTGAGGAAACTTTCCTTGGGGATCCAGGGCATCCCTTCCTCGGGCATACAGTAGACGCACCGGATGTTGCAGCGGTCCGTAACGGATACCCGGATGTAGGTAATTTGCCGCCCGAACCCGTCCGACATCCGACCCTCCTCCGCTATTGCCGGAAGCACGGGCAGCTCGGCCAGGCTGGCGTTCATTCGCTGATCTACTAAGTCACGTGGCATCTTCCCACTCCAAAACAAAAGGGCCAGCGCTTAGAAAAAACAGAACGCTGACCCATATCTCCAAAGTCAACGCTCTCCTTTCCAAACACGGGAGGCCAGACAGTCACCCGTCTAACCCTAAGCGGCCAAGGGAGCTGGTTAATCCAGACTCTCAGTGGCTTCGGAGAACGTATCTTGACGAACCATTGTGCCTCACCGCTATTATTTGTCAATCTTTTTTTGCGGGGGCAGGGCCTCTGCTCTGAGCCCGAGAGCCCATCGGCAGCCAGTCGGTGAGAGAGTCAGCAAGTGATCAATCCTCGAGTAGCTTCTCTACCTCCTCAAAGGCCGGCTCAGTCCCCTTGATGGTCCCCTCGGCAGTTGTGGCGTCCTGGCGCGCCCGCAGGTAGTAGAGCTTTAGGTTTTCGTTTGCTTCTCTCAGGCGCTCAAGCCTCTCCAGGTGGGCCTCACAGTAGTCATCCGCCACAGGCGGATTCTCGCACTGAAGGACCTGACAAGTCTCCTTTTTACCTGCCTTTTTTTCCATGGCGCACCTTTGATCTCCCTGTCCGCGTCTTCAAACTCTTTGCCCGTACCTTTGGACTCTTTGAGCGCACTTTCGAACTTTTCAACTTCGAACTTTTTGGCCGCGCTGTTGATTTCTTCGTCAGCACTTTCGAACTCTTTGCGCGTCCTTTTGAATTTTCTGAGCGCGCCGCCGAGTTTTTCGCGTGTTCCTTTTTGGCGTTCCCTTTGAGGGCCTGCTCCACCATCTGCCTCGCCCGCTTCTCCTTCTGCTCCTTGCTTCCCAGGGCCTCGGCAAGTTCCTCGACGAGCTGCTCATGAGTATCTTCGTAGAGCTGTCTCAGCTCTTTGCTACTAAAGGATCGGCCCCTGGAAAACTCGTGGAGGTTTCGGACCACCGCGGCGAGGCCAGTGGCGCTCCCCTGTCGAAGAGTCTCTTTCTGCTCCTCATAGCGCTTCTTCCAGGTTCTCCAGTTGAGCTCTACGTCCTCCTCCGGCTCCCTAGACTTCAAGGTCGTCATAATATTGGCCACGTCTTTTTTCCGCATAGGCCGACGGAGCCCAAGGCCTTTTGCCACACTCAAGGGGACATAGATGGAAGCGTCCGGCTGATTGTCCAGCTGGATCTCATAAAATTTCATCAGGCCACCGACCAGATCCTTGCGAACGAGGCCGAGGATCTTCCCCCTCCCGTGAAAGGGGTAGATGATCTTTTCACCCTTTCTGAAGGTGATCTTCCCGTCCTTTACTGCCATGAAGAGGTTTCCTCCCCAGGTCTGTGCCCGCAAAATAGCGTAAAAAAATCAAAAGTCCAGCCTGGAGTCAATAGCCCCCGGCAAGTACTAATGAAATCAAAAGGATATCAAGCTATGATAATGGGTTTGGGGTGCCTCCCCAAAACCTAGTCGGAATTATAACAGACACCCAGGCGTTGAGTCAAGGCTGTGTCTCGGTTCATCACAAGATATGGGATACCCCGGGGCTCTCCTTGGGGTTTATTTATGCATCCTCGATATCAGCGATAGATCGCGGTCGGGGGCCCTAGCAGGAGAGGAGGATTACTTAACCTCCGCGACGAGGGTTAGAGCAAACTGGATGGGGACACCGTAATAGACCCCGTGGAGGCGGCCGCCTTCGCGGCCCACGCCGACTCCGTAGACAATGCCGATCACCTTTCCCTGCTCATTAAAGATGGGACCCCCACTGCTCCCCGGGTTCACGGCCGCGTCGAACTGGATCCCCTTGTCGAGGCTCACCTTGCTGATCACACCCGTGCTGAGGGAGGTGATGGCTCTCCCGTCTTCGGTGGTGGTGGGGAACCCGATGATGGCGATCCGCTGTCCCTGGCGAAGTTTAGACAGATCGGGCGCGATGCTCTCGACCACCCGCATCCCAAGGAAAGGTTTAATCCGCAGGGAGGCAGCGTCCACGTCCTGGGACACCTGAAGAACTTGCGCAGGAAGCGCCCGGTCTGTATCGGCGAAAGTGGCCGTCAGCTCGAGCGTCTTTCCTGAGAATCCCAGACGGCGGAAACGCTCATCCCCCTGCCACGGCTCGATGATATGGCGGATCGTCAGGATTGTCCCCTGAGGGTCAATGACAAAGCCTGTTCCCTGTGCCGTCAGGATCGCGGGGACCCCCTCCCCATCCTCACTGAAGATTGGGCTTCCGTCGGCATTCTCGCCGACGATCTGAATAGGGCGGCCCGTTTCCTGGCTCACCGCTTGGTACACGTGGCGGAGCAGGACCACCGCCCCTGGTTTCGCTGGGCGATGGCGATAAAACTGCGTTGGCTGTCCTCAAGGGCCTGCGCCAGCTCCGCCTTGAGGTGCCTCAAAGCAGATGTCAGGGCCCTCGCCTCTGTCGAGGTGGCGGCCCTCGTTTGGTTCAGCTGGGCCGTGAGCGCTTCAATCTGAAGGCGGAGCTCGCTCTCCCGCATCACCCCCGCCCTTGCCAACTTGGCTTCCCGCTGAAGCGTTGCCTCCTCCTGGCGGGCAGTCCTCTCCTCCAGCTCCGTCAGGGAACTTCCCGTCCACAGAAAGATCCCCGCCACCGAAAGAACCAGGAAGAAAAACCCCAAAATCGCCACCCCAAGGAGGCGAAGCGAGTGCTGCAGCTTCACCCGCTTCAGGACCTCCTGGACAAAACCGGCGACCTCATCCCGGTCTTTCACCTTCCCTGTCGCCACCGAATCCAGCGAGTTCCGGACCAGGGCCTGCAGCATCTTCGTATCCACCCGGCACCGGCCAGTGACGAATTTCAGCCGGGTGGCCAGCGGAGACTCTCCCTCAAAGACACACTTCGGGCCCCCCTGTCCAAATTGGATCTCATCTCCATTCTGGAGCCTCGCGAGTGAAACCCGCCGCCCGTTGACGAAGGTGCCCTGGGCAGAGTCGTTGTCGTAGAGGACGTAGAGGCTGCACTCGAAGGCGAGGGTGGCGTGTTGTTCAGAGACGCTGGGATAGATCTCCGGGTCAAAACGGAGATCGGACCCCTCCGAAGAGCCGATATGAATCTCCCCGGCGCGAAACTCTCGAACCGGACCGCCTTTTTCTTTCAACCGAATAGCGGCTCTTATCATCACCTTCTCCAGACCGGGGGGACGCCCCGCCATGAAAAGGGCGAGATCTTAAAACCCCCCTCAATTCTCAATATGAACCCCCATGGGACGCCTCAGCAACCTCGGTGCCATCGGCAAAGGCCCCTTCCATGGGTCTTATATAGATAATATAGGCCGATTTAGTCTGATATACAACCTCTCGACCCCCTGCCAGCGATCAACCCCGTCTCCGAGCATCGAACTAACTATCTGATTTATAAAGAAGAATTGCCATAACCTACGACCTGCACCCCCCCTATCTGTCCTGTCTATTAGATCCCCGCCCGGTTCAAAAGGGTTCGGCTTTTCCTGTGAATCTTTTTCCTCCCTGAGAGGTCTGATCAGATGAAGGGTACTCGCACTGAGAATTATGGCTCTGCACTCAGAGAGGAGAAGAAGGAAATGATTGAGAAGGTGATGAAAGGAGCGATCGGCGGTCTCTTTGGTGGTCTCGTCTTTGGCCTGTGGATGGCCGAGCAGGGGACCCTTCCGACGATTGCAAAGCTGGTGGGGAGCTCTTCGGCAGGAGTTGGCTTTCTCGTGCACATGGCAACAGCACCATCATCGGCGGAAGCTTTGGTTTCTTCTTCTCCCGATGGGCAGACGTGACCATGACGGGACTTTTATTGGGGCTCGTTTACGGGTTTGTCTGGTGGTTCCTGGGACCCCTGACACTCATGCCCCCCGGGCTCGGAATGGGGATTCAGTGGAGCGCCGCATCCGTCTCGGCGACCCTCCCGAGCCTCACCTGGCACCTCGTCTTCGGCGGGGTTCTCGGGGTCTCCTACGTGGCCCTGAATCGGGAGTCTCTGGCGTTCCTTCGCAGCCGGAGCTGAGCCACCCGCTGAACGTCTTTCGTGATAGAGATCCCCGGATTCTGGGGGTCTCTATCACATTTGTGGAAGGCAGGTCATCTGCGGCCCAAAAAACGCAACACCTCTTCCCTGACATTTCCTGCCCGAGCCCCTAAACATCTTCAGAAATCAGCGCGACTTTCAGGAAGACAGCGGGGACCCTGATCGATAAGCGGGGACAACCCCTGGCGGGAAGTCGAAGGTTTTTTGTTCGGCCCCCTCCACCCCTTCTTGAACAAGGGCCGGAAGATCCAGGGCCCGCTCCGCCGTCTCAACCTCCTCCAGCGTCGTTCGGGTTGCCGGGTGGGGGGGGATGAAGAGCTGGCAGCAGTCCTGGTCGGGCTGAATGGAGATCTCATAAGTCCCGATCCGCATGGCTTGGTCCGAGATCTCCTGCTTGTCCATCCCGATGAGGGGCCGAAGGATGGGAAGTTGCGCCGCCCCCTGGATGACGGAGACGTTCTGGAGACTCTGAGAGGCCACCTGCCCCAGGCTTTCCCCCGTGACAAGAGCGGCGGCTTCGTGGCGGCGGGCAATCGCCTCCGCGATCCGCACCATCAGACGCCGATAGAGGACGACTCGAAGGCGCGACTCCACGGACAGGACCACCTGGCGCTGGATGGGCCCAAAGGGAATGAGGTAGAGGAGGGAGTGGTACTGGTGGCGGGTCAGGGTGTCAGCCAGCTCTTCCGCCTTTTCAGCCGAAGCCATGGAGACAAAGGGATGGCCGTGGAAATGGACGAAGATGACCTCGCACCCCCGCTGGAGCATACGATAGGAGGCGACAGGGGAATCAATCCCGCCAGAGAGGAGCGAGACCACCCGCCCGCTCACCCCCACCGGAAGGCCCCCCGGGCCGAGAAGCTTGTCGAAGTAGAAGAAGGCCTCTTTGGGGACAATCTCAATATGCACGGTGAGGTCGGGATGCTTGAGGTTGACGCCAGCCCCGGTCCGCGCCTTGAGGTAGCCCCCCACCTCATGGTTGATCTGGGGGGACTGGAGGGGAAACTGCTTAAAACTCCGGCGGGTTGCGATGCGGAAGGTCTCAAAGAGGTGGCCTGCCCCGCGCCACTCCTCCACCGCCCGGCCCACCCGCTCTTTAATGGCTTCAAGGTTGAGGGGGGCGCTCTCACCGACAGAAAAATTGGCGACGCCGAAGGTCGTCGAAAGCCGCTCGGCCAGGGTTTTTAAAGGGACGCCCTCCGGAAGTTCAAGGACCGCCCTTCCCATCGCCTTTCTAAAATTCTCGATGCCGAGGTCTGCTGTTGCTCTTTTGAGGTTTTGAAGGAGGGTGTTCACATAGAAGGGGCGGTTTTTTCCCTTGAGGGCGATCTCGTGATAGTGGATGACAGCACAGCGCATGGATTCACCATGTCAGATGATCGTGAATGTGTGGTCGATATCGCACCCTATTGGGGAAGGGGAACTTCGCCCTCCGGCTCTGTTTGGACCTCGGCCAGGGCCCTCAGAACCTGTTGGACCGCCTCTTGATAGCCCTCGACCTGGGCCACCCCCATGGGAAACGCTCTTCGGAAAGCCGCGACAAGCTTTTTGGTGTCGCTTCGGAATTCCTTCACCTGGACGAACTGGTCCACGGTCCCATCGGCCCCCACGTCCACATATTCATTGTAGATGTGGCTCGAAAGGAGCGGGTTGTTCTCCCAGTGGGCTTCCTGCGCCGTGGCGAGGGGTTGATCCCGATGACCCGGCACCTTCAAGGTGAGAACGGTCCTCTTATAGAAAGAACTTTCGACGAAGACCTCGCCCTCTGAGCCGTTCACAGCCACTTTCAGGGCATAGTAAGGAGGCTCGAAGTGCCCCGGCTCATGCAGGGTCCCCCCGGAAACAACGGATGCCGCCAGTCGGGCTGAAGAAGTCTCGTTCATCATCTTTCCGAGGTTGATCCAGCCGAGGTAGATCCCCAAAAGGACAACAAGGGCCGTCAGACCCAGGCCAACCGGGTTGTGGAAGAAAGCCGAGGTGGTCCGGACAAGAGAGCGGCGAGCCGCTTCTCCAAGGGGAGAACTTAGCCCCCGGACCACGTCCAACTCCGGCCGAAGGACTGAAAGCTCCATCGCCTCCGCCATCGCAGTCGAACGCTTCCTTCTCCCCTTCACCTCCTCCTTGGGGCCTTTGGCCTCAAAGGCGTCTTTGTTCAGGAGGGCCTTTCGGATATTGAAGGCTTTCCCGTCCTTGTTCTTGATGAGGCAGAGTTCCCCGTCCCACACCTTGAGGATATTCACCACCTCGCCCGACTTGAACTCGACGGGAGTCGGAGATTCCGTCTTCTTGGCCCGAACGTAGGCCTTGAAATCCTCTTGAACAGTGGCTGTCTTGGCCAACCCTAAACCTCCCTAAAGACCAGACTTGCCAGCGAAAGGTTTCCCAACCCGCCAGAGGGAAATCACTCCGCCGCCTATCTGACTAAATCATTTAGTCCATCCCATGGGCCGGGTCAACGGGGAACTGCACCCTGAGAAGGGATTGGGGCCATGATATCATGCAGATCTGAATCCATCTTTCAGTTTGGAGACCTTGATGAATCGTCTCCTTCGCACCACCGTCATCGGGAGCTATGGGCGCCCGACCTGGCTCTGGGCCGCCAAAGAACAGGTCCGCGCCGGTGCTTTTGGAGCGGGGGATTTTGGCGAAACCCTCGATGACGCCGTTCGGATGGCCATCCAGGACCAGGAAGAGGCCGGGCTGGATCTCATCACCGATGGTGAGATGCGCCGGGAGGGTTTTACCCTCTCCTTCTACGAGCGTTTAGGGCGCGTCCGCAAAGAACCCCCCTTTCGAAAGGCAGGCCCTCCCGGCTACGACACCATGCCCGTCTACTATCTGGAGGGCCCGATCGACGCCCCTCAGGGCCTGGGCATCCGAGAAGAGTTCCGCCAGGCCAGGCCGCTCGCCCTAAAACCTCTCAAGGTGGGCTGTCCGGGGCCTCTCACCCTCCTGCCCAGGCTTCCGCCCGTAGGGGGAGAGAGCACGGCGGAAGTGACTAAAGTTGCGAGAGAGGTCGCCGCCGTCATCAACCGCGAGCTCAAAGGGCTTGTCGAGGACGGGGCGGAGTGGATCCAGGTGGACGAGCCCGCCCTGACGCGCGTCACCTCGGAGGAGCCCCACAGATACCCGAGCTCTCCCTCGCTCCGGATCGAACCCGCCCAGGCCGTGTCCCTCCTCAATGAGGCCATCGAGGGCGTGAAGGCCCACATCACGGTCCACTTCTGTTTCGGGAGCTATTACTCACTGCACCGCAGTAAGCGGACCTATCGCCCTCTCTTGCCGGCCCTTTTTGACCTTCGGGCCGATGCCCTCGCCATCGAATTTGGCAATCGGGAACTCGCTGAGCTGGAGCTTCTCAGAGAGTTCCCTCCCGATAAGGAGATCGTGGCGGGCCTCATCGACGTCAAATCCTACTATGTGGAGAGGCCCGAGGACGTGGCCGAGCGGGTCCGGCGGGCCCTAGAATTTGTCGCCCCGGACCGCCTCTGGGTGAGCCCTGACTGCGGGTTCCGCTTTGTCCCCCGCTGGCTGGCGCGCGACAAACTTCGAAACATGGTGGCCGGCGTAGAGCGGGTCCGAGGAGAGTGTAAGAAGAGCTAGATACCGTGATATGGTTCCATAGTAGTTGCGCGTCCTGGGAGGGACTCTGAAGAGGAAGATGCGCCGCAAAGGAGACACGCCATGGCTGAGACAGTGCAGGTTGTGGACTACTACTATCTGACTTCCCCTGACAAACCGGGTGAAGGGGTCAGGATCCTGTCCATTTTTCGGGATGCGGGCGTTAATCTCCTCGCTGTTCACGCCTTCCCCGACGCCCGGCGCTGGCAAGTCGACATCGTGCCTGAGAACGGGACAGCGTTCACGAAGGCGGCCCGGAAGGCCAAGTTGAAGCTTAAGAAGAAGAAGGCATTTTTTGTCACGGGATACGATCGCATCGGCGTCCTGGCGGATATGCTGGACAAGGTCGTCAAGGCCAAGATCAACATCACAGCGGTGACCGCCCTTTCGGCGAAGTGGGGTCAGTACAGCGCTATTTTTTGGGTAAAGCCGAAGGATGTGGGCCGAGCGTCCAAAGCCCTCGGCGCAACCATGCGATAGAGAAATCCCGCTCGGCGTTTTTGAGTGGGGGATCGATTGAAAATCGTTCCAAGGAACTAAAAATGCGGCGGATCTACATGGACCATAACGCGACGACCCCCCTCCGGCCCGAGGTCCTGGAGGCCCTCCTCCCCTATTACGGAGAGGAGTTCGGAAACCCTTCGAGCGTCCATTCCTTCGGCCAGGGGATCCGGGTGGCTGTCGAGGAGGCCAGGGAGAAGGTGGCGGCCCTTCTGGGGGCAAGGTCTCGGGAGATCGTCTTCACGAGCTGCGGGACGGAAGCCGACAACATGGCCCTGCGGGGCGTCCTCTCCGCCAACGGGGGCGGACACCACATCGTCACCTCCCAGATCGAGCATCCGGCTGTCCTGGACACCTGCCGATACCTGGAGACCCGGGGTGTCGAGGTCACCTATGTCCCTGTGGGTCTTTCGGGGGTCGTGGACCCCGACGACGTGGCAAAGGCCGTCCGGGAAGATACCGCCCTCATCAGCGTCATGCACGGAAATAACGAGACCGGCTGCGTTCAGCCGGTCTCAGAGATCGGCCGGATCGCCACCGCCGGGGAGCGGCGAGTCCTCTTTCATACGGACGCCGTCCAGACAGCGGGGAAGCTCCCCACCCAGGTGGATGATCTCCAGGTAGACCTCTTGGTCCTTTCGGGTCATAAACTCAACGCCCCCAAAGGGGTCGGCGCCCTCTACGTCCGTGAAGGAACCCCCTGCGAGGCTCTTATTACAGGGGGCCACCAGGAGAGAAACCGAAGGTGCGGGACCGAGAACGTGGCTGGGATCATCGGCCTCGGGAAGGCCTGCGAACTGGCCCTCGGGGACATGGAAGAAGAGGGAAAGAGGGTTTCTACCCTTCGTGACCGCCTTCAAGAAGGGCTTTTGGAAAATATCCCCGAAGCCCAGGTCAACGGCAATTCTGAAAAGCGCCTTCCAGGGACCTTCAACATGAGTTTTAGGGGGGTCGAGGGAGAGCCCCTCCTCATCAACCTGGACCTTGAAGGGGTGGCCGTCTCCACAGGTGCCGCCTGCGCGTCGGGGAACACCGAGCCCTCCCACGTCCTCATCGCCATGGGCACCCCCGAAGACATGATCCAGGGCTCCTTGCGCTTCAGCCTGGGCCACAGCAACACCGAGGAGGAAGTGGACCGCGTGATCGAGATTCTTCCGCCCATCGTGGAGCGCCTTCGGGCCATCTCGGCCACCTGGGATGGTGAGAAGCTCTCTGCCTCAAGGCCGGGTGGAAGGAGCGGTTGAGATGTCGAGGACCGCTCATTCCGGCCGTCGCTGGTCACGGGCGCTTGCGATCGGGGTCTTCATTTTGGCGGGTTGCGCAGGGCCGAAATTTTTCGGAATCTCGGACGTCGGTACGGCCCACGGGCGGGCTGGCGACGCACATCTGGAGCAGAATCATCTCGAGGAGGCGGGGGCCGAATTCACGAAAGCCATCGAAACCTTTGAAGAGGCGAAGAAAAGTTATTATGGGCAAACTCGCTATGTGGACAAGGGAGACTGGCTCGAGAGTGTCAACGTCAGCCTGGCGACGGCCCATCTGAGACGCGCATACATCCACGCTGAGTTGAACAATTACAGGTGTGCCCATGCCGACTTCTCGTTGGCGAAAACACAGGCGGAGAACATCGGGGTCCCTGAGTCTTCCCTGCTCTTCGATACGGTCGTTAATGTCTTCAAGGAAGCCAGTGATGGCGAAATAGATGCAAAGGCTCTAATCAACGTATTCGGTGAGGGACAAAAGGATTGCTCATCCTTCCAGGCGCCCTAAAGCGCGCTAGGGGGAGAAAGGGAACCAAGAATGCGGCTTAAATTGAATCTGCGTTGTTGGACGTTTCGGACCCATCGGCCCCGCTCCGGACGGCTGTGGTCGCTGACGTTCGTGACGGGGATGTTCCTTCTGGCGGGTAACGGCGGCCCTCAGCTGAATGAAATCACGGACCGCGCTTTCGAACAGTTAGAGGCCGGAGAGACGCATCTGAAGCAATACCGCCTTGAGGATGCAGGGGCCACGTTTACGGAAACCATAAAAACTTTTGAAGAAGCGAGGGAACTTCTTATTGGACAAAAGGACACAGAGGCAAGCGACGCGCTCAAAACCATAGAGGTGGGCTTAGCGGACGCCCATCTTGGACGGGGGGATGTTCACTACGCATTGGCGAACTACGTCTGCGCCACGCGCGAATACATGTCTGCAAGAATGCTTGCGGATATAGAGAACCCTCCTCCCGACCTCGCCGGGCTCGCCTCCGATTCCCTTAAAAAAGCCCGCCAACAGGAAGCTGCCTCAGAGACTAAAAGCGTGCTGATCTGGGAAGGACGATCGGATTGCTCGATCTTCAAGGCGCCCTGACGCCCGCCAAAAAAGCGGCGCGGAAGAGATCTTAGATCGCTAAGCCCTGCCTCTCCCTCCAAAAGAACACCGCCGCGCCCGCCAGAACAAGGCCCCCCGTCATGAGATACATCGACCCATAGCCCAAGCCCTCGGCCACGAAACCGTTTCCGAAGGCAGCGACGACCATTCCCACGTTAAAGGAGGTGGCAAAAAGGCCATCACCTTTCCCCGGTGGGCCGCCCCCATCTGAGAAAAGGCGAAGGCCCCCAGGGCTGGGTAGAGAAAGCCGTGGCTGGCCCCATTCAGGAGGCCGGTGAACGCGAAGGCCACAAGGCTCCCCGACACGCTGAGGAAACCCAATGCCACCGCTAACCCCACCAAGGCCGGAAGGATGGTCCGCCGGTATCCAAAACGGTCAGAGACCCTCCCGAAGAAGACCCGCACGAAGATGGCCATCACCGTGTAGGTAATATAAAAAAGACCAATCCACGCGACTCCCTGGCTTCGGATAAAGGTGGGGGCGTAGATGAGGACCGAGCCGATGCCCGCGCCGACGAGGACCGTGGTCAAAAGGGCCGTGCGAAGCTCCGGCGAGGAGAGCATCTGAAAAAGGGGAAGAGATTTCTGCTCCCCACGCGCCTTTTCCTTGATGCGGACCAAGAAGATGAGGGGGAAGAACCCGTAGACCGCCGTCAGAGCGAACAGGGAAGAAAATCCCCCCAGTCCGATCACCAGTTCTCCGGTGGCGGGTGCGATGGCCTGGGTGACCAGCCCCGAGATGCCGTAGACCCCGAAGGCCCTGGCGAGCTGGCCCTTGGGCGCCAAATCCGCCACCAGGGCTCCCGAGGCGGGAAAGAAGCAGGCAAAACCTACGCCCTGGACAAAACGCAGCAGGGCAAAGAGCCAGAAAGAGGACCCCGGCCAGAAGGAACCCCAAGGCGCTCACCCCCATGAGGGCCTGGCCGAGGAGGAGAAAGGGTTTTTTACCCAGGCGGTCGATCCAGATGCCCACCAGGGGCATCAGGAAGAGGGCGCTGATGGAGGCCGTCCCCATGACGGCTCCCATGATCGACTCTCCTCCCCCCAGGGTCTCGATGTGAAGGGGCAAAAGCTGATAGCTGGAATAGCTCAGGAAGAAAAAGAAGTTGGCCGCGGTGATGAAGGAGAAATTTCGAGTGAACAGACGTTCTTCCAAATCAGACTTGCCTCTCTAAAGAAAAGACCCGCCAAGGGTCTTCACGCTATCAAAAGGAAGCGCACGGCGAAAGGGGCAAAAAAAGTGTTCGTGTGATGCGCCATTTTGTGTAGGGTGTCTTTCCTCGAGAACGCACCCTCGCTGCAGGGAGGTCAGATCGCGTGGACCCAAGACTTCAGGAGGCCGCGGCCATCGCCAGGGAAGCGGGTAATCTCCTCCGCTCCCACTTCGGTGAGCCTCAGGAGATCGAGTTCAAGGGGGCCGTTCACCTCGTGACGGCCATGGATCTGAAGTCTGAAGACCTCATCCTCGCCCGGCTTCAGGCCTCCTACCCCGACTACGGAATCCTCACGGAGGAAGGACAAGGGAAGACCGCGGAACCGCTTTGGGTGGTTGACCCCCTGGACGGGACCAATAATTACGCCCACGGCTACCCCTGCTTTTGCGTCTCCATCGCCCTCGCGGATAGAGGGAAACTGATCCTGGGGGCCATCTACGACCCCCTTCGTGATGAGCTCTTTTCGGCCGAGCGGGGTGGGGGAGCGAAGATGAACGGCTCCCCGATTCGGGTTTCCCAGATCCCCTCCCTTCACGAGGCCCTGCTCGCCACTGGATTCCCCTACGACAAGCGCGAGAGCGCCGAGAATAACCTGGACCACTTCGCAAGGTTCGCGCTAGGGACGCAAGGTATCCGCCGGGGAGGGGCGGCTGCCCTAGATCTTTCCTACGTGGCGGCCGGACGGCTCGACGGCTTCTGGGAGCTCAAGTTATCGCCCTGGGACGTGGCCGCCGGCGCCCTCATCGTGCAGGAGGCAGGGGGCCGGGTAACGGACTTCAGCGACGGAGATGACATTCTCTACGGACGGGAGACGGCGGCCAGCAACGGGATACTCCACTCGACCATCCTGGCAACCCTTCAGGAAGACCTGAAACCCTCTTCCTCGCCGAAGCGCCTTTGAAGCGTGTCCACCGCCGAACCGAAGGGGCGAACCCCTTTTTTGTTGCTCTGACGCCTCGGCCCTTGTAGCTTTTTCAGGTCTATGCTATCTTTATCTTCGGTTTGCTAGGGGTGCTGGAAACGGCTGAGAACATACCCTCGAACCTGACCCGGTTAGGACCGGCGTAGGGAAGCAACAGTCTCTTTCCAAACAGCCGATCTCAGTCGAACCTCCGCTCCAACACCCCAAAGAATTAGCGCATGGGACGCTGTGCGCGTCCGAAACTCTTGAATGCGCTGTAGCGCCACACACAACTCTTGGCTCGGGAGTCAGACAGATGGACAGAAACCTCGACGGTCAAAACGGAAAGCAATTGGACTCGAGCGGCAACGCCCACGCCCCTCCCACCTCCTTACCGAACTCGAAGAAGGTGTACGTCGAAGGCCCGAAAGGCGTCCGTGTGCCGATGCGGGAGATCGCCCTGACGGGAGAAGAGGCGCCCGTCCGCGTCTACGACACCAGTGGGCCGCAGGATCAAGACTTCCGGCTGGGCCTGCCTCCCCTTCGCCGGAATTGGATTCTCAGCCGGGGTGAGCATAAAGAATCGGAGCCGTGTTACGTCCCCGCAACGGGTTCATCCGATGTTCCCATGCCGCCTCCCCGGAAGGCGCTCCGGAGCGAGGGAAACGCCTCGCAGATGCACCACGCCCGCAAGGGCGTCGTCACGCCCGAGATGGAGTTCATCGCCATCCGTGAGGGCTGCTCGCCGGAGTTCGTATGCTCCGAGGTGGCTCAAGGCCGCGCCATCATCCCGGCCAACATCAACCACCCGGAAAGCGAGCCGATGATCATCGGCCGGAATTTTCTGGTGAAGATCAATGCGAACATCGGCAACTCCGCGATCATCAGCTCTATCGAGGAAGAGGTGCAAAAAATGCGGTGGGCCACCCATTGGGGGGCGGACACCGTCATGGACCTCTCGACGGGGAAGAACATTCACGAGACGCGAGAGTGGATCCTGAGAAACTCTCCGGTCCCCATCGGGACGGTCCCCATCTACCAAGCCTTGGAGAAGGTAGACGGTGTCGCCGAGGATCTCACTTTCGACGCCTTCTATCAGACACTGCTTGAGCAGGCCGAGCAGGGCGTCGACTATTTCACCATTCACGCAGGCGTGCTCCTGCGCTACATCCCCCTCACGGCAAAGCGGCTGACAGGCATCGTCTCCCGGGGGGGCTCCATCCTGGCGAAGTGGTGCATGGCCCACCATGAAGAGAACTTCCTCTACACCCATTTTCGGGACATCTGCGAACTCATGAAGGCCTACGACATCAGTTTCTCGCTGGGGGACGGGCTGCGCCCCGGCGCCATCGCCGACGCCAACGACGACGCGCAGTTCGCTGAACTCCAGACCCTGGGTGAGCTGACAGAGATCGCCTGGGAGTATGACGTTCAAGTGATGATAGAGGGCCCGGGCCACGTCCCCATGCATCTCATCAAAGAAAACGTGGACCGTCAGCGGGAGGTGTGCCACGACGCGCCCTTCTACACCCTTGGGCCCCTGACTACGGACATCGCCCCCGGATACGACCACATCACCAGCGCCATCGGTGCGGCCATGATCGGGTGGTACGGGACGGCGATGCTCTGCTACGTCACGCCCAAAGAACACCTGGGGCTACCCAACCGGCAAGACGTCAAGGAGGGCGTCATCGCCTACAAGATAGCGGCCCATGCCGCCGACCTGGCCAAAGGGCACCCGGGCGCTCAGGCCCACGACGACGCCCTCAGCAAGGCCCGGTTCGACTTCCGCTGGAAGGACCAGTTCAATCTCTCCCTCGACCCGGAAACCGCCCTTCAGTACCACGACGAGACGCTCCCGGCCGAGGGCGCCAAGGTGGCCCACTTTTGCTCGATGTGCGGCCCGAAATTCTGCAGCATGAAGATCACCCAAGAGGTCCGCGACTTCGCGGCAGCGCGGGGACTCGACACTGGGGAAGCTGTCGAAACGGGCATGGAGGAAAAGGCGCAGGAGTTCCGAGAAGGCGGCTCAAACCTCTACCAGAATGTGCCGGCAGGGCCTTCCTCTGGGTGATGCGGCCAGGTCGCCTGCGGGGAAAAGGGCACCTGTTATTTCTGTTGGGTCTGGACAGCGTCTAGGGAAGCATCCAGGATCTGGATCGCCTGATCCACGTCGGCCTTATGGATATTGATGGGAGGGGTGAAGCGGATGACGTTTCGGTAGATCCCCCCCCTGCCAATCAGAAGCCCTCTTTTCTTTGTTTCCTCAAAGAGCCGATTGGTCGCCTCCGGGGCCGGTCTTTTTCCATCCTCGACAAGCTCGATGGCCTGGATGAGACCCATCCCGCGGACGTCCCCGATGAGGGGATATTTCTCCTTCAACCCCTCCAGATGCTCCCTGAAATAAACCCCGATCTCCTGGGCGTTCTGGGCCAGGTCTTCTCCGATGATGACGTCCAGGGTGGCCCCGGCCGCCGCCATTGACACCGCGTTTCCGCCGAAGGTGGAGATGGTAAAACCTTTCAGGCTGTCGGCCACCTCAGGGACGGCGATGGTCGCACCCACGGGGGTGCCGTTGGCCAGGGATTTTGCGACGGTCATAATCTCGGGCTCGACCCCGTAGTGTTCGATGCCGAACATCTTGGTGCCCGTTCGCCCGAAACCCGTTTGGACCTCATCACAGATAAAGACCCCCCCGTACTTTCGGACGATCTCGACGGCGATCTGGAAATACTCCTTGGGCGGGGTGATGAATCCTCCCAGCCCCTGGATGGGCTCGGCGAGGAAGGCCGCGATTTTCCCGGAGGTGGAGGTCTGGATGACGTCCTCGAGGTCCCGGGCGCAGACCAGGTCGCAGCTCGGGTAGGTCTTCTCATAGGGGCAACGGTAGCAGTAAGGCCCGGGCGCGTGGACGATCCCCGCGACATCCGACCCCGGAAGGCGCCAGGCGGACTGGCCCGCCAGACCCATGGCGAGAGAGGAGCGGCCCGTGTAGCCCTGGCGAAGGGCCAGAATTTCATTTCTCTCGGTGTGGCTTCGGGCGAGGAGGACAGCGGTCTCATTGGCCTCGGTGCCGCTGCTGGTAAAAAAGCTTTTCTTCAGGCGTCCCGGCGTGATCTCGGCCAGCCTCTCTCCCATATCGACCAGGGGCTCCGTCAGATAAAGCGTCGAGGCGTGCTGAAGGGTCCTCGCCTGCTCGACCGTCCGCTCCGTCACGGCCTGATGGCAGTGCCCGAGGCCCACGGTGACGATCCCGGCGAAGAAGTCGAGGTACTCCCGCCCCTCGATATCGACCACCGTCGCCCCCTGCCCTCGCTCAATCACCAGGGGCTCCTCGTAGTACGTCATCATCCCCAGGAGGTATTCACGGGCCTTTCGGCGAACCTCCTTAGCCCGGGAGGTCTCTTTTTTCACCTTACTTTTTCCTCATTTGAGAGAAAATCTCGCATTCGATTCTCACAAACTTCTCTTCAGGTTACAAGACCACGAAATCTAAGCGGCGCGCACAGACTTTCTCTCACTGTCCTTCAAAGAGACGTTCGGCGTTTTCGGAGGCGATTTGCTTGGCCACGTCAGGGGGAAGCTGGCGAAGCCAGACCCGGAAACGACCGATGATCCCCGGAAGCCTCCGCCACTGAGCGTCGACCCAGGTGTCGGTCCCCACCATGAAGCGGTCCGGGAACCGGAGGAAGAGAACGCGCCAGGCCGGATCGAGAGTTCCGCCTGGGGCCACATCAAAGCGAAGGGAGAGCTCGACCCAAAGGGTTTGGTAGCGCTCCAGGAGCCGTCCGACCGTGTCAGCGGAGGCGGTCATCCCGGCGTGGGCCCAGAGAATGGGGACCTCCGGCTTCAGTTGAAGGAGTTCCTCAATGGCCACGTCGTCAGTGTGGGCGTGGAGAAAGAGCCCCTGGCGGGCCGCCATGCGGTGGATCCCAGCGACGACGGGCGAGGCCGCGTCTCCCGGCCCCAGGTGGAATTCGCCGATCCCCCGGTAGATCCCCCGCTCGAGCCTTTCTTCTACGTAGTCCAGAATGGATGGGTCTCTTGTCCAGGTCGCGACGTCCGCGTTGGAGCGGTAGGGACGGAGGAAGGGGACGATGCGCCCGGGGGCCGTTTCGTGAAGGAGAAGGGTCCCGTCGTCGGGGGTGCTGGAGACGAGAGCTCGGTCGACACCTGCCCGGTTCAGGATGAAGAGGACGGTCTCAGGGCTCAAACGTTCCCAGACGGACTGGTTGTAGTGGACGTGGGCGTCGAAGATGGGGAGGTCCTGGGCAAGCGCAGGACTTGCAAATAAGCAGCATAGAAGGGAAAGGACCAGGCGCATGGGATCAAGGATACTCGGGGTGAGGCGTGGGTTCAAGACAGTCGTGGACACCCGCCGGGTCACCGGGACCGCCGCGATGTGCTACGATTTATGTTGTGATTTGTTGGGTGGCCCTATCACGGGGGAACTCCCCTCAGCACAATGAAAACGGAGGAGAGTGAGATGCGCGCACATCAGTGGCCTTTTCGAATCTTGGTTGTCCTCGTTCTCATCCTTCTGGCGAGACCTGCTGCCTTCCCCGCGGATTCGGAGGAGGACGCACTGACCCTAAGAGGGCATGAGGGCTCGGTCATCTCCCTCTCCTTCTCTCCCGACGGTCGCCTTCTCGCCTCAGGGTCACAGGATGGTTCCGTTCGTCTCTGGGACGTCTCCTCAGGGGAAGAGTTAAGAAATCTGAAGGGACATGACGACTGGGTTTACTCCACTCAGTTTTCGCCCGACGGCCGCGTCCTGGCCTCAGGGTCAAAGGACAATTCCGTTCGTCTCTGGGACATCTCCTCAGGGGAAGAGTTGGGGAACCTCGAGGGCCATAGAGACTGGATCTACTCCCTCTCCTTCTCTCCTAACGGTCGCCTCCTGGCCTCTGGGTCAAGGGACAAGACCATACGCCTCTGGGAGGTCCCAACCGGGAGACACATTGGACTTCTGAGTGGGCACAAGAAGGCCATCTTCTCCGTCTCTTTTTCTCCTGATGGCCGTCTCCTGGCCTCTGGGTCAGCGGACAAGACCGCCCGCCTCTGGGATGTGTCCACAGGGAGAGAATTAAGAAGCATGGGGGGGCATAGGCACGGGGTCAACGCTGTCACCTTCTCGCCCGACGGCCGTCTCCTCGCCTCAGGGGAAGGGAGTCACATCATCATCATCCACCTCTGGGACGTCGCAACAGGGGAACCGGCGGAGAGACCCGAGGAGGGTGTGGATTGGATCCACTCGGCCGCCTCCTCACCCGATGGCCGCCACTTTGCTAGAGGAATGGGTGACAACTCCATTCGCCTGTGGACGGTTTCCCCGGAGGGGCCTTCCGAGGGTCCAAGGCAGTAGACAGCCCATCGGGATTGCCCCCACGGTCGGCCTTGGGTTATAATCCGCACTGTGATTCACTCGAACCTGGAATCTGGCGGGAAGCCTTCTGATATGGAAATCAGGGGAGACTAAAATGCCTACACGTTGGTGGCCCCTTCAGGCCTTGATTTTCCTTTTTCCTGTCCTGCTCGCAGCGTCTCTCGCCTTCGCTGGAGATGAAGATGCCCAGATCCTCAGTGGGCACGAGGGGTCGGTCCACGCGGTCGCATTTTCGCCTGACAGTCGCCTCATCGCCTCAGGGTCCAGTGACGCCACCGTTCGCCTCTGGGAGGTCTCCTCAGGGAAGGAGATGAGAGAATTTGATGGGCATCAAATGATGGTCGGTGCCGTCTCCTTCTCGCCCGACGGCCGCGTCCTGGCCACAGGGTCATGGGACGACACTATCCGCCTCTGGGACGTCTCCTCAGGGGAAGAAATAAAGAGAATGCTGGGGCACGAAAAGCCGGTCAACTCCGTCGCCTTCTCACCTGATGGCCGTCTTCTGGCCTCTGGGTCAGTGGACGAGACCATCCGCCTCTGGGATGTGTCCTCAGGGGAGGAAATAGCGCGTCTCGAAGGACATACTCGCCAGGTCCGTTCTGTTGTCTTTTCACCCGATGGCAAACTCCTGGCCTCTGGGTCATTTGACAACAGCGTCCGCATCTGGGACGTCTCGTCAAAGCGGGAAATGAGGAAAATGACGGACCATGGATGGCGGATCTTCTCCGTCTCGTTTTCGCCCGATGGCAAACTCCTGGCCTCTTCGTCCGATCAGGTGACCGTTATACGCATGATCAACACAGAGGAGGTGGGACTGCTTACGAAGAACGCGGGGGCTTTTCACGGGCATGAAAATCTTATCTCCTCCGTGGCCTTCTCACCTGATGGCAAACAGCTGGCCTCTGGGTCAGTGGACGAGACGGTCCGCGTTTGGGATAGGGCCACCGGGCTGGAAGTGAAGCTCTTTGAGGGGCATGGGGGCTGGATCCACTCGATTGCCTTCTCGCCTAACGGCCACTTCATCGCCTCGGCCTCAGAGGATGGCACGGTCCACCTCTGGCGCATGTCTTCGCCTTAGCCTTTAGCCTCCCGGTATCGCTGAGGGACCCCCCTCTCCCAGGCAAGCCTTTGGTTTTTTTGCTTGACAGGGTTCCCATGGGTGTCTATCGTGTATAGAAATCCAAAAGGGAACGAGCCATGACTGATGATTTGAGATACAGAATAGATTTACCGCTTACCTACGGGGGTTCTCCCCACGATTCCTCTCTTTACGGACACCTGGGCTGTATCTGTAGCGGGTCCTGAAAAGGACCACTTCGTTCGTTTTACCCTTTAAAAACAAATAGTTAATTGAATTTCCCGCTACTTTTTTGTGCGGCGAAATTTCTTCGTGGAGTATTTGGATGGAGTTTGACCTTTATATCGCCCTCGCGGGCTTCGGCACTGGGATATTAGTGGGGCTCACAGGAATGGGGGGCGGCGCCCTGATGACGCCCCTTTTGATCCTGATGGGCGTGCGCCCCGTCGTGGCTGTGGGGACAGACCTCGTGTACGGGTTTGTGACGAAGGTCTTTGGGGCGGTCCAACACTATCGCCAGGCGAACGTCAATCTTGACATGGTGAAGCGGCTCGCGGTGGGGAGCCTGCCGGGAGCGGCGGTCGGGATACTCTTTCTCGCCTTCCTCAAGGGAAATAACGGAGCCCTAGTGGACGAGATCGTCCGCCACGCCCTGGGCTTTGCGCTTATCCTGGTCGCCGTCTTAATCTTTTTTGGCAGGAAGGCCCCGGACTTTATCAAGCGCAAGAAGGATCTTCTCCTCTCGAATCGCGCCTTGATCGTGACGGGCGCTGCCGTAGGATTCCTCGTCACAGTGACTTCAGTGGGCTCGGGGACAATCATTGTGGCCCTCCTTCTGGTCGGCTCTTCGCTCAACGCCAGGGAGGTCGTGGGGACAGACATCACCCACGCGATCCTGCTTCTCGGACTGGCTGGAATGGGCCATTTCTCCCTGGGAACCGTGGACTTCACCCTCGTGGGCCAGATCCTCGTGGGATCGATCCCGGGCGTCCTCTTGGGCGCTCGCCTGGCTTCAAGGGTCCCCCTGACGGCTCTTCGGGCCATCCTGGCTGGGGTCCTCTTGGTCTCGGGTCTGAGGATGGCCCTCTAAGTGATGAGGGATACCCTAAAGAATTTTCGGCCCTTTTTGGGGCAAATTGCTTGATTTTTTTGCTTGACAGGGTTTTACCGCAAAGTTAAGGTAAGTTATTCGAGACCGAGGAAGGGAATGATGGTTATCTGCTCAGCATATTCGAAGGATTTGCCCCTCAGTTACGGGGGTTCCCCCCACGATTCGTCTCTTCACGGACACCTAGGCTGTATCTGTAGTAGGTCCTGAAAAGGACCATCTCGTTCGTCTTTTCCTTTAAAAACAAATAGTTAACTGACTTTTCCCTGTGTCTTCGTATACAGGGGGAGTCCTTCGCGGAGTGTTTGAAAAATCCGGATGAGACAAAACCTCAAAACTCAATCGTCATTTACGGTAGCACCCAGCTTTGCAAGGCCATCCATGAATCACACGAGTGAAAAGCTATCGCCGGAGTTGGTCGCAGAGTTAGGGCGTGAATTCGAAGAAAAGGGTCCTCAGGCCGTACTGGCTTGGGCCCTGAGGGAGTTTCACCCCCAGATCGCCCTGGCCACCGGTTTTGGGGCCGAGGGGATGGCCCTGGTGGATATGGCCGTTCAGATCGAGCCTGACCTCAGGGTGTTTTACCTGGACACCGAATTTCTGTTCCCTGAGACCTACGAACTCCGGGACCGGATCATGGAGAAATACGGCGTCCGGCCAGTGGCCTATCGCTCCTCGCTCTCGCCCGAGGCTCAAGCCATCGAACATGGACCCGAGCTTTACAGGCACGACCCGGACCGCTGCTGCCACTTGAGAAAGGTCCTGCCCCTTCGGCAGGCCCTCTCCGGCCTCGAAGCCTGGATTACCGGGATCCGTCGCGACCAGGCCCCAAGTCGGGCCAATATCGGGATCGTGGAGTGGGACCAAAAGTTCGATCTCGTCAAGGTGAACCCCCTGGCCCGATGGAGCTCAGAGGAAGTGTGGGACTATGTCCAGGCCCATGACGTCCCCTACAATCCCCTCCACGACCAGGACTATCCCAGCATCGGATGCACCCACTGCACCTCGCCTGTCAAGTTCGGAGAGGACGGTCGTGCAGGCCGCTGGCGCGGGTTTGTGAAGACCGAATGCGGACTTCACAGATAAGCTGAATAGCCGTTTCCAAAAGGAAGACTTGGGGATGGAACTCAAGCACATCAAAAACTTCGAGGGGCAAAAGGGCGTTCTCCCGGTCCTTCCCGAAGAGATCGACGACTTCGAGACCGAGGCCACGCGTTTTCGTCGGGGGGAGTGGGACCCGGGGAAGTTCACCGCCTTTCGACTCTGCCAAGGGATCTACGGCCAAAGGCAGGCCGACGTCCAGATGTGCCGGATCAAGATCCCTTTTGGGGGTTTGACGGCGGAGCAGCTGGAGGCCCTGGGACGCGTCGTCAGAGACTATGTCCCCCTTGGGAAGGGGCACATCACCACCCGCGAAAATATCCAGCTCCACTTCATCCCGCTTAAAGACACGCCCGAAGTCATGCGCATTATCGGGGAGGCGGGGCTCAGCACCCGGGAGGCCTGCGGGAACACTGTCCGCAACGTCACGAGCTGCCCCATGGCCGGGGTCTGCGAAGGCGAGATCTTCGACGTGACGCCATACGTCGGGGCCTTCGCCCGCTACTTCCTCCGGCACCCCTTTACGCAGGACATGCCGAGAAAGTTCAAGGTGGCCTTCTCTGGCTGCCCCACCGACTGCGCCATCACCGGGATCCACGATCTGGGATTTCTGGCGCAGACCCGAAATGAAAACGGTCAGCAGTCCAGGGGTTTTCGGATCGTCACCGGGGGCGGTCTCGCCATCCTCCCGAGGGTTGCCTATACGCTCTACGACTTCGTTCCGATCTCCGACTACCTACGGGTCAGCGAGGCAGTGATCCGCATTTTCCACCGCTCGGACGAGCTCCGAAAGAACAAGATGAAGGCCCGAATTAAATTCCTCATCGACCGCATCGGGATCGACACCTTCCGGGAAATGACAGACGAAGAACTGCGGCAACCCTGGGCCCAGGAGACCATCGACCCGGAGTCCTATCTCTTTCTGGAGGACGAGTCCGCCAGCGCTCCCGGCGTCCCCACCCATATCGAACAGTCCGACGGGGACAACCGGGCCTTTGACCACTGGCGGGACACCAACGTCCTGCCCCAAAGGCAAAAGGGCTATCACGCCGTCTTTGTGAAGGCCCCCCTCGGGGACATTCGGACGGAACAGTTCTTCGCCCTGGCCCGGATCGCCAGGGAGTATGCTGGGGGCCGAGCCCGCACCACCCATCAACAAAACCTCATCTTCAGGTGGGTGCGCGAGGAGACACTCTACCCCCTCTGGAGGGAGTTGGAGGACATCGGCCTGGCCGAGACCGAGGTCCATACCATCACCGACGTCACCTCCTGCCCCGGCACCGACAGCTGCAAGTTGGGGATCACCTCCTCCATGGGACTCGCCCATGCGCTGCGGGACTCGCTCCTGGAGGATGAGATCACCAAGGACCCGTTCGTCAAAGACCTCCACGTCAAGATGAGCGGATGCCCCAACAGCTGCGGCCAGCACCATCTGGCCAACATCGGCTTCCACGGGGCGGCCGTTAAGGGCGCCGGCAACGGTCATCAGGTGCCCGCATACGAGGTCTTCCTGGGCGGTTCCTATGCGGATGGGGCCGCGCGAATCGGCAAGCGAATTCGCTCTCGTGTGCCGGCTAAGCGCACGCCCGAAGCCCTCCGGAAGATACTCGTCTATTATCAGGAGAACCGGAATCCAGATGAGGCCTTCAACGATTTTGTTGACCGCGTAGGGCCAAAAGGGTTTGAAGAGGTTCTCAAAGGCATCTCCAAGGTGCTGGAGCCCCCGGAAGGGGACGCCCTGGACCTCTACAAGGACTGGGGGAAGGAGGAACCTTACAAGGTCGAACGCGGCGAAGGCGAGTGCGCGATGTAAAGGGCGTGCCGTCTATGAAACAAAGGCATTAGACCTGCTTTTATGGAATTCCCATCCTTTCCGTCCTGCCAGGCACTCACACACTGTCCCACACAAAACTATTTCAGCCCCTCAGACAGCTTGGCCAGGATCTGCGGGTCACCGGTGAAATCTTCCTTGTCCGTCTCCACCCCCAGGGCGTTGGCCATCCGAGTCAGGTAATTGAAGAGGGACGTCACCGCCGCGATCTCCAGGATCTGCTGATCGTTGAATCCATGGGTTCGCAGGTTTTTTATGTCCGCTTCTGTAACGTCGGTGGGATGGCGGGTGATCTTCTCTGCGTACTCCAGCATGGCGACGTCCGCAGGGTCAAGGCCCGCATTCCGATAATCCTCCTTGAGCGCCACGGCCAGCTGATTGGCGTCGCTTTGACTGATTCCCTCCTTTGCGCCGCTGGCCTTGGCCGCCAGCCTGGCGTCGTTCCAGATGACTTTGCGGAGGACCTCCGCGTGAGAGACCGTTCAATACTTGCATTTGATAAGCGCTGAGACGGTGACCGCTATCATCTCCTCCCGCTTTCGCCCCAGGCTGCTGCCTCCGAAGGTTACCGCGCGGGAGAAATGGTAGTACCGGCTCAAGAGCTCAGGCTTAAGACTGTTGATCTTCTGAATGTTCGGCACAAACCCCCGGGTCTTGCGCGCCCTGTCATAATGCACCTTGAGCTCGCCAGTGGCCTCAGACTCGTCAATGGTCTTGATCCAGGCCATTTCTTTTCTCCCTAGATGGTCCCGCGCATCCTGACGCCTATCCCGTCACGTCGACCGCGCCGACGCCGGGGTCGCTCGCCTCGCAGGCCCCGGCCATCCGGCCCCTGAAACACTTGAGGGTCTCCAGCCGCCGAAAATAACCTCCGCGGCCGAAGACCCTCAGAAGAGAAATCTCGTCTTTTTTCACTCCTTCACAACGGAGCGAATCACGTCCTTCGTGAAACCCTCCTCGTCATCAAGCCTTAGCTGGTGCACCCTCGACGACGGAGCGGACGATGTTTATGAACTCCTCGTCCTCCAGAAAATCCGACCACATCACCTTGTCGTCGGGCTTATCCCCCATCCGGAACATCTGGATTTGGTAGGCGGCCAAGGGGACGTGTTGGAAGACATAGCGTCCGACACGGAAGGCGTGCTTGGCGTATTTCTTGTACTCTTCCGCCCCCTCTTCTGTCTTCCACCGGTGGACTTCAAAGTGGTCCGAAGCATTAATGGTGGCCAAATAAAAGTTTTCCTCCCCGGGGCGCAGGCCAATATAGGTCCCCCAGGGCAACAGGTACGGGATCTCAAAGTGGAGCTCAGGAGCCCCGGGGAAGAAGTCGTACCCGGCCTGGTTGATAGCCCCGACGAGATCGCTGAATCCGGGGTAGTCCGGCCCCGTCTCCTTGGGAGCGGCACCTTGGAAGGCCTGGACGAACTTTTCGTCCTCGAGGAGCTTCGACCACTTGATCTCCTCGGCCGGGAGCCTCGTGACGTTCGTGGCGATATCGGTGAACTGATCCGGGGGGTCAGATTGGAGAATGTACCACCCGGCACGGAGTATATGGGGCGTGAGGACGGAGTAGTCTCGGCAAGCCGTCTCATTGGTGAAGTGGTGAAGCAGGAAGCGGTCGCCGTTGATGTCCAGGATCAGCCCCCGGTCGGTCTGAAGGGGACGCGCGTCGTTGATCATCTCGCGCTTGACCGTCACCTTGTGCTTCGCATCGCGAAGCCCTTTCAGGAGCTGCGCGAAGACGCCCTCTTCGATTTCCGGGGCCTCTGTCCGCTTGGTCTTGTAGATCTCGGTTGTGGGGTGGGTGTAGATCCACGAGTGCCATCGACAGAAACCGTAGTGGACCGGAGTGAGCTGCTTGCCCTTGAGCTTCCCGTCAATCCCAAGCCCTTCGGGGTTCCACACGGTCCCCGTCTCATTGTCCACCATGTTCCAGACCACCCCAGTCCCCTTCTGGGGCTTGAACTCTAGCACCTTGCCCTCGACCCTTCGGTCGAAAACCCCTGTAAAGTAGCTGTCCGGCGCAGGCCCAGAGATGAGGAGCAAGGGCACATCGCCTAGCTTGTCATGGGTGAGGCCCCCCTCAAGCTTAGTGTCTCTGACCGGATATGCCTTGACACCCTGAGGGAGGTTTACCCCTATGCACGTGACGTTCTCTGGAAGCTGGCGGTCTAATTCACCGGACACAAGTCCCGCGATCATGAACTTGTCAATCCCCGGCCGCTCCCAGTACTCTTCGGAGGCGTGACCGCCTCGAGGATCTTTATGCTTCGGATCGTCGGGAAGGGCCATGACCTCGGTGTCAGGATGGAGCTCCAGCCACTCCGCCCAAGTGCAGTGGACGTAGGCGAGGTAATCCAGCATCGTGCCCTTCAGAGGGCCGTCATAGGCAAGGCCGTCAATGCTCCACCAGGAACTTTCAGTTTCTGAGTCCCACCCTCCCTGCTGGGCCAGGAGAAGTCCGGATAGGTCCCAATTAAATCTTTTATTGTTCAGCAGACCGCTGAACGAGGTGCCAGACCCGCACCTCTCTCAGGTTTGGAAAACGACGGGGTCCCCTCCGATCACATCGTTCATATAGTGGTAGTAATCTGTGATGAAGTAGGGGTAGGCCACGGATTGCCCTTTATGGGAGATGCCCACCACACGATCGTCGTCCTTAATCAAAGGGGCGAATTCTTTGGCAGAAACACGTTTCGAGTCGGTCAGCCCGTACATCACATTCGTACGGATGCGGTCCGTCACGAAGAAGCCACACTCTTTTTTGTACTCCTGGGCCGTATTGGCGATGATTTTCTGTTTCTCTTTGTCGTCCTTGTATCGTCTGACAATCACGCGCTGCCCTCCTCTACAGGTTTCTCCCATCTAGGCTTGGCAAAGACGTTCCCAAGCCCTGCCAGAGATGTTCCCGACACCGTTGACTGTATGCGCTAACGTTAATCCTGTTGCCCTCCGGCTGTCAAGCCCATTATGGAAGGCCAAACCCCAACGTAGGCCGGCCCAACAGCTTGTTTCTAAAAACGTTCCACATTCATCACCGGTGGGTCGAGACCGGGCTCTTCAGCCCTTCTTCACTGCTAAACCCCTTGATTCTCCTCATGCGAAAGAGTATATGCACCTATTCTTTCCCTGTCAAGCCGTTTCTCCGGTCGGTTTTAGAAGTTTTTGGGAAGGTGAAAGCGGGGGCTCCCCCGCTTTCAAAAATAAAGAGGTGTTATTTCAAAAATCGCGCGACTCTCGCTATAGCTCCTTGAAGAACCTGAGTCAAAACCGCTCCTTCCCTGGCTTTCACCTTGCGGAGCAAGCCAGGGGGCATCAAGAAATGGTGGAGGCGGGGGGAATCGAACCCCCGTCCGAAGGTCTTCAGTCTCGGGCATCTACACGCTTAGCCGGGATTTTTATTTCGCCCCTCTCAGCTCCCCCGGCGGGGATAGAAGAGAGGCTATCCTGCGGTTTAGTTTCACCCGAAGGGCCCCGAGGCCCAGCCCCTTGGGCTATCCCGATTTTATGACACCCTAATCCAACCCTACGGGCTCGGACTGGCAGGGCGCCCACCGCTTATTAAGCGGCGAGAGCCAACTCTGCGTCGGCAGTTATTAGTTTGCCGTTTGTTTTACGAGCCAACGGCACCTCGGCATGCAGCCCGGACTTCCAGTACCCCCGTCGAAACCAGGTCGCCCCCTTGAATCTCCGAGGAAGAGAGCGCTAGCGTCTCCCGCTCTCCTTGAAGGCCCGCTCCACTTCCCTCGCAGCCTCCTTTCGCTTCAAGGTTTCCCGCTTGTCGTAGGTGTGCTTCCCCTTGGCGATGGCTATCTCTACCTTGGCACGCCCACGACTGAAATACATCTTCAATGGAACGAGTGTGAAACCCCTCTCCGCCACTCTCCCGGCAAGACGCCTGATCTGGCTTCGGTGGAGGAGAAGCTTTCGCCGGCGCTCCGGGTCATGGTTATTATAGCTTCCCCCTTCATAGGGGGCGATGTAGACGCCGACGAGGAAGATCTCATCCCCCACAGGCTCGGCGTAGCTGTCCTTGAGGTGGGCCCGCCGCGCGCGGAGGGATTTGACCTCCGTCCCCCGCAGGGCAATTCCCGCCTCGATGGACTCCTCCACGTGGTAGTCGTGGAAGGCCTTCTTATTCATACAGATGAGCTTCTGTCCTCGTGCCATTTTATTCACCACCCCTAGAAAACATAGGGATATCCGGGGGGTTTTTCAATTTTTTAAATGGAGAGTGTCATCCGAGATTGATGTCCCCGCCGTGAGCCCCGCTCTTCATCTCCCCCTCCTGCTCGAAGGGCGTCGAGAGGTGGGGCGCTTTTTCCGGCGAGATGGATGAAAAGTCCCCTTCTGTCCGCGTTTTCCCCGACGGGGTCTTGAAGAGGTTTCTTTCCCTTTCCGGCGAGCGCCTGACGCAGCAGGGCTCTTCAAAAGCTCAAAGTCGATCTCACGCCTCAAGGCGTCCACCCGGGCCACTCGGATGGTCACCCGGTCTCCCATCCGAAAGGTCTTTTGTCCCCGCCGCCCTGTGAGAGATTGTGTCCCCGCGTCAAAGACGTAATGGTCATCCTCAAGATTCCGAACCCGGACAAAACCCTCCACAAAGGGGTCATCCAGGGAGACAAAGAAGCCTGAGGAGACTATGCCGCTCACCGCCCCCTTAAAAACCTCCCCCACCCTCTTCTCCATGAACCTCGCCCGTTTATAGTCCACCATGGCCCTCGCAGCCGCTTCGGCGTTTCTCTCCCTCTCGGAACTCTCCAGGGCGATGGTCGCCACTTCTCCGGCAAGGGTGTCCGGCCGGCGTCGAGGGCTTTTTCGTCCTTGTCCAAGGCCCGAGAGCCGCAGGAGGCGGTGGACCACGAGGTCCGGATAGCGGCGGATAGGGGAGGTGAAGTGGGTGTAGTGGGAGAAGTGAAGACCGAAGTGGCCAAGATTTTCATCGGCGTAGCGGGCGAGCTTCATCGCCCGGAGGAGGGCCATGTGGACGAGGGGCTCCTCAGGCTTTCCTCTCGCGATCTCAAGGGCCGTTCGAATGGCCTCAGACGGTTTCGACTTGAGCCCCGGGACGCGATAGCCGAGGTTGTGGAGGACGAGTTCCGCCTCTTCCAGGTCCTCGGGGCCGGGGGGCTCGTGGACTCGGTATAAAGCAGGAATTTTCAGTCCCTCCAGGTACTCCGCTACGGTCTGGTTCGCCGCCAACATAAAATCCTCGATGATGTGCCCGGCCTCAGTCCTCGGGGCGCGCCGAACGCCCTGCACTCGACCCTTTTCATCGACAAGGACCTCTGCCTGGGGGATCTCGAAATCCAGACTGCCCTGAGCGATGCGTCGCTCCCTGAGGCGAGCCGCCAGGTCTGCCATGTCCCTCAGGACACCGCCGAGCGCCTTGTCGCGGGGGAAATCGCTGGGGGGCTCCCCGGCGAGGAACCGGGCCACCCCCTCGTAAGTGAGGCGGTGGCGGACCCGGACGACACTTTCTGAAAGTCTGTAGCCCAGGCGCTCTCCTTTGCGGGAGTAATCGATGAAGACCGACAGGGCGAGGCGGTTTTTTTCCGGAAGAAGGCTTGCCAGGTCCGCGCTGAGACGCGGAGGGAGCATGGGGAGGGCTTGTCCGGGGAAATAGACGCTCGTCCCCCGACCCCTCGCCTCGAGGTCCAAGGCACCCCCCTTTCGAACGTAGTGGGAGACGTCGGCGATGTGGACCCCAAGCCGAAATCCCTGCAGCGGCTTTGAGATTCTCTCGAGAGAGACGGCATCGTCAAAATCCCAAGCGGTCCCCCCATCGATGGTCACCATGAGGCGATCTCGCAGGTCCTCGCGCGACCGAATTTCGGACGGTCCCGGAGCCGACAGGCGGGACACCTCGTCAACAACCTTCTTTGGAAACTCTTGGGCGAGGTCGAATTGAGTCGCCACCATATCGACCTCGGCCTCGAGGACATCTGGGGGGCCGATGACACGGACCACCTTGCCCCGGGCGGGGATTCGGCCCTTGGGGTAATGGGTGATGTGCAAGACGGCCATCTCACCGTTTCTTGCGCCTCCCTCCCCCCCTTTCACGATCCCAATGGCCGGGCCCACGCGCTTATCCAGGGGGACGAGGTGGGGGCGTCCCCTTTCCACGGCGATCTGTCCCACGATCTCCGAACGCGCCCGCTCGAGAATCTGGACCACCGCACCTTCGCGGCCTTTTCGGCCGGTTCGTGAGCGGACGGAGACCCGGTCGCCGTGGAGGGCGCCCAGGCGGGCACCGGGCCCGATAAAGAGATCCGGCCCGCCCTCTTCGGGCGCGAGGAAGGCATAGCCGTCGGGGTGGGCCTGGAGGCTCCCGGTCACGAGGGACTGAGAGTCAGGGACGCTATACCGCCCGCGTGTCCGAAGAATCTCTCCTTCTTGAGCCATCTCTCGAATTCGTCGTCGGAACTTCGGCCGTTCGGCCTCGGAGATGCCAAGGTGCCGAATGATCTCCCGCAGACTGGCCGTCCGGGGCGAGATGTCCCTCAGATACGTCTTGAGGTTTTTAGAGGTCATGGACATCGGAAAACTTGAAAGCGCTCAGGGGGTCTTGGGCTCACGAACACCTCAGGTCTGGTAGACAGTTTGAATGTCCCCGCCGGCCAGCTCGACGCAAGTAAGCTGCCCCCCAAAAACTGCCCCGGTGTCGATCCCGATGGCGAAAGGCAGATTTTTGAAGATGTCGCGAAGCGGGGTATGGCCAAAGACCACAGTAACTCCAAAGGGGTGCTCCCGTTCAAAGAATTCTTGTCGGACCCAAAGGAGGGCCATCCGATCCTGATCTTCCAGGGGGAGGTCCGACCGAAGGCCCGCGTGGACGAAGAGAAAACCATCTTGTTGATACATGAACTCAGTATTTCGCAGAAATTCTAGATGATCAGAGGGGAAATCCTGGGGGCGAATGGGACGCCAGGGGTCAAGCCCATAGGCCTGAAGGGTCTCGGATCCCCCGTTCATCAGGTAGACCTCCCGCTGGTATCGGTTCTGCTGGAATAGATGGTCCTCGAACATATCTTCGTGATTTCCCCGCAAAAAAATGCTCCCAGGGTACTCCTCACGAAAGTGAAGGAGGAATTCCACGGTTCCCTTGGAATCTTCCCCCCGGTCGATGTAATCCCCGATGAAGACAATGGTGTCCTCAGGATCAAAGGGAACCTTCTCAACGAGCCTTGTTAGGTGGGTGAGACAACCGTGGATATCGCCAACTGCGTAAAGTCTCGGCATTCATGCCTTTCAAGGGCTAAAGACCTGTCCGAGGGCCGGTTTCGCCTGACCCCAATTTATTCCATGGAGGGGGGGGTGGCAAGTCTATGGAGGTGGGGGTGGCGCAGTGGGCGTGTCACTTGAGATGTCCGTGTGATTGACCCCCTCCGGCCCCTACGACAAAATGGACCCGGACAGGGCGAAATCACTCAGAGGCAAGAAGCGAAAATGCAGAAGGCGCAGGCCGAACCCGGATTCCCCGCTTTCCCCCCTACGAAGGCCCAGCTTCAGGTCATCTATGCGGCGGCCCACGGAGGGTTTTTGGCTGAAGGGGTTGCCCTTGGAGGGGGGGCGGCCGTCTGCGACGCCCTCATCCGCGAATGGTCGGAAGATGAACGCATCGCTCTCACGGTCATTGGTCCAGGGAGCGGAGCCGGATATAAATCTTTCAAGCGTCTTCGTTACGTGAGACTTCCCGTCCTGCATGAGGGGGCCCGGGGCAAAGATCTCGTCCACCTCTCCGAGAGAGCCTACGCCCGTTTCTGCCGCCGGTTCGAGGGGGCTATCACGGAATTCCTGAGACAAGAAGCCCGCCAAAAGGACCCGACGAAAATATGCTCCTCAGCAACGATGTGGCCGAGGGCGGAAGTTTTAGGAGCATCGCCCAGATGGGCTACCGGATTTTCACCATCTTCCACGTGGACGTGGTGGACTTTTTCTCCCGAATGTACCTGGGCGAGGTTTTTGGGCCAAGGCGCCTCGTCCAGCTTCACCGGGGATTGCAGAAGACGGGCCTGGCCCGTCTTCTGCCGGACATCTTCCGCCTCGTCTTTGAAAAACAGCGGGAATGTATTGAAACTTCCTCTCGAATCATCCTCCCCTCACAAGAAGTGGCGGAAACACTGAGGGGCTGCTACGGAGACGACGTTCAGCAGAAACTGGCCGTCATCCCCTGGGGCAGCTGGGACGATGGGATTTCTCGAGAGGTGATTGAAGAAGAGACGCTGGGCCTCCGAAGGCGCTACGGGGTCCGTCCCGACGAGACGGTTCTCCTCACCCTGAGCCGGCTCTCGCCGGAGAAAGGGATCGACCTCCTCCTTGAGGCCCTCAGGATGTGGGAGCTGGAAGAACCCCCCAAAGATCTTCGGCTATTTATCTGCGGAGACGCGGCCTTCATGCAAGGCAAGAAATACCAACAAAAACTCCTTCGACAGGCCCGTCGTCTGAAGCGGGTTCGAGTGGACTTTCCGGGCCATGTAACGGGCGCCCGAAAAGGGGCTTTCTTCGCCCTTGCCCACCTCTACGTCTTTCCCTCCCGACATGAGAGCTACGGGCTCACCTTGGTGGAGGCCCTTCGGGCGGGGCTTCCGGTCCTATCCAGCGACCATTATGGCGTGCGAGAGATCCTGGGGCCAGAGTACGGAGAGATCGTGAATCTGAGAGGCCCGGGGGCCGCCTCCCGGCTCTTGGGGGTCTTGAAGCGAATGGTAAGGGATCGGGAGCTGCTTCGTCGGATGGGGCCACACGCCCGACGGGCCGCAGAGGCCATGAGTTTCTCCGAGGCCGCCAAGGCCCTCGCCTCCCTCATGGCCCAAAAAATCCGCTGACCCGAACGATCACGAAAAAGAGATCCGCGATAGAGAAATGGAGAACGGAAGATGTTCTTGGGTCTTAGACGCCCAGCGGGGGTTTCCTTCTTATTTTCCGCGTCGGCGTTTGTGGCGAGTGCGGGCTACAAGCTTTTTGTGCTTGTGCTTACGCATCTTTTTCTTTCTTTTTTTAACAACGCTACCCATGCCCTTAAAGCTCCTTTCGGCACAAAGCCGACCGCCACGATAAGCAGCAGTGTAAACGTTTTATACACTCTTTAGACACCCTTCGGTCAACCCCGCTCCATCCGCAACTTTCACGGCGACGGCAAGTCATATCGCTGCGATCCCAAGACTCCTCTTATCTATCCCCCCATTGCTCGCTGGGCTATCGATGGATACCGAGGGCCCTCAGGTACTCCCGCCGCTGGACCTTGGTGGGCAGTGAGAGATAGCGATCGCGCTGGACGGGGGTCATCTGGCTGTAAAGGCTATCGAGGATTTGTTGCTCTTTCTTAGTCACAGGCTCGTATTCCTGTTTCAGTCTCTCAACCCCCCCGGCGGCACAGCCCCCCACGAAGAGGCCAAGGGCCACCGAAGCTGCGATCCAAAAACGTCCCCTCATCGAAATCCCTCCCGGGGCGTATCCACCCTTCCCTGTCATCCACAGACCCGTTTCTTCCCTGCGGCCAGGACTAAATGTGCCGCGCCATTATACTTGATCTGGCGGCTAAATCATTGTCCAAGGGTTAAGGACGCCTTCACCGCTATCAGGGCTCACTAGAACAGGGCCCATCACCCTTGAGCTCGAGCCCGGAATTGGTATACTTTTAGAACCCACTGATAAGGAGGCTTGAAAATGGAGATAAAGAAGGTCTCTCCGCCGGAGGCCCGGGACCTGATGACAGGCCCAGAGGCCTATGCCTACATCGACGTCCGCTCCATCCCGGAATTCACCGCCGGGCATCCTGAAGGGGCCGTGAATATCCCCCTCCTCCACCTTGATGAGGCCCAGGGAGGGATGGTGCCAAACCCTGACTTTCTCAAGGTGGCCGAGGCTAACTTCCCCAAAGAGGCCCGGCTTGCCATAGGCTGCCAGGTGGGGATGCGCTCCCAGAAGGCGGCTGAGATCCTGGCCGAGGCGGGCTATCAGAGCGTCTGTAACGTGTGGGGAGGGTTTGGGGGGCTTCGGGACAATACCGGCCAGCTGGTGGCCCAGGGATGGCAGGAGCTCGGCCTTCCCGTGAGCATGGAAAATGCCGAAGGTGTGAGCTACGAGTCCCTGGCCTCCCGAGCAAAGCCTTAGAAACTAGAAAGCAGAAACGGGATTGTCCGGTCTTAGCCGCAGGGAGAATTGAAGAGTACCTGGACGACGTGGACCAGGTCAGTGGAATCATCCCACCGGACAAACGCCTTCACCCTGGCCGCCGCGCCGGCCCGCAAGGTGGCCAGGATGGGCTCCAGGGCGGCCGCCTGGGCGTAGGTCAAATAGGGCGCCCCTCCTCCCACCGTTATCCCGTCGCGTTGCAGCCAAAGCGAATTCGAACCCACTTGGACGATGATCCGGGTTGCCTCCGGACCCAGATTGAAATTGATCGCATTAATGCAACCCGTGAACTCCTTCGTTTCGCCCTCCCCTTCTCTCGTGAGTCCAAAAACGAGAAGAGAAACCGCCAGCAGCACAAAGAGGATCTGTCTCATCTTCTCACCTTTTCAAACCTTCGGTTGGCCGGGCTGAAAGGACTCCGTCATCCCCAAAACCCCTTTTGCCGAAGGAGATCGATGATCTCCCGGCGCTTGTGCTTGAGGGTCGTCGTCTTGGGGAGTTCTTCCATGACCACGACAAAATCTTCGACGCGCTTATAGTCGGCAAGACGGGAGGAGGCCTTTTTCACTTCTTGTCCCAAAACCTCCCTCTCCTGACCTCCCCCTTTTTCCTTGAATGCCTCCTCATCGGGAACGATGACGGCGAAGACCGCCTCTCCCCCCTTCGGACTCTTCTTCCCGAGGACGCAGACCTCCTTGACATAAGCGCTCTTCAGAATCTCCTCTTCCACCTCCTCGGGATAGATGTTTTTCCCTGCTTCGGAAACGATGACATTTTTCGATCGACCGCAGATCACGAGGTGCCCGTCCTCATCGAGGCGACCAATGTCCCCTGTGTAAAACCAGCCGTCCTTCAGAACCTTGGCCGTCATCTCCGGGGCCTCGTAGTAACCCTTCATGACGTTTGGCCCCCGGATAACGACCTCGCCCTCTCCAGCCTCGGCCCCGTCGACGGGCTCAAGACGGACTTCTACGCCGGGGATGGGAGGACCCACGGTCCCTATCTTGCTCCCCCCTGGGCGGTTTACGTGGGTGATGGGCGATGTCTCCGTGAGGCCGTAGCCCTGGAGGACCTCAAGACCGAGGATTTTTAGGTCCCGATGGATCGCGGGCTCAAGGGCCGCCCCGCCGCTCACAAAGAAGCGAAACTGCCGGCCAAAGCGGCGTCGTATCTGCGGAAACAAGAAGCGCCCCAGGGGGAGGCCCAGGCCCTGAGAAAAAGAGGCTACGGAGAAAAGGCTGCGGAAGAGAGCACGCCTCAAGGCAGATGACCGCTCGATTGTGGAGAAGATGTTCTTGTGAAAAAGGCGAAGGAGGGCCGGAACGAGAGGGCTGATGGTGATCCCCCGTTCTGAGAGTGCCGCTGAGATGGCCCTGGGTGTAATGGAGTCGAGGTAATGGACAGTGCAGCCCTTGGCGAAGGGGGCGAGGAAACCTCCGGTGCACTCGAAAAGATGGTGGAGGGGAAGGACGGAGAGAAGGACATCGCGTCTCTCGTGGACCGCGATGGAGAGGATCGCCGCCACATTGCTGGCGAGATTCCCGTGGGTCAGCATCACGCCCTTGGGCTGTCCTGTCGTCCCGGAGGAGAAGGCCAAGATGGCCAAATCGTCGGGCGAGGGCTTTTGTACTTTTTGTACTTGGGGGGTCTCCGCCGTCTCCGGGGCGAAGTCCGGGACCTGCATGGAAAGGATGTGCTGAAGGCTGGGAAGTCCTTTCCTCACCTCCTCCAAAGTTTTTTGTCCCCCCTCGCCCGCGAAAGCGGCCCGGGCCCCTGAACGCTTCAGGATGTTCTCCACCTCCGCCGCCTTGAGCCGAATGTCCAGGGGGACGACGATCCCCCCTGCGAGGAGGATGCCGAAGAAAGAGATTCCCCACTCAGGCCGGTTCTCAGAGAGGATGCCGACCCGCTCGCCCTGGCCAATCCCAAGGCGCAAGAGCTGATGGGCAACCCCCTGGGCTCTGCGGCCCACCTCTCTGTAGGTGAAGGTCCTAAGGCCCCCCCCCACCTCTCGCTGGAACGCCACCCGGTCGGAGAAGCGGTCGACGCTTTGGTGGAAGAGGTCTAGAAGAATCTCAAAGGTGGTTTTCGTCTCCACGGCGGTACCTGCTTGAGAAGGCATGGAATCCTCTCAAATCAGCGAAGGAGAAAGACCGGAAGGGAGTCCTCTGACCGCTAGATCAGTCAAAATATACCATAGACGGGTTGGAGTCGAAATCACCCCCGGCGCAGGACTTGGCTAAAGAGCCGTGTTAGACTGGTTAGGTTAAAAACTGATAGGTGAAACCTCGACCATAAAATCTAACGATGGCAAGAATAAAATTTCGAGATATATTCAAGGAAACCTGGAATTGGTTTTCGTACCCAAGGACAGATCTGCGGGACGGACAAGATGAATTCGAGGAAGTCTGAGGTGAGCCGCAAGGCGGACGAAGGGGTCCTGCTGACCCGGATGGTCAAGGCCGGAGGGTGAGGCAGCAAGTTGGGTCCGGAGGACCTGCGAACGGCCCTGGCAGGGCTGCCCCGCTTCACTGACCCGAACCTTCTCTACGGGCTGAATGCCGGAGACGACACCGGGGTCTACCGGCTTCGGGAAGATTTGGCCATTGTCCAGACGGTGGACTTCTTCACCCCCATCGTGGACAGCCCCTACGAGTTCGGCCAGATTGCGGCCGCCAACGCCCTCAGCGACTGCTACACCATGGGGGCGAGACCCGTAACGGGCCTCAACCTGGTGAGCTATCCCTGCGCTGTCGGTCTTGACACCCTGGGCGAGATCCTCCGGGGCGGGGCCGAGAAGATGATGGAGGCGGGGGCCGTCATCGTGGGGGGCCACAGCGTCGATGACCCCGAACCCAAGTATGGGATCGCCGTCACGGGCATCGTGGACCCTCGCGCCATGATCACGAACACCCAGGCACGGCCCGGAGACTCCCTCGTCCTCACCAAGAAGATCGGGACCGGCATCGTCACCAACATGAGGAAGGCCCCGGACGGCTTCGCCGGGTGGAGAAAGCGTTTCCGCTTAGGGGGAAATGGCCGCGGGACCTCTGTCACGGAGGAGGTCTACGAGGAGACCGTCCACTCTATGCGGACACTGAACCGGCGGGCGGGGGAGATTATGGTGGAGTTCGAGGCCCACGCCTGCACCGATATCACCGGCTATGGTCTCCTCGGCCACGCCCATAACGTGGCCGAGGCAAGCGGCGTCGGGATGAAGATCTCCTTCCAAAAAGTCCCCCGCTTTGAGGGGATCGAGGCTTTTGCCATTCCCGGGACCCGCGGAGGGGGGGAGCGAAACCGGAAGTGGATGAGAGAGAAGGTGACTCTTTCCCCAGGGGCGACAGAGCGGGAGCTGGCTGTCCTGTGTGACGCACAGACCTCCGGGCCCCTTCTCATCGCCCTTCCACCGGAAAAGGCCGGACCCATGGTGGAGAAGATGAAAAGGGAGGGCGTCCCCGCCCCCGCCATCATCGGACAGGTCACCGACGGCCCGGTAGGCCACATCACCATTCTCCCCTGAAGGGGAACACCTGCCTCTCAGAAAGTTTGGGTCCTTTCCCAGATTTTCTAGGAAGATCGTCCCCGGATCTCATATCCTTAGCCCATGCGCTCTAAGACCTGAATTCTTTCCCTTTTTAATTCGAGTCTATCGGTTCAATGAGCAAACTCATCAGAGAGACGGCCTCGCGCGGAATTCATAGGGCCTTTGTCACCCTCATTCTCCTGGGCGTGGTCGCGGCGCTCTACCTGGGGATCGCCCCCCTTCGGGCCCAGGTCAATGAGGTGGTGGGTCTTCTGGCCAGAGCCGACATTGAGAATTTAAGGGGATACCTGCTTTCCTTTGGGATCTTTGCCCCCCTCGTCTCAGGGCTCCTCATGCTCCTTCAGGGGGTCATCGCCCCGCTACCAGCCGTCGTCCTCACGCTGGTGAACGGCCTCCTCTTTGGAACTTTTTTGGGAGCGCTCCTCTCGTGGGTGAGCGCCATGGCGGCGGCCATCTTGTGCTTCTATCTGGCCAAAGCCCTCGGACGCCCCGTCGCCGAGCGTTTCACCGGAAAGAGGGGACTTCGCCTCGCTGACCATTTCTTTGAGACCTATGGGAAATACGCGGTTTTCCTCGGCCGCCTCATCCCCATTGTCTCTTTCGATGTCATCAGCTACGGGGCGGGCTTAACCCGCATCTCCCTCAGGGGATTTCTTGTGGCGACGGGCCTTGGCATGATCCCCGCCACGGTGCTCTACTCTTGGCTTGGCGAAAACCTCGGACAGCTGGAGATGTTCTGGCTCTGGGGGGTCCTTGGCTTCTCGGCCCTGCTCATCATGGGCCTTGGCGTGCGAGGCTATCTTCGAGGTCGGCTCTCAGGCAAAAATCTAAGGGGGAAAACCGTCGACGGGGGATCACCATAAGATCCTCTTGCTCAGGCTGGATGCCTGAGTGTTTCTCACCCCATGGCCGCAAGAAGAGGAATGGCCTGCTGAAGGTCCTCGATGACGTGGTCACAGAGGTGAGCGCACTCCTCCATCCCCCAGCCCCCGCTCTTCAGGTAGATGGTCTTCATCCCGGCGGCCCGCCCCGCCTCCATGTCGAAGCGGCCGTCTCCGATAAAAGCAATCGCCTGAGGGGGCACCCGAAGGGCCTCGGCGCCGACCAGGACATGGCGAGGGTCGGGCTTCCAGAATCCGATATCCCGGGCGATGACGGTCTCAAACTGAAGATTGAACCGGGTCAGGACCTGGTCCACATTGACCTTTCGGTTGTTCGTCACAAGGCCCATCGCGAGTCCCTTTTGCCTAAGGTAACTTAAAAGCTCAGAAACCCCATCGTTGAGCTCCGCTGCCGCCGCCGCCTCGGCCTCGTGACGATGGAGAATGGTTTGGATGCGCGAGCGCTCCGGTTCCTTCAACGTGGCAATGTAATCCAAGATGAGGAGGTCTTCCTCAAATCCCATCTCGGCCTTCATGGCAGGCCAGTCGAAGAAGGGCTTGGTCAGGGTCCCGTCAAAATCCAAAAGGACGCCCTGAAGCTTTATATCCATATTCATGTCCATGTCTTTTATCAAAGCACTTTTCCAGTCTCGTCCTGGGTGAACAGGGGTAGATCTCGAAGCTTCCCCCGCTCCCGAAGTTTTAGCCCCTCGCCCCGCTCTCGCAGCTCACCGATGAGGGCGGCCGGGATCCCGCGGGATTGAAGGGCCGTGAGGAGGGCGGGGACATCCCCCGGGTCCAAGGCGATCAGGAGCGCCCCAGAGGCGAAGGCCCCGAGGGGGTCAAGGCTCAGATAATGACAGAAGAGCCGGCCCGCCTCAAGGACTGGGACCTGCTCGGCCTCGACCACGGCCCCAAGGCCGGACGCCTCGGCCAACTCGTGGACCGCTGTTGCAAGCCCCCCCTCCGTCGGGTCATGAAAAGCGTGGACGGAAACGGCCTCTATCGCCACCTGCGCGTCCCGGACCACGCTGATTCCCGGTTCATATAACAACCCCGCCGCGTCATCCAAAAGCCGCTGTTCAAACTTCCCCTCGAGATCTCCCCGCAACTCTCGGGCCAGGATGGCAACGGCCTCAAGGGGGACCCCTTTCGTCAGGACCAGGGCGTCTTTCGGGCGCGCCCCCTCGGGGGTCACAAGCCCATCCTTTAGGGCCTCCCCCAGCATGGCCCCGCAAACGACCAGCCTCTCTAGTCCGGAGGTGACCTCAGTGTGGCCGCCCACCAGAGTCATCTCAAGGGCAGTGCAGGCCCGGCGGATATCCCGGAAGATCTCCTGTATTTGGCCCTCTTCGGCCCCCGATTCAGGCAAAAGGATGGTCGCCAGGAACCAGCGGGGTTTTCCTCCGAGGCAGGCAATGTCATTGGCGTTAATATGGACGGCGTACCATCCGATGAGATCCGTGGCCTGAGTGATGGGGTCCGTCTTGGCGATGAGATAATGGTCCCCCATGTCCAGGACGGCGGCGTCCAGACCGACCCCGGGACCAAGCCGCACCCGAGGGTCCCGAATCGGCTCCTCACGGAGAAGTCGGGAGAGGAGAGTGGGGGGAAGTTTTCCTGGGAGGAGGTCCGTCGTGAGTCCTTTCTCTCTGCCGAGGAGGCGGTTTTCCCGAAGGTGCGCAGTTTCGAGCCGGCAGACAAGTGCCGGTCCCTCTCTTAACACCCAAAAACCTCTCCTTATAATGCCATCCTCAACGCAGGAAAGAAGGCTTTTCTCTCCCCTAAAAGCGGAAACCCATTAGGGATTTCCGGACAAAGTTATGCAAGAATGTACGAGGAGACAAAGGATATAACGGATGAAAAAGCTTCGGCAGGGCTTTTCTAAAGAGTTCACTATCCTGATCGCCATCCTGATCGGGGCGGGATTTCTTCGTTTCTACTCCCTCGGACACCCGTTTATTAGGAGCACAGAGGCTGGCCTTCTCATGCCCTCTCTTCGTCTTGCCCAGACCTCTCTCTTTGAGTTCTCCCCTTTGGCAGCCAATTTCTTCGCGCAGATCTTCTCTTACCAAGAGGGGTTTGCCTCGGCGGCGCTTCCCTTCTTCTTCTACGGGCTTCTCTCTGCTCTGGGCATCGCCCTTCGGGAGTCGGTCCTTACCCTGCCAAGCACCCTTTCGGCGATGGCCACCCTTGTGGTGGTTTATATCGTGGGGCGCCGGCTTTTTTCGCCCGAGGTGGGCCTTTTGGCGGCAGCCCTCATGGCCGTTCTCCCCGAGGCGGTGTCGCATGCGCGAAGTGTGAGCTGGGGGAGCTATGCGGTCCTCGCTCAGAGTCTCACGGTCCTTGCCTTTCTTGGGTATTTTGAGAGGCCCACTCGGGGGAGGGCCTTGCTTGCCTCGGTAGCCCTGACCCTGGAGCTTGGGACCAACAGCACTTTTCCTTTCACACTAGTGGCGATTGGGGTCCTTGGTCTCCTCACCCTCCCCAAAGAGGAGGGGCTTTTCGCACCCCCCCTTCGGGTATTGCGCCAGCTCTCCCGGCCAGCGGTGTGGATCCTGCCGGCGGGTGCCTTTGCAACTTATGTCATCGCATTTTTCATGGCATCTTCCAAGGGTCTTCGCGTGGGCTTTCTTCAGGAGATCTTAGGAAAGTCTGTTGAAGGTGGTTTTGGCCCTTATGGAGATATTTTTTGGGGCGCGGTGTCTCCGGCCTTGACACCCCTCGTCTGTTTTGCCCTGGGGGGCGCCCTTCTCTATGCCCTCTTTCGGTTTCGGGCCGGCCTCTTCTCATATTCCCGGCGGTGTGGCTGGCGCTGGTGGCGGGAGCAAGCCTGTTTTTCGTTCAGGAGTTGTCGCGCTACCACGTATATTTGATGGCCTTTCCGGCGGTCCTTCTCCTGGGAGGGGTCATCTCTGACCTGGCCTCTTTGAGGGGGGAGGTTTTTTCTTTGGCTCGGGCCCCTGTCCGGTGGGTTGCGGGGGGCCTGGCGGGCCTTCTTCTTTTATCCGAGCTGACCTATGCCCTGGCGGAGAATTTCAGGGTGGACCCTTTTGGGCTTGAGCTCCGCCCCTGGTTTGGGACGGTGGGAATCGGGGATAGGAACCGGGCTATGAAAACGGTCGGTTACTATCTTCGGAAGTTCATCCCCACGGAGAGCATTCCCTTGACCCCCGGCTTCATCTACGAACGGAGCCTTCCAGCCCAACTCTACTTTGGAAGAACAAACCTGCCGGGAAGGACAGGACCAAAGCTTTTCCTGAGCCTGGAAGACGCCCATGAGCGTCGACCGGACTATGTCGTTGTTTTCGAGGACGGAGCCCTTCTCACAGAAAAAGAACGGCAACTAAAAACAGACGTGGAAGATCAGGCCCGGGAGTGGGGGATGAGGCCGGTGGCCAGGGTGCGGGACGGAGAGACAGTCCTGGCTGTCATCTACGGAAAGGAAGAGGAAGTTCGGGACCTCGACGTGGAGGTCTATGATCGCCTCTTTGACCAAGAGTTTGCCACTGTCGGCCGATGGGCTCCTGACTACTACCTCGGCAGTTTCGGGACGTTTTAGGATGGTGCGCTCCTCGGGAAGCCTGGTCCCCGGGGCTCTCAGCCGCGTGGTCCTGAATTTTTTGCTAGGCGACCGCCTGGGCCTCGGGTTTGCCCTTCCGTTTGAACAGGGTCTCAAAGAGAAGGCGGAACCCAAAGACGGTGAGGGTGATGGGCCCAAAGATCCAGAGGAGGGAGAAGATCTTTCGGGGCGTGAGATGCATCTTGATGAGGCCCACTTTCTGGAGGTGGCCAAGCTCTTTTGGTGTCATCCCGTTGACGCGCATGGCCCCGCCTTCGTAGCGCCGGTAGTGATAAAAATCTTCGCTCAAAAGCTCTAGTCCGTGGTCGCTCTTCTGGGCCATGGTGTGGAGCTCGGTCCCCGGATAGGGAATGGCGATAGAAAAGGAGTTGTAAGAGGCCTTCTTGAGGGACCGGAAAAACCGAACCGTCTTCTCGACAGATTCTCTCGTTTCTCCTGGAAGTCCCAGCATCGCAAAGCATTCCGTCTTGATGCCGACGGAGACGGCATCTTCCACCGCCTGCCGGGTGACCTCAAGGGGGATGTCCTTTCGGATGAGTTTCAGGACCTCCATGTCTCCGCTCTCGACCCCCATGGAGACCCTGACGAACCCCGAGTCTGCCATATGCTGAAGCAGTTCTCGTTGCATCAGGTCTGCCCGGGTCCAGCCCTCCCACGTGATGTCCATACGACGATTGATGATCTCGTCGCAAAGACCGTGGATGAGGTCTTTCCGTAAGGTCAGCGTGGAATCGTGGAAGACAAAGTGGCGGATCCCGAACCGGGAGACCACGTATTCCATCTCGTCGGCCGCGTTCTTCGCGCTTCGGAAGCGGACCTTTCGGCCAAAGAGGTTGGGCTCGGCACAGTAAGAGCAGGCGAAAGGACACCCGCGGGTGAGGACGATGGCCGTAAAACGCTGGTTTCCTTTTCGGGGGACCTTGATCCGGTAGAGGCTCAGGTCCAGGAGGTCCACGGCCGGGAAGGGGATGGTGTCCAGAGAGTGGATCTTATCCCCCTGGGGGTTCGCCCTGACTTCGCCCGCCTCTCGGTAGATCAAATTCGGGACCTTCTCATAGTTTCGGCCCCCGGTGAGCTCATCCATGAGGTGGAGGATGGCGTTCTCCCCCTCCCCAGAGATGCCAAAATCAAAGCAGGAGTCGAGGCCCTTCATCGCCGTTGTTGTGACGTGAGGCCCCCTCCCAGGATGGGAACATCCACCCGGGCCCTGAGAAAGTCCGCCATGGCCTTGGCGTAGGGAAAGACGGGGGTGGTGACGGTCATCCCGATAAGGGCCGGGTTCTCCTCACGGACAATCTGAAGAATCGCCTCGTGGGAAAGCTGCTGGGCCTCGGCATCAATGAGCTTGACGGGGTAGCCGCGCTCCCTGAGGGTGGCGGCCAGGTAGCTGATCCCAATGAGGGGAGGAGAGAACTTTCGCTTGGCGAGCTTCGCGAACATCCCGTGGATTTCATTCCACTGGGGCTGTATCAAGAGCACGCTTTTATTCATCGGCATCTCTATCTATCGTGGAAGACGGTGATCAAGCGTGGGACCGGCGTTTTTGGACACACCCAACTTCCCGCCCTCTCCACGCCACACTCCTGCTCAACGAGGTTAAGAAACGCCCCCTTCCCCTTTGGAGGCACTCAACGCAGCTGACGTTATCCACCGAATTTCAGGGGAAGGTCAAGGGACAAAATCGCCAATCTCGCCAATCAACGTTTTCCTTGACATTAAGGGAGATACTAAGTGGCTTCCTAGGTTAATGTTCTGAGGTCTACTGTGTATGGTGATCGGCTAAGTATAGGGCAAGTGATGTTTGGGTTGTGCCAGGGATTCCTTCGGAAAATGCGCCGGCGAGACAGAGTGAGAGCAACATGAAAAAGATTGTTTTTGTTAATCCCCCCCTCACGATGGAAGAACGCTACAGCAAGCTGGACGGGGCAGGTGCACTTCAACCTCCCCTCGGGCTTTTGTACCTTGCTTCCACGGTTCGCGCCCACGGTTACGAGGTGGACGTAATCGATGCCATGGCATTGGAGCTGAGTATCGGGGGGACTGTGGAGCAGGTCTTGGAGGCCAAACCCGATTTCTTTGGAATTACCACAACCTATCTCTCACACCGTTACGCCGTGGCCATTGCAAAAGCCCTGCGCCAGGCCGCACCAGAGATTTATCGGATCCTAGGGGGGCCACACATCACTGCCATACCGGAAGAACTCATGAAGCGGGGGCCCTATTTTGACTGCGCGGTCCTCGGCGAGGGCGAAGACACCGTCGTCGAGCTCCTTGACACGGTGACAGAGGAGCGTTCCATCGACCACGTGCCCGGACTTATTTTTATGAGAGATGGGGAGCCCGTGAGGACGGCCCCGCGGGCAGTCATTGAGGACTTGGACCGACTTCCTCCGCCGGCCTATGAGCTCGTTCAGGACTTCAATCTCTATGACCTTCAGGCGATTTTCTTGGCCGGCTTCCCAACGGCACCATCATTACTTCAAGGGGATGCCCACTGACGTGCGCATTTTGTGACAAGTCGGTTTTCGGCAACGGTTGGCGGTTCCATTCAGCGCAGTATGTAGTCGATATGATGAAGACGCTCCACCACGAGTACGGGGTCAAGGATGTCACCATCTGGGATGATAATTATTTCGTGAATCGGCAACGGATCCAGGAGATCTGTGAACTTCTCATCCGAGAGAAAATGGACTTGAATTATACCTGTCAGGCATCTGTTAATTTCGGGCGGCCGGAGTTGATGAAGATCCTGAAAGCGTCCGGTTGCTGGCAGATTGCCTGGGGAATGGAAAGCGGGTCCCAGACGATCCTGAAGTTCTATGAAAAGCACATTAAGCTTCCCCAAACACTGAACGCTGTTAAGTTTTCTAAAGAGGCCGGAATCCTCAACAATGGCTACTTCATCATGGGGAATCCGCGGGAGACGAAAGAGACCCTCCAGGAGACCTTGGACTTTATCCGAGGGCTCAAGTTGGACAACATCCAGGTCCACCCCCTCTGTCCTCTGCCCAATACTAAATTCTACGCCGAAGCCAAGAAATACGGGACAGTGACGGAGGACTGGGGCGCGGACGGATTCATCACGGTTTCCTACGTCCCAAATGGGTTCACGCGACACGAGATCGAAGCGGCCTGCAAAGAGGCATATCGGATCGTTTATTTCACGCCAAGGAATATATGGCGCAACTTGAAACGACTTCTAAATCCATTTTATTATCGAAGATCTTGGAAGCTCTTACGCTCAGTGTGGGGCCTTTTGAAGTACATGATGGATAGGCATATATCAACAACGGGAAAGCAGATCGAAGAACCAATGAAACCGCAGCCTGTCATGGGATGGGATTCTCCGCCGAAGGCTCAATCGCAAACCTGAGTTCGTCCCTTCCGAGGTTTTACCCCCCCTTGAATCGCCAGAGTCAATATTCTCTCCACCTGGTAAGGGATTACTAAAACCAAGTTGAAATCAAAGAGACAACCTCGGGGAGTTAGGGGCTTCTCGGAGATTACGGTTTCCTGAGCCGGTTCCAAAACAGAATCCAGATAGCATGAAAACCATCCATCCAGTGGATCTTCTTGCCATCTCGGGGGGTCCTGGGCTGGAAGGTGACAGGGACCTCCCAGATGCGGAGGCCCAATCGGGCGAACTTCGCCGTCAGCTCGGGTTCAAGGTCGAAACGGTTAGAGCGCAGCGTCATTCAGGCCAAATGCTCCGTTTTGAACATCTTATAGCCCGTTTCCATGTCCCGGATATGTATTCCGTAAAGGAAGTTCGTTAAATTAGAAAGGAACCAGTTTGCAAAAGAATTGAAGATGCTGATGTGGCCCCACCCGTCGGAAAAACGGCAGCCATAGACCACGTCCGCCTTCCCAGACTGAATGACTTCGAAGAGTTTCGGGATCTCTTTCGGATTCAGTTCCAGATCAGCATCCTGCACAATGACCACATCTCCGGAGAGATGATGAAGAGCAGTCCTGAGGGCCGCCCCTTTGCCTCGATTCTTTTCTGAGGTGAGCACGCGGATGCCGTGCTCCTTTTTAAGCCTTTCCAGGATCTTCGGTGTTCCGTCGGTTGAGCCATCATCCACGACGATCACTTCTTCTGCCAGACGAAGGTTTTCCACCGCACGAACGACCTGCTCTATGGTCCTCTCTTCGTTGTACGCAGGAATGACGACCGATAGCTTCATGGGATGACCTCCGCGATCAAGGTCTCCTCGTTACAGACAAGGATGATGATGGATACCTTCATTTCAGAGTCTCAGGGTCGGACCCCCCGCCAGCAAAAGAAAAGGGCAGAGTCCAGAGGAAACCACACCGGAAAGTAAAGAACATGGCCCATCTGAAATCTTCGGTCAAGGGTGTCCAGGATGGTCCGGTGGTCCGACCGGTAGAGTGATAAGGAATCCCCATGTCCTATCATCCGATACAGCCACTTGTTCAGCGGCGTCACGATAGAGGAACCGACGATGAGCAGTCCACCTGGTCGCAGGACCCGGGCAAGTTCCTCGACAGTACGGGATAACTTGTTTCCCGTGTAGAAGAGGATGCTCAGACAGACGACGGCGTCGAAGGAGCCGCTTTCGAAGGGGAGGGTTTCAATTGCAGCGCGGGCGAGATGCGCCCGGAGCCCTTCCTTTACGGCCAGCTCCCTCGTCCACTTTAAGTTCTCATGGACATCTATGCCGAATAGGTGATCGCATCGGTGTGCCAGCTCCGGGAAGAGAATCCCTCCCGCGCACCCCACGTCCAGAATACGCCGAAAATGCCTTCCCCGCATCAGTTCCAGGGTCATCTCAATCCGCTTGAGGTAGGCACTCCTGATGACAGGGACGTAATGGAATAGGCCGCAGTCTTCGGGATTCGTCTTTTGGATGTGCGCTCGGTTGGGGATTAGGATTCTCAGAAGCTCACCATGATTAAGGGTTTAACCCCCGCGGGGAGGTCCTCTCTGCAGGGGTTTCCTCCCCCTCGAGGCAGGCCACCATCTCTCGCGTGGGGAGAAGGCGGTGGGTGGCTGAGAGGGACGAGACCATCTGGCGGGCAAGGGCCATCTTCTTTTCCGCCGCCAGACCCAGGCCCACGTGCCGCTTCAACCGATCGCCCGGGATCGGGTCTGAGAGGTCATAGGCGTGAAAGATAAAATGGATGGGGAGTCCCCGGCGGGTCACCCAGCGATGGCCGAGCCGGAAAATATGTGGCCCGATGCCAAGAGACGCACCGGCGATGACAAAACTCGCATGAAAAGGGAAGGCGAAGAATCGGGATCGTCGTGACCGGCACCTCCCACAACCCCCCCCTGCCAGCCCCGGCATGCCAGAACCGTCGGGCCTCTGGCCGGTACGGAGCGAGAGGGGCCAGCCAGCTTGGAAACCTGAGCAGTTTTTTCCTGAGATATCTCCAGGCCTGAGGGGGGTCTCGCAGAATGAACCTCCGAAAGGTGTTCAGGCCTGGAACGCAGGGAGAGAAGGAGGTCAGGACCGAGGCGTCATAGATGTAGCCCTTCTCAGAGAGGATCGAGAGGGTCTCGGCGTCGCCATCGTAATCCGGTGTCCGGAAGCCCTCAGGCCGAATCCCCAGGACTTTTTGAAAGGTCTCCTCGGCGCGCTCGATCTCTTCGATCTTCTCGGCCCGGCTCAGGACGGAGAATCCGCTGGGGTGGGTCATCGTGTGGTTGGCCAGCTCGTGGCCCGCCTCTTGAAGGCGGCGGATAAGGGCAGAGCTCATCGGCACGGTGAGGTCGTGTCCTGTAACGAAGAAGGTGGCCCGGACCCCGAATTCCGAGAAAAGGTCGAGGAACCGGGGAAGGGCGGACTCCAGCACCAGGTCCCGGTCGAATTCCCGGCTCTCTCCGTAGAACTTCCTGAGGACCCAAAGGCCATCGACGTCGACCTGAATGGTGCCAAGGGGCTTATCGCTCATCAGGACAGCAGATCCTGGACGCACTTCGCAGGCGTAGGAGAGGACACGGGAGATCGCGCTTGCTAGGGACCTTGGGCCGCCTAGTCACCTCGGATGGCAAAGTCAAAGATCGACGTCCCGGCGAGGACGAGTTTCTTGACCTCCCACCAGTTGGTGAGGCGCTTTAGGCGCTTATAGAAGTAGGAGGGACGGAGATAGAAATTTCGGTAAACGGTCTTGATGCTTTTCTCGAGATCGGCCCGCGAGACCTCTGTAAAGAGCTCGTTAAACGGAGCGCTGGTGTGGACATTGCCGAGATCATAGACGTCGGACTCGGCTATCTCGGGGTGGCTCTTTACCATCTCGTTGTAATGACTGGACCCAGGATAGAGAGTGTAGATCCCAACGTCCACCGTCGTCGGATCGATCTCCTTGATGAACTGGGTGGTCTGGCGGATAGTGTCCCGGGTTTCCCCCGGAAGTCCGAACATGAAGTGGGCATGGGTCTCGATCCCCAGATCATGGGCCCACTGGAAGGTCTTTCGCGTCATCGTCACCCTGATGTTCTTCTGCGTCCGGTCCATGATCTCCTGAACACCCGACTCGGCCCCAACCTTGATCAAATGGCAGCCCGCCTCCTTCATCAACGCAAGAAGCCGCCGGTCCACCGTCCCGACAACGGCGTTGGCGATCCAGGCCACCTTGATCCCCCGGTCGAGGATTCCCCGGCAGACGGCCTCTGTCCGTCTCTTGGAATAGGTCCAGGTTTCGTCCCGGTAGTAGACCTCCCGATATCCCATCCCAGTCAGTGTTTCGAGCTCATCCAGGATGGTCTCCGTGGACCAGGTCCGCATCTTCTTTCCAGAGAACCCGGGCGCAAGGCAGTAGTTGCACCTTTCCGGGCACCCCCGGGAGGTGAGGCTTGTCGTATAAGGGAGCTTCTTGACAATGGGGTTGAAGTACAGGTGACTCTTCGGAAGAAGCGAGCGGTCCGGGATGGGGAACTCGTTCATGTCCTCCATGAAGGGCCGAAGTGGGTTAACGACGACCCCCCCATTGTGTCGAAATCCGAGACTCCCTTGGGTCAACCAAGATTCATCCTTGGCCCGGAGAGAGCGAACGAGGTCCCGAATGACGAACTCGGCCTCCTTCTGGACAACGAAATCGATGGCCGACGAAGCCAGGCACCTCTCGGCGAGAAAGGTGGGCGCCGCCCCCAAGAGGATGGTCTTTAGGGCGGGGTTCGCCTCCTTCATCCGGAGAAGGGCCTGGTTATCCTCCCCGAAGGAAAGGGCGTTGCTCAGGACCACGACGGCGTCATAGTCGCCGGCGATGGCCTCAAGACCGGACAACGTCATCGGCTCGACCGTGCAGTCCAGGAGGCGGACCTCATTCCCGTCGTTCTTGAGGACCGTTGCCACCGAGAGCAGGACGAGCGGCGGGACCGTCCCGGACCCAATTCTCTTTCCCCGGCACCAGCAACCGTAGAGGACATCCCGGATGACGTTCCCCGTGGCTTCAGTCGGGGGGATGAGGGCGAGGATTCTCATGGCTACAATTCCTCCACCCGCTGGCATTTCGCCAACATCTTTCTCACTCGGTATTTCTCCAGGGCGAAGTCAATGAAGTCGTCCACTTTCCGCGTCTTTAGCGCGTGTCGCACGACCGGGAGGAGACCCCGGGAGTGCCGGACAAGCGTCCAAAGGATCTCCAGGACGAAGGGGAGACTTCTCCAGGTGACGAACTTGAAGTAGTTATGGCCAAAATTCGTGTTCTGAAGGAGCGCTCGCGCCTTGACAAGCTGCTCGTTCGTCATGGTTTTCGAGGGCGTCACCGGCTCGATGGATTTACGAAAATCCCACTTCTCGTCCTCGAAGTCCCCCAGATCCCCGCTGAACTTAAACGTCCCGCCCGAGCGGGAGTGCTCGAAGAGCTCGCTTCCCGGGATGGGTGTCGAGTACATCACGGAGGTGTAGACGGGGCGGATCCGCTTCAGCATGGCCGCCGTCTTCTCTACGTCCTCCCATTCCTCTGTCTCGTGTCCGACCATGATGGAGGCATAAGGACGGATATCGTATTTCTTACAAATGGCGAACGCCTTCTCGATCTGTTCGACAGTAGAGCCTTTTTTAATGCTCCGGAGGACCCGGTCCGACCCGCTCTCGACCCCGAAATCTATTTGGATGCACCCGGACGAACGCATCTCGTCTGCCAGACGCTCGGTCATGTTGTTGACATGGCCCTGACAAGCCCAGGTCAAATTTGACCCGCTCTCCCGCTTGACCCGGCAGAACTCGAGGACCAGCTTCCGGTTAATGGTAAAAGTGTCGTTCATGAAGTAGAGGCCATCCAGCTGATACTTTTGCTCCAGGTCCCGAAACTGGCGCACGGAGTAGTCCACAGAGGGGAAGCGGACGGTCCGGCCGAAGATCTTGTTGCTGGCGCAGAAGGTGCAGTGGTAAGGGCAGCCCCGGTCTGTGAAGAGGACCAGGGTGCGCTTCAGGTAGTAGCTGCGAATGTAGCCCGGCGGGATCAGATACTTCTCTACGTTTACTTTATGCCAGGCCGGAGGGGGAAGGTCATCGAGGTTTTCTATCAGGTCACGGGGCGGGTTTTTAACCACGTCCCCATTGTTCCGGTAGACAACCCCCTTGACCCCCTTTAGATCCTTTCGCGCATCGAACCGCTCACAAACCTCAAGGATGGTCTGCTCCCCTTCTCCCACCACAACGAAGTCCAGCCCCAGGCCGTTGAGGGTTTCCACGGGCAAGGTGGTGACGTGAAAACCTCCCGCGCCAATGGGGGCCTCGATACCGCGCTTTCGGAGTTCCTGGACGATATCCCCGGCTCTCCGATAGCTCGCCGTCAGCAGGCCGATCCCCACCAGGTCAGGCTGAAACGATTCCACGTCCCGAAAGAACGCCGTGTTGCCAAAGAAGGGATCAAAGACCTGGACTTCGTGTCCTTCCCGTTCGAGGACGGCGGCCATTGATAAGGATGCCGAAGGGCATCACATCCGCTGTCACTGTTCCGGGCGTTAATGAGCGTCACCTTCATAGGCGAGCCTCTTAGGTGATGTAAACGCTACGTACCCTTCCCATGGATCTGGCAGACTCCAGGGGCTGTTCGAGCTATACAGGAGGTCCAAAAACCCCCGAAATCATTGATACTTTACGAGAGTTCACTGCTCACTGTCAAGTACGGAAAGCTACCTTCATGTGCATGGACAGGGGCGGGGGCCGCAGGAGGGATTTTTCATCGAGAGGACCGTTTAACCGCCACAGGAGTGGACAAAAGAAAGGGGGCGACCTATCCTGACGAACCCAAGACCTCTCGGAGGCCACGTGGGCTGTCTAGACGCAAGGCCCTTTTTCCTCCTGCGGTACACCAGGACAAAAACAGACACCCTGGCAAGCCAGAGTGAGATGGGGTAACGTAGCACTTTCAAAAACAAGGGTTGCCGGGGTAGCTCAGTCGGTAGAGCAGCGGACTGAAAATCCGCGTGTCCCCAGTTCGATTCTGGGCCCCGGCACCACCTTTTCCTCCGCGCCATTGAACACTTAAAGGTCTATGTTGGTCTCAGAGGGGAAGCTGAAAATCCTCTTTTTGTGCACTGGAAATTCCTGCCGCAGCCAGATGGCTGAGGGGTGGGCCAGACACCTCCACGGAGGCGCCATCGACCCCTATTCCGCCGGGGTCGAGCCCCACGGGCTGAACCCGCGCGCCGTAGAAGTGATGAAGGAGGTGGGGGTGGACATCTCCGGCCAAACGTCCAAGCGCGTGGACGATCTGCCCGACCTCGAATTCGACTATGTGGTTACGGTCTGCAGTCACGCCGATGAGCATTGCCCGGCCTTCCCCAGACCCACCCGGGTGGTGCACGTCGGCTTCCCGGATCCCGCCAAGGCCCGGGGAAGTGAAGAAGAAATCAGGAATACATTCCGCAGCGTGCGGGACGAAATTAAGGCATTCGTGGAAACCTTGCCGAATATCCTTCAGACAAACCCGCAGATCAGAGAACGATAACCAGCGCCTTCCTGGCTGGAAAAAGTCTCTGTCGCTTCTGGACTTGGGATTAGATTGCTTTCAGGGCGCTGATGAGATCCAGGATCGCCTTCTGTCCGTCTCCGAAGTACATCAGGGTCTTGTCGGAGGCAAACAGCGGGTTGGGGATCCCGGAAAAACCCGGGCTCAGGCTGCGCTTGATCACGATCACCGTGCGGGCCTTCTCCGCCTGGATGATGGGCATGCCGGCGATGGGGCTTGAGGAATCCGTGCTCGCCACGGGGTTCACAGTGTCATTGGCCCCGATGACCAGCGCAATATCCACCTGCTCCATGCCCGGGTTGATCTGATCCATTTCCTTGAGCTTGTCGTAAGGGACTTTCGCCTCGGCGAGAAGGACATTCATGTGACCCGGCATGCGACCGGCGACCGGGTGAATCCCATACTCCACGTCCACCCCGCGTGATTCCAAAAGGTCAGCCAGGTCGCGGACGGCGTGCTGAGCCTGGGCAACGGCCATCCCATATCCCGGAATGATAACGACCCGGCGCGCCGCGTCGAATACCATCGCCACTTCGTCTGAGCCGGCAGACTTGATCCGGCCGGCATAAACCTCATCGGCAGTCGCCGTCTGGCCCTCAACCGGTCCCAGGACGCCAAAGAGGACGTTCGTCATGGAGCGGTTCATGGCCTTGCACATGATGCGCGTGAGGATGATCCCCGACGCCCCAACCAGCGAGCCGCCGATGATGAGGACGTTGTTGGAAAGGACAAACCCGGTGGCCGTGGCGGCAAGCCCAGAGTACGAGTTCAGGAGGGCGATCACGACCGGCATGTCGGCCCCGCCGATGGGGATCACCAACAAGACACCGAGAATTGAAGAGACCGCCACCAGCGCCCAATAGGCGTTTATGGTTTCAGGAAAAACAACCACCCACGCACCAATGACGAGGGCGGCGAGGCCGAGGAGGGCGTTTAACACTTGCTGTCCCCTGAAAAGAACAGCTTTACCTGGCATGAGTTCCTGGAGCTTGGCGAACGCCACCAGGCTGCCCCAGAAGGTGACGGCCCCAATAATCCCGGTGGCGGCAGTGGCCACTCTGAGCTGAGTGGGGGGTTCTCCCGAAAGCAGTCCGACCTCAATGAGCGCTGCTCCGGCCACCAGCACCGAGGCGCCGCCGCCGAACCCGTTCAGCAACGCGACCATTTGCGGCATGGCGGTCATCTGGATCTTAAGCGCAAGGACCGCCCCTATGGCCGCCCCCACCACAAGCCCGATAACGATCATTTCGAAGCTGATGATCCGCCGGTCCACCAGGGTGGCCGCGACGGCGATCAGCATCCCAACGGCGCCGATCATGTTGCCCCGCACCGCCGTGCGCGGATGGCCAAGCCCCTTGAGTCCCAAGATGAACAGGACCGAAGCGACGAGATAGGCAAAATTGATCAGAGAGATATTCATGGCTTAGTCTCTCTTACGGAACATGCCGAGCATGCGGTGAGTCACAAGGAACCCTCCGACGACGTTGATGGTGGCGAAGACGACCGCGATCAGGCCGAGGATGGTCGTGAGCAGGGTGTGCTGTGTTCCGGCGGAGAGAAGAGCGCCGATGACCGTAATGCCGGAGATGGCGTTGGACCCCGACATGAGGGGCGTGTGCAGCGTCGGCGGAACTTTGGTGATGACCTCAAAGCCGACGAACATGGCGAGCACAAAGATGGTAAAGACGATAATGAAGACATCCATTACGCAGTTCCCCCGCCCGCGGGCTGGTCAGTCCCGAGCCCAAGGGCCTCACGAACTCTCGGATGAACGACCTCCCCCCCTTGTGCCACAAGCGTCCCGCGGGTGATCTCGTCCTCCGTGTCGAGATTCAGCTGGCCGTCCTTGACCAGGTGGAGGAGAAAGGTCGAGATGTTCTTGGCGTACATCTGGCTGGCGTGATACGGAATAGTAGAGGGGAGGTTCACCGGTCCGATGATGGCCACCCCGTTTTTATAAGCCGTTTCGGACGGCTGGGTCAGTTCGCAGTTGCCGCCCCGCTCGGCGGCCACGTCGACGATCACAGAGCCCGGTGCCATGCCCTCCACCATCTCGCAGGTAATCAGAACGGGCGCTTGTTTTCCAGGGACCGCCGCTGTAGTAATGACCACGTCGCTCTCGGCCACCACTCGGCCCATCAGTTCACGTTGCCGCCGGTAGAAGTCATCCCCCAAATCCTTCGCATAGCCACCCTTGTCCTGCGCACCCGACGCCTCCAGAGGAAGCTCTACGAACTTTGCGCCAAGGCTCTCCACCTGTTCTTTGACGTCGGGCCGAACGTCGTAGGCATGTACCACCGCCCCAAGCCGGTTTGCGGTGGCGACGGCTTGCAGGCCGGCAACGCCTGCGCCGACGACGAGCACATGGGCAGGGGCAACCGTCCCTGCAGCGGTCATCATCATTGGGAACATCCTGGGAAGAGCATCCGCAGCGATTAAAACTGCCTTGTAGCCAGTGATTGTGGCCATTGAAGAAAGCACGTCCATGCTCTGCGCCCGGGTAATCCGCGGCATGAGCTCGAGCGATAAAACGGCCACGCCGCGTGAGGCCAGCTCTTTCATCTCCTCGCCAGCCGTGAGAGGCTCGCAAAATCCCAGGAGAGTCTGTTTGGGACGGAGCAATTCGAGGTCAGCCCGACCCGCCTCAGGGTTGGCCCCCAGCGTGCGGACTTGAGGAATGACATCTGCTTGAGAGAAGATCTCAGCCCGGGACGCTACAATTTTTGCCTCTTTTTCCTGGAAACTAGAATCAAGAAATCCTGCGGCCTCTCCGGCCCCTGCTTCCACCACAATTTCCAGGCCGGCCTTCCTCAAGGATGGGAGCATGGCCGGAACCAGGGCCACACGACGCTCACCCGGAAAGGTTTCCTTTAAAATTCCGATGATCATGAGAACCGAACTCGCATTCTTCCTCCGGCGGACGTCATATGAGACAGTCCGCGGAAATTCGAGGCAATCAAAAGAGGCGAAATTTTACACAATTCTTCCGGCCGATGTCACCCTCTCTTCCGAATTTTCCAAAAAACCCGGTGCGACCGAAAATGCGCCGGGTTTGTGGTGACTTCAGTCCTTCCCAAAACCTTCCGGCCAGAAAGAGGCCGACTCCTTTTCCGGTGTCGGCCTCTTTCTAGGGGGCTTTTAGTTTTTAGGCCTTGGCAAAGAATTCCCGGGTCCCCTGGGCCTCGATGGCCTCCGCCAGACGCCGAAGGGACAGGATATAAGCCGCCGTCCGGTTGTCCGTGGAATACTCCTTGGCCACCCTGAGCAGCTCACGGAACTCCGCCACCATGATGGCCTGAAGCCGCTTGTGCACCTCTTCCAGCGTCCAATAGAACCCAGTCCGGTTCTGAACCCACTCAAAATAGCTGACCGTCACACCCCCCGCGTTGGCCAGAATGTCGGGGATGAGAAAGACGCGGTGCTTCATGATGGCGCTCGCCTCTGACGCAATCGGACCGTTGGCAAGCTCCACGATGTAGCGGGCCTTCACCCTCGCTGCGTTCTCGGCCGTAATCACGTTCTCCAGGGCAGAGGGAACGAGAATATCCACGTCCAGCTCCAAAAGCTCCTCATTCGTGATCCGGTCGTGGGAGACTTCCTCAAACTCCCCGTCTCGCAACCGCACCCCGGCCACTTTCCCCTCCGCGTCCTTGTGGGCCTTCACCGCCTCCGGGTCAAAACCCTCCGGACGATAAATGCCCCCCTTCGAGTCACTTAAGGCCACAATCTTATAGCCGTCCTGGGCAAGAAGCTGAGCGGCAAAATAACCCGCGTTCCCGTAGCCCTGAATGGCCACCGTCGTCTTCTCAGGCTTCAGACCCAACTCCTTCGCCATGACCTGGATGGTGTAATACCCCCCGCGGGCCGTCGCGTCCTCTCGGCCCAGGCTCCCACCCAAAGCAATGGGCTTGCCCGTGATCGTCGCAGGGGTCTTCATCCGGCGAATCAGACTGTACTCGTCGGCCATCCAAGCCATGATGGTCGGATTGGTGTAAACGTCAGGCGCAGGGATATCAATGTCAGGGCCAATGAACTCCGCAATGGCGTCTATGTACCCCCGACTCAACCGCTCGAGCTCCGCATGAGAAAGCTCCCTCGGGTCGACCGCCACCCCACCCTTCGCCCCACCGAAGGGAATATTCACCAACGCACACTTAAACGTCATCCAAAAGGCAAGGGCCGTCACCTCGTCTTGATCCACGTCGGGATGAAACCGAATCCCCCCCTTTCCAGGACCCCGGGCGTCGTTATAGCGAACCCGGTACCCCTGAAAAAGACGGAGGGAACCGTCGTCCATCCGAACCGGAATCGAAACCTGAAGGGAAAGCCTTGGATGACGAAGGGTCTCCTCCACCTCGTCACTCAAAGGAAAAAACTCAAGCGCCCGGTCCATCCGCCGTGTGGCGTCCTCAAAAGCACTCGTTTTGGCGGCTGGAGACCCTTGCTGCGCGACCGGGGAAGATACTTCACTCGCACTCATGACACTCTCCTCTCTCATCCAAGGGGACACCCCAAATGGGGATTTTTAGCCCCTCCAAAAGCTCCCAGGGAAGACAAACGAGGTTAGTATAACCCGCCTCGAAAAACCCTGCACCAGACACAAAAACAACCCTTAAAACCAGAGCCTCTCGGTGTTGGGTGCCGCCCTACGTCCCGATACGGACGGGGTCGGCAATGCGCCTGAGCGTCGCCAGCGCCGAGAGAGCGGCCAAATAGCTGGTTTTAGGGTTGTCGGGTGAAGGGACATTCTCGGTCCGCGTGGTCAGACGTCCAAAATCTCCTTCAACTTGGATCTCGTGGACGTTCTGCTGGGCTTCCGGGTCCACCACTACACGGACGGTCGTTCGGTCAGCCCCAAGACCGGCTAGGCTCAGGGCGGAAGACACATTAACGCTGGCGGGAAATTTTTTGATGGCCTCCCGGGCCGGTCCCTCGAACAGGACGTGAGGGCCATCCAGTTTGTCCAGATCGATCCCCTGCCGCTCGACTTCTTCCACCCCCCGAAACCCGTTCGGAGGTTTTCGGGTGGTGATGGTGACGCTGCGGAGCTTACCCTGTGCCGCGGACTTTACGCCGTCCAGCCCCGCGATGGCCCCGGAAGACGCGTGGATCACACGCCCGTGCTCCCTCGCCAGGTCCATAAGGGCTGGGTTCATCACCAGGGCGCCGACCGACATCATCATGATGTCTCGGCCCCCTTTTATAGCCGCCTCGACGATCGCCGGCGCCGCTTGGGGTGTGACGGCCTCCACCACCAAATTCGAAGCCGCCACCAGGTCTGGGAGAGTCATAATCGGGGGGGAGGAAGGAAGTTCAGCAGCAAGCTTGTCTGCCAACTCCTGGACGGCGTCCGTCACTCCCACCAGTTCGGCGGGAAAATCTTCCTGTTCGATTCCGCGGGCGACCACCCGCCCAATGGCGCCGCAACCGACGAGACCGATTCGGAGCTTGGGAAGTGCGTTCACGGAAGTTTACCCTCATTCTTCATCTTCATAGGACAATCCCAGGCACGGGAATTTTCGAGATTCAGTGTCGCCTAGCCAACCCACTGGCGTTGGTCAATGTGCAGGATACCAGAATCTGACCCCGGATTCGAGGCTTTCTGGTGGAGAATCCTTTGCCGCATCGACTTCACGTATAATATCGCCTCAGATGTGGATTCCCACCGCACCGGCCTGAGGGGCTTCGAATGGAGCAGGTCCTCCCTGTCGCTCTCGAAACTATCAAGGCTCACCGTCTCTTCCTGACCACGTACGGGTCGGAAGGACGGTCTGGGACGGTCCCGGTCTGGTTCATGGTCCATGACGGGCGGATCTACTTCACGACACTCAGAAGCAGCGTGAAGGCGAGAAGGATAAGGAAAAACCCCCGCGTCACGCTCCGGTTCGGATCTCTCAAGGCGCCCTCGTTTGAGGGGCAGGCCTCGTGGGTCGAGGATCTGGCCATCTATACCGTGATCCTGCCTGTCTATCGCAAAAAATACTGGTATCTCTGGTGGCTCCTGGGACGGGTGATCAGACGCCGTTGGAAGGGAGGAGACAGTACGGCCATCCAGATCGCTTTAGAGGACGTCTAAATCGCGCCAAAGGATTCCAGAACCCAGTCGTTGTATTACCTCTTCAAGGCCTTTAGAATAGCCATCTAACCCTTCACAGGAGCACTCTTACATGCTCGCCAAGGTCCTCTCAGCCGCGGTGCTGGGGATTGAGGCCTATGAGGTGGAGGTCGAAGTAGACCTCTCACAAAGGCTTCCCGCCTTTCTGACGGTGGGCCTTCCGGACCTCGCCGTCAAGGAATCCAGAGACCGGGTCACCGCCGCCATCAAGAATGCGGGTTATCAGTTCCCCTTGAAACGAATCACCGTGAACTTGGCACCCGCCGACGTCCGAAAGGAGGGCTCGGCCTTTGACCTCCCCATCGCCGTCGGGATTCTACAGGCGTCCGGCGTCCTTTCAGGGGATCGCCTCTCGCGCGTCGTCCTCCTCGGGGAGCTCTCTCTAGACGGCCGGGTGAAGCCCATCAAGGGGGCCCTTCCGATCGCGGCGGGCCTCAAGGGAAAAAATGTCTCGGCCTTCATCCTGCCGCGGGAGAACGCCCCCGAAGCGGCCTCTGCGGCGGCCAAAACGCCGGTCCTGGCGGCCGACACGCTGCCCCAAGTCGCGGGGTATCTGAACGGGGAATTGGAGTTGGAGCGGGTCCAGATCGATCTTAGAAAAATTTTCACTGAGACTGAAAACCATGACGTGGATTTTCAGGAAATCCGGGGCCAGCCCCACGCAAAGCGGGCCATGGAGGAGGCCTGCGCCGGGGGCCACAACATCCTCATGATGGGCCCGCCCGGGGCGGGAAAATCCATGCTGGCGCAAAGGGTCTCGACCATCTTGCCGGAGCTAACGGTGGAAGAGTCCATCGAGACGAGCAAGGTCCACTCCGTCATGGGGCTCATGGGGGACAACCGGGCCCTCATCGCCCTTCGCCCCTTTCGCTCCCCCCACCACACCATCAGCGACGCCGGTCTCATCGGGGGCGGGACCTTTCCTATGCCCGGCGAGGTGTCCCTCGCCCACCACGGGGTCCTCTTCCTGGACGAGCTCCCCGAATTCAAGCGCCATATCCTGGAGGTCCTGCGCCAGCCCCTGGAAGACGGGAAGGTGACGATCTCCCGGGCCGCCGCGACCCTCTCCTACCCCGCCCGCTTCACGCTGGCTGCGGCCATGAACCCCTGCCCCTGCGGTTTCTACGGAGATCTCGCCCGGCCCTGCACCTGCACCCCTCTTCAGATCAAGGGCTACCGATCCCGGATCTCGGGCCCCCTGCTGGACCGGATCGACATCCACGTCGAGGTCCCCCGGGTCCGCTATGAAGAGCTATCAAGGGAGACGGGAGGAGAGACGAGCGAGGAGATCAGGGGGCGGGTCAACCGAACGAGAGGGATCCAGCGGGAACGTTTCAAGGGGACGAAGATCTATTGCAACGCGCACATGGGCCCAAGACACATCAAAAAATTCTGCGAGATTGACGAGGACTCAAACAGGCTGCTTGAGACCGCCATGGAGCGGCTCGCTCTATCGGCCCGGGCCTATCACCGCATCCTCAAGGTGGCCCGCACCATTGCCGACCTCGAAGGCGAGGCCGACATTCTCGCCAATCACCTCTCCGAGGCCATCCAGTACCGCTCCCTGGACCGAGAAATCCTGTCATAATATAAGAGAGCTTTTCGACGGCGTCTGAAGGAGCGGGGATGAATTTCAGCGAAAAAGGGTCTTTGGCCATCTTAAAACCCCCTCAACCCCCCCATGACGGCGAGAGTCGACCGTGAAGAAAAAAATCCTTCTCTTGCTCTTTTCTCTCCTCTTCGTCCTCGTCGCTGGGGAGTTGTTCGTCAGAAACTTTCTTCGCTACAAGGACTTTGACGCCTGGCGCGAAAAGTCCATCCGCTACGCTCAGGACGGATGTTTCGGCTGGAAGATGCTGTCCGGCACCTACGAAAACAACCGGGGCGGCATCCACGTCAACGCGCTAGGGCTTCGAGGGAGAGAGATACCCCTTCAAAAACCCTCGGGGGAGTTCCGGATCCTGGTCCTCGGGGGATCGGCAACTTTCAACTCCAAGGCCGAGGGGCGAAAAACCTGGCCGCGTCTCTTGGAGATGAAGCTTCAGGATCGGTTTGGGCCGGACGTCGCCGTGCTAAACGCCGGGACGCCCGGCTACTCCGCCTTTCAGTCTCACAAACGGCTGGAGTGCGAGCTTCTTGAACTTTCCCCCGATCTTGTCCTCGTCTACCACCTCTGGAACGACGTGAAATATTTTTGGTGGTCTGACGTCCCGGACCTCACACGCCACCTGTTGAGACAAGGCGAGTTTAACCAGAAGAGAACCCTGATGTTCCCGGCCTGGAAGATCCCGGTCGTTGATGAGCTGACCCGCTATTCTCAGCTCGTGGCCCGGCTACGTTTTTCCATCATCAAGGCCCTTGTTTACACCTACCGCATCCGGTACGAAGGCCCCGGCCATGAGACCCTCAACAAGCAGATCGAGCCAAACGGGGTCAACTTCTATCGGGAGAACCTCCTGGGCACCCACAAGCTCCTGGCCGAGAGGTCCGTCCCCTTTGTGATTGTGAAGCAGGGAAGCCTCATCCATTCCCAAAATGTCTCGGAGGAGCGAAACCGCATCGGTTACGCCTACACTGGATTCGAGCATGACGTCCTGGTGGAGGCCGTCCAGACGGGCTGGGCGGTGAACGACGAACTCTGCGCCCTGGAGGGTGTCTCCTGTGTCGCGGCGAACGAAGAGCTCCCTATCGAGCTCGATTACTTCCGGGATCACGTCCACCTGCATCAAAGGGGACTAGAGATTCTGTCGGAGGTGGTCTTCCAAGGGATCGCCGGCCTCGTCGAGGAGGAGGATGTCAGACCTCTGAAAAACGGCCGGCCGTCGGGGGCGTCGCGAAACTCACTTCGGGATTCGATCCCCAACACCCTTAGTTATATACTGCGAGAAACGGGGAAGACATGAGAAGGAGGGGGGGCGTGGGATCATCTTTTCAAGCGTGGCGTAAAAAGACGCTCGTCGGCGCCTGGATTTTAATCCTTCTCCTTGCAGGCCTCATCCCTTCGCAAGCCGTGGCTCAAGCGGAGAAAGTTCAGCTTCCTCCAGGATTTCGTTTCGAGGTTTTTGCCTCGCGTCTCGGGATGGCGCGATTTATGGCCTTTGACGACCAGGGCCACCTCTACGTCTCGACCCCAAGGTCAGGCAAGGTCGTCGTCCTGCCGGATCGCGATGGGGACGGGCGGGCTGACGAGACCGTCACCTTCGCCGAGGGCCTGGACCGGCCCCACGGCATCGCCTTCCGCGACGGCTGGGCTTATGTCGCCGAGAGCGGGCGGGTCCTGAGGTTTCAGGATAGAGACGGAGACCTGAAGGCCGATGTCCAGGAGGTTGTCGTCCCCGACCTTCCAAGGGGAGGGGGGCACTGGACCCGGACCCTCGGCTTTGGGGCGGACGGGAAACTTTATGTCTCGGCCGGGTCCTCCTGCAATGTGTGCGTCGAGGATGACCCCCGGCGCGCCGCCATTCTCCAGTTCAACCCTGACGGGACAGAGGGGCGCATCTACGCCCAGGGCATTCGGAATGCGGTCGGGTTTGTATTTCACCCGCAGACGAAAGAAATCTGGGCCACTGAGAACGGAAGGGACTGGCTCGGAGATGACGCCCCCCCTGATGAAGTATTGATAGTCCGAGATGGGGGCCACTACGGCTGGCCCCACTGCCACGGACAAAAAGTCCCGGACCCTGAGTTCAGCCTCCCGGGGTTCTGCGAGGAGACGATTGCCCCCACCCTGGGACTCCAGGCTCACTCCGCCCCCCTCGGCCTCACCTTTTACACCGGTGCTCAATTTCCAGAGGAATACCGAGGGGACCTCTTCATCGCCTACCACGGCTCCTGGAACCGATCTGTCCCGACGGGCTACAAGGTGGTCCGAGTTCGGATGAAGGAGGGAGAGCCTCTTTCCGTGGAAGATTTTTTGACGGGCTTCCTGGTGGGCAGAAATGTCTGGGGAAGGCCCGTTGACCTTGTGGTGACAAAGGACGGAAGCCTCCTCGTCTCGGACGATTTTTCAGGCCGAATCTACCGCGTCTTCTACGAGGGAACTTAAAAAGGGGTGTGCCTGAAGGGAACGCCCGTGGAGGACGACCCGCCATCCCCAGAGCCCCCCGCCAGATGTCCAAGAGACCCCTGACCGCAGCGAAACCTTTGCCTCTTTCTCCTCGACAGAAGCGGGAGCTTCAGGCTCATCTCCTCGCCTGGTATGCCCGCCTTCAACGAAAGCTTCCGTGGCGGGAGTCGAGGGACCCTTATGCCATCTGGGTCTCCGAGATCATGCCCATCAGACCCAGGTCAAGACGGCCCTTCCCTACTACCGAAAATTCCTGAAACGTTTTCCAAACCTGAAGGTTCTCGCCACCTCGCCCCCTGAAGCCGTCCTGAAAATCTGGCAAGGGATGGGCTACTACGCCCGTGCGAGGCACCTGCACCAGGCGGCCCGGGTGATCCTCGCCAAGCACGGCGGAAAACTCCCGGAGGATTTTCAATCCCTCACCCAGCTCCCCGGCGTCGGCGAGTACACGGCGGGCGCTATCCTCAGCATTGCCTTTGAAAAGCCCTACCCTGCCCTGGACGGAAACGTCAAAAGGGTCCTCGCCCGCCTTTTCGCCCTGGAGGGAGACCCCGGGCGACCGGCCGCTCTCAAACACCTGCAGGAGCTGGCACGGAATCTGCTCCCCCGGGACCGGCCGGGGGATTTCAATCAAGCCCTCATGGAGCTCGGGGCCCTGGTCTGCCGACCCAAAGACCCCGCCTGTCCCTCTTGCCCGTTAAAAAATCGATGCAGGGCAAAGAGGCTCGGGCGCCAGAGTCAGATCCCCCCACCCCTTCGCCGAACTCCGCCAAAAGAGGTTGAGGTGGTCTCTCTCTTTCTGACCCGCGGAACAAAAATACTCCTGGTCCAGAACCCCAAGGAGGGCCTCTTTGGGGGCCTGTGGGGGCTCCCTGGGGGAGAGCGCCGCCCAGGGCGGGGGTTGACCCTCTCCCTCCAGGAGGCGCTAAAGGAACGACTGGGGGTATCCGCGAAGGGGTTGAGGAAGGTAGCCAACGCTTCGGCCACCCTGACCCACCGCCGGATCTCCTTCCACATCTTTAGGGCGACGGACCTTTTGGGGACTCCTCGTCCGCACGCCTATCAGGCCTGCCGTTGGCTAAAAATCTCCGAGCTCTCGGGCCTTCCCCTTCCCAAGGCCCAGCGAAGAGTTTTGGGCCAGGTCCTTCACAAGGCGGACTTGTAGACGGGAGGTTTAGACATCAGAGAGAGAGGCCGGGGTGGCCTCGGCCCTGGCGACGTCCTTCTTCCATTCGTACCGCGAGAAGATGTAGAGGCCTATAACCACATAAATGATCTCTCGGATACGTCGAATGATGCTAAAGGAAAGGCTGCTCGTGGCCGAGAGCCCATAGGCGGCGAAGATGAGAACGTTTCCCCCCTCTTGCGTCCCGATGCTCCCCGGGATGAAGAACATGGCGCCCTTGATGATGGCCCCAAGGGCCTCGATGGCGAAGGCCATTCCCAAGTCTACGTGAATCCCCATCAGGGAGAGGATGAGGTAGACCTCCCCCACCCCCATGACCCAGCCCACAAGGTGATAGAAGGTGGAGAGGACCATCCCCCGGGGGTTTTCGCGGTAGTAGCGGTTGAGGCTGTGGTCGAGGTGGGAGACACGCTCCTCGGCTCGGTCGAGGAAACGCCCACGAAGCCCCAGCTTCCTTAGCGTCCGAAGAATGCGTGTAAAGAGACCGGCCTGTTGGGCAAAGACCAGAAGGCCGAGCAAGGGGACCAGCGCGATAATGGCCAGAAGGACCCCCTTCACAATGGCGGAGCCGGCCCCCACCTGATAGAGAGCAATGCCGGCCCCGATGATGACGAAAATTGCCTCGGCCACGGTCATCGCGGTCTTTGCAATCACCACCGCGGAGGCCCCCTCGACCAGCGGGATCTTGTGTTTCTTCAGGAGGAGGGCCTTGACGGGTTCCCCCCCCAGGTAAGCGGCGGGCGTAACCGTGTTCATGGCCTCGCCGGCCATGCGGATCCAGAAGAGACGGTTGAAGCTCACCCCCGGTGGGGATGAAAAGGAGTACCGCCAGCCGACACTGTCGAAGATGAAGCCCACAAAGTAGGGCAGGATGATGATGGGGATGTAAATCCCTATCCGGGCCAGCTCGGCCCCGATGGCCCCCGGGTCGAGTCGGTAGATGAGGAGGGAAAAAAAGGCGAGCCCAAGGACCAATAAAATGAGGCGGATCAGACGCCATCTCTGGGCGTCGCTCATGACCGTCCATCTCCAGCGGCCCGCGCGGCCGCCAACACCTTTTGAGAGACCGTTACCATTCCCACCTCCGAACGTGGCAGGGTATTATACAAAAAGGAGGTTTGCCGTCATATGGTGCCTACAGAGCGAAACCGGGGGGAGAGCGACCCTGTGAGGTCCCGTCGAACCCTCGTCTTGGCCCCCTTGGCGCCAAAAAGCCCCCCAACCACTTTCAGCCCCTGTCTCCTGCAGATTGGCGGCCTCAGTCTCCTCAGGCGAACGCTCCTCCTCCTTCGCACTCTTGGGACAGGTCCCGTTGCCGTGGTCTTTGAAGGGTCCCCCGGGCCTCTACTGGCCGATCTCGCCAAAGATGAAAGGTTGAGCGGGGTCCCCCTATACAACGCCGAAGAGGGGTTGGCCTTTGCAGAAAAGGCCCCCTTTCTCCTGGTCTTCGCAGATCGTCTCCTAGAGACCGAACTCCTCAAAAGCCTGCCCGCCGAAGACCCTCCCCATGACGGAGTCCAGCTTCTGACCCGAGAGGGGGAAGGAGGCCTCCTTGAGCGCTTCTCCGGGGTTTCAGTCTGCGGGCCCGGGATGGCCGCAAAGCTCGGGAAGGCCCTGCGCGAAGAGACGGGCCCTTTGTCCGAGCGATGGCTCAAGGCCTTGGAGGGATCACAGACTGAGCATCTCCCGGCCAAAGATGCCTGTTGGGTGCCCGTCGCCTCCCCCGACGACATTCCCCGAGCAGAGGAGCAACTCTTTCGGGAACTGGGGAAGGAGACCGACAGCTTCCTCGCCCGACATCTGGATCGACCCATCTCTCTCGCCATCACCCGGCGCCTCGCCCGAACCTCCATCACCCCCAACCAGGTAACGCTGTCCACACTCCTGCTTGGCCTCGTCTCGGCAGGCTTTATTGCTCAGCCTCTCTGGGGGTTCCAAGTGATCGGCGCCCTCCTCTTCGTATTCACCTCCACCCTGGACGGATGTGATGGGGAGATCGCCCGCCTGAAATTTCAGCAGACCCGCCTGGGTGGGTGGCTCGATCTCTGGGCAGACAATCTGGTCCACGTGGCGGTCTTTGGGGGGATCGCCGCCGGCCTCTACTGGAGGACCCCCGAGCCCCGTTTCATCTGGCTTGGGGCCTTGGCCTGCCTGGGGGTCTTGCTTTCTGCGGGATGGATTTCCTGGAAAACCCTGAAGAACAAAAGCGGCGAAGGGGATTTCTTTGTTTCGGTCGTTGAGGAAATGAATCCCCCAAAAGTCCGGGGGGATCTGGGCTGGCTTGCCAGGCTGGCAGATTACCTGACGCGGCGCGACTTTGGCTATCTCATCCTGATCCTGGCGGTGGTGGGAAGGCTGGAGTGGTTTCTCTGGGCCAGCGCAATCGGGGGGAATCTTTTTTTTCTAACTCTCGTCTTTCTCTGGACCCGCCTCGGGTCCACCCGCCCCGCACATCCAACCGCCTGACGCGGTCCCTCTCGCTCAGGAGAGGGCGGTCTTCATGTTCCCCCCGTTTCCCAGGTAGTGAAGCTTCCTTAAGGCGAGCTGGTCTCGCATCAGGAATTGCCCGGGGGCAAAGGAATAGCGGGGGCAAGTCTCGCAGACCGGGATGCCTTTGACTTGACGGGCCACGTGACGTCTGCGGATCTCCTGCATCTTGGGACCATTCCAGACCTTCTCCAGGGACTCTTCATCCAGGTGTCCCAGGACGACCTCCCGATCGTAAGTGTTCGCGCAGAGCGTCAGTGTTCCGTCCCAGAGGACGGAAAGCTCCTTCCAGGGAAGGGCGCAGGGGCTGAGATGGTTCTGGACGGACTTACTGGCGGTGAGCTCTGGCATCTGGCCGCCCCAGTTCTTGATCTTTTTGATGATGACTCCCTCGGGCCACCGGCCTCGGAAGCCCTCCACCTCCTCATCGCTCTCGCTCGTGTGAATCATCTGGACGGCACTGGCTACCCCGTTCGGGATCTCCCGCTTGAGGCGATAGAAACTCTGGATGTTTTGGAGGGTTTCTTTGTAAGAGCCCTTGAGCCGCACCTCTTCGTAGGTGTCGGGGTTCGCGCCCTCGAAGGAGATGATGAGGAAGTCGATATTCGAGGTGAGGAGGCCCCGGGCCCGTTTCTCGTCGAGAAAGCTGGCGTTGGTGGAGAGGCCCGCCCTGATCCCCTTGCTCCGGGCATACCTGATCATGTCGAAGATCTTGGGGTGGACGAGGGATTCACCCATGAAGTGGAGGTAAACGAACTCCACATGGTGGACGCTTGAATCGACGATCCGCTTGAAGAGGTCCATCTTCATGAAACCGACGGAACGTTCCATCTGTTCGTGGGGACAAAATGTACAGGCGAGGTTGCAGTAGTTGGTAAGCTCTATCTTAAGGTGGGCAGGAAACCCAGAGACGTGGGTGTCCCCCCGATAGTAGCTCTTGGCCAGCCGGACCCGGTTCATGAAATGGTGAAGCCACACCCACGGGGATCGGCGCACCCGCGGGATGTCCCGGGCCGGAGCCGACGGGGAACCGTTAGACCCCGACCTTCCGTTGGACGTAGTCGAAGACTTCATCAAGGACGTTGATTCCAGCTTCTGCAACCTCCCCCGTCAGAGTGAGGGCGGGGTTAATTCGGACTCTGGAGCTGTAGGCCATCAGGAGAAGGCCACGCCGAAGGGCCTCCTGAAAGATCCGCTCCGTGACCTCTTTCTCCAGGGGAGCCTTGGTCGCCCGGTCCTTCACCAGCTCCAGACCGATGAAGAGACCCGTTCCGCGCACATCCCCAATGAATTCATATTTTTCGCCCAAGGCCTTCAATTTGTCAAGTAAGAAGGCGCCAACCTGGGCGGAGTTTTCCACCAGCGATTCAGCCAGCACGGTCTGGAGGGTCACCAGGGCCGCCGCGGAGGCCAAGGGGTTGCCCCCGTAGGAGCTCGAGCTCCCGCTCGGCGCAGCGAAGGGCAAGGCCCGGCTGATCTCGTCTGTCGAGACCACCGCGCTGACGGAATAGCCTGACCCCATCCCCTTTCCAAGGAGCATGATATCCGGGACGACAGCGTCGTGATCACACCCAAAGAGTTTCCCCGTGCGCCCAAAACCCGTCAGCATCTCGTCGACGATGAGGAGGGCCCCATTCTCTTCGGCCACCTCCTTGAGCTTGGCCAGGTAGCCGGGAGGGGGGATGACGTTGCCCGCAGTCCCCTGCATGGGTTCCACCACCAGGGCGGCCAACTGGCCCGTGGTCTGGTACTCGATCGCCTCGCGCACGAAATCGACACAGAAGAAATCACATTCCGGGAAGGTCTTCCCGAAGGGGCATCGGTAGCAGTCGGCATAAGGGGCCAGGGATAGCCCGGGCATGAGGGGCCCCAATCCCTTCTTCCAGTCGCTTCCCATCAGACCCAGAACCCCCCCCGTCTTCCCGTGAAAGCCGCCCCAGAAGCCTAGGAACTCATATTTCTTGGTGTGAGATTTCGCCAGTCGCAGACCGGCCTCCGCGGCCTCGGCCCCACCACTATAGAATTGGGTGCGGCAGAGATCTCCGGGGGCGAGACGGGCGATGAGCTCCGTCAGCTCCGCCCGGACCTCCGTGGTGAAACTGCCGACCACGACTTTATCGAGCTGGACGCGCAGGGCCTCCCGGTGGGCCGGATGGCTATGTCCCAGGCTCGCCACCCCCACCCCAGCGGAGAAATCAATAAAAGTGTTCCCATCCACATCGGTGAGGAGAGCCCCTTCGCCCCGCTCGATGGCGAGACGGGATTTCAGGGCGATGCTCTGAAGTCCGGGCGCAAGGAACTGCTCCTCCCGGGCGAACAGGGACCGGGACTTGGGTCCGGGCACCTCTGTGACGATGTGGGGAATCTTGTCAGTTTTGGACAAGGCGTTTCTTCCTCAGCCCCTCCAGGGCAAAGCCGGCGATTGCGTCCGAGGCGTCCGCCTGACAGCCCGTAAAGCTGGGCCAGTCGTTGAGGTCAATGAGCCACACCTCACCCTCAGGGGTCAAGATGACATCGCCCCCGTAGATGTCAAGCCCCAGGCGGCGGGAGGCCTCAAGGCCCGGCCCCTGCACGACCTCACCGTAAGAAGGAGGACAAGTTGTCTGCGCCACGCCTCGCCACCGCCAAAACCGCCCCCCCCCGACGCCGTAAAACTTGATGACCTCCCCCTCAATATGCTCTTGGAGAAGGGCTCGCTGCACCCTGCGCGAGGAAAGGGCGAAGAGGGCCTCTCTGGCCCCCTCAGGCCCTTTTGCCAGAACCACATCGCCGGGTTCAAGGCTATGGTGGTCAGCGCGCTTGACCCAGAGGGGAAAGGTCCATCCTGCCACAGCCTCTTCCCCGCCTTCGGTGTCTACAATCTCAGACCTTGGGAGGTGGAATCCGCCCTGGGGGGATTCCCCCCGCACATTCCCCTTCCCTTCGGGTCCCTGAAGACACCTCAAAAACCTCTCTCGACGAGAGCACTCATAGACCACACCGGGGCGGTTCAGGACAAGGGCACCCTGGGACTCCCACCGGCTGAGGATTTTAATGGGGCCTTCGCCCTGGGCCATAGAGAGAATGAGCTCAGCTGGCACCTCATCCCCTTCTCCCTGCCAGCGTTCGACAAGGGTCTCGGCCGAGAGGATCTCCACATCCATCCCCCGGGAGGTTAACCAATCGGCGGCCAGACAAAGGATGGTCTCGTCAGCCTTCTCCTTTCCCGGCGAAAAGAGGGGCTCCCTCAGGACGCAGAGGACGTTGCCCGTCATGATGCCCCCTCCAGTTCCCTCAGAAGGGTCTCTGCCGCCCGGATATCCTCTGGCCGGTCCACGTCCACCGCCTTGTCGACGATGTGGGCCCGAAGCCGCCAGCCGTGTTGGTGCAGGTCGATGAGAAGGTCGCGGAGCCTCGCACCGGGCCTTTTTGCCACCGCCTCGGCCACCTGAAAAACATCGGGCGGGAAAGCGTAAAGGCCAGAGGTGACACAGCCGCTCCCTTTCGCAGCGGGACCCAGGGCCAGGACCTCTCCTGATGGGCTCGACCGAAGCCAAAGGGGATTCTCATCGTCCACAAAGGTCGTGGCCCCCAGAAGGGCCTCGTTCGCCCCTTCAATCCGGGAGGCAGCCTGCGCGAAGTCAACCCAGCCGTCGGGGCCGAGGACCGTATCCGTTGTCGCCAGGAGAAACCTTTGGCCCGATAACCGGTCCTTCAGCGCGAGGAGACTCGCGAGGGAACTCGGGGTGGTCTTGACGAGGACCTCCACTTGGGCCCCAAAATCCCCTCGAAGTAGAAATCGTTCCACCTGACGGGCCTCTTCGTTCACGATACAAAAAACTTCCCGGGCCCCCGCCTGGATGAGGCCCCGAAGGGTTCTCTCGATCAGGGGGACCCCTGCGACCTCAACGAGAGGTTTTGGGGTCTCGAGCCCGGCGTCTCGAAGGCGGGACCCTTCGCCAGCCGCCAGGATCCCCGCCCGGCTCAATCCCAGATCTTCTGATGTCGCTAGACCCCCGAGGACGTTCTCGAGCTCCGTCAGGCTGTGAATGGTCTGAACAGGTTTTGAGGAGCTGGAATGGTCCTCGTCGGAGGCATGAAGCCAGATGGCGCCGAGGCCTGCTGACCTTGCCGCCAGGACGTCCCGTTCGAAATTGTCCCCTACAAACACCGCCTCGTCGGCCGAAACCCCCAGCTTCTCCAGGGCCAGATGGAAGATCCGAGGGTCCGGCTTGCTCACTTTGACCAGGAAAGAGTCCACGATGGCCTGAAGATAGGAGGAAAGCCCGAACTCCCGACACACCTCGTCTACATTGCCGCAGAAATTGGAGACCACTCCCAGGAGGTAGCGCTGAGAGAGCCGGGCCAGGATGCGACGGTTCCTCTCCAGCGCCTCCTTCGATCGGCCATAAAATGACTCCACGATCTGAGCCTTTTGCACCCCCTTGCCAATCTCCAACCCCTCGTGAATCAGATCCACCTTAACCCCGAGGAGGTCCCGCAAAGATCTCCCCCGCATGTCATGTTCAAGGGGAAGCCGTCTGTCTGCCTCGAAAAAGGCGGGGTTGAACCGTTCGGCGGAAAAGGAGAACCCGGCCGATGCGTACGCGTCCCGGAACCGATCCACCCAGTGGACGCCGTCGGCGTCCAACGTCCCCCCAAAGTCGAAAAGGACAGCCCCAAGACCCAAGCGACCTCCCCTTTCTCTAACGACCGAGCCCGAAGACTAAGCCCAGGCCGAGTGTATCCTTGCGCCAATCTGATTTCAGACTTGCTATCATCCTACCACAGAAAACCGAAAACCCATTGGTTTCATAGGCCGTTGCCAAAACCCCTCCCCCGGGCCCCGCAGGCATTCGCATCCTCACAATCCCGTTGACAACCGGGACACCCTTGCGTAGAGTGAAGCCACTTTCCTACCACAGACACGGAGAGGCACCCGGCCGATGGGGAGCTATCGGATCTTCATCGATGGGCTAGCGCTTGGCTTTGTCCTGGGCCTTGTGGCCAGCTATATCTACTACCGCTACCGCCAATCCCAGACCCGAAGATCAAAAGACGATATCGACCATCTCATTGAAGAGTTTCAGGAATACTACCGGAGGGTAGAGGAAGAAAATTCAGAATCCTACGACTAAAACGCCCGTCTCACCCCGCCCCTAGCGCTGTCCCGACACACAGGCACGAGATCGATACCCCACATAGCGAGGGTCGCACCCAAAAACAAAAACCCTCTCCTGTGTTTTTATTCGTCCGAGGGTCCGATCTGCCCGTCCGGCCACCGGGCGGATAGCCCATCGGCCACAAACTCGGCAAGGACTTTGTTTCCCTCGTCATTGAGGTGGTAGAGGTCGGAGAAGTAGCGCAGATCCTGGACGGTATGGCCGGGGAGGAGCAGGGCCCCTTCCTCCCTCGCCACGCGCTCTGTCCGCTCTCTCAGCTCCTGGTTGATGCGGATCCAGCCGGCGTAGCTCAAGTTCGGGTACCGGACGAGGTACGTGATCATCCGCTCCTTCTCAGCCTCGCTCATCTCTTGCTTAAGAAAGAGAGGGTAAGTGAGGAGGACAGGTTCAATCTTCTGGCCCTTCAGGGCGCGCACAATGGACCGAAGGGTCAACTCATACTGAATGAGGGCTGATAAGGAGATGTTGTTCACCCCTTCCTCCCGCAGGCGGATCACCTCGGACAGGACCCTGGCCTTAGAGGATTCCGGAATGAGGGCGTTCCGCCCCGCTTTCAGGAAAGAAAAAAACCGGCTCTTCGCCAGGAGTTTCTGCGATCGCTTCGGCTTCAGGGAGGGAGGGGTCGCGATAGAGTCCAGGACGTCATTGGCCCCGACTAAAATGACGACGGCGCTCGGGAGCGTAAAGACCAGGCGGGAGACCACCAGCCCATGCACGTCCCCGGCGTGGTATCGAGGGATCCCGGCGTTGATGACTTCGACGGGCCTCCCCGGCCAACGTCGCTCAAGGGCCCCCTGAAGAAAGGCGGGATAGGTGGTGGAGTCATCGCTCGCCGACCAACCAAAGGTCACGGAATCGCCGGTCAAGACGACGCGGGTGACCCCTTCCTGACGTTCCCAGCTAAAATGCTCGCCCCGAAAACCATGTGCATTTGTATCGAAACGGGTTTCCCCTACTTGGCCTGAATCGACGTCGGGACGGAACCGATAGCGAGTGTAAGGATCCTTTTGGGTGTAGTTGGCCTTGAGCCTCCCGGTGAAGCGCTGATACAGGTCATATCCCCCCCGGGCGCCATACTCCAAAAGAAGGGGGAAGATCACCACCGCTGCCAAGGAAAAGAGCAGTCCCTTCCGCCAGGAAGTTTTCATGATGAGGTGGGGGGCGCTGAGGGCTCAAGCCTTCCGAAGGCCTTCACGATAGCCTCGGTCAGGGCGGGCACGGTATATTCATCCGCTACAAGGTCAGGCGTCAGGCCAAGATCCCTTGCCCGCTCCGCCGTAATGGGGCCGATGGCGGCCACCCTGAAATTCCCCCGGATTCGCTCCAATTCATCCCGGCTGAACATCGCGGCGAAATTCTCAACGGTTGAAGAACTGGTGAAGGTCACGAGATCAATCCCGCCCTTCAGAAGAAGCTCCCGTCCCCTCGTCCCTCCAGGGCCCGGTTCGGTCCGGTAGCACTCCACCACGTCGACCTGAGCTCCCCGGCGGCGAAGCTCCTGGGGGAGCACTTCTCGGGCCGCCGCCGCCCGGGCAATGAGGAAATGCTTTTCCTGGATCTCATCTTCCTTGAGCGCGGCCAGGATCCCTTCGGCCCGATAATTCTCGGGGATCAGATCTGCCCGAAGGCCGACCTCCTCGAGGGCGGCCCCCGTCGCCGGACCGACGGCGCAGAGCCTTTTTTGCGAAAGGGCCCGAGCATCTTTCCCTGAGACTTTTAGACGCTCCAGGAAAAACCGGACCCCGTTGACGCTGGTGAAGACCACCCAATCATACACATCCAGACGGGCGATGGCCGTATCAAGAGAGTCCCAGCCATCGGGGGGGGAGATGGAGATGGTGGGAAACTCCACCACGTCTGCCCCGTATGCCCGAAGGAGATCGGCAAAGGCGCTCGCCTGCTCCCGGGCCCGGGTCACGACAATGCGATTTCCAAAAAGAGGCCGCCTCTCAAACCAATTCAGTTGATCGCGAAGCCCCACCACCTCTCCGACGACGATAACCCCTGGGGGTCCAAGTTCAGCCTCCTGGACCTTGCTGACGATATCCTCCAAGGTCCCCGTGACAGTCTTTTGCTGGGGGGTGGTGCCCCAGCGGATGACAGCGACCGGAGTCTCGGCAGACCTCCCCGCCGCCATGAGGCGTTCGGCGATCTCCGAGAGATTTCCAACGCCCATGAGAAAGACGATGGTGTCTACCCCTCTCGCCAGGCCCTCCCACGAGAAAGAAAGCCCCGGCTTCCCTTCAGCGGCGTGCCCCGTCACAAAGGCGGCTGACGAGGATCGGTCCCGGTGGGTGAGGGGGATTCCGGCGTAGGCCGGGGCGGCCAGGGCGGAGCTCACACCCGGGATCACCTCGAAGGGAACCCCCGCCTCAACCAAAAATTCCGCCTCCTCTCCCCCTCGGCCGAAGAGGAACGGATCCCCGCCTTTGAGGCGGACCACCCTCAAACCCGCTCCGGCGCGCTCCACCATGAGCCGGTTGATCTCGTCCTGCTTCAACGTGTGACGGCCCCCCTCCTTTCCGGCATAGATCTTCTCCGCTTCCTCTCGCGCGTGAGAGAGGAGGTCTGGGTTCGCCAGATGGTCGTAGATCACCACGTCGGCATTTCGAAGACACTCGGCCCCCCTCAGGGTGAGAAGCCCCGGATCTCCGGGGCCCGCCCCTACGAGATAGACCATGCCGCCCTCAATACCCATTCGCTTATTTACTCCGCCCCATCGTTCCCCAAGTGGGACCGGATCCCCCCTAAGATCTCAGCGGCCCCCTTTGCCAGAAATTGCTCGGCCAGCTGCTCTCCGAGAGACTGAGGGGCCCCTGAAGAACCTTTGACCGACCCCTTGACGATCTTCCTTCCATCCGGGCTCGCCACACAACCCGAAAGGCGAAGTGTCCCACCCTCTATCTGGCCGAAGGCCCCGATGGGGACCTGACAACCCCCTTCCAGGCGCCCCAGGAAGGCCCGCTCTGCCTCTGTGGCCTGCCGGGTGGGCAGATGGTCCAGAGAGCGTCCAAGGGCCTCGCCATCGCTCCTCATCTCCAGAGCGAGCGCCCCCTGCCCCGGCGCCGGAAGTGAAATTTCGAAGGGAAGGAACTCGGACACGCGCTCCCTCCAACCCATCCGGATCAAGCCCGCGGCGGCCACCACCAGGGCGTCCACCTCGCCCGCCCCCAGCTTTCGAAGGCGCGTGTCGAGATTGCCCCGAAGGGGGACGACGGTGAAGTCCGGCCGGTGGGCCAGGAGTTGCGCCCTGCGCCGAAGGCTGCTCGTCCCCACGCGGGCCCCTTGAGGCAGGGCAGAAAGGCCCTTGCCTCCCCTTGAGATGAGGGCATCCCGGGGGTCTTCACGCTTTGTGACGGCCCCAATGCAAAGACCTTCTGGGAGGACGGTCGGGAGATCTTTCAGGCTGTGAACAGCCACGTCAATCTCTCCCCGGAGAAGGGCCTCTTCGATCTCCTTAGCGAAGATCCCCTTGACACCCACCTGAGGGAGAGGAATCTCCTTCACGTGATCGCCATGTGTCTTGATGATGATGAGTTCTAGTTTGAGGCCCGGGTGGGAGGTTTCTAGCGCTCGGCGGACCTCTTCCGCCTGGCGAAGCGCGAGGGGGCTTCCCCGGGTGCCCAGGCGCAGCGTGGAGGGATCAGTCATCCAGGTCGAAGAGGTTTCGGGCGATTCGAAGATATTCGTAGGCGTCGTTAGAGCCCGCATGCCTCTTGAGCTGTGCGATAGGGGCGTGAAGGAGCTTGTTCACGATGGCGCTCGTCAGGGCCTCCAGGGCCTCCTCCTCTTCGGAGGTCAAGGGACCAAGCTTCGCCCGGGCCCTGGCTATTTCTTGCTGGCGGCAGACCTCGGCACGCTCGCGAAGGGAGACGATGGTGGGGACCACCTCCAGGGTTTCCATCCAGAGGAGAAAGCCGGTGGTCTCTTGGTCCACCAGCTCTTCCCCTCGCTTCGCTTCACGCTGCCGCTCTTTGATGTTGGCCGAGACCACCTGCTGGAGATCGTCGATGTCATAGAGATAGACGTGATCGAGGGTGTTGACGTCGGGCTCGATGTCCCGGGGAATGGCGATATCGATGAGGAACATGGGCCGGTTCTTGCGCTGACGGATGACCTGCTGGAAGAGCTCGCGCCGAAGGACATAATGGGGCGCGCCGGTGGAGCTGATGACGATGTCGGCGTTGACGAGCTCTCCCTCTAAATCGTCAAAAAGGACGGCCCGCCCGCTGAACCTCTGGGCCAGCTCCTGGGCCCGGGGGAAGGACCGGTTGGAGACGAGGACGCTGTGGACTCCGAGCTGGACCAGGTGCTGGGCAGCGAGCTCCGCCATCTCACCCGCCCCGATGAGGAGGACTTTTTTCTCTTTCAGAACGTTAAAAATCTTCCGGGCCAGCTCGACCGCCACGTAGCTCACAGAAACGGCGTTCTCCCCGATCCGGGTCTCGGTCCTCACCCGTTTGGCCGTCTGGAAGGCGCGCTCAAAGAGGTTGTTCAGATAGAGGCCGGTCGCTCCCGTCTCGCGGGCCACCTGGTAGGCCTCCTTCACCTGTCTGAGGATCTGGGACTCCCCCACCACCATAGAGTCCAGGCTGGAGGCCACGCGGAAGAGATGGCGGACCGCCTCCCGGGTTGAGAAGGCGTACATGTAAGCTTCCAGTGTCTCCAGGGGGACTTCGTGGTAATGGCTCAGGAACTCCTTGACGGCTTGCACCCCTCTTTGAGAGTCCCCCACACGAGCGTAGACCTCAACCCGATTGCAGGTGGAGAGGAGGACCGCTTCCTCGATCTCGGGCCGGCCCTTGAGCTGCCTTAGGGGGACCCCAAGCCCCGTCTCTGGAAAATAGACCTGCTCACGGACCTCTACGGGGCTGCGTTTATGGCTGAGGCCGGCAACGATGATCTCCATCCGTCCCTCAAAGGTGAAGCAAGTAGGTCAGGAGGACACCGAAAAAACCCAACACGGAGAAGATGGCCGCCCGCCTCCCCCGCCAGCCCGCCGTGAGGCGGGCCACAAAGAGGACCCCGTACGCCCCCCAAAGCACCACCAGGGGAAGCGTCCTCGCCGGGTCCCAGCTTAAGAGAGACCCCCTCGCGGTCTCCGCCCAGAGGGACCCCGAGACCAGGCCAAGCGTCAGGATGGGAAAGCCAAGGACCAGAGCCTTGTGGTTCACATCATCCAGGACCTGAAGAGAGGGCAGCCGGTAGAACCAGGTTCCAAAATGCTTCCCCTTCACCTGACGCTCCTGGATGAGGTACATGAGGCCCACACCGAAGAGGAGGACAAAGATGGCCCCCCCCAGGAAGGCCATCGCGATATGGAGAGAGAGCCAGACACTCTGAAAGACACCTGGCTGGGGCAGGGCCTCGCCTCCCAGGACAAGGCCGGCCCCCAGGGCCCCAAAGGAGATTGGGACCACAAAGAGCCCCAGCTGCTGGATGCCCAGGGTGATCTGGGCCACGCCATAGGCCAGGATGACCACCCAGGCAAAGACCGAGAAGAAATCGTAGAGGCCCGTGACGGGAAGGGTGGTCAGGTGGGCGATCCGAAGCCCGAGTGCGACGGAATGGGACGCAAAACCCAGGGCCACCAGCCCCGTCGCCACCCAAAAGAGGTACCCCCGCCGGTAGGAAAAATGGAGGATGTAGGCCAGGCTGGCAAGAAAATACGCGGCAAGGGCAAGGGCGAAGAAGAAACCAGTCATACCTTAGCCCCCTCCTTCCTCAGAGGGGAGAGATAGCTCGACACAAGCCGGGTGGCTTGCCGGCGGAACTCGCGCGGGTCTTTTCGAAGGAGGCCCAACATTCGGGGGCCCGTCAGGCGTTTCAGGACCTCTCTTCGTTTGGCAGGAGGCAGAGACGATGTCAACAGCTTCCCCCGAAGGCGGGCGAGCCAGGAAAGACCCTGGCCAAGGCCGGGTCCATAGAGCCCTTCGAGCTCTTTCCTCAGGCTCTTCGCCAGGGCTGGACTTGCCCCAGAGGTGGAGACGCTGATGCAAAGGGGGCCGCGACGAAGAACTGAGGGGACCATAAAGTCACAGGCCTGAGGCGAATCGACGACGTTCACAAGCGTTCCCCGGCGCCGGGCCGCCTCGGCCACGCGCAGATTCACAGCCGAATCGTCGGTGGCCGCCACCGCCAGAAGTGATCCCTCCAGGTCCCGGGACCGAAAAGGCCGGGAAAGATGCCGAATGTGGCCAGGGGTGACACTGCGAAGAAGCCGTGTGAGCCCTCCTCTGAGGGAAGGGGCGACGACGGTCACATGGGCCCCGGCCTGAAGAAGCCCCTTGACCTTGCGATGCGCCACGGCACCGCCTCCCACCACCAGGCACTTTCGGCCCTCCAGCTTAAGATAGATAGGCATGGGCACAGCCATCCTTGCCCTCCCGTTCTTAGGGCCCATTTCATCCAGAAATCTTATATCTGCGCCGCAGTAAATGCGAACAAAACTTCCAAAAAATCCTACCTCTTGTAGTCCTGAAAACTTTTGGCTCAAGATATAGTGAGACCCTTTCAGGACGCGGTGAATCCATGCTATAAATGATTTTGAAGAAGAAGTGACCCAAGGAAATTCCACCGAAGTCCAGACAGGGCAAGGGGCCATGCTTCTAAATCTCGACCCTCCCATCGTCAACGGAAGCGGCATCCTCAGCTTTCCAGACATCTTTGAGCTTCTGGACCAAAAGGGCGCCACCATCGGGGGCTACATCACAAAATCCATCAGCCCCACCGAGCGCTTGGGGAATGAGAACCCGGTCGTCACTCAAGAGGACACGCCAGGCGCCCCGCTCCTGAACTCGCTGGCCCTGCCCGCCCAGTCCCCGGAGGCGTGGGCGGCCGAGCTGAAGGAGACCCGTCTCCCCCGAGCCAAGCTCATTGTCTCTGTCAACGGTGTCGACCCGAAAGAGGTCTCCCGCATCATCCGCATGGTCGAGCCGTATGCGAACGGCTACGAGCTGAACCTGAGCTGCCCCAATCTGGCCCCGGGCGAGGAGGAGTCCGTCGCGGACCTCGTGGGGCAGAACCCCACGGCGTCGGCCCAGGTTGTGCGCGCGGCCCGGGAGGCGACCGAGAAGCCCGTCGTCGCCAAGCTCTCTCCCGGCACAGACTACGTCGAGGTCGGCCGCGCTTGTGTCGAGGCGGGTGCAGACTATCTCGGCTGCGGAAACACTTTAGGGCCCGGACTCGCGATCGACATCCACCAAAGGTCGCCCATCCTGGCCGGACTGACGGGCGGGCTCTCAGGCCCCGCCATCAAGCCCATCAACCTCAAAATGGTCTACGACGTCTTTGGGGCCCTCGGCGTCCCCATCATCGCCTACGGGGGGATCATGACCTGGGAGGACGCCGTAGAGTATCTCCTGGCTGGCGCCTGCGTTTTCGGTCTTGGCACCTTCTTCGCCGAGCGGACCGTTGAGGACATCGTCCGAGATACCCGGAATTTTTGGCAGGGGCTCCAGGACTACCTCAAGGGAGAGCCGCTGGAATCTCTCGTCGGCGCCGCGCACGCCATGAGGACGACCGCAGCCAGCCCCTCACCCCAGCAAAAAACTTAGAGGTCGGCGCAAGATGCGCACTTGGTGCCGCGTCGTCGAACGAAGAGAAGAAGGCGGGGGCAACTACACCCTCTTCCTCGATCACGCCTTTCCGTCCAAGCCCGGTCAATTCGTCATGGCCTGGCTCCCAGGCGAGAGCGAAAAGCCTTTTTCTCTCTCCTATGAGAACGCCATCACGGCAAAAAACCTCGGCTGGTACAGTGAGCGACTGCTCGCCCTCAGGGAGGGAGACTCCCTGTGGGTACGAGGACCTTACGGGAGGAGCTTTCCCGTCAAGGAGGGGGCGGTCCTCATGGGAGGCGGGGTCGGGATCGCGGCCCTTCTCCTCCTGGCCAAACAGGCGAAAAACCCCAAAATCCTTCTTGGGGGGAGGACTGCCCTTGATCTTATCTTTCGGCAGGAATTCGAAACCCTCGGGCCTGTGAAGGTCGCCACCGAGGACGGCTCCCTGGGAAAGAAGGGCCTCATCACAGACCTCCTTCCCGAGGAGGGGCAATATTACTGCGTCTGCGGGCCGGACAAGATGATGGCGGCCCTGAAACCTCTCCTTCCGCCCGAGCGGTCCTACTACTCTCTTGAGCGCTACATGAAATGCGCCATCGGCATCTGCGGCCAATGCACCTGCAATGGCTACCGGGTTTGCACCGACGGGCCTGTCTTTGATGGCGTCACGGTCCAGGAGATGACCGACCTGGGACGGCGCAAACGGGGAAAGAGCGGGGCCTGGGAGTATCTCTGAATTTCAGACTGCCGTCACACTGTGTGGATACCAATCTTTTATTTGGACTCTATTTGGACTCGGCGAGGGTGGCCTGAAGGACCAGGCGTTTCCCCTTTCGCACGACAGAGAGCGAGATTTCCTGCCCTTCCCTTCTCTCTGTCAATATGCGGTGAAGGTCATCGATCCCGCCAATGGGTTTTTGGTCCACCGCCCAGAGAAAATCCCCCTCCTGAACGCCCGCCTTTTTTGCCGGGCTTTTCTTTTCGACCCCAAGGACCCGCACCCCCGCCTCTCCCGGGAGGCCGTAGGAGCGGACGATGTCTTTCGGGATGGTGACCGACTGGGCCTGGATCCCCAAAAAGCCTCGGCGCACCCTTCCCTCCGCCATGATCTGTCCCGCCACGAGCTTTGCCGTATTGCTGGGGATGGCGAAGCAGATCCCTTGGGCGGGGAGGATGACGGCCGTGTTGATCCCCACCACCCTTCCCTGGGAGTCCACCAGGGGCCCCCTGAGTTGCCGGGGTTCAGGGCGGCGTCGGTCTGGATCACATGATCGATGAGACGCCCGCTGAAGCTGCGAAGGGAACGGCCAAGGGCGCTGACCACCCCCGCCGTCACAGTGCACTGAAAACCCAAAGGATTCCCGATGGCGACGACGAGCTGTCCCACTCTGAGTGTTGAGGAGTCCCCGAAGGGGGCGGCGGTTAAATCAGTGGCCTCCGCCCGGAGGACGGCCAGGTCCGTCGGGGGGTCTTCCCCCAGGACCTTCGCCTCCACGCTTCGGCCGTCATTGAGGCTGATAGAGAGGGAGCGCGCCCCCCGAACCACATGGTCATTGGTCAGGATAAATCCATCGGGGGCGAATACGACACCGGAGCCTGAGCCTCGGTCACTCCGCCCTGACCGAGTTTCAGCCTTTTTCCTGGACCCTCCCCGGTGGATGTGGACCACGGCAGGGGAGGTCTGCTCAACGGCTCGAACCACCGCCCGAGAATAGGCGTCGAAAAGCATTGTCTCATCTGGAGCAGTAGATACCCGAGAGAACATCGGTCCCTCGGGGGAAGGACCCTGGCTTGAACGGGGGCTTCCGTCGTCAGAAGGCGCTTTCAGCTCTTTAACGTGCATCATCTCACCCTAGAATAGGGGGCTTAGGCGAACGGCCTCAGGGGGCTCCCGTCAGGTTTGAGATGAGCCATTCGCCCGAGACCTCGTGGATTACAAAAACGAGATCATCCTCTTCCGTCTTAGGAGGGACGGGTTTTTCCTCTCCTTCGGGCTTCTTCGCTATCTTTAAAATATATCGTCCCTCCACCTGTATGGTGTAAGGGTTCACCTCTCGGAGCGTCCAATCTGGAATGCGAAATTCCTGCACCTCGTTTGTCTCGAAGAGCTCCGTCAGGTGACCTTTATAGCCCCTTTGGTCCCAGCGCTCATTGACCTGCCCCCCCCGGAGAAGGAGTTTTGAAACAGCCGTGGCGTCCGCCCTTCGAAAACTCTTCACGAATCGGCCCACGACGTCGGCGGCGACAACCCGCCGGAACTTGGCCCCTTCCCTCTCAAACTGATCCGGGGCCTGGGTCTGAAGGAGATTCCAACTGACAAGGAGGGTGGAGAGCTTGACCGTGAGCCGGGTCCTCTGTTCAGCGAGAGGCTTGGTGGATTTTGCGATCCCCTCAAGGGCGCGAAGGCGGGGTGCCTGTTCCACCTGAGAAATGTCTTGTCTGCGAAGGTCCCGCAAGGCTGAAACCACCTCCTCTTTCTTCTTTTCCAGAGGAAGTAGCCGCTCATCAATGAGACGGAGGGCCTCGATGATCTCGACAATCTTGGCCCAGAGTTCCCCTTCTTTCTCCCAAAAGTCCGAAAAGGGGATTTTACGGGGGTCCTCCAGCTGTTCGAGGGCCGGCCCTATTGTCTTGTTCCCAAAGTCCGGGAAACCCGGAGGGGTCTGAGCCAAAGAGACCGAAACGAGAAACACACCCAGCAGGAAAAAGACAAAAACTCCTCCTCGAGCCCATCCGGAACGGAGGTCCTTTCCCTTGCACCTCCTGTTCATCTTCGCACCTCCTCTCGAAGTCACATGCAGGATCAGAGGGGAACGCCCTCGAGGAGCTTGAGGATGAAGTCAAAATCATTTGTGGGGGTCATGAGGCAAGCGCCGGCCGTTCGACTGCGAAGATTTTTGAGGAGGCCTCGGGCGATCTCGATCCCCACTTCCACCTCAGCCTCAGGGGTCTTGGCATTGGAAAGCCGCGTTCGGATGGCGTCGGGGACGAGGATTCCCGGGACCTCGTTGTGGAGATATTCGGCGCTCCTGGAGGTTTTTAGGGGCAGGACCCCGGCCAGGATGGGAACCCCAAGGGGTTCCGCCCGCTCCAAGAACCGATCGAACAGGTCCAGGTCGAAGACCGCCTGGGTATGAATGAAGTCAGCCCCGGCGGCGATCTTGTCCCGAAGCCGCTTCACCTCGAGCTCGAGGTCACCGGCCCCGGGGTTCGCCGCCACGCCTACGGAAAGACCCGTCGCCTCACCGATGGATTTCCCCGCCGTATCCTCACCGCGGTTCAACTGGTTGATGAGCCGGACGAGGCCGGAGGCCTTCACGTCAAAGACCCCGGTCACCTTAGGAACCCCGGGGAGGCTTGGCGGATCCCCTGTCAGGGCCAGGATGTTTCGCACGCCCAGTGCGTAGGCCCCTAGGAGCTCCGCCTGGAGCCCGATGAGGTTTCGGTCTCGGCAGGTGAAATGCAGGATGATCTCAAGGCCCACCTTCTCACGAATGAGACGGGCGATGGCGGTGGGGCTCATCCGGACCCGGCCCATGGCCCCATCCGTCACGTTGAGGGCCTGGACCCCTCTCGCCTTCAGGCGCGAGGCCCCCGTCACCACCTTTGAGACCTCGGCGCCGCGAGGGGGGCCGATCTCAACCGTGGTGACAAACTTGGACTGGAGGGCCCGCAGGAGCGGGTTCTCCGGCTGGGCGGAGGTCTTCTCCAGGGCCACCCCCGACTGGGGGGATCGGCGCACTACAGGGCACCTTTCCCTCTTGTCCAAGGCCTTTCGGGCGGCTGTGATGTGTGGGGCGGTAGTGCCGCAACATCCCCCGACGATGTTCGCCCCCGCCTCCACGTACTGGAGACAGTAGTGGGCAAAATAGTCCGGCGTCGTGAGATAGATAATCCGACCTTCCACCTGTTGGGGAAATCCCGCGTTGGGCATGACGGAGATCGCCCCTTGGGTTTTGGAGCACAGGTCTTCCACAAAGTGGAGCATTCCCTCGGGACCCATCCCACAATTCGCCCCCAGGACCAAGGCGTCACCCTCCATGGCGCTGAGGAGGGAGGCGGGCGTCGCCCCGAGGAGTGTCCTCCCCTCTTCAGTGAAGGCCAGCTGACAGATGATGGCGGGGGCGTGAAGGTCGCGGGCGGCTCGGACCGCGGCCTTGGCCTCCTCCAAATCGATGAAGGTCTCCACCAGGATGGCATCGGCGCCCCCCTCGAGAAGACCCGCGATGGGCTCGGCGAAGAGGGCGTAGGCCTCGTCACTGTCTAGGTCTCCGTAGGGCTTGAGGAGGGCCCCCAGGGGCCCAACGCTCCCTGCCACAAAGATGTCCTCCCCCGCTGCCTCCCGGGCGATCTCAGCCGCTCTTTTGGCGATCTGGCGGGCGTCGGCATCCAGATTGTGCTTCTCCAGCCTCAGGCGGTTGCACCCAAAGCTGTTGGCCGCAATGATGTCGGCCCCCGCCTCGATGTAAGAACGGTGGAGGGAACGGATGAGATCGGGGTCCGTGAGGTTCAGGCTCTCCAGACATTGACTCATCTCAACCCCACGTCCGAAGAGGAGGGTCCCCACTGCCCCGTCTGCTAAAAGGACCCGCTCTTTCAGGGTCCCCATGAGATCTCGTTTCACGAGAGAGTCCGCCTATGCCTCTTGGACATCATCCAAGAGGCCTGGTCTGAGGAACCTTCACCCGGCGAGATGCCATCCGAGGGCGATGAGGCCTGGGAACATTATGGCCCCCTCGATGAGGGTCTGGTTCAGGAGAAGGCTCATCACCTTCCGCTTGTGGGAGAAGTAAAGGGCCCACACGGTGTAGGCTGGGGAGGCGATGAAGAGATACCCGATGGGGGTCGTCCACCCCAGCAGAGCGGCCAGGGAGAGACCCACCGCCGTGGCGGCGCAAGCGGCCACGATCGTCTTTCGGGTCATCCAGGTGCTGATGAGAAGCGGGAGGGTGTCCTTGCCGACGATCCGATCCCCCTGGATGTCCCGGAGATCCACCATGGCCGACACGCTGAAGATAAGGGGCAACACAAAGAGAGCCGCCACCAGGGTCCCCAGAGAGATGGTCTGGAGAAATCCCGCTGGGGCGACCCAGAGGGGCAAAAGGACCGTGACTAAGATCCAGGCAAGAGGCGTGACAAGACAGCGGGAGGCAGGCAGCCTCCAAAGGTCCAGCCGCTTGAACTTCCTTGGCTCGATGCGAAGGGTGTAATAGGTCCCGAGGCCGCTGGCAGTCAGGAGCAAGGCAAAGGCCGGAAGAGAGGTCAGGGCGATCAAGGTGAGTCCCCCGATGAGGGCCGCTGAGGCCAGGGCTATCATGGGGATCCAGTACCGTTCGTAGAACCTAGCGCGAACGGGGTCGTTATAACGGTTTGCCTCCAAATTGCTCCAGGAGTTGAAGGTGTGCAGTCCGAAGATATAGAGGGCTGGAATAAGGAAGAACCAGCGGGGGAGCGGGTAACCCTGAAGCAAATTGACGGCCAGGGCCAGACAGGCGGCGGCGCCGGCCGCATAGATATTCGACTTCAGGAAGAATTCAGCCACCTTCTGCCAGCCCGTCCCCAGGGCCGAGGCCGCACCTTTTGCACCCTCAATGGCGTCGATGACCCGCCGGATCATCCAGCTCGGTGTGGAGGCCCCGGCGATGACGCCGATATCCTCGTAGTGGGAAAGAGCTTCCAGGTCTAACTCCTCCTCGGTCTCCACGTGAAAGGTGGGGGTCCCGAAAGAGCGCGAGATCTCGGCCAAGCGCTGGGTGTTGCCGCTGTTGTGCCCTCCGACGACCACCAAGGCGTTCACGGCCTGGGCCAGCGTGACGATCTCCTCTTGCCGGTCGATGGTGTCCTGGCAGATGGTGTTATGGACAAGGCAGCCAGGATACTTTTCCTTCAGCGCCTTGACGATATTTTTAAACTCCAGCGTGTTGGTCGTCGTCTGGGCGACCACATTGACCTTTGCCAAGGGGGGAAGGCGCTTCACATCTTCAATGGACCGGACCACGATCCCCCTTCCCTGAGAAAAGCCCAGGAGGCCCACGATCTCGGGGTGTCCTTCCTCACCGATGATGACGGTCGTATAGCCCTTTCGGGCGTACTTCTTCGTGACCCCCTGGACCTGGGCCACGATGGGACAGGTCGCGTCCTTGAATGCCAGCCCCCAGCTCTTGATCTCGGCCCGGGTCTGAGGGGAGACACCGTGGGCCCGGATCACCACCGTTCCCTCTTGAGGGTGTTCCTCAGCCGGCAGGACCTGGACATTCTTCTGTTCCAGGAGCTCAACGGCCTGTGGGTTATGGATGATAGGGCCGTGGGTGTAGACCTTGCCCTCTGCCTCGCTGGCCGTATCGAGGGCGATGTCAATGGCGCGCTTCACGCCCCAGCAAAAACCCGCCGTCTTGGCCAGGATTACTCCCAAGGACTCACCTCCGTTGTGAAACCCTGCCCTTCAATCACCCTATAAAAACAAAACATATAGTCCGCCCGACCCGATTGGCAAGTCCCCGCCTCTCGCGTCTCTATTTCCCTCCCTCGAGAGGGCCCCTGACCACAAAGGTTCCCTCATCCCCGGATTCACCCTCCAGCGAGATAACGGAGCCCCTCAAGGTCCCATCCTTTTCCATCACCAGGCGCCCCACTGTCCTTGGGAGGCGAAACCTCTTCTTCCCGGCGGCACCAGGGTTGAAGAGGTATTGGTCCCCGACCTGACCGTAGAAGGGCTGATGGGAATGGCCAAAGATAACGACGTCGGCCCGCTCAAGCTCTAGGACCCGTTCCAGCTCCTCAACCATTCGATCTCCCATCAGGGCCTCGTGCGTAACGAGGAAGCTCCATCCTCTCGCCTTAAAACGGTTGAAGGGGGGAAATCGTCCAGCGGGGAGGTGGCCATCCACATTCCCTGAAACGGCCGTCAGGGGCACCAGGGCCTCGAGCTCGACGGCCACCTCTTCAGAGCCGAGGTCCCCCGCGTGGAGGATGTGGTCCACATCCTTAAAAAGGGAGAAGACTTGCGGGTCAAGGTATCTATGGGTATCCGAGAGGACACCGATGACAAAGGGCCACTTCACGGTCTAAAGACTGCTTAACCCAGTTTTCCCTGGGTCCTCCACCACCGGGAATCCAACCATCGGGAGCAAGGCGGGAGAACGTCTACTTCCTCGATATCTCAAAACTTTCCACGAGGCGGTCAAAGGTCTCGAGGTCCTGCGGAGAGGCCAGCTCGTGGCCGACGAAATAAAACGTATAAAGAAGGTCAGAGGGAGCGGAACGCCGCAAGATGATGACGATCTTGGCCGAGGTGTCCTGGGTAATCCGGGGTAGTGTGCGCCTCAGTTCATTCCTCCTTCGTTGCACCTCGATCCTGTTCTCCGGGCCGAACTTATCCTCTTCTTCCTCCGCTTCCTCTATCTCCTCTTCAACCCGCCTCTCCTCGTCCTCCTCATCCACCTCGAATCGGGAGATGCTCCCCCTCAAGGGGATCTCAATCCTCTGATACTGCCCCGCCACGTCCTTCGTTTGCCACCCCTCTTGCAGTGGCACGAAATGGCCGTCCTTATAGACCCGGAGATCGTTTCCTTCAATCTCGACAAAGGCCCGATAGGCCCCCCGGGCATGATCCTCGATGTTGAAATCCCCGTAGCGAAACCAGAGAGGACGGACCCGAAGGAAGATGGCCCCCCCGGTGAAGGGATTGTGGTAGGCCAAGTCCGTGAGAACGCTCGTCTCCCGCTGAACGAAGGGGGACACCCCAAGCCCCTCCTCCCATGGGTCAGAGGGGACCTCCACCCGAAAATCCCAAAGCACGCTGGAGCGTTCGAGAGAGCGCTCTTTGACGGTCCTGGCGCAGGCGGTCAGCATAAACACCCCAAGGACCGCGAGGACCACTCCCAGGGTGCGCCGAGACCTGCGGGGGGTTGTCCCCACCCGAAGGTTCACGTCACCACCTGCCACGGGGCGTAGTGGGTGTTGCCATCGAACGTCTCTCTTTCTGCCCTAAGCGCTGCCCTTCGAAGCCTTCGTCCACGACCTCTCCACCGGGCAGGACACCGAACCTGCCGCAGATGATTTTAGCGATTATAAGCCTTTCCATCGGCGAAAACTCAAAAGGTGAGGCTAAGAAAGCCCCCTCCTTCGGCGAAGCACCCATTCGGCCCCCAGAAGAAGGACAAGGGCAGCGAAGACATATTCAATCCGCCACAAGGGCAGCTCCCGCTCCTCCACCAGGTCGTGCCGGGCCCGTCCTTCAAGAAGGCGGCCCACCTCCTCGGCAGAGGTGTCATCAAAGGCCGAAGCCTCAAAATAAACCCCGCCCGAGGCCCCGGCCAAGGCGCGAAGATACTCTCCACGGGGGGACGCGTCCTCCGTCTCCAGGTCAAAGCGTTGCACGGTCAGGGAAATCTCGCTGGTCCCCAGCGTCAGATCTCCCCGACGGGCCTCTGCCGAGACCCGGTAAGGACCAGGAATTTTCAGAAGGGAGCGGGCCACATAGAGGCCGGGCTCGCCGGCGGCCTCGAACCGAAGGGGAATTTGAAGCCCGTTTGGGTCCATGAGAGAGCCCACCACCTCGCCCGCTGGGGAGGGGCGGTAGTCTTCACCGAGAATGCGCAGGCGGACCTCCACTTCCTCCCCGGTCCGGTAGTGGCTCTGAAGGGAGGAGAGGCGAACCCGATCCAGCGAAGGGGACCGGGAGAGCCAGTGAATGGCACTTTTCACCAGCCGCAGATAGGGTTGATTTCCCAACCCCGCTCCAACCATCTCAAAGTTCCACCGCCAGAGGGAATCTGTGAGGATGGCCATCGTCCTCCCCCGGCCTGAATCCATCACCGCCATAAGAGGCGAGCCAAATTCTTCCGGGCCATCCTCTGTCCCCAGGACGGCCAGGACCGTCGCCTCCGACTTGGTCCGAAGGGTCGGGTTATAGCCACGAAGGGCGGGCAGGCGCGACCAGATCCTGAGGTTTTCTTCGGGGTCCGGTGAGAGCTGGGTGATGGGGTGAGTCTTTCCGGTACTGCTCAGGGTTGGCTGCACCGGGCCGACGACATAAGGCTGCGCCGGGCGGTTGAGCTCCACCGGAAGGATGGCCTCCACGGCGGTGTTGGCGTAGCCACCTCCCCCGAAAGAGTCCTCCCCTCCCAGCATGAGGAAGGCCCCCCCCTGCTCAACGTACCGGGCGATGTTCTCCAGATAGTAATAGGGGAAATAGACGCGGAAGGAGAAGTTATCGAAGATGAGGAGGTCGAAATTCTCGAGCTCTTTGGTAAAGATCCGCTCCGTAGGGAAGGAGATCAGACTGAGTTCGTTCTGGGGGATGTCAACCGAATCGGTGATGGTGCGCAGGATGACGAAGGAAACGAGGTCAAAGCCGGGATCGCCCTTCAAGGCCTGCCGGAAAAAGCGGTAACTCCAAGTGGGCCGCCCGCTCACATAGAGGATGCGGAGTTTATCCCGCAAGACTGGAAGGGGAAAGGAACGCGAGTTGTTGTCGCGACTGTGCTCGCCCACCTGGAAGGCGGCCTCCACGGAGAACCGGAAGTGGCCGACCTCCTGGGGGACAAACTTGAATTCCACCTCCTGCTCGGAGGAATCCTCCGAAACAGTGAGGACCCGGGTGGCGATGACCTGACCCGCCCTCTTGAGGACCAGGGGCACCCGTTTTCCCTGGAACCCGAGGGCCCGCACCTTGAAGCGGACATTCGCCTCGTGGTCGATAAACGCCAAGTCTGGCGCGTTCAGGTCGAGGAGCTGCAGGTCCTTGAACCTGGATCGATCCCCCACCCCGATGGCCACCACAGGGGCCCCGAAACCCTCGGCCGCCCCAACCCCTTCCGACGCGCCCAGATTCGCCGCTCCATCGCTAAAGAGGATGGCCGCCGAGAGAGGAGTGCCCGGGAAGGCTTTCTTTACTTCATCCAGGGCCTCCGTGATATCCGTCCCCGTTCCCCCGGCCTCCAGCCCGGGAAGATCGGCCTCCTGAAGGGCTTTTGTCTCTCGGTCAAAGGCGAAGTAGTGGACCCTTCCCGCCTCAGAGAGGACGCGGCGAAGCGGTGAGTCCTCTGCTGAGAGGAGCGCCTTCGCCCGCTCAAGACGCCTCTCCTTCGTACCTTTTTCCCGGATGTCCATGCTGCCCGACGTGTCTACCAGAACGGCCACTTCGGAGGGAAGGCGTCTCAGGGTTTGTCGAAGAAGCGTGGGATGAAAGAGAAAGCTGAGGAGGACGCCAAAGGTGAGGAGTCTGAGGCCCGCCAAGACTAAAGCCATCGGCGTCCCCAACCGCTGTCGAGTCCAGAACACATAGGCCAAAAGGAGGACCAGGGCAGCGACCGAAAGGGGCAGAAACCAGGCCAGAGAGGGCGTCTGGCCCCAGTAGAAGGTCTCCCGAACAAAGGAGTCTGGATTCATGGCGATTCCCCTCCGCTTATCCCACGCGCCGCCTGATGAAAGGCGTGTGGATATCGTCATCCTTGTAGGTCGCCGTCAGGGTGTAGAGCACGAGGTTGACCCCTAATTTGAAAGCCTCACGGCGCTGGGACTCTCCGCCCGGCTCGCAGGGGTAGAGCCAGTGTCCAGCCAGGTCTCGCTCCCAGGCCCCGCCAAGATCGTTTCGAGCGTAGATCACGGGTGTGACGTCCCCGATGGTGATCCCCTCCAGATAGGGGCGCACGATTTGTCGTCCGGCGACTTGTTTTACCAAATAAAAGGTTCGGAAAACTGTGTGATTAGAGGAAAGACGCTGAAGGTCGATTTGGGGAAAGAGGTTTCGCATCTCCTCCCGGAAGGAGGCGTCAAAGCCGCTCTCGGCAACACCGGCGGCGTCATCGGCCAGGAGAAAACCTCCGCTCTCAAGAAACCTCCGAAGGAGGGCTCGTTCCTCCTGGCTGAAAGGCTCGAAGGCCTCCGCGCCCGCGAGATAGAGAAATGGATAGGAAAAGATCTGGGGGTCCCCCGGCCGCAGAATCTTGCGCTGCAGGTCAGCCTCGACACTCGTGCGGTCCATGACCTCCTGAAGCAGCGTGGGATAGGCCAGGGGGTGCGGGTCCCAGGACCCCCCCCGGTATTGAAGTTGGGCGAAGACGAAATTCTCTGGGCTGCGGTCTGCGTCGTCCACTCCCAAGCCTTGGCCCAGAACCGAACGAGGGACCGCAAGGCTTTTTATCCAGGGCCAAGCCGTCGCCCCCGCCAGGATTTTCAAAAACCTTCGTCGATTCAAGCCATCTCCTTCAAAACCGGTTCGCCACGACGACTTCGACCGCCAGCAGCCCAAACAGGACCCAGAGGAAAGCGGACGTGAGATCCCGCTGCGCCCTCTGCCAGGGATTGTAATTCTCAGGCAACTCGTGACGCCAGAGCCCTTCCAGGGGAAGGCGGCCAAATTTCTCCTTCAGCTCCTCGGCCCCGATGGGGGTCAGATCGGATTCTTGGGCGGGCGGATGGACGGAAAAAGTGGTGGCCCCGTCCACCCAGCGGGCCCGGTAGATCCCCGGCTGGTGGGTCGCCCGGTAGACCACCCTGGCCTGATCCTCCCCAGAGGCCAGAAACCCCTCTCTTCGGCCCTCGGGGTCCTCCACCGTGACCTCCTGGCCGACCAGATGGGGGGCAAGCACGATCTCCTTTTCCTCCCCCACCGGCAGGTCTTCGGCAAGGGCCCTGGGGAGCTCTCCCCCCGGGCAATCCCGGCAACCCAAATAAAGGAGGAGATTCTGGATAAAGGGAAGATAGGGCGCCTGGATGGAAAAGTCGTTCCAGTCCCGGTCGGCCGTCGAGGCGAAAACCATCACCCGGCCCTTTCCCAGCAAGCGCTCCACCAGAAGGGGAGAGCCTCCCTCCAGACGAAGGAGGCTCTTCGCCCCCTCCCTTTCCTCCAGGGCGAAGTAGCGCCAAACCCGAACACCCGAGAAGACGTCGAGCCCCAGGTCCTCAAAAGCGCCAAGAGCTGGATGTGAAGCCGTCATCTCTCCGACGCCCTCCGGGGCATTTTCGCCTCTCGTCTGAACGCTCAGGAACCGAGCGGGAAGAAGATCCGATTCACCGAAATCTCCGTTATATCCCTCCGGAGAGACCCGGTCCCCCAGGAAAAACAGAAGGCCCCCGCCGCCCCAGACGAATTCGCTGAGCGCCGCCCGGACCGGGGCCGAAACTTCGCTGACGTTGGCCAGGATGATGGCGTCGTGATCACCGAGATCCTCACGATCCAGACCCTCCGGCGTCACCCAGCGGACTCTAAACCGGGGGACCTCTGTCACGCCAGCCGGGTCGAGGGCGTTCAAAAGATAAAAAGTCTCGCTCCCCAAAAGAGAGGTTTTTGGGTCTCCGTCCACTGCCAGGACACGGGGGGGCTCCCGGACGAAGAGGGCGAAGTGATGGGTGTTGTCCTCGGCAAGGGGGTCTGAGCGAAGCCGGACAGTGCCCGGGATCTCTCCGGTTTCGCCAAAGACGGATTCAAAGGTCACGTCCTCCTCGGCACCCGGATCCAGCCGAAGGACCCGCTCATCCACCTTTCGTCCCCCCGCATGAAGTTCCAAGACGAGGTCCCTCAACGCTTGAAGACCAAAATTCTTCACCCGCACCATGAGAGTCGCCGCGACCCCTTTGGCCACCCTCTCCTCCTTCAAGCGCAGAGAGAGGATAGCCGCGTTCGGGTCCCCCTCCTTTTTTCCGAAGCGGACGAGACGGATCTGCACATCAGGGTCCACCGTCTTCAGATTCCCGACAGAAAAGGTGTCCCAACCCGTGTTCGCCCCGTCTGTGAGAAGGAGGATCTCCTTGTCGGCTCCCGAGATAGACCGAAAGAGGCCATAGGCCCTTCTGAAGGCGCCCAGGATATCGGCCTCCCCGTGAGAGGGCGAGACCGCATCAAGGGTGGCGATGGCCGAGGGGGCATCCTGGAATTGGGGTAACCCCTGCTCACCAGGCCCTGTGGAGAGGACAGCGATCTGGGTTCCACGAAGAGATCCCAGACGCTCCTTCGCCCACTCCCGGGCGGCCTGAAGACGCGTTGTCCCGCTTTCGACGAAGCTCATACTCATGGAATTGTCCAAGATGACGACGAGATGACTCGGCCCTTTCCCCGCAAGACCGGGGAGACCGGGATCGGGGGACAGGGAGAACACCGGGTGCGCCCCAAGGCCGACGAGCCCCAGGATCAGGGCGGTCCGAATGGTCAGCAGAAGCCACTCCTTGAGCTGAAACCTGCGGGCCATTTTCTTCTGGGACTGGAGGATGAAATCCAGCATGGCGAACCGGATCGTCCGGGTCTTCCTGCGGCGGATGAGGTGGATCAGAACGGGGACAGCCGCCGCCACGGCTCCCCACAGGAAGATAGGGTTGAGAAATTGAAAAAGCATCTCTTATGGCCTCAGGTCACCCGGTTCTAACCCCTCGAGGCCAGGTAACGAACGAGGGCCGTCTCGAGGGGAACGTCGGTGCGAAAGAGCTGATAGTCGATGCCCTCTCTTCGGCAAAGGGCCTGATATTCCTGAACGTAGTCAGAGACGAGCCTGCGGTAATTCCCGCCAATCGCCTTGGGGTCGGCAGTGACCCGTCGCGAAATCTCCAGGTCCTCAAACCGGATCGTCCCATCAAATGGAAAATCCACCTCATCGGCGTGGAGAAGGTGGAAGACCACCACCTCGAATCTTTTGTGGCGGTAAAGCTTGAGGGCCCTGATGACCGCCTGGGGTTCATCCAGGAAGTCAGAGATGACGACGGCAAGACCCTGGTGGCTCACGTCCGCAGCGGTCTCCTGAAGGGCCCGCGCCACTCCACTCTTTCCTGAGGGGGCCTCTCTTTCCAGCGCATCGGCCACCGAGAGGAGCTGGGTCCGTCGACCGCTCGGGGGGAGATGGCGACGGAGCCCCTCGTCAAAAAGGACGAGGCCGACCTGGTCCCCCTGCTTGAGGAGAAGGAAGGTGAAGGCCGTGGCCAGGTGGCATCCGTAGTCAAACTTGGTCTGCCCATCCCCATAGGCCATGGAACCGCTCACATCGAGGAAGACGAGGGCCTTGAGGTTGGTCTCGGCCTCGTGCTCCTTGACGAAGAAGCGATCCGACCTGCCATAGATCTTCCAGTCCAGATACCGAAGTTCGTCTCCCGGGGCGTATTCACGGTGGGCCGTGAACTCTACGCTGAACCCTCGATAGGGGCTGCGGTGGGGTCCGGAGAGGCTGCCCGCCATGAGAAAGCGCGACTCAAATTTCTGATGCGCGACGCGATTGAGCAGATTGGGGTCGAGATATTTCATGGAAGACCAGGGCTCCCCGGCAGGCGATCGGACCCAAGCAAGGCCCTAGCGGCGAAGTGCCGCCTCGGGTTCGACGGTCTCCAGGAGCTTCTCCACAATTCCATCGGCCTTGACCCTGTCCGCCTCGGCGTTGAAGTTCGTCAGAATGCGATGGCGCAGGACCGAGGGGGCGAGGGCGCGAACATCCTCCACAGCTGCCGCAAATCGGCCGTCCAGAATGGCCCTCGCCTTGGCCCCCAGGACGAGATACTGGGAGGCCCGGGGACCCGCTCCCCAACTCACATAGTTTTGCACAAAGTCTGGCGAGTCAGGCTGATCAGGCCGGGTGCCTTGGGCGAGATTCACGGCGTAACGGACCACGTAATCGGCCGCCGGGACTCTGCGGACGAGAGACTGAAGGGCTAAGATCTCATGGGCAACCCCCACGGCCTCTACCTTGGGGGGATCGGCTGAGGTGGTTCGGTTGACGATCTCCACCTCCTCGTCATCGGAGGGATAGTCGATGTGGAGGCTGAACATGAAGCGGTCCAGCTGGGCCTCGGGCAGGGAGTAGGTCCCCTCCTGCTCGATGGGGTTCTGGGTCGCCAGGACGAAGAAGGGGAGGTCCAGTGAATAGGTCTTGCCGCTGGCCGTAACCCGATACTCCTGCATGGCCTGAAGGAGCGCCGCCTGGGTCTTGGGGGGGGTGCGGTTGATCTCATCGGCCAGCAGGATGTTGGTGAAGAGGGGCCCCTTGAGGAAGTGAAAATGGCGACGGCCCGTCTCCGGATCCTCCTGGAGGATGTCGGTCCCCGTGATGTCGGAGGGCATCAGATCCGGCGTGAACTGAATCCGGGAGAATTTCAGGTCCAGGGCTTGGGCCAGCGTATTAATGAGGAGGGTCTTGGCGAGACCCGGGACCCCCACCAGAAGACAGTGCCCGCGGGCAAAGAGGGCGATGAGGAGTTCGTCGATGACGGTGTCCTGGCCCACGATGACCTTTCGGATCTCTCGGAGGATTTCCTTTCGGCCTCGTTTGATGGCCTCAACGTCCGCCAGATCCCTCTCGTTTCTTTGAAAATCCGTCATGATCCCTCCCTCAGGGAGCGGAGGAGACGCTGGTGGGCCTCCTCGGCGTCCCTCGCTTTCTTCTCTTCTCCCAACTCGCGATAGACCAGGGCCAGGCCCTCATGGACGCCGGGGTCAAAGGGGTTGATCTGCAAGGACTCCTCGTAGGCCACCCGCGCCTCCTGAAACTGTTGCGCCCGAAGGTGAAGGTGGCCGAGAAGCGTATAGGTGGCCACATAGTCGGGGGCCACTTGCCGGGCCTCCTTCAGATGGGTCTCGGCCTGCTCGGCCTTGCCCTGGGACAGCAAGGTCTGCGCCAGCTTCTGCCTAAGGTAGGGAGACCCGGGGCTTCGCTCAAGGGCCCGCCCGTACTCCATCAGGGCCGGCCGGACCCGTCCGCGCTCCAACAGGAGGTCCCCGAGCCTGAGGTGATTTCGGGCGACCGCCGACTGGAGGGCCCGGAATTCCTCGGCCTCATCGAAGGCGCCACCACCACCCCTCACTCTGTACTGAGGAATCCACACCCCTTCCAAAGACCGAAGACCTTGGCCCTCTAGATCCTCCTTCCAGCTCATCTCAAACTCATCCATGGACTGTTGGAGGCTCTCCGTGATGGCCTCTGCCATCTTGCGTTCCGGGTCCTCCGAGAGAGACTTTAGGATGCCCAAGAGCCCTTCCCTGCCCTTCTCCCTCAAGATGAAGTCGATAGCCGAGGCCCCCTCGGCGTATGCCAGGTGGACCTGACGGGGATCGGGGAGCTCCACTAAAGAGGGCTCCATGGCCTCAAAACTCACGAACTCGTTGTGCTGCACGGCGGTGGCGAGGAGGGTGCGATAACTCGGGCTGAGGTAAGTGAGATCGGCAGAGCGCCAGCGAGTCTCGAAGAATTTCGCCATCCCCTCGTGAAACCAAATGGGTGCGTTATTGCGGGTCAAAAAGATGAGGGCGTAATGGACGTACTCGTGGCTGAGGGAATCGAGCCACCGGTAGCCTCTCGCCAGAGCACGGGGGGAGAAGAGGGCGAGCTTGTTGAACGCAGTGATCCCGACGGCCCCCGTCACCTCGATGTCCCGCCGGGAGAGCCCCGAGGCCCATTGAAATCGCTGAGCCGTCGGGTAGATCTCAATCCGGACGGGCTCGTCAGGACGCCAACCCAGGGCCTCCCCCAAGGCCTCATAGCTCTTCTCGGCGGCCTCCAGGGCCATCTCGACGAGGAGGCCATCCTGGCCGGGCTCGAGGCTGAGACGAAAGTGAGGGCTCTCGAAGGTTTCAAAACCTTCCCGGGCCCGAAGGGTCTGAGCGATGAAACCGACCAAGGACGAAAATTCCTGAGGGTCCGTTGAGGTCCCCTGAGCCGCCTGAGCCGTTTCCAGGGCCTCTTCATATCGGCCCAGATGAAAGAGGGCCTGAGACTTCAGGACGAGTAAATCCGCCTCCTGTGGCCTCTCCGCGATGAGAATCTCAACCTGCTCCAAGGCCTCTTCGGCCCGCCACATCTGAAGAAGCTCTTCGGCCTGAGCCTGCGTCGCTTCAAGAGATTCGGCCGCGAAGACCGAGCCGCCCTGTCCCCCCCACACCCCCAGAACGAGGGCTAGAAAGAGGAGAATGGCCGTCTGACACCTCAGAGGTTTCATCATTCTACGAGGTTCTTGAAGTACCGCTCGATCTGCTCCTTGTAGGCGGGCGGGTACTTCCCTTTCAGGGCTTCAATAACCTCTTCCCGGTGGAGCTTTGGCACCTTGTAGGCGTCCTTGGTGGGGAGTTCAAAGTCGCGGGTGTTCACCCCTGTCCGACCTCCCTCCTCCGGGCCAGTCGGGGGCCGATAGCGAAAGCCCAGAGAAGGCGCGCCCCCGGGCTGAACCAGGCCGGGCGCCGAGCTCGCTCCAAAGCGGCCCCGACGGGCCATCTGCCCCATGGCCCTTTGCGCATTGCTCCGAGCCCGAGACAATCGATAGACGGCTTCCTGTTCCGGGGGAATGGCCTCACGGGTCTCCTGCTCCAACAGATGGCCAGCGGCCTGCCCCATGGCCTCCTTCGCCAATTTCAGGTTCTGAAGAACTTCTGGGCCGATGAAGGGAAGAACGCGGGAGATCTCTTCCAGGTGACGGTGTACGGTGTCGGTCTCTTCATGGACGGCCCGCTGCTCCTTTTCAAGCTCAGCGAGTTGCGTCCCCTCCTCGGGCGTGAGGAAGAGCCGAGGGTCTTTGGGAAGCCCTTCGAGGTCTTTCGCCAGGGAACGAAATTCCTCCGCCAGCGCCACCGCCTCATCCCGGAGTGCGAGAGGCTGACCGTCGAGGGTCACACTTTCCAGCCTTCTGGCAATCTCCTGTGACAACTCCGCCAGGGCCCGGGCCCCCTGCACCGTTTCCGGCACCTTCTGCTGCTCCAGGGATTCTTGCAACATATTCGCCCGCTCTCCCAGCACACCTCGAAGGGGGCTCCGCAGAGGAAGGACCCCTTCTGGGACCTCACGCGCGAGTTGATCCAGACGGTCCAGTGCCTCTTCGCCCTGCACTATTGCCGCCTCGTAGCCCTCCTCCTGGATTCCGTACAACCGCTCGCGAAGAGGGCCTTCCACGTCCTGAGTCTCCTCCAGGATGGCGCGCTGTCGCCTCAGAAGCTCCTCCAGGACGCCGGTCTCGCGGCCCGCCGACTCTTCGAACTCTTGAGAGAGCCCTGCCAGCGCTTCTCCGATGGCGCCCTGCAGAGCGGCAATCATCTGAGACAGGGACTGGATCAGCTCCTCGGCCAGGCGCCGGGCCTCGTCAAGGGCCCCCGCCTCGAGACGGCGCTGGATCTCCTGAAGCCTCTGTGAGAGGTCGCCGAGATCCGCCATTTCCCCGAGGGGGCTGTTGAGGAATTCATCAGGGAGCTGGACAGGAAGGTTTTGAAAACCCCTGGCCAGTTCCTGAAGGAGTTCCTCTACTTTCTTGAGGGCCTCGGAGAGGGCCTCTCGGGCCTGGAGGCTTCCTTCCCTGAGGGCCTGATCAAAGGCGTCGAGCAGCTGGTTCTGGGCCTGGGCGAGTCTTTCGCCGATATTGGCCAGGTCTCGAATCCCCGACCGCTTTCCGATGTCGTCGGCCAGGAGGGCCATCCGTTCCAACTCGGCCGTGATTTCCTTTTGGGCCTGCTGGAACTTTTGGAGCAACGACCCTTGGTCTTCGCCTTCGGGCGAGGTCGCTTCCAGACCTGGAGCCCTCTTCTCCAGAGTACGCCTCGCCCTCGGTATCATCTCACGTCTGAGGTAGGAGAGGTTTGACCTCAGGGTGTTGAGGTCTGTGAAGGCGTCAAAGCCACTGAGGGGATCCCGGGCCACCTGCTGGAGGGTCCGGCCGATCTGGGCAAGGAGCTCCTTGACCCCCTGTTCGATATGCTCCGCTCGCTCCGAGAGTGGGTCCGCCTCCTCTGGAGGGAGAATGGGTGTTTGTCCCGCCGCCTCCTCTTTCTCCAGGCGGTCCCCCACATCCTCTTCCAGTTCCAGCTGGTCTCCCAGGAGACCGATGAGGCGCTCTGCAATTTCCCGCTGGAGTTCTCTGACGTCCTGGTGATCCTCGTGGGGGCTGCTGACCCGAATCTCAAAGGATCGGGAAACCGCCACCTTGGGACCAGAAATCTGATCGTTGTCCTTGGCCTCCAGATGCACCCTGAGAACAGACCCCGGCTGGAGCGGGAGACTCCCCAAATCCCACTCATACTGTCCGCTCTCCAGGCGTCTGGCCTCCTCCGCCCGGCTGATCCCATCCTCGCGACGGCCCACACCAGACCCCTCTGCCACGACGCGGATGTCCCTGATGCCGAAGTCGTCGCGGGCGACGTAGCCCATCGGAATGACCTCCCTCGAGTCCACCTGAAGGATTTCGTCGGTCGGGAAAATAAGCTCTATGGCGGGGAACTCGTCCGGGATGATCTCGATGGGGTAGCGAACCGGCTCTAGATTCTCAAAGCCCCACTGATCCTCCAAGAGGATTCGATAGTCGTCATTTTCGAGGAGGAGGAACTGCCCCCTGAGGTTCCGCCCCTCTAATATCTCCAAGGGAAACTCACTTCCCGAGCCGAAGATAATCCGCCCGGCCCTCACCGCCTTGCTGGCCCGGAGCTCCAAGGTGACCTCGGTCCCCTTCAGGCCCCGAACGTCGCCCCTTCCCTCTTGGACCTCGGGCGCGAGACCAGTGTACCGGGGGTAGAGATAGTGCAGACTCAAAACTTCAACGGCCGGGGGTGGAATGGCGTCTATCCGGTAAGTGGGAGAGGAGTGCCCCTCGGCGAAGGCCCGGTACGTTAAAGATGACTGGATAGGACCTGTCTCGTAAGAAAATTTAGCCCCTTGCGAAGGGCTCATCTTCACCCTCTCAGGGACACCTGTCTCGGGAAGAAGCTCCAGCGAAACGTCTCTGGGGAGGCGCCCTTGAACCTCCACGTCTATCTTCACCCTCCCGCCGAGGAGGACCCGTTCACCCTTCGGGGAGACCTCGAGGACAATGGCTCGAGAGGGTATGCTGGCCACCGGATGGCGAAGAAGGTCAACGGACCCCTTCAGGACACCCGGCGCGAGAAGGCCCACAGCGAGGGTCACGGCACCGGCCGAGACCGCAGCGAGAAGGGGTCGCCTCATGCGGCTTCGGTCGGCCGCCACCTGGGGACGGACACCCCTGACCTGTTCAGAGGTGTTCTCGAGGAGGGCCCGCAATAGGTCCGGCGAAGACTCAGAGGCCGACGACTCCTTTGCCGTCAACTGGACCGAGCTGATGAGGGCGTTTTTAAGCTCCGGGTGCTCCTGCTCAATGAGGAAAGCCACGTGGTCCGCCGGAATCGGCCTGAGAGCCAAATAGAGTGTGCGAAAGACGACCCAGCCCATGACCACCAGGGCAAACCCTGTAAAGACGGGCGGCGAGAAGGGCCAGAGGTCCTTCAAGGCCTCGGCTCCGATCCCAAGGAGGAGAAGGAGACAGCCCAAGGTCAGGGCCCACAGGGCAGACTGCGCCGCTAAGCGGGCCCGGACACGTCGTCCGACGGATCGCAATAGGGCGTGGATCAGCGCGCGGGGCTCACGGCTCACTAAAAAATCTCCTCTAAGAGAAGACCATGCTGGCAAAGGTCACGGTCCCCTCGGGGTCCGGCCACTGGGCGTACTTCAGGAGTTTTCCTTCCCTTGCTCCCACGACATGAAGGAGGGTGTAGAGGGGGGAAAGCCCGCACACCCGCCGCTGGTCCCCCTCCGCCTGCACAGACCCGAAAAACCCCTCGGCGTCCAAGGCCTCTACGTGGGTGAGCATGGCCCGGTCGGCCGCACCGACAGAGTCCAGTCCATCCTGGGAGAGCGGGGCGCGATCCCCGAAGCGGGGCCCCACGTGGCCCAGATCGGCACTGGCGATAAAAGAGACCCGGCCAGGCCGGGACTCGGACGCCCTTCGCAACCCCCGAAGAAATTTGGCGACCCGCTCATCCTTCTGAGGGGAGGCCCCAGAAAGGATAAATTCGTGAAAGGACCCGCAGAGGATGGGCACCAGGCGGACAGGGCCTCTTTCTCCAAAGATGTGCTTTAGGAAAACCGCCTGAAGCTCCACCGAGTGCTCAGCCCGGTGGGAGAGCTCATCAGCGAAATAATCTTCGCCCGTCTCCGCTACCAGGTCATCGATGAAGTCCTGGTCCGTCTGAAGGGGGCCGAGCGGAGTGTCGAAATCCTTCCTTGTCAAGGCGTAGAGGCCCTCGGCCCCTGTATGGGCGGTCCCAAGAACGACGCAGACCTCCGGATCCCCACCCTGGGCCAAGGCTTTGTAGGCATGAGCAAAAACAGGTCCCCCTCTCGTAAAATCGATGTGAGGGGCCAGGACCCCTTTGACAGAAGGGCCCGCCCCAGGATTTTCGAAAGGCTCCGGACCGTCGGGGTGGGAGAAAAAGCCGTCGATGGCGGTCGAGAGCTCCGCCGGATCGTTGGCATATCCCCGCCCCGCCAGGAAGGGGGCCCGAAGATGAGCGGCGAGAAAGCTTCCCTCGAGCTCTGCCCGGCGCGCCTGAATACGATCTCCCTCGAGGAAAAAGTGCTCTTCCAGAAGGTTGACGACCTCTTGAATTTGGTCCGAGGGAACCCCCTCCCCCGTCTCCCTCCCGAGATCGGCCTGAATGTCCTTTAGGTTCCGGGAGCCGTCCAAGAGATTCAGGATGGGGATCAGGCCCATCGGGACAAACAGGATGCTCTCGGCGTAGTGCAGGGGGTCTCGAAGGCAGAGGACCTGCTGGCCATTTTGGTGAGCGGGAAAGGCCTCAACGGGGCGAAGCTTCGGGTAGTCTGCCAAAAAGGGGACCCCCTCCAAGGAAATGTCACCAGAAAGGCCGGATAAGCCCTCACGAGTATACCGGAAAACCCTTCCGGGCCACCAGGGAGCCGATGGAGGGAGGTCTCTCGCGGTGGGGGTGATGCTCCAAAACCCAGCCTGCGGGGGGGAATTGAGCCATTCTTCAGCCTATGGACAAAGACTTTTTAGAGCCCAAAAAGGGGGGCCGCCGTCCGACTCTCAGATCTCAATCTTCACGGAGCTCAGTGTCCGTTTCAGGGTGTCAGCAACCAGGTTGACGCGCATCTGCTCTGACACCAGGTTCAAGGCCGAGAGGGCATCGATGGTCTTCAACAAGTTTGACCTGGCGAGATGCCTTCGGCAGAGGGCCTCCAATTCTTCCACCAGATGGTGGAAGGCTTTGTCCCGTTTCTCGGAGTGAAGCTCACTGACGTCATTTCCCTTACTCATTGAAAGCTCCAGACCATCTTCCTTGCTCGCTTGCATGACCCAACCCTCCCTTCGACCGGAGAAACAGGGAACCCTCCCTGGTGAGTCAGAATCCGAAGACTCCTCCCCTAATCAGCCCGTTTCTCCCAACCGTCGTTCTCCGCCGGGGAACAGAAATAACTCGAGCCCTTCTCCCAGGAAGAACATCATCTGACCGAGTCTCGCCAGCATATCGCCTCTCCTCAAGCCGGGCAAGAGAAATATCGGACCCCGGATTTCCAGTTCAATCAAAGGAATCCGGACCAGAAATACGAGTTGACAGACGCTTGAACAATAAGATAGAAGGTCAGCGCAATCCTTCCCCAGCGTCGAACATCACGGATCTTCTCCCATGCTCCTAGAGATGCTGACAGTCGGCCCCATCCTGGAAAACTGCCACCTCCTGGCGGATGAAGAAACACGCCAGGCCATTCTCTTCGACCCGGGGGACGAGCCGGAGCGGATCCTGGGCCGCCTTTCGGACCACGGCCTGACCTTGGTCCGCATCCTGAACACCCACGGCCATTTCGACCATGTGGGCGCGGTGGCGAGGATCCAGCAGGAGACGGGAGTCGACTTCTACCTTCACGAGGATGACCTCTTGCTCTTAGAGGGCCTCTCCGAGCAGGCCGCCGCCTTTGGCATCGAGGGTGTCGAGCCTCCCCGGGTGACTCATCACCCTCGGGAAGGGGACGAGTTCAGCCTGGGGCAGATCTCCTTTCGGGCCATCCACCTGCCCGGCCATAGCCCCGGCAGTCTGGGTTATCTGTTTTCGGACCGGCTCATCGGCGGGGATGTGCTCTTCGCTGGGTCCGTCGGAAGGACCGACATCCCGGGGGCGGATCCCCGCCAACTCTCTGAAACTCTTCGCACGAAGATCCTTCCCCTGGACGATGCCCTCCTCGTGTACCCCGGCCACGGGCCGGCCACCAGCATCCGCCAGGAGCGGGCCACGAACCCCTTCCTCATCGCCCTGCAGGGAGAAGGAAACCTTCTCTGAGGGACGCCAAAGGGAGCGGAGCTCGATATTCTTTTAACGGGAGAAAACCCGGAACCTCAAGGAGGACACAATGGACAAGACAAATCCCCGATGGGTTTCGGTCGGGCGTCCCTGGCGGCGCTTTGGGGCAACCCGTCGCCAGTGGGACGATTGGCGCTGGCAGATGTCCCATCGACTCATCTGCTTGGAAGACCTGAAGCGGTACTTTCGACTGTCGCTTGAAGAAGAGAAGGGCGCCCGATATGCCGCTAAAAATTTCGCCTTCGGCATTACCCCTTACTTCGCCAGCCTCATGGACCCCGAGGACCCGAACTGTCCTCTTCGGCGCCAGGCCATGCCCCGGATCGAGGAATCCTACCCGGCGGTGATCAGCTCTCCCGACCCGCTGGATGAGGAGGCCCACTCCCCGGTCCCGGCCGTCATCCACCGCTATCCTGACCGGGCCCTCTTCCTGGCCTCCAACGTGTGCTCCATGTACTGTCGGTACTGCAACCGCCGCCGCCTTGTCGGGGACTCAAAGCACACCGTGACGAACGCCCAGTGGGAGGAGGGGATCGCCTACCTCGAGGGCAAACCCGAGGTCCGGGATGTCCTCATCTCCGGGGGAGACCCCCTCACCCTGAGCGACGAGCGGCTCATCGGGCTCGTTTCGCGCCTTCGGGCCATCCGCCACGTGGAGATCCTGCGGATCGGAACCCGCGTCCCCATCACCCTCCCCCAGCGAATGACACCAAAGCTCCTTCGGGGGCTTCGAAAGTTTCAACCCCTCTACCTCAGCCTTCACTTCATCCACCCCAAGGAGGTCACGCCGGAGGTGGAAAAGGCGTGCCGGCGCCTGGCCGACTGCGGTTTCCCCCTCGGGAGCCAAACCGTCCTCCTGGCCGGCATCAACGATGACCCCAAGACCATGACGGCCCTCATGCAGAAACTCCTTCAGATCCGAGTCCGGCCCTACTACCTCTTTCAGTGTGACCAGGTGGAGGAGACGGCCCATTTTCGAACCCCCCTCTCCACAGGACTGTCCCTCATGGAGAATCTAATTGGCCACACTTCGGGCTATGCGGTGCCCAGCTTCGTCGTGGACCTGACCAAGGGAGGCGGCAAGATCCCTCTCCTACCCGAATACCGACAAGATCAAAAAGGTCCCCGGACGGTTTTTAGGAATTTTGAGGGCAGGGTCCACCCCTATCAGGAGGGCTGAAACGGGTGGTGGTTGGGCGAAAATAGATTTTCGGGGTAAGGGCGTCTCTTACGTCTGAACCTTCTGGCGGCGGAACCGGTAGTAGGTGGAATAAAACGTAGAATCGGCCGCCCCCATCTGCTCTACCTCACCCTCCTCCACAAGGGCCCTCAGATGCCCCTCAGCGGTCTCGGCCTTTAGGCCCAGGGCCGAGATGAGGTCAAAGAGGGTGGCGGGCCGTCGTTCCAGATAGGTCCGAATGGCCCTTTCAGGGTCCGAAGGGGCCTCTGGCTGGACCTGGGAGGGAAACTCGGCAATCACTTCCGCCCCCTCTCCAAAGGACTCCCTCAGGGCCTCCAGGGTCTCCCGGCTAAGGGGCTCGGCAAAAGGGTAGGCGGGCGGGCGGGCCACTGTATTGAGCTGCACGCGATCGGGCCGGATGCGCCTCACGGCCTCACGCAGGCGCCCCACCTCCTCGGGCCCGTCGTTCAAATCCTTGACGATGAGAATCTCCAACCAGATGGGTCCCGAGTATTCCTGCCGAAGCGCAACGAGCCCCTCCACCATCCGTTCGGGGGAAACAGAACTGTGCGGGTGATTGAGACGACGGAAGATTTTCTGAGAGACCGCGTCCAGGCTCGGGATGAGGAGGTCGGCGGCGGCAAGATCTGCCCTGACCTCCGGGAGGTGGAGAAGGCTGCTGTGGGTGATGACGGCAAGGGGGATCTCCGTCATGGCCTTGATCCCCCGCAGGATGGCCCCAAGGCCCGAGTGAAGGGTCGGCTCTCCGGACCCCGTCACAGTGACGTAGTCAACCCGGGCGCAGGTCTTCAGGGCCTCCCGGACATCGGCCAAGACTGCGTCCACGGGGACATAGGTCTTCCGCTGGGCGGTGAGGCGTTGGGTCCGCCCAAGCTCACAATAGATGCAGTCCAGGTTGCAGGTTTTATAAGGGAGGGGGTCCACACCCAGAGAGAGGCCGAGTCGCCTCGATGGAACAGGACCGAAGACGTAGCTCAAATCGTCCTTCTTACCCTAGAAGAGAAGAGGGTCCTTGTCTTAAAGGTTCACCGAAATAAAAAACTCTGTTGTCCTGAACTGGCGGCGCGCCCTAGGGCTGAATGCCCCCCGGCCCATGGGGGTAAAAGATGTGCCCTTTGATATCTCCAAAATCTTTCGCATAGGTGCGACCGTCCTCGGGGGGCGGAAAGGCATCCGGGGCCGTGGGGTCCAGTGTGACATCAAAAAACATCTTTTCGCTCGCCCTGCCCTCTTGGTCCACAGCCCAAACGCTCAGATGAAGGACTAACCATGAGGCGCGGAAGGGATTGCCCTGGTTGAGGACAGAGAGCGTATTAATGAAAAACTTTCCGTCCAGATTCTCCCCTTCCCCTTCCTTGACATGGTAGGCCCCACTTTCGTACTGGGAACCACAGCAGTAAAAATTCCACACGAGGTCCTTGACGTCACTGTCTCCCGCCTTCGCCGCCACATAGACCGGTAAGTCATGGCTGGGGATGACTCGCTCGGGCGCGTGAAAAGTGACGATAGAGGGCGCTCCTGGCTGCGTGGCCCGTGCTTGAATTTGCGGACTATAGGTCTTGTGGGTCTGGGCCGAAGCCACACCCGTCAAGATGAGAAGGAACCCAATTAGGGCAAAAATTCTCCGTGTCATCAGCCTCTCCTCCAAACCTCGCCTCTCCGACACCTTTGCTCTCTTTTCAATCAACTTTCTCCTTTATAGATTATTCCTCTCCTGCTGTCGTGTCGAGTCAAACCTGCTCGGCACAAGGGCTCCGGTCCCCCGCGGAAGCCCTGATCTCTAAGCATTTAGCCCGCCCCACGAAGTTCGCGGATCTTCTGGGCCGGGTCTCTTGACCGGATCAGGGTCTCCCCCACAAGAAAACTCTCGAACCCGCCGGCCATGAACTTCTTGATATCGTCCCGCGTCTTGATCCCGCTCTCGGCCACACCGATACAGGAAGGAGGAAGGCGCGCCGAAAGTTTTAGCGCGGAGATCGAGTCCGTCTCAAAGGTTTTCAGATCCCGCTGATTGATGCCGATGATGCGGGCCCCCGCCGCGACCGCCCGGTCCACTTCACCCTCATCGTAGGCCTCGACCAGGGCGGACATCTCCAGATCCTCTGCCAGCCCCAAAAACTCCTGCAGGGGTCCATCTTCGAGGCAGCGGACAATCAGGAGAACGGCGTCGGCCCCAGCGGCCCGGGCCTGGTAAAGCTGATAGGGGTCGACCAGAAAATCTTTTCTGAGGACGGGAAGACCAGTGGCCTCCTGGGCGGCGGAGAGATGGCCGAGGGCCCCGCGAAAATATCTGGGCTCCGTCAGGATCGAGAGGGCGGCGGCCCCACCTTCTTGATAGGCTCGGGCCAAGGAAACGGGTTCATAGGCCTTTGCCAGAGTGCCGGCCGACGGCGAGGCCCCCTTGGCCTCAGCGATAATGCGAGGAGGTTCTCCGCTGGTGAGCGCAGCCTGAAAATCCCTGGGGGGTGAGGCGTCCCGAGCGAGAGAGCGAAGCTCATCGAGAGGGACCTCGGATCTCTCAATCTGAAGCGCCCCCCGCACACTCTCCAGGATCTCCCCCAGGATACCGCCCGTTTTGGGTGTTCCCACGGACCTATTCCCGAGAGGAGACGGACCGCTTGGAGAACTCCCGGATGGCTTGGAGCTTTCCCAGGGCGCCTCCAGAGTCGATGGACTTCTTGGCGGCCAAGAGGGCCTTCGGCAAGCTTTCCTCCCCCTCGCCCACGTAGATGGCGACCGCGGCGTTCATGAGGACGATGTCTCTGGGAGGGCCCGTGCGGCCGTTGAGGACCATGAGGGTCATCTGGACGTTGTCCTCCTGGGACGTCACCCGGCACGCCTCGATGGATCCCCCCTTCAGCCCGAAATCCTCGGGTGTGAGGTCGTAGGTCCGAACCTCCCCCTCTCGAAGCTCCGAAACTCGCGTGGGGCCGCTCAGAGTGACTTCGTCCAGGCCGTCTGAACCGTGGACAACGAAGGCACGCCGAGATCCGAGGTTGGCCAGGACGCGGGCCAAGGTCTCCGTCAGCGCTCCATCGTAGACGCCGATGACCTGGCAATGGGCGCCCGCGGGGTTCGTAATGGGCCCCATGATATTAAAAACGGTCCGGATCCCCATCTCTCGCCGGGGGCCGACGGCGTACTTCATGGCCCCATGGAGGAGGGGAGCAAAGAGGAAGGCGATCCCCACCTCGTCGAGACAGGCGCTCACCTGTTCCGGGGAGGCCTCAATGTCGATGCCCAGGGCCACCATCAGGTCCGCGCTCCCGAACCCGCTGGAAACCCCCCGTCCTCCGTGTTTGGCCACCGGGATCCCGGCCCCCGCTGCCACCAAGGCTGCCGTGGTTGAGATGTTGAAGGTCCGAGAGCCATCTCCCCCTGTGCCCGCTGTGTCTACCAGCAGCCGGTGACGGGAGCGAATGGGGGTGGCCTTCGCCCGCATGGCCCGGGCGCTTCCGGTGATCTCCTCAATGGTCTCCCCCTTCATCCGCAAAGCCGTCACATAGGCCGCGACCTGGGCCGGGGTGCACTCGCCCCCCATGATCTCATTCATCACGGTCTCGGCCTCTTCAGCAGAGAGGTTCTGCCGTTCGACCACGCGGCTGATGGCTTCCTTGATCATGAGCCCTTCGGAAAATGGACGACCAAAGACATCGGGATCTGCAGGATAGCCCCTCTATGGCTCGGGCGACGAGAGGGAATCTCTACCCGGAATACCCAAGACTTCAATCTGCTGAACCCGCATGGCGAAAGTATAAAGCTCGGTGATGAAATTGAAGGCCCCCCCCACACGGACGTACTGTTCGCTGAAGGAATAGCCGCGGTCGTCGAATTGGCAAAGGCATTCCAGGGCGACCCGAACTCTGTATCTAGGTCCTGCGTCAGCGGACACGTCCTCCGCTTGCATGACTTCTCTAATGACCAAGGTCGTCTCGCCTCGGGGTTGACCTCCTCGGTTTGTCAAGACCGCTTTATCACCCGGCTGAATGAGAGCGGCGAAATTTTCGGCGAGATTCTCAAACACCCCCGTTACCACGATCTGCCGTTTAATGGGTAGCCTGCCCTGAAGGAAGGTGTCATCGAGACGGAGGAGTTCCCCAATGAGGGAATATTTATCCGTGACAAAGCTATAGAACTGGCCATGAAGAAGAGGCTGATCCTTATAAAAAAAGTCCTCCCCCCGCATGACTCCGTCAATCTTCACCTTCGCCTGGACCAGGAGCTTCTCTCCGGGGACCTTGGCCAACGTCTGTCTCTTCCCCAAATTAATAGCGACCCGCATCGGCTCAATGCCCAATATCTCCGTAATCTCCACTTGCGTTTGAGGATGGACGGTGTCCCGGTCTCCCGACTGGATAAGGGAGGCCACCTCGGGGTCTACATCTTGAAAGAGGAACATGATGTCTTCCAAAATCCCCGGCTGTTTCCTCAGCAGCACCCCAAGCTGCTCATCATCCGAGCGTGCAGGGGGGGCCGCGAGGCCTCTGGCCGGAGGATTGAGAAGCCTCGGCACCTCTACCCAGTAGTAAAAAGCAAGAAAGGCGACGGCCAGAAGGATCACGAGATCAAAGACGTTGATGAGACCCGCGATTCTCCCCCGCTTGTCCAAAACCTTCATCGCTCAGCGCCTGCCCGTCGGGTTACGATACATGTCCCTTCTCATGGTTTCTCAGAAAGGTTCATTGAAACCCATTCCATACGGCTCACCCCTAAAAGCCCGGGAGGGGACCCTCCCATTTCCAGCAGAGCCAAGGATTTTCAAGGCCTTTGAGCCCCCCACAGAAATCTGAATAGCACATCACACACCCTGAGGACAATCCCCTGAAGGGGGCCCGCTGGACGGCCTCCCACGGCAAGCAGCCTGAAATCGCCTCTTTTCCCCCTTGACGGTTGAAAGAAACATTGTATATTTTCGTGAATCTTGACCGTGTGGGGAAAGTTCCACCCGTTGAGAGCGTCTCGCTGAGGGCCTTTGCCGGCGATCTTTTTCGCCTTCGGGCAGTCCCCGTCCGAAGAAACGTCGCAAGAGGAGCTGAAAACCGATGGAATGTATCACCGTTCGAAAAGGGACAGACTGCGTCTTTATGACCCGCCAGGGGTGCTCCTTCGACGAGGGGGAGTGTCATCCCGTCGTCGAGCAGTGCGCCGGCTGTGATTACATCCGAAACTTTCCAACGGGCGAGTATTGCGCCATCTATGCGGAGCCGGCATCCAGGTGGGCCTTGGGGGATTGCTCCTTCGCCACCCACCTCGACAAGGCCAAGACCGCCGCGGACAGCAAGTTGAACCCTGTCAAGGCGTCCAGAAGGTCGATGAAGGGTTAATCCGCTTTAAGGTTTCCCTCCCAGGGCCAGAAACCCTTAAGATTTTCGGGCCATCATAAGAACATTTTGAAGGAGGGCCTTCCCCTCCCGGGTGAGGATGGACTCGGGATGGAACTGGACCCCCTCAAGTGGCATCCCTTTTCCCCGAAGGCCCATCACCTCACCCTCCTGGGTCTCGGCGGACACCTCGAGCGCCCCCGGAAAACTCTGCCGCTCGACGAGGAGAGAGTGGTAGCGCGTCGCCTCAAAGGGGCTGGGAAGTTTCTGAAAGATCCCGCCTCCGTCGTGATGGATGGGCGAGGTCTTTCCGTGCGTGATGCGGTTCGCCTGGACGATCCGGCCTCCAAGGGCGAACGCAATGGCCTGGTGTCCGAGGCAGACGCCGAAAACAGGGATCTTCCCCGCGAATCTTCGAATGAGCTCGACCGTCACCCCCGCCCCCTCAGGCCTCCCCGGACCGGGGGAGATCACGATCAGCTCGGGGTTCAGCTGAGCCACCTCGTCCAGTCCGATGGCGTCATTTCGGCGGACCTCGACCTGCGCCCCCAGCTCGGCCAGATACTGGACCAAGTTGTAGGTGAAGGAGTCGTAATTGTCGATCATGAGAATCATGGCATCTCACTCTTTTTCACGTTCTCGCCTGCTTTTCTATTCAAATTCACCTGGGCAAACTCCATGGCTCGAAGGAGGGCCCGGGCCTTGTTCAGCGTTTCCTGGTACTCCCGCTCCGGCACAGAGTCGGCCACCACCCCGGCCCCCACCCCGAGATAGGCCCGACCGCCCGTCAGGACAAGGGTGCGGATCGCAATGCAAGTATCCATGTTGCCGGAGTAGCCAAAATAGCCGACGGCCCCGGCATAGGGCCCCCGACGCGTAGGCTCCAATTCCTCGATGATCTCCATGGCCCGCACCTTGGGGGCTCCCGAGACCGTCCCGGCCGGAAAGCACGCCCGCATCAAGTCAAAGGCATCCATCCCGTCCTCAATCTGCCCACGGACGTTGCTCACAATGTGCATGACGTGGGAATAGCGCTCGATGATCATGAGCTCATTGACCTCTACGGTCCCCTTTCGAGCCACCCTGCCGATGTCGTTCCGCCCAAGGTCGACAAGCATGATGTGCTCGGCTCGCTCCTTTTCGTCGCGCAGGAGTTCCTCGGCGAGGGCCTGGTCCTCCTCTTCCGTCGCCCCCCGAGGGCGCGTCCCGGCGATGGGCCGGACCTCGATCCGATCACCCTCGAGGCGGACCAGCACTTCCGGGGATGAACCCACCAGCTCGAGGTCCTTAAGCTTCAGGTAAAACATGTAGGGCGAGGGGTTGATGATCCGAAGGGCTCGGTAGACGTCAAAGGGAGAGGACGCGAGGGGGACCTCGAGGCGTTGAGCGAGGACCACCTGGATAACCTCACCCGTCCGGATAAATTCTTTGACCTGGGTGACGGCCTTCTCAAACTCCTTGTCAGTGAAGTTCGAGCCCACGGTCAAGGCAGAGGACTCTGCCCCAGCGTGGTCCCCCGTCGACGCGGGAGCGGGCACTTCCCCTTGAAGCTTTTCGACCAGGGCCTCAATCTTGGCGATGGCCTCTCTGTAGGCGACCTCCGCATCCACCCCTTCCAGCTTTACATTGGCGACCACTTTAATCTTCTGCGACACGTGGTCGAAGATGAGCAAGGTGTCGGTCAGAAGGAAGACGGAGTCAGGAAGGCTGAGGTCATCCTCCGTCCGCTCGGGCAGGCGTTCAAAGAAACGGACCATGTCGTAGCCCATGTAGCCGACGGCCCCGCCGTAAAAGCGAGGGAGGCCCTCCACCTGGACAGGCCGGTAGGCCCCAAGGATCTCCTTCAAAACCTCCAGGGGGTCCCCTTCCCTCTCCTCTCGTTTCCCTTCACCCTCGATCGTGATGTGTCTTCCCTTGCTTCGAAACACAAGAGAAGGCTCTGCCCCCAGGAAGCAGTAGCGGGCCCATTTCTCGCCCCCCTCCACGCTCTCGAGGAGAAAGGCGTAATCCCCGCCCCCCACCTTCAGGAAGGCCGAGACCGGTGTCTCCAGATCAGCCAGGATCTCCCGGTAGACCGGGATTAGATTGCCCTGGCCAGCCAAGACCTTGAATTCTTCAAAAGAAGGCTGATACATGTCCTGATGGGATCACGGCAGGTGAAACCCCCTCTCCCGCGTGACCCAGCTCCTCCGACTTCGCTAAAAAACTTCGCTGAAAAACAAAAAAGGCCGCGGCCCCCTTTTCCAGGTGGGAGCGCGGCCTCTAACCTCCTGTCGTCCTCAGGCCCTGGCCGCAACCCTCCCCTTGGGAAGCCACCACCAGAGGTTTGAATAAGAAACAGACTTCACGACCATCCTCCTGATACCCCTTCTTTCCCGCCCAAGGATATTAGGCCTCGAGCGGGATGTCAAGCTCAAGACCGCCCCACAGGCAGCGATATTGACGAGACGGGTCGAGACGGTTAGATTTGTAATCAGCCTGATTGGTATTTCTGCCGATGGTCATGGGCGGCGGCAAGATGGCCCGCGCCCCAAAGTGAAGGGGAGACGGTTAAATTTGTTAACCGGCATATTCACATTCCTTCGAATGGTTCTTGGGCGCAAGAGCGGTCACTCCCCTTCCCCAGAAGGGAAAGGGGGGGGGATGGACGGCGAAGGTGATTGTCTACTCCACAAACCCTTGCGGCTATTGTGTGATGGCCAAACAGTTCCTCAAGAAAAAGGGGGTCAAGTTTGAGGAGAAGATGGTCTTCGGAGGGACCCCGGATTGGGATGAGATGAGAAGCCTGACAAAGGGGAAGACCGTCCCTCAGATCCTCATCGGCGGCCGTGCCATCGGGGGCCTACCCGATCTCTTGCGCCTGGAGGATTCGGGTGAGCTCGACTCCCTCCTGAGCGGGGCTTGAGGGGAAATGGGGAGAATTCCGGCTTGACAGAGACCGGGAGATTCGGCTTGAATGGGCGCTTACGTGAGGGGAATCCCTCTGAGAGCTCCCTGTTGAGGTGGACGGTGAGGTCCGAAGGTTTGATGAGAGAAAAATCCCGTTCTGACGGTTCACCCTCCGCCCCTGCCCGGGATAACCCCCGAGTCCGCCGATCCCCGTGGGTCTGGCATCGGCATTTCTTGAACCAGGTCCGCCTGGCAAAAAGCAACTATCGAATAGCGGGGCAGCGGGAGTGTCCCCCCCCTCAGATAGACCCACTCATCCCTCCTTATCTTCATCTTCTCCTAGATTCCCACTTTTCAGACCATCGGATTTGACACCGACCGACGAGGCCGGCAGACACCTTGCAACCTCTCGTTCGAACGGAGCGAAGTAAGCACTATGGACCCGATTAAAATCGCCATCGCCGGAATTGGCAACTGCGCCAGCTCCCTCCTCCAGGGGATCGAACACTATCGACAGACGCCGGAGGAGGAGGCGATTGGCCTGATGCACTATCGTCTAGCGGGCTACCGGCCTTACGACATTCAGGTGGTGGCCGCCTTTGACGTGGACGCCCGCAAGGTTGGAAAACCCCTCCATGAGGCCGTCTTCGCCCCCCCCAATTGCACCAAGACCCTTGTCGAAGACCTGCCCGACTGCGGCGTGACGGTTTCCATGGGCCCTGTCTTGGACGGGGTCTCGCCTCACATGAAGGACCACCCCCTGGAGAGGACGTTCTTGGTCGCCGAAAAAGAGCCGGTGGACGTGGCGGCGGTTCTCCAGGAAAGTGGGGCTGAGATACTACTGAACTACTTGCCGGTCGGCACTGAGGAGGGAACCCGCCATTACGCCGAGGCCTGCCTCAAGGCGGGCATCAGCTTCATCAACTGCATGCCGGTCTTCATCGCGTCGGACCCCGCCTGGGAAACCCGCTTCCGCGAGCGGGGAATCCCCATCGTGGGCGACGACGTGAAGTCGCAGCTGGGGGCAACCATCCTCCACCGGACCCTCGTTAAGCTCTGCAAGGACCGGGGGATTGAGCTCGAGCGGACCTACCAGCTCAATACGGGCGGGAACACAGATTTTCTCAACATGCTGAATCAGGACCGCCTCCTCTCCAAGCGGGTTTCTAAGACCGAGGCCGTCCAGTCCCAGCTTGAAATCCCCTTCCCCGCCGAGAATATCCACATCGGCCCAAGCGACTATGTCCCTTGGCAAAATGACAACAAGCTCTGCTTCCTGAGGATTGAGGGCCAGGGGTTTGGAGGAGTGCCCATGAACCTGGAGCTGAGGCTCTCGGTGGAGGATTCCCCGAACAGTGCCGGTGTCGTCGTCGATGCCATTCGCTACTGCCGCCTGGCCCGGGAGCGGGGGGAGGCAGGGGCCCTCCTGCCCGTCTCCGCCTACACGATGAAGCACCCTCCGGTCCAGATGCCGGACGAAGAGGCCCTGCACTGCCTGGATAAGTACGTGAGCGAAGGCGTCCCCATCTCCCGCTTAAACGCCGCTATCCAGAAAGAGGGGAACTGCCGCAGCCGAAAGGCCGTCCCTGTCCCACAGATGGAGTAACACAGAGCCAGGGCAGTTATCCCCCCGGTCTTCTTCCAGTCTTCTTCCATCGCTGGCGCAGCGCAAGACGTGTCCAACCCCTTTCAGGGGTCGGAAGTGGTCTGCTTTTGTCGCCCCTTCCACCATTGCCAAATACCCGCCAAGGCCACCGCCACATAGACTAAAAGAAAGACCCGTCCCGGAAGGGAATAGCGGGCCTCCGGGTGAAAGGGGGCGTGGACAAAAGAGATGTAGAGGATGGGGACGAAGATATACCAGTGGGAGCGCCATCTCTCCCGAACCGTCCAATAGCCAATGACCGCCAAAACGAAGAGGCCCAGGGTGCTCACGGCGAGGGCGGGAAATAGCCAGGCGGCCCCCGGTACGAGATAGGTCTGTCCCGGGGTCGTCGTCCCCACCGTGACCCAGATCCGGGGCATCCGGAGAAGACTCCCCCCAAAGTAAGCCATCGGAGCCCTCAGGAAGTTGTCCCGCGCGAGAGAGCGATAGGCCCGGAACTCCATGAGTTGGGCCGGGACATCTTCCACTCCCGCTTTCCAGAAACAGGGGAACGGGTGGTCGCTCACCCCCGGCGTCACCTGCGAAGGTGAGAGATCACTCCGTCTGGAAGAACAAGAGAACAGCTGGTTCTCTCCCGGCTTGCGCCAGACGAGCCCTTCGGCGGGTTGCCCTCTCGGCATGGCCACGGTCACAAACCTCCCAGCCAAACCCACAAGAGGGCTTCGGACAAGGCGAGACAGGTTGGTCTTTGGAGGGTCTTCGGCCAGGGGGAGATCGAGTTGGGAGCCATCTTCAAACCTCAGCTGAAGAGAGCCCCCTTCTTTCTCTCGGTGAAACTGATAGGTGGGCACCATACCCCCCCCCAATCTCTTTAAGAGCTTCTCCAGATCTGCTTCCGACAAGCGTCCATCCTGGTCAATGTCGTGAAGGAGAGAGCGGGGATGTTGATCTGGGGCCTGAAGTGTTGAGCCCAACTGGATCACGTCATGAACATCCACCAGCTCCGGTCCGGGGTCCGCCAGGACATCCTCAAGGACCCGGTAGAAAAAAAGCGATGGGGCCTTCGGGTTTGGATGGCGCAGACGCGCCTCGGGCTGAAATAGGTCTCGCAGGCTAAAGTAGTACTGGACCCGGGTACCAAAGGGCTGAGGCGGGATCTCAGCCAGGAATCGCCCGTCCTCCGCCTCCCTCATGCCCACTTCGAAGAAGGGCCCTTCGCCGTCCAGGCGGTAGTGCAATTTCACAGGTCGCAGGGCCTCGGCGCCCTCGAGCCGGATCTCCACAGGATAGGCCTGATCCTCCCGGTCAAAGACATGGGGGAGGTGACTGACGAGAGAGAACTGCTGGGAGAAGTACGCGGGGTTTTTCCAGAACTGGTCGGTGTAAGGGCCATAGTTGAAAGTGGCCAGCCAGAGCTGCAAAGGGGCCTGAATGCTCAGGGGAATGAACTCGCCCGAAACCCGAAGGTTTCGGACCGCCCAGGCGCCCAGGATGATGACCAATGAGAGATGGAGGACCAGGAAGGGTTTGAGAAGTTTTCGCCAGGGATATTGGGCCAGAACCGCTGCCAGAAAGCAGGCGAGGGCGAGGAGCAGGAAGGCCGGACGGACCAGGGCGCTGTACGCCATGACCGCTCCCGTCAAGCTCGCCCTCCAGACGGTGGTTTTGTCCAAGGTCCAGAGGAACATCCAGATGGAGAGGGCGACGGCGAATATCGAAAGCACCTCGGCTAGGATGGTCGGGACATAGAGGGCCGAGAGGGGATAAAGAGCCACAACGTAGGCAGAAAGGCGCGCCACTCCCTCCCCCAATGAGCGTCGGACCAAAGAAAAGACGAGGAGGGTGGTCAGTCCAAGGAGGATCGCCTGGGTAAAGTAAACCGGCAGATAGCTGCGACCAAAAGTCCAATAAAAGGGGGCAAGAAACCAAGGATAGCCAGGCGTTCGGAAGAGCTCGGGATATCCCCGTGGGTCCCCGTCCTGCGTGAACCCTTCTCCCTGGACCAGATGCCAGGCAAGATTGTCATAGGATTCAAAATCGGGAGAGATAGGAAGCGGCCGCCAGAGGATAAAGACGAGGGACACCCCGAGAGCGATGAGGAAAGCCAACCACGGGAGGTCCCGATAGGATCCTCTCCTTTCGACGCCTCCTAAAGACCCCATCAAGCCTCAGTCACTCCAAAAATCGGCCGTTCCCCACCCCCCGCACGTTCCTCATTGACCCCATCGAGGGATGAGGGATGGGCCCCGCCCCTCAGCGAGAACCCCCAAGTGAGGAACATGGTCAGCCCGAAGGCCTGAATGAGATTGACGAAGGGTTCGGCCGTCACCCGTCCCCACTCATTTCCGCTCACGAAGAGGTGAAAGAGGGTCTTATAGCCGACGATGAGGAGGAGGGGGCCCAGGGGCCGCCGATACCGCCATCCCGCCCAAAGCCCCATGACAAAGAGCCCCTGGAGGAGGAAGCCAATTAGATTCATGAGTCTCGTCTCTCGCTCAAAATAAACAAAGGCGGGATTAAAAACCTGAAGCCGCCACCACCAGAACCGACCGAAGTTATAGCCCACATCGCTCCCAATGGCGCGAAGGGTCCAGCCCGGACTTTCCACAAAAGTCTGTCCCAGGCGGCGGAAGAAATCAAAGTCGGAGATGGACTGGGGGATCCCCACCCGCGGGTTCAGGGACGTCAGGGCGTATTGGGTCTGGACCACCGCTGGCGCGCTGAGGGCGAACTGGTCCTGGACCACCCCGTTTCTCAACAGCAATGGGGTGAGGACCACCGCAAAACCAAGGAGGAAGAGAAGAGGAACTGCCACCTTCCTTTTCGTTAGGCGGGCCAGGAAATAGAGAAGGACCGCCAGCGGAAAGATCTGGTACTCCGGCCGCATCAAGGTGGCCACCCCGAGCAAGGCCCCGATGAGAAACGCCCGGCCTCCCCCACCGGTGCCCGACCTCCCAGCCGGAAGGTTTGAGGAGGAGAAGGACCGTCGCCGTCACAAAAAGGAGCCCCAGGGCCTCCGCCCCAAGATAAATCCCATAGATCACCAGATAGCCCCGCCCTGCGACGAGAAGGGCCGCGATCTTTCCCGTCGTCTCATCGAAAACGCGCTTGCCGATCCAGTAGACGAAGAGGCACGTCACACCTCCCATCACTGCCTGGAGAAAGCGAATCACGTCAGGCTGGTGGCCGATGATCCAATAGACCCCAGAGTAAAAGAGGGTCGGGCCAGGGTTGTGAAAAAAGATGGGTAGTTCTCGGTCCAGAAATCCGTACTCCCCGCTCGTTAGCCCCCAAGCCGCAATGTCGTACGTCCCGCTGTCCGGTCCCGCAAGGAAGCGAGGGTCGAGGTCCGCCTCCATGAGCTGGAAGGCGAAGAGGGCTCGAAGAGAGGTCGCAAAGAGAAACAGAAAGACGAGAAAGAAGGGTTCCCGCCAGAGACCAGACACCAAATTCTTGGCGACTTGAGCAGCCCGGGTCCCTCGGGAGACGAGAAGCAGGACACCTGCAACGCCAAAGAACATAAACCCTTCAACGGCGGGGATCACCCAACCGCCTCCCAGACCTCGTCCCACCCACACCAGGAATAATAAAGTGAGTGGAAGACAGGGCGCCAGAGAGGGGCTCAAACCTTCGCCCGCCCGCCAGGTTCGAGCGAAGGCACCCCCGCAGGCTCCCAGGATCAAGAGAAGGGACACCCGCAAGAGCCAGGCCGGGAGACCCGAAGAAGGGTAGGCCCAGGGTTCGAGCATCCCCGACCGAAGGGGGGTAGAAGAGGACCAGGAAGAGGCCCGCCACGATGGCCAAAAGGGAGCCGGCTGGGATGGTCCAATGGGGACGCTGGGCGGAGTTGGGTCGGACGAACTCGGCAAAGGCGAAACAGAAACCCCAGAAGACAAAAACCACCCACCAGCCCGGCAGCTCATCCCGGTAGAGGTGGGGACGCAGAACCTCCGCCAAGGCCACAAAGACCAGGGAGGCGAAGACGAGCTTCCAAAAGGGAGCGCGATCAGAACTGTGTGGTGGATTCAATCTTCACACGTCCGGTTGAGATGGTTCAGCCGCTTGCCCTGAAAAACCCTGCCGAGGTCCTTTCATCTGTGACGTCCTTCCCTGGCCTTACAAGGGCCCCTGTCGGGCTTTCGTTTTTGGGCAAAGGCCCCCCTGCTCGACAGCTCCCGCAGATTATAGCAAGAAGCTTGCGGCAAAAAACCCAGCTCTGTCTGGGGAAGGGCGAAGGTTTTTTGCTATAGTGGCGGGTCATGCGTTTGACTGACCGAAAGAGAAGTCCTTTTCACGCCAGCAGGGAGGAATCTCTTCAGTTCTGGGAGCGATATCCGTGCGACGGAGACTGGGATTCTTTAGAGGCGCATGCGAGGTTTCGTTATCTCCGAAGCCCATGGCTGCCCCTATCTCTGTTGAGCCCCGAACACCAGGGCCGGACGAGGATCCTCGAGATCGGCTGCGGCCAGGGGGTTGACCTGTGTCACCTGGGATTGCAACTCCTGGGCCAGGGGGGGACGATCCTGGGACTCGACGCCTGCCAAGAACCCCTCCGGCAGGCGACAAAAAGGTTCGAAGCCGCGCCAACGAAATCCGCACATTCTCTCCTCTTGCAGGGGGATGGGGAATCCTTGCCCTTTGCCGACAGCTCCTTCGACTTCGTTTATTCCATCGGGGTGCTCCACCATTTACCCGATCCACCCCTGGCCTTCCGGGAGGTCTATCGCGTGCTGTCTCCTGGGGGAAGGGCGCTCATCGCCGTCTACCAACGCCATTCGCTGAAGGCCTATGCGAGTCACCTCATCCGTTTCGGATCGAGGATTCTCGACCTGCTCTCTGGCAAAAGGCACCTCCTGCTTCAGCGCCTGACCCGGGGGCCCAAGCGGAACAATCCATGGGGAACGGAGTTAGTAGAGGTCCTGGGCTGTCCTATCATCTACAGGTACAGCCGGAGGCAGCTCCGTCGGATCTGTCAACCTTTCTCCAAGGTCAGGCTCGACACGGCCCCTGCCGGCCTCAGCCAACTGGCCACCTTGATTCCCCCTCCGGTCCGGCCTTTGACAAAGAAGCTGTTGGTGAAGCTGGAGAATTTTCTAAAACCCTTTGGCTTCATGTGGGTTGTGATACTTGAGAAATGAGAAAGTCCCCGAAGCACACAGGCAAAGCGAGTCCGGAAACTCCGTGAGGAGGCGAGGACGGTCGTGACGTCGGCTGACCGGAAGTGGGTCATCTTCGGAGTCGCCCTTGGGGTGGCGGTCCTCTGGACCGCGCTCGCCAACTTCTCCGGCTTCGGGGAGGGGGTGGCCCTCATCACGCCGGACTCGACACAATACATGGCCCTCGCCCGCTCCCTTCTGGGGGGGGAGGGCTATCTCATCGACGGGGTTTCCACCTCCCGTTGGCTGCCAGGCTATCCCCTCTTCCTCGCGGGGGTCTTTGGGCTCTTCGGGGAATCCACCCTTTGGGTCGGACTCATCCAGTCCCTCCTCCACGCGGCCAACGCCCTCGTCCTCTTTTTCCTGGGCCGGCGCCTCTTCGGAAACGGGGTGGGGGTCACGGCGGGCTTCATGGCCGCCCTGTATCCCTTCTATCTCTTCTTCGTACCCATCTTCCTGACAGAGACGATCACGGTCCTTTTAGCGAGCCTCAGCCTCCTCTTCATCTATCGTGCGGGAGACGGAAAACCCTGGGATTTTTTCTGGGCGGGCCTTTTCTCCGGGGGGGCGGTCTTGATCCGTCCGGGCTACCTCACCCTTGCCCTCCTGATGATCCCCTATCTCTTCTGGATGGGAAGACGAAAGCTCCGCCGGACCACGGTAGGGGTCTCCCTCGCCACCGGCGTGGTGGTCCTGATGCTCCTGCCTTGGGCCCTTCACAACCTCAAACTTCAAGGAAATTTCCTCGTGGGCGTCCCCCGGACGGGGGAGGCCCTCTGGGCCGGGACGAATCCCCTCTCCCGTGGGGGAAACGACGGATACCACGATTCCTGGCAGGTTGCCCCCCTCCCCTATCCCGTCCCTGCGGGCATCTCAGAGACAAAAAAAGACGCCCTCTACTACAGGGCCTTCTTTGAGTACGTCAGAGAGCACCCGGGGCGATTCTTTGCCGTCCTGCCGGGAAAGCTCGTCAACTTTTGGAGGCCCACCTGGGGCGGGTCCTCACTCAGGAACTGGATCGTCTTGGGGGTCCCCTATATTCTCCTGATGTTCCTGGCCTTCCTGGGCCTCCCTCGGGCTCGCCAAAATTGGGAGGGATCGATCCTCCTCTTCATCTTCCTCGGCTTCTGGTTTCTCGTCCCCCTGGTCTTCTACGCCCTCGTGAGGGTGAGAGTGCAAGCCATGACCCCCCTCATCCTCTTTGCGGCCCTGGGACTTCAGACCCTCTGGCAATGGCGCCCTTCCGCCCCCAGAGTCGAGACCCCAAAGGGGTGAGAAACGCCAGCCCTCCAGCGGCATAGATCAACAAAAGCGGCATCAGGAAGTCCCTCTGCCGGATGAGGGTGCCGAAGTTCCCCTCAATGGCAGCCATAACGGTGGTGGCCAGAAGGAGGTATAGGCCAATGGGGAGGTTCGCCCGCCAGTCTGAACGAAAGGCACGAAAATACCCCAACACCCCCGGCAGAAGAAAGAGGTATCCGAGGACCATGTGAAGGGAGAGAAATAAGTCTTTCAGCGAATGTCCCTGGCCCGGAAAGGGGGCGAGAAAGAAATAGATATAGCCGCGAAGGAGGGAGACAAAAAAGGTGCCGGGGGGGTGGGGTTTAGAAGGATAGTCCTCATCCGTTAGGGATGAAAGGGGGGAAACAGGGTAGGTGGTATAGGTCTCGCCGCCGCCCACGTAATTCTCGAACTGGATCCTGGCCGCTTTCAGCGTAATCTTGCCGTAAAAGTCCCTTGGGATGGAGGACTGCCATACGAAGGCACCAGCGACGAGGATGAGAAGAACGAGCAGGGCAACACGCGTCTTCCTGCCGGCCAAGTTGACGAGGTAAACCGCTCCCCATCCCCCCCCTGCGAAAAATGCGAGCAACCCAAACCCAGGCTTCACCACCCACATCCCAAAAACCCCAACGGCAAAAAGCACTATCCAGCGAACCTTCCAGATTCGAATCCATTTGATGAGGCCCCACCAGGCCAGGACCGTCAACAGCACAAGATAAGGGTCCTTCAGGCCCGTGGTGGACCACAGGATGAGAGAGGGAAAGAAGGCACAGAGAAGGCCCGCGAGGCGGCCCACCTTCGGACTGAAAATCTCACGGCCGAGAGCGTAAGCGGCCAGGACCAGAAGGCTTCCCACCAGCGTATTCAGAAGGTTCGGGAGGATGGGGAAGTGACCGATCAAGTAGTAGAGTCCCCCCAGGAAATAGGGATACCAGCCCACCGTGTAGGTCGAGTAGGAAGGAAATCGATCGCCTCCGGCGATCTCCACAAGGTCCTGATGGAGGACGTAGGGGATGGTGTCCTGGAAGGTGCTCCAAAAAGCCTCCGGGGACAAAGGCTGAAGCTGGTGGCCCTTTAGAAGCGTGGAGATGTACCACCCCCAGGCAGAGTAGCGCTCGGCGTCCGGGCCCAGGGCCGGAAGGCTGAGGCCTCCCCCAAGTCCCTGATGGGCGGCGACAGCAAAGGCAACACGAAGGAGAAGAGAGGCGACAAAAATTTTCAGGAGGAAGGGGAAATCGGAAGAAGGGGCAAACCTTTGAAGGAGGACCACGACAAAAGTCGACAGGAGAAAGACAACGAGAAAGGGGTGGGAGGGGGGGAAGATCCACCACAAGCCCGCCGCCAAGAGGACTGCCAGGATGAGGAAGCCGCGTCTGCTCTGCATGAGTTTTGACTTTTCGCCTCTGGTCGAGGACAAACAAAACTTGTCTGGGCCCTTAGGACACCCTGAAGCGGGCTCCTCCTCCCCCAGACGGGAAGGCGTCAGGTACTCTTGGAGGTCGGAGGGTTGGCGACGGCCCGCTTCGCGGTCTCATGTCCCTTGCCCATGACCGCGAGCTGACCTCGCCAGTATTCCAAGAGGTTCGCCAAGGTATTCTCGAAGGGAATTTCGGGCGCCCATCCTGTCCGGGCCTTGAACTTCGACGCGTCTCCGACCAGCCTCGGCGCGTCCGATGGGCGAAGCCGCGAGGTGTCCACCTCCAGGTCGAGCTGGACTTTTCCGGCCGCCATAAGCTGAGACAGGATGTCTCCTATCAGACACCCCTTTCCTGAAGCAATATTGTAGACTTCCCCCGGCTCACCCCTTTCCAGGGCGAGCCAGTAGCCCCGCACTGCATCACCCACATCCATGAAGTCACGGACTGCCCGGAGGTCGCCCACCCGGAGTGCTCCCCCTTGCAGCCCCTGCTCCCGCTCCACGATTTGCTTGGCAAAGTTGGATACGGCGAAGACCTCACGTTGCCTTGGGCCGGTGTGGTTAAAGGCGCGGGTCCGGACGATCCGCAGCCCATAACTCCAGAAGTATTGATAGCCCAACAGGTCTTGCGTCACCTTGCTCACGGCGTAGGGGCTCTGAGGACGAAAGGGCTGGACCTCCCGAACAGGAAGTTCTTCAGGATAGACAAGGCCGTATTCCTCACTAGAACCGGGGATGAGGATCAGGGGGTCGCCCCCCACCTGCCGGACTGCTTCAAAGGAGGTGGACGGTCCCCAGGACGTTCGTCGTCAAGGATTCCTCGGGGGCATTCCAGGAAGCCGGGACATAGCTTTGGGCCGCTAGGTGGAAGATTCGATGGGGTTTCACGGACTGCATCACACGCAGGACCGAGGACTGATCCGTCACACCCCCCTCGATGAGCGTCAACCGCTCGCCGAGATGACATAGGTGACTCGTTTGGCTTCGCCAGCGCACCATCCCGTAGAGCTCCACATCCGGGAGCCCAGCCGCATACTCAGCCAGATGACCTCCGGCGAAGCCACTAATACCGGTGAGGAGGACGCGCTGCTTCAAGAAGCCATTCCGCCGCGGAAAAAGGGCCTTCCTGGGACCATCCTGAGGGTGAATTTCTCTTTCTCTCCCAGGATCGCCTTCCTTTGTCCTCATGAATTGTACTCTAAAAAGACGACCTAGCCCACCTCCCCGAGACGGATCTGAGTTCCCTCTGACTGAGAAGCATAGTACTTCGGTTGATCTTCGAAGCTTTTTTCAGGATGGGATTGGATGGGGTTCTGGAAAGACAAGAGGGTCGTCGTAACGGTTGGACTCGATCCGCCTGCTTTCATGCCGCGAAAGAAGGCTAGGAAGGAGCAGTCTCCTCTTCGAAGACGCCCTCAGCCAGCCTCTTTCTAGCCAAAAAGCGACCCATGACCAGAAGGTCGAGACCCGCCTTGAGGAAGCAGTTGACGGCGTCCGTCGGGTTGTTGACGATGGGCTCGCCCTTCACGTTGAAGGAGGTATTCAAAAGAATAGGAACTCCCGTTCGATCCCCAAAGGCCTCAAGCAGCCTCCAGAAGAGAGGGTCCACGTCCCGCCGGACGGTCTGGACCCGGGCTGTCCCGTCGATGTGGGTCACGGCCGGTATCAGGTTCCGCTTGTCCTCCCTCACCTGATACACCTGCGTCATGAATGGGGAGGGTGGCGCCCCCAAGAAGAAATCCGAAAACCGCTCTTCCGGAATTGCGGGGGCAAAGGGCCGAAAAGGTTCTCGGAACTTCACCTTGACGTTGACGAGGTCCTTCATGTTGTCCCTTCGGGGATCGGCCAGGATACTTCTGGCCCCAAGGGCCCTCGGTCCGAACTCTGTCCGGCCCTGAAACCAGCCTATGATCTGGCCCGCCTCCAGGGCCTCCACCGTCGAGGCGACAGGATCATCCTCCTGCGTCCATCGAAGGGGAGCCCTCTCGACAGCCCTCCGTATATCCTCCTCTCCCCACTCCGGTCCGAGGCGTGCGTCCTGAAGCGCCTCCGCCCGCTCGACGCCCAGCATCACGTGGGAGACATGAAGGGCGGCCCCGAGGGAGGCCCCAGCGTCCCCGGCGCAGGGGGGCACGAATACGGCGTCGGCAACCCCCGACTCCATGATCTTCCCCACCGCCACCGAGTTCAGCATCACCCCCCCTGCCAGGCACAGATTCCGGAGCCCGGACCGCCTGACGGCCTCCCGGGCGAAATGAACCAGGACCTCCTCGGTCCGGGCCTGGAGAGAAGCAGCAAGGTCGGCGTGGCGCTCTTCCACAGGATCCTCAACGGCACGCGGCGGCCCGAGTGCCCTGTGGAACTTTCCAGAGCAGATCATGAGCCCCATGGCCCATATCCTCCGTCCCACAAAGTAGGCAAAGTAGCTTGGATCGATTCGGAAGCCATCCTCGGTGAGGACGATCATCTCTCGGAAGCGGTCGAGATATACTGGCCGGCCGTAGGCGGCCAGTCCCATCACCTTGTACTCGTCTGCGAACATCTCAAACCCTAGATGCTGGGTCACGGCCGCGTAGAGCCCCCCGAGGGTATGGGGCCATCCCACGGAGGTGGTCTCTTTGATAGAAAGGCCGTGGCCCGACCCCATCCAAAGGGTCTCCCACTCGCCCACCCCGTCCACCGTGAGGATGGCGGCCTCCTCGAAGGGGGAGGGGAAGAAGGCGCTGGCGGCATGCGTCAGGTGGTGACGGATTGGGTAGATGGGGCCTCGATATTGGGTCCGCTCCGCAAAGTGGGAGGCCATCCGAAAGATCCGCCACTGGCGCTTTCCTGAGCGGGCCACGAGGAAAACAGAGAGGGGAAAGTTTCGCAGGAGATAAAGGGTCTTATTCAGACGGTGGGCTCGAGGGTCCCAGCCGAGGGCGACGGCCGTTAAATCCTGAACGTCGATCCCGCCTTTCTCCAGGCAAAAGGCGATCGCCTCTTCTGGGAATGAGTTATCCAGCTTCTTGCGGGTGAATCGTTCCTCCTCAGCCGCGGCGAGGATCCGGCCGTCCCGGACCAGGGTTGCAGAGGAGTCATGCTGGCCGTAGCAGATAAGCCCTAGAATATCGCAGGGTTTCCCCATACCCCCCCTTTCTCCGGACCCCGAGGTCGGGAGTCCCTCTGGACCCGCCCCGGCAGAAAATATCGCCGAAGAGGATACCCTCTGGACGTGAGATTGGGAAGGCTTTCAAATAGACGCTCAGGATTTACAATATCCACATCCTGCGTTATAAAGTATGGGTTTGCACAAGAGGGTCATTTTTCATGGAAGAGAGTCACCATGAGCTCGGCGACGTTAACGCCTTCAAGGCCGAGGCCATCGGCGCGCCGGGGAAGCGGATTTTTCGCCTCCTCGTAGATGCCCGAAAGGGGGGCGCCTGTCTTTGGATCGAGAAGGAACAGCTCTACGGCCTCTCCCTTGCCATCCGTCGAATCCTGAGGACCACTCCCCTCGAAAAGGACGCGGAGGCCGACTTGGAGGCTTTTGCTGATCCCCCCGAGTATCAGACCCTGGAGTTCAAGATCGGCCGTCTCGGGATGGACCATGACGAGGAAAGAGGCCGATTCATCTTCTTCATTCACGACATTGATGTCATCCCTGAGGAGCAGGAAGAGTCGGAAGAAGAGGGCCTTGAGATCCTTCCCACCCTGAGTTTCCAGGCCCGTCGGGCACAATTGGAGGTGCTGGCTGAGGATGCTTTGACGGTGTGTGCGGCAGGTCGTCCGATATGTCCCCTCTGTCAAAACCCCATTGATCCCCAAGGCCACTTCTGTCCCCGTTCAAATGGCCAAACCCTGACCCAGGAGACGGGCAAAGAACCCTGAAAGGGAACCACACCACTGGAAACGTGAAAGGCCGGATGTCTCGCGGCTCTGCAAGAGACTCCCACCTATTCTCAGAGACCATTTGGATTGAAACAGCCACGAAAGGAAAAGGAGAACTCTGCCGAGAGCCGCCTGGCCCTCTCTCTCTCTGAGGCCCTGGACCTCCTCCAGAAAGGTCAGATGGGCGACCTCCAGCTCGTCCCCTGGGCGTCCAATTACACCTTCGCTGTCCCTTTGACAGCGGGGGACGGTCTGTCTCTTCTCGCCATCTACAAACCAGGAGAGGGAGAAGCACCCCTTTGGGATTTTCCGGCAGGAACCCTCTACAAGCGGGAGCTCGCCGCCTTCCTCGTCAGCGAGACCCTGGGCTGGCACCTGGTTCCGCCGACTGTGATCCGCACGGGCCCCCACGGTGTGGGCTCACTTCAGCTCTACATCGCGCCAGATTCCGAGTGCGACTACGCCGCCCTTCAGCGCGAGCACGGTGATGCCCTGCGCCAGATCGCCCTCTTCGATGCCCTTGTCAATAATGCGGACAGAAAGGCGGGCCACTGCTTTCGGGCACAGGACGCGCGGGTGTGGGCCATTGACCATGGCCTCACCTTCCACACTGAACCAAAGCTCAGGACCATCCTCTGGGACTTCCGAGGCCAGCCCATCTCGGGAGGTCTTCTTTCCGACCTAAAAACCTTCCGAAGACGACTGGACGAGGAGAGCGACCTTCGCCGGGCCCTTTTGGCCCTTCTTGAGGAAAGCGCGATGAATGCCCTCGGGGAGCGGCTGGACCGCCTCTTGGCCTCTCCCGTCTATCCCCTCCCCCCGACACACCACGCCATCCCCTGGCCCCCCTACTGAGCCCCTGGAGATCCTCGCCGGGTTGTACAGCAGAAGAGAGCGGGCCTGACCTTGACTATCAACGGGGACGGCGGATTCTCAAACGAAAGGGACGACGGATATGGGCCGCGACGAAACGCACCACGTCCCGGTTTCCCACGATCAAGGAGGCTCGCCACTTGCGCAGCCCCTCCAGAGTCCAAGGGGCTGTGAGGTCATCTGGCCCGAAGCGCTCAAAGGGACGCCAGGCTGTTCCCGCCTCGCGACGCATCAAGGTCTCTCCGCCCGCCTCCTTGACTAGAAGGACACCTGCCGCCACATCCCATATCTTAGGAATAACAAAGATGGCGTACTGGAAGGTCCCCAGGGCCGCGTGTACGAGTTCAAAGGCGATGCTGCCTGTCCCTCGGACCTCGCCCGGACGTCTCCTGAGGTCTCCAACGAATCGGAACATGGAGCCGTAGCGGCCTGGAAGACAGACGAGCTGCGTAGGGGCCGGTCGCTTGACCTCATTCACATGGATGGGGCGACCGTCTAAAAAGGCTCCCCCAGCGGCCCGGGCGTGAAAGACCTCGGTCGGTCGGCCCCCTTGGCCGGGAAGGGCGATGGCGGCCACAACGGGCCGGCCCGCGTGAAGGACGCCCACCGAGACCCCATAGATCGGAAGCCTTCGAAGAAAGTTGGTCGTCCCGTCTAAAGGGTCCAATACCCAAAGGAACTCACTGTCTTTTCCCTGAACCTCAAGGGCCTCCTCGCCCAGAATCCCATGTCCAGGAAAATTCTTCTCAATGGCCCCCTGAAGATAGGCCTGGCTCTCCTGATCAGCGTCTGTCAAAGGGTCCCTCTTTTTTTTTCGGTCCTTGAATTCTACCCTGAGGTCTTTGCCGAAACGGGCGGCCAGGAGATCTCCTGCCCCCCGGGCCATCTCAATGGCATGGGCTTCCAGAGATCTCAGGGTCTCTTCACTGGGTTTCATAGGCAGTCGGGCGACTCAAAGGGAGATCGCATGTAAGGAAGGACTCCAATCCCGAGGACCGCCTTCACGTCAGAGGGCTCATCAGGGAAGTTCCGCCGCTCAGAGCGTTCGCCTGAGTTCCGCCAGAGAAACGGTGGCGGTTCCGATCCTGCTGACTACTTTCTCTGCCACCTTCAGGGCAAGGCGGGCCGCCGCCGGAGGATCGGCCCCGGCGATGAGGCTCAAAGCGAGGGCGCTCGTGATGGTATCCTTCACACCCGTTGCGTCCCGCACCATTCGGCGATCGACGGTCTCGACGACATGGCGACCCGTTTCCCCTTCCCGGTAGTGGTACCAGAGTTCCTCCTCCGAGCGAAGGACCGCCAAGGCCTCACAGCCCAGGGTTTCCCTCAAGCGGTCGCCAAGGGCCTCCCACTTCGCGGGGGCCGGTTGAAAGGCGCGCTGGCAAAAGTCCTCAGCCTCGATGTCGCCCAGGATGACCAGATGAGCCCCCTTGCAGGAGTCGAGCCGCGGGCCTTTCGGCTCGATGACGGTAATCTTCTGGTGATGGGAGGCTCGCTCCATCAGGCCCAGGGTAAAGTCCGTCGAGGCGAAGATTCCCCTGTCAAAGTCGGACAGGATGAGGGCGTCCACCATGGGCAGATAGTTCTCCACGTAAGTTAGCATCGAGGCCAGCTCCGAGGCGTCGGCCGCGTCCGCTCGCTCATAATCGACGCGAAAGAGGGGAGCAGGTCGTTCCCCGGTCATGACCCGGATCTTCAGGGTCGTTGGCCGATCGTTAACGGGGAAGATGCCGCTGGTATCAATCCCCGCCTCGTGGCAGCCCCTGCGAAACCAGTGGGCGGCGTCGTCGTAACCCACAATACCGCAAAGGAAAACCTCAGACCCCATGGCTCGAAGGTTGTTGGCAACGTTGGCCGCCCCACCCAGGGCGTAATCCTCCCGCCTGACCTTCAAGACCTCCGTCGCGCCCCGTATGGACCCCTGGTCGTCGGCCCAGACGTATTTGTCCGCCATCAGGTCCCCAACCACCATGACCCGTGCACTGGCGAACCGGTCTAAGATGGGACCAAAGTCAACCATCGGCCCTTCCCTCGGACATCCGCTCGGCAAAAAAATACCCCGTACAGAGAAATATACACCCTATCCCACCCGAAGGGCGTAAGGGCCTCTAATGGATTGGAGTCTATGAAAATGGGGGTCTCAATTAGAAGGGATAGCCCAGGCCAACGAAGACACGGGTTCCTTCCTCGCCGTACCCTATATCCAGCTTTCCCACGACGTTGGGGCGGACGACGGCCCGCAATCCGACCCCGAAGGCGAGCCGGACATGCTCGGTGGCGATCTCGTCGGAATCCTCAAAGACCTGCCCCAGCTCGATGAAGGGGGCCACCTCGATGTCCGTGTCCACCTGGAAGATCGACTTGCGAAAGACGCGATATCGCTCTTCCAGATTGAAGAGAATGCTTCCTTTGTCGATGAAACGATCGTTTGGAAAGGCCCGAAAATCTTCCCCCCCCAAAGAGCTCTGCTCAAAGAACGGGGCGCTTTGGTTGTCCACAAGGCTCGACGTAAGGCGAAGGGAGGTGATCCATCGGTCGTCCGGCCAGGGGACGAAGACACGGCCCTCCAGAATAAAACGTGTGTAGGACTCTTCACTCCCCCAAGCCTCTGAAGAAACCTCAACGGCGGCTTTGCCGAAAAAGCCCCGGGTCGGAAGGTCGATGAAGTCTCGGGTGTCAAAGCTCAGGGTGAACCCCCGGGTCGAGGTGAGGATGTCTTCCCCCACACCCGGGGTCCCAGGAAAGCTCTCCGCTATGAAAGCCTCCGTGGTCCGGCCTCCACCCTTAATGGTCACAAAACGAGCCCGTTCGTCATAGGTGAGCCTGAAGGCGGAGAGGAAATTCACCCCGAAGCTGAGGCTCGCGCGCAGCTCCCGCTGGGTAAAACCCGTCTCGTCCGTCTGCCTGGTCTCGGGGCCAAGGCCGAAGAATTGGAAGGTGGGGTCCCGAAAGTAGCGCACCTCGCCAAAGAAGGCGAAGCGTTCCCCAAAGAGGTAAGGGGCCTCCAGCTCCGCCACGTAGTCCTCGTCCACGTTGGTGGAGCGAACGGCGATGAGGCGGAACTTAGCAGAATCAGGGAGAAAGCCAATCCAGCGGAAGGCCCCCTTCAGGCCCGTCTCGTCGTTAAAGATGGCCGAAGGGGCCAGGATATTGTTGATCTTCCCGTCAGGATCAAAGAAAAGCCACACTGGCAGGATGCCAAAGTCGTTCCCCTTATTGGGGGAACTCCCGAAGGCCGGAAGGGGCAGAAATAGGGGCCGGGTCCGAGGGCCAAGAGGGTTGTCAGGCAAAGGCGGCTGTGAGAGTCCCGGCGAGACCCAAAGAAGGAGGATCAAGACCGAGACGAAAAAACCCTCGATCCACCCGCTGAACCGTTTCATCTAACCCCTCAGCTCCCCCTCAGCATTTCGAGTCAAAAAAAATTCCCGAAACTGACGGGCAAGCGAATCTCAAACCCCCTCCGCCTCCAGACCTGAGCGAAAAGACAATTCACTATAGGCCTTCCCCAGGGAAGGGTGCAAGAAGCCTTTTTCTCTTCATCCCTAGGGAGAAAACTACTCCAAATAACCGAGGGCCTTGAGGCGTTCCTCGGCCTCTTTTGGCAATTCAACCTCTTTGGGTTCGTGGATCCCGCTGGCCTCCCGGACGAGCGCATGCCATCCCGCAAGATCTGTCTGAAGCGATTCCACCGCCCTGATTCCGACGGTCTTGGTGTGATCGGTGTGATTGGACAAGAGGTTCGACTGCTCAGCGGGATCATCCTCCAGATTAAATAAAAGTTCTGTTGTCGGGCGGGAGGAGAAGGTGCTTTCGAGAGAGTTGTCTAGGTGATAGATGAGCTTAAGGCGATCCCGAACAAAAAAGATCCTCACGTAATCAAAGCCGGTCTCGCCGTAAAGTTCCCGGCGCTGGCCCTCTCCTCGCAGGACGTTTAGGAAAGATCGTCCCTGCATGCCCGGGACGGGCGGCACGCTCGCCGCCTCGAGGAGGGTCGGCATGATGTCCACCAGCCCCACGGGGTCCGGTTTTCGGATGCCACCGGGAAGTCCCTTGGGCCAGGTGACAATCAGGGGAATATGGAGCTCCTCCTGAAATGCGTCCACGCCGTGCGCGTAGTACCCGTGTTCCCAAAAAGCTTCACCGTGATCCGCAGTGATCACGATAAGCGTGTCATCGAAGAGATCTTCTTTCTTGAGGAAGTCCACCAGCTCCCCCAAATAGCGGTCCAGCAATTGAATCTCACCGTCATATTGGGCTATCAGGTTGCGCTCCTCCCGTTCGCCGAGCCGAGGTTGACCCTGAAGAGGTTGACCCTGAACAGAAGGGCCTTCCACGAAGCATTCACTTTGCGCGAGAGGCCCTTCGACGTATTCACACACCTGCTTGCCGCTGGGGCTCTCCACATAGCGCCCCTTGAAATCCGGGTCATACAGGCGTTTGTGATGTCGAGACGCTCGGTAGGGAGAATGAGGGTCGAAGTAGTGCAGATAAAGGAAGAATTTGTTCTGCTCGGAGTCGTAACCGGGCTTCGTCGTCATATAGGAGAGGTAGGCCCGGACGTGTTCATATATCCAGTCCGCCTTGGCCCCCCGTGCCTCGCCCGCCTCGGGCTTAATGGTAATCGAGGGCCACCGCCCTTCGACCTCCGCGCCATTTCTCTTGTCTACTCCCACCTCGTTGAAGAGGTGTTCGAAGAAGACGCTGACCCTGTCCAGGGTTTCGAAGGCCCCTGGGACAAGCCTTTCGGCAACTCGCCAGGCATAGAGTTGAAAGGGGGGAAGGCGATTTCGCCCCCTGACCGCCTGATAGCCATCTGAGAAGATTTGGTAGATGTAGTCAAAACCTTGAGTGTAGTTGGTAGGCTTTTGAACCACACTGTTAGCGGACAAGAACGCCGATGTGTAACCGGCCTGCCCCAGGGCTTCAGCCAGGGTGGTGATGGAGTCAGGGACAACGCTATCCACCTGGTTCACGCCGTGTATCGACTCATAGAGAGAGGTCAGCAGAGTCGTTGCGGAAGGGGGCGTCCAGTTGGAGTGGGCGAAGGCGTTTTCGAAGAGGACGCCCTCCCTGGCGATGCGCTCAAGCTCGGGGGATGTGGGACGCTCATACCCATGGACTGAGAGGTGGTCCGCCCGCAGGGTGTCCAGCACGATCACGATGATGTTCGGAGCCTGGGCAAGCGAAGGATCCACATCCCTCCACGATTGATCCCTAAAGGGTTTGGCCTCAGGGCCGAAGAGGACAGGGACAAGGCCCAGAGAGACAGCCAGGGAGGCTGCCGCCAGGCCGCCGCCCCAGCGGAGAAGGGACACCCGCCGCCTCACGAACCAGTGCTGAAGGACCACCGCAAAAGCAATAGCCGCCAAAACAAACAGCCCATTCAACGCCAAGTTCAGCCCTGTCCCACGCTCAGTGAGAAATTGAGAGTTGAGGTGGCCGGTGAAGAAGAGCCCCAAGAAGAGGGCGGCGAAGGCTGCCCAGCAAGCAGCCACAGCACCCCTGCCGGTGGGGGTCTTCTTTCTCAGAAAGCTCCAGAGGCGGCAAAAGAAAACTGCCAGCACCGCCACGACAATCGAGACGGCCGTGTTCAGGATGAGAGAGACCACGATGAGATGCAGGGCGCTCATGCGCGTGGCGAGATGGGCATCAAGGAAGGTGAGATAGAAGACCAGATAGGGCTCCAGGGCCCCCAGAAAAAGTCCAAAGAGGATGCCGTGCACGATGGCCCGGCCCAAGGTGGCCCGACGAGTGATGCGCATTGGCTCTTTAATAAGCTCTCTCCTCGTGGAGGGATCCTCTCTGGTTCATGGCTGGACCGAAGGAACCTCCTCATTGGGTCTACCCGCCCATTCGGGGGAGAGACCTAAATGGACGATGAACTCCGCGAGGAAGCGATTGAGATTCAGGAGGGCTCGGCGAAACTGGGGAACCTTAGTGACGAAGCGGGCACCTTCTATCACAAGGCGGTGGGGCGAAAGACCTGACGGCATCGGCAGAGTCATCCTGGCGTCGTCAGCGATGACCCGAAGGGCAAGAAAAGGGACCCCGACCTCCCGGGCGACCCTCGCCGCCCCCAGACTCTCCATATCCACAGCAAGGGCGTGATACGCCGAAAAAGACTGGGCCTTTTCTTTCGGGCCAACCAGGGGCTGAGAGGCGCTCAAGAGCCTTCCTTCCTGAAGGGAGAAGGCACTCGCCCGGGCGGCTTCTTGGGCGAGGCGAACTAAAAAGGGAGGGGCCGCCAAAGGGCGATCATCTTCTGGTCCCAAGACCTCCTTGGCCACCACGATGTCCCCCGGCCGCAGACTAGGGTCCAGCCCGCCGGCCGCCCCAACGCAAAGGAGAGTCGACAACCCGGCGTCACCCTCCCCTGCTCGGGCCGCTTCCTCAATGAGAGCCTGGGCCCCTGCCGCCGCCCGCTTGAGCCCCACCCCGCCCCGACAAAGGAAAAGGGGTACCCCCTTCAGGTCTCCCCTCCAAAGGGCTCCTCGCCTCAGGTTTTCGGTCTGGGCCGTTCGAAGAAGACCCGAGATCTCAGGTCTTAACGCGCAGAGGATCCCTACACTTCCTCTCGACGGCATTTTTTCAACCCATGTCAGGGAAAGACCCGACGCTTCAAGGCGTCTTGGCGACGAGACGCCGCCACCGGCCGAGGGCTGCCAGGGGAAAGTAGTGGCGGTAGAAGTGGTAGCGCAGATAGAAGACCCTGGGAAACCCGGTGCCTGTAAAATCCTCTTCCTGCCAGGTCCCCTCGTCTGTCTGACGTTCCAGGAGGAACTCTACGCCCCGCCGTACGGCCGGGGAACCGGCAAGACCCGCAGCGCATAGTCCCAGGATGGCCCAGGCGGTCTGGGAGGCGGTGCTTGGACCCTGGCCAGCCGTCGAGGGGTCCCAGTAGGTGCCGCAGGTCTCCCCCCAGCCGCCATCCTCGAGCTGATGGTCGAGGAACCAACGGACGGCCCGCTGGACATAGGGGGCCGCGAGGTCCTCCCCCACGGCGGCAAGGCCCTGAAGGACGAGGTGGGTGCCGTAGATATAATTCACGCCCCACCGGCCGTACCAGCAGCCCTCTTTCTCCTGTTCTTTCTTCAGGAAGCGGATCGCCCGTTGGACCCGAGGGTGATCCATCCCAAAGCCCAAACGACCCATCATTTCGAGGAGTCGACCGGTCAGGTCGCTCGTGCTGGGGTCCAGGACCGCGCCGTGGTCGGCATAAGGAATGTTGTTGAGAATGGTCTTGCTGTTGTCGCGCTCAAAGGACCCCCAGCCTCCGTCGCTCCCCTGCATGCTCAGGACCCAGTTCAGCCCCCGCTGGATGGCCTCCTTTTGGGCCTCCTGGCCTGGCAGCTTCATCTGGCGCAGGGCAAGCAGAGCCACCGCGGTGTCATCGTTGTCAGGGTGAAACTCGTTTTCGAACTGAAAGAACCAACCTCCAGGCTCCACCCCGGCGTTTTTGACCTGCCAGTCACCCGGGTGCCTGGTCTGTTTTTTGAGAAGCCACTCGCCGGCCCGGATGAGAGAGGGATGCCCCCCGGGGAGTTCCGCCTCCAGGAGGGCATAACAAGTGAGGACGGTATCCCACACGGGCGAGTGGCAGGGCTGGACCCGCAAGTGATCCTCCTCCTCAATGACCAGGGCATCAAAATCTCGGATGGCCTTGGCCAGGGTGAGATCCCGGTTGGGGTCGTAGCCAAGGACGTTCATAGCAACAATGGCGTTGCCCATGGCGGGGAAGATGGCCCCCAGCCCACCCGTCATGCGGTGATGCTCGATCATCCAATCCTTGGCCCTCTCGATGGCGCGCTGGCGAAGGCCTGACAGCTGTATGCCCTCTGCGAACTTCAGGGCGCCATCGGCGTTGAGGATGAGGGTTCGAAGGAAACCCTCGGAGGATTCCTGATTATTGAACCAGCGCCGCCTGCCGGCCGGGCCAATAGAGAGCTCCTTCAGACTTCCAGGGGGAAGAGTCTGTTTCCTCGGCTTCATGGCCGCTGTAATGAAAAGAGGAACGATGATGGTCCGAGTCCAATAGGAGAACTCGTAGATATTGAGATAGAACCAAGTGGGCAAGAACATCATCTCGACGGGCATGGAGGGGATGTCTTCCCACTCGAACTGACCGTGCAGAGCGAGGTACATCTTCGTGAAGACGTTGGCGCGCTCAAGGCCCCCCATCCGAAGGACGGCCTCCCTCGCCCGCTCCAGGATGGGGGCGCCCTGCGCCACCCCTCCCAGCTTCAAGGCGAAGTAGGCCTTCACGGTGGCGTTGATCTCGCTCGGGCCACCGTGGTAGATGTTCCAGCCCCCGTCGGGGAGCTGGGTCATCTCCAGATGGCGGACGGCCTTCTCCCGCCTGCCAGGCTCCAGGGCCTCCAGAAAGCTCTTGAGGATGATGTAATCGGAAGTGAGGGTGGTGTCGGCCTGAAGCTCCGCCACCCAAAAACCTTCTTGAGGGTCCTGGCGCTCCAAGATCCAGGACTGGGCCTTCTTGATGGCCCTATCCAGCTTGCCGCAAAGGGGGCCCGAGAGATGCTGGGGGTCCCCGATTGCCTTTCCAGGCGAAAGCCCGACTTCTTCTCTCATTTGCGGACTCCCTGGCGTCGAAGACCTTGATCTAAAGAAGGGCTCTGTTTTTAGCACATCGTCAGGCCGCCCGCCAAGCCCTTTTTACCAACTCCCCCAAGGAATCAGGGGTTCGGCGGCCAGAAGATTTTGCCCGGGTTCAAGATGTGGTGGGGGTCAAAAACAGCTTTGATCTGCCGCTGAAGCTCAATCAGATCCTCGGACTGCTCCAAACGAAGATATTCAGACTTCGTCATCCCGATTCCATGTTCCCCTGAGAGGGTTCCCCCCACCTCCACCGTCGCTACCATGATCTCCCGCACCGCTTCCAAGGCCCGCGAGAACTCCTCTCGGTCCCGCTCATCCGTCAGGACATTCACATGGAGGTTGCCGTCTCCAGCGTGGCCGAAGTTGGCGATGAGGAAGTGATGGCGCTCACCGATTTCGCGAAGCCTTCGGATCATCTCGGGGAGCCGCGAGCGCGGGACCGTGATGTCCTCATTGATCTTGGTGGGCTTCAGCCTCATGAGGGCTGTGGACAGGCAGTGTCGCGCCCTCCAGAGGTCCTCTGCCTCCTCCCCGTTTCGGGCCACCACGACCTTCTCGGCCCCCATCTCCCGGCAAAGCGAGGCAATTTGCTCAAGCTGGCGAGGGATAGACTCTTGCGGCCCATCCACCTCAATGAGGAGCATGGCATCCGAATCGACTGGCAGGCCGATCCCCAAGTAATCCTCAGCGACCCCGATGGCCGATCGGTCCAGGAACTCAAGCTTCGAGGGGAGGATCTTGGAGGCGATGATCGAGGAGACCACCTTTGAGGCCAGTTCGACGTCTGAGAAAGTGGCCATCAGAGTCCCGCTCGCCTCGGGCTGTGGGAGGAGACGAAGGACGATCTCCGTGATGACGCCCAAGGTCCCCTCTGAGCCCACGAGGAGTTTTGTCAGGTCATAACCGACCACCCCCTTGGCCGTTCGCACACCCGTCCGTATCCGCCCGAAGGCGGGCGTCACCGCCTCAAGACCGATGACGTAATCCTTAGTGACACCGTATTTCACCGCGCGAGGGCCCCCGGCGCACTCGGCTGCATTTCCCCCAAGGGTGCAGACGTCCTTGCTGGCGGGGTCCGGAGGATAAAAAAGACCTCGGGCTTCAACGGCAGCCTGAAACTCGCCGGTCACAACGCCGGGCTCGACGATGGCGATGAGGTTCTCCTCGTCGATCTCCTTAATCTTTTTCATCCCCGAGAGATCGAGGACGATCCCACCCAAGAGGGGGATGGCGCCTCCCGTTGTGCCGGTTCCGGCCCCTCGCGGGGTCACCGGGATCTTCGCCTCCCCGGCGATGGAGAGGACAGATTCCACTTCCTCGACTGAGAGGGCGCGAACAACAACGTCCGGAAGGGCCTCAGCCCGCTGAGTCCCGTCCTTGGCGTAGACGAGCCGCTCCTCGACCTCGGCGAGAACCCTCTCGACCGGTATTTTTTGTCTCAAGGCGGCGATGTGTTCTTTTCGCATGCGCCTAATCTAACACCCCGAATGGCCTTTCTCAATTTGGCCGGGTTTTTGGCTCACACCCATCGCGGAGATCCCGCCGCCCTGACTAAACACCTTCCTTCCAGCAATCTTGTTCAGGTGAGATGTCCCCTGTAGGTTTTATGGTAGACTCCACTTTCTCCCACATGAGGGATGGCATGGCCGAACAGCGAGAGAGGCTTATCGTCGGGATCTCGGGGGCAAGCGGAACCGTCTACGGGCTTCGCCTCCTTCAGGCCCTCAAAGACAGCGACATCGAAGTCCATCTCATCTGCACCAAGGACGGGATTCGGGTCCTGCAGCATGAAGTGGGCATGAGTTATAAGGAACTTCAGGCGTACGCCGACGTCGTCTACGACATCGCCGACACTGGGGCAACTCCCGCCAGCGGCTCGGCCTGCTTCACCAAGATGGTGGTCATCCCCTGCTCCATGAAGACCCTCAGCATGATCGCGACGGGTGCAGCCACAAACCTTCTTGGCCGCTCGGCTGACGTCATCCTGAAGGACAAACGCCGCCTCGCCCTCGTCCCCCGGGAGACCCCGCTCAGCCCCATCCACCTGGAACACATGCTGAACCTGTCCCGGATAGGAGTGCACATTGTCGTGGCGGCCCCGGGCTTCTATCACGCCCCGAAGACCATCGATGACCTGGTGAATCATGTCGTCGGAAAGACCCTGGACTCCCTCGACATCCCGAACGAGCTCTTCACGCGCTGGAAGGGACAGAAATAATGTCCCTGGGCGCCAAGGATTTTAGTGAAGGATTCGATCGTCTCTCATCCACCTAAATCCATCGGTGGAATCTTTTTTGGGGGAACAGAAAACTTGCGAACAAAGGTTTCCGTAGGGCCCCTGATGGGGGCCAAAAGCGAGTTGGCCGTCCTCGGCGTTTTCAAAGATAAGAAAGCCCTTCGTGGGGCCGCTCGGGAGGCGGACAAGGCCCTCAGGGGGGCCATCGGGCGAATGGTGGCGTCGGGGGAGTTTAAACCCGAACCCCGAAAGACCCGTCTGCTTCCCCTCCTCGAGCGCCCAAAAGGAGTGGCGCCCAGGCGTTTTCTGCTGGTGGGTCTTGGAGAGGAGCAAAATTTCACGCTCGACGGTATTCGAGGGGCCGCCGCCGCCGCCGCCAAGGCCGTCCAGGACCTGGCCCTGAAAAATTTTTGTGTGGAGCTTCCCCCCCTCGCGGGGGCCACTCCTGAGGCCCGTGCCCAGGCCTGGGTCGAGGGGGCCCGGATGGGCCTCTACAGAATGGATGCCTACAAGCGGCGAGAGAAGGAGAACACAAAAAAGCTCCAGTCTGTCAGCCTCCTGACACCACAGCGAAAGGAGGCAGAGGCCCTTCGCCGTGGTGTGCGCCGGGGAGAAATTCTGGCCGACGGGGTCCACTTCGCCCGTGATCTGGTCACCCATCCGGGAAACGTGCACACGCCGGCCTTTCTCGCCCGGGAGGCCCAGAAACTCACCCGAAAATATAGGTTGCGATGCCGAGTCCTTGGAACGCGGGAAATCCAAGCGCTCAAGATGGGGGCCCTCTTAAGCGTCGCCCAAGCGAGCGCGGCCCCCGCCAAGTTCATCGTCCTCGAGTACCCCGGCCGGGGGCGCCCCGGCCCACCTGTCGTCCTCATAGGAAAGGGGGTCACCTTTGACAGCGGGGGCCTCGATCTCAAGTCCTCAGGCGGCATGCGGACCATGAAGATGGACATGGCTGGGGCCGCGGCGGTCCTGGGCGCCCTCCAGGCCATCTCGCGCCTTCAACCGCCGACCCGCGTCGTGGGCCTCCTTCCCTGCACCGAGAACATGGTGAGTGGGAAGGCCAACCGCCCGGGGGATGTCATCACCTCTATGTCGGGGATCACCATCGAGATCGACAACACGGACGCCGAGGGCAGGCTCATTCTTGGTGACGCGCTGACCTATGCGAGGCGGTTCAAGCCGGCGGCGGTCATCGACCTCGCGACCCTCACAGGCGCTTGTGTCGCGGCCCTTGGCGAGGGCTGCTCCGGACTCCTTGGAAACCATGAAGGGCTCGTCGATCGGGTTCGCCAGGCCGCCGAGAAGACCGGAGACCGGGTGTGGCAACTCCCTCTGTGGGACGAATATTTCGACCTCATCAGGAGCGACATCGCAGACATCAAGAATACGGGGGGGCGCTGGGGAGGAGCCATCACGGCCGCGGCCTTCCTCGCCCGCTTCTCCGAAGAGTTCCCCTGGGCCCATCTGGACATCGCCGGCCCCGCCTGGCGGAACACCGACCTTCCCTATACCCCCAAGGGGGCCTCTGGCGTCGGGGTAAGACTGCTCGCGGAGCTGGTGGCCGCCTGGCGCCCACTCAAGCCGCACGCCCCCGGAAAATGAGGGGTGGGCCAAACCTCTCCTTCTTTTGTCCAGGGTTTCCTTTTTACATTTATATATGAAACACGTGGGGGAGTTTCTGGATTGACAGCGGGAAGGAGAGCGCGCTATTTTCTAAACAGCCGCTTGGATCCTCAAGGGACCGAGACGGGGTAGAGCCGACGGAGAGTCTTTGTCTTCTAAACCCCCCCGGGCTTTGTCCTGGGGGTTTTTTATTGGAGGAGTGATGGCAGAGCGGGCCAAGGTGACGACGGCTGACATTCGAGCCCAAAAACCCCGCGCGGGGAAAAAGGCCGCAGAAGGTGGGGCCCGAAAGATTGCCGCCATCACGGCCTACGATTACGCCTTTGCCCGTCTCGTGGACGCCGCCGGGGTGGACATCATCCTGGTCGGGGACTCCCTGGGGATGGTGATGATGGGGCTCCCCAACACCATCGGCGTGACCATGGCGGATATGCTCCACCACACGGCGGCGGTTTCCCGGGCGAAGCCTCGGGCCCTCCTGGTGGCCGACATGCCCTTTCTTTCTTATCACGGCGCCCCGGAACGAGCGCTGGATAATGCCGGCCGGCTGCTCCAGTGGGGTGGGGCCGAGGCGGTCAAGCTGGAGGGGGGCGTCGACATCGGCGACACGGTGCGGACCCTCGTGCAGGCCAATATTCCGGTGATGGGTCACGTGGGCCTCAATCCTCAGGCCGTCCACCGTCTGGGGGGGTTTCATGTGCAGGGCCGCGGTCAGGACGCCGAGCAGGTGCTGGAAGACGCCCGGGCCGTTGCCGAAGCAGGCGCCTTTTCCCTCATCCTGGAGGCCATCCCGGCGGCCTTGGCGGCCCACATCACCGAGGCGGTCCACATCCCCACCATCGGGATCGGGGCAGGTCCCCACTGCGATGGACAAATCCTGGTCCTTCAGGACCTTCTGGGTCTCTACGATGAACTGGCGCCCAAATTCGCAAAGGTCTATGCCCCTCTTGGGGAGCAGGTCAAGGCCGCCGTCACCCAGTATGTCCAGGAAGTCACCGACGGAACCTTCCCGACCGATGAGCATTGCTACGAGTGAGCACCCGATCTCTGATATAAAATTGACTCGCTCTTCTGCCAGATGATAAGAATGACAAGTCTGCTTGCCTCATGATGATTTCTGCTAAGGAGGGGAACTCAATGGATTTCCTGCGAGAGTGGAGAAGATTCCTCTCTGCCCTTCGCTTCATGACCCTCTGGCCGGGAGGAGGAAAAAAGGGGGCGCCTCTTGCCGCGGGGGCGGCCTACTTTCCGCTGGTGGGGATCCTCGTTGGAGTGGCGGCGGCAATCACCGGAGGCATCTTTACCGCACTCTTCTCGCCAGCCCTTTTTGGCGTCGTCGCCGCCCTTTCCCTTCTCATCTTCACCCGAGCCGCCCAGGCCGAGGGCCTGGCCAACGTCCTGGAGGGCCTCCTCATCGGGCGGACACCAGAGGCGCGTCTCCGGCTCATGGGTGAAAGCCACCTGGGGAGCATCGCGGCCCTCAGCCTTCTCGGCCTTCTCCTCATCAAGGTCATCGCCCTCTCTAACATTCCCTCAGGGGCCGGGCTGGGAACCCTCATCGCCGCTGCCGCCCTCTCCCGCTGGACCACAACCTATCTCAGCTACAAGGAGCCCTACATGGCGCCCAGCGGGGAGTTGGGTTTTGTGGGGCAACTGAAAGGGGGAGGCCTGGCCATCGCCACGGTTATTGCTGTCCTCGTGGGGGGACTTACCCTTGGCCTGCGCGGCCTTGTCCTGCTCCTCATCCTCTGGGCCGGGAGCGCGGCCGCCCGGGCCTATTTCAAGCGAAGCCTCGGCGGCCTCACGCGAGTTACGTACGGGGCGATTGCGGAAACAGCCGAAACCCTCGTTCTTCTGACCTCGGTGGGATAAGAAGCCCTTCGCACTAACCGATTTGCCCTTTTCCCTGATTTTCTCTGATACAGCCCAATAAGCTCAAAAGCATTCCCTCTGGTGAGAAATTCGCGGCAGAGGGCCACAGACAATATTTTTCAATAATTTCCCTTGACAAGGGTGGGAGAGGCGGAAATAATTTGGGTGAAAAATGGACCAAAGTGGGAAAGAGTGGAGGTGTTCTCCATGTTTTTGGGCAAATACGAGGTCACCCTCGACCCCAAGGGAAGGCTCAGCGTCCCTTCTAAATTCCGTGACGTCCTGAACGGGCGTTCCCTCACGCAGCTCGTCCTCACCCTCTTTGACGGCTGCATCGTCGCCTATCCCCTTGACGAGTGGCACGAAGTGGAGCGAAAGGCGAGGGAACTTCCAACCAGCCGTCGGGATGTCAGGACCTTTGTGAGGGTCTTCTATGCCAACGCGGCGGACTGTCTCCTGGACCGTCAGGGTCGAATCCTCATTCCCGAGGTCCTCAGGCGCGAGGCCGGGCTGGAGAAGGAGGTCGTCGTGGTCGGGGTCGGGAACAAGATAGAGATCTGGAGCAAAGGGCAGTGGCAAAAGGCCTTGGAGGCCTCTCGGGGCAGGCTCGAAGACATCGCCGAATCCTCAGGAATAGGGTTTTAACTCCTTTTAGGAGGGGGAAGGGTTATGTGGAGAAGAATTTCAGGGTGCTTGATGAGGGATGAGGGCCAGGGGCTGGTGGAGTACGTCTTCCTCGTTTCAGTCATGGCACTGGGCGCCATCGTCGCGTTGAACCTATTGGGAGGTCGTCTCCCAACCTTTTTGAACAGCGTTGTGCCGGCCTTTTAGACCCGAGCGCACACGCTCTCGACGAAGAATCGAGACGGATGAATACCCTTCAGCATAACAGCGCACAGGCCACTCTAGATCCCGCGTCGGAGGAGCCCGCCCTGATGTCTTCCATGTCTTCCGGCGAAAACTTTGAGAACCGTGGCGAGGATCACCGCCCTGTCCTGCTAGAGCAGGTGTGCCGGCTCCTGGAGCCCGCCCGGGGGGGCGTCCTTGTGGACGCCACGGTCGGCTACGGAGGTCACGCGGAGGCCCTTTTGGAGGCTGGAGGGTCAGGCGTTCGGCTCATCGGGATCGACTGCGACGGACAGGCGATCTCGGCAGCCCTAAAACGTTTAGACCCTTTTCATCAACAGGTAACCCTCATCCGGGGGAACTTCTCTGCCCTGACCCAGCTTCTCGCGGAGGCCGGGGTCTCTTCTGTGCAGGGAATCCTTCTCGACCTCGGCCTATCGTCCCCTCTTGTAGAGGACGGAAAGCGGGGGTTCAGCTTTAGGCGTCCCGGCCCTCTGGACATGCGGATGGACGAGCGCCAGGAGAGGAAAGCAGAGGACCTGGTACGGGACCTTTCGGCGGAAGAACTGGCTGATATCCTGAGCACCTATGGTGAGGAGCGCTACGCTCGGCAGATCGCCAGAGACATTGTCCTCGCCCGTCAAAAGCGCCCCATTACGAGGACCGACGAGCTAGCAGCCCTTGTTGCCTCTACGATCCCGAGGAAGGGCTGGCCCCGCGGGCGCCACCCGGCCACCCGAACCTTTCAGGCCCTTCGGATCGCCGTGAACCAAGAGCTCGATTCCCTCACCCTCGCCCTGGATGCCGCCATGGAGGTCCTGGCCCCGGAGGGGCGGCTGGGTGTCATCTCCTATCACTCCCTCGAAGACCGAATCGTGAAGCAGACCTTTCGCCGATTCGCCATGGGGTGCCAGTGCCCCCCCTCGATCGCTGTCTGCGTGTGCGGCGGTCAGTCCACCCTTGAGATCCTCACCAAGAGGCCCATCACGCCCGATGAGGAGGAAGTTCATCTCAATCCCCGGGCCCGGAGCGCGAAATTCCGGGTGGCACGGAGGATAGCCTAATGGGCGCCCTCCGCCGGTCCATGCCCAGACAGGGGCGCAGCGCCTCTCCCGGAAATCGGGGAAGGCGGAGAGGAGGTCCTTGGTTTTACCTCCTCTCTCCGCTGCCCATCTTCCTTGCCGCCATGGCCTTCAGCTGGCCCCGCCTCCAGGCGGTGCAACTGGGCTACAAGTCCAATCGCCTCCAGGTCGAGAAATCCCAACTCACGCAGCTGAACGCAGAGCTGAAGGTGGAGCGGGCCGGCCTTCGGTCGCCATCCCGCATCGATGAGATCGCCCGCAGGGACCTCGGGATGACAGACCCATCGCCGGAGCAGCTCAGATGGATCCGCCCCGCGCCTAGGGAAGTGTCACTGCTTCAAGAGAAATAGGACTGGAGAAAACCTTGATGCGGAAAGCTCGTCCTCGCCGGCCTTTAAATTCCAGAAGGCGGCGGCGTGTGGATCGAGATTTGATGTCGAGAGGCCGTTTTCTCCGGCGATTCGCCGGATTTTTATTGCTCTCCTTACTGGGTCTTTTTGTGATCGCCGTTCGACTTTACTACCTTCAGATCCACCAACACACGCCTACCATGAGCCGGGCCGAACGACAGTATACGAAGATCGAACCCCTGCAGCCTCAGCGAGGGGTCATATGGGATCGGCGCAGGAGAATGCTCGCCCTGAGCATGAACACCGATTCCGTCTTCGCGCGGCCTGCCGCCCTGGCGGAGCCGACTGCCGCGGCCTGGCTTCTCTCCAAAGCACTCGACCTCCCGTTGGCTGACCTCAGGCAGAGCCTGACGTCGAAGAGGGAGTTCGTGTGGATAAGCCGTAAGGTCACCCCCGCCCAGATGGATCAGGTGCGTGCGCTCGCCCTGGGCGGGATCGATTCTGTCCCGGAGAAAAAACGTTTCTACCCCAAGGGGCACCTGGCGGGACAACTTTTGGGTTTTGTGGGCATAGATGAGGAGGGTCTCTCGGGGGTGGAGTACGCACTTAACCTCCACCTTCGCGGGATCCCCGGCCGCAGAAAGGTCCTCAGGGACGCCCTGGGCCGAACCCTTCTGCCCCCTGAGCTCCTCCCGTCCCCTGGCCTCAGCGGAAGCGATGTGGTCCTCGCCATGGACGAGTCCATCCAACACATCGCAGAAAGAGCCCTCGCCAACGGCGTTGAGAGAGCGGGGGCCGCTTCTGGCATCGTCATTGTGATGGAGCCGGAGACGGGGAACATCTTGGCCCTTGCCGAGGTCCCCTCTTTCGACCCAAACCAATTTCGACTCTACGGGCCGGGGGCCTCGCGCATTCGCAGCGCCGCCGACGTCTACGAGCCGGGCTCCACCTTTAAGGTGGTGACGGCGGCAGCGTACCTGGAAGGCAGGGGCGGACATGCAGACGACACCTTCTATGGCGAGGGGGGAAGGTGGCCCTTCGCAGGGCGGGTCATCCGGGACCTTCACCCTCATGATGATCTAACGGTCCGCCAGATCCTCGAACAATCCAGCAACATCGGAGCCGTCAAGATGGCCCAGGAGGTGGGACCTGATCTCCTTGATCGCTACATCCGGGCCTTTGGATTCGGCGAACGGTCTAAATCAGGTCTTCCCGGGGAGTCTCCTGGAATCCTCAGACCCCCCCGGGCGTGGACTCGAGCCTCCATGGCAGCCCTGCCCATAGGGCACGAGGTCGCCGTCACCCCCCTTCAGCTTGTCGCCGCTTACGGGGCCATCGCCAATGGTGGTTACCTCATGCGTCCCCGCGTTGTCAAGTCCATCGAGCGAGATGGCCGAACCATCCGCGTTTTCGCCCCCAAGATCGTCCGACGGGCCTTGGGGCCTGAGGTGGCGGAGACCCTGAGGGAGGCCCTCAGGGGGGTCGTGGAGCGGGGAACCGGAAAAAAAGCGAAGCCTGCAGACTACACCGCGGGTGGCAAGACCGGCACGGCCCAGCAGGTGGATCCGGCAACCGGGACCTATGAAAATGGGCGTTACGTTGCCTCTTTCGTAGGATTTTCGCCGGCAGAGCGGCCCCGGGTGGTCATCCTGGTGACGATCGATTCCCCAAAGGAAAACATCTACGGGGGCTCTGTGGCGGCCCCCATCTTTAGAGAGATTGCTGGCCGGACGCTACGCTATCTCAGGGTCCCTCGCGATGAGGCCCTCGTGCTACGCTCGGGAGAGGACCCCGCCGAACCAGGGGCCTGAAGGGGGTAGGATTGGCCCGTATCGACCAGCTCATCTCGGGCATTACGTGTCACCAGGTCAGAGGACCCCAGGGGGTTGAGATCAGTGGCCTTTCTTATGATTCTCGAAGCCTCTGCCCGGGGGACCTCTTCATCGCCCTGCCAGGATCACAGACCGACGGCCACACCCATCTAGAGGAGGCCATCAAACGCGGAGCGGTGGGCGTGGTGGTCTCAGAAACGGCGAAGGTCCCCGCGGCCTCGAGAGAAGTGACCGTCATCACCGTCCCCAACACGCGCCGGGCCCTCGCCCACCTGGCGGATGTCTTTCATGGTCACCCCTCAAGTGAGATCAGGATCCTCGGCGTCACCGGAACCAATGGCAAGACCACCTGGACCTACCTCACCGAGTCCATCCTGAAGGCTGCGGGCCATCGCCCGGGCGTCATCGGGACCATCTCGTACCGGATCGGCCAAAAATCTTCCCCCGCAGGTCAAACAACTCCTCAGGCCCCGGAGCTTCAAGGGACCGTCCGGAAGATGGTGGACGAGGGCCTGGACCACTGCCTCCTTGAGGTCTCTTCCCACGGCTTGGCCCTGGATCGCGTCCGGGGGATGGAGTTCGACGTCGCCGTCTTCACCAATCTCACTCAGGACCATCTGGATTTTCATCACTCCCTGGAGAACTATTTTGCCGCCAAGGAGAGTCTCTTCAGGGAATATCCCCTGAGAGCAGCCGTGGTGAATATTGACGATCCTTACGGCCAGCGCCTCTGGAAGGGGATGGTGGGCACTCGGGGGGAAAAGGAGGGCCTCACCTATGGGCTGGACTCTGAGGCCGCAGTGGGTGCCAAAGGGGTGACCGCGGACTGGTCCGGGCTCTCCTTTGAGCTTCGCTGTCCCCGGGGGCCCATGTCACTTCGCTCCCCCTTACTTGGGACTCATAATGTCTACAACATCCTTTCATCAGTGGCCACGGCCCTCGCCCTGGGTCTCAACACCGAGGCCATTCAAGTCGGCGTCTCAAACCTCTCGTCGGTTCCTGGCCGCTTCGAGCCGATCAACCTCGGCCAACCCTTCACTGTCGTCGTAGACTACGCTCATACTGAGGAGGCCCTCAGCCGCGTCTTGAACGTCGCCCGCGAGCTCATTGAAGGGCGCCTCATCGCCGTCATGGGGTGCGGTGGAGACAGAGACCGGACCAAGCGGCCCCGAATGGGCGCGGCGGCCGGGAAGATCGCAGATTTCGTCCTCATCACTTCCGACAATCCCCGGACTGAAGACCCCGAGGCCATCATCCGAGAGATCGAGATGGGGCTGAAGGGCCTGGGAAAGGGGCCTTCGAAATACACGACCTGCGTAGACCGTCGAAAGGCGATCCGTGAGGCCATTGGGATGGCTGAGGCGGGAGACGGTATCGTGATCGCGGGAAAGGGGCACGAGGACTATCAGATCCTGGGCCGAGAGGTCGTTCCCTTCGACGACCGGGAAGAGGCAAGGGTGGCCATTCGAGAACTGGGTTACGGCAAGGGGGCCCATCGGGCTCGGGAGGCCCGCTGAGGTGGCCATTTTTCGAGTGAGCGAGGTGGTCTCGGCCACCAGGGGCAAGCTCCTCTCAGGCCCCCAAAACGCCCGCCTGAAGGGCGTCTCCACTGACTCCAGGACTGTCCTTCCGGGCCAGCTCTTTATCCCCATCGTGGGCCAAAAGCACGACGCCCACCAATTTATCCCCGAGGCCTTGACGCGGGGTTGCGGGGGAATCCTGGTCGGCCCCGGCTGGCATTCCCCCTGGAAGGGGAAAAAGAGGGTCTCTCTCATCCAAGTTCGTGACACCACTCAGGCCCTGGGCGACCTTGCAGCCTTCCACCGCCGGCGCTTCTCTGTCCCTCTCGTGGCCGTGACGGGAAGCAGCGGCAAGACGACGACGAAGGAGATGGCGGCGGCGGTCCTCGGGACCCGCCTTCGCGTCCTAAAATCTCCGGGGAACCTAAACAATCTCATCGGCCTCCCCCTCTCTCTCTTTCACCTGGGAAGGGAACATGAAGCCGTCGTGGTGGAGATGGGGATGAACAGGCCGGGCGAGATCCACCGACTCACGGAGATCGCAAGGCCAAGGGTGGGCGTCCTCACCAATGTCAGCCCCGTCCACCTGGCCCACCTGGGGTCCGTGAGCGCGATCCGGGAGGCCAAGGGTGAGATGGTGAAGGTCATGGGCGGCCGGGGAATGTTGGTCACGAATGGAGAGGATAACCACTGCCTGCGCTTGGCAAAACGCTTTCGGACCAAAGGGGGGAAAGTGATCTTGTTCGGCCGGGGCGCCAAGGTCGAGGTTCAGGCGGCCGAACTGAAATCCTTAGGAAAGCGTGGCATGGCCTTCACCCTTCGGACGGCGGGGGAGACACGTCGCCTTCGCATCCGGCCCCTTGGCGAGCACAATGTCCTCAACGCCCTGGCGGCGGCCGCGGTGGGTCGCGCCATCGGGCTCCCTGTCGACGCCATTGCGGAAGGACTGAGCGGCCTCAAACCCCCGAAGGGACGGATGCAGGTGCGCCGACTCGCCAACGGGGTTCACTGGGTGGACGACGCCTATAACGCCAACCCCCGTTCGGTGAAGGTCGCTCTCGAAACTTTTTCAACGCTTCGAAACGGCGGGCGGTCCATCGTCATTCTCGGCGACATGCTGGAGCTCGGGAGGCGGGGGGCGGACGCTCACCGCACTCTGGGAGCGACCGTTGCGGCCATGGCGAGAGTGCCGGCGGGCCTGCCAGGAAGCAAGAAGACCTACGGAGTCGATTACCTTCTGGTCCTGGGGGATCAGGCCCTCTTCATCGCCGACGAGGCTCTAAGGCGGGGGATGGGGGGACGCCGAATCATCCGCTGTGACGCCCCTGCCAGGGCGTCACGCTGGCTGAGGCGCAACCTGCGCAAGGGAGACTGGGTCCTCGTGAAAGGGTCGCGGGGGATGGCCATGGAGCGGATCCTGGAGGGGCTGGACAGCTAATGCTATATCTTCTTCTCACTCCCCTTCGGGAATCTCACATCTTCTTCAACCTCTTTCGGTTCATCACCCTTCGAACCGCCGCTGCCACCCTGACGGGCCTCCTGATCAGCCTACTCCTTGGTCCTTGGCTTATCCGAAAGCTGAGTGCGCATCAGATTGGCCAGAGGATCCACGAGGATGTCCCCGACCGCCACCAGGTCAAGAAGGGGACGCCGACCATGGGCGGCCTTCTCATCATCGTGGCCCTCGTCATCCCTACCCTCCTTTGGGCCGACCTGGGAAACAGCTACATCTGGGTGGCCCTTCTCGCGACGCTGGGTTTTGGAATCATCGGATTCGTCGACGACTATCTAAAAATCTTCCGAAACCAGGGGAAGGGACTTCGGGCTTACCAGAAGCTGAGCGGGCAGTTGATAGTCGGGTTGGGGGTCGCTTTTTTCATGTTCTTTGACCCCATCAACCCTGAGGCCAGCGGCCGCCTGGCCGTCCCTTTCTTTAAAGGGGTCTTCCCCTACCTCAGCTGGGGCTATCTTCCCTTCGTCCTGCTTGTGGTTGCGGGGACCTCAAACGCCGTCAATCTGACGGACGGCCTTGACGGTCTTGCCATAGGTCCTTTCATGATCGCAGCCCTCGCCTTTGTCATCTTCTCCTATTTAGCGGGCAACGCCGTCTTCTCCGGCTATCTCCAAATCACTCACGTGAGGGGGGCCGGGGAGCTCGCCATCTTCTGCGGCGCCATGCTGGGGGCGAGCCTGGGTTTCCTGTGGTTCAACGCCTACCCCGCCCAGATCTTCATGGGCGACGTAGGCGCCCTGGCCCTCGGCGGGGCACTGGGGACAGTGGCCGTCATCGCCAGGCAGGAGTTCGCCCTCCTCATTGCCGGTGGGCTCTTCGTCCTGGAGGCCGTCTCGGTGCTCCTGCAAGTCGCGTCTTATCGTCTGACAGGCCGGCGGATCTTCCGCATGGCCCCCATCCACCACCACTTCGAGATGAAGGGCTGGGAGGAACCCAAGGTGATGGTGCGATTTCTCATCGTGGCCATCATCCTGGCCCTTCTCAGTCTAAGCACCCTCAAGTTGCGATGAAGGTTTTGACAATGCCCCAGGCGGCCAAAACAGTGGACCTTCGAGACAGGCGTTTTACGGTCATGGGCCTCGCCCGCACGGGGGCGGCCGCGGCCCGCTTCCTCGCCTCCCGGGGGGCGAAGGTGACCGTGACAGACCTTCGCGGGGAGGACGAGCTTGCTGAGGTCCTGGCGAGACTTCCTAAAGAGGTCGAGCGGGCCCTGGGGGGACACCCTGAAGAGATCTTTGAATCCGCCGACGGTCTCGTGGTGAGCCCGGGCATTTCAAGAGATCACCCCATGATCCTTCGAGCACTTGGCGCGGGGGTGCCCGTCTGGAGCGAGGTCGAACTCGCCTTCCGCTTCTGCCCTGTTCCCGTCATCGCCGTCACAGGGACCAATGGAAAGACGACGACGGTTCAGCTCGTGAGCGCCCTCCTGGAGGCCGGAGGCTTTCGGGCGCCCGGGGTGGGCAATATCGGCTCCCCCTTCATCGGGGCCATCGATGAGGAGCCGTCGGCCGACTTCATGGTGGTCGAGGTGAGCAGCTTTCAACTCGAATGGGTGGAGACCTTCAGGCCCCATGTCGCCCTTCTCACCAATATCACTGCAGACCACCTGGACCGCCACCCGACCCTGGAGGACTATCTCTCCTGGAAACGGCGCATCTTCGCACGTCAGGAACAGACGGATCTTGTGGTCCTGAACGCCGACGACCCTTTGGTCCTGGACCTCGGCCGAGATGCCAGGGGACAGACCCTCCTTTTCAGCCGAACCCAAACTGTCGAGCGAGGGGCCTTCCTTCAGGATGAAAACCTTTTCCTCTCTTTCGGGGCGGAGGCGACCCACGTTTGCCGTCGGGACGAGCTTCCACTCGCCGGTCTTCACAATCTCGAAAATGTCCTAGCGGCCATCGCCGTGGGCGGGGCCCTAGAGATCTCCCCCGTGGTGATGGGCGAAGCCATCCGGGCCTTTCGACCCTTGCCTCATCGCCTCCAGTGGGTACGCGAGCGGCGGGGTGTTCGCTACTTCAACGACTCTAAGGGGACCAACGTGGGGGCGGCCCAAAAGTCCCTAGAGAGCTTCGATTCGCCCATCGTCCTGATCGCCGGGGGGCGCGACAAGGGGAGCGATCTCACCCCCCTTCGGCCGCTCGTCCAGGACCGGGTCAAACGCCTCATCCTCATCGGGGAGGCCCGCGACCGGTTCAGATCCGCCTTTGCAGGGCTGACGCAATGTGAAGAGGCCAAGAATCTGGCCGAGGCGGTTCAGATGGCGGCTGACGACGCCTCGCCTGGGGACGTCGTTCTCCTCTCGCCGGCCTGCGCCAGCTTCGACATGTTTGTGGACTATGAGGACCGGGGAAATGAGTTCATCCGTCTGGTGGAGGCGCTTCCCTCATGAGGGCCCTTCGGGTCTCCGACCCCTGGCTGTTGGGAACGACGGTCATCCTTCTAGGGATGGGGATCGTGATGGTCTACAGCGCCAGCGCCGTCGTGGGCCTCGAGCGTTTTGGCGACCCGTCCTATTTCGGAAAGCGCCAGATCCTCTTCGGGACTGTAGGTCTCCTGGGGGGGCTTGTCCTGATGGGGATGGACTATGACAGGTGGCGTCTTTTGGCCTATCCCCTCTGCGCCCTCAGCCTGCTGTCCCTCATTGCCGTTTTAGTGCCCGGGATCGGAAGAGAGGTGGGCGGTGCCAGGCGGTGGTTTCGCTGGGGCCCCCTTTCGGTTCAGCCGGCGGAGTTCGCCAAGATCGCCATGATCCTCTTCCTGGCCCGTTTTCTCTCAGGAAAACAGGAAAAGACTTTCAAGGCTCACTTTCTGCCAGCCGCCCTCGGGGTTGGGGCCCTCACAATCCCCGTTCTCCTTCAGCCCGACATCGGGACGGGACTCTTGATGGTGTCTGTCGCCTGCGTCCTCCTTTATGTGGGAGGGGTACGGCCCCTTCACCTGCTGGGGACGGCGGGGGTTATCTTCCCGGCGCTTTTCGGCTTCATCCTTTCGGCCGGATACCGGAGGCTTCGCCTCACCACCTTTTTGGACCCTTGGGGAGATCCCCAGGGGTCGGGGTTTCAGTTGATCCAGTCTTATCTCTCGCTGGGCCAGGGGAGCTGGACAGGGTTGGGCTTGGCCCAGGGAAAAGCCAAACTTCTTTTCCTCCCCGAACCCCATACGGATTTCATCTTCTCCGTCGTGGGAGAGGAGCTGGGATACCTCGGGGCCCTGGGCCTGATGTTCCTCTTTGGCCTTCTCATCTTCCGGGGGGCCCGGGTGGCGTTTCGATGCGACAACTCCTTTGGGGCCCTTCTGGCTGCAGGGCTGACAAGCCTCCTGGGGACCCAGACGCTCATCCATCTCGCGGTCGCCGTAGGCCTCCTCCCCACCAAGGGACTCCCCCTCCCCTTTATCAGCACAGGGGGCTCAGCCCTCCTCGTGTCCCTGGCGAGTGTGGGAATCCTCCTCAGCATTGCGGGAGGAAAAGGGGATGAACGGGCGAGATGAACCGAAGAGGTGCAGATGCGGCTTCTAATCGGAGGCGGCGGTACGGGGGGCCATCTCTTTCCGGCCATTGCGGTGGCGCGAGAATGGCTTTCGCGCGTCCCCGAGGGGGAGGTCCTTCTCGTCGGCGCGCGACGACCCTTGGATATCCGTATCCTCGAGGAATCGGGTCTCCCTCATCGCCTCATCTTCGCGGGAGGTCTGAAAGGGGTGTCGCTGTGGCAAAAACTGCGATCCCTCCTGAGGCTTGGGTGGGGCGGACTGCAAGCCCTCGCCATTTTCAGGGCTTTTTATCCCGATGTGGTCCTGGGTACGGGTGGGTACGCCAGCACCCCCGTGGTAATCGCCTCCTGGCTCTTTCGACGGCCCATTGTCCTGATGGAGCCAAACGCCTGCCCGGGGGCCGCCAACCGGTTCCTGAGCCGGATGGCGTCCCGGATCGCCCTTGGCCTGCCGGGAGGAGAGGAATATTTCCCCCCTGGAAAACCCCTCTTCACAGGAAACCCCATCCGACGGGAGATCGAGCGCCTGGCCGAGACAAACCCCCCAGGGCAAGACGCTTTCACACTCCTTATCTTGGGTGGGAGCCAAGGGGCGAGGGCCATCAACGAGGCGGTCCTTCAGGCCCTCCCCAGCTGGTCCAAGGCTCAGCCTCCCCCTCGCATCATCCACATCACGGGCGAGGACGACCTCGGGCGGCTCAAGGAGGCCTATGCGAAATGGGGGATAGAGGCCGAGGTCTCCTCCTTCATCCGGGACATGGCCAACACCTATCGGCGGGCGCATTTGGTCCTGGCGCGGGGGGGCGCGCTGACGGTCTCGGAGCTGGCGGCGGCAGGCTGCCCGGCCATCCTGGTTCCCCTGCCATCCAAAGCGGGCTTCCATCAGTTCATGAATGCCAGCTACTTGTCCCAGGGGGGAGCAGCCTTCTTAATCCCCCAGAAGGAGTTGCAGGGCCGACTGGCGGAGACCGTCCTCTCTCTAGGATCCGATCCCGCGAGGCTTCAGGAAATGGCCCGGGCCAGCCGGTCTCTTTCCAAACCGGGGGCCTCTCAGCACATCGTCGACCTCCTCTTCAGCGTGACTCGGAGGAAGTCAGAGGAGCCGGAGCTTGATCGCAGATCTGGTTGAAGGCCACGCCTTCCTTCGACGCATGCGCCGCATTCACCTTGTGGGCGTGGGAGGAATGGGGATGTCTGGCCTCGCCGAGGTGCTCTTGAATCTGGGGTACACCGTGAGCGGTTCGGACGTCGCCCTGACTGATGTGACAAACCGCCTCTCTTCTCTGGGTGTTCGGATCATGGAGGGGCATGACGCGACCCACGTCCAGGACGTGGATGTCGTGGTCTACTCCTCAGCGGTGGCCGAGACCAATCCCGAGCTCTCATCGGCCAGAGCGCGGAAGCTTCCCGTCATCCCTCGGGCCGAGGTCCTGGCGGAGCTCATGCGGATGAAATTTGGGGTGGCCGTGGCAGGAGCCCATGGGAAGACCACCACTTCCTCCCTCATCGCGGCTGCGCTGGCCGAAGGAGGGCTGGACCCCACCGCAGTGATTGGGGGGCGCGTCAACAGCCTGGGGTCCAACGTGAAGCTGGGGACCGGGGATTACTTGGTCGCCGAGGCCGACGAGAGCGACGGCTCCTTCCTCCGCCTCACCCCCACGGTCGCCGTCGTAACAAACCTGGACACCGAGCATCTGGACCACTACGTCACCTTCGGGGCCATCCAGGAGGCCTTCATTCAGTTCATCAACCAGATCCCCTTCTACGGCTTTTCCGTCCTCTGCTCTGATGACCAGGCCATCCGCGAAATTCTCCCTCGGGTCGAGCGAAAGCACGTCACCTACGGGCTCACCGGGAACCCTGATTACACCGCCCGCGAGATCTCCCACGAGGAAGAGGGAACACAGTTTGTGGCCGGTCGGGCCTCCGGGGGTGGACGTGGATCAAAACGCCTGGGGACCATCCAAATCCAGCTCTCGGGCCTTCACAATGTGGCGAACGCCTTGGCGGCCGTCGCCGTGGGCACCGAGCTTGAGATCGAGTTTCCGGCGATCCGCCGGGCCCTGAAGGGATTCACGGGGATTCAACGCCGCTTCGAACAACTGGGGGAGGCCAACGGGATTGCCGTCCTGGATGACTACGGTCATCACCCGAAGGAGATCCAGGCGACACTGGAGGCGGCACGAAGCAGGTGGCCCAAAAAGCGCCTCTTCGTCCTTTTTCAGCCCCACCGCTATTCCCGGACCCGCCTCCTCCTTTCCACCTTTTTTGACGCCTTCGACGCGGCGGACCGGGTGGCCATCCTCCCGATCTATCCGGCTGGAGAAACGCCCATCCCGGGCACCGACGCCCGCCAGATCCACGAGGGCATCCAGGCCCGGGGACGGACACCAGCGGATTTCGTAGAGGACCTGACGACGGCCGTGGATTACCTCCTCCAGGAGGCCACTTCCGGGGACGTCGTCCTGACCCTGGGAGCGGGAGACGTAGGAAAAGTGGGGCCGGTCTTCCTGAAGCGACTTCAGGAGAAACACCCGGTCCCCTCCGGACGGGAGGACTGAGAGACCTTGGAGCGGAAAGACTGGATGGAGTGGCTCGGACGACTTCGCGCCGAGGTTCGCACCGAGGCCCCCTTGGGGGAGCACACCTCATATCGGATCGGGGGACCGGCCGAGGCCCTGGTGACCCCCCGTGACATGGAGGCCCTTAAGGAAATTCTCTCAAGGGGTCATGCAGATCAGATCCCCGTCCGCATCATCGGCGGGGGAACCAACCTCCTCGTCTCGGACCGAGGGGTCCGCGGGATCGTCATCACCCTGGGACGCGGGTTCGACGGGATTCAGATCCTCTCTCGGACATCAGAGGGAGCCCTGGTCCGAGCGGGGGCCGGGGCCCGGCTCTCAGACGTACTCCTTCGCGCCGCAGAGGGCGGTCTCGGCGGGCTCGAATATCTTGCGGGCGTTCCCGGAACCCTGGGTGGAGCCCTCATCATGAACGCCGGCACAGCCACTGAATTCATCGGAGACGCCGTCGTCTCGGTGGACGTGATAGACGGAGAGGGAAAGTTCTGGCTGGTCCCGGGCAAGGACATCGAGTTTGGCTATCGAAAGACCGCCTTCCCTGTGATAGGGGCGCTAGTCGGGGCGGTCCTCCGGTTCCGGGATAGACCCCGAAAGGAAGTCATGGCGGACATCCGAAGCCGAGTCAGGCAACGGCGGGATACGCAGCCCCTTTCCTCGCCGAGCGCTGGCTCAGTCTTCAAAAACCCTAAAGGGGCCTTTGGCGCGGCTGAGTTGATTGAGAGGACAGGGCTGAAGGGCCTCCGAGTCGGGGGTGCCGAGGTTTCAGCCGTCCACGCCAATTTCATCATCAACCGCGCAGGGGCAACGGCAACCGATGTGGAGACCCTCATCCAGGCCATCCAGAAGCAGGTGGCTGACTTGGCAGGCGAGCGCCTGGAGCTCGAGATCCACTGGGTGGGAGAGGCCTCATGAAGAAAGGGCGCTCCTTAAGATTGAGAGCAAACAAAAGGAGAGGGACCCCGAGAAAGTCCAGCTCCCCAAAAAACTCTTCTCGCGCGGGTATCAAGCTCACCGCCCGGAAGGCGCTTAGAGTCTTCGTCCTGGTCTCGTTTGGGCTCGGCATCTTCGGGGCCTACCGATGGGCCCTTGCGAGCCCCTATTTTCGCCTTCAAGAGGTCACCGTGAAGGGTCTTGAGCACCTCAGCCGCTCTGACGCCATCTGGACGCTCGCCTTTCCCGAAGGGGCGAACCTTCTGGAACTCGACCTGGAAGATCTCAGGCGGAGGCTCGAGGGTCATCCCTGGATCCGGTCCGTGGTACTTCAGCGTGAACTCCCGGGGAGGCTGCAAGTGGAGGTGAAGGAGAGGCGTCCGGCGGCGGTCCTGCAGGGGAAAGGAGGTCTTCTCCTGGACGAAGAGGGCACCTTTCTCGGCCGGGCGGGGGAAGGCTCAGAGAGATACCCGGTCCTCATCGCGCCCCTGGCGAAAGGGGCAAGCCTGGACGATTTTTCCGAAGGGTCACCACCGCGCGGGGTCGAAGGTCTCTCCATCGGCCTGGAACTCCTCCAGCTCTTTGATGCTTTTCACCCCCTCGGGGTGCGTGTAAAGGGAGTGGATCTCAGGGAGGGAATGACCGTGACAGCGGACATAGAAGGAAGGGAAGGCCAGACAACTCGCCTTCGCCTGGGGCGCGAGGAGCTCCGTCAGGGGCTGCGGCGCTTCGGGACCCTCCTTTCTCTTTGGGCAAAAAATCCTTGGCCCGCTGAGGTGGACCTCTCCATGGGCCCCCGCGCTGTTGTCCGCCAAGGTTCTGAAAGGGGACGGAGGAACTAAGGACGTGAAACGGAGCGACTACATTGTCGGCCTTGACGTCGGAACGACGAAGATCTGCGCCCTCATCGCGGTCCCTGGCGAGGGGGGAACGATGGACATCCTCGGCGTGGGGACCCACCCCTCGCGGGGGCTCCGAAGGGGCGTTGTCGTCAACATGGAACAGACGGCCTCGTCCATCGCCTCGGCGACGGACGAGGCCGAACGAATGGCAAACGTCAAGGTCCACGATCTTTACGTTGGAATCGCAGGGAGCCACATCCGGAGCTTTAACAGCCATGGGATTGTCGCCGTCAAGGGCCGCCAGGTGGCTTCTGATGACGTGTCGCGGGTCTTGGAGGCAGCACGGGCCGTCAACGTGCCCCAGGACCACGAGGTGATTCATGTCCTGCCTCAGGAATATGTCGTGGACCACCAGAACGGGATCCGGGACCCCCATGGGATCTCGGCCATCCGCCTGGAGGGAAAGGTCCACATCGTGACGGGGGCCGCGACAGCCGCCCAAAATCTCGTCCGGAGCGTGGAGCAAGCGGGTCTGGAGGTGAAGGATTTCGTCCTGGAGCAGCTGGCCTCGAGCCTCTCCTGCCTCACCGACGATGAGCGAGAGCTCGGGGTGGCCCTGGTGGATATCGGAGGTGGGACGACTGACATCGCCGTCTTCCACGATGCCGCCATCCGATACACCTCTGTCATCCCCCTGGGGGGTGACCATGTCACCCGGGACATCGCCATCGGACTTCGCACGCCCACCCACGAAGCCGAGCGCATCAAGCGGCGATCTGGGTGCGCCAGCTCGGCTCAGGTGGACCGTGAGGAAACACTTGAGGTCCCGAGTGTCGGAGGCCGGGAGCCTCGCATCCTCTCCCGACGGATCCTTTGCGAGATCATCGAACTTCGAATGGAGGAGATCTTACGGGTGGTCCGCCAGGAGATTCAAAAGAACGGCTATGAGGATCTCATCGCCTCGGGCCTCGTTCTGACCGGCGGGTCTACCCTCCTGGCGGGGATGACGGAGTTCGCCGAAGAGATCCTTGGGCTTCCGATCCGCCTGGGAATCCCCATGGGGATGGGCGGAGGGCTGGTCCAGCACGTCCGAAGCCCCGTCCATTCTACCGCGGTAGGCCTACTCCTTTACGGCCAGTCGGAAAGACTCAAAGGACGTCAGTGGCGCCTCAATGGAGAGGGAAGTCGATTTCCGTCGATCCTCTCTCGGAGGTGGTGGAAACCTTTCAAGCGGGGGTGGTTTGACCAGGCATTTAGGACATAGGGGAGGAACCTTTCTGTTGGATATCGCACAAAGGGGGAAACAACATGCTCTTTGAACTCGGAGAAGAGCTCCATCTCGGGGCAAAGCTGAAGGTACTCGGCATCGGTGGCGCGGGCGGCAACGCCGTTAGCGCTATGATCGCCTGCGGGGTGCAGGGTGTGGAATTCATCGCCGCCAATACAGATCTCCAGGCCCTCCACAGCTCGCCCGCTCCCACGAAGCTCCAGTTGGGAACCCAATCCACTATGGGGCTCGGGACCGGGGCCAACCCCGAACTCGGGCGAAAGGCCGCTCTAGAGGACGCAGAGCGCGTCTCGGACATGCTGGCGGGGAGCGACATGGTCTTCCTAACGGCCGGTATGGGCGGAGGAACAGGGACCGGGGCGGCCCCTGTCATCGCCGAAATTGCGAAAGACCGTGGAGCCCTCACTGTCGCCGTGGTGACGAAACCTTTCCTCTTTGAGGGGAAAAAGCGCCTTTCGCAGGCCGACGAAGGGCTCAAGGAACTCAAGGCGGCCTGCGACACTGTCATCACTGTCCCAAACCAGCGGCTGCTGAACGTCATCGCGCGCAACACGACCCTGACCGAAGCCTTCAGCGTCGCAAATGACGTCCTTCGCCAGGCCGTCCAGGGGATCTCGGACCTTGTCACCGTCCCGGGGCTCATCAACCTGGACTTCGCAGATGTTAAGACCATCATGGTCGATATGGGCATGGCCCTCATGGGGACGGGGGCGGCATCGGGCGAAAACCGAGCGGTGGAGGCGGCCCAGCGGGCCATCTCCAGCCCCCTCTTGGAGGAGTCCTCCATCCAGGGCGCACAGGGGGTCCTCATCAACGTCACCGGCGGCCGTGACCTCACGCTATACGAGACCAACGAGGCGGCAACCCTCGTTCAGGAGGCGTCCCACGACGACGCCCACATCATCTTCGGGGCCGTCATCCAAGAAGAGATGGACGAGAATATCCGGGTCACCGTCATCGCCACCGGATTTGGCGACGAGATGAGGGGCGAGCGGCACCTTCGGTCAGTCTCCCGCGAGAACCTCGACGTCCCGACCCATGTCCGAAGGGGACTCCCCTCCCGGGTCAGCCTGCCGACGAGCGGCGCTCTCGCCTACCAACCCTACGAGGAGGACGAGCTCGACGTACCGACTTTTTTGCGGAAGAAGCCAGACTAGCCCCGCCGTTTGACAGGGGCTTTGTGAGGAGAGGGGCCTCTCTTCGCCGACTGACCGTTCGAGCGAAGAGGGGCCCCACGTTTTTAATATTGCCCTCACCGACCCCCGTTCATCTCACACTTGCCAAATCCATTTTCTACAGTCAAAATCACTTCTCTTTAAAAACCAAAATCCTGATGGCCTCATGATGGGAAACGCCTCTTGAAACTCACACGGCGCGCCTGGCTCTATCTGGCCCTACTCGCCCTCGGGGCCCTCTTTCTCCCACGGCCTCGGGCGATCCTGCGACAGCTCCTCTTCAGCCCAGAGGGGGAGGAAGTCGCCCCCAAGGCCCCCTCCCCCACCCTTTTTGGCCGGGCTGGAGAGAACCCCGTCTCCATCGTCCGGGGCAATGACCCGGAGGCCATGGTCAAACGGGCGGTGGACCTCCTGGGCGGGATCGAGCGCCTGGACGTGAGGGGCCGCCAGATCCTCGTCAAGCCGAACGTCGTGGCGTCCCAGCCGCCCCCCTCCACGACGAGCCCGGCGGTAGTCGCCGCAGTGGTCAAGATGCTCCTCGAGGCGGGGGCAAGGAGGGTCCAGGTGGGTGACATGTCGGCCTTTCTCACGCTTCCAACGCGCAAAAATATCGAGGCGACCGGCATTCGGCGGGCGGTAGAGGAGGCGGGAGCCGAGGTGATCGACTTCGACGACGGCCCTTGGGTGAAGGTCAGCCCGAAGGAAGCGCAGTTCGCCAAGAGCTTCTTCTTCGCCCGGGTGGCCCTGGAGGCGGAACGGCTGGTGAGCGTTCCCGTCATCAAGACCCACCGCTCGGCCACCTACAGCATCTCCCTCAAGAACACCATCGGACTGGTCCACCCCCGAAACCGCCCTTCTTTTTATGGCTCCCCCCAGTGGGAGGAGATCATCGCCGAGGTGAACCTCGCCGCCCAGCCTCACCTGATCATCGCGGATGGGACCCAGAGCATGATCGCGGGAGGGCCCTGGAGTGGAGAGGCGGTGCCAACCCGGCTCGTCATGGCGAGCGGCAACCTCGTGGCCCTGGATGTCGCGGGGCTCGGTCTCATCAAGCACTTCGCCAGGTGGCGAATGGTGGGAGACATCTCTGTGTGGGCTCAGCGGCAGATCCGCCACGCCGTTGAGATCGGGTTGGGGGAGTCTGGGCCAGAGACCGTCCGAGTGGTCGCCGAGGCCATGGAGGGCCCCGATGAGGATTTTGAGGAGCTAGTCGCGACCATCCGGCGGGCTATCACGGAAGGGCCGCCCAAAAAATCCTGAGCCTTCTTTTCTCGCCTATCCCAGCAGGTCCAAGGTCTCTTCGAAGCTTCGGGCGATTCCAGTGAAGATGGGGGTGTCCTGTTCCGTGAAGCGGCTGGACTCGCTTCCACGAAGCTCCATCACCAGGTCCAGAAAATCCCCGGGATGGTCACTTTCAAAAGCCAGCATAAATTCCTGGTCGTCCAGGCCAAAGGAATAGCTGGTGTTGAGCTTGACGGAGGGAAAGCGGCTGCCGACCGAGATATGCTCGTCCATAATCCGCTGGCGCTCTTTGTACGACAGCGCATACCACGCTCGCTGCTTCGTAAAGGGATAGACGAAGATATAGCGCATGTCTGAGGGTGTGAGCCGCTCCCGTTCTTTACTGTGCTCAGGGTTCACCTTGTCCTCGTACTGCGAGGCCTTGGCCATGGCCAGGTAGGAGTGAGAAACGGTCAGATATTTTCCAAGTCCTGTCTTAAAGAGTTTGGCGCTCATTTCTTGCAAGGTTTCCATATCCTTCCCGATCCGCCAGAGCAGAAAGTCGCAGTTGCCCCTTAACCCAATCAGGGAGTAGCTCTTAATAACGAGGCCCTTCGTGTATTCCAGGAGGACCTGAAGAAACTCTGCTTTTCCCCGCTCACGTTCTTTTTCGTCTAGACGCCGCCAGGCCGGATCAACCTGGTAAAAGGTGAAAGTCATGACCTGGCGAGGACCCTTCTTGCGCTGGGCCGCTTTAGGCTGCGCTTTTAAACCGACTTCCTGAGCTTTCATTCTTGCCGCTCCTGATTGCGAAGGAGACCGGGGTTTCTTTACGAGTACCTGTGCCCATCCTCTTGGATTTTTTTCATTCTATCTCAGACCGTTCCAATCGCCAACCCTGCCCGAATCCCCATCTCCGCGGTCGTTTGAAGTGGGTCCACCTTTGGGGTAGGATGAGTGGACTTGGCAGGCGAGTGTTCCTTTGATGACGCGCTGAGACGGGGATTCTCTACATCGAAAAGGAATCTCTTGATGGAACGGGCGGTGGCCCCATCGGAAACCCCGGTCAACGAAGCGGAGCTGGACCACCTCGACTATTTTAGAGACCTTCGAGACCGCCACCTGACGATCAACGGCCTTCGCATCGCCTGGCGTCCAAAATCGCCCCAGACCCTCGATCTCTCCGAAAAGGATTTTTGCCAGCTCTACTATTTCATGGCCCTTGGCCGCGCCTTTGAGGAGCGGATAGGAGAGCTCTTTCGCCAGGGCCTCATCCCAGGGACCGCCTTCTTTGGACGGGGCAACGAGGCCCTCTCCGTAGGAAGCAGCTATGCCCTTCGACCCGAGGACACGTTGGTGCCGATGCACCGGAATCTCCCGTCCCACCTCGTTCGAGGCCAGGCCCTCAAACCCCTCATGGCCCAGTATCTGGGCCGGGAGGGCGGGATCAACCGGGGCCGAGAGATCCACTATGCCGACCGCTCTCTTAACATCTTTCAGCTCATCAGTCACATCGGGACCATGATCCCGGTCGCGACGGGGGCGGCCTTTGCGGCCAAATACCGAGGTGATGGGAGCGCTGTCCTCGCCATGAGCGGGGATGGGGCGAGCTCCACAGGAGACTTTCACGAGGGGTTTAATTTCGCCGCGGTCCAAAAGCTCCCCTTGGTCCTCATCCTGGAGAACAATTTTTGGGCCTATAAAACACCCATACGTCTGCAGTACGCCTGCAAGAATCTCGCCCTCCGGGCCATCGGCTATGGCACCCCGGGCTACCTCATCGACGGGACAGATGTCCTCGGGGTCTATGAGATCACAAGAGAGGCACTCTCGCGGGCCCGCTCGGGGGAAGGGCCTATTCTCATCGAGTCGGTTAACCCCCGGGCCTGCGGACACTCTATCTACGACGCCTACCAGGACTATGTTCCAAAGGAAGAGATTTCGGCCTGGGATGCCCTCGACCCGGTGCGATTTTTCGAAGCGCAGCTCAAAGAAGAAGGGAAGATCACAGAGGAACAAATCTCTCATCTTCACGCCCGGATCGACCGGGAACTCGAGGAGGCCGTGGCCTTTGCCAAAAAAAGCCCCCTCCCCCAAGGGCCGGAGATCCTGGAGAACGTCTATGCCCCTTGAGCGGATTTTAGACGGGCATCCGGCTCCATTCAGGGCTTGTGACTAAAGGAACATGGCACAACTCACCTACCGGCAGGCCATCACAACAGCCCTTTGGGAGGAGATGGAAAGAGACCCTGAGGTCTATCTCATCGGGGAGGACATCGGTCTCGGGGGCGGAGCCTTCGGCGTGACGAAGGGGTTCCTCGAGACCTTTGGGGCCATGCGGGTGGTGGACGCCCCTCTTGCCGAGAGCGGATTCGTCGGGGCGGCGGTGGGGGCGGCTCACAAGGGCCTTCGTGCCGTGGTAGAGATGCAATTTGCCGATTTTATTACCGAGACTTTTAAGATGCTCGTGGACTATGCGGCCGGGTCCTACTTCCGGGGGGCGGGTCCGGTCCCCATCACGATCAGGTTGCCCGCGGGGGCACTGAAGAGCGCAGGGCCTTGTCACTCCCACAACCCGGAGGCCTGGTTCTACCACACACCCGGCCTCAAGGTGGTGGCGCCCGCCACCCCCTACGACGCCAAAGGCCTCCTCAAGGCCGCGATTCGGGACAATAACCCCGTCATTTTCCTCGAATACAAAAAGCTCTACAATCTCCCGCTCTCTCAGATCCCAGAAGTCCTCCGCCCTGAGGTTCCAGAGGGGGACTGGACGGTCCCCATCGGGAAGGGCCGGGTCATCCGGGAGGGGGAGCATCACACGCTCATCACCCACGGGACGACCCTCTACGACGCCCTTCAGGCAGCCGAGACCCTGTCGGACGAGGGGATTGAGGTCGAGGTGGTGGACCTTCGCTCTATCCTCCCCTTCGACCGGGAACTCATCCTCTCTTCCGTCAAAAAGACAGGAAGGGTCCTCATTGTGCACGAGGATCACAAGACCGGAGGGGTGGGAGCTGAATGGGCCGCCCTCATCGCCGAGGAGGCCTTTGAATCCCTAGACGCGCCCATTCACAGGGTCGGCGCCCTGGACACTCCGATCCCCTACAGCCCGCCTCTGGAAGAGTATTTCTTGCCGAACACCCGGAAGATCGTTGAGGCCCTTCGAAAGCTTTCGGCCTATTAGAGGAATCGTGTCCATGGCAACCGCCCAAATCTTAATGCCCCGGATGGGGACAAGCGTCCACGAGGGCACCGTCACCCAATGGCTGAAGCAGGAGGGGGACGAGCTTCAAAAAGGTGAGCCCCTCCTGGCCGCTGAAAGCGCAAAGGTGGAGTTCGAGGTGGAGAGCCCTTACGAGGGTGTCTCGCCAAGATCCTGGTGGCCGCCGAAAAGACCGTCCCAGTGGGGGAAGCCCTCGCCCTCATCGAGACGGAGGAGGCCATCTCGCCCGAGGAGGAAACCCCAGTCGCTCCACCGGCTGAGAATGCCCCTTCGGCCGGGAAGAAAGAAGCCGATGAGAGACGGGGTTTTCTCTCTCCGCGGCTGAAACGCCTCGCCGCCGAGTCTGGTGTAAAACTTGAGGAGCTCTCAAAACTCTCGGGGACAGGGCGGGGAGGACGCGTCACAGAGGAGGACCTGCAAAAATATCTGAAGGGGAGGCCTGCTGGGAGGCCAAAACCCTCTCCCGAAGAGGCCGATCGGATCCCCTTGAGCCGAATGCGGCGGCGGATCGCGGAGCGGATGGTCGAGAGCGCCAGGACCATCCCCCAGTTCACCACCGTCGATGTGGCTGACGTGTCCGCCATCGTCGCGTGGAGAAAAGAGAACGGCGAGAATTTTTTCGCCCGAACCGGGGTGCGCCTAACCTACACGCCATTCATCGCCCAGGCCACCCTGATGGCCCTTTTAAAGCCTGAGTTTCGAGTCTTGAACAGCCGTTGGAGCGACGAGGCCATCTTCCTCTTCAAGGCGGTTCACCTTGGGATCGCGGTGGCGCTGGAGGAGGGCCTGATCGTCCCCGTCGTCCGGGATGCCCAAGGGCTCAACTTCGTCGATCTCGCCAAGGCCATCCAGACCCTTTCGGACCGGGCCCATCAAGGGGGCCTCCGTCCCGAAGAGGCGACCGGTGGGACCTTCAGCCTGACCAATGTGGGCGCCACAGGGAGCCTCTTCGGCACTCCTCTGATCAACCCCCCTGAGGCGGCCATCCTGGGCGCGGGGGCGATTCAAAAAGAGGTGGTGGCCATCCCGGATGGATCAACGGCGGTTCGGGACCGGATGGGGCTTTCCCTCACGGTGGACCACCGGCTGGTGGATGGGTGGATGGCAGGAAAGTTCAATCGGACAGTCTGTGAACAGCTCGAGGGCTTCAACCTCGCCGAATTGAGCGCCTCGCTCACATAACGGAGGCGGGACAGGAGGCGTTGACCCAGACCATAAAGACACGCTAAAAGAAAAAGGGGAGGATTGGTACATGGCTAAACTGGCGGAGGCCGAGATCACTAAAGGACTGCAGGCCCTGAGTGGATGGAAACGCGAGGGGGACACCATCGTCAAGACTTTTGAACACGAATCTTTTATGCCGGCCGTGACCTTTGTGAATAAAGTGGCGGAGCTTGCTGAGGCCGCCAACCACCACCCGGACATCACCATTAATTACCGTCGGGTACATCTCCTCTTAACGACCCACGACTCAGGGGGATTGACGGAACGGGATTTTAAGCTTGCCAAGGAGATCGACGCCCTCAAGTGAAAGGGCTTTTCCTTCGGCCAAAACGGAAAACTTTCGGGACAACACGGAGGAAGCGCAAACCATGAGTCTTCTGGTCGTGGGTTCGGTAGCTCTCGATTCGGTCAAGACCCCCTTTGGCGAGGTCGAAGAGGTCTTGGGGGGATCGGCCGTCTATTTCTCAGTGGCCGCCAGCTTCTTCAGCCAGGTGCACCTCGTCGGCGCCGTCGGCATGGACTTTCCAAAAGGACATCTCGCCCTCCTTCGGGGAAAAGGGGTCGATCTCGCAGGTCTGGAGAAGGCTGAAGGGGAAACCTTTCGTTGGAAGGGGGAGTACACCTATAACCTCAACGAGGCCATCACCCACGAGACCCGCCTCAATGTCTTCGAAGATTTTAGACCCCGGATCCCGACAGCCTATCAGCATTGTCGTCACCTCTTCCTGGCCAATATCGACCCGGAACTGCAGCTGAGCGTCCTGGATCAAGTCGAGTCCACGGATCTCGTGGCCTGCGACACAATGAATTACTGGATCGAAGGAAAGCTCGATGCCTTAAAGGAAACCTTAAAGCGGGTCGATATCCTCATCATCAATGACGGGGAAGCCCGCGAACTGGCCCAGGAACCCAATATCGCCCGGGCGGCCCGCGCCATCCTCGCCATGGGTCCAAAGACCCTGATCGTCAAGCAGGGGGAATACGGGGCCCTCTCCTTCGACCACGAGACTGTCTTCTCCGCCCCCGGATACCCCCTCGAAGACATCCGCGACCCCACCGGCGCCGGCGACACCTTTGCCGGAGGTTTTATGGGCTATCTCACAAAGGCCGCAAACCTTAGCCCCCTGACCTTGCGCCAGGCCATCATCTACGGGAGCGCCATGGCCTCCTTCAACGTGGAGGCCTTCAGCGTGGACCGCCTGAAAACCCTCACTCAGCCTGAGATCGAAGAGCGGGTCAAGGCCTTCAAGCTCCTTTCTCACTTCGAGATTCCCTGAGGGGACCATGCGGATCATCGGGGGAAAGGCGAAGGGCAGAAAACTTCGGGCGCCGGGGAAACCGACCGCGCCCGGGGGCCTCTCCATCCGGCCCACACCGGACCCCGTCCGAGAAGCCCTCTTTAACATCCTTGGCAACTCCATTGAGGGCGCCCACCTCCTCGATGTCTTCGCCGGGACCGGGGCGGTCTCAGTCGAGGCCCTCAGCCGGAACGCGGGACGAGCGACCCTGCTGGAGAGCTCACAGAGGGCCCTCCTTCTGGCGCTCGCCAATCTGTCGGGCTGTGGGTTCTCCCGGGATTTTTATCGGATCCTCCCCGGAGACGCCTTCTCTTCCCTCGACCGCCTAGCCGAGTCCAAAGAGGCATTCGACTTTATCTTTCTGGACCCCCCCTATGAGTCAGATCTAGGGGAAAAGGCCCTCCAGATCATCGCCAAGGCGAAACTCCTTAGGGAGGGGGGCAAGGTGATCCTGGAACACTCCTCAAGGGAGAAGCCGAAAGACCAAGGGGGGTTGAAGCGGGTCGATTCCCGGGAATATGGCGACACCACGCTCTCTTTCTATGAGCATGGTTAAGAAGGATGAGACACGGGGTTATGTCCGGGATTTCTTTCCTGTTGGCTTTGCAGGAGACGCGGGGCCTTTTTTCGCCGCAAAGGTCATCAGGAACTCCCTGAGGGCCACCGCATTGTTGTGGTCTTGATCCTTCGCCGCGAAGAGGAAGGTGGTTTTTTTCCGGGAGACAGTGTCTAGGAGGAAGTAGAGCCGATCTCGCTTCCCTGGGGAGAGGAGCTCTTGATGGTACCGGCGCTGGAACTCCTTCCACTTTTTCGGGTCGTGATCAAACCACTGGCGAAGCGCGTGGCTCGGAGCCAGATCCTGGAACCACTCATCAATCCGGGCCTTCTCCCTGCTCATCCCCCGTGGCCACAGGTGGTCCACAAGAACCCGGAGGCCGTCTTCGGGCTCCGGCGCGTCATAGATGCGCTTTAGCCTGACATTGGGGCGTTGCATGGGTACCCTCTAGGCTAGACGAGGGGGGATTTGTGACAAACACCCATCAAGAGGCCCCAACCCGCGAGCTCCCCAGGTGAATCCAATGGCCCTCTGCCTCCGCCCCCAGCTCTACGAACTTCGGTTGGACGACACCCGCCAGAAGTTCCAGGCTATCCACAATCCGAGGGCCAGGTCGGTTGAAGTAGGCATTCCCATTCAGGGCGAATACTCGGCCAGATTGAACAGCCGGGAGCCCGTCCCAGAACTTGGGGAGCGAGGCCCGGGCATATTCCTGGGCCGCCCGTGGGACTTCGAAACCGCAGGGCATGAGGACAACAACCTCGGGGGCAAAGCTCTCAACATCCTTCCAATCCAGCCTGGGCGAAGGGCCCCCGGGATTGCCAAGCCCGTCCTCACCGCCGGCGATCTCCACCAACTCCGGGTGCCACTGCCCGCCGCCAAAGGGGGGGTCTACCCATTCCAGGGAGAGGACCCGGGGTTTTGAGGGGGCCCGGGAGGTTTTTGCCCGCACCCGATCGACCCGCTCCTTCAGTTCCCCCACCACACGATCCGCCCGACTGGAGGTCCCCGTCAGTTCACCCACCCGCCGGATGGTCTCAAAAATCTCCGCCAGGGTAGTCGGTTCCAAGGAGGCGACCTGAGGGCGCCCGGGGAGATTTTCCGCCACCGACACCACCTGGTCATATGCCACGGCGCACACCGCGCAAAGTTTCTGGGTGATGATGAGATCTGGCTCAAGCTTCGAGAGGAGTTCCACGTCCAGGGCGTAGAGACTTTCTCCCTTCGCGAGGGTCTCTGTCACCGTCTGGTCGATCTCCGTCCCGGTCTTCTCCTCAGGATGAATGTGACTCCGGGTCACAACGGGCTTTGAACGAGCCCCAGGTGGGTAATCACACTCGTGGGTGACCCCGACGAGCTGATCCTCAAGGCCGAGGGCATAGACGATCTCCGTCGTGCTGGGGAGAAGGGAGCAGATCTTCATCGCGCCTCCAGAAGTCTCAGGGAAATGTCAGACAGATCTTTTTCAGGCTACCATGCCCCGCGGATCGCGTCAAAGCCGCCCCCCACAAAGGACCGGCTTTACATCGGCGTCCTAGGGGTGTAGCCTTTTACAGTCGTAGGGGGGAAGCTGGGGAGCGCACTCTCCGGGAGGATTTGACGGGGTGGGGGCCTTTTATTCCCCCATGAAGGTTTTCCCATTTTGAGGACGCTTGCGGCCCCTCCTGAAGGGGGTTTCGCATAAGATTATGCGGATTATCTCCCGCCTCATCTTTCGGGAAATGTTGGGCTATTTCCTTCTGGCCCTCCTGGTTTTCACCTTCGTCCTCTTCCTCAGCCGAATTTTTCAGCTCACAGACCTCGTCGTTAACAAAGGCGTTCCCTTCCTGGTAGTCCTTCGGCTTCTCCTGGTGATTTCTCCCTCATTCCTCCTCGTGACCATCCCCATGGCCCTCCTGCTTGCCACCGTCATGACCTTCAGCCGGATGTCAGCCGACAGCGAGATCATCGCCATGAAGGCGACGGGCATCAGCCTCTATCGCCAGCTTGCGCCCGTCCTGCTCCTCTCTCTGTTGACTTATGGGGTCTCCAACTACCTGGTCTTTTACGCCCTGCCCTGGAGCGAGAGGTCCTTCATGGAACTCAGGCTCGAGCTCGCCAACTCCCAGGCCGCCAGCGTCTCCGTTAAAGCAAGGGTCTTTAACGATGACTTCGACGGTCTCGTCTTGTATGTCCACGAGATGCCCTCCACAGAACGCGTGATGCGGGGGATCCTCATCTCAGACAACCGGAGCGAGGAGAACCCACAGACCATTGTGGCCGAGGAGGGGGTGCTGATCCCCGACCCCGAGGCCTCGAGGATGACCCTGAGGCTTCGCGCGGGGGCCATCCACAGGCCCGTGCCCCAGGAAGAGAAATACCAGGTCATCAATTTTGAGACCTACGACCTATCCCTGGAGGCCCGGGACCTTCTGGGGGACACGGGGAAGTTGGAGAGGGCGGGGAAAAACCTCTCCCTTTATGAGATCCAAGCAAAGCTTGAGCGATATGGTCCCGAGGATCGCCGGTACAACGGTCTCTTAGTGGAGTATTACAAGAAATTCTCCATCCCCTTTGCCACGCTCATCCTCGGCTTCGTCGGGGCACCTTTGGGGATCAAGAATAGACGGTCGGGGAAGTCCGGCAGTTTTGCCCTGAGTCTCCTCATCATCATGTTTTACTATGTCTTCTTGACGCTGGGTGAGGGGTTGGGGGAGCGGGCCGTCGTCCCGATCGCCGGGGCCCTCTGGTTCCCCAACATGGTGCTGGGCGCCGTCGCCATATACGCCGTAACGAAAGTGGGGCGGGAGACTCCTTTCAAGGTCTTCAACTGGACGGGGGAACGCCTGGGGACAGCTTGGGAGTCTATTCGTGACCGTCTTCAAGCGCGCGGAATCCTCTGGACGGAGGAAGAGGATCCGTGAAGCTCATCACCCGGTACGTCTGTCGCGAGTTCCTTGGGCTCTTTGGGCTCGGACTCTTCGCCTTCCTCAACATTTTTCTCATCGTGGAGTTTTTTGAGCGGATCGATGACTTTATCGAGCACCACGCCAGCTTTGCCGCCAGCGCCGCCTACTTCTTCTATAAGATTCCCATGATCCTTTTCCTGGTCACTCCGGTGGCCATCCTGCTCGCGGCCGTTCTCTCCCTCCTCGTCCTAGGCCGGAACAACGAGGTGACGGCCATGCGGGCCTGCGGTGTGAGCTTCGCCCGAATCGCCGCGCCTATCCTCGTCATGGGAGTGATCGCAAGCGGTTTCCTCTTCCTGGCCAATGAATTTGTCATTCCCTTCACCAACACGAGGGTCCAGCAAATCTTTCGGGTCGAGATCAAGAAGAAGACCCCCCGGTGGGTGGTCCGAAGGGACAACCTCTGGTTCCAGTCCGAGGAAGGGGCCATCTGGAACATCCGCTCCCTTGACCCGGACCAGAACATTTTCAAAGGCGTGACCCTCTATCGCCTCACGCCCCAACGCACTCTCCTAGAGCGCATCGACGCAGAGGCGATGCGCTGGGACGGCGAGGGTTGGATGTTTCTGAACGGACGCACCAGGATCTTTTCGGACGGATCGGAATCCAGGACCGAGGAATTCGCCGAGCACCTCGTCATGCTTCCCGAGCGGCCCAGCGACTTTAAACAGGTTAAAAAGAAACCTGAAGAGATGAACCTAGTTGAGATTAAGAACTATATCCGAGGACTTCTGGCCAACGGGATCGACGCGACCCAGTACACCGTGGACATGCACGCCAAGCTCTCTTTTCCTTTTGTCGGACTCATCATGGCCCTTGTCGGGGTCCCCTTCTCTCTCAAGACCGCCCGAAGCGGGAGCCTTGCACGAAGCATCGGTCTGACCATCTTCATCGGTTTCAGTTATTTCATCCTCTTCAACACGGGGATCTCACTGGGTCACGCCGGGACTCTCCCGGCCCCAGTGGCCGCGTGGGCAACCAATATCCTCTTCGTCGCTGCCGGGCTCTATATGATGGCCAGCATGAGGAGCTAAAACCCTCACGCAGGCCCTTCCATCTCTTCCACCACAAGTTGCGAGTAGGAATGATGAAAAGGGAACCTCGGCCTATCTGACGGCCCTGGCCCTCTCGGTCCAGGCACGCCAGTGTTCTTGGCCGGCCAGCAGGGTGAGGCGAATTCGAAGGGCGCACCAGCGATCTGTGTCATGCAGGTGGGGGCGGATCTTAACGGCGTCCTTCTCCGTGGTGAGAAAAAACTCGGCGCTGGCCGCCCGGGCGCGTCGCTCCACATCCCGGACTTCTTCAACCGAATAGCGATGGTGGTCCGGGAAGGCAACCTCTCCCACAACGTCCACCCCAAGAGACTTGACCAACGTTCTGAAATCCTCGGGACGGGCGATCCCGGAAACCAGGTAAACCCGGTGTCCTGCCACCGGCCGGGGGGAATCATCTGAGACCTGGAAAACCCCGTCAGGCTCAAAGCGGGACACCGCCACCGGGAGGCGGGGATAACGCTGGCGAAGAAACTCTAAGCAGGGGGGAGAGGCGGACCGAGCCCGCGTGAGGAGGAGGGCATCGGCCCGCTCCAGGCACCGGGGGGACTCTCGCAGAGGGCCCCGCGGGAGGAGATGGCCGTTTCCAAAGGGGTGGTCGGCGTCGAGGAGAATGAGGTTGAGGTCCCGGGCAAGGCGAAGATGCTGAAAACCGTCGTCCAGAATTAGACATTCTGACCGAAAGGCGGCCACGGCGTGTTGCCCCACCCGGAGCCGATCGGGCCCTGTCAGAACGGGGATACCGGGGAGACGCCTGGCCAGCAGATAGGCCTCGTCCGCTGCCTCGGGAGGATGGACACGAAGCGTTTCACCGTCTGAGACAACGGTGACGGGCGATGGTGAGCCCCCCTGGTAGCCCCGGCTGACGACGGCTGTCCGAATCCCCTGCTGATGAATGGCCAGGGCCAGGGCCAGCACCGTGGGTGTCTTTCCCGTCCCCCCAACCGTCAGGTTGCCCACGCTGATGACGTGGCAGGGAAGCCGACCCTCCCGAAAGAGGCGGGCCCGATAGCCGGCCAATCGGGCAAGATGTCCCAGGCCATAGGCCCAAGATGCCCCCCGAAGGGCCGTCCGAAGGGGCCAGGGGCTCCCCTCGCGGTCCACCTCCCAGCAATCCCTCACGAGCTCCCGCAGGGCCACTTCAATCCCCCTCACCCGCAAGAAGCTCTGCGATGAGTTCGAGATTTCGCTCCAGGGCGCCCGCATGCGCCCTCACCACTTTTTGCCCCTGCTCTCCCATGGCGCGCGCCAACCCCGGATCCTCGAGGAGCTGTCCTACGACCTCGACCAATTTGCCCCCCGCACCCTGAAGCGGGCCCGCCACTTCGAGGGCCGCAGGCGTCCCCCCTTCCCCTGAAGTTTTCAGCAGAGTCGCGGCCTCTTGAAAATTCTGCATATGAGACCCGAAAAGGACGGGGACGCCTCGGGCCGCCGGCTCCAGGGGGTTTTGCCCCCCCCAGGGGACCAGGCTGCCCCCCACGAAGGCGACCGTCGCGGCCCCATAGAGGCCTGCGAGCTCCCCCAGGGTGTCCAGGACCAGCACCGGAGCGCCGGGGGGACCCGAAACGCTCCGGAGACGGTAGTCCAGACCCCGGCCTTGGAGCATCGCTTCAATCTCCGGGACACGGTTCAAGCGCCGGGGGGCCAGGAGGAGACCCAGTTCGGGGTGCCGGTCCCGCAGGGAAGAAAATGCGCCCAGGATGACCTCCTCCTCCCCAGGGTGAATACTACCAGCCACCCAAAGGGGACTCTGGGGCGGAAACCCCAAGGACTCGCGAATGGCCTCGGGCCGACTCGGGGAGGAGAGGACCGACTGGACCGCCTCGTCGAACTTGAGATTTCCCGTGACCCGCACCCGATCCACTGGGGCTCCCAGCCGGCGCAGGCGCTCGGCGTCGTCCTCGGTCTGAACACTAAAGCGGGACACCCTGGAAAGGATCCGCCTCATAAAGGGGCGAAGGCGGCGGTATCCCCGATAAGACCGAGGCGAGATCCGACAGTTAGCGATCAGAAGGGGGATCTGGCGGCGGCGCAGGTGGAGCAGAAAGTTTGGCCAGATCTCCGTCTCCATGAGGACCACCAGTCGGGGGTCCACTGCCCGAACCGCCTTCGCCACGGAAAAGGGTAGATCAAGGGGAAAGTAGATGAGGGAATCGGCCTCGGGGATGCGACGACGGGCTGCTTCCTGCCCAGTCTCGGTCGTCGTGGAGATGACAAGGCGAAAACCTGGAAAACGCTCCTTCAACGCCTTTGCCAAAGGGGTCGCTGCGTGGACCTCGCCGACCGAAACGGCGTGAACCCAAAGGGCTTTCTGGCTAGATGGAGGCAGGGAGAAGAATCCCAATCTCTGCAAAAACCCTCGTCGCCACTTTCCCCTGATGATGGCCTGATAGGTGAAGACGAGGCCCAGAGCTGGGAGGCTGGCCAGAAGCAGAAAATTGTAGAGGAGGACCACCGATCTCCCTTCGCCGAAAAACGCCGCCTTCCCCGGATCCCTATGGAAGGCAACCTCAGAATAGACCCTATCCAATATACCCCAAGCGCTAAGCGGCGAAACTCCACTTGGGACCCCCCTGCCCCAGCAGAGATCCGCCTTGAAGGTCCAGATGGCTCTTGATATTCCCGGAGGCCAAAGGGATTTAGGAGGTTCTGCGGGAGAGAGCGGCCGCGTCGGCGGCCTGGGTTGTCCACTCCATGGCCGTCTCCAGCTCCCTTCGTTTTTTCTCCAGGGCCGCCTTGGATAGATCTCCGGCCACCTCCATGGGGGGGCCGAAGACAAGGGCCACCCGGCTGAAAGGAAGAGGAAGACAGAAGCGGTCCCAGCTTTGGAAGGTTTTTTCCCTCGAGGCCCCGAACGCGACAGGGAGGATAGGGGCGCCGGTCCTGCTCGCCAGGTCGATGATCCCAGGCTGGACGCGATGGCGGGGACCGCGGGGACCATCGGGGGTGAGGGCCACGTCCTGACCCGCCTCCAGGCGGCGGCGAAGCTCCACCAGGGCCCTGGCCCCGCCGCGGCTACTGGACCCCCGGATGACCTTCTGGCCAAGGATCTGAAGAACCCCCGTGATGAGTTCCCCATCCCGGCTCTGGCTTGCAAGGATGCTCACCCTGAGCCCTCGGAAATAATAGATCGGAAAGAACATCCGCCCGTGCCAAAGGGAGTAGATCACGCCGCTCTCTCGGCGCTTCACACTCTCCTCTCGGTCTTTGTGGAGGATCTCCCGGCGAAGGGTCGCGCACAAAAGGAGAGTCCCAAGGGCCACGAGAGGTGCCAGCATGTCCCGCAAGGCAAACCGCACTAGACGTTCTCCCACCGTCCCTTCTTGAGGGACCCGATTGGTCATGCGCTCAGGTGAGAAAGGATAGCACGGGCAGCCCGCTCAAAAGCCCCCGGTTCCCCCAGGTTTTCCCGAATCTCCCTCATGCGGGCCTTCACCCTTGCTCGGTAGTCCTGGTCCTCTACGGCCCGCCGGACCTCCCTGACAATACGCTCCGGGGTCACCTTATCTTGCAGGAGCTCCGGCACCAGGCGCTCCCCCGCCAGAAGATTGATGAGGCCGATAGACGGGCATTTTATGATAAAGCGCATCAAGGGATAACTGGCCCAAGGGATTTGGATCTTGTAGACGATCACCATCGGAACACCCTGGAGGCCCGCCTCCAGGGTGGCCGTCCCAGAGGCCGTGATGGCCGCATCGGAGGCCGCCAAGACCTCCGAGGTTCCCCGGGTCAACCTGACTGGAAAATCCCCGACAAACCCATGGACCCACTCAGGCTCCAGGACATCGGCCACTGGCAGAAGAAATTGCGCCCCGGGCCAGGACTCCAGAAGCGTCCGGGCCGCCTTGACCATGGTCGGCAACAGGACTGAAACTTCCCGACGGCGGCTTCCGGGCAGCAGGGCGATGACTGGCCCGGACTCCTTCAGGCCAAGCCGGGATCGGCTCTCCTCCGCTGATGGATCGGCCGGCCGATCCATCAGCGGATGTCCCACGAAGAGGGTGTCAATTCCTTGGGAGCGGAAGTAGCCCTCCTCGAAGGGGAGAATAACGAGGAGGAGGTTCACACACCGGGCCAACCTTCTCGCCCGCCAAGCGCCCCAGGCCCAGAGCTGAGGGGCGATGAAATAGTAGACGGGAACCCCCAGACGGTTCAGGTGTTTTGCCAAGTGGAGGTTGAATCCGGGATAGTCAATGAGGACGGCCGCCGCCGGGCGTCTCCCTCTGACCTCTCTGAGGATTTTTCTCTTCACACGGCGCAGCTCTGGAAGCCGGCGAAGGGCCTCCGTGCCGATGGCCTCCAGTGAGGACACGTCCCACCAGGTCTCAACCCCAGCTTTGCGCATATTCGGTCCGCCGACGCCTGACAGACGAAGGCCCGGCTGAAGCGCGCGCAGGGCGTTGGCCAGCTGGCCTCCGTGGGCATCCCCTGAGGCCTCGCCTGCCACCATCAAGATTTCGATGAGGGACCCTCCAGGGCCACAAGGGTGATATTAGCCTTTTGCGCCCGGGCCTTGAGAACGTCGAGGTCCACCACCAGGGTCCTCCCCGCCTCCACCCCCAGGGCGGACCCGCCCCCTTCGGCCAGGACACGAAGGGTTTCTTCTCCGACAACGGGGACATCGAAGCGGGGGTCCTGCCTGGGTTTGCTCACCTTGACGGCCACTACCCCCTTGCCCCCCAACTGGCAACCTCGGCGGATGGTCTCGTCCGTCCCCTCCATGGCCTCCACGGCCACAATGGTCTTTTCCTTCACCACGACCGTCTGCCCGATATCGAGCCCGGCGATTCCTTTGGCCATCTCAAAGCCGAATCGCAGGTCAGACATCTCCTTTTCGGTCGGCTGGCGACTTGAGAGGACCCCCGATGGGGCCAGAAGATCTTTCAGGAAATCCATCTGGGCGAGGACTTTAAGCCCCTCGCGCTCCATCTCCGCCACAAAGGCCGCCATGAGAGAGTCGTCCCGCCAGTCCTGCAGGCGGAAAGCCAGCTTGACTGCCCGCCAGTCAAACTTGGGCTCTCGATACAAGAGGGCCTTGTCGACCTTTCCGACCATCAGGACGTCTTTAGCCTCTTGGGCCTTGAGAAAACCCATAATCTTCCCCACTTCGGCGACACCGCACCGGAGCAGCGACACCGACGAAGGGGCCAGGGCAGACGCCGTCTCGTCGGAGAAGGCGATGGTGGCCACCTCGCGTCCTTGCTGGCAGAGGGCGTCCAGGAGGATCTCGGGCAGGCGCCCTTCGCCGGCGATGAGCCCAAGACGTGTTCCGCCCATCAATGCACCCTCTGGTCGACTCTCAGACGACTACGAAGAAGGCCGTGAGGCCGATGCGTCTTTTTCTTCATCGGGAAAGAAGAAAGGTCCAAGGCCGGGATCTGTATGAGGTGAGCGTCGCAGATGCATGGCAATCGGGGCCGCCTGTCTCCCCTTTTCAGGGCGGGGCCATCCCTTGGTCCTCCAGCTCAGACAGGACCTGGAGGGCCAACTTAAGGGAGAGGATCTCTCCGTCATAGGAGGCGTTACGCCCAAGGCCATTGGCAGCGGCGTTGAGGAGAGCACGGATCTCCAGCTTCAGGGGATTGTCCTTATGCACAAAGATGCGTTCGATGAGGGACCCCTGCTTATAGCGGAGTTCTTCATGGGTCAGGACGTGCTCAGAGGAGGCCTGCCGGTGGATATGGATGTCCTGGTTGGCATAATCCAGCACGATGTAGGCGTCCTTCTGCGTGACGGCGAGCGTGCGAACCTTCTCCTGGGTAACTCGGCTGGCCGTCAGGACGGCGATGCAGCCGGTCTCGAAGGTGAGAGAAACGTTGGCCACGTCCTCCCGCGACGAAAACACCCTCGTACCGGTCGCACGACAGCTTCGGACGGGCGCGTTCACCAAACTGAGGACAATGTCCAGGTCATGGATCATGAGGTCAAGGACCACCCCATCCGCCTGTACCCGAGGCTCAAAGGGCCCCATCCGCCGACAGTCGATGAGGATGGGGTCTCGAACGATCTTCTTCAGCTCTTGGACGGCCCCGTTGAATCTCTCTACATGGCCGATCTGAAGCACGCGGCCCTTTTCCTGAGCAAGCTTAAAGAGGGTCTCGGCCTCAGCCAGGGTGGGGGCGGCGGGTTTCTCCAGGAGGACGTGGATCCCCGCCTCAAGGAAGTCCCGGGCCACTTGGAAGTGAAGATGAGTCGGAACGGCGACGCTTACGACATCGACCTGGTCCATGATCTCCCGGTAATCCGTGGCGGCCTGGGTCTCATACTGTTTGGCGATGGCCTGGGCCCGGTCTTTGTCGAGATCCACCACCGACACCAGGTCCACCTCAGGGAGATCAGAGTAGACCCCCACGTGGTAACGCCCCATGTGGCCTACCCCAACTACTCCCGCCCGCATCCTTGTTCCCGAACTCATACCTCAGTCATCCCCCATCGGCCTTAGCGATGGATCCCGCGCTTTGACCGCTCCACGAATTCTACCAGGTGATCAACCTCCGGGCCTCGAGGAACTTCTTGCCGAATGCGCTCCACGGCTTCCTTGACGGTGAGATTGGATTCCAAAAGGAAGTGAAGGGCGGTCTTGAGGGCGCCCCTTGCCTGCGTAGAGACCCCGTTTCGGCGCAGGCCGACGGTGTTCAACCCCCGGACCCGGGGAGTGTGCCCCTCCACGATGGTATAGGGAGGAACATCCTTTCGAATGCCCGAGAAGCCCCCCACCAGGGAGAGGGTCCCAATCTTGACGAACTGGTGGAGTCCCACGTATGCCGAGAGAACGGCTTTTTCCTCTACCTCGACATGGCCCGAGAGGCCCACGTAATTCGTCAGGACGACGCCGTCGCCAACCTTGCAGTTATGGCCCACATGGGAATAGGCCATCAGATAGGTCTCGTTGCCAATTCGGGTCACTTCCTCCTCACCGGTGGCACGATGGATGGTCACATACTCGCGAATGACGCTTTCATTCCCGATTTGGACATAGGAGCGCTCACCCCGATAATCCGCGTCCTGAGGTGGGGTCCCAATGACAGCACCGGCGCCAATCCTACACCCCTCACCCACTGTCGTCCAGCCGTCAATCACGGCGTGAGGGCCCACCCGGGTGCCCCGCCCGAGAGAGACCTCCGCCCCAATCACCACATAGGGCCCCACCTCCACCTCTTCGGCGAGGTTGGCCTCAGAGGAAACAACGGCTGTTGGGTGTATGAGAAGGTCCACGGGAGTCCAAATCAGGGCAGTTTGGGGCCAATGATGGCCTGAAGATCGGCCTCCGCCACCACCTTGCCGTCCACCATGGCCACCACCTTAAAGCGCCAGAAGCGATCTCCACGTCTGAGGACATCCACCTCGATCCGAAGCTGGTCCCCCGGGAGTACCTGCTGGCGAAAGCGGGCCCGGTCAATACCTGTGAAGAAGGAAACCCGACCACCCTTGTTTGTGGAGTGCGCTGCCAGGATCCCGGCCACCTGGATCATGGCCTCAATGATGAGGACCCCGGGCATCACGGGATAACCTGGGAAGTGGCCCGGAAAAAAAGGCTCGTTGCGAGTGACGTTCTTGAGCCCCACGATGCGCTTGTCGGGCTCAATTTCCAGGACCCGATCGACCAGCAGGAAAGGATATCGGTGTGGGAGGAGGGCAACCAGGCCCTCGATGGTCTCTCGGTCTAGGGCTTCACCCATCAACGATTCCGCTCGAGGGACTCAACCCTGGCCAAAAGCTCCCGGACCGTCTTGAAAAGCCCAGGCAGGCGTTTCAGGCCCACCTGGAGCCGGCCTTGTTCCAGGTGGGGGAGCACAGGATATCCAGTATAGACCTTCCCCCCGGGGAGGTCCTCGATAACCCCTCCCCCAGAGGTAACAATGGCCCGATCTCCGACTCGGACCCGCTCGCCGACCCCCACCTGTCCTCCCAGGGTCACGCCTTCGCCCAGGGAGCAGCTGCCGGCGATCCCCACCTGACCGAGGAGGAGACTGTTTGGGCCGACCTCTACGTTATGGGCGATGTGGACCAAATTGTCCACTTTGGTCCCACGCCCGATCCGGGTGACGCCGAGGGCCGCGCGGTCGATGGTCACGTTGGCACCGATCTCCACGTCGTCTTCCACCACGACGCTTCCGACCTGGGGAAACTTACGGTGGGTCCCATCGGGCTGGGGTCGATACCCATAGCCATCGCTGCCAATGGTGGTGCCGCTGTGAATGATGACCCGGGCCCCGATCTCCACCCCCCAGTAGATACTGACGTTGCTGTAGACGACGGCCCCCGGACCGATCCGGCTGTCCCGGCCCACAAAGACCCCAGGGTAGAGGGCCGCCCCATCGCCCACCTCCACACCGTCCTCCAACACCACGTAGGGTGCAAGGGTGACGTCCCGCCCGATCCGGACATTCTCTCCCAGAACCGCCCGCTCGCTCAGCCCGGGCGCCAGGGTCCTTGGCGGGTGGAAATACTCGATGAGGTTGATGATGGCCGAGTAGGCGTCCTCGACCCGAACGGCCGGTCGGTCTACTTTAAGATCGCCCGCGACCAGAAGGGCCCCAGCCTTGGAGCCGGCCAGATCTCCAAGCCATTTGGCCACGGCCACAAAGGTGAGGTCCTCTGGACCGGCACCCGCGAGGTCCGAGACGCCGCGGACAATCTGGTCCTCTGGTCCCTCCAGACGCCCGCCCACGCGATCGGCGACGGCACGAAGAGAGAGGGGAGCGGGAGTGTCCTTCATCGCTTCGTCTTGTCGTACTCTTGAATGACCTGGTCTGTCAGGTCCAGTTGTTCGCCATCGAAGAAGAGAACCTGGCTACGTTCGATGATGACGGTGAACTTCTCCCGTTCACCGATCGCCAGGATCACGTCCATGATCTCCTCCAGGACCTGGTCGCGCAGGCGGTTCTCCTGGAGGCGGAAATCCGCCTCGGCATCTCTTTGAAGTCGGACCGTATCCTCCTTGAGACGCTGAACCTCCCGCTGCTGGCGAAGCAGTTCCTCCTCCCTCTCCCTCTGAACGTCTTCACTGTAGAGAAGACGCTTTTGCTGGAACTCGGCAGCCTGCTGTCTCAGGGCCTCTTCTTGTTCCGCGACAGAAAGGCCCTTCGATTGGAGCTCCGTTTGAAAGTCCCTGCCCGATTCGCTCAGAGACTCCGAGGCGACCTTCCCCGCCTCAGACTCCCTGAGGGCCCGCAGGAGATCCACGATCCCCACCTTCATCTCCTGTGAGAAGACCTGAACGGGCGCGACGAGCAGTGAGGTGAGGACAACCCCCAATACCATGCTCCACCACAATCTCTTCTTTCCGATCATCGTGAATGTCCCCTCAGAATTGCCGTCCAATGGCAAAGTGCAACTCGCTCGCATCCTCCCCTGACTGGCGGTCCAGCTTGTAGCCCCAGTCGAGAGAGACAGGACCCAGGGGGGTGAGGACCCGGATACCCACCCCGGCAGCCTCCCTGAGTTCTCCCAGGTCGTAGATCCCAGACTTGTCGTAGATCTGGCCCATGTCAAAGAAAGTCACAGCCCGAAACCCAGCGGCGAAGGGAAACTGGAGTTCGAAGTTGAACAAGAGAGAGGCGTTTCCTCCAACAGGCCTGTCCTCAGCGTCCTTCGGCCCCACTTCTCGGAAATCGAACCCCCGAACCGTCCTGGAACCCCCCAAAAAGAGACGCTCAAAGACGGGGAGCTCATCGCCCCCGAATCCGTCGGAATATCCGACCTGCCCCCGGCCCATGAAGATCACCCGCTTCGGCAGAAGAGGGAAGAACTGGCGGTACTCAAGAAAGATACTGTAGAAATTGTCGTCGCTTCCATAGGCCTTCCCGGCGACCTGACCTCGCACAGAGCTGATTGCCCCCCGAGTTGGCCGAAAACGGTTGTCCGTGGTGTCTCGGACCAGAGAGGGGAAGATGCTGCTGGTCGTCACCTGACCTTCCTGGTCCTCGACGTCGAGAATAACGTTGTCTTGAAGGTTGAAAATGTCATTGAACTCTAATTGATATAGGAGGCGGCCAAAGACGTTCTCTCCAAAGCTCCGGCCGAAACCCGCGCCACCACCCAGACGGTCTCGATCAAAGCTGTCAAATTGCTCGGACTGTGCAAAGGCGGTTGCGAAAAAGGAGAAGTTGGTGTCAAAGAAATTGGGCTCGGTGAAAGAAAGCGTCCCGGTTGTGTCGATGGCGGAAGCGCTCAGTCGAAGGGCGAGCGCCTGGCCCCTCCCAAAGAGGTTAGTTTCTCGGATCTCTCCGAAGACGATCAACTTGGCCCGGCTGCTAAAGCCCAAACCGCCGCTGACGGCCCCCGTCGGTTTCTCCTTCAACTCAACGTCGATATCTAGAAGGTCTTCGGAAGCCCCGCGCTTGGTCTCGATCTTGACCTCCTCGAAGAAGCCGAGATTGTTGATCCGCCGACGAGTGTTCTGGAGTTGCTGCCCATCATAGAGGGCCCCCTCTTCCAGTCTCACCTGCCTTCGGACGATCCTGTCCCGGGTGAAGTCGTTGCCCCGGATGACGACCTGGCCCACGAAGACCCTTCGCCCCTTGCGGGGGGTGATGACGATATGGACTTCGAGCGCCTCGTCGTCCACCTCGGTGGTGGGGATGATGTCGGCAAAGGGGTGGCCCCTCTGCGCGTAGGCCTCCGTCAGATTCACGATGTCCTGCTGAAGGCTCGACCGGACGTAGATCTCTCCCTCCTCAAGGGTGAGGCGACTTCGAATCTGCTCCGCGGCGAAAATATCGTCCCCCTCTGCCCTGAGAGAGCCCACACTGTACTGAGCCCCTTCCTGGATAGGGACCACGAGCCGAAGCTCGTTTTTGTCACGGTCCTCCTCAATACGGGTCTCTCCCACCTGGACCCTCAGATACCCCTTATCCTGATAGAAGGCTTGAACCCTCAAGGCGTCAGTCAGGATCTGGTCTTCTCGGTAGATGTCGGTCTCTGTGAAAAAAGAGAGGAACCAGCGTTCCTTCGTCTGTATCTGCCGCCTCAGCTTCTTGTCGCTGAAGGCCTGGTTGCCCTCGAATTCAATGTCGACGATGGAAACCTTCTGTCCCTCCGCGATCCGAAACTCTACATTCACCTGGTTCGCCGTCGTCTCCTCCACGATGGATTCGATGCGGACAAAATAGTACCCCTCTTGCTGGTAAAGACTCCGCATGTTTTGGACAGTTTCCGTGAGGGTGTCGGGGTTGAGAATCGATTGGACCGCCACCGTCGTCTTCTCTCTCAGATCCTCGTCCTCGACCTCTATATTGCCCGTGATGCGAACGGCGGCGACGGTGGGTTCTTCCTCCACGATGAAGACGACGCGCAAGCCCCCCTCGAAGGGATCCACGTCCACCTTAACGTCGCGAAAGAAGCCAAGATCGTAGATCTTCTTGATGTCGTCGCGGAGCCGAGAGACGGAGAAGGGGTCCCCCACCCGGGTGCCAATGTAGAAGCGGATGGTGGACTCTTCGACGCGCCGCTGGCCCTGGATTTCGATGGCTTTGACCCGGATGGTGGGCTGTTGATCGAAGGCCGGGGAGGCAAAGAGAAGGAGGAAGCACAGAATCCCTAACGCCTTAAGTCGGCCCTGGCGGTTGTTCAAGGCCTCTAATCTCCGATCTATATCAGCCAGGGGCCAATGTTCAGGCGTCTTCCAGATTGCCGACGAGGGTCTTCTTCTCCTCAAACAGGAAGGACTCGCCTTCCCACCTCACCCGGATGGTGCCTTCCTCGGAAAAGCGGCCTTTCAGCACTTCCTCGGACAGGGGATCCTCGATGTAGGTCTGAATCGTTCGCTTGAGTTCCCGAGCCCCAAAGGTCGGGTCATAGCCCAGTTCGGCCAGCTTCCGTTTGGCCTCCTGGTCCAACTCCAGCTGCAGGCCCTGCTCTGAGAGCTGCTGGTTCAGCCGGGCGATCATGAGGTCCAGAACCTGAAGGATGTGATCGCGGTTCAGGGGGTGGAAGATCACCTCGGCGTCCAGGCGGTTCAGAAACTCCGGGTTAAAGGTATGCTTGAGCTCGGTGCGCATGGTCCCCCGGATCCGGTCCATCTGGTTGAGATCCGAGTCCTTCTGGAACCCCAGGGACTGAGCGCGCTCGATGCTCCGGCTGCTGAGGTTGGAGGTCATGATGAGGACGACGTTTCGGAAATCCACCAACCGGCCATAGCTGTCTGTCAGCTGTCCGTCGTCCATGACCTGGAGCAGGAGGTGGAAGACATCGGGGTGGGCCTTCTCGATCTCGTCCAGGAGGACAACGGAGTAAGGCTTGCGGCGCACCCGCTCCGTTAACTGTCCCCCTTCCTCGTAGCCCACGTAGCCGGGCGGGGCTCCCACCAGGCGGGAGACGTTGAAGCGTTCCATATACTCCGACATGTCCACCCGGATGAGGCTCGCCTCGTCCCCGAAAAGAAACTCGGCCAGGGCGCGGGCCAGCTCTGTCTTTCCAACCCCGGTGGGGCCAAGAAAGAGAAAGGAGCCCACGGGCTTCTGAGGCGCCTTGAGTCCGGCCCGAGAGCGGCGGATGGCACGGGTCACCACCTGGATGGCCTCGTCCTGCCCCACGATGCGCTCGTGAAGCTCCTCTGCCATGTTCAGCAGCCGCTGGGTCTCGGTCTCTTCGATCTTGGAGAGGGGGATCCCCGTCATGCGGGAGACGATGTAGGCCACGTCCTCCTCGGTAATGACGGGCTCTTCGTCCTCTTGAGACTCCTCCCACTGTTGCTTGAGGACCTCCAGGCGTTCCCGACATTTTTCTTCCTTGTCTCTGAGCTCAACGGCCTCCTCGAAGTCCTGGTCCTCGATGTGGCCCCTCTTCTTCCGAACAATCTCCTCAATCTGCCTCTGAAGGTCACGGACCTCGGGGGGATAGGTGACCTTCTGGAGCCGGACGCGAGAGCCGGTCTCATCGATGACATCGATGGCCTTGTCGGGGAGGTAGCGATCAGAGACGTAGCGGTGTGAGAGATGGACCGCGGCCACGATGGAGGCGTCCGCAAACTTGGCCCGATGGTGGATTTCATACCTCTCCTTGAGCCCGCGCAGGATTTGAATGGTCTCCTCCACCGTTGGCGGCTCCACCATGATGGGCTGAAAGCGTCGCTCCAGGGCCCCGTTCTTCTCGATGTATTTCCGGTACTCGTCCAGGGTGGTGGCCCCGATGCACTGAATCTCGCCCCGAGAGAGGGCGGGCTTCAGCATGTTGGAGGCGTCGATGGACCCCTCCGCCGCCCCAGCCCCCACCAGGGTGTGCAGCTCATCGATGAAGATAATGACGTTCTCTGACTGCGTGATCTCCTTCATGATGGCCTTCAAACGGGCCTCAAACTGCCCCCGGTACTTCGTCCCCGCCACCAGGGCACCCAGGTCCAGACACACCACCCGCCTGTCATAGAGAAGTTGGGGGACGTCTTTCTGAACGATGCGCTGGGCGAGACCCTCGACGATGGCCGTCTTTCCCACCCCCGGTTCCCCGATGAGGGCGGGGTTATTCTTGGTGCGTCTGGAGAGGATCTCGATGACCCGCTCGATTTCATTTTCCCGGCCGATGACGGGATCCAGTCTCCCTTCGCAAGCCAGCTCCGTCAGGTCCCGGCCGAACTCATCCAGGGCCGGCGTCTTGCTCTTCTCCTTGGGGCGGCTGGGCGCAGTCTCTCGAAGGAGGTTCAACGTCTGCTCTCGGGTCTGCTGGAGCTTGACCCCCAGGTTGGCCAGAATCTTACAGGCCAGCCCGTCCTTCTCCCGGATGATCCCCAGGAGGAGGTGCTCGGTCCCGATGTAGTTGTGGCCCATGAGGCGGGCCTCTTCCACGGCATACTCCAGGACCTTCTTGGCCTTGGGCGTGAAGGGGATATCGCCCTCCACCAGGTTGGTCAGGCTCTTGGGAAGGTTGCGCTCCACCTCCATCTTGAGCTGCTTGACGTCGATACCCACCTTCTGAAGGACCGCGATGGCAATCCCGCCCCCGTCCTGCAAGATCCCGAGGAGGATGTGCTCAGTTCCCAAGTACTCGTGGTGGTAGCGTTCGGCCTCTTCGCGGGCGAGGATGATGACCTTTCGGGCGCGCTCGGTGAACCTTTTGAACATGACCTTCTCCTCAGTTCAACAGCTCGATCCGGCCGTCCGTGATGCACACCACCCGATCCATCTCATCAGCGAGGTGCTGATTGTGGGTGACGACGACAAAGGCAACCCCATGGGTATCATGGATTTTCCGAAGAAGCTCAAAGACAGCCTGCCCTGTGTGGCTGTCCAGGTTGCCGGTCGGCTCGTCCGCCAGGACAATCTTCGGGGCGTTCATGACCGCCCGAGCCACCGCCACCCGCTGTTGCTCGCCACCCGACAGGGCGCCCGGCTTGTGATCCATTCGTTCCCCCAACCCCACGTCATCCAGGATCTGAGCCGCCCGGGTCCGGGCCAACCTTCGAGGAGTTCCACCGATGAGGGCGGGCATCATGGTATTTTCCAAGGCACTGAACTCCGCGAGCAGATGGTGAAATTGAAAAATGAAGCCGACCTTTCGATTTCGAAATCTCGCCCGCGCCCCCTCATCTAGAGCGAAGACGTCCTCTCCCTCGTAAAGCACCTGTCCAGCCGTTGGCCGATCCAGCGTCCCGAGGATCTGAAGCAGGGTGCTCTTTCCCACCCCAGACGCCCCGATGATCCCCACCATCTCTGCGCGCTGGAGACTGAAATCCGCCCCTTGAAGAACCCGAATCTCCCGACCTCCGTTGTGAAAGGTCTTGGAGAGACCCCGCACCTCCAACAGGGGAGACGTCTTTTCCCGCCTGTCGGACCCCTCACTCATAGCGCAGGGTTTCGACAGGGTCCACCCGGGAGGCTTTCCATGCGGGATAGAGCGTCGCCAGGGTGGAGAGCAGGATGGCCGTCAGCGAAATAGCGACCACGTCTGCCCGGTGGATTTCCACCGGGAGCTTATCAACATAATAGACGCTGGGTGGCAAAATTTCAAGGCCAAACCGTGTCTCCACAAAGGTCTCAATGGCCTCAAGATTAGTGGCCAGCGCAAGCCCGCTGGCAAGACCAAGCGCCGTCCCCAGAACCCCGATGATGAGCCCGTCCAACATGAAGAGTCGCATGATGGCCCTGTTGGTCGCCCCCATGGACTTCAGGATGGCGATGTCTCGGGATTTTTCCATCACCACCATCACCATAGAGCCGACGATATTGAAGGCCGCCACCAGGATGATCAGGATCAGGATGACGAACATGGTGACCTTTTCCAGCTTGAGGGCCGCGAAGAGATTCTTGTTCAGGGACATCCAGTCCCGGGTCCAGAAGGGCAGACCGAGCTTGCCTTGGATCCCCTCCCCGATCTCCCCGACCTTGTAAATGTCATCCACCTTCACCTCCACACCGGTCACGGTGTCCCCCAGCTGGAAGAAATCCTGGGCATCGGAAAGAGAGATGAAGGCGAGGCCGTTGTCATATTCAAACAACCCCGAGTCAAAGATCCCAGTCACCTGGAATTTCTTCGCCCTGGGCACAATGCCGATGGCAGTCGCCTGCCCCAGAGGAGACACCACGGTCACTTCACCGCCGTAGCCCACGCCGAGGGTCCGCGACAGCTCTTTGCCAATGGCGATGCCACCAAGAGAGGCCCCGTTCGCGTCTATAAAACGCTTACTGAGATCCTCAAGCTTTCCGCGGCTCATATTCACCCCGACGTTGGTCACATTCCCCTCCAAAAGGGGGTCCACCCCGCGAATGACTATCCCCGCCACGTTGTCCTCGGAGGTGAGCATCACTTGGCTGAAGATGAAGGGGGCCGCCGAGACCACCTGGGGGACGCTTTTCACACTCTCCACCACGTCTCGGTATTCCTTCAGCCCGTCCCGCCCCTGGTGCAAGACCACCAGATGGGCGTTGGCCCCCAAGATCTTGGTGCGCAGCTCCCGCTCGAATCCGCTCATCACCCCAATCACCACGACGAGGGCCATGACCCCCACCATGACGCCGAGGGACGAGAGCCACGTGCTGAAGGAGATAAAGCCCGTCTTTCGTTTCGAGCGCAAATAGCGAAGCCCGACCCGCCACTCAAAGCCCAAGGCTAGCCCTCCTTGTGCCCGTCCCCCGGGGCGCCCTCGCGCCTGAGCTGGGGGAAAAGGATAACGTCGCGGATAGAGGGAGATTGGGTCAAGATCATGACCAGGCGGTCCACACCGATCCCCGCCCCCGCCGTCGGGGGCATCCCATACTCTAGCGCCCGGAGATAGTCGAGGTCCATCATCTGGGCCTCCGGGTCTCCCCCCTCGCGAAGACCCACCTGCTCCTCAAATCGCGCCCGTTGGTCCACGGGGTCGTTCAGCTCGGTGTAGGCGTTGGCGATCTCCTTGCCACCGATAAAGAGCTCAAATCGCTCCACGGTCTCTCGCTCGCCGGGTTTGGACTTGGCAAGCGGGGAGATCTCTAAAGGATAGTCGAAGAGGAAGGTGGGCTGCAGGAGGGCGGGCTCAACCCTCGTCTCCAGGATCTGGTGGAGGATTTTAGCCCGGGAATCTTGGGGCGAGATCTGGACATCGTGCGCCAGGGCAAAGGCCCGGGCCGAGTCCTCCTGCGCGGCCTCCCGGGGGGAGATCCCCCCGAAGGTTTCCAAGGCCTCCATCAAGGAGAGTCTCCTCCAAGGGGGGGTGAAATCAAGGGTCTCTTCACGCCACGGGACGTGAAGAGAGCCCAGCACCGTCTGGACCGTCTCCACCAGAAGGGCTTCGACGAGACCCATCATATCCTGGTAATCGGCGTAGGCCATGTAAAATTCCAGCATCGTGAACTCAGGGTTGTGCTCCGTCGAGACTCCCTCGTTCCGAAAGCTACGGTTCATCTCATAGACCCGGTCGAACCCCCCCACGATCAGCCGCTTCAGATAGAGCTCAGGGGCCACCCGCAGGTAGAGCGGCATGTCGAAGGTGTGATGGTGGGTGACGAAGGGCCGGGCGGTCGCACCCCCCGCAATGGGCTGCATCATCGGGGTTTCCACCTCCAGAAAATCCCGAGCGTTCAGTCCATCCCGAAGGGCCTGGACAATGCGGGTCCGCTTGTGAAAAACCTCCTTCACCTCCCGGTTCATCACGAGATCCAGGTAGCGCTGTCGGTAGCGGGTCTCCACATCTCGCAGCCCATGCCACTTCTCAGGAAGGGGTCGCAGAGATTTTGAAAGGAGCGTCAGCTCTCGGACGCGGACAGAAAGCTCTCCCGCACGGGTCTTAAAAACCTCCCCCTTCACCCCGACAAAATCCCCCACATCGAGTTTTTGAAAGAAGGTATATCCGGCCTCCCCGAGGACATTCTTCTCGGCCACGATCTGGACCCTCCCGGTTCCGTCCCGAAGGTCCCCGAAGGAGATCCCCCCCTGGCGCCGCTTGCCCATCAACCGCCCCGCCACAACCTGAGGATTCTCTTTCTGGTCTTCGAGATCCTCAGCGGCCCGGCCTTCGAATTTACGGACGAGAGCCGAGAGGACCGTGGTGGTCGGAAACCGGTGGACGTAGGGGTCGACCCCCGACTGGCGAAAGGCATCCAGCTTGGCTTCGCGCTGGGCCCTCAGGTGGTGGGTTTCATCCATGGCGCAATTGAAAATCCCCTGCGGGGGTGGGAGATAGAATCCATATCACCTTCAAGATATTCAATGGCTCGGGGGCCGTCAACGCAGGCACTTCTTAGGTTTCCCCCTTCAGCAAATAGGCCTCGATGAAGGGGTCGAGATCCCCGTCCAGGACGGCGTCTACGTTTCCCACCTCAAGACTGGTGCGGTGGTCCTTGATCCGGCGGTAGGGGTGGAGGACGTAGGAGCGAATCTGGCTGCCCCAGGCAATCTTTTTCTTGTCGCTGTGCATCTCTTCGAGCTCTTCCTCACGTCTCTTTTGCTCCGACTCATAGAGACGCGAGCGCAGCACCTTGAGGGCAGTGGCCCTGTTCTTGTGCTGAGAACGCTCATTTTGGCACTGTACCACGATCCCGGTGGGCAGATGGGTGATCCGAACGGCCGAGTCGGTCACGTTCACGTGCTGGCCCCCTGCCCCGCTGCTGCGATAAGTGTCAACACGAAGATCGGCCTCGTCAATCTCGACCTCGATGCTGTCGTCGATCTCCGGGAAGACGAAGACCGAGGCGAAGGAGGTGTGACGGCGGTGGCTGGCGTCAAAGGGAGATATCCGCACGAGGCGGTGCACCCCGACCTCCGCCCGGAGGTATCCATAGGCATAGGAGCCGTTCACGGCAAAGGTGACGCTCTTTAACCCCGCCTCCTCCCCGGGTTGGTAATCCAGGAGCTCACTCTCAAACCTCTTTCGCTCGGCCCACTTGAGATACATCCGAAGGAGGATATCGGCCCAGTCCTGAGATTCCGTCCCCCCGGCCCCCGCGTTGATGCTGACGAGGGCATTCTTCTGGTCATGCGCTCCCCCCAGCATCAAGTTGAATTCCAGGGCCTCAACGGCCCGGGTGACGGACTCTGCCTCCTTCTCTACCTCGGGGAGAAGGGACTCGTCTCCCTCCTCGGCAATGAGCTCAAGGAGGCCCTGACCTTCTTCCAGACGCTTTCTCACCTGAGCGCACTTCCCCACTTCCTCGGCCAGGGCAGCCCGCCGCTGAAGGGTTCGCTGGGCGGTTTCGCGGTCATCCCAAAAACCCTCCTTGACCACCTCGGCCTCCAGCCGGGCGATCTCTTTTTCCTTCTCCGCTAGGTCAAAGACGACCTCGGACGGCTTCCAGACGTCGGATTAGATCGTCGAACACGCCTTTGAGGGTCTCATTCATGATGTGTCCTCCATTAACGGCGACGGCCGAACTTACTGAGCCCCAAAACCACCAGGACGATGGCCGAAGAAAGATAAGCGAAGACGTCTCCATAGGCCGCGTAAGCCGAGAGTGTTTCGCCGCGCGGTAAGACCTCGGCCGTAACCTGGGTCCGCACAAAGAGGTCGGTGGGCTGGCGGATCTGGCCCGTCGGGTCGATAACGCCCGTAATCCCTGTGTTGGCGGCTCGAACAATGGGCACCCGGTTCTCCACCGCCCGAAGGGCCACCGCGGCGACGTGCTGGAAGGGGGCGGCGGTGCGACCGAACCAGGCGTCATTGGTCAGGTTGACGAGATAGCGGGCGCCCCCTCGCACGAACTGTCTCACCTCGTTTGGAAAGATGATCTCATAGCAGATGAGTGCGCTGAAGGGTTCCCCTGGCCCCTCCAGCACGACGCGCTCACTGCCAGATGAAAATTCCCCAACGGCTTGCAGAATACCCGCAAAGAGGGGCCTCAGAAAACCGAGGGGCACGTGTTCCCCGAAGGGCACCAGATGAATTTTGTCATATCGCCCGAGGAGGCTCCCGTTGGAGGAGAGGAAGAAGGCACTGTTGAGAGGACGAGAGTCGCCGGAGCCTTCGTCCACAGCGAGCGCCCCAAACAGGAGGGGCACGCCGGCCTCCTCCGCGATCCCCATGACGACCTCACGAGATTCTCTGTCCCTGGTGAAAAAGAAGGGGGCCGCGGTCTCAGGCCAGACAATGAGATCGGGGTCGTTCGCTTTCGCCTGGAGCGTCAGGTCCCGATAGACGGCGAGCGTCTCCTCCTGGAAGGATCGATCCCACTTGACGGCCTGCTCGATATTGCCCTGAAGGAGCGCCACCCGGACGGGTTGGACGCCCGAGGAGGATTGTCGCTCAGCCAACAGGGCCTCGTATTGGCGAAGGCGGAGGTTTCCATAGATGAGGACAGCGAGAACAATGAGGGCCGTCGTCACCCCAACGGCGAGGCCCCGCTCCCGTCTGTGGCGAAGGAGATGCCACACCCCGGCGTTCACCAAGACCAAGAGAAAGCTCACCCCGTAGACCCCCGTGAGGTCCGCCACCTGGATGACGGGAAGGGTCAAGAATTGAGCGTAACCGAGAGACCCCCACGGGAAACCAGTCAGAGAGTGCGTCCTGACGAGCTCCAGGGTGGTCCAGAGGACCGGGGCAAAGGCAAAGCGAAGGAGCGGCCGCTCGCCCGCCACCCGCACGAGGAGGTAGGCGAAACCCGCCGTGTAGAGGCTGATATAGAGGACGAGAAGAAGCATGACCATGACGCTCGTGGGCCCCGGGAGCCCCCCGTAGCGAACCATCGTCCCCGTCAGCCAATGGAGGATACCTGTGTAGCCCACCAGCCCGAAGAGCCACCCCAGCCAGAAGGCCCGCCGGGGGGACACGCCCTCTATCGCCGCCAGCAGGGGCACGAGAACCACCCAGGCGAGTGGTTCAAAGTTGAACTTGGGAAAGATGAGGATGAGGAGAACCCCCGAAAGCGCCGCAAGGAGGGTCCGCCTGAGAAGAAAAGAATTTTGTCCCCCCTCCCCAGGGGGGCCTTGGACGGCTTTTGGTCTGGTGAATGGACTCACTATCTTCCTCCCAGCTGATCCTTCACAGCGTGGGCAAGGGTCTGCGTCATGTGAGGGATGCCCGCCAGCGCTTCCACCTCGGCCTCCCGGATCTGCTCCACACTGCCAAAATATCTTAGCAGTGAGGCACGACGAGCAGGTCCAATCCCAGGAATTTCGTCGAGGAGGGACCGGAGTTGAGCCCGCCCCCGGCGCTTTCGGTGGAATGTGATGGCGAAGCGGTGGGTCTCATCGCGAACCCTCTGGAGGAGATATCTGACCGGAGAATCCGGTAGGAGCGGCACGGGCCCCGAGACGTCTGGCAGATACACGAGATCGTTTCGGCCTCGCCGATTCTCTCCTTTAGCGAGGGCAAGGACCGGGATATAGGCGATGCTCAACTTCTCGAGGACGCGAAGGGCGACTTGGAGCTGCCCCTTTCCCCCGTCCACAAGAACGAGCTGAGGCCAGGGCCCTCCCTCCTGAATGGCCCGGCGAAAGCGACGCTCTAAGACCTCCTCCATCATGGCGTAATCATCAGGAGGCCCCTCGCGCTGGATGATGTAGTGGCGGTATTCCTCCTTACGGGGACGCCCGTCGAGAAAAACCACCATGGCGCCCACAGCATCCTGCCCCTGGATGTTGGAGATGTCAAAGGCCTCGATGCGCTTGGGGGTCTCGCGAAGGCGAAGGACCTCTCGCAACTCCTCCAGAAGGTCTTTCGTCGGGGGACCTGCATCCAGCGGGTTCTCCAGGAAAAAGCGGGCGTTCTCCCGAGCCATGCGAAGGAGGTGGGCCTTTTTTCCCCGCTGCGGCACCTGGAGTTCGACCCGTCCCCCTCGCTGACCCGACAGCCAGGCCTCAATCAGCTCCCGCTCCGGGATCTGCCCGTCCAGGAGGATCTCCGGGGGAATGAAGGTGCCCCGGCTGTAGTACTGCTTGAGGAAAGAGGCGAGCAGTTCCCCGCTCTCCTCCCCTGCGTCGTAGCGAAGATCAAAACCTCGGTCCCCGAGGACCTTCCCCCCCCGGACGAAAAAGACTTGGATCCGCGCCTTGTTCCCAAACCGGTGGAGACCCACGACGTCCTGATCCTCCAGGCCCGTGGAGATAATCCGCTGGCGCTCGACCATTCGCTCGATGGCCCGGACCTGGTCGCGGTATTTGGCCGCCTCCTCATAGCGGAGGTCTTCCGAGGCGGACTCCATCTTGGCCAGAAGGCCCTTCAGGAGGTCACGGTCCCTTCCCCTCAGGAAGAGGGTGACCTCCTCGACGAGACGGTCATAGTCCTCCTTTGAACAATATTCGACACAGGGGGCAATGCACCGCTTCATCTGGTACTCGAGGCACGGGCGCTCACGCTTTCCGTCGATGGGCTCTACGCACTGACGGAGAGGAAAGATCTTGTGGATCAGGCGAAGGGTGCGGCGGATGGACTTGGCCGACACATAAGGCCCGAAATAGCTCGCCCCGTCCCGCTTCACCCCCCGGACGATCTCCAGCCGGGGATAGGGCTCATGGGTGGTGAAACGAAGGTAGGGATAATGCTTGTCGTCCCGGAAGATAACGTTGTACTTGGGCTTGTGGCGCTTGATGTAGTTGCTCTCAAGGATCAGTGCCTCCACCTCATTGTCCGTTACCACATAATCCACGGAGGCCACCTGCTTCACCATCGAACGGATCCGAGGGCCATGTCCAACCGATGGGGTGAAATAAGACCGCACACGCTGGCGCAGGGATTTGGCCTTTCCGACGTAAAGGACCCTCTCCCGGTCGTCCTTCATGAGGTAGATCCCGGGACCGGGCGGGGCCCCCTCGCCCATACGACCTGGCTTGAGAGTTTTGGTCGTTGTCTTCTGCGGGGCTACCGCATGAGCGCCCATCGTGAAACCACCTAAATCACCTGGAAGGGAAGGGATGTCCTCACGCTTTTACACCCAGCTCGCGCTGCTCAATGGTACGGATCTGATCTCGAAGCTCGGCCGCCCGCTCAAACTCAAGACGCTTGGCCGCCTCCAGCATCTCCTTGCGCAAGGCCTCCGCGTCCCCACGGCCGTCACCGGGTGAAAGATACGGGGCCTCCTCTTCGGCCACCTTCGAGACTGTAATGTAGTCTCGGTCGGAGGCCTGGACCATGATTTCGCGGATCCCGCGCTCGACGCTCCTCGGTATGACGCCGTGGGCTTCGTTGTAGGCCTCTTGGATCTGTCGGCGCCGGTCAGTCTCTCGAAGCGCACCCTGAATTGACCGAGTCATCCGATCCGCATACATGAGGACGGTGCCGTGGATATTCCGGGCGGCCCGGCCGGCGGTCTGGATGAGGGAGGTTTCGGAGCGCAGGAAACCCTCCTTGTCAGCGTCCAGGATAGCGACCAAGGAAACCTCGGGAAGGTCGAGACCCTCCCGAAGGAGGTTGATCCCCACTAAGACATCAAACTCCCCCTTGCGAAGCTCTCGAATGATGGCGACCCGCTCCAGGGTGTCGATGTCCGAGTGGAGGTAGCGGACCCTGACCCCCACCTCCTGATAATACTCGGCAAGGTCCTCGGCGAAGCGCTTGGTGAGGGTCGTGATGAGGACCCGCTCGCCCGCCTCGACCCGCTTTCTGATCTCCGCCAGAAGATCGTCCACCTGATCTCCCACGGGACGGACCTCGATATTCGGATCCGTGAGGCCGGTTGGACGAATGATCTGCTCAACCACGATCCCCTTAGTCTTGATCAGCTCGTAGGGGCCCGGCGTTGCTGAAATGTAAATGATCTGTGGAACCCGCTCCTCGAACTCCTTGAAGTTCAGGGGACGGTTGTCCAGGGCTGAGGGGAGCCGAAAGCCGTGCTCGACCAGGGAGAGCTTTCGCGAGCGGTCCCCCTCGTACATCCCCCTGCACTGCGGGATGGTCACGTGACTCTCGTCGATGATGAAGAGGGCGTCCGGGGGGAAGTAGCTGAGGAGGGTGTTAGGGGGTTCCCCAGGGGCCCGCCCTTCCAGATGTCGGGAGTAGTTCTCGATCCCGGTGCAAAAGCCCACCTCACGGAACATCTCCAGGTCAAAGCGGGTCCTCTGGCGGAGCCGCTGAGCCTCCACCAGCTTTTCCGCCCCTTCGAGCTCGGTCAGGCGCTCTTCCAGCTCCTGCTCGATGCCGACCACGGCCCGCTCCAGCCGGTCCTCGGGCGTGACGTAATGGCTGCTGGGGTAGATATCCACCGAGGCGACCTTCCGAAGGACCCGCCCACGAAGGGGGTCGATCTCCGAGATGGCCTCGATCTCATTCCCAAAGAATTCCAGCCGGATGGCCTCTTCTTCTTCATGAGCGGGCAGGACCTCCACCACGTCCCCCCGCACCCGGAAGGTGCCCCGACGAAAGTCAATGTCGTTTCTCTGATACTGGATCTGCACGAGCCGCGTAAGGACTTCGTCCCGGTCGATGCGCTGGCCCTCTTTGAGATAGATGTGCATCCCGTGGTAGGTCTCAGGAGAGCCGAGCCCGTAGATACACGACACGCTCGCCACGATAAGGACGTCCCGGCGCGTGAGGAGGGAGCGGGTGGCGGAGTGGCGGAACTTGTCCAGCTGGTCATTGATGGAGGCGTCTTTCTCGATGTAGGTGTCCGTATGTGGGATATAGGCCTCGGGCTGGTAATAGTCGTAGTAGCTGACGAAGTATTCGACGGCGTTGTGGGGGAAAAAGGCCCGAAACTCCGTGTAGAGCTGAGCCGCGAGAGTCTTATTGGGGGCGACCACGATGGTCGGCTTGCCCATGGCCGCGATCACGTTGGCCATGGTGAAGGTTTTACCGGACCCCGTCACCCCGAGAAGGACCTGTTGGGAGATACCTGAATCGATATTGGCCAGGAGCTCGGAGATGGCACGGGGCTGGTCCCCCGTGGGCTGAAAGTCCGAGGTCAGCTGAAACTCGCTCATGGCTGGAGGCGGCTCCTCCCGGACGGCGGGAGGCGTTGGCCCGGGGGCATACCTACCCGCTGTCGGGAAAGTCAGGGTCGGCGGGCCCGCCTCGGATGAAGATACTTATCCCAGGAGGAGAGGGTCGACCGGTGTTGCCCCGAGTAGGCGTAGTGACGCAAGAGGAAAAAGGGCCGCACTGGAGAGCGAAGGGGCCGGAACTCACTCTCGGCAAGCGTTCGATTCCCTTTGACGGCATTGCACTGTCGGCAGGCCGTCACAACGTTATCCCAGGTCGTCTTCCCTCCCCGGGATCTGGGTAAGACGTGGTCGATGGTAAGCCCTTTCACCTGGACCCCGCAATATTGGCAGGCGTAGCGGTCCCGCTTGAAGACATTCTTTTTGCTGAAGGCGATCTCGCCCCAGCGGGGCAGGGAGATGTAGCGGCGCAGACGGATGACACTCGGAAGGCGAAAGGCCATGCTCGGCGAGCGGACTATGTAACCGTCCTCTTCGACTTTCTCAGCGCGGCCCCGAAGGAGCATCGTCACCGCCCGGCGGGCGGGGCAGACGTGAAGGGGCTCAAAAGTCTGATTCAGCACCAATACCCAGAAGGTGCTCAATCCTGCCACGATTGAAGGCTCCCATGAGAGGAACTCGCCGAACCCTAGCATTTCTAGCCATTTGTGTCAACATGGACGCCCTTCGGGGCGAGATTCCACGCTGAATTGTGCTAAACTATTCAGTAGATAGTCAGTAGACAGCCAATAAGGAACCCTGCCTGGATCGCCGCTCGGAGATGAGACTTTGAGACGCCGGACGTGGATCCTTTTGAGTATTCCCATCCTTCTCGCCGTCTTGCTGGGAATCGGTGTCGGCCTCCTCGCCGCCCGGTTCAACGCCGTTCCCCACCTCCAAGAACTGGAACGCTACCGCCCCAGCACCATTACCCGTGTCTTTGACGCCAAAGATCGACTGATCGGCCAGTTCACGCACGAACGGCGTGTCCTGGTTCCCCTCAGCCGCATCCCAAAACAGCTTGTTGAGGCCACCCTGGCTGTAGAGGACGTGGGCTTTTATCGCCACCGGGGGATCGAAGTCAGGGGAATCCTCCGGGCGGCCTTGGCCAACTACCGGGCGGGCCGTGTAGTCCAGGGTGGGAGCACCATCACCCAGCAGCTGGCAAAGCTCCTCTTCCTCAAACCAGAGAGAAGCCTTTCCCGAAAGTTCGAAGAGGCCCTCCTCTCGCTTCGGATCGAGCAGCGCTACACCAAGGATGAGATCCTCGCCCTCTACTTCAACCAAATCTATCTCGGGAGCGGCGCATATGGGGTACAGGCAGCCGCACAAACCTACTTTGGAAAAGAGGTCGAGAATCTGGCCCTCCCCGAGGCCGCCCTTCTAGCCGCCTTGCCGAAGGCCCCTTCCCGCTTCTCGCCCCTTCAGAATCCCATCGCCGCGCTGAAACGGCGCAACCTGGTCCTCAGACGGATGCGCGAGGTGGGATTCATCACGACCGATGAGGAAGCAAAGGCCATCGCGACCCCTATGGAGCTGTACACCCGCGCCCCCGTCACCAGCCCCGCCGCCGCCCCCTACTTTGTCGAACAGGTCCGCCAAGAGCTTGAAGAACGTTACGGGGTTGGTCCCTTTTACCGTCAGGGCCTAGAGATTTACACCACACTGGATCTCGACTTGCAGAAAGATGCCGAGGCGGCCTATCGCGAGGGGCTCCAGGAACTGGACCAAAGGAGAGGCCTCGTAGATAGAGAGAACCCTGCCGCAGACGGGGGGGCGCCGCCACCCCAAGTGGGCCAGAAGGTCCGGGGCGCGGTGGTGGAAGTCCTGGGAAAGATCGTCATGGCTGACTTTTCGGGCCATCCCGGGGCCGTCGAGCTCTCGACCTCTTCCCAGGCCGGACATTTCGAGCCCGGATTCCCCATTTGGGGAGAGGTGATTGGAGTCGATGAGGAAGACTCCTGCCTGGAACTGAGATTCGTGCCCGAGACAGAGGGGGCCCTGGTCGCACTGGACCTAAAGAGTGGGGCCATCCGGGCCATGGTCGGGGGGAGGGACTTCACCAGGACCCGCTTCAACCGAGCCACCCAGGCCCAGCGCCAGCCGGGTTCGGCCTTCAAACCCTTCATCTACGCGGCCGCCCTGGCCACAGGGTCCAAGGTCACGGACATCGTGGAGGACGCCCCTGTGTCCTTTCCGGACGCCACCGGGGAACCCTGGGAGCCCGCCAACTACGAGGGCAGATTCCACGGTCCGGTGACGCTTCAAGAGGCCCTGGAGGATTCCATCAACGTGGCGACCATCAAGCTTCTCAGTGAGGTGAAACCCAATCGGGTGGTCCGCTACGCTCGTCGGCTCGGAATCGAGAGCTTTCTCGAACCCTACCTCACCCTCGCCCTGGGCACCTCAGAGGTGAACCTCATGGAGATCACCTCGGCCTATAGCGCCTTCGGGAACGCCGGCCTTCGGCCCTCCCCCTTCGCCATCCGTCTCATCCGGGACGCGCAGGGGCGAACCCTCTTCGAGCACGTTCCTCAGTTCGATCGGGCCCTTCATCCCGATGTGGCTTACCTGGTAACCCACATGTTGCGGGGCGTTATCCAGCGCGGAACCGGCACTCGGGCCAAGAACCTCGGAAGACCCCTCGCGGGAAAGACGGGGACCACGAACGATTTCAAAGACGCCTGGTTCATCGGCTTTTCACCCGATATCGCCCTCGGGGTGTGGGTCGGGCTTGACACCAGTGAGCCCATCGGCGACGGGGAGACGGGCGCCCGGGCCGCCCTCCCCATCTGGAGAGAGACCATGGCCTCCTGGTTCAAAGGCAGTCCGCTCCAGGATTTCGACATTCCTCCCAACATCACCTTCCTTGACGTGGATTCGAAGACAGGCTTCGTGGTGGACAGGACTTGCCGAAACAGGGCCGTTCGGCTCGCCTTCCTCAGAGGAAACGAACCCACGCGGACCTGCAGCGGGGGCAGTTTCTTACCGGAGGGCTGATCACCAGATCCTCCCCCCCTCATGTTGGATGATCGCTCGGCGAAAAACCTCTTCACTAAAGAAGAACAGGTGGGCACAGAAGGCGTAAATGATGGCCGGGGCTTATCTAGATCTCCCTTCGTCCTTCCAAAGAGCGGGAGAGCGTCACTTCGTCGGCGTACTCCAGGGCCCCGCCCACGGGGAGGCCCCGAGCGATCCGCGAGAGGCGAACCCCCTTGGGTTTCAGGAGCCGGGCAAGGTACAGGGCCGTGGCCTCTCCCTCCATGTTGGGGTTCGTCGCGACGATAATCTCCTCGACCCCCTCAGACTCCACCCGGTCCGCCAGGGCATCAATGGTCAGGTCATCGGGTCCGACCCCGTCGAGGGGGGAGATGGCCCCCATCAGGACGTGATAGCGGCCCTGAAATCCCCCTGTCTTCTCGATGGCGAAGATGTCGCCCGGCTCCTCAACGACGCAGAGAATTTTAGGGTCCCGGCCCGGGTCCTCGCAAAACCGACAGAGCTCCGCCTCCGCAATGCCGTGGCAGCGCCGGCAGAAACGAATCTTCTCCTTGACAGCGCGAAGGGCTTCCGCCAGGGCCTCGACCTCGCCCCGCTCGGATTTCAGCAGGTGAAAGACCAGGCGCTGGGCCGACTTGGGCCCTATCCCCGGAAGCCTCCTCAGCTCTGAAATGAGGGCCGAAATGGAAGGAAATCCCTGCATGAAGCTCGCTCCCTGGCAGCCTTTAGAATAGTCCCGGGATGCCGACCCCCCCGGTCAGCTTCCCCATCTCCTCAGCCGCCAGTTCCCGGGCCTTCCTCAGGGCCTCATTCACGGCGGCCGTCACAAGGTCTTGAAGCATCTCCAGGTCTTCAGGGTCCACCACCTCTTTCTCGATCTCGATAGAGAGGACCTCCTGCTTTCCCGTCGCCCGAGCCTTCACCATCCCGCCTCCCGCCGTGCCTTCGACCGTCCGGCTCCCTAGCTCCTCCTGAAGGCGGGCGAGATCGGCCTGCAGTTTTTGGGCCTGCTTCAACATTCCACCTAGCCCTTTTGGCATCATGGCGCTATCTCCACAGCAACCGGAACAGGAGGGGTCATTCGGACGAAGCCCCGAAGATCTCCTCCGCGTCGCGAAGGATCTCGGTCTCCGCCTCCACGGAACGGGTGTCCCTTCTTGGAGGAGGAGGTGGTGGTTCAGCCGCCTGTCCGCCCTGGGGCTCCGGGGGAACGCCCGGCTGGACCCTCACCCTCACCCGCTCGCCCAGGACTTTGCGGACCGCCACCTCCAAACTCCTCTTGTGTTCCATGACCATGGTGTAATCGTAGCCGTTACGCCCATCAGGGACTTCGATGACCACCTCCCCCGCATCCGCGTGCACGAGCTGGGCATTGTGGAGGTAGCCGGCCAGAGGTTTTTTGACCACTTCCACCTCCTCCATCAGCTTTTCCCAAAGGCCCTCCTTTTGATGAACCTCGGCTTGATGGACCTCGACGGGCTGGGGAGAGGCGTTGGAGGAGACAAGGAGATCCGAGGAAGGCGGTTCGGCCACCTTTGGCGGTTCAACGTCCGGTGGAACTGGTGGAGGGGGACTCTCCGTCCTTTTTTCGAGGTTGTTGTCCTTTGCCGGGGACTCGGGGGTTGAAAGACCCAGGGACGCCTCTATGGAGCGCACCTTGGCCAGGATGTCCGCGACGGCGACCAGGGGGCGAAGGGAGGCCATCTTGAGGAGGGCCATCTCCAGGATAACCTGGGGGCTCGCTGCATAGCGGATCTCGCGCTCAGTCTCCATAAGGAGGTGAAAACATCGCTGCAGTTTCTCTTGCCCCATATTTTGGGCGAGCCCTTTGAGCTCTTTTGCCTCCTCGGGGGTGAGGTCGACGAGCTGGGCCGAATCCTCGGCCACAAGGGCGACCAGTAGATCCCTGAAATAGTTCATGAGGGCGAGGCAGAGCTGCTTCACGTCCTGGCCGGCCATAAAAACCTCCTGGACAAACTCAAGGAGGCCTTTCGCGTCTTGGGAGACGATCCGCTCCGCCACCTGCCTCAGGGCCGACCGCCCCACCAGGCCCAGGAGGTCCGCCACCTCGGCCTCTTCAAGGGGTGCGGCGGCCTCCTCCGATCCCTTCGAAGTCCGGTCCTCCCCGACATAGGCCACCACTTGGTCGAAGAGGCCCTGGGCGTCCCTCAGGCTCCCCTCGGCCGAGCGGGAAAGGAGGTGGAGCGCCTGGGGGGAGATCGCCACCCCCTCTGCTTTGGCGATGTGTCCCAGCTGTTCTGCGATGAGGGAAACCGGCAGCCTGCGGAACTCAAATTCCTGACACCGGGAGCTGATGGTGGCGGGGATCTTTTGGGACTCCGTCGTGGCAAAGACGAAGAGGACGCGGGGGGGAGGCTCCTCCAGCGTCTTCAGGAGGGCGTTGAAGGCCTCAGAGGTCAGCATATGGACCTCGTCAATAACGTAGATCTTGGAGCGGCCCCGGGCCGGGGCGTAGAGCACCTGATCTCTCAGGTCCCGAATGTCGGCAATCCCGCGATTGGAGGCCCCGTCTATCTCGAGGACATCAGGGTGTCGGCCTTCGAAGATCTCAAGACAAGCAGGACAGACGTTGCAGGGTTCTAAGGGGAACTCTGACACCCCCTCTTTCAGCGCCTTTTCGCGCTCATCGCAGTTCACCGCCTTGGCCAGAAGGCGAGCCACGGTGGTCTTCCCGACACCCCGGGGGCCCGAGAATAGATAGGCGTGGGCCACCTTCCCGCTCCGGAGAGCGTTTTGGAGAGTCTTTCGGACGTGGTCCTGCCCAAGGAGGTCAGAGAAAACTCGCGGGCGATACTTTCGGGCGCTGACGAGGTAGTCCATGACGGCTCCGCGTTACAGCCCGTGCAGAGAGAGGAGGAGAAAATGGGTGGGTCGTGCATCCCTCATGGACTGGACCCCTCCCAGGTGCAAGGCATTGGTAGGCTCCAGTCAGGCACCCTTGCGGCGCACGGGGGGTTTGCTTACCGTTGCTTCCTTCCGGACCTGGCGGGGTTCACAAATTCCCGTCGCACAAGACCCAACCTTCAACACCCCCGATGCCAGGCGAACCATTAGGCAGGTCACAGCCGCTGAAGGGCATTCAGCCCCGCATATAGCGGAATTTCGGGCAACAGGGTACCGCCACCACCCCGCCTAGCACGGCCCAACCCAACCTCTCATGGCGGAGAGAGAGGGATTCGAACCCTCGAGCCAGTTTCCCGGCTACACGATTTCCAGTCGTGCACCTTCGGCCTCTCGGTCACCTCTCCACTGACAACCGGCGCCTCAAGAGAATCTTTGCTGATAAGGCCATGCGGTGGTTAAAATCACAGGCAACCTTCTCTCGTGTCAGGACACCCACCGCATTCGCCAGCTTATCACTAATTTTGCCCATCGGCCAACAGATCGTAAGGGGCGCTGGCCGGAAAATAGAAGATGATCCCGTGAGATATCACAAACCACGATTCCGAGCGAGAAAGATCGTGAGGTTCCGACCGAAACTGGGAAAATGCGGGGAGATAGGGATACGGCAGACAACCACTCGTCTCGCCTAATTCTAGAACCCCTAGCGGGAGAAAAGACCTTCGCTTATCTCCGTCGGCGGGCTTTGGTGCGCTCCGATCCGCTGAGATGCTGCTTGCGCAAACGCACGTTCTTGGGGGTGATTTCCAGATATTCATCGCCGGACATCACCTCGAGCCCACGCTCGATGGTGAGCTCATGGGGCGGGACGAGATCAATCGCTTCGTCCGAACCAGAAGCGCGCATGTTGGTCAGCTGCTTGCCCTTGGTCGGATTGACCACCATTTCCTCGTCTTTTGCGGTGTTGCCAATCACCATGCCCTCGTACACCTCTGTGTTCGGACCGATGTAAAGCACTCCCCGCTTCTGCAAATTCCAGAGCGCATAGCCGACCGCCTTGCCGGTCGCCAGCGAAACCATCGAGCCCACGGTGCGTCTGCGAATTCCCCCGGCATGCGGGCGGAAGCCGACAACGCGTGCGGAGAGAGTACCCTGACCTATGGTATCAATCACAAATTGGTTGCGGTAACCCAACAGGCCCCGGGTCGGACCTTCAAATTTCATGTGTATTGCCTTGCCGGCCAATCGCATGTTCGTCAAAGTGAAACCACGCATGCCGAGGTGCTCGATAACCACGCCTTGATGCTCCTTCGGTGTATCCACGATCACCTCTTCAAACGGTTCGAGCTTCACGCCGTCCTCTTCGCGAACGATGACCCGTGGCTGGGAAACCTGCAATTCATGTCCCTCACGGCGGATGTTTTCGAGCAGGATGGCGATGTGCAATTCGCCGCGACCGGAAACCGTGAAGGTATCCGTCGAGCCGAACTCCACGCGCAACCCCACATTCACCTCAAGCTCGCGCAACAGGCGTTCCCGGAGCTGACGCGAAGTGACATACTTTCCTTCCCGGCCGACCAGAGGCGAGTCATTCACCAGGAAATTGAGAACGATGGTCGGCTCATCGACCGCGATCGCCTGTAAAAGCGCTGCTTCGGCGCTCGTGGTGACCGTCTCGCCGATCTCGATATCGGGCAAGCCGGCGACCATGACAATGTCGCCCGCGCTCCCGCTCTCGGCTTCCACCTTCCGCAATCCCTTGAACGTAAAAAGCTTGTTGATCTTGCCCGATCGGCTACCGCCGCTCGGTGTTTTGACAAAAACGGTTTCATTCAACCGGCAGGCGCCTTCGTATATGCGCGCCACCGCGAGCCGGCCCAGGAAGTTGTCATAGCCCAGGTTGAACGGCTGGAGGCGCAATGGAACCTCGGTGGAAGCCGCGGAAGCGGGCGGCACATGGGCGAGAATGGTTTCCAGGAGCGGTGTGAGGTCCTTCGACTCGTCCGTAAGCTTCAGCTTGGCGATGCCCTCGCGTCCGATGGTGTACACAACCGGAAAATCCGCCTGCGCGTCGTCCGCGCCGAGTTCGAAAAAGAGCTCCAGAACTTGTTCCTCGGTCCGCTCGGGATCGGCCGCCGACTTGTCAATCTTATTGATCACCACGATAGGCCGCAGGCCCAGCTCGAGCGATTTCTTCAGGACAAAGCGCGTCTGCGGCATCGGACCCTCCTGGGCATCCACCACCAGGAGCACCGAATCAATGGAGCGCAATACCCGCTCCACCTCCGAGCCAAAATCCGCATGCCCGGGCGTATCCAAGATATTGATCTTTGTTCCCCGATAAAAGATGGCCGCGTTCTTCGAATAGATCGTGATCCCACGCTCAATTTCGAGCGTGTCTGAATCCATCGAGACGCTCTCTTCGGCCACACCGGTCTGGCGCATCAAGACATCGGTGAGCGTCGTCTTGCCGTGGTCAACATGGGCAATGATCGCGATATTTCGAATTTCCATGAAACGCCTTATGGTCGAGGTCTCATTCCGGGCGGACGCGCGAGCGCTTATTTGAGCCGGTCCCGGCGCACGCGAGTGCCTCTAAATCGCCGACGACGATTCGAGACGGGCGGAGCGGGTGGGACGTACGACACAAATTCCGGGTCGCTTCCGTTCAGTTGGTTGTTCACCACCGTGATCGGGCGCTTCGTCAGCCTCTCGATGTTGTGAAGGTCGATGAGTTCGGTCGGGTCGCAGAAGGAGAGCGCAATGCCCTCAACGCCTGCGCGCGCCGTCCGACCCACGCGGTGGACGTAGCTCTCCGGGACGTCCGGAACCTCGTAGTTGATGACGTGCGTCACGTTGGCGATATCGATCCCGCGCGCGGCGACGTCGGTCGCGACGAGGACCCGAGCGTGGCCCGTTCGGAATCTGCTGAGAGCGCGCTGACGGGCACCCTGGGACTTGTTGCCATGGAGCGCTTCGGCCGAGACGCCCGTCCTGCTGAGCTGCTCGGCGACCCGGGTGGCCCCGCGCTTCGTGCGCGTAAAGACGATGACCCGGGCCAGCTCCGGGTCCATCAACAGCTTGGCCAGAAGGGCGCGCTTCTTCCTTCGGTCCACGTAGAAGACACGTTGGTCAACCTGATCGACCGTGACGGCATCCGGAGATGCATTGACGCGAACGGGTTTGCGAAGGATCTCGGCGGCCAGGCGCGTGATCTCCGGGGGCATCGTCGCCGAGAAGAGCATCGACTGGCGCCGCCCCGGCAGGGCCGCGATGATCTTCCGCACGTCCGGGATGAAGCCCATGTCCAGCATGCGGTCGGCTTCGTCCAGAACGAGAAAGGACGCCTTGCCGAGCCGGACATGGCCCTGACCGACGAGGTCGAGTAGGCGCCCCGGGGTGGCGACCAGGATGTCGACGCCGCGGGCCAGCGCGTTGACCTGGGGCTGCTGGCCGACACCTCCCAAGATGACGGTGTGGCGAAGCCGGAGATGTCGCCCATAGGTCTTGAAGCTGTCCCCGATCTGGAGCGCGAGCTCACGCGTCGGCGCCAGGATGAGGGCGCGCGGCGCGCGCGGGCGGGCGCGTTCGCCATTCTCGGAGAGCCGTTGCAGGATCGGCAGCGCGAAGGCCGCGGTCTTGCCGGTGCCGGTCTGGGCAATGCCGATCAGGTCATTTTCGGCGAGGAGCAGCGGGATTGCGCGCGCCTGAATCGGCGTGGGATCGACGTAGTGCTCGTCATGCACGACGCGCCGAAGTGGCTCGGACAGGCCGAGCTCCGAGAAAGAAGGGTTTGTCACTAAATGGTCTGTCACTAAAGGGTTTGTCACTAAATGGGTGTCCTCTCGCGCCAGGCGGCGCTCACCCGGTTCGGGCGCGCGGACGCATCTTGGCTTTTCGCCTCTTTCCACGCGCATTCTGGAGAAGACGGGGTTTTTTTGGAATTGTCTCGGGATGATGCGCTTCCGATTGCCCGGAAGCACGTTGCGCGATCGCGAGAAATGTTTGGCTATATATACGTTCTCGTCTCACGGATGTCAACCTTTGCGTGACCTTCTCCCCTGCATTCGCGACCGCGCTCCGCAAAACCCGATGCGCCGAAGCGAACCACTTGAATTCGGGGCAGAGAAGCCCAATCTTGCCCAGGATGACAGGATGCCGGTCCTGAAAAAGGCCAGAGAACTCGTAATTAATGGGTAACGGTTTGAAATGTGGCGGGTTATCGGCACCCCCTCAGAAAGAGCGGGTTCGCAGATGACTTAATGGCGGAGAGAGAGGGATTCGAACCCCCGGTGCGGTTGCCCGCACAATAGATTTCGAGTCTACCGCCTTCAACCGCTCGGCCATCTCTCCGTCGGTCCATGGATCAAGATATCACGCAGAGTAAACCCCGCAACCCCTTTTCTTCACGGAAGATGCGGTTTGATCCGGGAAATCCAGACCCGTTGAGGATTTTATGGAAGCCTGAACCGAGAGGGTTGGTTATAATGGATGGCGGTCCAGATTTGGGTTAATCATTCACAAGGAAACCGTTTGAGGGTTTGGGAGGGGGACTCATGTGGAAACCCGGTGGCTGGCGCTTTGTCACCGCAAGGCTTCGCCGCTCCAAACATCTCGGCCATTTTCGCGTCCCAGGCGCTGTCTTCAGGTACGCAGGACTGGGCCTGGGGGCACTTCTCCTCGCAACCCTGATATCGAGGGTGAATGAGATCCCTGCGGCCGAACCCATCTTTCAGGTTGCGGGCGTCGACGTCGACTTGGATGCAGTACCCAAACTAGACATGACGAAGTTCGGTGTCGCTCTCGACGAAATTCTATTTGACACTTTTAACGGGAGCTTCGTGAGGCTCCCCGAGGCCTCTGAGCGCGTGATCCGCCGCCTAAGGGACGCCATCAAGCCTATTTACAATCCCGACTACGGCGATAAGGACGGCCTAAGTTGGCTCAGGGATGATGACCTAGTGATCGGCCTTACGTCCAAGAGCGGCGCTTACGCTTACCCCATCAAGCCTCTAAATTTCCGCGAGCTGGTGAACGACGAGATTGACGGCGTCCCCGTCCTGATCAGCTATTGCCCCCTCTGCGGCAGCGGCGCCGTCTACAGCCGGAACCTCGAAGGAAAAACGCTGCTCTTCGGAAACACCAGCGCCCTCTACCATTCGGACCTCGTCATGTACGACCACGAGACGGGTTCCTACTGGTTCCAGGTGGGAGGTGAAGCGATTGTCGGGGAGCTGACGGGAAAGCGCCTCACGCTCCTGCCATCCACGACGGTGAGCTGGGGAGAGTGGAAACGCGTTTACCCAGACACCCGCTTGCTCGTGGGTGACAATGGAGACGGTTTCGGTCGGCGCCTCGCCCTCGATCCCTTTGCCGGGTATTCGGATTCACTGAACAAGGGACGCTTCGCCTTCCCTGTCTCCCAGGACAAGCTGGACAGCCGACTTCGGGCCGGTGAGGTCGTCATCACGGCAGAGGTGAATTCCGGCATCAAGGCCTACCCTATCCGTCTCATTGGGGAAAATGCGGTGAACGACAAGGTGGGAGATCAGCCGGTGGTGATATTTTCGCTGGAGTCCGCCGGATTCGCTTATTCCGCGGTGGTTGACGGCAAGCCACTGACCTTCCAATTCAAGGACGGCAAATTCATGGACCGGGAAACCGAAAGCGCGTGGGACTTTTCGGGCCAGGCGGTGAGCGGTCCGCTTCAGGGCTCTCGTCTGGAATCCCTCCCTTCAAGACGGGCCTTCTGGTTCTCCGTCGCCGGGACCATTCCAGACCTCAGACTGTATCTGCCTTGAGAGGATCAAAAAACTCAGCGCGACACGCTGCGGCGCTCTTGGAAGAAAGTCTGAAGGAGTTTTGCCCCCTCCTGCGCCATCAGCCCCCCCTGGACCTCCAGCCGGTGATTGAAACGAGAATCCCGGGGGAGGTTGTAGAGGCTGCCCGCACAGCCGGCCTTTTCGTCTCGGGCACCGAAGACGAGGCGCCCCGCCCGCGCCCAGATAAGGGCGCCGGCGCACATGGCGCAGGGCTCCAGCGTCACGTAAAGAGAGGCCCCTGTCAGCCGTTCTCGGCCGACGGCCTTTGAGGCCCGGCGAAGGGCCAGAATCTCAGCGTGGGCCGTTGGGTCTTTCAGGCCCTCCACCTCGTTTCGGGCCTCGCCGACAACACGCCCACCCATGACGACCACAGCGCCCACCGGGACCTCCTCCGCACGAAAGGCCTCCTCTGCCAAGACAAGGGCCCGAGCCATCCAGCGCTTGTCGTCCGAGGTCCAGGAAGAAACAGCCTGCTTCAGCTCACTACAAAGGGCCACCGACGAACCCCCGATTTTCATGGCGCGCCCTAGAGGATTCGAACCTCTGACCTACGGATCCGTAGTCCGTCGCTCTATCCAAGCTGAGCTAAGGGCGCAACACGTAGAGCCTTATCCAGGAATTGCAGTAGGATGGTTGAGATGACCTTTTTTTATCCTCCCCCCAGGGGCTTTGTCAAGGCGCCAGCCCCCGCTGAAGGATGGCCCCTCTTTCTCTTCTATCTGAAAGATAAGATAGGTTAAGATAGCGGAAAAAGAACCCCTAATCTTCCGAGGGCGATATGGGAAAGTGGGCAGGGATTTACCACGGAGAGTTTTCGGAGAGGACCAAGCACATCCTGGAGCGCTACCGCCGGATTGCCATGGTGGGGATCAGTGCCAATACCACCCGTCCGAGCTACCGGGCCTTCTGCCACATGAAGACAGAAGGGTACCAGATTTTTCCGGTGAACCCAAAATACACCGAGATCTCCGGTATCCCCTGTTACCCCTCCCTGGCTGACATCCCGGAGCCCGTGGAGATCGTGGACATCTTCCGCAACCCTAAGTTTGTCATGTCCGTCCTAGAGGAAACCCTGAAGATCGGGGCGAAGGTCTTCTGGATGCAACTCGGCATCGTCCATGAGGAAGCGGCCCGGAAGGCGGAGGCCGCGGGCCTGGAGGTCGTCATGGACCGGTGCGTCAAGATGGAACACTGTCGTTTTTGGGGTCGCTTTAACATCCTGGGGCTCAGCACGGGTGTCATCCATTCCCGCCGTTACGACTCCCTCTGGGTCGACACCGTTTAAAAATTGAGGGCGCGGGACTTCCCTCTTTAAAGGGCATCCCGCGACCGCAAGAAGGGGAGAGCTTCCACATGCAGGAGAAGGAACCTGGGCGAGAAGGCGGCGCCATTGGGGGAGATGGCCGTTCGAAGGAAACCCTCTCCACGGAAGAAAAACGGTCGTGGGGCTTCGATACCCTTCAGCTTCACGCCGGGCAACATCCGGACCCCGTCACGGGGGCCCGGGCCATGCCCATCTACCAGACCACCGCCTTCCTCTTCCCGGACACCGAGGAAGCCGCAAACCTCTTCGCCCTGAACAAGTTCGGGAACATTTACAGCCGGATCAGCAATCCCACCGTGGCCGCCTTCGAGGAGCGGATGGCCGCCCTGGAGGAAGGAGTGGGGGCGCTCGGCGCGGCCTCCGGCCAGGCCGCCCAGGTGGTGAGCATCTTTACGCTTCTGAAGGAAGGCGACGAGATGATCTCCACCAAGACCCTATACGGGGGGACCTACAATCAGTTCATCAATACCTTCCCCCGGGCGGGGATCCGAGTGAAATTCGTGGACTCCGATGACCCGGAGAATTTCAAGCGGGCGCTCACGGAGCGGACCAAGCTCGTCTACGGCGAGACCATCGGAAACCCCAAGGGGGACGTCATGGACATCGAGGCACTGGCCCAGATCGCCCACGAGGCCAAGATCCCCCTCATGGTGGACAACACTTTCGCCACCCCCTACCTCTGCCGACCCTTTGAGTGGGGGGCGGATCTCGTCGTCCACTCCGCCACAAAATTCATCTGCGGCCACGGGACGTGCATCGGAGGCGTCATAGTGGACTCGGGGAATTTTCCGTGGGAGAACGGGATGTTCCCCGAGATGGTGGACCCTTCGCCGGGCTACCACGGCCTGGCCTACCGCGAGACCTTCGGCAATTTCGCCTTCATCCTGAAAGCCCGGGTGGAGATGATGCGGGACCTCGGCCCCTGTATGAGCCCCTTCAACGCTTTCCTCTGCCTGCAGGGACTAGAAACCCTTTCCCTTCGCATGGAGCGTCACTGCGAGAACGGGCTCAAAGTGGCGGAATTTCTCAAGGGCCACCCCCTGGTGACCTGGGTCAGCTATCCCGGACTCCCCGACAGCCCCTACCATTCCCTCGCCCAAAAATATCTGCCGAAAGGATGCGGGGCCATCTTCACCTTTGGCATCCGGGGGGGGCACGACGCGGGCGTGAAATTCATCGAAAGCGTCAAGCTCCTCAGCCATCTGGCCAACGTGGGAGACGCAAAGAGTCTCGTGATCCACCCGGCCAGCACGACTCACCAGCAGATGACCGAAGAAGAGCAGCGGGAGGGCGGCCTCTCGCCCGACATGATCCGGCTCTCGATTGGACTGGAGGACATCGAGGACATCCTCTGGGACATCGACCAGGCCCTGGTGCAGTCACAGAAAAAGGCCGGCTGAAGGGGAGACAAAAGTGGCGAAACCGCTAGTTGCCATCACAGGCGCGAGCTCCGGCATTGGGGCTGCGACCGCGCAGAAATTCTCTGAACAGGGCCATCCCATTCTGCTGTTGGCGCGTCGGGTGGAGCGTCTCGAAGCGCTGAATCTGCCAAAGGCGATTTGTGCGAAGGTCGACGTGACGGACCTTGAAGACCTCAAAGAGGCGGTCAAGAAAGCCGAGGAGACCTACGGGCCCGTCGGCTGCCTCGTGAACAACGCGGGCGTCATGCTGCTGGGGCAGGTCAGCACCCAGAAGCCAGCCGAATGGCAGAAGATGCTGGACGTCAACGTCCAGGGAATTCTCAACGGCATCCACGCCGTCTTAAAAGGCATGATCGAGCGGAAGGACGGGACGATTATCAACATCAGCTCAGTCGCCGGCAGAAAGACTTTGGCGAACCATGCGGCCTATTGCGGCACCAAATTCGCGGTGCACGCCATCACAGAGAACATCCGCGAAGAGGTCGCCCAGCATAACGTCCGGTTCGTGATCATCGCCCCCGGCGCAGCGGAAACCGAGCTTCTGAGCCACACCACCTCGAACGAGATCAAGCAAGGCTACGAAGATTGGAAAAAGGGCATCGGCGGCGTGTTGTCGGCCGAGGACATCGCCGGCGCAATTCTCTACGCCTACAACCAGCCGCAGAATGTCTGTGTCCGCGAGATTCTCCTGGCACCCACCGGCCAACAGCCCTGATCAAAGGGATTCAGTCGCTCCGCCCCCTCACCCCTCAAAGGACACCTGGGCCGCCCGGGTCACGGTCCCCCTGTAGACCTCAGTCACCTGGCGAAGGGCAAAAGCTTGGTCGAAGGGGGTCAGGGAGGAAACTCCGTCTTCGGCCACCACGACCCGGTAGCCATAGAGGCTCGCCTTGCCCGCTGTGTGGAGGACGCAGATGTTGGAGACCGTCCCCACAATGAGGACGTTCTGGACCCCCTGACGGCGGAGAAGGAGGTCCAGGCTCGTGCCGTGAAAGGCGTCATAGGTGAGCTTCTTGATCGAAATATCTTGGGGCCGGGGGGAAAGGGCGCGGAGAATCTCGGCCCCGGGGGTCCCCGCCCGGGCGTGTGGGCCCAGGATCTGAAACTCCGGGTCGTCAGCCTGATGCCAGCACTGGGTGAAGACGGTCATCACCCCCTTCTTCCGCGCCTTCTTGAGGAGGCGCTGGATGGGCAAAAGGGTCTGGCGCGTGCCGGGCACAAACAGGGCCCCGCCCCTCCGGCTGAAATCGTTCTGCATGTCCACCACGATGAGCGCCGTTTTGGCCGCTGCGAGGCGGACCCGGCGTCGGGCTGCGGGACGGGGCAACCTCACGTCCAGGTTGGGAGAGACCGACGCCATGGGTTTCCCCCTTGCCGACGACAGAAGATCCCTGGTCGTGGTCAGGGTTCCCCGGTAGAGGAAGGAAATCTCTCGGAGGGCGGCCTGATGGTCGAACTCAGTGGGGGCGGCGACGGCGTCGACCGGGAGCACGATCTCGTAGCCAAGGAGCGCCCCGTCACCGGCCGTCATGAGGACCGAGGTGTGGGAATGGAGGCCGGCCAGCACAAAACGCCTGACCCCGAGCTCCCTCAGGAGTTGATCCAGCTCGGTGCCGAAAAAGGCGTTATACGTCCTCTTTCGCACCACGAGCTCAGAGCGGGCGGGTTTGAGCTCCGGGACCATCTCAACTCCGGGCTTTCCTCGCAGGCACCAGGGTTTTCTGCCCTTTGGGGGGAAAAACATTCGCCCATGGACCAGTCGTCCATAGACGACGGGCCAGCGGCGGCGGCGGGCCTCCATGCGAAGGCGAACGACGGCCGGAATGACCGCCGCGGCCCTCGGGTGATAACGGACCCCGCCGGGGGCCGCCAGGTCCCGTTGCATATCGACGATGAGAAGGGCGGTCTGAGATCTCATAGGAGGCGGATACCCAGGCGCTCAAGGAGCTCCGAAAGGAGCCCGAGGGGAAGACCGACCACGTTGGTGTAGCACCCTTCAATCCGTTCAACGAGGAGGATTCCCCTCCCCTGGATCCCGTAGGCCCCCGCCTTGTCCATGGGTTCTCCGCTCTCGACATAACGGGAGATCACCTCAGACTGAAGGGGGCGAAACTTGACTCGGGTCGTCTCGGCTCCCGTGAACTCCTTTGCGTCCTTGCGTACCGTCACTCCGGTGACGACCCGGTGGACCCGCCCGCTCAGCGCCTCCGCCATGGCCACGGCCGAGGCGGGGTCCTTGGGTTTTCCCAGCACCCGACGTCCGAGGACCACGATGGTGTCAGCCCCGATGACGACGGACCCCTTGTGTCTCGAGGAGACCTTCGCCGCCTTTAGGGCTGACATCTTTCGGGCAAAGGTTTCAGGGGGCTCACCCCGATAGACCTCCTCGATCCGAGCTGGGACGGCCTTGAAGGGGAGGCCGATCTGCCGGAGCAGGGCCCGGCGCCTCGCCGAAGCGGATGCAAGGATGATGGGTGGGAGCCCTGAGCGTTGTTTGCGGGAGCTGCGCCGTGTTGGAGACCCGATTGTCTGATGCTGCCTCGTGGGGGTCATCCCATCAGAACTTTCGCGAGAGATAGACCCCGAAGAGGAGCCCCAGCACGCTCAGAAGCGTCAGCTTGAAGCTTAGGCCGAAGGTGAAGGTCAGGATTCGAAGATCAACCCTCATCGGCTCATTGAGGCCGAATTCGACTCCTCGGCTGAAGAGGAGCCCAATACCCGAACTGCCTATGATGCTCCCCAGGATCTCACCGAGGATCGTCCCCACCAGACCGCCGACTACCATAAAGAGAAGAAGAGCCCCTACTCCCTTTCCGGCCATCTAGCCTCCCTCGATTCTCCACGACGTCCCACATGAAAGAGCTGAACTCAGAGCCTTCGCGTCGCAAACATCGTAATCCCGGCGACGATCCCCAACATAGTGAGAAGCGTCAGCCTGAAGCTGAAACCATAGGGAAGGGTCGTAACCAAAAGGTAAATCGGGGGATCGATCTCTATCGTGAACCCCCAGGTGATTAACGGCCCGAACACCGTTCCCCCCAGCAAGGCCCCAAAAACCTTGCCGAGGATCGCCCCTGCCAGGCCCCAGCCCACCATAAAGAGAATAAGAGACCCGATGGCCCTGGTGCCCATCTAGCTCCCCTCTTCTTCCCCAAAACGCTCCACCTGAAAAAGCTGAACACGGAACGATGACTTGGGATCTATCCCCGCCTTGCGGCAGGCTATCTCGACCTGCTCCTGGGCCGTCGCCACCCCTTCTACGCCCGGCAGGAGAATCCCTCGGCGTGACTCCTGGTCCACCAGCACACCGTAGCGTCTCACGTCCCAATGGGCCTCGGAAGGGGTGGGCTCCAGGGGCGAGAGGACATCTACCGAGATGCAAAGCCCTTCCAACTCCTCCAGGCTGAGGGGGGAAAAGCGCGGGTCCTTGGTGGCCGCGCCGACGCTGTTTCGAATCGTCTCCTTGGCCACCGAAGGAGACAGGGGTACCGGCGTCCCCACACAACCCCGGAGTTTCTTCTCGCGGTGGAGGCACACAAAGACGCCCGCCTGCCGGTCGAACCCCGGAGGAAGGGGGTCTGGGATCTCAAGGATCTTCCCCACCTCCAGGTAATGGCGGATGGCTTGCCGGGCTAATTCGACCAGGGGATGAGGTGCTACTGCTCTCGCTCCACAACGTAATCGGCCAGGGAGAGGAGGGCCTGTTGATGGTGGGAGGTCTCAAATTTCTTCAGGATGGCCTTGGCCCGCTCCGCATAGTCCCGGGCTTGTTTCATGGTGTACTCAATGGCCCCGTGCTTTTCCATCATCTCCAGGATGATCTGGAGGCGGCCGTCGGGGTTCCCGTTGGGCTCAAGGAAGAGCTCCCGGATAGTCTGCTTTTCCCCCTCGCCTGCGAGACGATAGAGGTGGATGAGAGGGAGGGTCACATTGCCCTCCGTGAGGTCATTCCCTACGGGCTTGCCGATCCTCTCGCTCTTTGCCGTATAGTCCAGGACGTCGTCTACCAGCTGGAAGGCGTAGCCCACATTTCGCCCAAACTCCGTCAGGGCCTGCTCACGCTCCGGTGACGCGTTGCCCAGGATGGCCCCAATCTGGCAGCAAGAAGCGATGAGGGCAGCCGTCTTTCGATAGATGACATCCAGATAGCTCTTCTCGTTGGCAGCCAGGTTGAACTCGTTGATGAGTTGAAGGACCTCGCCCTCAGAGAGGTAGACCGTGGCGCTGGAGACGGCCTGGATGATCCTGGGATCGCTGTCCGCGGCCAAAAGCCACAGGGACTTGGCGAAGAGGTAGTCCCCCACCAGGACGCTCGCCTCGTTCCCCCATCGGGCGTTGGCCGAGGGTCCCCCGCGGCGAACCTGAGAGCTGTCCACCACATCGTCGTGCAACAGGGTTGCCGTGTGGATGAACTCTACAACGCAGGAATGGGTGATATAGCGGGCCCCCTCATAGCCGCAAAGCCGAGAGGTGAGCAGGACGAGAATCGGGCGAACCCGCTTCCCGCCGCCCCGGGCCAGATAGTTCCCAATCGCGGGAATAAGGGGAACGTCCGACTCCAGATTAGCCAGGAGGGCATTATCCACTTCGTCGAGCTCGGAGCGAACACCCTCCACGACATCTTCAAAGCGCATCGGCCGCTGGAAAGGTGCTCCCCGCCGCTGTAAAATCTGGCTCAAATAAGGATCCTCGGCAGGCTGAACGATGCCCCCATTTAGCCTTTGCCCCCCCCTTTTTGTCAACTCTTTTCGCCGTGAGCGAGGGAGAGAAACATGAAAAAGCACAAGAAGACCCTACGGGTCCTCATACAAGCTGGAGAGGTCAAATCCTTCGCCGAGCTCAATGCGAGCCCGACTGCCCATCTCCTCTGGGAGGCCCTTCCCATCACCGGTTCCGTCCAACGGTGGGGCGAGGAGGTCTATTTTGAAACCCCGGTCCAAGCCCAGATCTCCCCTGATGCCCGAGACGGGATCGAGGTGGGAGAACTTGCCTACTGGCCTTCGGGCCGTGCCCTTTGCCTCTTTTTCGGTCCAACCCCCGCCAGCACGGACGAAAAACCCAAAGCGGCCAGCCCTGTCAACCCCCTGGGCCGCCTGGAGGGGGAACCCCGGATATGGTCCCGGGTTCCACAGGGGACGAGGATCACGGTGACGAAGGCGGAGTAACCGATACGAAGGGATCACCGTGCTCTTCCCCACACCTGAGGTCCCGGTCAGGAGGAGGTTCGGCGTCTGAGGGGAGAAAGAGACATTCCGTTTGAAGGGGAAGCGTTATTTCTGGAGGGTCATCGTCTCCAGGTTCACCCTTCCCATCTCGAGGGCGCTGTAGTGCTCCATGGGAATATCCATCTCAATCTTCTCTCCCTGGAGGTTCAGCTGGATAAAAAGCCTGGCCCGATGAGCGTCGAGGAGGTTCGAGCGGATAACGGGGAGACCGTCTATCCCCTCGACAAGATGTTTTTGGAGCGATTCATACCTTTCCTTGAGGGATTCCTCCAAAGGCCCGGAGAGGAAATTCTCTAGCCAATCCTTCGTTACCACCTGACAGATCTTCGTCACCATGTTGAGTCCGCCCTCGTCGATTGAAGTGCCCCTCCCTCAGTCGCCTTCTCAGCGATAATGGGAAGGACGGTTATTTGACCTCTTTCTCGAGCTCTCGCTTGCTCTTCCTGCCGAGATAGATTCGCTCAGGGTCCACAACGAAGCGAAGGATCTTAAGCTCCTCATACGTCGGGGGGTCCATGACCGGGATGCGGGATTTCTCCGTCAGCCTCTTGCCCTCGACAGCGTGGAGCTCCCACCCGACATTCTCAATAACATCCTTGAGGTTCACTCCCGGGTAGATGCGCTCAAGCTTGAGCTCGTTGTCCTCCGGCGGGTGGTTTCGCATGATGCAGAGGTCGCTGATCATGACGCAACTCCCCCCCCGGGCGATGCCGTAATCGGCCTTGGTCTCACCCCCTGGCCCCCGGTTTCCGGCAAGGCTGGTCATGTATTGGACCTTTTCCGGAAAACGCCGCTTCTCCATGACCATCATGACGATGGTCTCGTCGGCGAGGGTGGCGATGTTGTTGGCCCCGCCGCTTCCGGCGAAACGGACCTTCGGGCCCTTTCCGTCCTCAGAAACCCCGCCGGGCCAGTAGTGGCCGATGACGGTCGAGTTTAGGTTTCCATAGCGGTCGCACTCCGCAGCCCCCAGGATCCCAAGCGAACAAAAGCCACGAAGGGCCGTTGTCCCGAAGGTGTCGGCCATGTTGGTGACGGTGCTGCCCATGTAGCAGCCCCGGGGGTCCGAGACAGAGATGGGCAGGTGCTCCACCGTGGGCCCCACGATCCCGGCCTCCAGGATGAGGGTGGCCTGGGGGGCGACCGTGTGAAGGGCCAGCATGGAGCTGAGAAGGGGAAGCCCTGTCCCGGCGAACATAAAAGCCCCGTCGGAGATCTCTCGGGCGACCGCCACCGCCAGGAGCTCCATCATCGTGTAGGAGTCCGCCTCGGGCTGAAGGCCCCGCGCCTCGCAGTAAGCCTGGTAATCCTGGTCGCTGACATGCGTCGCCATCAGCCTGCTCCCTTTTCCTTACATCGGCCGCTCCAGGTCCGGCTTATAGCCGTACCTGGCGTCGGCACGAAGCTCAAAGAGGCGCTCGAACCCTTTCTTCCCGCTCTTGCACTGATAGTCAGTCCCCACCTTCTCAAGGAGAAACTCCCAGTCGTCCGCCGTCTCGACCACCATCTTCCGCCAGTAATCCCGGACGGCTTCCTTCGACTTCTTGTTGGTCCGGCCGTAGTTCACCCAGAAATCCCAGTCATAGTCATAGTAGTTGGGGACGGCCGAGGGGTAGCCCCCGAAGGGCTGCTCCACGATGGCGTCCACCAGGTGGGCGCCAATGTGGTTCTGGTCGGGCCGGATGCGGAGCTCCTGCTCGGGAACGATCCGCTCGCACTCGACGATGAGGTATTTCGCCGCGATGGCCTGCTCATTGTCAGGCCCCCAGATGCCCTCCAGACGCACTGTCCCTTCGTCCCCCACCCGCTGGGCCCGAATGATGGTCACCTCGGGCATGATGGGGGGAACAAGGACCACCTTGATGCCCTTTTTCCCTGTGTACTTCGTCGAGCCAAGGGACTCCTTCAGGTTCGCCGTCTGATTCGCCACGTTATCCCCCCCCCGAAAAGCGTGGGGGCGGTAGCCGAACCCCTCGAAGGGGTCATCGATGACGTGAAACTTCTTGGGTGGGATGGAGGGATGCTTCCAGCTCCCGTCGGGATTTTTGCCGCGAAGGCCAGCCTTGCCGAAGACGTCGTACTCCAGGAGGTCTGAGCCGAGCTCGCTTACGAGGGGAGCAAAGGGCCATCCATACCTTGCCGCGACGGTCCGCTGGGCAAAACCGAAGTTGCTGTAGTCTTCGATGAGCTCAATGGAGCCGTCCTCGATCCGCCGGCGGATACTGTGGGCGACCGGTTGGATCCCCTCCAGGCCCACGTAAGTCGTCTCCATCCACCGGATGAGGTCGTTGGCCGCCAAAATCTCCTCAGCCCCGGTCCCGCCGTTCATCGTCACAAAGAGGTCGCCGATCCCCTGGCGGACGACCTCCCGAACGAGTGTCATCGGCCTTCGCGTATAGCTGAAGCCGCCGACGCAAAGACAAGTCCCGGGTTTGATGAATTTTTGAACGGCCTCCTTTGCTGTCATGATCTTTCCTTGGACCATCAGTCACATCCTCATTCAGTGAACTCGGGATTTTTAGTCGTGTTTTTTCCGATGGTCTTCCACTCTAGCGCTCGCCGTCTTTCCTTCCCCGGCCGTCACCCGGGGAAGGGCGTCGGGCTTCAGGAGCTCAACAATCTTGGGCTTGACGCCCGCCACCGACTGGACGGCCCCCTGCATTTTCTTCTCGAGGTTTTCGCGCTGCTCCGGGCGGCCGAGGAGGTCCGGGTCCTTCACCTCCACTCGCAGGCTGAAATGGTCCATGCCCCGCTTATCGGTATCGATCACCATGCGGAAGTTAGCGCCCATTTCCTCAAACTGAAGAAGGGCCTCCTCCACCTGGCTCGGGAAGACAATGAAACCGCTGATGGGGACGGCGTCGTCCGTCCTCCCCTTGATGGCCCCCATGCGGGGGTGGGTCCGGCCGCACTCACAGGACTCCCAGGTGAAAGAGGCGAGGTCACGGCTCCGGTAGCGGATGAAGGGACTGCCCTCAAAGGCCAGCGTCGTCCAGACCATCTCCCCCGGGCTCCCGTCCGGAACGGGCTCCTCTGTCTTGGGGTCAATGCACTCGGCCAGAAAGGCATCGGCCCAGGCGTGCATGCCCTGGTCCCGGTGGCGAAGTGGGCACTCACACGTCATCCCGGGCCCCAGGAACTCCGTCATTCCGAATTCGTCATAGGCCGTGATCCCAAAGAGCGCTTCGATCTTCATTCGGGTGGACCAGGGCCAGGGCTCAGCGCCAAAGAGACCGATTCGGCACTTGGCCCCCTTTGCCAGGTCCAGCCCCCGCTCTTTGGCCCTTTGTCCCACGTAGAGGGCGAAGGAGGGGGTCATACAAAAGGCCGTCACGCCGAGGTCCACCAGGAGGTCGAGCTGGCGGTCCACCTGGCCGGAGCCGGTGGGGATGGCGAGAACGCCCATCTTGTGAGCCCCGTAATGGAAGCCAAACCCCCCTGTCGGAAGGCCATAACCATAGGCGTTGAGGAGACTGTCTCCCGGTCGAAGCCCCACCATCCAAAGCTCCCGGGCATTGAGATCCCCCCAGAGATCTAAGTCGTTTCGGGTGGCGAAGACGAGGACTGGCTTCCCCGTGGTGCCAGAGGTGCTGTGCATCTCCAGGAGCTCCTCACGCGGGGCGAGGACATTCCCCGTGGGGTAGGCCCCACGCACCGAAGCCTTCTCCAGGAAGGGCAACCGTCGGATGTCCTCCAGATGGCGGATGTCCGAGGGTTTGACGTCCGCTTCGTCGTAGAGCTTTCTGTAGAAGGGGATTTGATGATAGACACGATCCACGATGGATTTGAGCCGTTCCAGCTGAAGGGCCTTCAGCTTCTCGACCGGCAGGGTCTCCACCTCCGGCTGGAAGCAGTTCCGATCCATCTTCCCCCTTCCTGGTCAGGCGCCTCGGAGAACTTCCACACCCAGGCGCGAGCTCAATTCGTCCACGTAGTTCAAGACGTCGTCATAATCCAGGTCCTTCATGATGACTTCAAAAGACCCGTCGGGGTTGAAGTAGGTGGGCGGCCACCTTCGATCCTCGGGGATGAAACGAAACCCCCTTGGGCCAAGACTGACCATCTTTCCAAGGCCGGCCAGACGGACCTGGATCGCGTCGAGGGCGAGGGGCCTTTTCAGCATGAAACCTTCGGAGCAAAAATCGTTGTACACGGCGAGTCCTTCGATGGCCAAAATGGTGATGGGTGGAGAAAAATCCTCATGGCAGAAGACATCGGACAGGGCCGTCTTCCGCCTGAGGGATCCGCTGAATTTAGGGGGGCTTGAGGGCGCCTCGCCTCCTCCAGATGGCCTGGAGGGTCTCCTCCAAGATCCCCTGGACCCCCAGAAGATCCTCCGAGAAAGTTTTGAGGTCGGCCGCCGCCCTCCGGATCTCCTCTTCCACCGTGTCCAGGGTCGAGGTTCGCTGGATAGACTCGACGGACTCCTTGAGGAGGTTGAGCGCCTCAGGGGGGCCCTTCAGGCGGGGCGTCACATCCACCAAGCCGGAACGGAGATTTGAAAGGGACCACGCGGCCTCTACGACGGCCTTCCAGCCCTCGAGGGCCTCATCCCGAAGGGCTGAGTCAGCGGGAGAAACCTCCTCTACCCTTTTTGGAACCCCTTTTTCAGCCCTTGGTTCTGAACCCCGCATCGTCTGCCTCCCCATTCAAGGCGCAAATCACTACCCTGCAAGGCGCAAATCGCCGTCCCGCCAAAAGCCAGTCAGACCTCAGATGTCCCTGAATAGACCAAAATCACCTACCATAGACTCTTGGCGACTGTCAATATCCTCGGGGCATAAACTTCCGTTCTTATCGTCCCCGCGGATTCAAGTCGAGGAAAGCCGGATCGGTGGGGATTGCGCTGGTCAAGGGCGTCAAGTACACTTAAATTCAAGGCCACAGAAAGAAAGACCTCCTCTTCCAGTTCGGAGGGACCCACATGCATTCTGAACTAGAGGGCCGTCTGGCAAAGATAATAAAGCCAGAGACCGGCAGGACCGTCATGCTGGCGGTTGACCACGGTTACTTCCAGGGGCCCACGAGTGGATTGGAAAATCCAGGTCAAACCATCAAACCTCTTCTTTCTTACTGTGATGCGCTGAGCCCCGCGAAAGGTGTTCTGATTCACTGCGTACATCCGGAAGCGGAGACGGCTATCATTCTCAGGGCCTCCGGTGGCAACAGCATGGTCTACAACGACCCCGTTGAGTTGGAAAGAGAGTTCAAGATCAGAAGCCAGGGGGTCAAAACCACCAAAGAGTTGAAAGCACTTCGAGATAGAGTGGCAGGCGAAATAATGAACAGGGAATTATCGAATGAAGGAGTTACGGTCTCGATTGGAGAAGCGAAGCGGTTGAAGGTGGACGGGGTGTCGGTCTCGATTTACGTCGGCTCCAGGTATCAAAGACAGACCATCTTGAACCTATCCAAGATGTCGGACGACGCGAAGAGAGAGGGCCTTGTTGTTCTGGGAATAACCGCTGTGGGCAAAGAAATGGCAAGGGACGCCCGTTATCTCGGCCTGGCCTCCAGAATTGTCGCTGAGCATGGCGCTGACATCGTAAAAACCTATTACTGCAAGGACTTTGAGCAGGTGGTCAATGGATGTTTCGTCCCTATTGTTATTGCGGGCGGAAAAAAGGTGGCCGAGAAGGCCGCTCTGGAATTTTCCTACCAAGCGATTCAATCCGGGGCCGCTGGAGTTGATATGGGGAGGAACATTTTTCAGAGTGATCACCCTGTCGCCATGATCAGGGCTGTCAGATCAGTCGTCCACGAGAATTTCAAGGCCAAGGAAGCATACCAGCTCTTCCTGGAGCTCAAAAGTAGCAAACCCATTGCGGTTTGAAACCCCGAACAGCCAAGTTGCACTAAAAAATTCCGGGCCATCACGATGCGCGTAGGCATGTACTACAGCAATAGCGACGTTCGCGTCGAAGAGATTCCCATGCCGAAAATCGGACCAGGCGAGCTGTTGGTCAAGGTGGCCGCCAGCGGGATCTGCGGCAGCGACGTGATGGAGTGGTACCGGGTGAAAACGGCCCCCAGGGTGCTGGGCCACGAAATCACGGGGGAAATCGTCGAGGTTGGAGAGAAAGTAAAAGGATATAAAGTCGGCGGCAGAGTCTTTGTCTCACATCATGTCCCATGCAACACGTGCAAATATTGCTCAGATGGGCACCATACGGCCTGTGACACTCTGCACCGGACAAATTTCGACCCCGGTGGCTTTTCGGAGTTCATACGCATCCCGGAAATAAACGTCGACAGAGGCACGTATGTTCTACCGGACGAGCTGTCTTATGAAGACGGCGTGTTCATCGAACCTTTGGGATGTGTGGTGCGCGGGCAAAGGCTGGCAAGGCTAGAACCCGGTCACAGCGTGTTGATCATCGGAAGCGGGATTTCCGGCCTGTTGCACATTCAATTGGCCATCGCGGCGGGGGCCAAACAGGTGATTGCAACGGATATTGACGAGAGCCGGCTGAACGCCGCCAAAAAATTCGGGGCGGACGCGGTGCACGCGGCCGAAGACGTGCCGGGATATCTACGCCAGGTAAACGATGGCAGGCTGGCGGACCGGGTGATCCTTTGCACGGGAGCCGGATCGGCGATCGACCAGGCGTTGAACTGCGCTGACAGGGGAGGCGTGGTCCAGCTTTTCGCACCCTCAAGCCCGGGGGTTGAAACGCCTGTCAACTTGAACCACCTCTGGAACAATCAAATTACTTTGGTGTCAACTTATGGCGCCGCGCCGGTCGATCTTGAGGAATCGATAGAAATCATTCGTTCCCGGCGGGTGAACGTGAGGGACATGATCACGCATCGATTGAAACTGGAAGAGATACAGGCGGGATTTCAGCTCGTCGTCGACGCCAAGGAATCTATTAAGGTGATTATCAAACCATAAAAGACGTTTCTAGATCCGCTATCCCACCTTCAGAAAAGACTGCTTTTTAGCCTCTCCCACTGCACACCCTAGGGACCGTGAGACTAACGGAACCGGCCCGGCGCGTACAAATACACGGAGAATCTGACAATAGTCCCGCGCTTCACCCGGGCGCCGGGAGGCGGGCTCTGGCTGAATATTTTGAGATGGAGATCATTCTTGTCCGTCCAGACACGGAAGTCCACGTGGTGCGAGCCCGCGAGCCCCTGTTCACGAAGAACTTGCCGGGCGTCATTGACATTCTAGTCGACGACGTTGGGGACGACGATCTCATCCACTGAGCCCGCCGTGTGTCGATACACTTGGAGGCGTATCACGCCCTGTTGTTCGACGTCCACCGTTACGTCGGGGGGTGGGGTCTGAGTGGCCACGCGGCCATCGAGGTCCCGGTTGGGCGTGTCGATGCGCCCGTCCACGCGGTATCTGAGTCCCCGGTCGGTCAGTAAACTCTGGGCGTCGGTCAGGGGTTCATTGAAGACGTTGGGCACGACGACGTTGGCGACGAAACGATACATCACCAGGCCGACGTCTGTCCCCCGATTGACGCGCGTGTTGGGAGCGGGGTCCTGCCTTGCCACAAGGTTTCGCAGATTCGGGTCGTGCGTGTCGACAGAGCCGGCGGCGGGGTGGGCGGCGAGTCCCGCACTGCCCAGGAGCGTCATGGCCCGGTTGATATTCTCATTCGAGACGTCCGGCACGATGATCTGGCCCCCGGGGGAATAGCTGTAGAGTCTCACCCCGACAGTGTTCCCCGGGTTGAGACGCGCGTCCGGGCCTGGGGACTGACTGGCCACCCGGTAGTGCAGTGATTGGTCAGATGTGCTGACGTAACCGTCCACCCGGTATTGATAACCCCGCGGACTCAGCATGGCCCTGGCCTCATCCACAGAACGCTTGGCCAGGTCTGGAACGATGGCACCCACATCAGGAGACCAGTATATCGCGAGGCGAACGACCGTCTTGCCAGGGGCGGCAACTTCATTGGGAGCAGGGCTCTGCCTCGCAACCATAAAATGCTGGGCCCAGTCGGTCGTGTTGACGAATTCGCCCTCTTCAACGGAGAACCCCAGGCCTTGAAGAATTCTCCGCGCGTCACTGATATTCTTGTTCGTGACGTCGGGCACTGTCGCTTGATCGGCTACAAAGCGGTACAGCGTGAGAGGAACCACCGTCCCCCTCTTTTCGCACGAGTTGGGCCCCATGCCCTGGCCCGCCACGTGGCGACTTACGTTTTGGTCTTTCGTGGGGACGTACGATGTCGCCTCTTGAGCCTGGAAACCCGCATTAATGAGAACCCTCTGAGCCTCGGCGAAAATCTGGTTGCGGACATCCGGAACCGTGGAATTGTCGGGGTTGAGGCGGTACTCGGTGAGCTCAACGACCGTCCCCCACTTGACGCTCGTATCGGCGCGGGGGTCCTGATCCGCCACCGTGTCATGCCGCTGCTGATTGCACGTCTCGGCGAAAAATGCCACGCGGGAGTCGAGACCCCGGCTGGTCAGAAGGGTGGCCGCGCCGGCTAAAGCCTGGCCTTCGACGTTCGGGACAGAGACCGGACCGCGGTAGAGCGTCAGGTTCACAGAACTCCCAGGGGTCACCTGGGCCCCCGCCTCAGGGGCCTGAACTGCCACCTTCTCGCTCAAGGAGGAATCTGGCGTCTCCTGGGACCCCCCCACTACTCCCTGAAGCCCGGCCTGGGCCAACATTTGGTTCGCCTGAGGGAGGGTCTGGTTCAGGACATCGGGGACCGGGACGCGCCGGGGCGGCCTTCTCCCCAGGCCCCGCGGGAGGGTGACGCCAACGCGGTCGAGGACCTCCATGGTGCCTACGGGGTTGTTGCCATCGTGGCCCCCCACGACATAGATCCGGTCATTGATGACCGCAGCGGTCACTGCTGAGCGGGCCGTGGGCATGGAGGGATGGGTGGTCCAGTTATTTGTCCCTGGGTCGTAGACGTCGAGTGCGGCCGAGGGGTTACCCCATATGCCGCCCCCCGCCACGTAGAACTTCCCACCGATGACCCCTGCAGCCGCATCGGCGTGGATATTGGGCGCATCGCGAAGCTGGGTCCATCTGTTCTGACCGGGGTCATAGACATGGAAGAATTTAAAAAAGCCGCTGTGACCGTTGCAGGCCGTCAGGACGTAGAGCTTCCCGTCGATCACCCCACCGGCGGAGCAAGCGCTGAGTCGAGAGGGCGGGACCGGGATTGAGGCCCCTCGGGTCCAGCTATTCGCTTTCGGGTCGTAGATGTGCAGCGTGCCCGTGGGAAGGGGGGGAGAAATGCGCCACCCGCCCACCAGATAGATCTTGTCGTTGATGACCCCCACCACGCCGCCATACCGACCCAAGTTGCCGGAACCCGCTCTGGGCAGGGAGGCCAAACTCTTCCACGTCGCCGTTGACGGGTTGTACACCTCCAGCACAGGCGTGTCCGCCCTGCTATCGTGGCCCCCTACGACATAAAGAAGCCCATCGATCGCTGCGGCGTGGGGGGAAAACCGCGGGGTGGGGATAGAGGCCCCAGGGGTCCAACTGACCCGGGGCGGCGTTGCTCGCGCTGGGGGCGTGGGCGCGACCAGGCTGTAAAGCGTGAGGTCCACTACGCTTCCGCGGGACACCCGGGCCCCTGCCCCAGGCGCCTGAACCGCCACACGATCCTTGAGGGCGGCATCGCGTGTCCCCTGGTTCCCCACCACCTTCGCCTCAAGCCCGGCCTCGCGAAGCTTGCGCTCGGCCACTTCAAGCGGGTCATTCTGTACATTGGGGACCGGGAGGAGGGACGGCGAGGGACGGGGCGCTGCGCCTTCCGCCGGCAAGACGTAGCCCGCCACGCCCTCATTGGTGTAGCCAGAGCTAGGGGCGAGTTCTCCGCTCGGGTCGGTGGTGTAGAAGTGGTCGCCGCTCGCGGGATGGAACCACCGGTGGACATCTACAAGCTGGGCCACGGCAAAGCGATAGAGCCTAAGGTTTACATGGTTCCCATCAGGCAACTCAGTCCCCCCCGGAGGGGCCTGATGCACCACCTGGTCCGCCAGGGCAGGGTCCAGTGTGTCCTGGCGGCCCACCACCTTCGCGTCAAGCCCCGCCTGACCCAGGGCGACCTGGGCGTCTTCGAGGGACCTCCCCACCACGTCGGGGACCATGACCTTGCGCCCGGGCGGGGCCCCGGCAATGCGATAGAGCCTGAGGTTTACATGGTTCCCGCGGGGCAACTCAGTCCCCCCCGGAGGAGCCTGATGCACCACCTGGTCCTGAAGGGCGGGATCTGATGTGTCCTGGTGGCCCACCACCTTCGCGTCAAGCCCCGCCTCGCTCAGGGCGACCTGGGCGTCTTCGATGGATTTCCCCACCACGTCGGGGACCATGACCTTGCGCCCGGGCGGAGTTTGGGGCGGCGGGCCTTCTCTGTGGCCGATGACGAGGCTTACATCGCTACCCGGAGGCGCTTGAGTCTCTCCCACCGGACTCTGGCTCATCACGTTGTTCACCTGAGCCGGGTCTGTGGTGAGGGCCGTGCCAGCCTCCGTTCCCCGAAACCCCGCTTCCCCCAGGACATTTCGGGCAACCTCTAATGACAGACCCATGACGTTGGGGACCGTGATCGTGCGAGCGACGGGCGGGGCCTCCTCCCGCACAAGGTCTAGTTCGGGTCGGATCTCGCGCCGCTGCTCGGGTTCGAGTTCATATCGAAAGCGAAAGGAATGATAACCGTCCTTGTGGAGGGCAATGATGTAAGCGCCGGGAGGAAGCTCGAAATCCCGCAGACCATCCTCCCAAGTTTTACCCTTATCCTCCCCGTTGATGAAGAGGTCCGCCCCGCCGGGACGGGAACCGATGGCGAGAACACCCGGTGGAGGGGCTTCTTCCGAGGGGGCACCTTCTGTCGGCGGAGTCTGCGAAGGTGCCGCAACGACTTCTTCTCCCCCCAGCGAGAAGTCTTCTGCCCTCCAGTTCCATCCGCGCCTGACGTCGGAGACGTCAAGGACGGGCTCTCTTAGAAGCGTGGTGACGTCATGGACTCGGGCCAGAATCCGTGATCTGGGCTCCCCGGCGGAGCTTCCCGAGGATCTCTTCCTTTCCCTCAGGAATCCAGACGCGGCCGAGGACATCCAGATTGCGATTGCGAACGGTGAAGTGATGATACTTCCCTTTCAACCCATAGCGCTTCGCATCGAGGGAGCCCCGTTTGCCGAAATAGACCTTGAGGAGGACATACTGATTGACAAAGGCCTCTCCTGCACCCCCCTTCAGGGCCTCCACCGTCATGGGATAGATGCCCCCCGTGGGGGCCTCGGGGATGTACTCGGGCCTTCTGACCTCCCCGGGCTCCTCTAATCCCTCCTTCTCCTGAAATTCGAACCCCTCCTCCTCCTCGCCCAGCGGGGCCAGGGGGGCTAGGGTGCCGTCGTCTTCCTCCGCCTCTGTGTCCCCCAGTCCCTGATAGGCCTGGCCCAAGGACACCCCGGCAAAGACAAAGAGCAGACTCAGGATAAGGATGGAGAAAACCCGAGACTTCATGAGACTATCCCCCTTTTTCGCCTAAAAGTCTGGCGTCATCTCCAAGTCAAGTGGGGCAACCCCCTCCTTAAGAAGCTCTACGTCGAGGGTGTAGGGCCTATACCCCGGCTTCTCGGCCCGAAGGGTCCCAAAGACCCCGTCTTGGGAGTCCGGGATGAGGAGCCGAAATGCGCCGTTACTGCGGCTGACCGTTTCAATCCGGGGCTCCACCTGCAATATCACCTGGACCCCCTCCAACTCCCTCCCCGTATCCTTGGAGCGTATGCGGCCTGTCAGAGGGAAAACGGCCTTCCGAAGCAGGATCACAATGGACGGCATCTCTTCCTGCAACTTGAATTCCTGGATATGGGGCCGATAGCCTCTCCGGCCCACCTCAACACTGACAAACTGCTCCAGGCTGTCTCACGGCACATCGAACCGAAAGGCCCCGTCTGTTCGGGTGACCATCTCAAGTGGAGGCTCAGTCGCCAGGAAAACCCGGACCCCCTCCAGGGACTCCTGGCCCTCATCGTCGCCGATGCGCCCTCCCACGGTGAAGGTATCCACCAGAGGTGTCATGGGGATGCTCACAGCGGCCATGTTGGAGTGCAGGCGGAGTCGCTCGACATGCATCTGGTAGCCCGGCTTTCGCGCCCGAAGGACAATGGCCCGCTCGGCATCTTCCGGCCTCATGCGAAAGCTAAAACTGCCGTCGGGGAAGGTCGTCGTCACCCGCGGCGGCTCAAAGCCCAGCTCGATCTCCACATCGGCCAGCTGCTCTGCATTCTTGCCCTGGATGTGGACATCCCCGCTCAGGTTCCACTTCACTATCGCCGCGCCGCCCTCAGGGGCGAGACGGGTCAGCAGAGCCTGCTCGTAAAAGTCTTTCGTGATGAGTCCGTTCTGGACAGCCTCGCACAGTCGAAAGGCGATGATGTCAAAGGTGGACCCTTCCGGGGAGATGGCCCGGATGCGCTGGATCTTGGTCTCAAAAGAGGCCCCACCCCGGACGATATCGGCGAGGGCGTCTAGCTTGATCTGAGCCGCCACGGCCCGCGCCGCCTCATCGCCAGGCTCCCGACAATGGATCTCGGGCCGTTCTTGCGCGGCAGGTCCGCCAGCCAGGACTCCCACCAGCAGGAGGAGCCCCATGACTGCGACACCCAGCCGAATTCCAATACCCTCACCCATGAGATTTCTCCTTCATCCACTATGGCCCAAAAATGGGCAACTCTCTCTGCCGGGAGATAAAATCCAAAATTTTAAAGTCCATATAATATAGCAAAAAATGGAGCAACCCTCGACCGAAAAGGGGGGCTTCTCAGGGTGGTATGGGGGCCCTTTGTCGAAACGTGTTCTCCTCTATCCCACTTTCACCATGATCTGCCCATGCTCCACCCTGGCCTCATATTTGGCAACGCAGATGTCCTCATTTATGGTGCTTTTCCCTGTCGTCACGTCATATTGCCATTCGTGCCAGGGGCAGGTCACCATCTCCTCGTCCAGCTCGCCCTCTCCAAGGGGTCCCTGGCGGTGAAGACAGGTATTGTCAATGGCGTGGAAGGCCCCCCCCACGTTGAAGAGGGCAACGGCTGTCCCTCCGACGTCCACAACCATCCCTTTTCCCGGATCCAGCTCTTCGGCCTTGCAGACACCCACAAAATCCGCCATCACACCCTCCCTCTCATTTCGACCCGGTCTATCTGGAAAACCTCCCAAAGGCTTATTTATTCCAGGGAAAATTTTACCACGGCGGCCCTGAGTGTGCCCCCCGAATCCAAGCAGAAATCATCTTGGACGGACAGGGGATCTCTTGATATGCTTTGTCCACAGGCAAGAGGTCACATTTCCACTGATGGGACTTGATAAACAGTGGTGAAGATTCGAAGCCTCCTCTTTCTTTTTCTCGCGGGGTGCTGTGGACCCGTGGCCCTTGGCCCGCACCCCGATTCCCTCGACCTCCAGGGCGCACAGGAGGAGGGAGAGGTCACCCTCTATGCCAATCTCGACAGGACGCTTGCGGAAGAGATCGGCCGGGCCTTCCAGGAGGCTCACGGGATCCGGGTTGTCCTCTTCTTGGGAAGCAATCAGGAGGTGCTGGCGAGACTTCGGCAAAATCCCCCTGACGTCCTCCACCTCAACGATCCGGGGCCCTTCTTCGAACTAAAAGAGGAGGGCCTCCTACGCCCCCGCCAGCTTCAGACCTCCGCCAAGGTCCCCGCCTGGCTGAAGGACGCCGAGAATTTCTGGATCGCCCCCCGGGCCACGGCCGCCCTCCTGGTCCACCGGACACAGGGAGAAGAAAGGGAGACCCCGAAGACATGGCGCGAACTGGAGGGGTTTAAAGACCGCCTCGTTCTCCCGGACCCAGAGGGCTCCGCCACCTCTTTTTACTGGTCAATGACGGCGGTGAACCTCTACGGGTGGGATTTTTTGCGCGGGCTCGCGCAGAACCAGCTCCTCATCGAGGAGGTTTCTCCACAAGCCCTCACGTTGGTCGCCCAGGGAGACCGGGGCGCCGCCCTCGCCGTGGAGGGGGATACAGCCTGGCAAGCCCTTCAGCGCGGGGAGCCCCTTTCTCTGACTTTTCCTGAAGAGGGCGTCCCTGTGGTTCCGGCCCCCGCCGCCCTTATCAAAGGGAGCCCGCATCCAAAGGCCGGAGAGCTTCTCCTTGAATTCCTCCTCTCGGACCAGGTGCAGAAGCTCTTTGCCCTGAAGGGGATATACCCCTCGCGGGCGGACATCCCGCCCCCCGAGGGTCTACCCGCCCTTGAGGACGTTTCCCTCCTCCAGCCCAACTGGGAGCTCGTGGCAAGGCGCAGGTCTGAACTCCAGAAGGAACTCCGGGGGGCCCTGAACCTGCCACCGCTCGAGGCCTCTCCCTCCGTTGAAAGACTATCCCAGGCCCCTGATGAACAGATCGTCTCAAGGAGCACTCCCTGCCGCGGCCTCCATTTCTTCGGAAACTCCTAAGCCGGCAAGAGTCGCGCCGCTTCACGGTCCACCAGCCAGAGCAGCTTTCCTTTCGTGGGGCGGATGAGCTGCGCTGGCAAGCGTTCAGGCCGATAGTCCTCCTGAAGGACCGCCCGCAACGTTTCTGCTTTCTCTCCGCCAGTGACGAGAACGATGACGCAGACAGCGTTGTTGAACACCGGGGGGGTCAGCGTGACCCGATGGGCGTTGAACTTCTCGACCCAGGAGGCGACCACGTGGCGCCTTTGCTCGAGGACGGCGTCGGTCCCCGGGAAGATAGAGGCGGTGTGCCCATCTGGGCCCAACCCCAACAGGACCAGATCAAACTGGGGCAATTGCCCTGCGCCCAACCGGAAGAATTTATGTAGCTCTTGCTCATATTCCTGTGCCGCCTCACTGGCGTTTGGATTCTCGCCTGTGATCCGATGTACATGCTCTGGCGGAATAGGTGCCTTTGACAGCATGGCTTCTTGCACCATGCGGTAGTTGCTGTCGGTGTGATCGGGTGAAACATGACGCTCATCACCCCAAAAAAAATGGATCTTGTCCCACGGCACCCGCGACCGAAACGAGTCATTCTCACTCGCCAGGAGCGAATAAAGGCTTTTGGGCGTCCCGCCGCCAGAGAGCGCGACCGCAAAAAGTCCTGTTGCCTGTACCGCTTCCTCCGCCAAACAGACAAATTCCTCTGCCGCCCTGCGGTTCAACTCTTCAGGGTTCGCCAGGATCTGGACCTCGCCTTTTGCTGACAATATTATGTTGTTTCTCCAGCGTAAATCTTCATGATGCTGCCGAGCAAACGAAGCGCATCGGCCTTCTTTCGCTGGAACGAATTGCGCCCGATAATCGAGCCGAATCCGCCGCCATCGCGGATAGCGCGGATTTCTTCTAATACCGCGTCGTCAGTTTCAGTGGGCCCGCCGGAGAAAATGACAACCCGCCTCCCACTAAAAGTGCATTCCACGACATGGCGCACCCGCTGCGCGAGTGTCTCAATTGGAATTTTTTCCTTTTCATAGATTTTGCGCGCTGCCTCTTGCTCAACATTCGCGCCTGGCAGCTTGACCTTGATAATGTGAGCCCCCAATTGTGCGGCGATATGCGCAGCGTAGCCGACGACGTCAATGGCCGTCTCACCCTGCCTGCTCAGGCCCGATCCCCGCGCATAAGACCAGATCACGACGATCAAGCCGCAGCGCTTCGCCTCTTCCGCGTAAGCGCGAATCTGTTGATACAGCTCGATCCGGCGTGCAGAGCCCGGGTAAATGGTGAACCCGATCCCCACACACCCCAGGCGGAGCGCATCCGCCACGCTGCCGGTCAACGCCTGATGGGGGTCCTTCTCGTCGAAGAGCACGTCGTGATCGTTCACTTTGAGGATCAGTGGGACTTCGCCTGCGAACTCCCGCGCCCCCGCCTCCAAAAAACCCAGGGGTGCGGCGTAGCCATTGCAGCCAGACTCAACGGCAAGCCCAAAGTGATACCGTGGGTCGTAGGCGGGTGGGTTGGACGCAAAACTGCGCGCCGGGCCATGTTCGAAACCTTGGTCCACCGGCAGGATGACCATTTTGCCCGTGCCCGCCAGCACACCGTGGTTCATCAGCCGAGCAAGGTTGGTTAACGTTCCCGGATTATCACTTCCATACCACCCCAGGATCTCTTGTACTCGCCCGGTCATCACCTTTTCCCCTTATGACGGTTTCCCATCCTTCAAGAACTTCTCGTAAAGCGTCACGTCGACGGCACTGCCGATCACGAATGGCACCCTCTGATGAATGGATTCAACCTGGATGTCCAGAATCCGTTGCGTGCCCGTGCTGGCACGGCCGCCCGCCTGCTCGACAACGAACGCTAATGGGGCGCACTCGTACAGCAGTCTCAGCTTGCCGTCACGATTCCTTTCATCTGTCGGGTAGAAATAAAGCCCTCCCTCAAGCAGGCTGCGGTGCAGATCAGAAACCAGCGCCCCGGTGTATCGCAGTGAGTAGGGCCGCTTTGTGGCTGGATCGCGTTCTCCCAGATAATTGATGAATTTTTGGATGCTCGGATGCCACTCTTGATAGTGCGCCAGGTTGCCGCTGTACGTCCGCCCCCGTGGTGGGCAGCGGATGTTCTCGTGCGAAAGAAGGAATTCACCGAGGTCGCGGTCCAGAGTGAATCCATGGACACCGTGGCCGAAAGTGTAGACCAGGACCGTACTCGTGCCGTACATCACGTAGCCGGCCGCCACCTGCTCCGAGCCTTTGCGAATAAAATCTTCCACGGCATCCTGGCGGGTGCCGGCTTTCCGTTTGTAAATGCCGAATATGGTCCCCAGAGCGCCGTTGATGTCTGTATTCGATGACCCATCGAGGGGGTCCATGCACAAGACATACTGAGCGTCGGTTTCACACGCTATGCACTTCACCTCTTCCAGCTCCTCGGAAGCGATGGCGGCGACCAGGCGGGTGTTGGCAAAGGCTTCAATGACTATCTCATTGCTGAACACATCCAACTTTTTCTGCGCGTCACCCGTCGGGTTTTTCTCGCCCACCAAACCCGGCTTGCCCACCAGGGCCGCCCGACTGATCTCGCGTGAGAGGATTTTGGCAGCAAAGGCGGTCTGAGCGAGCAGCATCGGGAGCTGCCCGGCAAGCTCCGGATATCTTTGCTCTTCCTCTAAAATGTGCCGGTTCAGTGTCGTGCCTATGCTCGCCATCAGGTCTCCCCAAGGCCACCATCGGGGGTGGGACACCGCGGCTGTCCAGGTGAAGTTTCGGTGTTTAATGCCCCTGCGCGGCCAAGCGTGCGGCGCCGACCAGGGCCGTCTTGTCGCTCAAAATCACATGAACAGGTATCGCTTCGAGCAACGCCTTCATGCGGCCTTTTGCCGTGAAGGCTTTCATGAATATGGAATCCTTCAGCTTCGGCAAGATCTTTGGGGCAATTCCGCCCCCTACAAACAGACCGCCTGTCGCCATGATTTTTAGGGCCAAGTTGCCCGCCTCCGCACCGTACACTGACACGAACAGATCAAGCGCCTGAACGCACAGCTCGCAATCGCCCTCAATCGCGGCCGATGAGATAATAGAAGGAGGGTCCTCTTGGCGAATCCGATCGGCGAGCCACGCCGGCTCATCACCCCGCCCCGTGTCTCGCAGGAACTGATAAACGTTGTATAAGCCCGGGCCGGAAACGACGCGCTCATAACTCACATGCTCGAATTGGGTCTGGAGGTAGAGAAGCAACTCGACTTCTATTTCGTTACGTGGCGCAAAGTCGACGTGTCCCCCTTCGGAAGGAAAGGGCTGGTGGCGGTCGCCATCCCAGTGGAGACCCGCTTCACCCAGCCCCGTGCCGGCCGAAATGAGGGCCGCGTTACCGCTCGCGTCGGGGGCTCCTTGATTGAGGACCGCGAGGTCATCGGGTTCAAGGGCGGCGATGCCGTGGGCGTTGGCTTCAAGGTCGTTAATGAGCTGAACGGTCTCTAAACCCAGCTCGTCCGCCAACTCGCGTGCGTCCACTGTCCACGCCAGGTTTGACGTCTCGGAACGCCCGTGTATGACGGGTCCGGCAACGCCGAAACAGGCGCCCTCGACAGACAGGCGATGTGTCGTGACGAACTGAGACACAATTTCGGTCAGCCCCTTGTGCGCGCCGCTGGGGAACACGTCCACGACAACGGGCTTCGGTCGCTCTCCCTCATCGTCGAAAAACGCAAGCCTCGTATTCGTGCCGCCGATGTCCCCTGCCAAAATCACTGGTCGCACTTCCTCCACGCTCGTCCGTCGCGCTGCATCAAGTCATCCGCCTCCTTCGGCCCCCAGGTCCCCGCAGCGTAGTTGGGGAAGTCACGCGGCGGCAGCGCCTTCCAACCGTCCAAGACGGGCGCCACCAGACACCAGCTGGTTTCAACCATGTCGGCGCGCTGGAACAAGGTCGGATCCCCCATGATGCAGTCATACAGCAATCGCTCGTAGCCAGTGCTCGGCATGGAGCCAAAGTGGTCCTTATATTGAAAATTCATGTCCACTGTCCCCATGCGCACCAGCGGTCCAGGCACCTTGGCGCCAAAACTCAATGAGATGCCTTCTTCGGGCTGGAGATGGAGGATCAACCGGTTCGCCGCCAGTTGTCCAACAGGCGTCTTTTCGAACAGCAGAAAGGGGGCGCGCTTGAATTGAATGGCGATCTCGGTGACGCGTCTGGGGAGGGATTTACCAGTCCGCAGGTAGAACGGCACATCCGCCCAGCGCCAGTTATCTATGTACAACTTGAGTGCGACGAACGTCTCGGTGTGGGAATCGGGCGGGACCTTCGATTCCGAGAGGTACCCGGGCACTCGACTGCCGTCAGCCGTGCCCTCTCCATATTGACCCCGCACTGTGCGGCTGAGGATTTCCTCCGAGGAGAGAATTTGAACGGCGCGCAGAACCTTGGTCTGCTCGTCTCGCACAGCATTCGCCTCAAAGGAAATCGGGGGCTCCATCGCCGTCAAGCTCATCAACTGGAAAATGTGGTTCGGCACCATGTCCCGCAGCGCCCCCGCCGTGTCGTAGTAGCCACCCCGCTGCTCGACACCGAGACTCTCGGCAACTGTTATCTGTACATGGTCGACATAGCGACGGTTCCAAATCGGCTCGAAAATGCCATTCGAAAAGCGGAAGACCAGGATGTTCTGTACCGTCTCCTTGCCCAGATAGTGATCAATGCGGTAAATCTGGTTCTCGTCCAGGACTTGTTGTATCTCACGATTGAGGGTCCGCGCCGAATCGAGGTCATGTCCGAACGGCTTCTCGATGATGACCCGCCGCCACTGCTCACTGTTTTCCCGGACAAGCCCGGCGTCCGCCAATCGCTGAATGACTGGGCAGAAAAAATCCGGAGCCGTTGCGAGGTAATAAAAGTAATTTCCTCGCGTGCCGTGCTCTTTATCGACTTTTGTTAACAAGCCCTGAAGCCGTCGGTACGTGTCCGCGTCCTGAACATCGCCCGGCAGATAGTAGAGCTGCCGGACAAACCGCTGCCAAAGATCGGGATCGACCGGGCCTGTGGCGAACTCTTTGATGTCCTGACTGATCTTTTCGCGGAAGTCCTCGGTGCTCATCTCGCGCCGAGCGAGTCCGACAACAGCGAACTCCTTGGACAGCAAATCGTCCTTCGCAAGGTTGTATAGCGCGGGAATGAGCTTGCGTTTGGTCAAATCTCCGGACGCGCCGAAGATGACCATGACACAAGGGTCGCCGGGCTGCCCGGCCCGCTCACTGGCCACGTTCATCTCCTTTAGCCTCCTGAGGGACGTTCGACATGCCCGCCGAATTTGTGCCTCATGCCCGACAGTAGCTTTTCAGCAAACGTGTGCTCCTGCCGGGATCTGAAACGCGTGTAGAGCGATGCGGAGAGGACGTCGGCGGGCACCGCCTCCTCAATGGCAGCCATAATCGTCCAACGGCCTTCGCCAGAATCCTGCACAAAGCCCGTAAAATTGGAAAGCGTCGGGTCCTCTGCGAGAGCCGTCGCCGTCAGATCGAGCAGCCATGAGCCGACCACACTGCCCCGTCGCCACACCTCCGCGATGTCGGCCATGTCAAGGTCATAGCGGTGCTCTTCGGGCAAGTCCTTGGAGTGAGCGTTCCGTAAGATGTCAAAGCCCTCGGCATAGGCCTGCATCAATCCGTATTCGATGCCATTGTGGATCATTTTAACGAAATGGCCGGCACCGGGCGGACCACAGTGGTAATAACCGTCCTCGGCAGTGCCTTTCATGCTCTCGCGCCCTGGGGTACGGGGGATCTCGCCACGCCCCGGGGCAAGCGTCTTGAAAAGGGGCGCCAGATGCTTGACGGCTCCTGTCTCTCCACCGATCATCAGGCAGTAGCCCCGTTCCACACCCCAGATGCCACCGCTTGTGCCCACGTCCACGTAATGAACGCGCTGCTCCTTCAGGATCCCTGCCCGCCTCACATCGTCTTTGAAGTATGAATTGCCGCCGTCGATGATGATGTCGTCAGCATCCATCCGCTCGGCCAGCGCTACGACGGTCTGCTCTGTCGGCGACCCGGCGGGCACCATGACCCACGCCGCCCGTGGAGTGGTCAGCTTGCCCACAAAGTCGTCCAGTGACGTCGCGCCGGTCGCCCCTTCGCTGGCCAGCCGCTTCACGTTGTCGGGGTTCAGGTCGAACACCACACATTGGTGCCCACCCTGCATCAAGCGGCGCACCATGTTAGCGCCCATTCTTCCCAGACCAATCATGCCGAGCTGCATGTCTGTCGCCCCTTTCTGGAGGTTACGCCTCACCGCAGAGGACATGGGGACGTCAAAGGGTTTGTCTTCTCCTCCCCTGGGCCCCAGACCGTCTGCAGGCTGATTCGCTTAGAAAATCCTTGGTTCTCTAAGCCAACGCCTGGCGAACGGCTGTCTCCAAGGCCGTCAAACCACCCAGCACGTCGGCGCCCAAATGAATTCGCAGCGCGCGTCTATCCCGATCCGACAGCACCTGGAGGTCGCCACGCGCCTGCGCCGCCTTCACGACGCCAAAGGTATACTTTTGTCCGGGCACGGGCAGGTCCACGGCGTCGTCGCAGGTGATCTGCAAGAAGACGCCGGTGTTGGGTCCACCTTTGTACGCCTGTCCTGTCGAATGCAAAAAGCGGGGGCCGAAGCCTAAACACGTTGCCACACAATGTCGGTCGCGGACGGCATGACGCATCGCCTGAAGCCGCTCTTCGTGGGCCTCATTCATCTCGATATAGGCCAGGAGCGCAAAATAGTCGCCGGTTTTCAGTCGGCCCAAGTGTGCTCGGAGATGGCCAACCAGTGACTTGTCCTGTCCCGCCGCCGTCGTCAACAACGCGGCGTTCTTCTCGTCTGCGAACAATTTGTTGCCGTTCACTTCCAGCAACGGCGTCTCAGACGGAAGCGAGCCCCTTTTTTCATATTCAGTCGTCAACTCCCGCGTCGCCACCTTGCTCGCTTCCACGTCTGGCTGGTTGAATGGGTTGATATGAAGGATGGAGCCTGCCACCGCCGTTGCAATTTCCCAGCGAAAATACTCTTGGCCCAAATCGTAGGGGTCAGCGGCCGAGATGCGAATCACGGGCTGCCCGGCCCGCTCGAGAGCTGAAATCCCCGCATCTTGAGACTTGTCCGGCCCAGACTCCAATCTCACATAGACGAACACGCGATCGTCGCCGTACACGCTGGGGGGGCCCAACTGTTCGCGATCAACGGGGATGAGCCCTTCTCCCCCCTTGCCAGTTGACTCCGCGAGCAATTGCTCCAGCCATGCGCCGAAGCCCCAGATGCCGGGCGAGCTGATCACGGTCACCTTGTCACGTCCGTCTTTGGCCAAGACGCCCAAGAGAGTGCCCAGCACCACCCCAGGGTTCTCCTCTGCTGGGAGGCACGACGAGCATGCGATCGCCATCTCATCGGCACGGTCCAAAAATTTCGGGGCGTCAACGCCGGCGATCGCCGCCGGCACCATGCCGAAGTCGGATAGCGCCGAGTACCGGCCGCCGATACTGGGCACGCCATGGAAAACGTGACGGAAGCCGTCACCTTCGGCAACTTGCTGGAGCTTCGAGCCGGGGTCCGTGATGGCGATGAAACGATCGCCCGCCTTGTCAGCGCCGACGAGTTCCTTTGCCCGCTCAAAGAAATATTGCTTAAAAATATTGGGTTCCAGTGTGGTGCCCGACTTGCTCGACACGATGAAGAGGGTGTTGGCGAGATCCACTTTGCTTTCGGTCGCCTTGATCTGTGAAGGATCGGTGGAGTCGAGGACGTGCAACTCGGGATATCCGTTAATTCTGCCAAACGTCATCTTCAGCACTTCCGGGCACAGGCTTGACCCGCCCATGCCGAGGAGCAGGACGTGCGAGAACCCCCCGGATTTCGCCTCATCGGCAATGTCCCGAAGGTATTGGCTGTGCGCCAGCTGGTCCTCGGTGACTCCCAACCAACCGAGCCAACTCCCCTCGTCCGAACCGGTCCACAGAAACGCGTCACGCGCCCAGAGCCTTCGCACCTTGCCGTTGATTCGCCAATCCTCGAGGGACGCCTTGACCTGGGCCGCGAGACCCTCCGGCAGGGTGTACGACTGCCGGTTGACTTGCGCATCCGATTTCTTCCTGCACTTCTTGTCCACCGCGTTCAGCAATTTGTCAAAGGCCTCGGCGAACAGTCGCACCCCGTCCTTGAGTAGATTGTCGGTGACATCTTTCATTGAGATGTTTAGTTGCCCAAGCGTTTCCATTGTGTCGCGGGCGGCCTCGATATCCTCTTCAAGGCTCGCACGGGGGCGCCCGTGATCCCGAAATGCGTCGAAAGTAGCGGGGGGAATCGTGTTCACCGTATCAGGACCGATGAGCTCCTCGACATAAAGCACGTCGCGGTAATTCGGGTCCTTGGTGCCTGTGCTCGCCCACAAGACGCGCTGAGTTCGCGCGCCCGCATTCGCGAGCGCCTGCCAGCGATCGCCTTCAAAAATCTTTTTATACTGTTGATAGGTCAGCTTCGCGTTGGCAATGGCGACTTTGGCCATCACGCTTCGCAACAGCGCACGTTCTTCATCTTTGGCGGTCTTGAGCCGAGCCTTCGCAACGGCGGCAATGGCGGCGTCGATACGGCTGATGAAAAAACTGGCGACGCTGGCAATCTTGCTCACATCACCATCTTGCGCTCTGCGCGTTTCCAGACCCGCGATGTAGGCTTCGGCAACGCGTTCGTAGGTCTCCTGAGCGAAGAGCAGGGTGACGTTGACGTTGATCCCTTCACTGATGAGCTGTTCGACGGCGGGGATGCCTTCGGGCGTGGCCGGCACTTTGATCATCAGATTGTCGCGCCCAACGGCCCGCCAAAGCCGTCTTGCCTCCTCTACAGTTGCCTCTGTGTTGTGAGCCTGATAGGGCGAGACCTCAAAACTGACGTAGCCATCACGCTTTTTCGTTTTCTCATAGACTGGCCTCAACACGTCGGCGGCGTCTTGAATATCCCGGATGGCCAGTTGCTCGTACATCGACATGGGGCTTAAATCTTTGTCCTGAAGGGCCTCCAGGGCGTCCGCGTAATCCGTGCTGCCGGTGATTGCCTTCTCAAAGATGGCCGGGTTCGAGGTAACGCCCCCCAACCCATCCTCATCCACCAGGCGCTGCAGCTCGCCACCCGTGATGAGATTTCGCCGAATGTAGTCCAACCAAGGGGATTGGCCGTATGGGTTCAGCGCCCTCAAGGGGTTCACTTTTTCTCCTTCGAGGTTTTCGCCTGGCTGCCGTAGCGCGCCTCCAGCGCCGAGACCTTTTCGAGCCTCCGGCGGTGGCGCTCCTCACCTTTAAATTCCGCCCCCAGGAACGCGCGAACAAGCTCCTCGGCCAGCACAGGGCCGATCACACGCCCACCCAGCACCAAGACGTTCATATCGTCGTGCTCCACGCCCTGGTGAGCCGAATAGGTGTCGTGACAGAGCCCTGCGCGAATGTTGGGAAGCTTGTTGCTCGCCATGGCCGCGCCAACCCCGCTGCCGCAGATCAGAATGCCCCGTTCTGCCCGCCCGTCCCAAAGGGCCGTCCCGACGGCCTCGGCGAAGTCCGGGTAGTCCACCGGATCGGTGCTGTGCGTGCCCATGTCTACGATCTCGTGCTCCAGTTCGCGAAGGTAAGCGACGATGCTTTTCTTCAATTCGAACCCTGCGTGATCGGCCCCAATCGCAATTCGCATGGCTTACCTCGCCTTCACCAATTGCGCCTTGGCTGTGGCGACCACGTTCTCGGGGGTGAATCCAAACTTTTTTTGCAGCTCTTTCAGTGGCGCCGAAGCGCCAAATGTCTCCATCCCGATGCTGTGGCCGCTTAAGCCAACGTATCGAGCCCACCCCAAGGTCGAGGCCTGCTCCACAGAGACCCGCGCAGTGATTTCGGGAGGGATGACGCTGTCTCGGTACGCCTCATTTTGCTGCTCGAACAGCTCCCACGACGGCATGCTCACCACGCGGGCTTTGACACCCTCCGCCTTCAACTGCTCATGCGCACGCATACACAGCCAGACTTCGCTGCCGCTGGCCAAAAGCACGACGTCCGGATTCCCGCCGTCGGCGTCCGCCAGCACATAGGCCCCTCTTGTAAGCCCAGAGGCCGAAGCGCACTTGGAGCGGTCCAAGGTGGGCAGCCGCTGTCGGGACAGCACGAGGGCCACGGGCTCGTGGCGAAGCTGCATGATCATGCGCCAGGCCTCGACGACCTCATTGGCGTCCGCTGGGCGAAGCGTGATGAGCCCGGGGATCGCCCGCAAGGAGGCCAGCTGCTCGACGGGCTGGTGAGTCGGTCCGTCCTCCCCGACCCCAATCGAGTCGTGCGTGAAGACATAGAGGACCGGGAGTTCCATGAGCGCACCCAATCTGATCGCGGGCCGACAGTAATCGCTGAAGATCAGGAATCCAGATCCATACGGTCGGACCTTACAGTGCGACATCCCGTTCAAGATGGACGCCATCGCATGTTCGCGGACGCCGAAATGAAAATTGCGCCCACCGAAGTTTTCGGCGGTGAAATCCCCCGCCCCCTCGAAGGTCAGGCGGGTCTTGGTGGAGGGGGAAAGGTCGGCAGAGCCGCCAATCAGCCACGGCACGGTCTGGGCGATGGCGTTGAGGACCTTCCCCGACGCGTCCCGCCCGGCCACCCCTTTGGGGTCAGGCGGAAATTCAGGCAAATCCTTATCCCAACCCTTGGGAAGCTGGCGGTGCTGCATTTTGTAAAGGTGGTCGGCCAACTCCGGATACTGCGTCTGGTAGTCGTTGAATTTCGCCATCCAGGCCTCGCGTTGGGCACGCCCGCGCTTGCCCATCTTCTCTTGAAAATGTTCGCGGACTCCTTCAGGCACGAGAAATTTGGCATCCTCCGGCCAGCCGTAATTCCGCTTCGTCAGCTTAATTTCCTCTTCGCCCAGGGGCTCGCCGTGCGCCGCGCTGGTGTCTTGCTTGTTCGGCGAACCGTAGGCGATATGGCTATCGACGACGATGAGGGTGGGCCTGTCACAAGAGTTCTTGAAAGTCCGAAAAGCTCGCTCAAGCATCTCCAGGTCATTGGCATCGCCCACGCGGGTCACATTCCAGCCGTAAGCGACAAACCGCGTTGCCACGTCGTCGCCGAATGCCCAGTCTGTGTGGCCTTCGATTGTGATTTTGTTGTTGTCGTAGACCCAGCAGAGGTTGGAGAGTTTTAGGTGGCCGGCCAGCGACGCCGCTTCGCTCGACACCCCCTCCATCATGCAACCGTCTCCACAAAGGGCGTAGACATCGTAGTTGAACATCTCGAAGTCCTGGCGATTGAAATAATGGGCCATCCATCGCCCGGCCATGGCCATGCCGACACTCGTCGCCACCCCCTGGCCCAACGGCCCCGTGGTCGTCTCAACGCCGGAGGTCCAACGGTATTCCGGATGGCCGGGACATTTGCTGTCGAGCTGGCGAAATCGTTTGATGTCGTCGAGGGTTACCGACAGCTCGCCCAGCCGCTCATATTTAGGGTTCACGGCTTTTGAGCCGCAGAGATGCAACATAGAGTAGAGCAACATCGAGGCGTGGCCGATGGAAAGCACAAAGCGGTCCCGGTTGGGCCAAATCGGGTCGTCGGGGTCGAAACGCAAAAATCGCTGCCACAGACAATAGACCGCCGGCGCCATCGCCATGGCCGTTCCAGGGTGACCGGAGTTCGCCTGTTGGACAGCGTCGATGGACAACGTGCGAATGGTGTTGACGCACAGTTTATCAATCTGCTTTTCCGTCACCACGACTCACCCCCACCACCCTTCCCTCGAGTTTTAAAACCCAGAAAGGGTGAATCTTCGGGGAAACAAAGGGGGTTTGCCCCCCCACCTGCCCTGCCCATCCCGCTTATTCCAGAATATGGAGAATGGGAACACATCGGCGACTTCAGAGTCAAGGAGGAGCTGGGAGGACCCGGAAAGGCGGGTGAGACTGGGCTTTTCGGGTCAGGAAACCCATAGCAAAACTCTCCCCTAAAGGCTGAAAGAATCAGCCATCGGGAGAGCTGAAGGGAATCTTTGGGGGAATGGGTGGGAGAGAACCTTGCTCCCAGAAATTCTCTATATCAAATCGAGAAGAGGGAGAACTGGCACCTTCAACCCGCTGTAACCTTCTTACTTCATGCTTACTTTATGGAACCTTAAAATTTGAAACTACCCGGTCCGAAGTGGACGGTCGCCCCAAAGTTAATGGAGTTGTTGTTAACGTCAAAATTCCTCTCATCATCGCCGAGGTTGAATTTAAATGACGTCCTCGTGTGCACGTATTCGCCGAAGATGGCAAGGTCCAGCCTATCGGAGTCCAGGACGAAATATTCCATACCCAGGGTGAGCTGAAACGCCCCCGACATGTTGGTATCTTTATTCGAAGAGTCGCCATTCTCTGCCGGGCCCGGTATGTCGGCGCTTCCGATCGCGAAACCGCCGCCTAGCCCCACATAGGGAGCCATTCGCCCAGCGGGCAACATAGCGCTCGCACCAAAGGGATAGCGAGCCATGAAGTTAAACGTGATGGCTGTGACGTCAAGGCCGATAGGGCCTATGGTTGCACGATCAACAGACACCCCATCGTCTAGCCCCGACGCTTTTACCTCCTGCTCGTCGATATTGGGCCAGGAACTCATCACGTCCATCTCGACGCCGAAGTCAAGGTGAGTTGCATGCCGGAGGCCCCTATTCCAGACACCGATCTTACCCCCGAAGGTGACCGAATTGTTCAGGTCGATATCCATCAGGCGCAGCTCATCGTTATCTTCGTTACCTCCATTAGAAAGCATAACGGGAAATGGGTTGGTAAGTTCCACCGGGGTGCTGGAAAGAGTGTTGTCGGTATCTGAGGGGATCGCTACTCCCATGTAGCTGGAGACCGTAAAGCCCCACATTGGGACCTCAGGATGCTGAGCCGGCGCGACTCTCGGAAGGACTAAGACCATCGCGGACACTGCCGCATAGGCGACTAACAGCCGGAACCTCTTCATTCCCCCTTCTCCCCTTTTTGGGAGCCTGAGCCCGCCTCGAATTTTCAATTTCAATGTTTGATGAAAATGCAAAAATTCCGCCAGAGAATCGCCCGTTTCCCTCTGATTGTCGAGCGCTTTCTGGGTTCCGCGAACCGGCCACGTGGCAAAGCGAGCGAGAGGAGCGCCTTGGCAGGCGTCAAAGTGGTGTCCCCAGGGGGAAATGCCCCTAACCCCTGCTTAAAAATACTTGCCCGCCTGCATCAGCGGAAGGGGCTCAGGCTAGTCGCCTAGGAGCAGCTTCCCCAGCCAAAACAAGCCTCCCCACCCCAGGCGTCGGGACCAAGGCAGCCAAACCCCCTTTGCCACCGCGGCAGATAGCAGTGTGGGGTGCTTGCGGTCTAAAATAGAAAAAAGTGAGTCAAAAACTCCCGTTTATTGTTTATGGTATGCTATGGAGGGCGTGGCCTGGATATCCATTAGTAAGGAGCTATCAGCTTGAAGGTGTCGTCCTCAGGTCTCTTCTTGCGATCGGTGGTGGCCTACGTATGCATCGCGCTTATTCTGGCAATCGGGGAAACCACCTGGATTGCGTTAAAGGGGAGAACCAACCCAATTCGTTGTCGAGTTCTTATTATTGTGGGCTTTTTTGCTAAACCTGGCCTTCTGTTGGCTCCCCTGTGGCCTCTCCTGGCTTTGGACTCAGCTCCGGTGGAGAAGGGAGGGTCGTCCGCCCCATTTCCCAGAAGCAGGGGCAGCTGAACTTTCGACCTTTATCTTTCTTGCACTTTTAATAGCGATAGGGCGGTCTCTTATTTTCGTCATTCCAGGGGCTGCGATAGTGGCCCTCCTGCTTGTACGGTTTTTAAGAAATCGTCCGAAGACAGTCCGCACGCTACAGGCCTCAGTCCTTCTTCTAACAGCGACAACTGCTGTTCTCCTGCTTGGACCGTACTTAGAGTCCCTGACAGGCAAGCGTATTCACTACTACCACCTGCCCAGGGTGCGAACCGCAACTGCGCGACATCAGGGTTCCCCAAATGTGATTTTCGTCGTGGTGGACGCACTTCGCGCCGACGCCCTCTCGGCTTACGGGCACTCTCGAGATACGAGCCCGTTCCTGACGCAAATGGCCGCCGAGGGTATCCTCTTCACCCGATATTACGCGGTCAACTCGTGGAGCCTTCCGGCCTCAGTCTCCATGACGACAGGGCTCTTTCCCTCGGTGCACGGAGTGATGAGGATGAAGGGGAAGGAAGGGGCAGGGAGCCTTCGAGCAGAGATTCCAACGCTCCTTGAAATCTTAAAAAAGGAAGGATACAACACAACAACAATAAGCACAAATCTCCTAATAGACGCGGGAAACTCTGCCCGAGGGTCCGATTATTTTAGAGGTATGGGAGACCTGCCGGAAACGGTTCCTGCCCTCAAGTTCTTCTTTTGGAGAAAGTTGGACGCCGCAGTTTCCCGGTGGGGTGGAGGAAAGGCACAACCGAAAATCTACACCTGGCTGAATCGGGTTCTGCCGTCTCTTCACGAAGGTACGTTAAAAGCGGTTGGGATCAGGGATGAGAATAAGGCCTGGTGGAATGCCACCCCCTATCCACAGGCGCCCGAAGTCAATGAATTCTTCCTGAAATACCTTGATGAGGTCGAATCTGAGCGGGGCTTCGACCGCAATAAGCACAAATTTTTCTTTTATCTCTGGTTTATGGATCCACATCGCCCTTACATCGCACCTCCCCCTTACGACAAACAATATATGCCTCCATCGGAACGCCAGGAAGAGCACCAGTCGCGTCTATTCGTCCGTGGCGAGAAGATCCACGGAGGGGGTGAGCTTCTGCCAGGCGATGTTCCCATCTTACGTCGCCTTGACGATGGAGAGATCCGGTGCTTCGATGACAGCCTTCGAACCCTTTTCACCGAGCTACAGCAAAGAGGTTGGCTTGACAACACTGTCGTCATAATCACGGCGGACCACGGGGACGAGTTCTATGAGCATGGGGGTTTCCGTCATGACCAAAACATTTTCAATGAGGTCGTAAAGATACCTCTAATCATGTGGTATCCAAAGGAGTTGGAGGCACGCCGAGTTGAGCACCTAAGTTCACAGGTGGATTTGATGCCCACGATTCTCGAGCTATTGGGAGTACCACCCCCGCCCGGTCTCCAAGGACAAAGTCTTCTATCCCTGGAACGGGCTGAACAGATCGACCGAGCAATTTTTGGTGAGCAAATCGTTCCGAAGAAAGGCAAATTTATAGAAGAGCGGTTCATCATCCAGCAAAACCACAAGCTCATAGAAACAATAGAGTCAGGTGCCCAGTCCTTCGCGCTATACAGACTGGACACCGACCCTACAGAATCGCACAACCTGCTTCAAGAAGGACAGGCTCCCCCGGCGCAGCTCAGGCGCACCCTGGAGCAGTTCAAGCTGCAGAATCAAGGACACAAGTGGTCCGTTCGGCGTCTCGAAGAGGGTGAAGTTCTCGATAAGGCCTTAGAAGAGCGCCTTCGGGCACTGGGTTACCTTGAATGACAAGACGACCGGATGGGCCATGTTGTTATTGAAAGATGGTGTCCCCAGGGGGATTCGAACCCCCGTTGCCGCCGTGAAAGGGCGGAGTCCTAGACCAGGCTAGACGATGGGGACTCCACAGGGAAGAGACCCAGAGCGGGTCTCAGACGATTGGTGAGCCGCCCAGGACTCGAACCTGGCACCACCTGCTTAAAAGGCAGGAGCTCTACCCGATGAGCTAGCGGCCCTCAAGAGGTTGAATTCCAAAAAGTAGGGCTGTTTCCCAATATACGAGGGCGCTCGAAAAGGTGTCAAGCCTACTTCCCGGGAAGAGGGTCGCCCCCTCTTAGGGGACAAATCGGACCACCGGCGAGATATTCATCGAGCCGCTCTTCGATAAAAGGGGGTCTTGGCCACCTCGGCCTTCTCGTGGCGGCCGTCAAGTTCCACTTCCACTGCTTGGCCGGGTTCCTTGAACCTCCGGTGGACGTAGCCCATGGCGACCACCCGGCCCAGGGTGGGAGAGCGGACGGCGCTGGTGATGTGCCCTGTCTTCTTCCCTTCCCCGAGGATGACGGATCCCGCCGCAGGGGGGGTGTCACCCTCCACCCAAAGTCCAACGAGGTTCTTATTGACGTGCCCCAGGGAGTCGATCTTGGCGATAACCTCTTGGCCGATGTAACAGCCCTTGGTGAAGCTAATGGCGTTCAGGAGGCCCGCCTCCATGGGGTTCACGTCTGAGTCCATGTCCACCCCAAAGCGCGGGACCCCCGCCTCTATCCGAAGGATCTCGAGGGCCGAAAGACCAACGGGGCGAAGCTGATCGCCGCCCTCACGCCTGAGAGCTTCCCAGAGGTCCCGAAGCCCGGGCGCCGGGAAGAAGAGGTCGAGGGCCTCCTCTCCCAATATGGGATCGTGGGCCAAGAGCATTTTTTGTCCTGAAAAGTTTTCGTCCCAACACCGATACGGCGGGCCGAGCTCCAAGGTCTCTCCCAAGACGGCCCCGGCAAGGGCCGCTGCCCCCTGCCCCCGCAAAGAGAGGAGTCCCCACTCCTCCGTCTGGTCCTCAAGGGTGCAGTCATAACCCAAGTTGTATTTCTCGAGCCCCTGATAAGCGGCCTCTCGTGTCTCGGCCTCTCCCTCCAGGAGGAGGTGGTCGGCGAAGGTATAAATTCGAAAATCTGACACCATCTTTCCTTTGTCGGTGACCATGGTGGCGTAGGTCCCCTGCCCAATCTGGAGCCCTGCAATATCATTCGTCACCATAGAATTCAGGAAGTTGGCCCGGTCCTTCCCCGTCGCCCGCAGCTTTGCCCGATGAGAGCAATCCAAGAGCCCTATCGCCTCCCGGACGGCGCGGCATTCGGCCTGAGGGTCGCCGTAGTGGGCGGGCATCTCCCAGCCTCCCGCCTCGCTCATGACAGCCCCCAGCTTAATGTGGACATCGTGCAGAGGAGAGCGCTTCATGGGACTCACTCCAACCACCGGCCAAAAATATCCGCCTGGTTTTCGCTAAAATAAAAATTAAAAAATGGACAGAGGTCCTATTTGAGGAGTCTAGTGCGAATTTTTCAGATTTTTAATACCACTTCTCAAAGTGGATATTCCCTCTCTCCTTGGACGCCCTGGAGAGGGGATCCATTTTGAATCCATGCTGGGTTTCAAGCGCCTCTATCACGCCTGGCTTGTCGCTCCTCGAATCTCTGGGATAGACCTTCTCTTTTGTGTTTCTGTCAATCTGCGGGATGCCTATCATTGAGTCGTTTCCGCACAGGTAAACCTCCATCGTCTCCGAGTTCAGTTTCTCCCCGATGCGATCTTCGAGCTGGCCCGTCATAATCAAATCCTGGACATACATCTTATTCTCCAGATTCTCCGCTTCCCTCGTCGTCAGCCAGATATAGGTGTAATTTTTATACATATCTTGAAGTACAACATTCAGATCTTCATATGCCAGGTCACGCCGGTACCTGTCGCATACGATGGAGGTGATCCTGCCCTCATATCCTTCCCGCAATAGCTTCCAGATCATGGCGTTATGGGGTGCCTCGCCCGTCCCAGTGGCCCCGAACAGGATGTGCTTTTTCTTCTTCGGATCGTCGAGCTTCAGCACGTAGACCCCTTTGGGCTGTTCATCGATAAAAATTCTCGACCCTTCTTGAATGGCAGAATGATAGAGCCTGGGGGTCAACTCAGGGGGTCTAGTGCCCTCGGGGTTTTCCTTAACAAGGTTCATCAGAAACTCATTAAAAAACATCTCGTCCGGCTCTATGAGCCTACTCTTGTCGTCGGTCAGGACAGGATGTGAAAAGGATTCCGGCCTCTTTGCCAGCTTCTCTCTTTTCTGTTTCTGTTTTTCCGTCTCCTCCTGAGTGCCTTCCGCCCTGTCTTCCCAAAAGCCCAGGCCCAGGGTGGCGTATTGGCCGGGCTCAAATTTCACAGGGCCGGCATCGGGGACGACCCGAAGGATCATGAGCTCTGAATGGGGTTTGTGGATGGAATGAACGGTCGCGTTATATTTTTCCTCAGCCAATTTCGCTGATATCTCGTTCACCGGTTTCTCGGAAGTTTTATCCACGAAAGGACCTCCACGGGGAGACTTCAGAAGACGGGGGCAGGACTCTATGTCTCTATCCTGCGCTGGCTCTAAATGAGAACCCTCGGCCTTCGGCCCAGGCCTCAAAATCAGTATAGGAAGGGTCAACCCTCCTGTAAAGGCGGATAAAAGAGGTGGGCAAGGCATGCCGGATATCCAGCTGGAAAAGCGAGATGGTCAAGGCATGGCGGATGGGTTAAAATGCGAAACTGTTTTTGAGGCTTTCCCGATCTCGGGCGGAGCCACAGGTGTGGGGGAGAGGAGGGTTCTATTCAGCTGTCGGCACGAACTCAATTCCAGGTTCGTCGGATAGCAACCCCTTTGAATCCTTTTTCTGTTTCCTTCCCAGATGTCCCTCCGCCCGCGGACGGGGGGATTCCGGTGAACGCCACATGAGACGTGTCCTCTTTGTGTTCCTGGCGGCTTTGGCCTGGGTCCTTGCGGGCTTTCTCGTCTCTGACGTGGCCCAGCGCTGGATTTCCCTGGAGGACCCCCACGGGCGTGTGAACGCTGCACTGATCCTTCCTATCGCGCTTCTGATCCTTGCCGGGGCCATCGGCCTCTCGGCCTGGGTCCGACGAAACTGGGACCTGCTCGGGGGGGAACAGCCCCAAGAAGACGGCGAGGATTTTCTCGGCCGTTGAGCAGGAAGAGCCCTCAGGTGATTGCAGTTTGGGGTCAAGGGGGAATCCCTGTATCCCCCGTTGACAGGGTGGGGTGAGGGCACCTATCCTGAGCGCCGTGGGGCGTTAGCTCAGCGGTAGAGCGCTGTCCTCACACGGCAGATGTCGCTGGTTCGATTCCAGCACGCCCCACCATCGTCCCCTGCCAAAATTGCAATACAAGAGCACCAAAGAGAGCACAATAAACGCGAAACCCACAGGGGGGCTGTGACGCGACAGCTTAACGTTCTCGCATGAGAGGACCGGTGGAAATAGAGAATGATTTCGTCCCATCATAAGGAGGCTGACGAGATGTCAAGAACATCACTGAGAAACACCTTCTGGGTTCTATTCGCCGCAACGTTCGGCACCCTGATGTTGCCATCACTGGCCGTGGCTCAAATTCCCTCGTTGCTGAGCGACGGCAACACGGCGTGGCTGCTCACCGCAACGGCGCTGGTCCTGTTCATGACCCTTCCGGGCCTGGCGCTGTTTTATGGCGGTCTCGTCCGTGCTCAGAACGTGGTCTCGGTTCTGATGCACTGTTTCACCATCGCCTGCCTCGCCTCGGTTCTGTGGTTCGTCGTCGGCTACAGCCTCGCCTTCGGCGACGGTGGAAGTGCCAACCAGTGGATCGGCGGTTTCGGCAAGGCATTTCTCAGCGGCGTTGGCCTCAACACCTTGTACGGTGACATCCCTGAGACTGTTTTCTTCATGTTCCAGATGACCTTCGCGATCATCACGCCTGCGCTCATCGTCGGTGCCTATCCTGAGCGGAAGAAGTTCGCCGCCATGTTCCTGTTCAGTGCCCTGTGGCTTCTCATTGTATACGCCCCGGTCACACACTGGGTGTGGGGCGGCGGCTGGCTCGCCGACCTTGGAGTGATGGACTTCGCCGGTGGCCTTGTCGTGCATGAGACCGCCGGCGTGTCGGCGATCATCGTCGCGCTGATGCTCGGCCACCGCAAGGGCTTTCCAACAGACGTCAGGCCGCCTCACAGCCCGGGCATGACGATGGCCGGCGCAGCCATGCTGTGGGTCGGCTGGTACGGCTTCAACGCCGGCAGCGCCCTGGCGGCCGACGCCAACGCTGGCATGGCGATGACGGTGACCCACATCGCGGCCGCCACGGCCTCGCTGACATGGATGTTCACCGACTGGATCAAGTACGGAAAACCCACCCTCGTCGGGATTGTCACCGGCGCCATCGCGGGCTTGGCGACGATCACACCGGCGTCCGGCTTTGTGGGTCCCGGCGGCGCCCTCGTCATCGGCTTCCTTGCCGGCCTCGTCTGCTCCTGGGCAGTCCAGGAGAAGGTACTGGTCAGGAAGAAGTTCAAGGTCGACGATTCCCTCGATGTCCTCGCCGTGCACGGTGTGGGCGGCGTATTGGGCGTTCTCCTGACCGCGGTCTTCGCCGCCACAGCCCTCGGCGGCCTCGGACTCGGCCCGGGCATCTCCATCGGCAAGGCGCTTGGAATCCAGGCCATCGGCGTGGTGGCCGTAGGCATCTGGTCCGTGGTGCCGACTTTCATCATTCTCAAGATCGTCGACATGACCGTGGGCTTGCGCGTTGATGAGGCGCAGGAGGCTGAAGGTCTGGATGCTTCGGTCCACGGCGAAAAGGCCTACGACTTTTAATACCTAGAGAGGCCCCGCCGCAGGCTTCAAGGGCCCGGGGGCATCCGGCAGACGCGCTCCAGGCAGGAGCCGAGACTTTCGGCTTCTGGACAGCCATCGGGATGTCCTCCTGTTCGCAGAGTTGAGCCCCGCTCGACCCGAGAGGGTCGAGTGGGGGCACGCTTTTGTCCTTAAGGGTTCCCAGCAGGCCCTGGAAGACCATTTGGTTACCACGCCTAACGGACAATCTCTTACGTGAGGAGAGGACTGATGTACTTCTTCAAACTTCAAAGAGGGCGGGCACTGGTTTTTTTGGCTGTCTTCTCGCTGGCTTTTTCAGGGCCAGCTTGGAGTCAGCAAACGGCCGACGACCTTGACATACTGAGGGAGCAGATCGAGGCCCTTCAGGAGAAGGTCAGCGAACTGGAAGGGTTTCGGGAGGAGCTGGACACCCTTCGCAGCCGCCTGCAAGAGTTGCAGGCGAAAGACGCCAGCCCCCCCCCCGTTGAGACCGCCGCAAGAGAAACATCCAGATTCGTCGAGACCATCAATAAACTCAGTGTGAGCGGCGGGGTCACGGGTGTGTTGCAAGGCTCGTTTGGCGTGGACGACGCCGATGGGGGCAACTCCCAGTTTGCGGCGGCCTCGGTGGACCTCATCCTTGAGGCTCCCATTTCCTCGCATGGGTTCTTCTTTCTGGACCTGGAGGCCATCGGTGGAGACGGCCCGGACAGCGACCTTTCCACCCTTTCCACGCTCAACTTCGACGCGGGCTCGACCGACGCGAGGGTGGAGGTCTTCACCGCCTTCCTGGAACAGTCTTTCTACAATGATCTTTTCACGGTCAGCGCCGGCAAGATCAGGATCATCGACTATTTCGATACCAGCGCCGTGGCCGCCAGTGAAGATTTTCAGTTCATCTCCGGGTCGTTGAGGAGCAGCGCTGTTTTGGGCTCGGCCCCGAGAGGTGCGGGGGCAACCTTCCGCGTGGCCTTGGCGCCGACGGAGTGGCTCACCCTGCAAGCGGCAGGCCGGGCTCAGGACACCGACGGCGACGGCAATGAAACCGACGACCTGTTTGATCACCCCTACGCCATCGGGGAGGTGGATCTCGCATTCAGCCCGTTCGGCCTCGATGGCAACTACCGGTTCTACGCGACGGTCGATGACTTAGTTCGAAGCGCCTCCGCAGACAGAGACGAGGGGGGGCTTGGGTTTGGCGTGAGCCTGGATCAGCAGGTGACGGATTACATCACCCTGTTTGGGCGATACGGACGGCGGGACAGAGACAGCAATGGCTTTGCCACCTACCAGGCGTGGAGCGCGGGCGGTGAGGTCGAAGGGCTTATTCCACAAAGGCCGGAGGACATTCTTGCGTTCGGCTGGAGCGAAGTATGGCGGAACCGGCGCACCCTGCCTGCGAACTCCCCGCTCACGGCCAGGGAAAAGCTGGGAGAAGTTTACTACCGCTATGTGCTCAATGATCGTCTGGCTGTGACGGCCTTCACTCAGATGGTTTTTGACCGGAACGGAGACCCGAATCAGGATGCCATCGTGATCCCCGGCGTAAGGGTCCGGGTGGACTTTTGAGGACCACCCTTCTCTTCGTCAGATGCAGACCCCTCATGTCTCGGACTCCCGGTCGGAGCCAAAGACGTGGCGAAGGGCGTCATCTGTGGCCTCAAACGAAAAGCCCCGCCTGAGGAGAAAGTCCCGGACCCTTCGGCGGGCCACAACAAGGGAGTCCGCTTGGCTTTTTCGTGCTTTCTGCTCGGCCAAGCGACGGGCAAGGTCGCCCTCGTTCACCTCACTGAAGAGCTCGCGCAATGCAGCATCGATTACATTTAGGGAAACACCTTTCTCTCTGAGCTCCCTTCTCAACCCCCGCTCACCCATGGGTCTTGTCTCTAAACGATAGCGACCCCACTCCCTGGCGAAGGCCTCGTCGTCGAGGTAGTTCAGACTCGAGAGGAGATCCAGGACCTCCTGGATCGTGCCCTCTTGATAGGCGCGAGACTTGAGGTAGCGCTCCATCTCCCGCCGGCTTCGAGGGCGTCGGGCAAGGAGTTTGTAGGCGTCTTCCTTGGCGGCTTCAAGGGGGGTAAGGAGGGGAGATCCTTTGCCGCGGCGGCCCATGGGGGGGCCGTCAGGGTTTCTTTTGTGGGGCGCTGGCGGGGGGTTTCTTGGAGACTGCTTCGCCCTTGGTTTTCAGGGCTTCTTTGACTTGGATTTCCAGGTCCTGGACCACATCCTTGTGCTCCTCGAGGAATTTTCTGGCGTTCTCTCGGCCCTGACCGATCCGCTCGTCTTTATAGGCGTACCAAGCCCCGCTCTTCTTTATCAGGTTCATCTCTGAGGCGAGGTCGAGGATGTCGCCAATCCGCGAGATCCCCTTCGAGTAGATGATGTCAAACTCGGCCTGTCGGAAAGGCGGGGCGAGCTTGTTCTTCACGACCCGGACACGGGCCCGGTTCCCCACTATCTCCCCTCCCTCCTTGATGGCGGCGATGCGTCGGATATCGAGGCGCACCGAGGCGTAGAATTTCAGGGCGTTCCCCCCGGTGGTGGTCTCCGGATTTCCGAACATGACCCCGATCTTGTGACGAATCTGGTTGATGAAGATGAAACAGGTCCGGGACTTGCTGATAACGCCCGAGAGTTTTCGGAGGGCCTGGGACATCAGCCGCGCCTGAAGCCCCATGTGGGCGTCCCCCATCTCCCCGCTGAGCTCGGCCTTTGGCACCAGGGCTGCCACCGAGTCGATGACCACCACATCGATGGCGCCACTTCGGACGAGGACTTCGGCAATCTCCAGGGCCTCTTCCCCTGTGTCAGGCTGGCTGATGACCAGGTCGTCGGTCTGGACGCCCAGCTTGCCCGCATAGATAGGGTCAAGGGCGTGCTCAGCGTCGATGAAGGCGGCGATGCCCCCGTCCCGCTGGGCCTCGGCGATGATGTGAAGGGCGAGGGTGGTCTTCCCTGATGACTCGGGACCAAAAATCTCCACCACTCGGCCTCGAGGAACCCCTCCAATCCCAATGGCCGCATCCAAGGAGATAGAGCTCGTGGAGATGACGGGCACTGCGGCCAAGGCCCCCGCGTCCCCAAGGCGCATGATCGCGCCTTTCCCAAACTGGCGCTCGACATGGGAAAAAACGAGACTTAAGGCCTTGTCTCGATTCTCTTGACCAGCCGTCTCCATTCCTCCTCCTTTTTTCTCCACTCTATTTTTCTCCACTCTAGAAAATCCCTGTGTCCTTTTTCAAGGGGAATCTGCTGGCCTTCTCCCGCCGGGCGAAACCTAGTCATCCTCCAAGCTGAGCCTGGCCAGCGAGGAGTAGGAGGCCCCGGTGGGGCTCAACTGGCTCTCCATCAGATGGATTTCCCCGATAGGGAGGGTTCCGCTCAAGAGTTCTTCAGGTTGCCGCAGAGCTTCAGCCAAAGCGATGGGGTTGACGGCCCCCTTCATTCGGCCAAGGGTCAAGTGAGGACGGAAGTCCCTCGACTCGTTCGGAAAACCAAGCGCCTGAAGGGCGCCCTCCACATGGAAGTTAAGGGCCTTCAGCTTCTCGGGAACGGAGTCGAACTCAGGTCCCCACCAGAGGACCTTCGGGCTTTTGGCGTTGGGAAAGACCCCCAGGCGGCAAAGCAGGAGGTCGCTGGGCCAGCTCCCCGTGGCCACGATGTCTAGCTGCTCCGCCACATAAGGGACATCTTCCACGGCCACATCCCCCAGGAATTTCAGCGTTAGGTGGATCTGATCGGGGTCTACCCACTTGACCCCTTCCAGCCCTTTGAGCTTTTCTTGAAGAACCCGCGTCTTTTCTCGAATCTCCGGCGTGAGAGGGGCGGCAACGAAACACCGTGTGGTCTCGCTCACTTGGCCCTCTCTTCTTGGAGATAATCGAGAAGGATTTCAAGAGCGGTCGTCACCGACCTCTCTCGAACTTCCTGTCGATCTCCCGAGAAGTGGCAACCGCGGGCATGAGAGCCCGTCGGCGTTGCGAGGGCGATGAAAACGGTCCCGACGAGCTTTTCCGTCGTCCCGCCCGAGGGACCGGCGATCCCTGTCACAGCGAGGCCAAGGCGAGCCCGAAGGGCCCGCCGAACGCCCTCTGCCATCTGGAGGGCCACCGACTCGCTGACAGCGCCGTACCGCTTCAATATCTCAGGGGAAACCCGAAGTTGGCCCTGCTTGACGGAGTCGCTGTAAGCCACGATCCCCCCCAGAAAGTAGGTGGAGCTCCCAGGGACCCGGGTGATGCGCTCTCCGAGTCCGCCCCCGGTGCACGATTCCGCCGTTGCCAGGGTCAACTCCCGTTCCCCAAGGAGGTGGCCTATCTTCTCCTCCATCGTCAAAACAAAGCCCCGCCCAGCCATATCACCACCCGGACGAAGATGTTCGCGCAGACCCCCGCCATGAGATCATCCACCATAATGCCTAAACCCCCTCGGCCCGGCTCCCCGAAGGGCTTCCAGATATCGAAGACGCGGAAGAAGAGAAAAGCCAAGAGAAGATAGGGAAGGGTCCGTGGAAGGGCGTAGAGGGCGACCCACATCCCCACCACTTCGTCCAGGACAATCCGAGGGTCGTCCCGCTTGCCACCGGCCTCCTCGGCCCAGCCTGTCAGCGCCACCCCGATGAAAAAGCTGATCAGGACAGCCGCAAGGTAAGTGAGGGGGCGAAGGACAGGGACCCATATATAAATGCCGAGGCCAAGCAGGCTCCCCGCAGACCCCGGAACTCGAGGGGTGAAGCCTACGCCCGCCCCGGTCGAGATCCCCCAAGCCAGCGCACGGCCGAAGGTGGACCTTCGCTTAACCAGAGGGGGCACCGTTCCACGAGTCCACAAGCGCACCCGCCTCGGCGCGGGCCCAGCGGTCCGCAGATAGGATGACTTCCAGGTCCGTCGCCGGCTCTGGCCGATGGGCACTCATGACCCCCTCGATGAGCTCTGGGATCTGGGTGAAGCGGATCTTACCCTTGAGAAAAGAGCTGACAGCCACCTCATTGGCGGCGTTTAAGACGGCCGGGACGGTCTCTCCCGCCCGGAGGGCCTCCCGCGCCAGGGACAAGCAGGGAAAGCACGCATGGTCGGGTTGAGAGAAGGTCAGCTGACCGACCGCCGTGAGGTCCAGGGCAGGATAATGGGCGGAAATCCTTTTGGGATAGCAAAGGGCGTAGGAGATGGGGGCCCGCATGTCAGGAAGTCCCAGCTGGGCCAGCATCGTTTGATCCACGAATTCCACCAGGGAGTGGACGATGCTCTGGGGATGCACGAGGACCTCAATGGCCTCGGCAGGGACCCCAAAGAGCCAGTGGGCCTCGATGACCTCAAGCCCTTTGTTCATCAAGGTGGCCGAGTCGATGGTCACCTTGGGACCCATATCCCAGACCGGGTGACGAAGGGCCTCCTCGTAGGTGACCCGCTCCAGCTCCTCCCGGGTGCGCCCTCGAAATGGACCTCCCGAGGCGGTCAGGAGGATGCGTTTAATCTGGGAGTGGCGGTGGCCCTCCAGGGCCTGAAAGATGGCGCTGTGCTCGCTGTCGACGGGGATGATGCGGACACGCCCCCGGGCGGCCTCAAGGATCAGCTTGCCCGCCGCCACCAGGGGCTCCTTATTGGCAAGGGCGACATCGCGCCCCGCGCGGATGGCCGCCAGTGTGGGAAGGAGCCCGGCGGTCCCCTCGATGGCGGAGAGGACCAGATCGGCCTCCTCAATCTGGGCGATCCGCTCCACTCCCTCCGGTCCCCCCCACACCTGAACGGGTAGATCTCTCAGGCGTTGGCGCAGGGTCGTGGCCTGGGCCTCCTCCTGGATGGCCACGTAACGGGGTCGAAAGGCCCGGGCCTGCTCTTCCAGGCAATCCACATTTCTTCGGGCCGCCAGCCCAACGACCTCCAACTCCCCGGGGTGATGGGTGATGATGTCGAGGGCGCTCAAACCGATTGAGCCCGTTGAGCCGAGGATGACGATCCGCTGGACACCCTCAGAAATCTCACTGTTCATCTCAGAATTTTCTCATTTCAGCCGATCTGCCACCAACGAAAAATTGCGTAGAAGACCGGTCCAGCGAAGAGGATCCCGTCGGTCCGGTCTAGAATGCCCCCATGGCCGGGGATCAAGACCCCGGCGTCTTTGGCCCCAGCCGCCCGCTTCAGGGCGGACTCGGACAGGTCCCCGAGCTGTCCCACCGCCCCCAGCAGAAGTCCTGCGACCACGGCCTGGCCCCACCCGACGAAGGGGAAGAACCACGACCACCCCACCAGGGCCCCCGCTACACTCCCTGCGAGTCCCCCTATTGCCCCCTCCACGGTCTTGTGGGGGCTGACCTTAGACGGCAGGGGCCTTCTTCCAAGGCTCTTGCCCACGTAATAAGCGGCCGTGTCCCCACCCCAGACGACAAGGAAAAGGAAGAAGACGTGACGCCAGCCCGAGTCGAGGTCCCGCAGAAGCGCGAGGGACCCGAAGGTGGCCCCTAAAAAGAGGACGCCGACCACAAGGGCCGGATAGCCCTTCAGGGCCGCCCACACCCCCTTGGGTAGCCACGGTCCCGCAGAGAAGAATACCAGGACCACCCCCCAAAGGGCCAGGGAGAGGGGGAGGTGAGGGATGAGATAGAGGACCAAGAGCAAACCCACGGCGGCCAGGACACCGGCCCACCGTCCCAGGAGCCCTGGCGGTCCTATCAGACGGAAAAATTCCCACGCCGCCCAGGCAACCGCCAAAGAGAGAAAGACAACGAACTGGTCAGGGGAGCCCAAACGCACCAAGAGAATGAAGAAGGGCAGGAAGACGAAGGCGCTAACCACTCGGCGCACCGTCAACCCCTATGGGAAACGAGTTGTTCCCGCGTCAGCCCGAACCGCCTCTCTCGACTCTGGTAGTCCAGGATGGCCCGGTAGAGCTCGGCGGCCCGGAAGTCCGGCCAGAGCACATCCGTGAAATAGAGCTCTGTGTAGGCGAGCTGCCAGAGAAGAAAATTGCTGATCCGACGCTCACCGCTCGTTCGGATGAGGAGATCCGGATCGGGGAGGTCCGCCGTATCCAAGAAACCCTCGAACCGCTGGGGGACGTCTTCCGGGCTTATCTCCCCCTTCTCCACAGCCTCACACAGGGCCTGAACGGCCCGCAGTATCTCTTGGCGTGAGCCATAGCCCAACGCGAGGGTGAGGGTCATCTTGTCATTGCCGGCGGTCTTGGTCTTGACCTCGGCCAAGACTTGCTGGGCAGAGGGGGGAAGGTCTTCTATCGAGCCGATGGTGTTGAACCGAATATTCTCCCGCATCATGCGCTCAAGTTCCTTTTTCAGGTATTTACGGAGGATGATCCAGAGGGCCTGGATTTCTGCGCGGGGGCGATTCCAATTCTCCATCGAAAAGGCGTAAAGGGTGAGAGTGGACACTCCGACTTCGCGACAGGCCGTCACCACCTTGTCTACCGACCGAACCCCCTCCCGGTGGCCGGCGATTCGGGGAAGCCGTCGCTGACGGGCCCACCTGCCGTTGCCATCCATGATGATGGCGATGTGGTGCGGCAGCTTCGCGGGGTCAATCTGGTCCCGTAACTCTTCCCCCCGCAAGGCTCTCTACCCCTCCTCTGGTCCAGGCAAGGGAGGCCCTCAGACCTCCGTCACTTCCTTCTCTTTTTTGTCCGCCAGGGTGTCCACCTGCTTGGTGAATTGATCCGTAAGTTTTTGAAGCCGCTCCTGGGCCCGGTGGAGATCGTCCTCTCCGACGGTCTTCTCCTTTTCCAAACGCTTGAGGGCCTCGTTGCCATCACGTCGGGCCGTGCGGACGGACACCCGGTATTTCTCGGCAGCCTTTTTAACGAGCTTCGCGAGCTGCTTTCGGCGGTCTTCCGTAAGGGGGGGGATGGGGATCCGGATAATCTTGCCGTCGTTCACCGGGTTCAGGCCGAGGTCAGAACGAAGGATGGCCTTCTCGATGGACCCGATTATAGATTTGTCCCAGGGCTGGACGGCAAGAAGCCGCTTCTCAGGAACGGTCACACTCGCCAACTGCTTGAGGGGGGTGAGGGTCCCAAAGTAGTCCACCTCGATCCCATCCAACAGGGCCAGTGAGGCCAGACCTGTGCGGATGCTCGCAAGCTCCTTCTGGAGCGAGCTGATGGCGCTCTTCATCCGGCCTTCCGTCTCTTGGAAGACCTTCTCAGGCACCTCTCAGTCCACCCCTACCACGGACCCCACCATCTCACCCTGAAGGATGCGCTTGATGTTGCCCGGGGTTTTGATGTTGAAGACGACGATGGGCAAGTTGTTTTCCATACAGAGGGAGATGGCCGTTGCATCCATGACTTGAAGGCCTTGTTCGAGGACATCCAGGTAACGAACCCGCGGCAGCTTTTTTGCGTCCGCATCCAACTTCGGGTCGCTGGTGTAGACCCCATCCACCTTGGTCGCCTTCATGATGACTTCGGCCCCAATCTCCATGGCCCGAAGGGAGGCGGCCGTGTCCGTCGTGAAATAGGGATTCCCTGTCCCGCCCGCCAAAATGATCACCCGGTCTTTCTCCAGGTGGCGGACGGCCCTCCTGCGGATGTAAGGTTCGGCCAGTTCCTTCATGGCAATGGCTGAAAGGACCCGAGTCACGATCCCCGACTTCTCCAGGGCGTCCTGAAGCGCAAGGGCGTTCATCACGGTGGCCAGCATGCCCATGTAGTCGGCCGTGACCCGGTCCATGCCGGTGGCGGCTGCCGCCACGCCGCGGAAGATGTTCCCTCCGCCGATGACAATGGCAACCTCCACACCCATGGCCTTTACATCGGTCAGCTCAGCGCCGATGGTCGCCATCACCTCAGGGTCCACCCCAAAGGACCGGGCGCCCATCAGGGCTTCTCCGCTAATCTTCAGAAGAACCCGTTTGTAGATACTCGCAGTCATTTCCCCGCCCGGGCGGCCTCGGTTTAGGTCTTTCCCAGCTGTTCCTTTACCTCTTCGGCGAAGTCCTTCTGCGCCTTGTCCATCCCCTCCCCTAGCTGAAAGCGGACAAAACGCCGAATGGAGATGTTTTCGCCCAGCTCTGCGATCTTTTCCTTGACCAAAGTTTCTATATTTTTGTCCGGGTCTTTGACGAAGGCCTGCTCGAGGAGCACTGACTCCCGATAGAATTTATCGAGCCTTCCCTGGACAATGCGGGAGATGACCGCGTCAGGTTTTCCGGTCTCCTGGGCCTGGGCGTGATAGATACCCCGCTCGCGATCCACGACCTCGGGGTCCACGTCTTCCTGGCGGACACTCAAGGGGGCACTCGCAGCCACCTGGAGGGCGATGTCCTTGACCAGCCCCTGAAATTGGGGCGTCTTGGCGACAAAGTCTGTTTCGCAGTTTACCTCCAGGAGCACACCCACCTTTCCTCCGGGGTGGATGTAGGAGACCACAAGGCCCTCGGTGGCGGTTCTTCCTGATTTCTTGGCGGCGTCTGAAAGACCTTTTTGACGGAGGAGATCGATGGCCTGCTCCACGTCGCCTTCGGACTGCTGGAGGGCCCACTTACAATCCATCACCCCGGCGCCGGTGCGATGTCGCAATGTTTTTACCTGAACGGCCGTGACTCCCATCACCCCACCCTTCACTAACTCTTTTGATCCCCTGGCGTTACCTCAGCCGGCTCCCCAGATTCCTTCTCTTCCTCTTCCCTATCCTTCTCTTCCCTGTCCTTGTCCTCTTGGAGGGCTGCCCTGCCCTCCAGGATGGCATCCGCCACGGTCACTGCGAAGAGCCGAATGGACCGGATGGCGTCGTCATTTCCAGGCAGGACGTAATCCACATCGTCCGGGTCACAATTTGTGTCCACCACCGCCACCACCTTGATCCCCAGTCTCCGGGCCTCTTTGACGGCAATCCGCTCCTTTCGCGGGTCCACAACGAAGAGGGCGCCTGGATGTTGATCCATCTGGCGAATCCCGCCGAGATATTTGTCCAAGCGCTGGCGCTCCTTCTCCAGCTGCATGCCCTCTTTCTTGGTGATCCCCCCCCGGGGCTCCGTCTCGTCCCGCTCGTCCAGCTCGCGCAGCCGGGCCACCCGGCGTTTCAAGGTGACAAAGTTGGTCAAGAGGCCCCCCAGCCACCGCTTGGTGACATAGGGCATCTCGCATCGGGCTGCCTCCGCGGCGATGGTCTCCTGGGCTTGTTTCTTGGTCCCCACAAAGAGGACCATCTCGCCTGCGGCCGTCACGTCCCGCAGGAAGCCGCAGGCCTCCTTCAACCTCTTCAGGGTCTGCTGAAGGTCAATGACATAAATGCCGTTTCGAGACCCGAAGATATAGCGACCCATCTTGGGGTTCCACCTTTTGGTCTGGTGTCCAAAATGGGCACCTGCCTCAAGGAGTTGTCTCATGCTCACGTAAGGCAAACTTCTCTCCCTCCCTGGAGGGCCAAGCCCCCCTTTTTTGAGCAGTCTAATCCGGTTTCCGGTTGATTATAGCCTTCCCGCGTCGTCCTATCAACTGCCAAATCCCCCTGCTTCTCAGGTGAGATAAGCTGAATTAATCCTGACATATTCATAGCTCAGGTCCGTCGTCCACACAGTGGCAGACGCGTCACCAATTTCCAGATCGATGGTCAGGAGGAGGTCCTCCGCCCCCAGGGCCTCTCTCATCCGCTCTCTTCCCCCCGCCACTTCTGTCCCCTGCCGGACAATCTCCGCCTCCCCAATCCGAAATCCTATCTTTTCGGGCCGCACCTCTACGCCGGCATTTCCGACAGCTGACACAATTCGCCCCCAATTCGGGTCGCCGCCGAAGAGACTGGCCTTGACCAGGTTGGAATTGGCCACCGAGGCGGCCACCTGATAGGCCCCTTCAGATGTGGCGGCCCCAAGGACTCGGACCGTCACGAACTTGGTCGCCCCCTCCCCGTCTCGGACGATGGCCCGGGCGAGGTCTCCACACACCTGATCGAGGGCCTCCTGGAAGGCCGCTCGGCCCGAATCCTCCACAGGGTATCCAGAGGCCCCGTTGGCGAGGAGGATGACGCCATCGTTGGTACTGGTGTCCCCATCCACTGTGATGCGGTTGAAAGATCTTTGAGTCGCCGCCTTCAGACAACTCTGAAGAAGGGCGGAGGGGACAGAGGCGTCCGTGGTGAGGAAGGCGAGCATGGTGGCCAGCCGGGGCTGGATCATCCCCGCCCCCTTGGCCATCCCTCCAATTCGCACAACCCCTTTGGGTAGCTCGCACTCCAGGGCCGACATCTTGGGGACCGTGTCGGTCGTCATGATGGCCTCAGCGGCCTGGGTGCCCCCCTCAAGGTCCAGGGCGGCGGCGGCCTCCGGGATCCCGGCCAGGATTTCGGTCATAGGCAGAGGGTCCCCAATCACCCCTGTTGAAGCGACCAGGACCTCTTTTTCCTGAACGCCCAATGCCTCGGCCGTTCGGGCGGCCATACTTTGGGCGTCCTTCTCCCCCTGAGAGCCGGTACAGGCGTTGGCCACTCCGCTATTGATGACGATGGCGCGGGCCTTTCCCCCTCTCATCCGCTGCCGGCAAAGCGTCACCGGGGCAGCGGCCATTTGATTCACGGTAAAAACCCCCGCCGCGGTCGCTTCGCGCTGGGAGAAGATGAGGGCGAGATCGCGCCCCTTCTCCTTGAGCCCGCAGTGCACCCCGGCGGCCGTGAAATCTCTTGGGAAGGTGACCCCCCCCGACGGGCCTTCTTTTTTCACCTTCACCTCTTCGCAAATTCTCAAACGGGGATGCCGAGGCCCTCTAGGCCCCGCGTCTCTGGAAAGCCCGCCATCAAGTTCATATTCTGGACGGCGGCTCCGGCAGCCCCCTTCACCAGATTGTCTAAGACACTGATCACGATCACCCTGTTGGTTCGGGTGTCTACCTGGACTGCCAGATCGGCATGATTGGAACCCCAGACCTGGCCCGTCGTCGGGTACTCCCCTTCCGGCGATAGGCGCACAAACGGTTCTTCCTGATAGGCAGCCTCAAGGACCCCCCTCACTTCCTTTCCGTCCAGGGGGCGCGTCCCCTGCCCGTAACAGGTGGTCAGGACTCCCCGCGTCATGGGCACAAGATGGGGCGTAAAGGTCAGGCTCAGGGGATCTCCCGCAAGGCGGCCGAGCTCCTGCTCCATCTCCGGAGTGTGGCGGTGGCGGGGCAGACCGTAGGCACGGAGGCTGTCGTTGACCTCGCAGAATTGGTAGGGGAGCTCCACCCGCCGACCGGCCCCCGACACGCCGGACTTGGCATCGACAACGAGACTGCTCGGATCAAGGAGGCGCGCTTCCAGGAAAGGCCCCAGGGCCAGGATGCCCCCGGTCGGATAGCAGCCTGGATTGGCCACAAGACGGGCCTTTCGAATGTCCTCCCGATAAAATTCTGGAAGGCCGTACACGGCCTCGGCCAAAAGATCCGCGCTTGTATGTTCTGCGCCGTACCATTCTTCGTACACGGCGGGGTCTTTGAGCCGGTAATCCGCGCTGAGGTCCACCACTCGCCGGCCCGCCTTCAGGAGATTCGGGATAGCCGCCATGGCCTTCTGGGGGGGAAGGGCCGTGAAAATGAATTCCGCCGCCTGGGCCACCGCCTTCGTCTCAAAGGCCTCCAGGCGAAGGTCAAGGCGACCCCTGAGGGCGGGAAAGACCTTTGCGGTGCCCTGGCCTGAGAAGGTCTCAGAGGTCAGGTGCGTCACCTCCACATCGGGATGCCCCAGGAGAAGACGCAGGAGTTCTGCCCCCGCGTAACCCGTGGCCCCCACAATCGCCACGCGAAGCACGGCCGTCATGATCTCACGATGAGTGAAAGTGTGAAGATTAACGCTTGGAGAATTGGAATCGGGCGCGGGCCCCTCGCTGGCCGTATTTTTTCCGTTCCTTCACCCTGGGATCCCGCGTGAGAAAGCCGGCCTTCTTCAAAGTGGCCCGGAATTGGGGGTCGGCGACCACAAGGGCCTTTGCAATTCCATGCTTGATGGCTCCCGCCTGGCCGGATTCGCCGCCACCCCTGACCGTGATGTAGGCGTCGTAACTGCCCCAAGTCCCCGTCACCTCAAAAGGCTGCTTCAACAGTCCGCGGGCTGTCTCACCTCGAAAATATTCCTCTGAAGACTGGCGATTGATGAGGAGATTGCCCTGGCCCGGACTGATCCACACTCTGGCAATAGCGCTCTTGCGCTTGCCCGTGGCGTAAAACTTCTCCTTCATCGCCTCCCTCTCAAAGGTCCAGGGGCTCGGGCCGCTGGGCCTCGTGGGGGTGATCGCCACCCCGGTACACCTTGAGCTTCTTCAGCATCTCCCGCCCAAGACGGTTCTTTGGGAGCATTCCCCGAACGGCTATCTCGATGATCCGTTCAGGATGAGTCTTCATCATCTTTTCGGCCGGCGTCTCCCGTATCCCGCTCGGATAGCCCGTATGCCGATAATAGACCTTGTCCTTGAGTTTTCGGCCTGTGAGAACCACCCCCTGGGCATTGATGACGATGACGTGGTCTCCTCCGTCCACATGGGGCGTGAAGATCGCCTTGTGCTTTCCACGCAGCACGCTGGCAACCTGGCTCGCAAGGCGCCCCAGGATGTGGCCTTCAGCGTCGACAAGGAACCACCTTCGCTCCTTTTCGGCGTCCTCTTTTCGAAGAAATACCGTCTTCTGAGACATGGCGCAAAAAACCCCACTCCAGTGTAAACGAGGAATTTAGCACCCCCCCCTGGCTTGTCAAGGCCAAAGGGGCCTTTCAACCCGCTGCTTTGCTGCAAAACCATTCGACAGTTTGCCTGAGACCCGAGAGGAGATCCACCTTCGGCTCATAGCCCAGGACCCGTTTTGCCTTCGTAATATCAGCCTGAGAGTGTTTTACATCTCCGGGTCGAGCCTCAACATACGCGGCGGGGGTGGTGGACCCCATAATTGTATTCAGGTGAGCCAGGAGCTGATTCACGGAGGAGCGCGCTCCGCAGGCCACGTTGAAGACCTCCCCCGCTGCGTCGGGGGCCTCGACGGTCTTCAGGCAGGCTTCGACGGCATTGCCCACATAGGTGAAATCGCGGGTCTGTTCTCCATCCCCGAAGATGGTCGGGGACTGGCCACTCAAGAGGGCTTGGATGAAGCGGGGGACGACGGCCGCATAGGGAGAAAGGGGGTCCTGGCGGGGACCAAAGACGTTGAAGTAGCGAAGGCTTACCGTCTCCAGACCAAAGGTTCGATAGTAGGCCGTGCAGTACATCTCCCCCGCCGCCTTAGAAGCCGCGTAGGGAGAGAGGGGACGGGAGGGGAGGCCCTCCCCCTTGGGCAGGGCTTCGGAGTCCCCGTAAACGGAAGAGGAGGCCGCGTAGACCACCCGACGGACCCCACACTTTCGGGCCGCCTCCAGGACATTCAGCGAGCCGAGGACGTTGACGGCGTTTGTCTCTTGAGGGCGCTCAGTGGAGCGCTGGACCGAGGGAAGGGCGGCGTGGTGGAGGATGACATCTACCCCCTGGGCGGCGTCCAGGACAGAGGCCGGATCCCGGATATCGCCCTTGACCCATTCGACTGTCTCCAGAACCTGAGTGAGATTCTCCATCCGGCCCGTAGAAAGGTCATCCAAGACCCGGACGGATTCTCCTCGTTCCACCAACCTGAAGACCAGATGAGAACCGATGAAGCCGGCCCCACCGGTCACAAGGTAGCGCACGACCTCGGACAAAAGAGGCCGGAAACCTCGTCAAGGGACAGAGAAGGGAATGCGATTTGGGGGATCAAAGCTTGATGACCTTGAGGCCTTTAAAGCCCTGAAAGGCGTTTCGGGTGTCCAGGATAAGCCGGGAGTACCGGACGATGTCCTTCTTTCGGAAATAGTCGTGGTCCGTCAGAAGGACCACACAGTCGGACCGGCGAAGGACCTGAGGCCCGGGCTCGATGGCCTTAAGAGCGAGGGACCCGACCGAGACTCGACGGATATAACGATCGCTATAGGAGAGGTTCGCACCCTTTTCATGAAGGAGGCTCAGGACGTCAAGGGCGGGAGACTCTCGAACATCCCCTGTGTTTTTCTTGTAGGCGACCCCGAGGGCGTGGATGCGGGAGCCCCGGATGCTCTTCCCACCGGTGTTGAGGGCGTCTGCCACCTTCTCCACCACGAACCGGGGCATCATGGAATTGGTCATCCCGGCCAGCTCGATGAAGCGAGCCTCAAAGCCGTTCATCCGGGCCTTCCAGGAGAGATAGATGGGATCGACGGGAAGACAGTGGCCCCCCAGGCCCGGACCAGGATAGAAGGCCATAAAGCCAAAGGGCTTGGTCTTGGCCGCCTCAATGACCTCCCAGACATCGATGTTCAACCGATGGCAGAGGAGGGTCATCTCATTGACGAGGCCGATGTTGACGCTCCTAAAAGTGTTCTCAAGGAGTTTCACCATCTCAGCCACGCGGGTCGAGGAGACACAGACCACGGATTCGATGCAGCCTTTGTAGAGGGCGGCGGCCATCTCAGCGCAGGCAGGGGTGATGCCGCCCACCACCTTGGGGATGTTACGGGTGGTATATTCCCGGTTTCCCGGGTCCAGCCGCTCCGGAGAGAAAGCCAGCCAGAAATCCTTGCCCACCCGCAGTCCGCTCTCTTGAAGGAGCGGGAGGACGATCTCCTCCGTCGTCCCGGGATAGGTCGTACTCTCCAGGATGACCAACTGACCCGTGTGTAGATTGTTTCGCACCTGTTCCACAGCGGAGACGATAAAAGAGAGATCAGGGTCTTTGGTCTTTCGAAGCGGGGTGGGGACGCAGATGTTGATGGTGTCCAGCTCTGACAAGGCATCAAACCGGTCCGTCGCATGAAGGCGGCCGGCACTCACCAGTTGTCGAAGCTCCCGGGACGTGACATCGGGGATATAGCTTTCTCCCCGGTTGATCTTTCCGACTTTGGGGGCGTCCACATCGATCCCAGTCACTCGATAACCCCCTCGGGCGTACTCAACGGCCAGGGGAAGGCCCACATAGCCCACCCCGATGACGCCGGCCTTGATTTCTTTACGCTTGATGCGCCTTAAAAGATTCAAACCCTGAAATCCTTCCCTTCAAAACAGATTGCAACTCTTATTTAACTGGCGGGACCATCTAGCCATAACCCTAAGAAACTGTCAATCCTACGCCCTTTACGCCCCCGGCCTCTTGGAGAGCGCTCGCCGCCTTTTGCCAAACCCAAAAAGGGGTGATATAAGGGGGAAGGCGTTCGCTTCTCCAGGAGGGTGCATGAGGGTTGCGATCTTTGGCGGCACGGGCCCCGAGGGAAAAGGCCTGGCCCTTCACTGGGCACCAGCCGGAGAGGAGGTCCTCATTGGCTCCCGGCAGGCGGAGAGGGCACAGGCGACTGTCGCCGAGTTGAACGCCCGCTTGGGTCAGGATCTCCTTCGAGGCGGCACCAATGAGGAAGTGGCCGAGGTCGCCGAGGTCATCGTCGTGAGCGTCCACTTTGAAGGCCATCGTTCCCTTCTCACCCGTCTTGCCCCCCGGCTTCAGAAAAAAATCGTCATCGATGTGGCCATCCCCCTTGGCCCAGGATTTCCCCCAGCCCACGTACCGCCCCCCGAGGGGTCTGCGGCTGAGGAAGCTCGAGCCATCCTTGGGACAGAAATCCCTCTGGCGGCGGCCTTTCAAAATGTCTCGGCCCACGGGCTGAACCGTTGGCCCAAACCCCTGGAGGGAGACGTTCTGGTCTGCGGCGATGATCCTCCGGCGAAGGAGGCCGCCCTCTATTTGACCGGAAAGCTGGGGTTTCGGGGGCTGGACGCAGGACCCCTGACAAACGCGCGGCACATAGAGGGCCTCACTGTCCTCCTCCTTCACCTCAATCACGTTTATGGGACGAAGTCGGTGGGGATCCAGATAACGGAGATCGATGATTCCAGAAAAAGGAGAACCGGGCGATAATGAGGGGGATGACGAAAGCGATGGCCTTCTTCATGGTCTTGGCCGCCGGGGTGAGCGCGGCTGGGGGATCAGGGATAGAGGAATCCCTAAAGGCGCTGAGAGAGGGGGGCGCCGAGGCCCGCTACAGGGCGGCCGTGCGCCTGGGCGAGATCGGAGACGCCTCGGCCATCAAACCCCTTGTTGAGACCTTGAGGGACACCGATCATCCGGTGCGCGTACAGGCCGAGTCCTCCCTGTGGAAGATCTGGCATCGCTCGGGCGACGAAGATACTGACCGCATGCTCCAGCAGGGGATTCGGCTGATGAACGCGGGTGACCTTCAGAGCGCTATCAAGGCCTTCACCCAGGTCATCGAGCGGGATCCCGAGTTCGCCGAGGGCTACAACAAGCGGGCGACGGCCCTCTACCTGGCGGGGGAATATGAGCACTCCATCGCCGACTGCGAAGCCACCCTTGCGCTCAACCCCCATCACTTCGGGGCCCTCTCCGGGGAAGGGCTGAACTACATCCGACTGGACAACCTCCCCAAGGCCCTGGAGATGTTCAAGCGGACACAGGAGATACTTCCCCACTCCGAGTCCAACAAGGCCTACATCGAGACGATCGAGAAGCGCCTTCGAGGAAAACGCATCGAGCTTTAGAGACGGCATGAACGTCCACGAATGCATCCGAAGGCGCCGAGAGGTCCGGGAATTTCGCCCTGATCCGCTTCCCGACGCCTCCGTGCGGAAGATTCTAGAGGCGGGAAGGTTGGCGCCAAGCCAGCGAAATCGCCAACCCTGGCACTTCATCGTGATCGGGGACCGGGAAACGCTCAAGCGAATAGGGGCCCTCGCCTCATCGGGTCCCTACATCGCCGACGCCCCCCTCGCTGTTGCCGTCGCCATCTCCGGCTCAAAGATGCCCCTGGGGGACGCGACCCGGGCCGCGCAGAACATGGTCCTCGCGGCCTGGGCGGAAGGGATCGGGAGCTGTTGGGTAAGTGGTCTTGACCGCGACGCCATCAAGGAGCTCCTGGGCATCCCGGCCGAGATGGAGCTCATCACAGTCCTCCCCTTTGGCTATCCTGAAGCGCCCCGAGCCAAGGGCAATAAGGATCGGAAGGGCCTCGCCGAGGTGGCCCACCTCGAAAAATTCGGAAGGCCCTATCCGCAAGCTTGAGCCCAAACCTTTTTTGAGAAACCCAGACCGCCCCAATGGCGACCTTCATCTATCACCCCGATTATTACTCTGACGTCGGGCGACACGTCCTTCAGACCCGAAAGTACGGGAAGACCTACGAGCGGTTCCAAAGAGAGAGCAATATCCCCCCTGAATTTTTCGTCACCCCGGAACCCGCCTCACAAGAGGAAATACTCCTCGTCCACACCGAGGGGTACGTGAATGACCTCCTGAGCTATCGTCACACCCACCGGACGGTGCCCTCCGAGCTCCCCATCTCAAAAGAGATCGTGGATGCAGTCCTCCTTCAGACGGGGGGCTCCATCCTGGCGTGTCGAAAAGCCCTTGAGGAGGGCCGGGCCATCAACTTCACAGGTGGGTTTCACCACTGCTTTGCCGACCGGGCCGAAGGGTTCTGCTACCTCAACGACATCGCCATTGGGATCCGGAGCGTCCAGAAAAAGGGCCCGGTCAAACGGGCCGTCGTCATCGACTGCGATCTCCACCAGGGAAACGGCACCGCCGTCATCTTCGCCGACGACCCGAACGTCTTCACCTTCTCCATCCACCAAGAACACCTTTACCCTCACAAGGAGAAGAGCGACCTCGACATCGGCCTCGACACCTTCACTAAAGACTCGACCTATCTCGACCACATCCGCCGCGCTGTCCCGGAAATCCTGGATAACCACCGACCCGAACTCGTCGTCTACCAGGCCGGGGCCGACCCTTACCAAGAGGACAAGCTTGGCGCCCTTCGACTCACCAAGGAGGGCCTCCTCGAGCGGGACCAATTCATCGTCCGCGCTTGCTCCGAGAGAGAGATTCCCATCGCGGGGCTCCTCGGGGGCGGCTATGCCATCAACCCGGAGGATACGGTGGAGATCCACACCAACACCTGCCGGGCCTTCTGGGACGCCGAAGAACACCCACGCCCCAGGTGACATCCTGTTTCACGGCTGATCACTTCCTTTACAGCCAAACGCTGACCTTCAGATCATCTCGTTAGCAGTCCCCGGCAGGTCCTCCAGAAGGCTCAGGCCTTCGATGTTGAGGACGAGGGGCTTCGCTCCGCGGTCCGCGAGCTTCGTCGGGTAATCGCCGATGCGAAGGAGCGGAAAAAGCGGAGAATTGTCTCAGGTTTTATGAACGGCCTGATGCTCTTCACCGCCACCCTGGGCCTTACCCTTCTTGTGGCCGTGGGAGCCGTTGCCGGGGGCCATGTGCACGTCAATCAGTCTCCGTCCAGGTAGCGGAAGCTGCGGTACGCTAGACATAGCGCGTTGAAAAACGCTTGACAGGGAAAAATGGGGGTATATGCTCATAGATATGGGAAATCGAGCGAACCAGTTAGATCTAAGGAAATGGGAAAATTGCGCCTGTTTCAACCTGCGGAAGGCAACCCGCGCGGTGACCCAGCTCTTCGACGGGGCCTTGCAGCCCATCGGGCTTCGGGGCACCCAGCTGGGCATTCTTATGGAGATCTCGTCGGCCGGCAGCGAGACCATCGGCCAGCTGGCTGAGCGGTTGGTCATGGACCGGTCGACGTTGGCGCGGGACCTAAAACCCCTCGAAAAGCAGGGGTTGGTCAAGATCACGTCGGGCAAAGATCGGCGCACCCGGTGTGTAGCGCTGACGGCCCGGGGCCACAAGGCCTTGGTAAAAGCGTTTCCAGTCTGGGAAAAGGCGCAGTCCCGTATCATCAAGGAATTGGGCCAAGACCGGTTGCAGGCGCTTCTGGAGGGGTTGTCAGAGACTGTGTCCATGGCCCAAAGGGAGTAAATTTTTTATTCGAAAAGTGCATACACACTTTATAGGTGTTGACGTCGATCTTCACTCAGGGGGGGCAAGCGTTGATCCGTGAGGAGAAAGCCTCTTCGGGTCCTCCCTGCTAACTTCAACGTCAATCACTCCTTCTTTCGGCTTGCCGCTGCCGGGGGCCATGTGCATGTCAATCAGCCTACATTCAGGTAGCAGAGCTGCGGTACGCCAGGCATCGGGTATTCGGAAAAAGCTTGACAGGGAAAAATAGGGGTGCACGCTCATAGATATGGGTATATACTCATAAATAAGTGGGGCCGCGCGGACCAGTGGGAGGGACAGCCACGAAAAAAACAGGAAGAGGTAAAGGGGGGAGCCAGACGGATGGCTCCATCTGCGGTTGTTAACACGTCTGAGGAGGCGTCATGAGGAAGCACGGGAAGTGTCATTGGATGGTCGCGGTCCTTGCGGCCATTGGGGTTTCGGGTTTTGTCTACGGACACACCGCAACGTCGGCACAAGCGGAAGAGGTGCTTTCACGAGCCAAGATTAAATCGTTTCTTAACGCTTCATCTGCGCTAAACCACGCCAGCACCTCATGGCTCATGGAGACTATGTCCAACGGGGTGTGTGTGGGAGATTTTAACGCCGACGGCTGGGACGACATTTTCTTTCCCAGCGACAACGCGCCTGACGCCCCCCCACCCTTCTTTGCGAATTTTCAGGACCACGACAGCAAGCTGTACATCAACCGAGGGGACAAGGATGGCGATGGCATCCCTGAATTCGAGGAAGTCTCAACGGTTGCCAAAGTGACAGGCAAGGGGACTAAGGCCATTGGTTGCACCGTGGGCGATTACAACAATGACGGCAGAGCGGATCTCTATATCACCGCTGGCCAGCGTGGATTTGGCTTTCAAGGACACGGCGGTCTCCGG
>CBDFMI010000003.1:0-67809 GCA_965249615.1 bacterium | reverse complement strand
TGAAGGGCGGCCAGCTCATCCCGGATGCGGTCCGCTTCGGCCCAGTCTTTCTGCTCCCGCGCCCGCTGCCGCCCGGCGATGAGATCGTCAATCTGGGTGGGGCTCATGTGGGCCTCTTCCTCATGCTCGCGGAACCAGTCCTCAGGGGAGGCCTGCAGGAGTCCTAGGACAGCTCCCCTCTCCAACAAAGACGCTCGGCATTTTTCTAAGAGGGTCCGGCTGATCGGCCGCTTCGCCTCCCGGCACCGGTCTATATGGGTGTTGATCTCCTTCGCCAGTTCAAAGAATTCCCCAATGGCCCCCGCGGTGTTGAAGTCATTGTCCATAGCCTTCTGGAACCCCGGCTCAAAAGCCAAGAGGGCCTCCTTGAGCTCGGGATTTTCGGGGCCCTCGTCCCTCTGTGCCAACCCCTCCTCCAGTCGAAGGAGACAGTTATAGAGGCGGTCAAGGGCCTTCTCGGTTTCCGCCAGAAACTCCTCGGAATATTCCAAGGGGCTTCGGTAGTGGGCCCCGAGAAGGAAGAATCGCACGGTCTCGGCGTGAAACCGGTCCAAGAGGACTTTTAGGGGAAGAATGTTCCCCCGGGATTTAGACATCTTCTCCCTGTGAAATTTAACAAACCCATTGTGCATCCAATACTTCACGACGGCCTTTCCCGTATAAGCCTGGGACTGAGCTCGCTCGTTCTCATGGTGAGGGAAGATGAGATCCTGCCCGCCCCCGTGAATATCGAAGAAGGATCCCAGGTGGCCCATGGACATGGCCGAGCACTCGATGTGCCATCCAGGCCTGCCCATACCCCAAGGGCTCTCCCAAGCGGGCTCCCCGCTCTTGGCACTTTTCCAGAGGGCAAAATCCAGGGGGTCCCGCTTTCGCTCGTCTACCTTCACCCGGGCGCCCACGTGCAGGTCCTCCAGGTTCTCTCGGGAGAGGGCGCCGTAGTTTGGAAAACTTCTCACCGAAAAGTAGACGTTGCCTTCAGACGAATAGGCGTACCCCTTCTCGACGAGGGCCTGGATGATGGTCAGGATCTCCTCAATGTGTTGCGTGGCCCGGGGCTCTACATCCGCTGGAGGGAGGCCCAGACGCTCCATATCTCGGGAGAACCCATCAATATAGCGGTTGGCGATGACCTCGGCCTCCACTCCCTCCTGATGTGCCCGCTCGATGATCTTGTCGTCCACGTCGGTGAAGTTTCGAACATAGGTCACTTGGTAGTCGAGCAACTTCAGATACCTTCGGACGACCTCGAAGAAGACGGTCCCTCGCGCATGGCCGAGGTGGACCTCGTCATAGACAGTGACCCCGCAGACGTACATCCGCACCCGCCCAGGCTCGGAGGGCTCAAAGGGCTCTTTCTGGTGGGTCAAAGTGTTGTAGACTTCAAGGCCCATCGGCCCTCTTCTTGGCTGGGGATCTCTCTATCCTCAGGCAGTGGCCTCGCCGCCCTCTGCGAGGGCGCAGATGGCGAACGCCGCTATCCCTTCCTCTCGACCCGCAAAGCCAAGGCCCTCTGTCGTCGTGGCCTTGACGCTGATCAGGGAAGAAGAGACCCCGAGGGCCTTTGAGATGACATCCCGCATGGACTCCACATACGGTCGAAGCCTCGGGCGCTGGGCCACGACGGTGGCGTCCAGGTTCACCACCCGGAGGTTTGCTTCCCGAAGAAGCTTCGCCACTTCTTCCAGGAGCGTTACGCTGGAGATGTCCCGGAACCGGGCGTCGTTGTCCGGGAACCGAAGCCCGATATCCCCGAGGGCACCTGCCCCAAGGAGCGCGTCGCAGATGGCGTGCAGGAGGACATCGGCATCGCTATGCCCGGCCAAACCCCGCTCGAAGGGGATTTCAAGCCCCCCGAGCATCAGCTTCCGGCCCTTAGCCAGGGCGTGGACATCAGATCCAATGCCCACCCGCATCAGGATTTCTTGCCCTTCAGCAGGAGACCTGCCAGGGCAAGGTCCATCGGCGTCGTGATCCTGATATTGTTCGGATCTCCCTCCACCACTCGCACCCGGTAGCCCGCCCGCTCGGCCAGAGAAGAGTCATCCGTCCCGTCATAGCCCTCTCTCGAGGCCCGGCGAAGGGCCTCTCGAAAAAGACTTGCCCGGAAGGCCTGAGGGGTTTGCGCGCGCCAGAGGCGATCGCGACGGAGGGTCCGATGGACCCACCCCCCTCGGGCACCCGCCTTGACCGTGTCCACCTCGGGGACCGCCGAAAGGGCCGCCCCTGCTTCCTTGGCGGCAGCGATGACCTGCTCGATGAGAGAAGGGGTCACCAGAGGCCGAGCCCCATCATGGATAAGAAGAAAATCGAATTTCGGGGGGACTCGCTCCACCCCTCTACGGACCGATTCCCCGCGACTCGCTCCACCGGCCAGGACGGCCCGCACCTTCAAGAACCCGTGAGGCCTGATTAACTTTTGGCGACACCAGCGGACTTGCCCCGGGGGAACCACCACGAAGATGGCCTCAACGGAAGATGCCTCCAGGGCGCGGAGGGTGTGGACCAGGACCGGGACCCGGCCCAGGGATGCAAACTGCTTGGGGGTTGATCCCCCCAAACGCTCTCCTGCCCCCGCCGCCGGGACGACCGCCGCTACTCTCATCGTCTTTCACCACGGTATGACCCTGGCGGGTCAGTGAGACCGCACGCCCTCCCCCTGGCTCAGGAGGCCGCTGCTCGTTCGAGGTCTTCTTTTAGTCGGGTAAAGATCATCCGTCCGGCGGTGGTCTGCAGGACACTGGTGACGGTCACTGTCACCTCTCGCCCGATATCCTTTTTGGCGTTGTCGACCACCACCATGGTGCCATCTTCGAGATAGGCCACACCCTGGCCGTATTCCTTGCCCTCCTTGAGGACAAAGACGCTCAGCATCTCTCCCGGCAACACGACGGGCTTCACGGCGTTGGCCAGCTGGTTGATGTTCAGGACCCCCACCCCCTGGAGCTCGGCCACCTTGTTCAGATTGTAGTCATTCGTCAGAATCTTAGCGTTCAGGGCCTTGCCAAGGGTAACCAGCTTTCCGTCCACCTCTCGGATCTTAGGAAAATCCTGCTGGATGATCCGGACGTTCAGGTCGGGATTCTTTTGGATCTTCTGCAAGATGTCGAGCCCTCGCCGGCCTCGGTTACGTCTCAAGGAGTCAGAAGAATCGGCGATGTGCTGAAGCTCCTTAAGGATGAACTGGGGGATGATGAGGACCCCCTCCAGGAAGCCCGTCTCACAGATGTCGGCAATCCGGCCATCTATGATGACGCTGGTATCAAGGACCTTGCAGTTCTCCTCGTCAGGTTTTGCCGAAGAAGACTCTCCCTGCGAGAAGAACATCTCGCCTCCCTTTTTCATCCCCAATGCCAAGCCGAAATAGCCGAATAGCCCGTTGACGAAGAGGCGGACCGCGAGGTCCGCCGTTCCTTCAAAACCTGGCCACGTACCGACAGAGAGGATGAGAAGATTAGCGATAACAAGTCCAAGGAGAAGCCCCAATCCCCCGCCAACGATGGAAGACGCCGAGAGGCGAGAGAACGCGGACTCTACGAAAATAACAAGCCCCACCACTAGAACACCTGAGCCCGCCCCCCACGCTGCCGCCCAAAGGCTAGTCCCGAGCACATCGCCCAGCACATAACCGAGGAGCGCCCCCAGCACGAAGAGAAGGCCACGAATCCAAAGATAACTCACTGAGACTTTCCTCCCCTTAAAGGAACTTTCTTTTGGCTTCTTTCGAAAAGGGTCGGTCCCGAATTCCGGGCCCTCTTTTCGACGCCTATTGAAGAATCCCCCCGTCTAGCGTGTCCTGCCAATCGCCCCCCTTTCTTCGCCCGTTCATCTTAATATAAAGCCTTTCAGATCAAAGATCTTCCTGCCGAATCCCTCAAGGTTCCTCTCGCACGTATTCCCCACTTCGACCCCCACTCTTCCTCATTAAGCGAAGGTCTGTGATCACCATCCCCCGGTCCACAGCCTTGCACATGTCATAGATCGTCAGGGCCGCCACACCGACCGCCGTCAAGGCCTCCATCTCAACTCCTGTTGGGCCAACAGAACGAACGCGGGCGTCGATGTCTATATAGGCCTCTTCTTGCTCGACCGGCGAGAGAGAGAAATTCAGCTGAACGCCAGCGATCTGGAGGGGGTGACAGAGGGGGATGAGGTCGCCCGTCCGCTTGGTCGCCATGATTCCGGCCACCCGGGCCACTCCAAGGACATCTCCCTTGGCGGCCGCGTTATCCCGGATCATGGACAGGGTCTCCGGGCACACCACAACCCTTGCCCGTGCGGACGCCTCTCGGATTGTGGGGGGCTTGTCCCCGACATCCACCATCCGGGCCTGACCAGAGGCATCTACATGGGTGAGACCTTTGAGGACATCCTGTCCTTGAATTTCCCCCCGGCTGATGGCCAACTCCCGGCAAAAGCCTATATATTGAAGGCCAGAACGATACAATTACAATATATATGTAGGTTTTCGCAGAGTCAATAGACGAGTTTCTCTGTGAGACTGACGAAAAAAAAGCAAAAATCCATCTATCCCGCCAGAGGGTCCCCAAGGGTCCCGCCGCCCCTTTTCTACCCCTCCTTCGGGGTCCCTTTTCGAAACGCCCCGCAATAGTTGAAATAGAGTTGGAGTTGTCTTCGGTAGCGGTGCCAGATCCAGGGGACGTAGTCCTCCTCTTCAAGAGGGGAGAAACCAAGAGCCTCCAGATAATCCCTGGCCCCTGCGAGGGGGTCCGGCCCGCCTTGACTGTAAGGTCCACCCGGCACCTTGAAGGGGTCGGTGAAGAGGAGAACACCGTCCAGCCGAAGAACCCGGGCCACTTCCCGAAGGGGAGTTCTGGGGTGGACCACATCGACGATGTTGGCGCTTGCGGCAAGGTCAAGGGCCTCGTCGGCGAAGGGGAGATTCGTGCAGTCGGCCACGATAAGCTCCACATTGTCCACTCGCTCAGCGGTGAGGGGTCTCTGCACAAAAGCGTTCCGATGGTGCCTGACGAGATGCTGAACGGTGGGCCGGGGGCGGTGGAGGAGGACCGAGCGGCCAAGAAGGATGCTCGCAAAGGAGAGGTCCACGCCAAAAACCCTCTCGAAGGTCCCCGAAAGGCGGAAGACAAGCCCCCCCGGGCCGCAACCGCTGTCCAGGGCGAGGCGCTTTCCCTTGGCATTTCTCTTCGCCATTTCGGCAAGGACGTCATAGGGATTTCTGCCATCGGACTCGGCCAGGAACTTTCGAAAAGAGGCGGGAAGGGGCGCTTCCGAGAGGATGTCGGTCACCCGGTCGTAGTGGAGGGTAAGGTTGACATCCATCTTGTCCTCGCGTCGCGCAAGGTCGTAGAGGTCAAAGTGCTGCTCCCGAAGCCACGCGAGAAGATCCTCGGAAAGGCCCCCATACATTCCCGCTTGGCTGATGATGGAAGGATACCGGGCGGCCAGATACTCTTTGGGCCGGTGAAGCAGAATGAGGACCCCCCCGATGACGGGATACCATCCCTGACACTCATCGCACCGGACCCCTCCCTCCACAACCTCGTCATGGTCTCCCTCGGCGGGCCGAAGGGGGATCTCACCCCCGTGAAGAGAGAGGTGGCCGCCGCATTTCCCTCGCTGTCTCACGCGGGGGGCGGGACAGACCAGGTATTTTAATTTCTCAATCTGCATGGGCCGTTCAGTGGTCCTCCGAGATTCATTCTGTTTCGTTCTCATTATGCCATGAGGGAACAAGAAGGGGTCTGATCCCTTAGCCTTGGATCTGGAAACCTAGCTGACCTTTGCCCATAAGCGACCTATGAGGGACACAGAAAATTCCTCCTGGATGAGCGAAATGGCCTCAGCGACGACCCTCATCGGCACTTCTGGCTGGTCTTATCCCAAAGGCCCCGGCAAATGGAGAGGCATTTTTTATCCCAAGGGGGTCCGAGACGAGCTCGAGTACTACGCACGCCACTTCAAGGCCGTCGAGGTCAATTCGACCTTCTACCGCCCGGCGTCACCTCAAACGGCAAAAGGCTGGGCCGAGCGAACACCCCGGGATTTTGTCTTCGCCGTCAAGGCCTGGCAGAAATTCACCCACCCCAAGATGTTCCAGGAGGCAACGGGGAGGGAGGCGGAGATCAGGCGAGGAGATTTCGAGCTTTTTAAGCGGGGGATCGAGCCGCTGATGGAGGCGGGAAAGCTCGGCGCCCTGCTTCTGCAATTCCCCCCCTCATTCATCTCCACGACCGAGGCCCAGGAGGGACTCCGGCGCACCCTGGACTGTTTTAGGGAGTATCCTGTGGCGCTAGAGCTTCGCCACAGGAGCTGGGGGGGGCGGCGAACCTCGAAGAGGTTCTAATCTCAAAAGGGGCAACCTGGGTCTATATCGACGAGCCCAAATTCAGCAGCTCCATTCGACAGACCCTAAAACCCGTCGGCGATCTTCTGTACCTTCGCTTCCACGGGCGGAACCGCGAAAAGTGGTGGGAGCACGAGACGCCGGAAGAGCGATATGATTATTGCTACTCAGAAGAAGAACTTTTGTCTTTCGCAGAGGATCTAAAAAACATTCTGGCACGCCCCGACGGGCCACAAAAAATTCTGATATTTTTCAACAACCACCCGAGGGCTCAGGCGGTCGCAAACGCCCTCATGCTGAAACACCAACTCGGCATGCCTTTAGAAGAGGGCCTGGAGGAGATTTTTGTCAACGCCTTCCCGAACCTCAAAAATTTCCTGCCGAAGACCACCCTCTTTGGATAAACAGATCTTCTTTGATTTGAGATGAAAAAGGGGCTGAAGCGGGGTCGATAAGCCGGGTTCTGTACCCCGTTAAAAACGGGGTCGCGGCCATCCCTCTGGGAGTCCGGTTGCCCGGACCCTCTAGCGGCCTACCCAGGGACATTGGGCGAGCCACCCTCAAACGTCCCCCTATTTGGCCTTGCTCCGGGTGGGGTTTGCCGAGCCGGCCGGTCGCCCGCGCCGCTGGTGAGCTCTTACCTCACCTTTTCACCCTTACCGGGCCCCGGATTCCCGGGGCCTTAGGCGGTGTACTTTCTGTTGCACTTTCCCTGGGGTCGCCCCCGGTGGGCGTTACCCACCACCCTGCTCTTCGGAGCCCGGACTTTCCTCCCCAGGACCTTCCGGTCTTGAGGCGGCCACGTGACCCCCTTCAGCCCCTGTCTGTTCGTGAAAAACCCGCCGTTGCGAAGGGGACACCCCTGAATGTAATCCCTTCTCCGCCAGGTCTCAAGGGATCTTGCGTGAGCACTCACTTGTCGAAGACAGAGCTTCTTCGATGGCCTGGTTAGCAAGGCGGTCGGCGTGGGCGTTCTCGTCTCTTAAAACGCTCTCAACGTGGAAGGTTTTAAAGACCCCAATGAGGCCCTTCGCCTTCTTAAAGAGAATTTGAAGCCTTGGGTGTTTCACCTTGTAGCGGCCCTGGAGCTGTCTGACCACGAGCTCGGAATCACTCCGAAGACGAAGATGTTTTAATCCCTTCTCCCTCGCAAGCGTCAGGCCCAGGACTAAGGCCTGGTATTCGGCCTCATTATTGGTGGTCTCCCCAAGGTATTTCCAAGACTCCCCGAGAACTTTTTGCCGACTATCCAAGAGGACAGCCCCCGCCCCTGCGGGGCCGGGATTTCCCCTGGAGGCCCCGTCGGTGTAGAGAACGCACTCGCCCTTCCCCGCTGAACTGCTTTGCCGGGGGCGAGCCTTCTCAACGGCGCTGACGACGGTGCGCCGCGAGCCTTTTTTTCCCGCTGAAGTGTCTTCTAGACGGTCGGCGGCTTCTTGAAGAATTTTTTGAAGGTTTGGGGGGGAGACTTCAGGATGCCGCGCGAGGAGGGCATCCACATCTAGGGTCTTGGCCAGGAGACGAAGGAGATCGGCATCCTCAGGCCTACTCACCGTCCCAGGGCCCCAGGGGTGGACGGGGCTCGGGTCTCCTCCGGCGCGCAGAGAAAGCGGTTACAGTAAGGACAGGAGTGGATCTCCTCCCCATGGCGGACCTCATAGGCGAGCTGCGGGGGGAGGCTTCGGTGACACCCGGAACAGGTCTCTCCATCCAAGGAGACGACCGCTCTGCCTGTCCGTCCCTTTCGCACCCTTTCATACTCGTCGAACCACGCAGGGTCGACATCGACGAGGAGCCGCTTTCGGTCCTCCTGAAGCCCGCTGAGGCGCTCCCGGATCTGTCCGAGCTCTTCCTCCTTAGCTTTCACCTCTGCGGAACAGTGGGCCTCTTTTTTCGCCACCTCGGCCTTCTTCTCCTTGAGCTCTCCGCCAAAGGCCTCGATGCGCTCCATCAACTCGAGCACAGAGGTCTCGAGCTCATCGATCCGACGTCCCTGACCCTCGATCTCATGGAGGAGGGCAGTGTACTCCTTATTGGTCTTTACCTCAAGTTGTCTTCCCCGGCTCTTCGCAAGGCGTTCGCGTTCCGCCTCTAATTCGGTCTCCTGAAGAGCGCGCTTTTTCTCCGTCTCCCTGCGGTTGGTTTGCAGGGCCGACTCTTCGGCCTCGGCCTCCTTCACTGAAGTCCGAAGAACCTCAATGGCCTCGGGGATCTCCTGACAGGAGATCTCCCGGGCTGCGATCTCTTCGTCAAGGTCGCAAAGGGTTCTCAAGAGGCCGATCTGAAGGTTCTTTGTCCCCATCAGGTCCTAAAAGTGGGTGGGCCCACCTGGTCTCGAACCAGGGACCAACCGGTTATGAGCCGGTGGCTCTTCCAACTGAGCTATGGGCCCACCGAACTCCTCTGCGCCGTCGAGGAGGGGTTCCCCCCCCAAACCAACGCTCTAGTCGTCCACAAAGCTCTTCAACCGCTTGCTGCGGCTGGGATGACGAAGCTTTCTCAGGGCCTTTGCCTCTATCTGGCGGATCCGCTCCCGGGTCACGGAGAAGTCCTGCCCCACCTGCTCCAGGGTGTGCTCGCTATCCATCCCGATCCCAAAACGCTTCCTGAGGACCTTCTCCTCCCGGGGGGTCAGGGTCTGGAGGACCCGCAGGGTTTGATCCTTAAGGTCCAACTTGATGATGGCGTCCTGGGGGGCGGTGACCGTTTTGTCCTCGATGAAATCTCCGAGGTGGCTGTCCTCTTCCTCACCGATGGGGGTCTCAAGGGAGATGGGTTCCCTGGCGATTTTCAGTACCCTGCGGACCTTCTCTATGGGGAGCTCCATTCTCTCGGCAATCTCCTCCGGGGTGGGCTCCCGGCCGATCTCCTGGACCAGGCAGCGGGAGGTCCGGATGAGCTTGTTGATGGTCTCGATCATATGAACGGGGATTCGGATGGTCCGCGCCTGGTCAGCAATGGCTCGGGTGATGGCTTGTCGGATCCACCAGGTGGCGTAGGTGCTGAACTTGTAGCCCCGTCTATACTCGAACTTCTCAACGGCCTTCATGAGGCCAATGTTCCCCTCCTGAATCAGGTCGAGGAAGTGCAGACCTCGGTTGAGGTACTTCTTGGCGATGCTGACGACGAGGCGCAGGTTCGCCTCATCCAGCTCCTTCTTGGCTTGCTGGTTCTTGGTGTGCCCCTGCTCAATCACGTCCAGGGCATGAACCAAGTCTCCCCTGGAGGTCTCGGCTTCCTGCTCGATCTTCTTGATCCGGCGTTTCACGGCCCGGATGCGCCGATCAAAATCCGAGAGAACCGACAGGCGATACTGACCCTTTCGCTGCCTGCCGTTCTTTTGAAAGTCCCGGAGCATGGCCCGAAACTTAGGCTCAGTGAGGTCCAACTCCGCCAAGAAGACGTGGATCTCCCCCTCGTGACCGCGGATTTGTCTCACTAGACTCCGGATCTGTTCGACGACTCGATCGATCTGTTGGCCCGTCAAGCTGATTTCTTGGATGAACTTCACAATCCGGGCTCGTTGACGCTCGGCCCCCTGCGAATGGCCATTCTTTCCAGCGTTGGCCCGACGGAACCTCCTGTAGTTGTCCTTGATCTTTGAGATCAGGGTCAGGACCCGCTGAATTTCTTTCTCTTCTTCCGAGCCACCCTTCTCGTCACCATCGCCGTGGCTGGAGATGTCGTAGACCCTAATCTCACGGCGCTTCAGGAGCGCCCCGAGGCGGATCACCTCCCGTATAGCCACCGGCGTCTGGATGGTCCCACGAAAGACCTCAAGCTGCCCTTCCTCGATCCGCTTGGCGAGTGTCACCTCTCCTTCCCGGCTGAGGAGGGGAATGGAGCCCATCTCCCGCAGATACATCCGAACCGGGTCATCCGTCTTCCCCAGGTTCGATTCATCCACGGCCAGCCCCGGTTCGGCTTGCCCCTTCGCAGTCTCTCCGAGTGGAAGACTGGCCTCCTGTTGAGTCTCCTGTTCTTTGTCGATGACATCGATGTCCATCTCCCCAAAGACCATCATGATGTCATCGATCTGCTCGGGGGAGATGACCTCCGGGGGAAGGATGTCGTTGACCTCTTCGTAGGTCAGGTAGCCCCTTTCCTTCCCCATGGAGACAAGCTGTTTAATTTCACCCATTCGTTCTTGATTCGACATCTTGGCCCCTTCCTCCCTCTTAGGTGCCATGGTGTCTACACTATCCCCTATATTCTCAAACTGCCTGGGAGACCCGCCCCAGCCGGGGTTCGTCTCGCCAGGTGCGAAGCAGTCGGTTTTTCTCCTCTAAAAGGGCGAGAACCTCTGCCTGGGCCCCGCGATTCTGGGCCTCAAGGATCTTCGCCTGAAGGAGGCGGGATTCCTCCCGCCAAAAGTCTTGACGGACACGGGCGATACAATCGTCCGCCGCCTGCAGAGCGTCTTCCCATCTCCCTTCCTGCACCGAGAGGGAACTCACCCAGGCCTGTGAGGCCGGGTCCTCAAGGGCCGTCAGCACGGTCGCCACATTGGGCACACCGCCAGAGGCCAAATGTCCCAGGACGGCCTCGGCCACTTTCCGAAGGGTTTCGTCCCGAAAGGCCGACAGGGGAATCTTCTCTCGGAGGGACGCGATCTCCGTCGGCCGGGAGAGCAAAAGATGCACCAGCTCCCGCTCGGCGGGCGGGCTCTCCTCATTTCGGGTCACCACCTCCACGGTGGCCCGAACGGCCTCTCGACGCCCTTTTTGTGGCGAAAGGGCGCTGGCGGCCAAGTCAGGGTCGATCCGAAGACGCTCGCTCAGGAGCCTTAAATACTCTCGCCGAAGAGCGGGCCGCTGTCTTGCCAGGATGGGTCCCATCCCCCGCAGGGCAGCGAGGCGCTCCTCGATGGAGGCCGCCGGAGAACAAGATGTGACGCATCGGTCCACGAGAAAATCGAGGAGGTTTCTCGCCTGGGATATCAAGGTTCGAACGGCCCCTTCCCCCTCGGTTCGAATCAGGGCATCCACGTCCTTTCCCGCAGGAAGCGTTACTACCCGAAGCTGAACACGGCCCCAACCCCCTTCAGCCAGCCAGGCCGCCAGTTGCCCTTCAGCCCTCCAGCCTTCAGGGGAAGCCGTCTGTTGGTATTCCTCCAGGACCACCGATCCACCCCGGCGGGCCGCCGTCTCCCCCGCCTCATCCGGGTCAAAACAAAGGATGAGGGTGTCGACGCGGCCTCCCGGCCGAAGGGCCTTGACCTGCTCCGCTGTCAGGGCTGTCCCCATGGTGGCCACGACATCTTGGACGCCGTACTGATGGAGTGCGATAGCGTCGAAATAACCCTCCACTACAATGGCTGTGCGGCTCTCGCCGATGGCCTTTTTGGCCTGATAGAGGCCGTAGAGATTTCTCCCCTTCTTAAAAGCAGTTGTTTCCACTGAATTTAAGTATTTAGGCGCCTGCTCCTCTTCTTTCAAGAGTCTTCCACCAAAACCAATTATCCGGCCTTCCACGTCCTGAATGGGGAAGATGACACGGTCCCGGAAGGCATCGTAGTACCCCTCCCCTCCCCCCCGGGGTTTCACCAGGCCTGCGGCCAGGACCCGTTCGAGGGGAATGCTCCGCCCCAAAAGGTATTCGAGGAGAGCGCGCCACCCCCGAGGGGCATAGCCAATAGAAAAAGTCTCAACGGTGGCCGCGTCGAGACCCCGTCCCCGGAGATATTCCCTCGCCTCCCGGCCTTCCGCCGAGCCAAGACGTTCGCGAAAAAATTTCATGGCCTCCGCGTTGATCCGCAGGAGCTCTCGAACGCCCTCCTTGTCCGGTGGGGGCGAGGTTCTTGAGTCCCGCCTCGGCAGAGAGACCCCCGCCTTTTGCGCGAGGACCGCCACAGCCTCCGGGAAAGGAAGGTTCTGAAGGAGCATTAGGAATTTGAAGGCATCTCCCCCCTTCCCACACCCAAAGCAGTGGAAGATCTGCTTGGCCGGGGTCACGACGAAGGAGGGTGTCTTCTCGGCGTGAAAGGGGCAGAGGGCCTTGTAACTCGTGCCCGCCTTCTTAAGTGGCACATGCTCTGAGATCAGGGAGACGATATCCACCCCATCTCTGACGCGCTCCAAAATTTCGTCTGAATAAAGGGCCAAACGCTCTCTCCCCTTACCTACGCCATCTCGACGACGGTCACCCCGGCTCCACCCGACTCCTGGCCCGCGGTATAAAAGGTCTTGACCAGGGGATGTCCCTGAAGGACGTCCGAGATCGCCGCCTTGAGGGTGCCCGTTCCCTTCCCGTGAACGATCCGGACAAAAGACATGCCCGAGAGGGCCGCCTCGTCGAGATATTTGTCGACATGCGTTAAGGCCTCGTCCACCCGCTCGCCACGGACGTGAAGCTCCGATGCGGGGGACTCCCGGCCTGGCCCAGACCACCCCAGGCCCCGATCTTCAGCGGGGGCCGACTGCCGGTCCGTCCCTTGCGAGGGCCCTTCGAGGGCGGTCAGCCCCTTCTCATGGGCCCAGATGCGCTTCCCCTCCATCTCGATGCACCATTCGCCCTTCGGGTTGGGGCCCTCCAGCACCTTGCCTTGTGATCCTATCCCCACTAAGGCCACGCGTCCCCCGACCCAAGGGGGGCCTGAGGCCTGTTGCTCACTCTCGGGGGCCGCGGCCAGGGCCTCCTCCCCCACTCTCTCCAGGGACCACACCATCTCTCGGGCCTCTCCCACTGGAAGGGTTTCCTCCCCTCGTTCGGCCCGACGAGAAGAACGGTCGAGCACCCGGAGGTGCTGTCTCGCCTCCTGCATGAATTCCTCGATCCGCCCGGAAAACTTTTGGCGCCGCTCGGCCAGACGCTCCGTCTCTTGACTGAGGACCTCGCGATCCCGCCCCAGGGCCTCCCGGGCCTGTGCAAGCTCCTCCTTCTCCCGTTGAAGGTCAGTGAGCTTCGCCTCAAGCCGCTGGATCAAGGGCCGAGAACCATCTCCAGACCCCTCCTCCAGGACACGGGCCCGCCCGGTCACCCGGGGTGGCATTCCCAGACGCTCGGCGATGGTGATGGCGTTGCTCGTCCCGGCAACGCCCGCAAGGAGGCGATAGGTGGGGCGCAGGGTCTTCTCGTCGAATTCAACAGAGGCGTTGACGGCGCCTTGGGCTTCATACCCATAGGCCTTGATAGTGTCGTGGTGTGTTGTGACGATGACGCGAACCTTTTTGTCGGCCAGGGCTTCCAGGACCGCGACCCCCAGGGCCGCCCCCTCAGTGGGGTCCGTTCCCGCGCCCAACTCATCGATGAGGACGAGGGATCGACGGGTGGAGCCCTGAAGAATTTCCACCTGGTTCTGGAGGTGAGCAGAAAAAGTGCTGAGGCTCTGTGCGATGCTCTGTTCGTCTCCGATGTCGGCGAAGACCTGATCGAAAAGGGGAAGGCGACTTCCTTCGGAGGCCGGGATGGGAAAACCCGACTGGGCCATTAGAGAGAGGAGTCCAAGGGTTTTAAGGGCAATGGTCTTTCCGCCCGTGTTGGCCCCGGTGATGACGAGCTGTCGCTCATCCTGGCCAAGCTTTAGGCTGACGGGAACCGTGCCCGTCTGTCCCTTCTGCCTCTCGAGGAGAGGATGGCGGGCGTTCAGGAGGCAGAGATCCCCGTCCTCCTCCAGGAAAGGCTCAGAACAGTCGAAATTCTCGCTGAAAAGGGCAACCGCCCTCACGGCGTCCAGCCCAGCCAGCCACCCGACGAGGACTGCCAAGCGCCCCTTTTCCGAAAAGATTTTCGCCGTCAGGCGGGCAAGGATCCGATAGACCTCCGCCACCTCTGCCGCCCGGAGCTCCGCCAAGCGGTCATTTCGGCCCTGGATGAGGGCCGGCTCCACATAGAGAGTGGCGCCGCTCGCCGACTGATCCAGGATGACCCCCTGCAATACTTTTTTAAATCCCTGGCGGACGGGCACGACATAACGGTCCCGGCGGATCAGGACAAGGGGCTCCTGAAGGAAAGCGGCCCAGTCCCCCATGTGCCCTTCCAGGGTCTTTCTGATCTCCACCTTGAGGGTCCTGATCGCGAGTCGGACCCGCGCGAGCTCCGGGCTGGCCCCGTCGGCCACCTCGGCATCGGGACCAATCGCCTCTTTAATCTCAGCCTCCAATCGCGGGAGGCCTCTCAGATCTGGAACTTCGCCCGCAAGAGTGGGGCAAAGATTCTTTCTTTCCATCAGGTGTCGCCGTGCCGCCTCGCCTCCCCCGATGACCTCTGAAACCTCCAAAAGTTCCTTTGGCTCAAGGGGCTCTCCCCCTTCCTTCAGCCGAGGAAGCCAGATTCGAAGGTCGCAGAATGGTGCCAGGGGAAAGGGACTCTCTTGGAGGACGCGCCGCATCTCTCCAACGCGGCAGAGCCGTCCCTTGACCGTTGCCTCAACCGAGGAGGGACTCAATGTCTCAAGCTCAAGGCGACCCGCTTCAGAGCAAACATAACCGCAGAGGATCTCTTTGAGGGAATGAAGCTCGAGGACTTCTTCGACGCGAGGGCTCATGAGGGGACCGACCCCCGACGACAGAGAAGGGTCCAGGCAGGCCGCAGGATGATGCCGCGGAAGCGGCTGCATCTCAGCTCCCGATGTCCTTACAGCCGACTGTTTTTCGCAGCGAAATCAAAGCTGAGAGCAATCTCCCTTTGGACCGCATTCTTCCATACAGAGAAGGGGTTAGGTTATCGGGAAGTTCCCTCTGGCTTTGGCTGCAAACTGTGGAGGGCGTCAGGGCGACGAAAAACGGGGACATGGCCCTATGACGCCTTCCCAACCTCGGATCAGATATGACCTAGAAGTCCGGATGGACGAATAGAAAATTTCCCTGCTGTGAAACTCTGAAGTAAGGGGAAAAGACAAGTGACAAATCAGGTGAATGTCGCGCCCCCCCCGTCCTCTTTTTTGTCCTAGTTCCTGGCTTTAGACGGAATATATCCCCCCCTCCCGTTCTGTCAAGAATTAGGGCCAGTTGGGCGGCTTTTTTTCTCTAATATGCCAGATTTGCCGAACCGTCGCTCTAACTCCGAAAACACGCCCTCAGGCTCTTTTCCGGCCTCTGCGAGGAGGACAAGGGTGTGAAACCAGAGGTCTGCCAGTTCAGGAACGACTCGGTCCGCCGAGTCCCCTTTTGCCGCCAAGATGACCTCGGAGGCCTCTTCGCCTATTTTTTTCAATATCTTATCAGAATCCCCCTTGAAGAGGGATTGGACATAGGACTCCGGGTCTTCGCGACCGCCCTCAAGGGCCTCCTTTCGGGAGAGAATGACATCGAAGATTTTACGAAAGACAGAAGAGTTCCTCCATTCCCCTTGACCCCCCTCTTCCTCTACCGTCCCGTCCTTTTTGTGAAAAAAGCAGGCCCTTCTGTCCGTATGGCAGGCGGGGCCCTCCTGTTCCACCTGAAGGAGGAGGGCGTCGAGGTCGCAATCGAAGTGAAGGGAGCGAAGGTGCTGCAGGTGGCCCGAGGTCTCACCTTTCTTCCAGAGCTTTTTTCGCTCCCGGCTGAAATAGTGAACGAGACCCGTTTCAAGGGTCTGCTTCAGGCTCTCACGATTCATATAAGCCAGCATGAGGACCTGGCCCGTCCGATCGTCCTGGGCAATGGCGGGGATCAGACCCTGCTCGTCAAATTTCAGATCCAAATCCACTCCCTCGACCCTCACTAACAATATCCCCCAAACAAAGGACTCTCCCCGCGGTTCACACCGCCATGACATAGCGACAGAAGGCACCCCGCAGGGGATTCACACCCAGTCTAGGCAAGGCGGACTGGCACCCCCTTCTTCTTCAAGACCTCCTTCACGGAGGCGATCGTCCACTCCCCGTAGTGGAAGATGGAAGCGGCAAGCGCGGCGTCGGCCCCGCCTCTCATCAGGCCATCGTAGATGTGGTCCGGGTGACCTACGCCCCCCGAGGCGATCAGGGGGATGGAGATGGCGTCTGAGATGGTTTGAGTGAGTTCCAGGTCATAGCCATCCTTCGTCCCGTCTCGGTCCATGCTGGTCAGGAGGATCTCCCCCGCTCCCCGGGATTCGGCCTCCCCGGCCCAGGCAAGGGCGTCCAGCCCCGTGGGCTTCGAGCCCCCGTAAGTGTGCACCTCCCAGCCATCCCCGGCCTCTCGGCGCTTGGCGTCAATAGCGACCACGATACATTGGCTCCCAAAGCGGCGGGCCCCTTCGTCGATAAAGTCGGGGCGATGAACAGCCGCCGTGTTGATGGACACCTTGTCGGCCCCGGCGCGAAGGAGCCCATGGATATCCCCCAGCGTCCTCGCCCCGCCTCCCACCGTAAGGGGGACAAAGACCCGCTCCGCCGTCCGGGCGACGATGTCCAACAGAGTGGGTCGATCCTCTTTCGAGGCAGTGATGTCGAGAAAGGTGATCTCGTCCGCCCCCTGCTGACCATAGGCTTCGGCAGCCTCGACAGGGTCCCCGGCGTCCCTCAGGTCTAAAAAATGGACCCCTTTGACGACCCTGCCACACTTCACGTCAAGGCACGGGATGATGCGTTTGGCCAGCATATTCGATCGCCTTGGGAAGCATGACCTTCCCTTCATAGAGGGCACGGCCCAGGACGACGCCCATGACGCCGTCGGCCTCCAGAGGGAGGAGGGCCCTAATATCTTTCAGGGAGGCGACTCCGCCCGAGGCGATGACCGGAGTCTCGACGGATCGAGCAAGGTTTCGCGTCGCCTCAACGTTGGGTCCTGTCATGGCCCCGTCCCGTTCGATGTCAGTGAAGATAACGGCAGCGGGTTTCTCGGCGGCGAAGCGCAGGGCGAGGGTTTCAGGAGACGTTTCGGTCTCCTCCTCCCACCCTGAGACGGCCACCTTTCCTCCGCGCGCGTCTACACCGAGCATGATCTTGCCAGGATATTGGCGAAAGGCCGAACGGGCGAACTCGGGCTCCCGATGGGCGGCCGTTCCCAGGATGAGGAATGAGGCCCCCGAGTCAAGGACGCGGCGAAGCGAGGCCTCGTCGCGCAGCCCACCCCCAAATTGGATGGGAAGCTGGACAGCGCCGGCGATGGCCTCGAGTCCCTTCAGGTTGTCTTTCTTTTCCCCGAAGGCCGCGTCGAGATCGATGACGTGGAGGCGTTCAGCCCCCTCATCGGCAAAGCGTTTGGCAGTACCCCCCGGGCTTCCGCTGAAGACGGTCTCCTCCTCCCGCCGGCCCTGATAGAGCCGAACACATTTGCCACCCTTGAGATCAATCGCTGGGATGATGAGCATGCTTAGTCACCGGGGCGGAGACAGAGCCTTTTAGTTTTTCTCCGCCCATTTGACGAAATTTCCCAGAACCCTCAGCCCCAGGGGACCGCTGCGCTCCGGGTGGAACTGGCACCCAAAGACATTCTCTTTTGCAATACTGGAGACGAATTTCAGCCCATAGTCCGTCGTCGTGGTAACGAGGTTGGCCCCCTCAGGGACCACGCGATAGGAATGGACAAAGTAAAAGTGCGCCCCGTCCGGGACACCCTCCAAAGCCGGCGTGACCGCCTCCTTTCGGATCTCGTTCCAACCCATGTGAGGGACCTTCAGGCGAGACCCCTTGTCATCTCGAAGTCCCTTTTCAAAAGGGACCACCTTCCCCTTCAGATGGGCGAGACCCGGCGTCCTCCCAAACTCCTCGCTCTCTTCAAAGAGGATCTGGAGCCCAAGGCAAATCCCCAGATAGGGCTTCCCAGCGCTCAGCGCCGAAAGCACCGCTTCATCCAAGCCGGCCGAGCGGAGATTCCTCATGCAATCCCCAAAGGCGCCGACCCCCGGTAGGACAAGAGCGCCGGCACCCACCATCTCCTTGGGCGTCCTCGCAACCAGAAGGTTTTTGCCAACCGCCTGAAAAGCGTTCAGGACGCTCTGGAGATTTCCCATCCCGTAATCGATAACGGCGATCTTCATAACATCCCCTTGGTCGAGGGTACCTCTTTCCTTCGCTCATCGGGACACACAGCCTCTCGAAGGGCTCGTCCCCATCCCTTGAAAACGGCCTCCACCATGTGGTGGACGTTTTCTCCGTAGGGGACTTCGACGTGAAGATCCACTCCAGCCTGGGAACAAAAAGCCTTAAAAAACTCCTCGATGAGCTGGACGTCAAAAACCCCCACCCGGGTCGTGGACGACGTCAGCCGATAGACCAGATTGGGGCGGCCGCCCACGTCGAGGGCCACCTGGGCGAGGGCGTCCATCATGGGCGAGAGGGCTTGCCCGAAACGCCGGATGCCCACCTTATCCCCAAGGGCCTCTTTCAGGGCTTGTCCCAAACAGATCCCCACGTCCTCGACCGTGTGGTGAGCGTCTACGGCAAGGTCCCCCTTGGCCGTGAGTTTTACGTCAAAGGCCCCGTGCTTCGCCATCTGGGAGAGCATGTGGTCGAAAAAGGGGAGCCCCGTTGAGATCTCGTGATCCCCGGTCCCGTCCAGACCCCATTCGACCTCGATCTCGGTCTCCGTCGTCTTTCTGACGACCTTGCCGACCCTCCCTTTCATTCCTTCCTCCTTCTGCCTGGGATGGCATCGGGGAACCTGGCCTGGACCGACGCCCTGTGGCCCCCCAGACCCTCCAACGCCGCCAGCGTGCACGCCCCGTCGGCGACGCGGGCGAGGGCGGGACGACTGAACTCCACAACGCTCGTCCGTTTCACGAAATCATAGACCCCCAGGGGGGAGCCAAACCGGGCCGTCCCCCCGGTGGGAAGAACGTGGTTCGGGCCAGCGAGATAATCGCCCACGGCCACCGGAGTGAAAGAACCCAGAAAGATGGCCCCCGCGTTGGAGAAACGGTTTATGTAGCGACGCGCTCCCCGAATGGCAAGGGAGAGGTGCTCGGGGGAGAGTTCGGCCACGACCTCGGCCGCCCGCTCGAGGTTCGGAACCTCCACCACCCACCCACTCCTGCGCCAGGCCTCAGCCGCCACCTCCCGGCGCTCGAGGGTGGGAAGGGTCCGGCGGACTTCCTTCAAGACCGCCTCCGCCACACCTCTGTCCACAGCGACGAGGGCCACCCAGGCGTCCGGGTCGTGCTCGGCCTGGGCAAGGAGATCTGCCGCCACCCATTGAGGGCGGGCCGAGCCGTCGGCAACCACCAGGAGTTCGCTCGGGCCAGCCAGCCCATCGATGTCCACATCACCGTAGACCAGGCGCTTGGCAGCGGCCACGTAAGCATTTCCGGGACCCACGATCTTGTCTACCGCCCTAAGAGTCTTCGTCCCATAGGCCATGGCGCCGATGGCCTGGGCGCCCCCAATGCGATAGGCCTCTTTGACCCCCGCCAGGTCGGCGGCCACAAGGACCTGGGGGCTGATCTTGCCGCCGGGTCCGGGCGGGGTGCACAGAACGATTTCCTGGACCCCGGCGAGCCGGGCCGGAATCCCCGCCATCAACACGGTCGAAGGATAGGCCGCCCGGCCTCCCGGGACGTAGATCCCAACCCGCCTCAGGGGCCGAACCCACTGGCCCAGACGTTCCCCCTCGCGGCTCTTCGCCCAAGTGGCCTCCCCTCGAGAGGAGTAGGTCTTCTGTGAACGATGAAAGGTTTCTATCCGCTGGGCCGCCATTTTGAGGGCGCGAAGATCCCCTGGCTGAAGGGTTTTTAGGGCACCCTCTCGCTCGCGGCGGGAGACCCGAATGCGAGCGGGGGAAAGGCGGACCCCGTCCAGGCGCTCTGTCCAGCGCAACACGGCCCTATCGCCGTCTTCTCTAACGGCCGAGAGAATGTCCCTTGCCCGCTTCATCGCCTGGGCCTGGCCTTGCTGCCACTTTCGACGATGGCGACCGAGGCTTTCTCGCCAGCCGGGCCGGGATGCATCGAGGCGTTTCATCTTTTCCCCTGACTCGAGGATTTCTGTTCCAAATGACAACGAACAAAAAATTTCGAGAATCCGGAGCGTCAGACTTGCAGGTGTTTTTTCAGCCGCATCACCAAGGCCCGAATTTGCGTGTATCGCGTCTTCTGGCTCGCCCGGTTCACAATGAGTCGCGCCGACGCCTGCAAAACCTCTCGAACCTCCACGAGGCCATTTTCCCGAAGTGTCCTGCCCGTGTCCACGAGGTCCACGATGGCGTCGGCCAGACCCAGGCCTGGCGCGAGCTCCACGGCCCCCGATAGCTTGACCACATCGACGGGGACCCCTGCCCTCCCGAAGTAATCCTCCGTAATGCGGGGAAATTTCGTCGCCACGCGAAGCCAGGCCCTCCCCACGAGTCGGGACCATTCGGCCTCCTCCTTCAGCGCCGCCAGCACCAGGCGACAATAACCAAAGCGAAGGTCCAGGGGCTCATACACACTCTTTGCCTGTTCGAGGAGGAAGTCTTTCCCCACCACCCCGAGGTCCGCGGCACCGTGCTCCACATAGGTGGGGACATCCACGTCCCGGACTCGGATAATCCGAAGTCTTTCGGACCCCGACCGGGGAGTGGCCTCATAGACCAGGGCCCGCTCTTTCCCCCACCCGTCGACAGACACCAGGCCCGTCCGGCGAAGGAGATCCCAGGCGGGCTCAAAAAGCCGCCCGCGGGGGAGGGCCAGGGTCAGAGGTGGATCCTTCGACAGGGTCTTTTTCCGTTTCATTGAAGACGCTCGATCTCAGCCCCAAGGGCCGAAAGTTTCTTTTCCATCCGCTCGTATCCTCGGTCTAGATGATAAACCCGATTGACCGTCGTTTCTTCCCCCGCAGCAAGCCCGGCCAAAACGAGACACGCACTGGCCCGTAGATCAGTGGCCATGACCTCTGCCCCGCAAAGCTTGCGGACACCCCGGATCACGGCCACATTTCCCTGGATCGAGATATCGGCCCCCATCCGTCGAAGCTCCGCAGCGTGCAGAAACCGGTTCTCAAACACGGTCTCCGTGATGACCGAGGTCCCTTCGGCCAGGACCATCAGGGCCATCATCTGGGCCTGAACGTCCGTCGGAAATCCTGGGTAGGGGGCCGTCCGAAGTTCCATTGGGCAGATCGGGCGCCTCCCCTGCACCTGGAGAGAATCCTCCCCTTCGCTCACCTTCATCCCCGCTGCCCGAAGCCTCTCCGTCACGGCGCTCAGGTGGGCCGGGCAGACCCCCCTCAGCGTCACGTCCCCACCCGTGACGGCTCCCGCCACCAGATAGGTAGCGGCCTCGATCCGGTCGGGGATGATCCGCTCCTGAAAAGGGCCGAGCTCCCTTTTGCCCTCGACCTCGATGGTGTCCGTCCCGGCCCCTGAGACCCGGGCCCCCATGGAGTTCAGGACATCCGCCAGCTGGACCACCTCGGGCTCGCGAGCGGCGTTGTGGATGCACGTCTTCCCGCGCGCCAGGGAGGCCGCCATCATTAGATTCTCCGTCCCTGTCACTGTCATGGGGTCCAGGAAGATATCGGCCCCACGAAGGCCGTTGGCGGTGGCATAAACATAGCCCTGCCGAAGAGAGACGGACACCCCTAAAGCTCCAAGACCCTCCAGGTGGAGGTTGATAGGACGGGCCCCGATGGCGCAACCTCCCGGTAGGGAGACCACCGCCCGGCCCGAGCGGGCCAAAAGAGGGCCCAGGACCAGCACTGACGCACGCATGGTGCGAACCAAGTCATAGGGGGCCTGTTGACTAGTCAGGTCTGCCGCTTCCACTGCCGCCACGCACCCTTCGGCCTGTTCGATCCTAACCCCGAACTTCTCGAGGAGGTGACAGAAGGTTTTTACATCTTGAACGTCCGGGAGATTTTCAAGCCGGCAGGGTTCTCTCGTCAGCAGGGTCGCTGCGAGAAGCGGCAAGGCGGCATTCTTGGCGCCGCCGATCACGACCTCCCCTTGAAGCTCCTTGCCCCCCCGGATCCGGATCCGGTCCACCTTCCCTCCTCAGCGCCGCCGGGCCACCAGGACCCGGTCCCGGCCTTCAAGATCGACGGCGGTCTCCACTCTATCGTAATCCCTAAGGGAGCCGAGTGCCGCCTGGAGATCTGAGGCTTGATCCGCCCCCACCTCCATGAGGAGCCAGCCCCCTGGCTTGAGAATCCTCGGCGAGGCAAGGGCGATGGCCCGGTGGGGCAACTGATCGTTCGGCTGGACGAGGAGGGCGACCCGGGGCTCATAGGCGGCAACCTCAGGGGGAAGGTCCCCCCATTCCCCCTCCAAAATATAAGGCGGGTTGGAGACGACGGCGTCAAAAGTTTCAGTCTCTTGAAAGGGAGAGAGCCAGTCCGCGGCCAGGAATTGAATACGGTCTCCCAGGCCCAGGCGGCGGGCGTTCTCGGCGGCGACGGCCAGGGCCGGAAAACTCACATCCGTTGCTATCACCCGAAGGTCGGGCCGCTCGGCCAAGAGGGCGAGGGCCACATTTCCTGAGCCGGTCCCCAGATCCAGAACCCTGGGGGACCCTCCTGAAGAACGCCCCTTTTGCGCAGCGGGAAGACGCCTCAGTGCCTCTTCGACCAGGGTTTCGGTCTCGGGGCGGGGGACGAGGACGTCGGGCGTCACGCGAAGGTCAAGGGACCAGAACTCCCGACGGCCCGTGATATAAGCCAAGGGCTCTCGCGATTCACGCCGACGAAGGTGCTCCTCAAAGCGAGCCTGAACGGTTTCCTGAAGGGATTCGAGGAGATGCGCCAGAAGCTCGGCCCGACCGACGCCCCTCACCTCGGCCAGAAGCACCTCGGCCTCGAGACAGGCGCAAGCAATCCCTGCTCGCTCGAGGCGTTTTTCCGCCTCGGCGAGGTATTCGGCACCGCTCCTGGTCGGACGCTTGGCTGTGAGGGGACGGATCAGGCGGATCTCCCGGCCGTCTCGAATTCGGCCAGGCGGTCGGCCTCGTAGGCGGCGATGAGGGGCTCGATAACCTCTTCGAGACCTCCCTCGAGAACCGCCTCCAGCTTGTAGAGGGTCAAATTGATGCGGTGGTCGGAGACGCGGCCCTGGGGAAAGTTGTAGGTTCGGATCCGGCCACTTCGGTCCCCCGACCCCACCTGGGACCGCCTCTCGCGAGCCCGTTTCTCTTCCTGCTCCTGCTTGGCGGCGTCGTAAAGACGGGCCCTGAGAACTTTTAGGGCCTTGGCCCGATTCTTGTGCTGGGATTTCTCGTCCTGACACGTCACCACCATCCCCGTTGAAAGATGGGTAATTCGCACTGCCGAGTCTGTCGTGTTCACGCTCTGGCCACCAGGGCCTGAGGACCGAAAGACATCGATCCGAAGGTCCTGGGGGTCGATCCGAAGGTCCACCTCCTCGGCCTGAGGAAGAATGGCCACCGTCACTGCCGAGGTATGGATCCGGCCTCCGGTCTCGGTCTCAGGCACTCGCTGGACCCGATGGGTCCCGCTCTCATGCTTGAGTAAGCTATAGACCTTTTTCCCCTCGACCGAAACGATGACCTCCTTATAGCCGCCAAGGCCCGTTGGATGCTGGCTCATAATCTCGACCCGCCATCCCCGACGCTCGGCGAATTTAAGGTACATCCGAAAGAGCTCGGCCGCAAAGAGAGAGGCTTCCTCTCCTCCTGTCCCCGCCCGGATCTCCAGGATGACGTTTCGCTCGTCGTTGGGGTCCTTGGAGAGCATGAGGTGTTTTAGGCGCGCCTCGGTTTCCCCCCGGCCCCCCTCCAGACGTTCCAGCTCTTCTTGAGCGAGTTTCCGCAGCTCCGCCTCCTCGGCCTCGGCCATGACCTCTTGTCCCTGGCGGATCTGCTCCTCGAGGATCAACAGGTGACGGTAGACGTTCACCACCTCCTCCAACTCCGCCCGTTCCTTGGCCAGGGTCCGGAAGGTCTCCCGGTCGGCGATGACCTCCGGCTCGCTGAGGCGCCGGTTGAGGACCTCAAAGCGGTCCTCCAGGGCGGCCAGCTTGTCAAGGAGATGGGGGTGCATTGCGGGATGCGGCCTGGCGGTATCTGCGCTTATAGCGGTCCACGCGGCCTGCCGTGTCCACCAGTTTTTGGCGGCCGGTGAAGAAGGGATGACAATTGGAGCAGATCTCCACCCGGATCTCTTTCTTGGTCGAGCGGGTTTGGATCACGTTCCCGCAGGCACAGGTGACGGTGCAGTCCACATATTCGGGATGAATGTCCGCTTTCATGGAGATCTCCTTCGCCAACTTTCGACTATAGCTCAGTATAGCCCCCTAAGAGGCCCTACGCATTCATCGAATCCAGAAACTCTTCATTCGTCTTCGTCTCCATGACCTTCTCCAGGAGGAGTTCCATGGCCTCCACGACCCCCATGGGCTGGAGGACCTTGCGAAGGAGCCACACGCGGTTCAACTCCTTCTCCGAAAGGAGGAGCTCCTCCTTTCGCGTGCCGGATCGGTGGATATCGATGGAGGGGAAGACGCGCCGGTCGGTGATACGGCGGTCCAGATTCACCTCCATGTTGCCCGTTCCCTTGAACTCCTCGAAGATGACGTCGTCCATTCGGCTCCCCGTCTCGATAAGGGCGGTGGCCATAATGGTGAGGCTCCCCCCTTCCTCGATGTTTCGGGCGGCGCCAAAGAAGCGTTTTGGCCGCTGCAGGGCGTTGCTGTCGACACCGCCTGAGAGGACCTTGCCGCTCGGAGGGACGATGGTGTTATAGCCTCGGGCGAGCCGGGTGATGCTATCGAGGAGGATGACCACATCCCTCTTGTGCTCCACGAGGCGCTTGGCCTTTTCGATGACGATCTCCGCCACCTGGACGTGGCGCTGGGCGGGCTCATCGAAGGTGGAGCTGACGACTTCTCCCTTCACCGAGCGCAACATGTCCGTCACCTCCTCGGGCCGCTCATCAATGAGGAGGACGATCAGGATGACCTCGGGGTGATTCTCCGTGATGCTGTTGGCGATGGCCTGGAGCAGCATTGTCTTTCCGGTCCTCGGCGCCGCCACGATGAGCCCCCGCTGGCCCTTTCCGATGGGTGTCAGGAGGTCCATCACCCGCATCGAAGGGTTGTTCTCCCCTTTCACCTCCAGACGGAGGCGCTCGTCGGGATAGAGGGGGGTGAGGTTGTCGAAGAGGATCTTGTTCTTGGCGTTCTCGGGGTCCTCAAAGTTGATGGCCTCGACCTTCAGAAGTGCGAAATAGCGCTCCCCCTCTTTCGGGGGGCGGATCTGGCCTGAGACGGTGTCGCCGGTGTGCATGTCGAAGCGCCGGATCTGAGAGGGGGAGACGTAGACGTCATCAGAGCCTGGCAGGTAGTTGTCCCTTGGGCCACGGAGAAAGCCAAAGCCGTCCGGCAGGATCTCCAGGACCCCCTCCCCGAGGATGTGCCCGTCTTTCCCACTCTGGGCCTCGAGAATCTTGAAAATGAGTTCCTGCTTTTTCAGCCCACTAATGCCATCCACGTTCAGACTGCGGGCGAACTGGGTGAGGTCCGAGATGGTTTTTTCCTTCAGCTCGGCCAGATTCAATTTTGTCTCCTCTTTGGAGTCCGAGACGGTCTTTTCCTTCAGCTCGGTCAGACTCAATTTTGTCTCCTCTTTGGGGTGATCACCCTGGGTGGGTTCCTCAGGTCGTCCAGAGGAGTCCTCTGCGGGTTCACCCAACGGCGGGGGCTCAGAGTGAGAAGGGGTTAAACGCGCGATGGTTGGGGTCCACCTCTGCCATTAACAGGAAGGATAGTTCAAGGACTGGGTAAGCGGATAAGACCTCTAGAGATTCACCGTCGGGGTGAGAGACCCTCTACGGGTTCCTTGGGAGGACGACGGGGCCTGTGAATTTTCCCACGATTTGTCCCGAGATCCGATGGGAACTACGAACAGCGTGAGAGGCTAAGGACCAAACTGTCAGTGCTGCAGACCTACCAGCCAAGAGGAAATGTAAATAAACCCTAGCCTCCTGTCAACCTTTTTTTCCGTGCCTTCTCCAAGAGGTCCGCCCAAATGGCTTCCACCTGCCTCTCGGTCGCCTCCAAGGAGTCCCGGTTATCAATGACATGATCAGCGAAACTCGCCTTCTGAGCGGTTGACAGCTGGGCCGAAAGCCGGGCCCTCGCCTCCGACGGGGAAAGACCCTTCTGTCGAACAAGGCGACCGATCTGGGTCTCCTCGTCCACGTCCACCACCACGATGGCATCCATTCGATCCCCCCCCCCCGCCTCGATCAAGAGGGCGGCGTCCAAGATCACCACCCCCTCCGGATCTTGTGCCTCAAAGTCCCGAAAGAGCCGCTCCTCTTCTGCCCAGATTTGGGGGTGGACAATGGCGTTCAGGCGGGCCCTAGCTTCCGCGTCGGAAAAGATGATCCGTCCCAGGGCGGGCCGGTTCAGAGTTCCGTCCGGCCGCAGGACCTTCGTGCCAAACTCCTTTGCGATGGCCTCCAGGGCGGGACGTCCCGGCTGGACCACGAGCCGAGCCAGCTCGTCGGCATCGATGATGTGGGCCCCCCGGCTTTGAAACATACGGGCGATGGTGCTCTTTCCGCTTCCAGGCCCCCCCGTGAGGCCTACCCGCAGCATCGGCTCTCGTCTACGCTCCGGCGGCAAAGGGGAGCTCCTTACTTGAGACCCCGGCGGACCATCTCCTCTTCATAATGCTTTCTGTAGAGGACTTCCCATTCAGGACTGCCCGCAGGGATTTTTCGCTTATAGGATTGAATCGTTCGGACGACTTCTTCATCAATGCCTTCATCGATCCGCAACTCGTCCGTCATGACACGGACCATGTGGAGCCTGACATCGTTTTGGGGGCGAAGGAGCGCGACCCCCTCATCCCCCTCGAGGGACTCCACTAGGAGCTTGGAGAGGTGGTTGATCTTTTCCCGACCGATCCGCATTGTCCTCGTCTCAAAGGATAAGGTTGCGTTGCCGTACGAGGCGGTTTTTAACCAGGTTGAACAGGCTCGAGTAGTCGACGTTGCGCCGGTCCATCTCCCCCTCGTACCCGGCCAGGATCTCCTTCACTTCCTCATTCAGGCGGTCCTCCACCCTGAGGTCCTCCTCGATGATCTCCGTCAGCCTGGCCCGAAGGTCCTCCTCTGACCCCTGGATCTCAACGTACTTGTATCGAAGGAGTCCTTGAGCCATGGCCGTCACAATCCGCTCGATCATCTCCCTTCGAAGTCGCATGGTCGAAGGATTCCCCCCCTACGAACTCCCTCCCTCGGGACCTGCCGCCCAAGTCGGAAATGGTCTCTCACCAAGGATGTCTTGCCCTATATTGCGCCTTTTCAACCTATTTGCCAACGAGCCCGGGCCTTCACCCCCCTCTCATCCTTTGGCCCGACCCTTTCGGCCCCGGGGAAAATATCTCATGAGGGTGGCCCGAAGTTCCTTCACGACCTCCTTGCGAAGGGTTTCCGGTTCCATCACCAGGGCCTCGGCCCCCCATCCGAGGGCCCAGGTTTTAGCCGTCTCAAAGTCTTTAGCGATGTACTCCACACGAAGGGTCTTCGGCCCATCCTGGCTCTCCTCCACGCGGAGTCCCTGGGGCGCGCCCTTCTCGGCCCACGTCCTGACCCGCTCCGCCGCCTCCCCAGTGAGCTGTGCCCTCACGCGCAGGCCCTCGCCTGGGGCCACAGGACCTAAAGTCAAAAGGGGCTCAAAGTCCAGGTCAAGTGGAAGTTGGAACACATCCTCCGTCAGGCGCAGCTCTCGAATCTCCTTCAGGGGGAACAGATGGATCTTCCCGCGACGGTGCTCATGGGCCATCAGGAAGGTCTCACCCTGGGAGAACCAGATGCCGTAAGGGTCCACGCGATGCCAGACAGCGCGAGAAAGCCCAGACGCGTGGTAAAAGATCTCCACACACCGGCGCCCCTCGGCCGCCTCTGCCAAGCGCTCCATAACTTGGCGGTGAGCGCTCACTTCCTTCAGGGAGGCCAGGTAGGGCGTAAAATCTGCGTCAATGAGGTCGAGAAAGGCCCGAATGGGTTTTGAGACAAGACCCTCCACCTTTTCCAGGAGAGACCGGAAGGTAGTGCCGAAGGGCGTCTTTTGAAAAGCGGAAAACTCCCCCCGGGCATAATAGAGGGCCATCAGCTCTGAGGGGAGGAAGGGAGAGGGCGCGGCACGGCGAAAACCAGGGCTGAAGCGCCAGCGGGTACCCCCTTCGCGGACCTTGAGCAGGGGAAATCCCGCCTTGGCCAGGTCTTCTAAGTCCCGTCGAAGGGTGCTCTCGCTCCAGCGCGCCGGCCGGCCCCATCTTCTCCGGCCTCCTCGGGCGGCGGAAGGGCCGAGGCGAGGTCCTGCAGGTCTGGGGCCGCCCCCGTCTCCAGCAGCCGAATAATCTGCCACTGACGCTGGAACTGGTGGCGGCGCGACAAGGTTTCAACCTCCCCCTCTGCCAGGCTCCTCTCGGGCCCCCGCGCGTTGAAGGGCCTTGAGATATTCCATGGGCACCTTAACTCTACCCATGAGAACCTGATCTTTGCCCGCCCCGTGGCAGTCCGACCCCCCCACCGGCAAGAGCCCTTTTTGGGCTACCAGTTCCTTGTAGTGACGGGCGGCAGCCGGCGGATGGCCCGAGTGATAGACCTCGACGGCCTGAAGGCCCGCGCTGGTGAGTGACGAGATGAGGTGATCTTTGTGCGTCCGCCCCGGATGGGCCAAGGCCGGAACCCCTCCAGCCTTCCGGATGAGGCGGATACCCTCGTCAGGCGAGATGGCGTTCACGCGCTCATAGGCGGGTCGACCCATCCCCAGATATCTCTGGAAGGCCTCGTCCCGAGAGGTCACGTGTCCCGCCTCCATCAAAAAGCGGGCCACGTGCAGCCGACCGACAGAGCCCTCAGGATAACGCGCGAAGAAGGTCTCAAGATCTACCTTCACTCCCAGGTCATTCAGCCGACGGAGCATGCGGGACACGCGCTCTCGGCGTGTCGCCTCGATCCCAGAGAGGGTGTCCAGGAGCCCGGCGTCCTCCACGTCAACCTCATAACCCAGGATATGGAGATCCCCCTTTTCGGCTGTCGTGCTGAGTTCGACGGCAGAGATGAGGGTGAGGCCGAGGGCCTGGGCCCGGGAGCGGGCCGGCGCAATCCCTCGGACGGTATCGTGGTCTGCAATGGCAAGGCCCGAGAATCCCAGAGAGGCCGCCCTCTCCACAACGGCCTCCGGCCTCTCGGTCCCATCGGAGCAGTCGGAATGGACGTGGAGGTCTGCGAACGGCTCGCCGGGGGCAACTACCTCATGGATATAGGAAGCTTTCAATGGGATACGGGCGGTCTGGGACTCTAACACGGGAGGCACCATCCGCCGCCTGGGGTCGGGGCCGCCCGTCGAAAGATGAACGAGAAGCCGTCGCAGGCCCCAGGATGCCTAAAGCCCTCGGGAAAGACCGCCCGGTCTCTTCCCAGGGATGCTCAAAATTTGGAGCGGGCGATGGGAATCGAACCCACGACGTTCAGCTTGGGAAGCTGACATTCTACCTCTGAATTACGCCCGCCCAGATTCCTTCCTCGATCCTTCTTAGACATGAATTTCTTCATTTGGTGTATACGCAAGGGCCCGCCCAAGGTCAAGGGGTTTGCAAAGCAAGGCGCCCAAAAAACCTTTAGGGGGCCTCGCCCACCTGGACATGGCACTCCTCCACCCACTCGGCACCCCCCTCCCCATACTCCTTTTTCCAAATGGGGACGATCTGCTTGATCCGGTCAATCGCGTACTTACAAGCCTCAAAGGCATCGGCGCGATGGGGAGACGCCACCGCGATCACGACGGCGTTGTCGCCAATCTGAAGCCGGCCCACCCGGTGGACGATGGCGACGGCGTCGAGACCCCAGTTCTTCTTGATCTCGTCGCCAATCTGGCGGAGCTTCTTCTCCGCCATCCCCTGATAGGCGAAGTATTCGAGCTCGATCACCTTCTGTCCCCGGGAGTGGTCTCGAACGACGCCAACGAAGTTGACAATGGCCCCCTGACCAGGCCCCAGAACAGCCTTGTTCACCTGTTCCATCGTGATGGGCTTATCGGAGATCTCAAACACGAGAGAGCTTCCTTTCGGAGAAGAACCGTGTCCGACTCTCCCCAGGGTGGCCTCCTGTCCAGCCGCCCGAGATGGGAGGGATGAGGGCGATCTCGTCTCCCGGCTTCAGAACGGTGCCGGGCCCCACGAACTCCTGGTTGACGGCCACAGTCAAGGCGCCGAGGCGCTCGCCAAGCCGGGGATGGTCCTCAGCCAGGGATGCAAGGAGGGACTGGACAGAGGCCCCTTCCGGCACCTCGACCTCCAGCCGCTCTCCTCCGATGGCATCTTTTGCCCAGGCAAAGGCGAGGACCTCAACCTCCACGATTGACTCCTACTCAAAAGAAGGGATTTAGTCCCCAATTGAAGAAAAAGATCGTTCTCGTCCTATAGAGACACACTATAGAGACACACGCTCACCTGTCAAGGCGACCAGAGCCGCTGGAACAAGGCGGAATCCGCCCTGGCGGGCTTTTGGCCGTTTTCGGATCAAACGCAGAAGGTCCACTTCGGGCTCCGGTAGCGTTTCAAAAGGTCTTGGGCCAAGCGCTCCTCCTCTTCCGTGAGAAGACCCGGAACAAGCGCGACTCCCAGGCCCTCCTCAAAGCCCGCCTTGAGGGCAAGGGTGGCCTCGGAATACAAAATCTCACGCCCTGTCACCTCCCCCAGGCTCGTCATCTTTTGACATAGATCTTGGGCCAGCTCCTTGCGGGATTCAGGATTCCCGGTCTTGAAGGGAAGGGAGAGGGTCTCAACATCGAGGTCGAGGAGGATGGAGCCGTGTTGGAGGACAGCCCCGCCGCCCCGGCGCTGCGCGCTTCCGACGATCTTCTTCCCTCGCCCGGAGCTCGAGCCCCCTTGAGTCACGACGACCTCAAAGGCCGAGGCCACGAGAAAGCAGGCCCCCTTGCCATCTCGACGAGGGGGCGGAGCCCCTGGAGGCGAAAGTTCTGCCGGGACCCCAAGGCGCTGAAGACAACGGACAAGGCCCCGGCTGATCAGGGCATAATCCGCAAGGATGGAGTTTTTGTGCGAAGTCGCCACAGAGACACCCTGTTCTTCCTCTCTTCGCGCACTTCTCAGGTTTTCGCCGACCTCATCGGGAAAGACAACGGAATAGGTGAGTTCCCCGTCGTGGAGGACCGCCCGGCCCCCTGTGGGACGCCGGACAAGAGGGATTTTCAACTCCTCCAGTGCGGCGACATTAATATCCCGTGAGACCTTTTGGCCGCGGCCCAGAGAGAGGGTTGGGGGCTCCCAGGCGAAGGCCCGGACCGTGGGGGGGCTGGTTCCCCTCTGGCACCCCCGCCAGAGGGCCTCGTCGAGGGCCATATTAAAAGCTCCGTCGCCAGGGCCTGTGTCCAGAAACCGCCAGTTCATAGGCTTAGGGTGAAGACTCGATGACGAGAACCACTATGTTGTCCATATGAGACAAGATAGCGCCCGCCAGATCGTCCATCAAGGTGCAAAAGATTGCGTGGGAAGGATTACGGTGGGGAATCTTCCTGCCAGCGAAGGACGGGCTCTCTTGCGGCCTTGACTTCATCCAGGCGGGAGGTTTTTGGGAAATGAGGGGCTGACTGGATAAGCCCGGGCGCCCGCTCCGCCTCATCTGCGATGGTGAGCATGGCTTCAATGAATTCGTCCAGCGTCTCCCGGCTCTCCGTCTCCGTCGGCTCAATCATCATGGCCCCCTTCACGATGAGAGGAAAGTAGATGGTCGGGGGATGGAAGCCATAGTCCATGAGCCGTTTGGCGATGTCGCTGGTTCGCACCCCGTGCGCCTGCTGGTGCTTATCGGAAAGCACGCACTCGTGCATGCAGGTCCGGTCATAAGTCAGGTGATAGCGCTCTTTGAGGCGGGCAGAAAGATAGTTGGCGTTGAGGACGGCCATCTGGCTTGCCCGCTTGAGCCCATCCCGGCCCATCGAGCAGATGTAGGTATACGCGCGGACCAGGATGCCAAAGTTCCCGTAAAAACTTCGGACCTTCCCGATGGAGTGAGAGATGTCATAGTTGAAGCGATAGCGCTCCCCCCGTTTCTCGATAACCGGAACAGGGAGATAGGGCTCCAGGATCTTTTTTACCCCCACGGGCCCGGCCCCCGGACCCCCTCCCCCGTGGGGGGTGGAGAAGGTCTTGTGGAGGTTCAGCTGGATGACGTCCATCCCCATGTCGCCCATCCGGGCAATCCCCATGAGGGCGTTCATATTGGCCCCGTCGCAGTACACAAAGCCCCCTCGGTCGTGAACGATTTGACAGATGGCCTCGATATCCTCCTCAAAAAGCCCGAGGGTGTTGGGGTTCGTCAGCATGAGGGCGGCCGTCTCATCGTCCATGGCCGTCTCCAGGGCTTTCGGGTTCATCAGGCCCCGCTCATCGGATTTGATCTCAACCACCTCGTAGCCACAAAGCGTTGAGCTGGCGGGATTGGTGCCGTGGGCCGAGTCCGGCAGGAGGACTTTTTTTCGAGGGTTTCCCTGGTCGGTGAGGTAGGCGCGGATGAGCATCATCCCGGTCAGCTCCCCCTGGGCGCCGGCCGTTGGCTGGAGGACCATGCGGTCCATCCCGGTGATCTCTCGAAGGGTGAGGTCAAGCTCCCAGAGGAGGGCGAGGGCCCCCTGGCAGGCCTCCTCCTCTTGATAAGGGTGAAGTCTTGCGAAGCCCGCCATCGCCGCCACGTCTTCATTCACCTTGGGGTTGTACTTCATCGTGCAGGAGCCAAGCGGATAAAGGCCGTGGTCCACTGAATAGTTCCAGCCGGCAAGGCGCGTGTAGTGGCGAACCAGGTCCATCTCGCTCACCTCAGGAAAGCCCGGGATCTCTTCCCGGCAAAGGGCTGAGGGCAGAACCTCTGAGAGTTCCGCCAGCCCGTCCTGAGGGGGGGAGAGGGAATAGGCCCGCCGGCCCGGAGAGCTTCGCTCGAAGATGAGGGGTTCGTTGAGGATGAGACCGGAGGCCCCCACCCGGGCAGGGCGACCCCTGGCAGGAGAGGCCAAATCTTTCACAGGGTGCTCCCTTCCGCGGTCGGCTCTCGAAGAGATTTTAAGCCCTTCAAAGCCCCAACCAGGACGTCCACCGCTTCAGGCGGGTTCTCCTCGGTGACGCAGAAGAGGAGATGGGGGGTCCCGGGGTCTCTTTGAAACTCGGGATACCAGCGGCCCAGGTCAAGACCACCCAGAATCCCGGCCTGCCGCAGACGTGCAGTGACCTCGGCGGCGGGGAAGGGAACCTTGACGACAAATTCGTTGAAAGTGGGAGCGGAGAAGGGAATCTCAAAGCCCGGCAGTTCCCGGATGAGTTTTTTGGCCCGCTCGGCCCCCAGGGCATTCTGGACGGCCAGCTCTCTCAAGCCCTGCCGTCCCAGGGCCGAAAGATAGACCGCCGCTCGAAGGGCGCAAAGTCCTTGGTTGGTGCAGATATTAGAGGTCGCCTTTGCCCGGCGGATGTGCTGCTCTCGGGTCGCAGCGGTTAAGACATAGCCCCGACGCCCTTCGGTGTCCGCGGTCTGGCCGACCAGGCGGCCCGGCATCTGGCGGACATAGGCCTCGCGGGTGGCAAAGAGGCCGAGAAAAGGGCCCCCGAAGCTCATGGGGATCCCAAGGCTCTGTCCCTCACCGGCCACGATGTCGGCCCCGAGGTCACCTGAGGCTTTTAGAAGCCCAAGAGAGATGGCCTCCGTCACGACATGGACGAAGAGGGCCCCTTTGTCGTGGGCCGCCTGAACAAGCGGAGCAAGATCTTCCACCACACCGAAAAAGTTGGGACTCTGGACGAGGAAGGCGGCTGTCCCCTCGTCGAGCGCCCCAGAGAGGTCCTCTACCCGGCCGTCTTCACCCCATCCCACCTCCATTGTCTCGCCGCCCGTGTGGCGAAGATAAGTGTCCACCACCTGACGGTATTCGGGATGGAGGCCTTTTGTCATCACCACGCGGTGTCGCCCGGTGACACGCATCGCCATGAGGCAGGCCTCTGCCGTGGCCGAGGCCCCTTCGTAGAGAGAGGCGTTGGCGACGTCCATCCCCGTCAACTGGCAAAGGAGGGTCTGATACTCATAGATGGCCTGAAGGGTCCCCTGGCTGATCTCGGCCTGATAAGGGGTGTAGGAAGTGGAGAATTCCGGCTTAGAGGCAAGATGGTTCACGACGCTGGGGATATAGTGGGAGTAGACGCCCGCTCCCAAGAAGAAGCCGTGAGAGGCGGAGTGGGCGTTATTTTTGGCCAAGGCCCCTAGGTGAGAGAGGGTCTCGGCCTCAGAGAGGCCTTGATGCAGGTTGAGCTCACGGCCCAGGCGAACCGAGGCGGGGATAGAGGCAAAAAGGCTTTCGACGTCGGGCGCCCCAATGACGGCCAGCATGGCCGCCACGTCCGCCTCGGTGTGGGGGATAAAGCGCACTTACCCCTTTTCCTCGTTGGTATAGGCGCTGTAGGCCTCGGCAGAAAGGAGGCCATCCAGCTCGCTGGGGTCTGACATCTCAATTTCAACCATCCAGCCATCTTCATAAGGCTTGGCGTTGACGACCTCAGGACCTTCCCCAAGGTCAGAGTTGACCTTAGAGACCTTGCCCGAAACCGGAGCAAAAAGTTCAGAGACCGTCTTGACGGACTCCACATTCCCAAATGAGGCGTGGGCCTTCACCTCTGCCCCCACCTCGGGAAGGTCTACGAACATGATGTCCCCGAGCTCTGACTGGGCGTGATCCGAGATCCCAACCGTCGCTTGGCTCCCGTTTACACGGACCCACGTGTGCTCTTTTGCGTATTTCAACTCCTTGGGAAATTCCATCGTCGCTCTACGCTCCTCCTGGCTGTTTTATCCCTGGACCTGTATGAGAGAAAAACCCTAATCTCATAGATATCCATTTAGATGCCCGTCGTCCACATCTGTGGCCATCTACAGCCGAGAACCTGGGCACCAAAATGCCAGAGGACCCCGGCCCCTGCAAGGTGGAATTGAAAGGCGAGGGTTGATCTCACGCTCACTCATTGGACGCTGCAGCCTGGGGGGACGAATGCTTGTGAAAACCCGGTGACCAGCAGGGCAAACTTAGCGGCGAGTGTACCACAATATGGTCCTCTTCAACGGGGGAAATCGAGCGTGATCGTCACCCCTCCTTTTTTAACCCCATGCGCTTTACAGCGCCGTTTCGCCCGGTCTGACGTCTGCTTGACTGTGTCCCCTGGACTCCCTAGAATTCGACCCATCGATCCACTCACAAACCCGAGGCTCCCATGCCGCCCACCACCGACGTCCCGCCACGACTGAGAGACCACCGACTCCTCTCCATCTGGGAGAAAGTCCAGGCGGACGAGCGACTCTCGAGGGATGAGGGACTTCTGCTGTTCCAGACCGAGGACCTTCTGGGTCTCGGACAGATGGCCAATTTCGTCAAGCGGCAGCGCGTCGGAGACTGGGTCTTCTTCGTCATCAACCGCTACATCAACCCCACCAACGTCTGTGTGCTCTCCTGTAAGTTCTGCGATTTTGCCAAAAAGAAGGGCGAGAGCGGCGCCTTCGAGCACAGTGCCGAGGACATACTGGGGATGATCAAGGACGGAGTCCGGGAGGTCCACATCGTGGGCGGCCACCACCCGGACTGGCCTTTCGAGCATTACGAGGGCATCATCCAGACCATCCACGACCACCACCCCCAGGTCCAGATCAAGGCCTTCACCGCCGTCGAGATCGACTACTTCTATCGGCGGTGGAAGATACCACCGGAGGACGCGTTGACCCGCCTCAAGGCGGCCGGGCTTCACTCGATGCCCGGAGGGGGCGCCGAGATTTTCTCCAAGCGGATTCAGAAGGCCCTAGACTACACGGGCAAGGCGGGCGCCGAGCGCTGGTGCGAGATCCACGGCATTGCACATCGCCTGGGCCTGCGGACCAACGCCACCATGCTCTACGGCCACATCGAGACCCTGGCTGAGCGCGTGGACCACCTCCTTCGCCTCCGGGCCCAGCAGGATGAGAGCGGCGGTTTCCTCACATTCATTCCGCTCTCCTACCAGGTGGGAGACACCCAGCTAGTCCCTCGCCAGACCCCACCGACGGATGACCTCCGCACCATCGCGGTCTCGCGCCTCCTTCTCGATAACTTTCCTCACGTTGAGGGCTACTGGGTGATGATTGGCGAGGCGACGGCCTCGGTGGCCCTCCACTTCGGCGCCGACGACGTCAACGGCACATTAGAAGACGAGAGGATCGCCCACGCGGCAGGGGCGAAAAGCCCCGCCGGCCTTGTGCGGGAACAGCTCTTGCGGATGATTCGCGACGCCGGGAAAACCCCCGTCGAGCGCGATGCACTCTACAACGTCGTCAAGATTTGGAACCCTTAACCCATGCTCAAGATTGGGCACGTCCCGTACCTCAACTGTGAGCCGTTTTTCGCCTTTCTGTCGGGATTCGAGCTCTCCCGGTTGAACCCCCGGATGGTCGGGCGCGCGGTGGCCGAGGGCACCGTCGACGCAGGTCCGCTCTCGCTGGTGGATTTCCTGAGATCGGATCTGGAACTGACGCCACTCTCCTTTGGCATCGCCACCCGGGGTGCGGCCGGGAGCGTTTTGCTCTTCTCGCACCGACCACTTTCTGAGCTCGGCGGCGCGGTGCTCGGCGTCACCCCTGAGACCTGCACGTCCGTTGAGCTCCTCAGGATCCTCCTCACCCTAAAATATGAGGCCGTCCCTCGCGCATGGGTCGGGCTCGATGAGCCCTCCGATGCGGTGCTCTTCATCGGCGACCAGGCGATCCGGACGCTCAAGTCACGCCCCCAGTTCCCCCACGTCACGGACCTCGCAAGCGAGTGGGTCTCGTGGACGGGGCTTCCCTGCGTCTTCGCCCGCTGGGCGGTGCGGGCCTCGGTTCCTGAGACGGAACAGATCGCCCTTCGGGACGCCCTCAGCAAGGCGCTGGACCGAGGCCTCGCGACACTTCCCCAGATCGCTCAAACCCGCCGCGACACGGGATTCAGCGAAGCTGAGGTGGTGAACTACCTGAAGGGGTTCACATATCGACTGGGGGACGAAGCGGAAAAAGCCATCGCCGAGTTCAGTCGACTCCTGAGCCTGGTGGAGGAACGGCGGTGCTGAGCGAGATCCAGGCCAAGGTGAACGCCGGCGAGCGGATCGCGCGCGCGGAGGGGCTCTGGCTCCTCAAAGAGGCCCCTCTCTTGGAGCTGGGGGCCTTGGCACAGGAGGTGCGTTTCAGACTCATCCCCGAGCCGCGCATTACGTTCGTCATCGACAGCAATCCCAACTACACCAACGTCTGCATCACCGACTGCCAGTTCTGTGCCTTCTACCGAAAGCCCGGCCACCCGGAGGCCTACACGCTCACGGTGGACGAGGTGCTCAAAAAGGTCGAGTTCGCCGCCGAGAGAGGCGCGACGACCGTCCTCTTGCAGGGCGGCCATAATCCAGAACTCCCCCTGGAATACTATCTGGCGCTGGTCCGTGAGACCCGCCGCCGCTTTCCCCAGGTCACACCCCACTTCTTCACCGCCTCGGAGATCCAGACCATCAGTCAGGTGACCGAGCTCGGCGTGAGAGAGGTCCTGTCCTCTCTGAAAGAGGCGGGCCAGTACTCCCTGCCCGGCGGCGGCGCCGAAGTGCTCTCAGAGAAGGCGCGAAAGCGGATCGAGCCTAAGAAGGGCGGGCCGTCAGCCTGGCTCGAGGTCCACCGGGAGGCCCACCGACTCGGCTTCAAGTCCACCGCCACGATGATGTACGGCCACGTGGAGGGGCCCGATGACATCCTCGATCACCTGGACGCCATCCGCGATCTTCAGGACGAGCAGGCGGGCTTCACCGCCTTCGTCCCCTGGTCTTTCAAGCCGGACAACACGCTTTTGCATAAATGGATCAAGCACTACGTCGGGCCGAACCAGTATCTCCGCATGCTGGCGGTGTCACGCCTCTACCTGGACAACTTCCTCCATATCCAGGCCTCCTGGTTCTCCGAAGGCAAGCGCGCCGGGCAGCTGGCGCTCCACTTCGGGGCGGACGACTTCGGCGGTACCCTCTTCGAGGAAAACGTGCACGCCGCCGCTGAGTTTGTGAACAAGACGACAGTGGACGAGGTTTGTAGCCTGATCCACGATGCCGGCTTCACCCCTGCACAGCGCACGACCCTTTATGAGATCCTGAAGGTCTACTGACTTAGACCGGATCCAACAGCGGGATTTCGGGGATAAAACCTTTTGCCTGGGCAGACGAGAAGAGCCGCTCCAGGGCCTGCTGCCCCTCGGCCCCCAGCGTCACGGTGTAGTTGTTGACGTACATGAGGACGAAGCGCCGGCAGGTTTCCTTGTCGATGCCACGGCCAAACTGCATGGCATACTCAAGGGCCTCATCCTCGTGGGAGTGGGCATATTCGATGGAACGACGGAGCGCCTCCGACAGTGTGGCCCCCATGGCCCCTCCTAGATCCCGCCGCACCACGTTAATCCCCAGAGGCAGCGGGAGACTGGTTTCCCCTTCCCATTTTTCGCCGAGGTCCAACACCTTGTGAAGACCCATCGCTTCATAGGTAATCTGCCCTTCGTGGATGAGAAGCCCCAGCTCGGCCCGCCCCTCCAGGACCGCCTGTGGGATCTGGTCGAAGGTCACCTCGACGGACGGGAGGTCTCCGCAGTAGAGCCGGAGCAAAAGCGCCGCCGTGGTGTACCTGCCGGGGACGGCCACCGATCGGCCCGGAATCTCCCGCGGGTCCATCGGCTCTCGAGCCACCAGGATCGGCCCATACCCCTTCCCCATGGAGGCACCGGTGTCCATCACCCGGTACTGATCGGCCACCCCGGGATAGGTGGCCGCGGAGATCGCAGTGACCTCGAGCTCCGCTGTGCGGGCCCGCCGGTTGAGGGACTCAATATCCCCAAGGACGTGGCGAATCTCGCACCCTTCCACCTGCACCTTCCCCGCGGTGAGGGCGTAAAACATGAAGGCGTCGTCGGGGTCCGGGCTGTGTCCGATCTGAATAACCGTCATCCGATGTCTCCACAAAGACTGTGATCTAAGAGAGAATTTTCAGAACCGCGCCAGCGGTCCTGAAGCGAAAAGGTTACCACGAGGCCATGGCCGAAACCTAGATTAGAGGGTGCCCATACCCTGAAAAAGAGGACAACAATTTTGAAGATCACCGCCGTCCGCCTAACACCTTTTGAGATGCCCATCTCGGGGGGACACGTCCGGGCCTACGCAGAGGTGGAGCTGGAGGACGTCCTCCTCCTGAGAGGAATCCGGGTGATTGAGAGGGAGAACGGGGGGTGGTTTCTCGGCTACCCTTCTCAAAAGACGCGAGGTGGGCAACAGGACCTGGTCGTGCCGATGGATCGAGACCTTAAAACCGCCATCCGGGAGGCCGTGCTCTCGGCCTACCACCAGAGGTGCCAAGAACCGCCCCGGGAAAAACCTTAGAGAAAGCCCCTCAGGATGAGGGTGGCCCCCACTAAGGTGAAGAGGAGAAAGAGGACGATCCGGATGGTCCCAGGGTTGAGGTGGCGGTTGATGAGGGGGGCGATCTGGCCTCCCAAGAGGACCGCCGGGACACACATAGCGGCGATGTTCCACGGGACCTGAAAGTCGGCAATCCCCGTTCCGGTGACATAAAGCCTCGTTACAACGGCCGCCGTCACCGTCCCCATCACGATCGGGACGGCCGTCGCCACAGCCACCCGAGGCGGCATCTTTTGCCCGATCACAAAATAGGTGGTCTTGAACTCCCCCACCCCAATCCCCACAAGACCCACGAAGAGGCCCCCAAGGGCCGAGATGAAGACCCCGAGCGGGGTCCGTCGGAAGGCATAAACGTAGGAACGGCCCTGAGAATCCGAAAGTCGTCTGACGTAGGGAGAGGAGCTGGGATCGACCTGTATCTCAGTCTTTAGGTGCGCAGAGAACATCAAGGCGGCCAGCGTGAGCAGGGTCAAACCCAGGACAAAGAGAAGGATCCCCTCAGGGACCCGATGGGCAAAGAGAGAGATGAGGACCGAAACGGGGACGCTCACCGCCAGGACGAAGCCCATGATGGGAAAGTCAATGACCTTCTGTCGCAAGTATCCCAAAGTGGCGCTTCCGAACCCGAAAACCTCGATGATGAGGCTAAGGAAGATAGCTTCCACCGGATGGATCACCTTCCCGCTAATCAGGGGAAGGACTAATATGAAAAATGGGGTGAACAACACGGCTCCCTCCACACTGGAGATTCAGGCCAGTAGTCAGAAGCCGATAGCAATGGGAAACATGTACCAGAACTCAAACCAGTATTCCACTGAGTCTCACCCCCTTTCTGTTTGGATTGTTTAGATCAGAACCCGGGTTCCATCAGGACTCTTAGTCTAGACGAAGATCACCGGTAGAGTCTACCATCCTCGGTGACGATCCATCCGCCGATCTCTCCCCGGGGCTGGCCCCTCGGCTGGTGGGTGAAGTGGAGGAGCCCGCCTTTTTCATTCCAGCGATATTCTCCACGGACCCTGAGCCAGCCTCCCTCGGTCAGCGGGACGGCAGTGGAGACGGCGATGTTGTGCAGGACGAGGAGCGTGTGCCCCGAGGAAAGACGAAGGATGAAGCGCTGATGGGGAGCGCCTTCCCTGTCCTCAGAGAGGATCCGCAGGACCCGCCCCTCGGCCGTGAGGAAGACCCCGGAGAGTTTCCGATTGAAGGCCTCCTCGGCTTGAAGTCTCGCCCTCTGACCCCAGGCCACGGGAGGAGAAAGAGAGAAAACACCTTCTGCCCCAAGAGACCCCAAGGCGAGGAAAAGAACAAGAACCAGAGAGCTCTTTTTCGCCAAAAACCAAGGGTTCACCGCCCAACCTCACCCAGAGAAGTGTCTTTCTTTCGCTCTGCGATAATCTCAAAGGTGTTTCCGTCTGACTGGACAATGACCGTGCCGTCCCGGCCCGTCCAACAGACGGCCGCCCCTTCTTCCCCAAGAGCGTCGAGGATCTCTGGGGAAGGAGGCCCCACGTGATCCCCCGGCCCGTTGGTGATGATGGCCACTTTGGGCATGACCGCCTGAAGGAACTCCCCATCAAAATCCCCGCCGAATCCATGGTGACTCACCTTCAGGACGTCGCTCTCCAGATCTCTAGCCAGACCCTTGAGGAGCGCCTGTTTTCTCCCCCTCCCGATGTCGCCTGTGAAAAGGAAACGGACGGCGCCATAAGTCGCTCGGATGACCAAGGAGTCTTCATTGAGGTCATCCCAAAGGGGATCTGCCGGGGAGAGGACCTCAAGCCTGAGTCCCGCCGGATGGTCCCAGATCTCCCCACTTCGGACGACCTTCGCGCGACTCCTCACCCGCCTCACCTCTCTGCGCACCTCTTCAGTGTCTCCGTCCGCCCCATTTTCCCACACCTCATCGGCTGGAAATAAGAGAAGGGTCTTCGCTATCCCCCCAAGATGATCGCGATGGGGGTGGGTGGCGATGGCGAGGGACAACCTCTTCACCCCGACCTTCATCAGATAAGCCCGGACTTCTTGCCAGCGCTCCGGATGGCAGCCATCGAGGAGCACAGGCCGGCCCTGAGCGGGCTCAAGGAGGATGCAGTCGCCTCGCCCCGCGTCCAGGAAGTGGACACGAAGAAGGGGGACGTGCCCCACGCCCACCAGCGGGAGGGCCAGCAGGGCGAACACGAGGCGAAGAGACAAAAAGAGGGGGGGTCGCGTTTGGATTCGAGGCCAGAGGAACCTTCGAAAAGGTCCCTGTTGCATCTCGTCAGTCCGATTCGATTTTGCCGGCCCGCCCGGCTGGCTTGAACCCCTGAGCCTCGGCCTCTTCTCGAGAAGAGAAGAAGACCCACTTCCCGCTCTCCAAAGAGAGGGACCCATCCACTGGTCGGTAGCGGCGGCTCTTCAGGTGGCCCACATAGGCCGGCTGGATGTCCGTATCACAATAGACGCACTGCAGCCGAGGGGAAGCGTCTCCCGTGGGTTTCCCCTTTCGCGAGGGTCGGGCCCCCTCCAGGACCCAGAACTCAGGGACGACGTGCGAGCTCTCGCGGACGGAGACACACTGGTCGTTCTCGCATCGAACGCCGATGGGGCTGCGGTAGATCAGGGACTTGTCTCCCGCGCCCGGAGAAACCGCGTGGCTTTCAGCCGCTATCGCCTTCGGCCCGGGATGCGCTCCCAGGAGGAGGGAGAGCAGGGCCATTCGAACGGGGACTCCCCGGGCGGCCTGTTCAAAGTAGCGGCTCCTCGGGTCGGAGTCGATCTCACTAGAGAGCTCGTCCACCCGCGGAAGGGGGTGAAGAACCAGGGTGTCCTTGAAGTGTTTCTCTTGCAGGAAGGCCTTGTCCACGATGGGATAGTCCTGCCTGGCCTCCTCCTCGGTTCCTTTCGCGTCAGGAGAGGTCTCGAAACGCTCCTTCTGTGCGCGAGTCACGTAGAGGGCATCTATGCGGGATGCGATCTCAGGGATGCTCTCTTCCACCTTTGTAAAGAGAGAAAGCTGGTGAGGGCGGCTAGGGGTCAGGACCACCACGTCGGAACCGGAGAGGACCGAGCGGACATCTCCGCCCTGACGGGCCTGACCAAATCGGGGGATCTCGGGGCGACACCTATAGTCCACCTGGAGTTTTTGTTTCACATCGTCTGGGAGCCCCAATCCCTTCCCCGGCAGGCAGAGGATGTTGGCCCCAAAGCGGGCCAGGGCGTAGGCGAGGGAATGGATGGTCCGGCCATGGAGAAGGTCACCACAAAGGGCGACGTTCAGGCCGGTCAGCCGACCCTTCTCCCGCCTCAAGGTGTAGAGGTCGCAAAGAGTCTGGGTGGGATGCTCGTGACCGCCGTCTCCCCCGTTAATCACGGGGGCGTCGGAGAAATCCGCCATCAGCCGGGCGGAGCCTTCCCATGGATGGCGAACGACGACGACGTCGGCGTAGTGGCCCACGACGCGCGCCGTATCGGCCAGGCTTTCCCCCTTGGCAAGAGAGGTGGTCCTCATCTCCGCCACACTGATGATCTTCCCCCCCAGGCGGCAGATGGCCGCCTCGAAGGACAGACGCGTCCGCGTGCTGGGCTCGAAGAAGAGTGTGGCCAGGATGGCGCCGGGACACCGGTGGGCCTGGTCCCGGATCCCCTCCTCCATCTCCGTGGCGACCGCGAGGACGGTCTCGATCTCAGCGTTGGTGAGATCGTCTATCCGGATGAGGTCTCGACTTTGAAGGCTCATCGTTCCACTTCTTGATTCACCCACTGACGCTCAAAAAAAACCCCTCACCGCTTATCGCGCGAGGGGATTTCCCCTTCCGGTGGCCTCTCGGGAGCCGCGATCCCTCAGCCCATCCAAGCGTTCAGCCGCGCCCTTCAGGACTGCCCGGTCTCAACCCTCCTTGCGCCGCTCCTTGAGGACACGATACTCCACCTTTCTTCCCTTTGGCGATGATTCCAAGGGAAGCGAGGTGACCTCCAAGAGGAGGTATCGCCCCCACGTCTCCACGGTGACCTTGTCTCCCAGCCGAAGATCTTTGCCCGCCTTGGCCAAGCGGCCATTCACCCGAATGGCCCCCGCCTCGCAAAACTCTCTCGCCAAGCTTCGCCGCTTAACGAGCCCCGCCGTCTTCAGATAGGCGTCCAGGCGCATGAAGGCCTCACATAGACACCTCGATGTAGGCCTTCTTCTTCAGTTCCTCCAGCCAGCGCTCGTAGCGCACGTTAAGCTTTTCCGTGTAGACATGGTTTCGAATCCTATCAGACACCTGCTCGAAGGGAGGGGCTTCTTGCGAGGTCTTCTCGGTCAGTTTGATAATGTGATAGCCTGCGGATGTCCGCACCAGGGGGCCGATCTCACCCTGCTGCAGTGAGAAAAGGACTGCCTCGATGTCTGGGAGAATCTCCCCGCGTCGGATCAGGCCAAGATCCCCTCCCGGAGCCCCGGAGGCGTCCTCAGAGTGAAGCCGGGCGAGCTCTGCGAAATCCTCTCCAGATTTGGCTCGCTCAAGGAGCACTTCGGCCCGAGCCTCGGCCTCAAGAGCCTCAACCCCATCCCCATTTTGCGGGGCCACCACCAGGATGTGACTTGCCCGAAGCTGCTCAGGGGGCAGGAAATCGGCGGCGTTGGCTTGGTAGTAGTCTTCAATCTCCTCCGACGAAACTTCGATCCGAGCCTGGACCTCGAAATTGATCACCCTCCGGATCATGATCTCCTCCGTGATCCTTTGGCGATAGGCATCAAAGGTAATTCCCTCACGCGCCAGGAGGGTCTCCAGGGTTGACTGGGTCAAGTTGTTCTCCTGCTTCACATCCTCAACGGCCAGCTCAATATCGCGCTCCGTCACTTCCATGTTGAGCTCTTGAGCCCGTTGGAGTTGAAGGGAGCGAATGATGAGCTGGTCGAGATATCTTCGTTGTGCAGCCTCCATCTCCCCGTCAAGTTCTTCGCCCTCAAACTTTCCCTGAAGGCCGCGAAGCTCATCGCCGGCGACCTCCTGGACGTCGCTGAGGGTGATGATCTCCTTGTTGACGACGGCCACAATCCGGTCGATGACGATGGCGTTCGCGTGCCCACCCAGTGCGAGCACCAGGAGAATAACCGGCCAAATTTTTAGGCGGGACCGCCCCATCACAAGCCTCCTCAGCATGGCCCCAAACGCCACCTCAGGTTCCCACGTTAACACAACCTTCAAAGGCGATCAACGCCCCCTTCAGCGTTGAAAAGCGGTCCTCTGGGGTCTCGCCGACGGGGAGCCGAAAGGTCCGCTCATCGACGAACTGAAGACCGGGAAAAGCCAGGAACTCACGGGTGAGATTGTACTCCCCTGGAGCCGCCACGAAGGTGACCTGTTCCCCCTCCACCTTCACACGCTCGACGCGGCAGCGAGAGGCCAAGATTCGTATCTCGGCAACCTGAAAGAGGATTTCGGCCTCGGGCGGAAGCGGCCCAAAACGGTCGGCCAGGGCACGCCTGAGCTCCGCCAGCTCTCCTGTGGTCCGGGTTCGAGCCACCTCCCGGTAGAGCTCAAGACGCTGGTTTGTGGGGGGCACATACGCTTCCGGCAGACTCCCCACCAGTCCCAGGGTCAGCTCCGGTTCTCCTCGAGGCTCGGCCGACACCCCCCTCAGCTCTTGGGTGGCCTCTTCCATCAATTGGCAGTAGAGGTCAAAACCGACGGCGGCGACATGGCCGGACTGCTCAGGACCTATGATGTTCCCCGCGCCCCGGATCTCCAGGTCCCGGGCGGCCAGGCGAAAGCCCGAGCCGAGATCACCCAGTTCCTCTGAGGCCTTCAGGCGCCTTCGGGCCGAGTGGGTCATCACCCGGCCTGGCGGGACGAGGAAATAGGCGTAGGCCTGCTGGCTCCCCCGGCCCACTCGGCCCCGGAGCTGATAGAGCTGGGCGAGACCGTAGCGGTCTGCCCGGTTGACGAGGATGGTGTTGGCGGTCGGGATGTCCAGACCATTTTCAATGATGCTGGTGCAGAGGAGGACGCGGTGCTCTCCCGACACAAATCGCATCATCGCCTCCTCGAGCTGCCGCTCCCGCATCTTGCCGTGGGCAATGCCCAGTGAGAGGCCAGGGACAAGACGGCGGAGGTAACGGGCCACGGCACCGATATTCTCCACCCAGGGATGGACGAAGAATATCTGTCCCCCCCGGTGCATCTCCCGGGTGAGGGCCTCCCGGATAACGCGATCACTAAAGGGGGTCACGTAGGTGCGAATGGCCAAGCGGTCGGCGGGAGGGGTATTGATGACGCTGAGGTCTCGGATCCCAAGGAGGCCCATGTGAAGGGTGCGGGGGATGGGAGTCGCCGTGAGGGTGAGAATGTCCGCCGTCTTTCTAAGGAGTTTCAGCTTCTCCTTATGGGTGACCCCAAACCGTTGCTCCTCGTCAACAACGATGAGTCCCAAGTCTCGAAATCGGACATCGGCTTGAAGGAGACGGTGGGTCCCGATGACGATGTCGACGGAGCCTCCCTCGAGGCCCCTTAGGACCCCGGCCTGCTCGCTTGCGGAGCGAAAACGCGAGAGGAGTTCGACCGTGACGGGATAGGCCGAAAAACGTTCCTGAAGGGTCTGAAAGTGCTGTTGGGCAAGGACGGTCGTAGGCACCAGGATGGCCACCTGCTTCTTGTCCAATACCACCTTGAAGGCTGCGCGCATGGCCACTTCGGTCTTCCCATAGCCCACGTCCCCGCAGATCAGACGATCCATGGGGCGGGGGCGCTCCAAATCCTCCACGACATCCAGGATGGCCTGACGCTGGTCGGGGGTCTCCTCGTAAGGGAAGGCGGCGGCGAACTCCTGACTCCAGTGGTCGTCGGGGGAAAAGGCAAAACCCGGGGTCACCTGGCGCTCTGCCGTCAAGCGCAAAAGGCCCTGAGCCATGGACTTGACCGAGGCCTTGACCCGACCTTTCAACCGCTGCCAGGCCATCCCCCCAAGCCGGTCCATCCGGGGCCTGCCCTGCCCCGCCCCGAGATATTTCTGGACCAAGTGCAAATGGTCCATGGGGACATAGAGTTTGTCCCCGCCGGCGTAGTCCACCCGCAGGAACTCCCCCTCTTGTCCTCCCAGACCGAAACCCTCCACCCCTTGGTAGAGACCGATTCCATACTCCCGGTGGACCAGATAGTCCCCTGGGGTGAGATCCCGGAAGCCGGCCTCAAAGGCCTGTTTCTTGGGGGCCGACCGAGGCCGACTGCGAACAGGGGTGTAAAAGACCTCCTCCTCTCGCAGGAAGACTCGCCGAAAGGAAGGGAGGATAAACCCCTCGGAGAGGCGACCCACCCGGATGTCGAGGCCAGCCCCTTCAGCTCCGTCCAGGAGGGATCCCCTCCCCCCTTCCATCACCTCTGCCCCTAAATCGTTCTCCTTCAAGATCTGCTGAAACCTGAGCGCCTGGGTCTGATGGGCCGCGACAAGGCTCACCCAAAAACCCTCTGCCAGCCAGGTCTGAAGTTGCTGGATGAAGTCCGGGACGTGTCCCTGAAAGGCCCCCGTGGCTTGAGAGAGGACGCGGATGAGCTGACCTCCCCCCTTCTTCTCGGCCGTCACGCCAAGGGCATGAAGCTCAAAAAGGGGAGCCCCGGGCCGGGCCCGACCAGAAAGGGTCTCGAGGACGCGTCCGGGAGGAAGGGAATACTCGTCCAGGGGAAAAGGCAACGGTTCCACCGACGGAGAGCGGGCCGTCTCCTCGAGGGCGTCCCATCTCACCGCCTCCGCCTCGGCAAACTCATGCGGCTCATCCAGGATCGCAATAGCCTCCCCAGATAAACCTTCGAGGGGCACTTCTAGATCGTCGAAGAAGAGAGGCAAAAAATTCTCGACGCCGGGGAAGTGGCCCTCTTCGGTGAGGCGGTCGGCCAGATATTTGCCCCGGTCGGTCTCCCCGCGCCGGTTGGCCCACTGCCTCAACCGATCGGCACCTCGAAGGCGAGCGGCTTGCCCCAGGAAGAATTCCCGGGCCGAGAGGATGTCCACCCGTCCCGCCTGACCGACGGACCGCTGCTCAGAGACGTTGAAATGACGGAGGGATTCGACCCCCTCCTCGTCAAATTCCACCCGAACGGGAAGGGCTGCCTGAGGGCAAAAGATGTCCACGATGCCCCCCCGAACGGCGTATTCCCCCTTCTCCTCCACCAGGGGGACTCGCTCATAGCCCCCTTCCGAGAGGCGTCGCAGGAGTTCATCCCGGTCCAGGGTCTTGCCCGGAATGAGGGTCAATGCCTCTGCGAGAAATTTTTTGGCCGGGATGACCCGCTGCGCCAGCGCGGCAAGAGAGGCCACGGTCACGGCCGCCTCCCCCTTTGCCCAGGCCGCCAGGGCCGAAAGTCGCTGCCCGACTACCTCCGGGCTCGGAGAGAGGGGTTCAAGAGGCGAGAGCTCCCACGAAGGGAAGGCGTGGACACAAAAAGTGTCGCCTGGCGGCCCTTCTCCAGCCGAGTTCGTCTCGCAGGTCCCGGCAAAGAAGAGGAGGTCTTGATAGAGGCTGTGGCAGGCGGCGTCAGAGGGGGTGACCACCAAGAGGGGGCGCCGGGAATCCTGGAGGAGGGCCATCAGATAACAGGCCCGTGCCGGCCGGGAGAGGCCCACTACACGAACGCGCTTCGCCTGGTCCGAGATCCGCGTCCAGTCCCCTCGCGTGCAAAGAGCGGGTTCAGCCAAGGCGCTCAAGCCCCATGGGCGGCTTCTTTCAGGGCCACTTCCATCCGCGGGCGAACCAGCTCTACCGGAAGTTCAGAAGCAGTCCAGACCCTGAAATTCTCGGCTCCTTGATAGATCAACATCCCCAGTCCACCGAGCGTCCTGGCCCCCCGTTCCCCCGCCAATCTCAGAAGAGGGGTCTCCAGAGGATTGTACACAAGGTCCATCACGACTTGAGTCGGACGGATGTGCTGGGGAGAAAGGGGCAGTGCGTCATCGCCGCCTTTCGAATGCGCGAGGCCGAGGGAGGTCGTGTTGACGATGAGATCCGCCTCTTCGGCCGCCTGGGCCACCTCTGGGCCTCCCAGGGAAACCGCCTGGACCTTCACACCTGCCGAAAATTCCTCCACCCGAGCGGCGAGGGTCTCTGCCCGGGCGAGGGTCCGGTTGGCAATGGTGAGGGACAGGACCCGCTCTTGGGAGAGCTGTGAGGCCACCGCCCGAGCCGCCCCCCCCGCCCCCAAGATCAGGACCCGGCGGTCACGGGGGTCAAGTCGCCCCTCTTCCCGAAGAGAGCGGAGAAAGCCGATCCCATCCGTATTGTGACCCAGAAGCCGGTCTCCATCTCGATGGACCAGGTTGACGGCCCCCACTCGCTGTGCCTCCTCACTGAGGCCATCCAGGAGCGGGGCGATGGTCTCCTTGTGCGGGATGGTGACGCAGACGCCGTGGACCCCAGGGGCGCGAATTTCCTGAACGGCGGCGGGGAGGTCCTCGGGGCGGACCTCGTAGAGCTGGAAACGGAAGGAGAGATGAAGATGTTCGATGGCCGTCTCGTACATGAGAGGCGAGAGGGAATGTGCAAGGGGATAGCCAAAGATCCCGAGGGTCAGGGGAGACATGAAAGGGCTAGGGGAGGTCTTTTTTGCTGACGAGGAAATCGCGGACGACGTTGCTGTCGGTCTGAGGAAGCTTGATGGCAAGGCCGTTGAGCTCCACACGGGTTCCAGCCGTATTGCCGACGGTAAGGGCAAACTCCTCTCGCCCTTTCCAGTTCCGCGGAGACCTTTAGGAAGGAGGACCTCATCTTGCTCCACACCATCCACAACTACCCTAAGCCATGTGTCCTCTACGGCAATGACCGTGAGGGTAAGTTGGTTCTCTCCGACCGAAACTTCAAGGCGTGCCTCCGAAGCCCCATTCTCTGACTCCCCGGCGGCCGAGGCGCTCAGAGAATCCTGGACCACAGACGCCGATTCCTCTTCAGGCGCCACCGGTGACACGGTCCCCTCTGGGACGGCTCGAGGCCCGCTGTCTTCATTCCCCTCAACGGCTGGCCCTTTCACCTCTCCAGGGGCAGCGGTCTCCTGTATCGGGGACGGGGTGATGGCCCCCATCATCTTTTGCCAACCACCCGTAATGAGGAGGGAGAGCACGCCTGCGGCCAAAAGGGACCAGAGGCCCAGGACAATTCTGCGCCGACGGGGACTCGGTGAAGCCTTGGTCCGATCGCTCCACTCCGGAAGGGCGAGCGCGGTCGCTGGACGTCCTGGGATCGACTCATAACGGCGAAGGACTTCTGAAACATCCAGGCCCACCTCAGCGGCATAGGACCGAAGGAAACCCCGAAGAATGGGCTCTGAGGGAAGGCCGGCGAAATGGCCCTCCTCCATGGCCTCGAGGTTTTTAACTTTGATCTTGGTGATGGCCGAGAGAAGCTCCAGGCTGATGCCGCTTCCCTCCCGGTGGCGGCGAAGATACGCCCCCAGGCCTTCGTCGAAGTTGCCCTTTTCGGGGAGATCGCTCACCCGGGTCCCTCCCGGCTTCCCGGAATGAACGCCGAAACCTATCGCGCGCAGTCCCTCTACGAATAGACTGCTAGCTCAGGGCAATATAGCATAGTCCCTCTACACGCCCTACAAAAACGATGAAAAGTCCCTTCGTGATGACCCCCCCGGGGGAAGGCGGAGAATATCCGTATTTAGCCTCCAGGGGGTTCGTGGGATGACGGGGAGAAGGGGGGGTTGCACCGTGGGTATTGAGATCCTCGTCCTCCGAGGAGGAGGTCTCGGGGACACCCTCCTTTCCATCCCGGCTGTATCGGCCCTGAGGCAAAAATGTGTGCCCTGCCAGATCACGTGGGCGGGAAATCCGAGCTATCTCCCGACAATCCCCCTCGGTCTTCAGGTGGAAGGCCTGCGCTCGACGGCGGGCCTCGATTTCGCCCTCCTTCACGCCGAGAACACAACTGGAGCCGAACTCCTCGCCCGCTTTGGAAGACGCAACCCTTTTGACCTCATCGTGGCCTGGTCCTCTGGACAGGGGACCTTTGAGAGGAACCTTCGAACTCTCGGCAAGCAGGTCCTTCTGGCATCCCCACACCCTCCCCAAGAGGGCCCTCCCCTCCACGCGTCCGACCATTTCCTAAAGACCCTGGCCTCCCTCGATGTCCCCCAGGGGGACACCATCCTTAGGCTCTTGCCAAGCGAAGAGGATTTCAAGGAGGCATCCAAAGAGCTAAAAAACATTGGGATCGACGGGCGTTCAGACTACCTTGTCATTCATCCAGGAGGTGGGGGACAAAGGAAGTGCTGGCCTCTCCAACGATTTATCTCCCTCGCTCAGGGGTTTTCTCCTGAGACCTCTCTTCTTTGGATCCTAGGCCCTGCTGAGGCGAAAACCCTTCAAAGAGGACTATTGGATTCCTTGGGCACAGAGGCGAGGCTCATGATTGAGCCCCCCCTCCCTTGCCTGGCGGCCATTCTGGCTCGGTCCCGATGCTACGTGGGGAACGACTCTGGAGTCACCCACTTGGCAGCCGGGGTTGGGGCACCCGTCGTCGCCCTCTTTGGTCCGACGGACCCCCGCATCTGGGGGCCTCGAGGAGAGCGGACCCTCATCCTGAGACGGGCAGAGGGTTGTCGCGCCTGCGCGGGATTAACAGACCCCGGAGATCACACTTGCCTGGAGGCACTCTCGGTCGATGAGGTCAGGAAGGCCGTCGAGAAGCAGAGTGAGGATTCTTGACCAGATAGGCCACCTCGGCGCCGTAGAGAACGAGAATCCAGGTGAAATACAACCAGAGGAGAAAGACGGGGATGATCCCCAAAGAGCCGTAGAGCTGGGTCAGGGTGGAGAAGTACTGCACATAGCTGTCGAAACCGAATTTGGCCCCTTCCCAAAACGTCCCCGCCACCAGGGCGCCGGAGAGAGCGCTCATCCAGCGAATCCCCCCCCTCGGCAGAAAACGGTAGAGGACAAAGAAGGCCGCCCAAGTGATGAAGAGGGAGCGGATGAGGGTGTCTCCCTGGTAGACCCAAGCCAGATAAGGAATCGGTTCCACCCTCGAACTGAAATAGAGAGACACCGCAATGAGGATGGGGACCAGTGTGAGGGCAAACCAGAAGATGAAAAACCGAGCGAAAAAGGGACGGCTCTTTGGGATCTGCCAGATCTGCAAAAAAACCTTCTCCAGCATGGTGAGTAAGGAAAAGGCCATGAAGATCAGGAGGACGAATCCGAAGAAACTCAAAGTCCCGGCGTTTTCTGAAAAGGTCTGGACATAGTTGTAGATGAGGTCTCCAGAGCCCGGCAGGAAGTGGGCAAAGAGCAGGGAGCGGACCTGCTCCCCTGCGGCGGCCGAAGCGGAGAAGACGCTGAAGATCGAGAAGGAGAGGACCGTGATGGGGATCAGGGCGAAGAGCGTGGTGAAGGCGAGGGCTGCGGCCCAGGAAGGGCACTGATCGGCGAAAAATTTCTTGATAGACCGGACGAAGAACCCCACCGCAAAGCGGCCCGCCCCTCGAATCCCTCGCGCTCTGTGTCCCTGGGCTATTGGAAGGTTTTCCTCAGGCCCCAATGGGGAACGAGGCCTCCCTTTTTTCTACGAAGTGGAAGGCGCGCGTCTTGCCGATGGCCATACCCGGCCTAGAGGCCGTAGTGCCAGGGATAGCCCTGGGCAGCCCAATAACTACTCGGGTGCTCTTCTAGGAAGGCGAGCCCGATGAGCCCCTTAACATTCTTATAGCCGATGTGGGTTGGGCAGATGAGGCGAAGGGGCCCTCCGTGCTCGGGGCTCAGCGGCCGATCATTCAGCTCATAGACGAGGAGGGTCTGGGGATGGCGGGCCGACTGGAGATCCAGGGAATCCCAGTAGTCGTCGGCCGCGATGAAAGCGACGTATTTGGCCTCTGGACGAACGCCGGCTAGGTCAAGAAAATGGCTGAGGGGGACCCCCTTCCACTTGGCGATGGCGGACCATCCTTCCACGCAGATGAGCTCTGTGATCTGGGTCCGGGAGGGCATCTGTTTAAAATCTTCCAGCCGGAAGGGTCTTGGATTGTCCACTTTACCGCTCAGGCGCATAAACCAACTGTCCGGGGGCATTCTGGGCGTGATGCCATGATAGTTGTTCTTGAAGTCGGGACGGGTGATGTCGGCCTCGGTGAACTCCGGGGCGAGACGATTCTTGCCGAACACCAATTGGCCCAGCCGGTCGTTCAGCTTCGCGAACCAGGAGAAGAACTGCCGCGCCGACTGGCTATCGTTCGTTGCCCGGGTCACCTTGGCGCACCCTGCCAGCAAAAGCACGCTCGAGACCTTCAGAAAACCCCGGCGCCTTATCTCCTTCATCGTCTAACCCCTCCTCAAGTCCCATCTGTCGAAAGGGCCGGTCGGCCACCATCCCCAGCTCGGCCTTGCTAACAAATGGATAGGCTGAGGAATTTCCTTCAGACTTCAGAAGAGTTCCAAGCGCATATCAGCAATATACTACACCCCATCCGGGGAGACAAACTGGCTGCATCTTCTGGGTATATGCGGAGGGCTGGGCTAGGTCACGCATCCGGAGGGGATGGAGTGGGGGGACTCACGGCCTCTTTTTCGGCCCCCGAGTGGACCTCCCGCTCTTGGGCCACCAGCAGGTCCCTCACCTCCTCCATGAACTGGTTGACATCTTTGAAGGAGCGATAGACGGACGCGAAGCGGACGTAGGCGACCCCGTCCAGCTCGTGGAGTTTCTGCATCACCTTTTCCCCGATGGCCTCGCTCTGGACCTCTTTTTCGCCGAGATCGAGGATGGCGCGTTCGATGCGGTCCACTACGGCGTCCTGCTCCTCAGCGCTGACAGGACGCTTCTCGAGGGCCTTCTGGATGCCCGCCGCGATCTTCATTCGGTTGAAGGACACGCGTCTTCCGTCCTTCTTCACCACCAGGGGAAGGGTATCTTCCACGCGCTCATAAGTGGTGAAGCGTCTGCTGCACTTCTCACACTCTCGGCGGCGGCGAATGGCGTTGCCGTCTTTGGCCAGTCGAGAGTCAATCACCCTCGTATCAGACAGCCCGCAAGCAGGACACTTCACGAGGAGCCCTCCCCTCTGTCCGCGGCGCTGCCAGACACCAAGAGTTGACCCGCGTAAAGGGGAAATCGCCGACATAGTTCCTTGACCTCCCCGCGGATCTTCTCAGGGTCCTCGCCCCCAAGGGCCTGGGAGATCCAGCGCCCGATCTCACCCATCTCCGCTTCCCCCATGCCCCTGGTCGTCACAGCTGGGGTCCCGATTCTGATCCCGCTCGACACCATAGGGGGCCTGGGATCGAAGGGGACGGCGTTCTTGTTGACCGTGATGCCCGCCCTCTCGAGGCGGTCCTCAGCCTCACGTCCGGTGAGGGGGTCTCCCCGCAGATCAATGAGCATCAGGTGATTGTCCGTCCCTCCAGAGATCAGCTTGAGGCCTGAATCGATGAGGCTCTTGGCCAGGGCCTTGGCGTTCGACACAATCTGCCGTTGATAGGCTCGAAACTCCTCCGACTGAGCCTCCTTAAAGCCGACCGCCTTGGCTGCGATGATGTGCATAAGGGGTCCCCCTTGAAGCATGGGGAAGACCTTTTTGTTGAGCTTCTTCCAAATCTCTTTGTCATTGCAGAGGAGAAAGCCCCCTCGGGGGCCCCGGAGGGTCTTGTGGGTGGTCGCCGCCACGATGTCGGAAAACGGGACCGGGTTGGGGTGGAGTCCGGCGGCGACGAGCCCCGCAATATGGGCCATATCCACAAAGAGCCTGGCCCCGACCCCATCCGCTATCTCCCGAAACCTCTTGAAGTCGATGATACGAGGATAGGCGCTGGCGCCCGCCACGATGAGCTTTGGCCGGTGGGCCCGGGCCAATTCCTCCACTTGGTCAAAGTCGATCTCCTCCCGCTCACGGTCCACCCCGTAGGGAACCACCTGAAAGAACTGGCCGGAAAAGTTGACCGGGCTTCCGTGGGAGAGGTGACCGCCGTGGGATAGATTCATCCCCAGGATCGTATCCCCGGGTTTCAGCAACGTGAAATAGGCGGCCATCACCGCCTGGGTGCCCGAGTGAGGCTGGACATTGGAGTAGGCGGCGCCGAAGAGAGCCTCAACCCTCTCTCGGGCGAGACGCTCCGCCTGATCCACATGCTCGCAGCCCCCATAGTAGCGACGACCCGGAAGCCCCTCGGCGTACTTATTGGTCAAGATAGAACCCTGAGCCTCTAAGACCGCCGCGCTCACCGCATTCTCTGAGGCGATGAGCTCCAGGGTTTCCTCCTGCCGCTTGAGCTCCAGATCCAGGACCTCTGTGATCGCGGGGTCAACTTCCCTTAAGGGCGCCAGTCGCATCACGGGGAGAGGATCTCCTCTTCAAGCTGGACAATTTTATCAAGGCGCCGTTCATGGCGGCCGCCTTCGAACTTCACGTCTAGCCACGTGGCCACGATCTCGCGGGCAACGCCCTTCCCCACAACATGCCCCCCCAAGATGAGGAGGTTCGCGTTGGCATGGGCCTTGGCCTGTCGGGCCGTATAGATGTCATGGCAGAGGGCTCCCCGGACGCCTCGGAATTTATTAGCCACAATGCTCATCCCGATGCCCGTCCCGCAGACCAGGATGCCATGCTGAAAGCGGCCCTCGGATATCGCCTGGGCCACCTGCATTGCGTAGTCGGGGTAATCAACCGGGTCTCCATTCAAAGAGCCAAAATCCTCAAAACCTTTCCCCCGCTCAAGGAGAAAAACCTTGAGGCACTCCTTCAGCTCAAACCCGGCGTGGTCAGAGGCGAGGGCAAGCGTCCGAGAGTCCATCCATTTTTCCTATCTGATGTGAAAAGAAGAACCCCCTTCGGAATTCCAACATAGGGTACCCTACTTTTACCTGATCCACAACCGATAGTAGAAGTTACTCTTGTCTTGTCCCTTGACGGACCCGAGGCGTCACTTTACACTCCTTTGAAGGTGACTCATGTAATATGAAGATTATGGGAAAGGTCTTGGATCGCCCGGTTATCGAAGCAACTGTATTCGACACCCGCTTTGGGTGGTGTGGAGTGGCCGCGAGCAAGGCGGGCGTTAGACACATCGTTCTGCCCCTTCCAGACCGTCGAGCTGCCCTTTTCGCCCTCAAGTGCCTTGGAATCTCCGAGGTCGAGGAGGTCAGCGATGTCTCCCGTACTTTAAGTATTTCATCTCTCCTGAAAGCAGTTTCTGCCCTCCAGGCCTACTTCCGGGGTGATTCCCCCTCCCTCGATTTCCCCCTGGACCTCTCGGACATTTCACCATTTGACCGCCGCGTCCTGAAGGCAACGAAGAAGATCCCCTATGGGGCGATCCGCACGTATGGGGAGGTCGCAAAAACCCTTGGGAAACCCATGGCGGCCCGAGCCGTCGGGGCAGCCCTGGGTCGAAACCCGTTCCCCCTGGCCGTCCCCTGACACCGGGTCCTTGGGTCCCGGGGGGATCTGAGAGGTTTTTCGGCCCCGGGGGGTCTATCTCTGAAGGCAAAACTTCTTTCGTTGGAAGGGATATCCCTGGTTTAATTTCCCTCCCCCGCGTCCTCCAGCAAGTCTTCTCAGAGTAAGGCGTTGTACAACCAGGCCACTACGCCCCCAAAAACAAACCCGATGACAAAACCCCAAACCGCTCCCACAAGTGCCCCAACCAAGCTCGGGCCGAAACCGAAAAAAAAGCTGCTGTAGAGTTCGGCGATCTGGGCGCCCCAATTCGAATATGCAGTCAGTAGACCTATCACCAGCAAGAAAAACGCGTAGAAAATCCCCCAGGCCAATCCGAATTTTACCGCGTGCAGTTTCATGGTTTTTCTCCCTGACTGGTGTCAGCCCCGGACCAGGCGCATGTTGGCCCCGAGTTCTTTCATCAAGTGGGGAAACGTGGGGAAGGTCATATTCACCGCCTCGGCCCTCGTCACGCGGGTCACCCCCTGGGCCTTTAGGCCCGCAATGGCAAGGGCCATGACGACCCGGTGGTCTCCTGCGCCGTCCACGAGTGTCCCCTTCAGATCACTGTGGCGGATGAGGAGGCCGTCGGGAAGCTCTTCCACATCGGCGCCAAGACACTTGAGGTTTTGCGCCATCACGGCGATGCGGTTGGTCTCCTTCATCCGGGCCTGGGGGACGTTCCGAAGGACGGTCTCGCCCCAGGCGTGGCAACCCACGACCGCCAGGGCGGGAAGCGCATCCGGGGTATCGTTCAAATCGAGCTCCTGGCCCTGTAGGTCGCTCCCCCGGATCCGAACCCCCCGCTCCGTCACCTCGATGTCGGCTCCCATCTGCACCAGATAGTCCACCACCTTGCGGTCCCCCTGGATGTCATCCATATCCAGTCCCAACACCAGGACTCGGGAGTTGGTGATAGCCGCGGCGCACAGGAAGAAGGTGGCCGACGAAAAGTCAGCGGGGATCCGCTCGGTGAAGCCGAGAAAGGACTGTCCCCCTGGGATAATGAACCGTTCGTAGTTCTCATTCTTCGGCATGATCTCCTGTTTCTCAAGCCAGCGTAGCGTCATGTCTACGTAGGGGCGTTCCCGAAGATCATCGACGTGAATCTGCGTATCGTCTCGGGCAAGGGGGCAGTTGATGAGGAGGCTCGTGAGGAATTGAGAGGTGGTCCCATCCACGACCGTCTCCCCACCCTTGATGGGACCCCCCACAATCACCGGGAGAAGACCATCCCCTTTCGTGGAAAAGGCCTCGGCCCCCAGGTCTGTGAGGGCGTCCAGGAGGGATTTCATGGGCCGTCGCCTGGATTGTTCATCCCCCGTCAGGACGGTGTAGCCTCGGCCAAGGGCCGCCGACCCCATCCCGATCCGGCAGGTCGTCCCGGAGTTTCCGATGTGGATGACGTCTTCTGGTCTTTTGATCTTTCCGGCCGTTCCCTCCACGACCCACCGGTCCTCCTCTTGGAAGATTTTTGCGCCTAAGGCCCGATAGAGCCTGACTGCCGAGAGGGTGTCCTCGGATTCGAGAGGGTCCAGAATCTCAGACGTCCCCTCGGCAAGAGAGGCGATGGCGACCGCCCGGATGGTGTGGGATTTGCTCGACGGGATTGTGACGGAGCCTGAGAGGCTCGATCTTCCGACCAAAAATCTCATCCGGCCCTCAGGTCCGTGAGGACAGATTTCGGAGGAGGTGATCCATCAGGACAAGGGCCAGCATGGCCTCGGCGACCACCACCGCCCGGGGACAGACGCAGGGGTCGTGGCGCCCCTCGACGCGGATGGTCGTGGACCTGAAATCCTTGTCCACCGTTTCTTGTTCCTTGAGGATGGAGGAGGGGGGCTTGACCGCGAGGCGGACCACCACGTCCTGCCCTGTGGAGATTCCCCCCAGGACCCCCCCCGCGTGATTCGTCCGAAACCCCACCTTTCCCTTGTCGTTGAACATCCAGTCGTTGTGCTCAGAGCCCGGCATCTGGGCCGCTCTGAAGCCCGAGCCTATCTCCACCCCCTTGACCGCGTGGATACCCAGCATGGCCTTGCCGAGGTCGGCATCGAGCTTGTCGAAGACAGGATCTCCGAGACCCGGCGGGACGCCTTGCGCCCGGGCCTCCACCACTCCCCCCAGGGAATCCCCCTCCTTTCGGGCGGCATCAATCGCCTGAATCATAGCCTCAGAGGTCTTGGGGTCGGGACAGCGGACGATGCTTTTGTAGACAGCCTCCCGATCAATGGCCGAAGTGTCTTGCGGAGGCTCCCAGGTGATCTCTCCGATCTGTCTGATAAAGCCCACGATCCCGATTCCCTGCCCGGCGAGATACTTTTTGGCGATGGCCCCGGCGGCCACGCGGGGCGCGGTCTCGCGGGCGCTTGCCCGCCCGCCCCCTCGATGATCCCGAAGGCCATATTTTATCTGGTAGGTGTAGTCGGCGTGGCCCGGTCGGAAGAGGTCCCGGATCTTGTCATACTTGGAGGAGTCCACGTCCTCGTTATGGAAGAGCATGCAGATGGGGGCGCCGGTGGTCTTGCCTTCGAAGAGGCCAGAGAGGAACTCGACCTGGTCCGCCTCCTTTCGCTGGCTCGTCACACGGCTCTGGCCCGGTCGGCGTCGGTCCAGGTCCGGCTGAATGTCGGCCTTGGAGAGTTTAAGACCGGCTGGACAGCCATCGAGAACAGCCCCAACGGCCGGCCCGTGGGATTCCCCCCAGGTCGTGAGCCGAAAAAGGATGCCGAAAGTGCTACCGCTCATCTGGAGACGCCTCTCCCCCGCGTTAAAAAATCAAAAATTTAAAAAAAAGAGATGGCTCCCTCTTTGATGGGTGTCATCTCCTCGACGCCCGCTGACCTTATCATACTCCCCGCCTCATAGAGGGACGAATTTTTGTCCGTCCTGCTCCCTCAGACCCACTCCGGAGAGGCTCAGAGCGCCTTTAGGCGCGCCAGGATCTCGGCGGCAATAGGCTCTGGACCTCGACCCTCGGATCCGACTTCCAGATGAGCCAGGGACTCGTAGAGGGGCACCCGCTCCGCATATAACTTCCCCAAAGATGTTTTGGGGTCCTTGGGATCCAAAAAGGTCGGGAGCCCGTCTTCCCGCATCCTCTCCCATAGGGTCTCCACGGAAGCCTTCAGATAGACCACGGTGCATCCGCCCAAAACCTTTTTAATCTCGTGTCGGCCTGGGGTCCCCCCGCCCAAGGCCACCACCTGTGGCCCTCGCCCGAGGCAGTGCTGAAGCGCTTCTCCCTCAAGCTCCCGAAAATAGGGCTCGCCTCGTCCGCGATAGATCTCCCGGAAAGGCAGGCGCTCGCCCGTTCGAGCCTCGTGGAGCCCTTCCAGAACAGTGTCGGTATCCTCGAAAGGGAGCCCCAGGGCCTCAGCAAGGAGGCGCCCTACCGTGGACTTCCCCGAGGCCTTAAAGCCCACCAGCACGACAGTCTTTTTGGGACGATGCTGCTTCAGACGGTGGCCCCCCGAGAGGCAAGATAGGCGCCAATACGCCGGAGGAGCTGACCTCTCAAGGCCTCCAGGCCTTGCGGGGGGACGTCGAACCACTCAACCTCCCCCATCCCCCGGAACCAGGTCATCTGGTGTTTAGCGAAGCGGCGGGTCTGTCTCTGCAATGTGTCGAGGGCCTCCTGGAGCGTCATCCCGCCATCTACGTAGGCCCCCACCTGGGCATAACCCAGTGCCTGCATGGCCAGTACATCGGAGGCAAAACCCCGCGCTCTCAACCTGTTCACCTCCTCGATCAGGCCCCCTTTTACCATGGCCTCGGCCCGGGCATCGATCCGCGAGTAGAGGGTCGATCGCCTCCACCGGATCCCGAGCAAGAGGGGATGGGCGAAGGGTGGAGGGGTCCCGGCGTGATCCGACTGAAGCTCGGAGATGGGGCGGCCCGTCAGCTCGTGGACCTCAAGGGCCCGGATGAGGCGTCGCTCATCCTGAGGCGAAATCCCGCTGGCCGCCTGGGGATCGATGGCCCTCAGGCGCTCGTGAAGGTAAACACCTCCCTTCGCCTCAGCCTCGCGGCGAAGGCGCTCTCGGACCTCCCAATTGGCTTCGGGGCCGGGGAAGATCCAACCCAGAATGGCGCGCAGGTAAAGCCCGCTCCCCGCCGTGACCAGGGGGAGTCGTCCCCGGGAGGCAATCTCGAAGATAACCTCGCGGGCCATTTCCCCGAACCTGGCCGCTGTCAGGGGATCATCCGGCTCAACGAGATCCAACATGTGGTGGGGAACTCGACGCCGTACCTCGGCCTTCGGCTTCGCCGTCCCGACGTCCATCCCCCGATAAATCTTCATCGAATCCACGCAGACGATCTCGGCCGGGATGTCCTCCGCCAGCCGGAGGGCGAGCTCCCCCTTTCCGCTGGCCGTGGGCCCCACGAGGGCGACGGGGAAGTTGCCTTGTCTCACAGGAGAAGCGGGGGTCACAACGGCCATCCCCCTCAAGAGAGGTCATCTCTCAGGACACTGGCGAAAATCTCCAGGGCCGGCGCGTCAAAGAGAACAAAGAGGACCTCTTTCAGAGAAGTTTTTCGTTCGTCCACATGGTGGACAATCCCGTCCAACATCACGCGGGCAGCGTCCTTCAAGGGGAAGCCCCCCACCCCTGTCCCCAGGGCCGGGAAGGCGATGGAGGTGAGCCCCATCTCTTCTGCCCGAAGGAGGCTATTGCGGGTGGCCTGCCGGATGGCCTCCTCGCTGGTCACCAGGTCCTGTCCCATGGCGGCGGCATGGATGACGTGGCGGGCCGAAAGCTCCCCAGCCCCCGTCACCACCGCCTCTCCGACCTCGATAGGGCCCTCGGAGACGGCCTCGCGCTCGATGGCCTCCCCTCCCCTGCGCTTGATGGCCCCGGCGACCCCTGCCCCCATCCAAAGATGATTGTTGGCGGCGTTCACGATGGCGTCGACCTTAACCTTTGCAATATCACCCTGAACCAGCCGAAGGGAGGTGGACCGGCGGCAGTACTCCATGGCGGCCTTTCTAGGGATGGGCCTCAGGCTTCCGTCCAGGTGGTGGACCTTTTCAGACGGGGAGGGGAAAGTCGGGGTGGCGAAGGAGGGCAGAGAGGCAGACGTTCTCAGCCGTCCACGATCTCCCGAAGCTCTTTTCCCGCCTTGAAGAAGGGGATTTTTTTGGCGGGGATGTGGACCGTGGTGCCCGTCTTGGGGTTTCGTCCATCGCGGGATTCCCGGTTGCGGACGCGAAAACTGCCAAACCCCCGAAGCTCCACCTTTTCTCCTGTAGAAAGGGCATCCACGATGCTGCCGAACACAAGGTTGACGATGCGCTCGGTTTCCTTCTTCGTCAAATCGATCCGATCTGAAACCTTTTCAACAAGTTCCGCCTTGGTCATCCTAAAATCCCCCCGCCGCCCGCTTGCTCAATACATCCAGCGATACTGAAGCCTCGCTCCCACCTCTGACAACGGTAGACCCAAAGCCTGTAGGGATGGGCTGCCCCGCAGGAGGCGCCCAAGAAAGCCCCCTCGGGGTCGTTCTTCCACCACCTTGGGTTTTCCCACAATACCCGCCAGCCGTCCGGCCTCCCGGATGGCATCATCAAGACTCCCTATCTCGTCCACGAGCCCCAGGCCTTTCGCCCGCTCGCCCGTAAAGATCCGGCCGTCTGCGAAGCTCCTCACCTGTTCCAGAGGAAGGTTGCGACCTTCGGAGATCGACCGAAGGAACTGGTCATAAGCATCGTCAATCACCTGTTGGAGGATCGCTCGATCCTCGGGGCTGAGGGGGCGGACCGGAGAGCCCAGGTCCTTATGCACCCCGCTCTTCACCACCTCCACGCGAAGCCCCACCTTTTTCAATAGATCCTCGACGTTGCCGATCTCCATGATCACCCCGATGCTCCCGGTGATGGTCCCCGGATTCGCGAAGATCTTAGTCGAGGCGAGAGAGACATAAAGACCTCCCGAGGCTGCCACGCTTCCCATCGAGGTCACCAACACCTTACCCGCCTCCCGGAACCGGCGAAGGGCCTGGTGGATCTCCTGAGAAGGGGCCACTCCTCCGCCCGGGCTGTCCACGCGCACCACCATCGCCTCGATGCCCTTGTCTTCTCTGTATCGCTCAATCTGCTCCACAAAAGACCGGGAACTCAGGATCACGCCGTCGACCGTGATAAGGGCAATGCGAGCTTCATCCCTTCGGAGACCCACGCCAGCCCAGAAGTTGAGCACTCCCAACAGCAGGAGAAGCAGAACTGACCAGAGGGCAATTCGTTGGACTCGACGCCTTCGTCTTTCGATGTGCTCTGGTGATTTCATAGTTCGTCGAATGGCTGGCCTGAGTGGACGCGACGGGGCAGGGAGATCGCTCTCAGGCTAATCAGGAAGTGCCAAAAGGGTGTACGAGACAAGAACTCTTCTCCTTTTTGGTCCTTAAGGACGGTTCCCCTCTTCCTCCTCTGCGTCTTCCGCAACGGGCGGGGGCTCTTCTTTCGTCTCTGAAGGAGCCTCCTCGGATTGGGCGTTCAAACCCACGGGGGCCTCCCTTTCATCTTCAACCCCCGGCGCGGATTCTTCCCCCGTTTCGGAGGAAGCCGCCTCGGGCTCGGCGGGCACACTCTCGGGGACAACCGCCTCACCCTCCCCTGCGGGCGAGGTCTCCTCTTCCACCTCTTTCACCTCGACGGGAACTCCCTCGGGTTCAGCGGACACATCCAGGGGGGCGGTCTTTTCAGTCTCCCTCGCGGCAGGCTCATCGGCCTTCCGCTTTCGGCGCCGCTCTTCCCACTCGGGGGGTTCACCGTGCTCCTCAATATAAGCCCGGATGCTGAGCCCCAGTTTTCGGGCCTCGGAATCGATCTTGATGAGCTTGACCATATAATCCTCGCCCACCGCGACGATATCCTCGGGCCGGACGACCTTGCCCACATCGAGCTCTGAGACGTGAATGAGCCCCTCCAGGCCGTCCTCCAGGGCGGCAAAGGCCCCAAAGTTCGTGATCTTGACGATGACGGCCTTGATGTCCTCCCCCACCTTGTGGAAGTCCTCGATGTGGGTCCAGGGGTCCTCAGCGATCTGCTTAAGGCCTAAGGAGAGACGTTCATTTTCGGCATCGACATTGAGAACGACAGCCTCGATAGGCTGGCCCTTCTTCAATATCTCCGAAGGGTGTTTAATCCTCTGGGTCCAGGACATGTCTGAAATGTGAATGAGCCCGTCGATCCCCTCATCGAGGGCGAGAAAGGCCCCAAAGTCCGTCAGGTTTCTCACGCGACCACTGACCTTGGAGCCCACAGGATACTTATCCTTGATGGTGTCCCAGGGGTTGTCCTCGATCTGCTTCATCCCCAGAGAGATGCGCTTGCTCTCCTTGTCCACGTTGAGGACAACGGCCTCGACCACATCGCTGACGTTGACAATCTTGGAGGGATGGCGCACCCGGCGGCTCCAGGACATTTCCGAGATGTGGACCAGCCCTTCCACCCCCTGCTCCAACTCGACGAAGGCCCCGTAGTCGGTAATGCTCGTCACCTTGCCCGTGATCCGGGTCTTCGCCGGATACTTCTTGTCCACCTCCTGCCACGGGTCGTGAGTGATCTGCTTGTGGCCCAGGCTCACCCTCTCCCGATCACGGTCAAACTTGAGAACCACCACCTTGACCCGGTCGCTGATATTGAAGAGCTCCGAAGGGTGGCCAACCCGGCCCCAGGACATGTCGGTAATGTGAAGAAGCCCGTCGATCCCTCCAAGGTCAATGAAGGCGCCGTAGTCCGTGAGATTCTTGACTATCCCCTCCAGAACCTGTCCCTCCTGAAGGGTCTCCAGGGTCTGCTTCTTAAGCTCGGCCCGCTCGGCCTCCAGGAGAATCCGCCTTGAGAGAACGATGTTGCTCCGTTTGCGGTTTAACTTGATGATCTTCATCTGGAGCTTTTTGCCGATGTACTGGTCGAGGTTTCGGACCGGTCTCAGGTCGACCTGGGAGCCTGGGAGAAAGGCCCGAAGGCCGATATCGACTGTGAGTCCCCCTCGAATGCGGGCAATGACCTCCCCTTCCACCACCTCGTCCCGGTCATGGGCCTTGCTGATGACGTCCCAGACCTTGATGCGATTGGCCTTTTCCTTGGAGAGGACGACCTGCCCCTCGTTGTCCTCTGCGGTCTCCAGAAAGACGTCCACCTCGTCGCCCACCTTGAGGTCCCGCCCCTGGTGGGGAAATTCGTGAAGCGCAATGAACCCCTCGGACTTGTATCCCACGTCCACGAGGACGGAGTCCCGTTCCAGCTGGATCACCCGCCCTTTGATGATATCCCCCTCCTTGATGTTGCGGAGGGTCTCGTCATAGATCTTTCCGACGTCCTCCTGCGTCAGAGAGGCAAGCTCATCGGGCAAATGTTCCATAGGGGAAGGAGGCGCAGCCCCCCCTTCCGTCAAGGTCGGGTCCTCATTCCCCTCCGACAGAGTGGGCTCTTCAGGTAAGCCGGCCGATTCAGTCGTCTGAGAGGGGTCATGCTCCAAAGAGGGAGACGGGGCAGAAAGGGAATCCTCCTCTGCCTTCTGGGAATCCGACCCCTGGAAGTTCTCTGGCTCAGTCATCATGAAGCTCTTGGTCTCCTTTTCTCCCCCTCCCACGCCTGATGAACGGGGAGATAATCTCCTTCAGGGGGATTTCCCCTTAACACTTCCGCCCCCGAGCGAATTCCCAGAGACGTCTTTCAAAAAACGCTAGGCGCACATTATAACCATATTTTCAACAACTTCGTCAACTGTCAAATCTGTCGTATCGATCCAAAAAGCATCCTCAGCGGCAACAAGGGGGGCAATCTTGCGCGTGCGATCCCGCTCGTCACGCTTGAGAATCTCCTCATGCACTCTTTCGAGCTCCACAGACTTCCCCAGGGCACGCAGCTCTTCAAAACGCCTCTTGGCTCGTGTCCTCAGATCAGCCGTACAGAAAAATTTTGGCGTGGCGCTCGGAAAGACCACGGTCCCGATGTCCCTCCCCTCCATGACAAGACCCTGGGGCGTCCTCTGAGCGCGTTGCAGGTCCACCAGGGCCGCCCGAAGGGCCGGGCGCGCCGAAAGCAGGGATGCATCCTCTCCCACCTCCTCCCCTTTGAGGGCATCGGTGACATCCTTTCCCCCCATTTGGGCCCTCCAGCCCCCGTCTGCCCACACGAAGATGAGGTCCAACTCCTTGCATAAAGCCATCAGGACAGGGTCCTGCATTGTCGGGGGAATCCCCCGCTGGGTCGCAAGCCACGCCACACTTCGATAAAGGGCGCCCGAGTCGAAATAGCAATAGCCGAAGTGGGTCGCAAGTCTCTGACTCGCCGTGCTCTTTCCGGCCCCGGCAGGACCGTCCACAGCGATGACGACCCCTTCACTCTCCATGTTTTTCATTTCGTTGGGTCATGAGTCGGTCACGCTTCTCTTTGGCCGCCCTGAAACTCTCCTCGAGGGCGCTGCCATCGCAGGAATCAATCTCTTTCTCCAAGGCATCCAGGGCCTTTCGGAATTTCTCAAGCCAGTCCAGAAGGGGTCCCCGGTTGGAGAGGCAGATGTCCCGCCACATGGCGGGGTCGCTCGAGGCGATCCTGGAAAAGTCGCGGAAACCCCCTCCCGCAAAACTTTCGATGGTGTCTTCCGGGATGGTGTTCACAGCCGCGTAAGCCAGAACGTGGGGGAGGTGGCTCACGGCGGCCAGCATCCGGTCATGGGCCTCTGGCGCCAGCCTGACTACCCGGGCCCCGACTGCCCGCCAAAGGTCCCCCGCACGCTCTTCTGCTGCCGAGGAAGTCCGGGCAGTCGGCGTCAGGACGCACGTTGCCCCCCGAAAAAGCCCGCACCGGGAGGCCGCGACGCCGGAATCCTCGGTCCCGGCAATGGGGTGGCCGCCGACGAAGAGGACACCCGGAGGGATGGAAGGCTCGACGGCAGCCACGTAGGAGGCCTTCGCGCTGCCCACATCGGTCACCAGGGCTCCCTTCGGGAGGTGCGAAAAAATCCGAAGCGTCAGCTCGGCGGCGACGCCCAAAGGGGTCGCAATGACCACGAGGTCTGCCCCGTGGGCGGCCTTCTCGGGCGTCATCTCCCCCCGGTCGATAACCCCCAGGGTCTGGGCCCTGCGAAGGGTCTCCTCCGTCCGGCTGCACCCCACCACCTCATCCACCCAGCCTCCCTCTCGAAGATCCCGGGCGAGAGAGCCGCCGATGAGCCCGACCCCAATGAGGGCGAGTCTGGAGAAGTGAAGATCTAAACCTTCCATGGAGCCCTCCGAAAGGAGATCAATTTCCTGTCACTCGCCTGAGGGCTTGGACAAACCGCTTGTTCTCCTCAGGTAGGCCCACAGTCAACCGGATGTGGGTAGGAAGGCCGTAGCCCCCCATGGGGCGAACGATCACGCCTTCCCTAAGAAGCCTTGCGTATATGTCGGCCCCGTCTCCCACTTCGACAAGAAGGAAATTGGCCTGGGAGGGGACATAGGAGAGGCCGAGGGTCTCGAGCTCCCCATAGAGGTAAGCGAGACCCTTGGCGTTCATCTCGGTAGACCCTGTCACATGGACCTCATCGAAGAGGGCGGCCCGCGCCGCCACCTGGGCCAGGTGATTCACGTTGAAGGGTTCTCTCACCTTCTCCACCGCCCGGATGGCCTCCGGATGGCCCACGCCAAACCCCACCCGAAGGCCCGCAAGGCCGTGGGCCTTGGAGAAGGTCCGCACGACGAAGAGATGGGGATAGGTCTCCAGATAGGTCAGCCCGTTGGGATAGTCAGGGCGAGTCGCGTAGTGACAATAGGCCTCATCCAGGACGACCACGACGTGAGGGGGGATCTGCGCCAAAAAGGTTTCGAGCACCTCCTGGCCAACGGCCGTCCCGTTGGGATTATTGGGATTGTCGACGAAAACCATCCGGGTCCGGTCTGTCACCCGCCGCGCCATCTCAGGGAGATCGTAGGCAAAATCTCTGAAGGGGACGACGACGCGTCTGGCCTCACAGAGTCCGGCCACGATGTGAAACACGACAAACCCCTGTTCCCCCACAACAACCTCATCGCCCGGCTCCAGGAAGGTCTTGGCGATATTCTCCAACACCTCGTTCGTCCCGTTGCCGAGGGTGAAGTGATCAGGGGAAGGACCCAGACGCTCAGACAGGGCCCTCTTGAGATAAAAACCGCCCCCGTCGGGGTAGCGGTGAAGACCCGAGAGGGCTTCTTGGAGGGCGCCCAGGGCCTTTGGGGACGGTCCCAGGGGGTTCTCGTTAGAGGCCAACTTGATGGCCTCCGAGATCCCAAGCTCTCGCTCTAACTCCTCAGTGGGTTTTCCTGGCTCGTAGGAGATGAGGTTCCGAGTCCGGGCGGCGGGCCGCAGCTTCATCCCAGCTCAGCCCTTGGATAGGACCCAAGATGCTTTAGGAATTGGCAAGATCGCTCAAGCTCTGTCAAGGCCTTCCGGATCGGCGGGTCCTCCGAGTACCCTTCCAGGTCGATGAAGAAATGATACTCCCAGGGTTTTTGTCGGGAAGGGCGGGACTCGATACGGGTCAGATTAATGCCGTGGCGCGCGAAGGGGGCCAGCATCCCGTGAAGAGCCCCCACTTCATCCCGGATCGCGAAAACGATGGAGGTCTTATCCTGGGCGCTGGGGGGAGCCCCTTTTCGCCCCAATATAAGAAATCGCGTGATGTTCTGGCCCGTTCTATCGATCTTGTGGGCCAGGATCGGAAGGCCATAGCGTTTGGCCGCCCACTGGCTGGCGACGGCCGCCCCCCGTTTCGTCCTCCTGGCCCGGCGGGCGGCGGCGGCGGTGCTGGCCACCTCCTTGAGGGTCACCCCGGGGAGATGCTCCCCCAGCCAGTCTCGACACTGGGC
>CBDFMI010000002.1:0-56908 GCA_965249615.1 bacterium | reverse complement strand
CAAGAGATCCGCCTCTACCATATGGGCCACCAAGGCCGAGAGGGTGTCGTTGTCCCCAAACCAGATCTCTTCAACAGCGACGGTGTCATTTTCGTTGACGATGGGGAGGACCCCTTTGGAGAGTAGGGTCAAAAGGGTATTTCTCGCGTTGAGGAACCGCTTTCGGTCCTGGACATCGTCGTGAGTCAGGAGGACCTGGGCGACGGGCAGACCGGTGCGCCGAAAGTGGCGCTCGTAGGCCTGAATGAGCCTAGTCTGCCCGACTGCCGCCGCCGCCTGCTTGAGGGGGATACTTTTCGGGGCCTTGTCCAGGCCAAGGGCTTCCAAGCCGGCGCTGATGGCCCCTGAGGAGACCAGGATCGTCTCCTTCCCCGAGCGGCAGACGGATCCGATCTGACCCGCAAGGCCTCTCACGGCTGATGGGTCAAGCCCGGCAGTCCCCGAAGCGGCGATCACGCTGCTCCCCACCTTGATGACCACCCGACGGGCGCCGGCAAGGAGCTGCTTTCGGGACATCTTCCCTCGTTTGGGACGGCTCATTCCTTCACTCTCTGATGGGTTCCTGGGCGAGTTGCTCCTTGAGCGCCTCGAGGAGCGCCCCCACTCCCTCTCCTGTGGCTGCTGAGATGGGGTGGACCTTGAGGGACGGGACAGCCGCGCAAAAGGCGGAAAGGGCCTCCTGGGCCCCCGGCCGGTCCATTTTGTTGAGGGCGACGAGCTGGGGCTTCGTCGCCAGCTCTTCATCAAACCGGGAGATCTCCAGGTTTACAGCCTGATAGGCGTCGATAGGGTTTCCGTCGGCCGGGAAGAGGTCTACCACGTGGATCAGGACTCGGGTGCGCTTGAGATGGCGAAGAAATTCAATCCCGAGGCCGCGACCCTCGTGGGCCCTCTTAATGAGGCCGGGGATATCGGCTACCACGCAGAATTCGTCGTCACCGAGGGAGACGGTCCCCAAGTGGGGGGTCACTGTCGAAAAGGGATAATCAGCGATTTTGGGTCGCTGGCGAGAGGTGCAAGCGAGGAGGGTAGATTTGCCGGCGTTAGGCGCCCCGACGAGCCCCGCGTCCGCAAGGAGGCGGAGTTCCAAGCGGAGCCAGCGGCCCTCTCCGGGCTCTCCATCCTCGGCGTTGCGAGGGGCCTGGCGGGTGGAGGTCTTGAAGCGGGTGTTACCCCGGCCCCCCCGGCCTCCCCTCGCCGCCAGGAATTCCTGCCCTTCCTGAACGAGGTCCGCCAAGATCTCTTCTGAGGTGTCCTCTCTGACGATGGTCCCCAAGGGGATCTCGATGGTCACGTCAGAACCCGCACGCCCGTGCTGCTTTTTGCCCCGACCGTGTTTGCCCCGCTCGGCCCGAAACTGACGGCGATAACGGAAGGTCAGGAGGGTCCGCATTGAAGAGCGGGCCCTGAGGCGGATTGCCCCTCCGTGGCCGCCGTTGCCACCGTCTGGGCCTCCGCGAGGGACGAATTTTTCCCGCCGGAAGCTGACGCACCCTCTTCCGCCGGCGCCGCCTTCGAGCCAGATCCGCGCCGAGTCGATGAACATCGCTGGAAAACCATTAGGGGGAACCGGAGGGGGCTTCAACGACCTCAACGTAGCGTTTTCCGCCCCGCTTGGTCTGAAACCGGACGACCCCCGGTCGGACGGCGAAGAGGGTGTAATCCCCTCCTACGGCGACTCCATTTCCTGCCTTGAAGGTGGTCCCACGCTGCCGGACCAGAATCGTGCCAGCGAGGACCCGCTGGCCGCCATAGCGCTTGACGCCCAGGCGTTTTCCACGACTGTCTCGACCGTTGCTGCTACTGCCGCCGCCCTTTTTATGAGCCATGGCTTGTCGCTCCCGTAGGCCCCGAGATCTGGGTGATCCGGACAGCCGTAAAACTCTGGCGATGGCCCTGCTTGCGCTTGTAATTCTTCCTTCGTTTCTTCTTGAAGACGATGATTTTTTTGTCCCGACCTTGCTGGAGGATAATCCCCGTGACCTTGGCTTCCTTCAGCTTATCCGAAGAGACCTCAACCGCTTCGCCCTCGCCGAGGAGCAGGACCTGAGAGAAGGTGATCTCTTGCCCCACCTCCCCGTCGAGCCGCTGGATGCGGATGATGTCCCCTTCAGACACCCGATATTGGTGCGCCCCTTTGGCGATGACGGCGTACATTTTCCCTCTCAGCCAGGCACCCCTATAAAAACCGCCGGAATCTTCCGGCGCGAAGGGGACCTGAAAAGAACCAGCCTCTGACACCTTGAAACATAGTAACTTAATACGCTGTCATCTCGTCGTCAAGGCCCAAAAACCCCTGCCAAGCCAGAACCCTGGCTGGTCAATCCTTTATCGCCTGTTTGAGGGATTGAACAAACTCGCCGGCCGCCCGGAGTTTCCCCTCGGCGTCCTTGGCGGCGTCCATGACGTCGATGAGGGCGCTCCCAACGATGACCCCATCGGCGTGTCGGCTGACGTTGCGGGCCTGCTCGGGGGTCTTGATGCCAAAGCCGGCGGCGACGGGCACTGAGATCCGGGCTCGGATGGCCGCGAGGCCGGCCCGCAGGTCTTCGTCGACATGGTCCCGGGCGCCCGTCACGCCCAGGTGGGCGACATAGTAGATGAACCCTTTGGCTTTCTGGCAGATGAGGTCTCGCCGGTGGTCCGTGCTGGTTGGGGCCAGCATCCAAACGAGGTCAAGGTGCGCATCCCGGGTGAGGTCAAGGAGTGCCCCTGCCTCCTCCACCGGAAGGTCCGGCACGATGACACCGTCCACGCCGACCCTCAGGGCTTCCTCGACAAACTCCCTCTCTCCGAAGGCGAAGATGGGGTTGAAGTAGGTCATCAGGACGAGGGGAATTTTCACCTGCCCCCGCAGCGCCTCGACCAGATCTAGAGCCGCCCGAAGGGTCGTCCCGGCCTCAAGGGAGCGGGCCGAGGCGCGCTGGATGGTCGGGCCATCGGCGAGGGGGTCAGAGAAGGGGACACCGAGTTCGATCAGGTCTGCCCCCATCTCTTGGAGGCGAAGGACTAGCTCACGCGTATGGTCAAGGGAGGGGTCGCCCGCCGTCACGAAGGGGATGAGGGCCCGCTCGCCAGACGAGCGGAGGGCGAGAAAGCGTTGGGTGATACGGCTCATGCCCCGTCCGTTTTTGAGGGATGCGACCCCTGTTTGGCAGAGCCCTCCCTGAGGCGGCTCACCAGGGCGACGTCCTTATCGCCCCTCCCGGAGAGGCAGAGAAGGACGATGTCCTCAGGTCCCAACTCCCCAACGAGCTTGGGCAGGTAGGCGATGGCGTGGGCGGGCTCAAGGGCTGGGATGATTCCCTCGGTCTTCGCCAGGAGCTCAAAGCCCGCGAGGGCCTCTTCGTCCGTGACGCTCTGATATTCGGCGCGCCCAAAATCCTTATAGAAACTGTGTTCGGGTCCCACCCCCGGATAATCCAGGCCCGCCGAGATGGAGTGGGCGGGCGAGACTTGGCCGTCGGAGTCATAAAGGAGGTAGCTCTTGCTCCCGTGGAGGACCCCCGGGGAGCCAGCCCCAAGGGAAGCCCCGTGCTGCCCCGTCTCCAGGCCCAAGCCTCCTGCCTCGACCCCGACCATCCGCACGCCTTTGTCTTCGAAGAAGGGGTGAAAGAGGCCGATGGCGTTGCTCCCCCCTCCGACACAGGCGAGGAGGACATCGGGGAGGCGACCGATCAGGGCAAGGCACTGCTCCCTTGCCTCCCGACCGATGACGGACTGAAAATCCCGCACTATCATGGGGAAGGGATGAGGGCCGACAACAGACCCGAGGATGTAATGGGTGGTCCGCACCGTTGCGGTCCAATCTCGAAGACATTCACTGGTGGCGTCCTTCAAAGTCCCGGTCCCGGTCGCGACGGGGGAGACCTCAGTCCCCAGCAGGCGCATGCGAAAGACATTGAGACGCTGGCGCTCCATGTCCTGCACGCCCATGTAGACCCTGCATTTGAGACCCAGCAGTGCGGCCGCGGTCGCAGTGGCCACCCCGTGCTGGCCCGCCCCCGTCTCTGCGATGATTCGCCCCTTTCCCAGCCTTCGGGCAAGGAGGCCCTGTCCCAGGGTGTTGTTGATCTTGTGGGCGCCTGTGTGGCAGAGGTCCTCCCGCTTGAGGAAGACCCGGCACCGCCCCAGCCGGGCCGCCAGGTTCTTCGCCTCATACAGGGGGGTGGGTCGGCCGGCATAACGGCTCAGGAGGGCCGCCAGCTCTTGCTGGAACCCCTCCTCTTGCTGGACCCTCCTGTAGGCCTCCTCCAGCTCCTCCAGGGCCGGCATCAGGGTCTCTGGGACAAAGCGTCCGCCGAAGCCTCCGAACTGGCCCTGGACATCAGGGCGAGGGGGGACATTCGGGCTCATTTTTTCCCCTTTTAGCAGGAGACCCCTGCGCCCCTTGCCTGCTGGACGAAGGAGTGGACTTTCTCAGGGTCTTTCTTACAGGGTTCGGCCTCGACGCCGCTGGAGACGTCCACCCCATAGGGCGAGAGCCGGCGGACGGCCTCAGCCACGTTGTCCGGATTCAGGCCGCCCGAGAGGATGAAGGGGCCGAAGGCCTTTGCCTCGAGGGCCAGCTCCCAGTCGAAGCTCCGGCCGGTCCCACCGAGGGCGTCGGCGTGGTAGGCGTCCAGGAGAGGGGTGACGGGGGTGTTATCAAGATAGACGGGGATCTGGTCCAGGGTCTCCCGGTCTCTGATCCGAAAGACCTTAATGACCCGAATGGGATGGGTGGGAGAGCCGGCGAGCTCGCGACAGTACTCCGGCGATTCGTCCCCGTGAAGCTGAACCGCGGTCAGCCGGCAATGTCGGATGGCGGTCCTGACTTCGTCGAGGTGGCTGTCAGCAAAGACCCCGACGGCCGCGAGAAAGGGGGGAAGATGATGGGTGATTTCCCGGGCGGTTTCCCACTGAATGCAGCGGGGATAGCCCTCCACGAAGTTCAGGCCAATCGCGTCTGCACCGGCTTCTGCAGCCATCTTGGCGTCTTCTAGATTTGTCACCCCGCAGATCTTCACCTTGATCACGATTTAGGCCTTCCAGGCAACGGACACCGCGTATTGATAGCATCTATATAGCATTCTGAAACCTCGATGGAAAGGCGTTGCGGCCGCAACGCCTTGATCCTGCTGTGGAAAGGACGTTTTGAGTGGTTTCCATTCGGGGGGAGCGCAACCTAGATCAGCGAGTGACCTTCGGCAGAAAGAAAAACATAGGGGGGAGAGCAGGCCTTGCGATGAAGGGTTCCAGGGCTTCAGAGATGCTGATCGATCACCTTTTGGAGGTCCTGCTTCGAACGAACCCCTACCACCTGCTCGACCACCTCGCCTCCTTTAAAGAAAAGGAGCGTCGGGATTCCCCGGATGCCATAGCGGGAGGCGACGTGCGGGCTGTCGTCTACATTCAATTTGCCCACCCGAAGCCGACCGGCGTAGTCGTCGGCCAGCTGGGCCACCGTCGGTGCCACCATCTTGCACGGGGCACACCACTCGGCCCAGAAATCCACCATGGTGAGGGTCCCGTTGGCGATGACTTCCTTGTCGAAGTTGGAGTCTGTGAATTCGAGAACGTTCTCCGACATGCAGCACACTCCTCCAGGAAAGATTGGCTGAACTGAAGGCTAGCACATCCCAGCCGAACCGCCTAAAAAGGTCGGTTAAAGAAGAGTTCACTTCACAAGCTATGTCTTCCGCTCTACCTTGGCAAATCCCCAGAGAGGGCGGCGGCGGGCGTTCTTTTCGGCTCAGGAGCCATAGCGGATCCTGGAGAGGATCTTCTTCAGCTCCTCCACATCCTTTGTTTCTACATGGACCTGGTCTTCCAGGAGGACCCGAAGATCGGTGTCCTCTCCAGCCTCCTTCAGGACCTCCTCATATTTCTGAAGTGCCCGCTCCTCCAGGGCCAGGTCCTGCTCCAACATGGTTTGGGCGTCTGTCGCCACTTGGGTGGTCCCGGGTTCTGACGTGGGAATTTCGCCCATGGCCGCGATCTTGTCGCCGATGAGCTTGGCGTGGGCATGGGATTCTTTACTATTCTGCAGGAAAAAATCCTCCAGATAGCGACGCTCCATTCCCTGGACAATAAAACTTTGCTCAAGATACTGGATTGTGGCCGCAAGTTCGAGACTCAGAAGCTCGTTGAGCCCCTGGATTACCTTCGCCTTGTTCATCTATCCGCTCCCCGAAAGGTGGGCTGCTAGTGTAGAAGAAGGTCTATCATTGCTTGGGGAGATGAAAAACTAAAAACTTCCATGACAGCTGTTCGAGGCCTCTTCAGACCCAGCCGGTGCGGGTTGGAGGCGGCCTCGCTGATCCTCATGCGTCAAAATCTTTTAGCTCTTCGTCGAGGATGTCGGTATATCGCTGATCGGTTGGGCTTTCGGGGGACGAGGGCCTCTCGTCCTCCTCTTCCTCGCCGCGAGACCAGGCCCGGATGAGGACATACAAAACGCCTCCCCCCGACAAAATACCCGCCAGCGGGAGATACCAGGCCGTCAGGAAGAAGCCCCGCTGGGGAGGGGACGGGAGGACCTCCTCTCCATAGAGATCGACGAAGTGATCGACGATCTCCTGTTTCGACTTCCCTTGGGCGATGAGCTGGCGGATGAGCTCCCTCAGTTGTTCCGACTCCGCGCTCGGGCAGTTGGAGATGAGGCGCCCGTCACAGACGGGGCTCATGATGGAGTTGGCGATATCCATCGCGTCGGGCGGGTGAGGGGGCTGGGCGCCGGCGGGCGTTCCCAAGAAAGCCGCCAACAGGATTCCAAGGCCAATCGCTCTCATCCCTTCCCCTCTTTCTCCAACTCACGCTTGAGGGCCCTCAGGTCTCTTCGTATCTCTTTTCCCTGTTTGGCCAGACGAAGGAGGTACAGAAAGAGAACGATCCACACAATGGCAAATGCCGAAAATAGGTAGCTCATGGTCAGCTATTGTCCTTCCACCGCGTGGTGCTGAAGCTGGGTCAACTCCTCCCGCATCCACTCCAGAGAGATCCGCTGGCGCAGGACGGCGGCGAAGAGGAGGGCAAAGGCCACGGAGGAGACCACCAAGGCGATGAGAAAAGCGGGATCCGTTAGACCCGCCCCAAACCCCCTCTCCGTGAGCACAACCGGCTGGGGATGAAGGGTCCGCCAGAGTTGAACCGAGAAGTGATTCAAGGGAATGGTGAGGGCCCCGAAGATGCCGAGGACGGCGGCGTAGCGGGCCTTTCGTCCTGGCTCCAGGTCTTGGGCCCGGATCATCAGATAGCCGACGTAGATGAACCACAGGAGCAGGGTCAGGGTGAGCCGCATATCCCAGACCCACCAAACCCCCCAAATGGGGCGACCCCAGATGGGACCCGTCAGGAGGATCAGGGTACAGAAGATGACGCCCACCTCGGCGAGGCTATGGGCGTAAATGTCCAGGCGACGATCCTTCTTCCAGAGATAGAGCGCGCTCATCACGCCCACGAGAGCGAAGGCGAGAAAGGCGATCCAGGCCACCGGGACATGAATGTATATGATGCGGTAGGCTTCGCCCTGGCTCCTCTCCGTCGGGGCGTAGAGAAGCCCAAGGTAGAGGGCGCCGACCATCAGGACAAGGGCCCCACCAATGGTGAGGAAATCGTAGGTCCTGGACCCCATTTCCCGCCATTGCTCTTTTAACGGAGTGTGAGGCGGGGCGGGTTTCTGCGTATGGGCATACGACATCTGGAGGGGCTCCTACTCCTCTAGGACATATTCCGCGACTAAAAGAGATGCTACCAAAAACACGATGTCATAGACAACCAGGAACCGCAGGGCGTCCCCCCCCAAACCCTCACCGGCCAGGACGGCGGCTGTTCCCCTGACGGCCGCGATGAGGACGGGGACCGCCACGGGGAAAAACAAGAGCGGGAGCATCACCTCCCGAGCCTTGGTGTTGACGGCGATGGATGCGAAGAGCGATCCCACCGACCCAAGCCCGACGGTCGCCAGGAGCACGATGGGGGCCAGGGTCCATAGGACAAGGGGCAGGGGAAGATTGTAGAGGATCCCAAAAAGGGGCAGGCTCACGGCCTCCACGACCAGAAGGAAGACGAGGTTTCCGACCATCTTTCCGAGAAAGAGGGCACTGCGGTCAATAGGAGAAAGGAGAAGGCCTTGCATACAATCCCCCTCCTTCTCAAGAGCGAAGGTGTGGTTCATCCCTAGGACCGCCGCGAAGAGGAAGGCGGTCCAGAGGATCCCGGAGGCCACAGGCACTTCTCTGCCTGCGCCCGGCCCGAAGGCGAAGTTGAAGAGGACCAGGACGAGGAGGGTGAAGACCGCCATCGTGATGACCACCCCCTTGGATCGATACTCGACCACCACGTCCTTCCACACAATGGCCCCCACCTGGGCGAAATAGCGCCAGCGCCTCCTCGGCCAGGTCGGCCCTCCCCGCAATTTCTGCTCTTTTAGCCCTACCATCACGCCTTCTCGCTATGTGCTTCGTAGAGGGACACAAAATTTTCTTCAGACCCCAGTTCAGCCCTTGAGGCCCGATAGGCCAGCCGCCCCCGGATGAGGATGCCCGCCTCGTCGCAAAGGGCGAGGCCCCGGTGGATGTCGTGCGTGGTGAGGATGAGGGTCCGAGCCCCGTCGCGAAGCCCCTCCAGGATAGCCATCAGGTCCCGCGCCCCCTGGCTGTCCAGACCGGAGAAGGGCTCGTCCAGGAGCAAGAGCTCCGGCTCGTGCAGGAGGGCCCGAGCCACAGCGGCCCGCTGGAGCATCCCATAGGAGAACCCCTGGACAGGTTCATCCGCCCGGTCCTCGAGGCCCACCGCGGCCAGCACCTCCCGAGCCCGCTTTCGGGCAGAGGTCAGGCCGTAGAGCCTGGCGTAGAATTTTAGATTTTCATATGCGGTCAGATGTTTGTAGAGGAGGGGTTGGTGGGAGAGAAATCCAATCCGCTGTCTTAGCTCCCCGGCCTCCCCCCGTTCACCCCCGAAGAGGATCTCCCCTGAGGTCGGTTTGACGAGGAAGGCCAGGAGCTTAAGGAGGGTTGTCTTGCCCGCGCCGTTTGGCCCGAAGATGGCGAGGCAACTGCCCCTTGCCACAGAAAGGTGGAGGTCAGAGACGGCGACATGAGGACCGAAACGTTTGGTCAGGGCGCGGGTGGCCAGCATCGCCCTCTCCGGCGGGGGCGGACACCCCGGCTGGACTGATAGTCCTCTCCCCGCTCCCTCATGGGCCCTGCAGTTTTTTGGTGAGTTCGAGAGCGCGGCGAGAGAGCTCCCGGCGCTGTCGGGCGTATTCTTCCGCGGAGACACGGCCGGCTTCGTGGGCGTTATCCAGAGTCGCGATCTCAACCAAGACCTTTTCGCGCTTCTCTAAGGTGCTCTCCCCTTTGGCTTTTTTGGCCTTCTCTTGGACTTTTGGCGCCTTGGGGGGCGGCGCTGGCCGGGGTTTTGCCTTTTCGCTCTCCTGGGCCTTTTTCACTTCGGGGCGCTGCACAGAGGGCCGACCCGCTGTTTTAAGCGCACGCTTCTTGCGATTCTTTCGCACCCAGTACGGGATGGAAAGCCCTCCCACCAGGACGGCCAGGAGGATGAAGAAGATGGGCTGAAAGGACGTGCTCTCGATGTCGCGGCTGACGATGAACCCCACCTGTCGGCCCGGTTGGAGATTCGCCGCCGACAAAAAATGGTAACGTTGCCCCTGGATCTCCAGGGGGACCCCCCGGGCCTCGAGGTCTTCGCTCGCAAGACGCATTCCCCCCCACAAGATGTCAGGTGTCATCACGGCCAGGCGGGTCGTGGGCAGGCTGACTCGCTTCTCGATGGTGAACTGAGGTGGGGGGTTTGGGATCATATAGCGGAACGAGATCTCCCTCACGCCCGGCGGGATAGGCTCTGACACCACGAGGCCGTCTGGACCCCTTCGCAGGGCGTCCGGAAACAGCCCCTCAGGTGTTGAGAAGAGCTCCGCCTCGGGTGGGAGGGACAGGTGCAGGGTTGTTTGGTCCTGGCCCACATAGGTGGTCCTCCCCCGGTTCGCCAGGCGAATCACCTCGCTGAAGATGAGACGGGGCGCGTCCTCCTCCTCGTATTCACCTGTTCCCCTCCCCAATATTCTCTCTTGATCCACGCCTTCGAGCGTCACTAAGATTTCGTGGTTCTCGATGGCGACGTCGCTCACCTCCGGCGTCGCCTCGTAGATGGTGATGCGTTGGCCCTCTGTCTCCAGCTCCACCCGGCCCATGTAGGGGACCCCCTGATAGTTCGTCACGGCGACCAGGTGGGCCAGCTCATTGGAAGGGGTCAGGGAAAAGCTGAACCGCCCTCCTTCGGCCGTCTCTGTTTGGCCGAGGGCCTGGAACTGGGAAGATTCCCCCCCCAGAGTAAAGAGAGTCACCTCAAGCCCCACCGGCCCGGGCTGTTCCAGGGTCCCGTTAAAAAACTCCCCTTTCACGCGCACGGTCTCCTCCCCTCCCTCCTGGGCCAATGCCCCTGAGGAGATGAGGAGGAGTGAGAGAAAGAGGAGATACGGCGCCCTCAAGGTCAAAACGGACGACTCCTATTCCGAAGGAAGTGTCAGGTCAGCCCCGCAGTGCGGACAAAAGTTGTCGGTGTCGCGGATTGGGAACCCGCAACCGGAACACGAAGGCTCCGGAGGGGCTTCCGGTTGAGATGGAGGGGGGGGAGCCTCAATCTTGGCGCGAAGGGCGAGGATCTCTCGCTCCATGGCGATGGCCAGCTCTTCATCATCCTCCGGGGCCTCCCCTTTTAGCGTATCGATGGCCTTCAGGACTTCGATGGCTCGGGCCCGGTAGCGGGCTTCCAGCTGGCGAAAATCCTCCTCGGAGAGCTTTCCCGCAACCCGGTCAAAATCCAGCTCTTTCAAGGTGGAGTACAGGGTCTCTTTTTTGGCGACGAGCTCTCGAAGCTGAAGCCGGGCCTCCCCGGATTCATCCCTTTCGTAGTGGCGTCTGAGGGGATAAAGGACTGCCGCAAGGCCCCCGAGGCCCATCAAAGCGATGACGAGGACTGTCACCGCAAAACCTTCTCGGGGACTTGGGGGGCAGGGGCTCGGCGGCGTTGTGGTTCAGGCAGGACGATGATGACGGTCCCTAGGACGAAGATGAGCCCGCCGATCCAGATCCAGGAGACAAGGGGGTTCAGGAAGAAGCGGAAGGTGGCCGAGCCGTCCTCGTTCACAGAGCCTAGGAGGATGTAGACGTCCTCCTTCAGCGTGGAGCGAATGGCCACCTCTGTCGTGGGCGTCTCGGGATTTCGGTAAAGGCGCCGCTCCGGGAGCATGTGCTCGATCTCCATCCCGTTGCGCCTGAGGCTCACGTTGGTGAAGACCGTCTGAAAACGGGGCCCCGAGCGTTCGCCCGCGTCCTGATACTGGAGCCAGTAATTCCCCAGGGAGGCCATTTCCCCGGGCCGCAGCGTCACCTCTTTTTGGACCTGAAAGGCCGAAGAGGCCGCAATCCCGGCAAAGATGGCCACGATCCCCGTGTGGACGATGTAGCCCCCGTAACGCCGTTTGTTCTTTCGCGTCAGGTTGACCAGGGCCTGAGCGGCCCCCTCCTCCGCGGTCCGCTGCCGCGCCCGCGTCCCGCGGTAAAACTCACCCACGATGGTGGTCAGCACAAAGGCGCCGAGCGAAAGGGCCAATAGGGCGTAAAAATGCCTCATCCCCAGAGCGAAGAGGGCCAGGCCCGTGACAAATCCAATGAGGAGTGGCTTCACGAAATGCTTCTTCAGGTGTTTGGCCGACGCCTTCCTCCAGGCGATGACGGGGCCCACGCCGAGGAGGAGAAGGAGAGAAACGCCGATAGGGACGTTCACCCGGTTGAAGAACGGTGGGCCCACAGTCACCCGGGTGCCCGTGACGGCCTCAGAGATGAGGGGGAAGACCGTCCCCCACCATATCGAGAAGGCCGCCCCCACCAGGATCAAGTTGTTGACGAGAAAAGTGCTCTCCCGCGAGAGGAAGGAGTCCAGGGTGTGGGCGCTCTGAAGTTTGTCAAGACGCCAGAAGAGGAGGCCGAGTGAGACCCCGATCACGACGCCCAGATAGACCAGGAAGAAATAGCCCAGATTGGACTGGGCGAAGGCGTGGACGCTGGAGATGACCCCGCTTCGGACGATGAAGGTCCCGAAGATGCTCAGGGTGAAGGTCATCATGATGAGGACCAGGTTCCACACCTTCAGCATCCCCTTCTTCTCTTGAAGCATGACCGAGTGGAGAAAGGCTGTCCCCGTGATCCAGGGCAGGATGGCGGAGTTCTCCACCGGGTCCCAGCCCCAGTAGCCCCCCCAGCCGAGCTCCCGGTAGGCCCACCAGGCTCCCAGGAGGTTTCCGACCCCCAGAAAGCACCAGGCGGCCAGAGACCAGCGCCGGGTCGTCCTTATCCACTCGTCTCCGAGCCGCCCCGTGACGAGAGCTCCGATGGCGAAGGCGAAGGGGATGGTCCAGGCGATGTAGCCCAGGTAAAGCATGGGGGGGTGGATGACCATCGCGGGGTCCTGGAGGAGGGGGTTCAGGCCCCGGCCGTCAGGAGGAGCAGGGCTCAAAATCCAGAAGGGGTTATCAGAGAAGATGAGGAGGATATAGAAGAAGAGGGCTGTCCCCATGACGACGGTTGTCACGAAAGGCATTAAGGGCCGGTTCTTCTCCCGGTTCTGGTAATGGACAACCGCAGAGAAGATGGTGAGGAGCCAGACCCAGAAGAGGAGGGAGTTTGCCTGCCCTCCCCAAAGGGCCGCTCCCTTGTAGGCGATCGGCAGGGAACGGTTGCTCGTGGTGGCGACGCCCGCGAAGAGAAAGTTGTCGGTTAGGAGAACGTATTCGAGGGCCAGGACGGCGATTGTCGTGAGGACGGTGACGGCGTAGGCGGCGCCTCGGCTGCTGGCGATAAGCTCAGGGTTGCGAAGCTTGCCGCCCCAAAAGGAGGCGACCCCTGCGTAGAGGGAGAAAAAGCCCGCCAGCAGTATCCCGTAGTAACCAATGTCTCCCATCTAGCGATGGTCCTACGCCAAAAGAGGTGGGTTGAATCTAATTGTGCGAGTCGATGCGGGCCGACAGCTCGGCCTCATACTTGGAGGGGCAGGCTGTCATCACGTTACTGGCGACGAGGACACCATCTGTACCGTACTCGCCTTCCACAATGACCGTGGCCCCGTCCCTAAAGAGGTCGGGGACGATGCCTTGAAAGTGGACCGGGAGGACCTGAATTCCGTCTATCATCTTGAAGTCATGGACCCGGTGGTCCAGGCTCTGCTCGATGGAGCCTTCCAGGACCTTTCCCGCGACCCGGATGCCCTTGCCATGGAGCTCTAAGGCCAGTGCCTGGATCTCGTCGATCTCGTGGAAATACTTTACCCCCTCCATGATACCGGAGACGGACAGGTACGTGATAGCCCCGAAGATGATGGCTCCCCCAACGACGAACTGGAGCTTTTTCCGCCTCATCTAACTTCCCCTCCGCTCTTCAAATTTCCGGTGAAAATTCACGCTGTCCCTCAGTCTATCGCGTCTCTGTTGGGGGATCAAGAGAGTAGTGTCCCGCTCTAGTTTGCGTGTCATCCGGCCCTTGCGTGTCATCCGGCCCCCCTTCAGCCTCCTGGGTGCCTTCAGGCCCATCCTCCTCGTCGAGCGTGAACTGGCCTACCAAGGCCTTTAGGGCCGCCTCCACGACCCGGTCGTGGTCCTCAGGCGTGAGGGCGCTGCCGACCTTCTTTCGGACCTCCTCCCAGAAAGGTGTGTTGTAGTGCTTGTGGCAGGCGACGCACAAACCCTCCCTTTCTACCAGATCCCGCTGGCGCTGGTTCAACGGGCGGTCTCCGATGTGGGGCATGTTCTGGGTCTGGAAGCCGTCGCGCGTTACGATCTGGTCCAGGGCGAAGGGGAAGTCCGGAATCCCGGGGACCTGCGGCTTTTCAGTCTCGGCGCCAGGAAGCCCGGGGTTGTACCCCTTGGACAGATCGCCGAAGAAAGGATCCCCACCGTTCAGCAGGCCCTGGCTTCGCGAGTTGGATGTCCCGTAGCCGATGGTCTTGGGGTTCGTGTGGCAGCTCTCGCAGGTGCGTGCGGGGATGGAGTTGGTGTGGGGCTGGAGGGGGGCCATGGTGATGGAATTGAATCCGTCGGTCGTCTGATAGTGCCTGTTGAGGGTGACGACAGTCCCTTCTTCATCCACATAGGTGAAGAAGACCTGGCAGCCCGGGATGATGGGTGTGACCCTGCCCTTGGTGTTCACGCCCAGGATGGGGTCTTCCCACCGCGTGAAGCTCCGGTTCTCTACCGTGACCTTGCCCCGTGTCTTTACGATCTGTTGTTTTCCCGTCTCCGGATCGTGATTAAGGCTTGAGAGAACCCAGTCGGTCGAGAATTCCCGCCGGTCGTATTTGGTGTGGCAGCCGAAGCACTGAGGCGCCCATACGGCGTGGCAAGCGAAGCACTCCAGCTTGTCTATGTGCTGGGAGACCACGGCCATGGCCACCTTCCCCTGCTCCGTCTTCCAGTTGTCGTGGAGGCTTTTTTCTTTGAGAAGGGGGACCTCGTGCTCCTTCCCGCTGACCTTTCCGGTCAGGATTGCCTTGTCTCCTTCCCTGACCACGTTCCCCCGGACATTCCCCCGGGACGTGAGGAGATATTGTATTTCGTCCTTATCGTAAGTCCCTCTGGATCCGGGGAGCTCCACTTTCCCTCCGTAGCCGACCGGAAGTTCCCAGGGGTATTGGGTGGGTGTGCCGTGGCAGTCGGCGCAATTCGTTTCCACCTGAAACGGGAGGCTTGGATAAATGTTCCCGTCGCCGTGCATCTCTACAGAGGTGTGGCAGTCCACGCATGCAAGCCCCCGCTCATGGTGCACGTCTTCCCTGACGGGCAGGTACTCTTTGCTGAAGAGTGACTCTTGTGGGTTTCCATCTTCGTCATACGGGGTCGCCTTTCCGTCCGCCACGTAGTCGAACTCGGTGGCTCCGGCGTAATTGGTGCCGAGGCGCGACCCGCGGGCGTGGCAGTGGGTGCACTGGGCGACAGGAATTTTAACGGTGATCTCATGCTTGAATGGGTGAACGGCCTTTTCCTTGGGGATTGTCGGATCGCCCCCCTCATAAAAACCTTCGTTCGTGTAGGGGACATGGCACGCCGCGCAGCCGCCCGCTCTTCGGTCGCCCCGCCCCCGTCTGCCTTCGACCCAGATGTGGCACCGGGAGCACTCCTTCCGGTAGTAGTCGGAGAAGGCGGCCTTCACCGGGTCCTTCCAGAGCTCCAGCGCCTCGTCGAAACCGGGTATCTGCTTGGCCTCGTCCACCCGCTCGATGGCATCGGCTTCGAGGGCCTTGGCGATCCACTCCTTGTAGACGTCGGTCCCCACCGAAGGGACACCACCGTCGGTGTCCTTCAGGGCGAAGGCGGAGTAGGTGTAGTCTCCCTTGGGCAATATGCCGTTTGAAGTCAGCGTGTGGGTGGCCTTCCCGAATTCCGTTGCCATGAGGCCCCGCTGCATTCGGTAGACGTGGTTCCTTCCAGTGAGGCCGCTCGGGTCACTGACGAAGGAGACAGCGTCCATGAGCCCGCCGCCCACGGCGTGAGGGAAGTCTGTGCCGTGGACGCTCTTGAGGGTGTCACGGCCGGTGTGGCACTTGGCGCAACCCTGGCCGAAGCTGATGACCCACATGCTCGCGGGATTCGGGAACACCCCGAGGTGAGCCTCCGGCTTGGTGGCGCCGTCGGGATTGCCCCCGTGGCACACTGCACAGGTTCGCCCTTCGACCCCGCCTCCGAAGGCCATCAGATGCGGCCTCATCGCCTCGTTGATGTCCTCGATCCCCTGGTGGCAGGAGAGGCATCCTTTTTCCTGGGCGACTTCCGGCGAGACAGAGGCGAATTGCGCAGAGATTTCAGGGTCGAAATTTTCCTCGGGCGGGTCCTGTCTTGCCCCCTTTATGGAGAAGGACCCCCTGAGAGAGACAAAGAAGTTTCTCCACTCTCGACGCTTGCGGGCCTCGCCCTTTTCGGCGAGGTCGGCCACGTATCGGGCCAGGTCCCAGGCCTCTTCGGGGGACTCAAAGATGTCTGCGAAAGAGGGCATGGGTGTGCCGTCGATCCCCAGCGTGAGGACCCGGACGATGTCGCGAGGCCGGCCTCCCCCTTTGAAGGAGACCTCTCCCCGGGTGAAGTCCAGAGGATAGGTCTTGTTTCCCCATGCGTCTGTCAGTGTGTCCGCTGAGGGGCCATCCCCGCGCCCTTGTTCGCCGTGGCACTGGAAACACTCAATTTTTTCGTAGACGAGCTTTCCCCGGGCAATGGAGTCCGAGATTTGGCCCAGGTCCTCCGGGTCTATGGGGTCCCCAGGAAAAGGGATGGGGTCTTCCCGGTACGTCTCGTCGAATTGGGCCAATTGCTTGACGTAATAGACCAGCGCCCAACGCTCTTGGGCGGAGAAGTGGCGGAAGGAGGGCATGCCGTATTCCGAGAAACCCGTCGTGATGGTGCGGAACAGATCGTGGTCGCTGGGAGGGCTTCCTTCGGGGGTGGTGCGGAACTTAAAGAGGCCCCGGGTGTAGTCTCGGGGCTTCGTGATCATGAACTCGGCGCTGGGCCCGGTGCCGTCACCCTTGATCCCGTGGCATTGAGCGCAGACCCTCTCAAAGATCTCCTGGCCCGTTTTAAGCAGGGCAGGGGTTTCCTCGATCTGATCCTCAATAGCCTCTTCCCAGGGGACAGGGGGCGGGGCTGAAAAAAGAAGCCGATCTATCTCATTATTGTACGCCTCAGAGAGCTGTATTATGTTGTCTTCGGTCTGCTCTTGCCCGTTTGCGTGGTCCAGGCGAAGGGAGAACAGATAGAGCAGGGAGAGCGAGACAAGGATTGCTGAAGCGAGGGTGAATGCGCCCCGACGCGCCTTTCTCATCGGGCATCCCTATTTAAGTAAGTCCGAAAAAACAGAGCGCGACTTCGAGAAAATTTTCACAAGCGTCGCCGGGGCACACCGCCATTTTTCCCCGCCAACACCGTACGCCATCTCTTTTTACCGTTAATGCGCCCTTCCAGTCAAGCGTCCCACTATCTGGTTTTGCCTTTTTTTCGTCTTAATCCTGGGGACGCTCGATCCAGCTCATCATGGCCCTCAGGCGCTTTCCGACGTCCTCTATGGGATGGCGTGCGTCGCTCTTGGTGAGGGCGTTAAAGACGGGCCGTCCGGCAAGGCCTTCTTGAATCCACTCCCGGGCGAACCGGCCCGACTGGATCTCGCCCAGGATCTCCTTCATGGTCCGTCGGACATTGTCGTCGATGACGCGGCGTCCCCGGGTCACGTCCCCGTACTGGGCGGTGTCGCTCACCGAGTAGCGCATCCACCCGATACCCCCTTCGTAGATGAGGTCTACGATGAGCTTTAGCTCGTGAAGGACCTCGAAGTAGGCGATCTCCGGCTGGTAGCCAGCCCCCACCAGGGTGTCGAAACTGGCCCGGATGAGCTCTGAGACCCCACCGCAGAGGATGGCCTGTTCTCCGAAGAGATCGGTCTCCGTCTCCTCCTGAAAGGTGGTCTCAATGATGCCGGCCCGTGTGCATCCCACCCCCTTGCCGTAGGCCAGGGCCAGCTCCTTACACTTTCCCGTGGCGTCCTGGTGGATGGCCAGAAGGGCCGGGACCCCACGGCCTTCGACGAACTGCCGGCGCATGATGTGGCCCGGGCTCTTCGGGGCGATCATAAAGACGTCGAGTCCCGGGTCCGGCTTGATCTGCCCGAAGACGATGTTGAACCCGTGGGCGGCGACCAGGGCGTTGCCCGCCTTCATCTTGGGCTCGATGTGCTCCTCATAGAGCCGTTTCTGAACATCATCCTGGGTCAGAAGGACGACGACGTCGGCGGCCTCGGCGGCCTCGCCGGGGGGCATGACCTGCAGGCCATCGTTCTTTACCTTGGCGGCGGTTTTGCTTCCCTCTCGAAGGCCCACCAGGACGCGAACTCCGCTGTCCTTGAGGTTGAGGGCGTGGGCGTGCCCCTGGCTGCCGTAGCCGATGACGGCGACGGTGCGATTCTGAAGGGCAGACATGTCGGCATCGCGGTCATAGAACACCTTCGCCTGTGACATCGCGCAAAGACCTCCTCGGGCAAAAGGGGCTCAGGCGCCGTCAGAAGAGACCTCTCCTGCGACGTCTCGACGTATTCTGCGAACCAGAGAGATAATAAGGAGAAAATGGCCTTGTAGCAGAAAGCGGGAAAGGGTGTCAAGAAGGCCGGCCGGCCCATGTCTCGTTTTATCGCCGATTTAGTGTTGACAAGGGAGTCGCCTGTGGATAGTTTCAGAGCCAAATGACGATGCGATTTAATGTTTTCAAGGACCGCCCAAGGCCTGTGTTAGGTGATAAATTCAAGGCCATCCTGTTCAGTTTTCTCCTCTCCCTCTTCGCCTCCGGGGCTGTCGCTCAGGAACCCGTCACGCTCATCTTGAACTCCCCCCCGAATGCCACCCATTCGGTGTTCGTCCTCGGTCAGCGGGAGGGCTACTATGAACGGGCCGGGATCCAGTTGACCATCGAGGCCGGCCGGGGCTCCGGCTCGACCCTGAAAGCCCTGGAGACTCGAGAGGGGGCCTTCGGCGTCGCCGAGGTGGCCTCCCTGATCGAGAGCCGAAGCGAGGGGATAGAGGTCATCGGAGTCCTTCTCCTAGGGGAGCGCACTGGGAGCACCCTCTTCACCCTGGCGGACTCAGGGATCCGAGAACCCGGGGACCTCGAAGGCCGGGTGGTGGCCGGACCGTCGGCCAGCTTCCCCAGGCTCCTTTTCCCACTCCTGACCCAGAGCACGGGCCTGGACCTGGAGGACGTGCGCTGGATCGATGTGGGCACAAGCGCCGGGATCTCCACACTCTTTGAGGGCAAGGCCGACGCTGTCGTCAGCAGCGAGATGGTCCGCTGGCGCTATGAGCGGGCAGCAGCCCGCCGCCAGAAGACTATCCTCAGCCTTCCGTTCTCGCGCTATGGCGTCTATGTCTATGGCCTGAACCTCGTTGCCTCCTCTCGTCTGGTCGAAAATAACCCGGACTTGGTTCGGCGGATGGTGGATGCCACGGCCAAGGCCATGGAGGATGCCCTACAGAGGCCCGGTGAAGCCCTGGAATTCTTCCAACAGGTCTTTCCCAACTATCCGGCAGACGGGGCGGCCTCGGAGTGGAGGGCCACCCTGGCGGGCTGGTCGCAAGAAACCCTGAAAGCCGGGGGTCTTGGGAAGTATGAGGAGGAGCGGATGAGGGAGCTTCGGGCTTTCCTCTTCCGAGCCCGCCAACTCCGAAGCGAACCCCCGCTTGCGCGCCTCTTCACGAATCAGTTCGTGCCGAGCCTCACCCCCTCCCCAACCCCTTTCTGAGCGTCCTGTCCTGATGGGATACAGGCCCATCGATAGCTACGGCATTATCGGCGACATGCACACCTGCGCCCTCGTCAGCACAGACGGATCGGTCGACTGGCTGTGCCTGCCCCATTTCGACTCGCCGAGCGTCTTCTGCTCGCTTTTGGACGATGACAAGGGGGGCCACTTTCAAATCACATCGACGCGTGAAAGCAAGCGTCACCAGCTCTATCTGCCCGACACGAACGTCCTCGTCACGCGCTTTTTGAGTGAAGCGGGCGTTGCCGAGGTGATCGACTTTATGCCGGTTCGGGAAGGTGCCTCCTGCCACGTGAGCCACCTCGTCCGGCTCGTGAAGGGTATCCGGGGCGTGGTGCCCATGAAGATGACGTGCCGGCCCGCCTTCGACTATGCCAGCAGCTCACATACGCTGGAGATCACAGGAGACGGGAGAGGGGCTGTTTTCCAGCAGGAAGGAGGAGAAAGGGCGCTTGGGCTGTCCACCGACGTGGATCTCAAGCAGGAGGGAGACGCGGCCGGGTGCGAATTTACGATCCATGAGGGGCAGTCGCGGCACTTCATCCTCTGGCCCACTCGGGATGTCGGCCAGGAGGCCGTGACATGCCCCATCCCGGATTCCCAGGAGGCCTTCGATCGGACGTGCAATTTCTGGCGCCTCTGGGTCTCGCGCTGCACCTACGATGGGCGCTGGCGGGAGGAGGTGCACCGCTCGGCCATGATCCTCAAGCTCCTCACCTTCGAGCCCACGGGCGCCATCGTGGCTGCCGCGACGACGAGCCTACCCGAGGGGATCGGGGGCGAGCGGAACTGGGACTACCGATACACCTGGATCCGCGACGCAGCCTTCACGGTCTACGCCCTGATGCGGATCGGTTTCACCGCCGAGGCCGAGGCCTTCATGGGATGGGTGCAGGGCCTCTGCAAGGGGGTGAACCCGAACGGCCCCCCACTTCAGATCATGTACGGCATCGACGGACGCCGTGAGTTGAAAGAGCGGGAGCTGACCCACCTCGACGGCTACATGGGGTCGCGCCCTGTTCGCATCGGCAACGGTGCCTACAACCAGCTCCAGCTCGACATCTACGGCGAGCTCATCGACTCCGTCTACATCTATAACAAGCACAGGCCTATCTCCTACGACTTCTGGATCGACCTCCGCAAGCTGGTGAACTGGGTTTGCGACAACTGGCATCTCAAGGACGAGGGCGTCTGGGAGGTGCGAGGCGGCCAGCAGGAATTCGTCTACAGCAAGCTCATGTGCTGGGTGGCGGTAGACCGGGGCCTTCGCCTGGCCGACAAGCGAAGCTTCCCCGCCGACCGCGCCCGGTGGCTTAAGGTCCGCGACGCGATCTACGAGGACATCATGACAAAAGGCTGGAGCGAAGAGCGTCAAGCCTTTGTGCAAGCCTACGGGTCGAGCTCCCTGGACGCCTCGAACCTGCTCATGCCCCTCACCTTCTTCGTTTCACCTATCGATCCGCGGATGCAGTCCACCCTGGACGCCACCCTAAAGAGTCTTGTGAAGGACTCCCTCGTCTTCCGCTACGATGTGAAGAAGGGCGCCTCGGACGGGCTCGCGGGGGAGGAAGGGACCTTCAGCATCTGCACCTTCTGGCTCGTCGAGGCCCTGGCGCGCGCCGGCCGGCTGGGAGAGGCGCGCCTCATCTTCGAAAAAATGCTCGGCTACGCCAGCCACGTGGGACTCTACAGCGAGGAAATCAGCGTCGGGGGCGACGCCCTGGGGAACACCCCCCAGGCCTTCACTCACCTGAGCATGATCAGCGCCGCCTTCAACCTCAACCGCGCCCTCGGCGGCTAGAGCCCTTGCAGATCTGAAGTCCTGGACCACTTCTTTGCGGAGGGTGTGTGGCGCTTCCCTCTGTGGCCATCCCGCGCTATTGAAAACCCCCGGCCGCTCCCCTATAATGGATGGAGCCCATTGCGATCCCCATCCAAGGCCTGAAAAGGAAATCCCAGGATGAAGGGCTTTTGTCTCCGTTTTGCAATTTTCCCTATCTTCCTCGTCCTCTCTCTCATCTCCCCCCGGTTCCTTCAGGCTGAAGGGACCGTCACCATCAGGTGGTTGGGCCATTCCGCCTTCCAGATCACATCGGAGGACGGCGTCCGGGTCTTCACGGACCCCTTTGCCATTGAGGGACAGGACGCTGTGGGCTATGCAAGGCCCCCTGTGGAGGCCGACCTGGTCACCATCAGCCACGAACACAGGGACCATAACCAGGCCGGTTGGATTCAGGGATCGCCCGAGATTCTTCGGGGGCTCACTTCTAATGGACAGGACTGGCAAAGGATCGACCATCGCCTCAAGGATGTCCGAATCACCGCTGTTCCCGTCTATCACGATAAAGAGAAGGGAAGGCTCCGGGGAAAGAACAACGTTTTCGTCATTGAGGCGGGTGGCCTTCGCATCGCCCACTTTAGCGACATGGGCCACATCCCCGACGAGGAGATTTATGAGGTCCTTGGGAGGGTGGACGTCCTTCTCATTCCGGTCGGGGGGGTTTTTCAGCATTGACGGAGACGAAGCGGCCGAGATCGTCTCCCGCCTAAAACCCCCGCCGGTCATCCCGCAGCATTTTAAGACCGAGGCCATCGCCGACTGGCCCATCTCGGATGAAACGGAATTTCTCGCGCACTATAAAGATGCCAAGCGCCTCGGCCGAAGCCAGGTGGAGGTCAGCCCGGTGTCTCTCCCCAAGGAGACAGAAGTATGGATCTTGACCTATCAATAATCGGTTTTGAACGGAACTAAATCGTGAATTTTATTTCGACCCGCAAAGGAATCATCTATTCGGTTTTGTTCTTGGTGCTTCTCTCCGCCTGCGGCAGAGGGCGGACCGTGCCGGAGGTGACCCCGGCCGGGGTCACCAGGCCGGTTGTTGGCCCCTGTTCAGGGTCCTTCCTGTACAGTGACGACCGGACCCAGATTGAAGGGATCCTCCTCGACGGTTCAGTCCTCCCCTTTTCCCTCAAGATTGCTCCGAACCGACGAACGCCCCCCGCCCTTCGGGATGTCACGGAGGTCCTACAGGTCCTGGACACCTGGCACGTTGAGCGCTGCAAGGAAGGACTAGAAATCTCCCCGTCGGAGCGGGCGGGGCACGAGGAAGAGACCGAGCGCATCGCACAACACCTCAGGGCTTTCGTCCTCGTTGTAACCCTCCCCTATGACTCCGAGGAGGAGGCCAACCAGGAGATCAAGAGCTGGACGGACGGGGTCAAGGCCCAACTCCTGAGGGGGCTCCAGCGAAGGAACCCCTGAGCGGCCTTCCTGATTTGAGCGAAACCTGAGAGGGAAGGGTTAAAAGAGAGTCTTGAGACGGTTTCTTCTTAGGCCACAGTAGGACGTCCCAGTGCAGGAAGAAAAGCTTCTTTTCCAAAGCGTCCGGCGAGCTTAAGCGTGATCTTCGACTCCAGAGTGCCGAGATCGATGGGCTTGGTGAGATAGTCGGAGGCCCCCCCCTCGAGCGCTTCTTTAAAAACCCCCTCCTCTTGGACGGCCGTGAGCATGATGGCGCCGACGGCCGGGTCCAGTTCTTTTGCCTGTCGCAGGACCTCAACCCCGTCCATCCCCCCTGGCATCCGGACGTCAAGGAGGATGATGTGAGGTCGCTCACTCTTGAGCTTAGACAGGGCCTCTTCACCACTCGAGGCGGTCGTCACCTCACACCCCTTGGCCTTGAAGAAGAGCTCGAGCTGCTCGCAGGCCTTGGGCTCATCGTCGACAATCAGGATCTTGGGCATTCTCTCCCTCCCCATTTCGGGGGCTGTGCAGCGCCTTAGCTATCTAGTTCTCGAGGAGTTCCATGACCTTGACTGAGACCCTCGACTCCAGATAGGTCAGGTTGAGGGGCTTGGTGAGATAGTCGAAAGCCCCTTCGCTGAGCGCTTCATTAAAAACCTCTTCATCTTGGACGGCCGTGACCATGATGACGCCGACGGCCGGGTCCAGCTTTTTCGCCTGTCGCAGGACCTCGACCCCATTAACCCCCCCTGGCATCCGGACGTCGAGGAGGACAAGGTGAGGCCGCTCAAACTTGAGCTTTGCGATGGCTTCCTCACCGCTCGTGGCGGTGGTCGCATCATACCCCTTGGACTCGAAGAAGAGCTTGACCTGCTCGCAGACCTTGGGCTCGTCGTCGACGACGAGGATCTTGATCAATCCTTTTCTGGTGACCTGAAGTTCACGCATTCTCTTTCTCCTCTCGCATGGCTGGGAGTTCTACCCTAAAAGTGGTTCCCTCTTTGTCCTTGCTCTCAACGGTCAGGCTTCCTTTGTGCGCTTCGATGATCCCGTACGAAACAGAAAGACCGAGTCCAGTCCCTTTTCCTTCAGGCTTTGTGCTGAAGAAGGGGTCAAACACTTTCTCTCGCACCTCCTCGGGGATGCCTTCGCCCGTATCCTGGACCGACGTACACACCCAGCCATTTTTGACCTGGGTCTGAAGGACGAGGCGGCCGCCCGAGGGCATGGCATCTCTTGCGTTCTGGATGAGGTTGAAGAAGACCTGGCGGAGCTGGTCTTCATCCCCCCGCACTTTAGGAAGGTCAGGTGAATATTCCCGGACCACCTCGATATTCTCCAGACGGGTCTCATGGGAGAGGAGGTCAATGACCTGATCCATGAGGTGGGGGAGTTCCACGGGTTTGGCGCGGGGTTCTTTCTGCCTGGAAAATTTCAGGAGGTTATCCGAGATCTTGACCACCCGGCCCACCTCCTCTTGCATGGAGTCCAGGGCCTCGGAGAGATTCTCCGGGGTTCTCTCGACGATCTCCCGTTGGAGCATCTGAATCGTGACGGACATGTTGTTAATGGGGTTCAGGATCTCATGGGAGACTCCCGCCACCAGCGTTCCGATGGAGGCCAGCTTCTTCGACCGAATGGCCACCTCTTGGGCGAGGTGGAGTTCCACCACCGTCCTTTGAAGCTCGTCGTTTGTCTGTGCCAGCTCCCGTTCCATCTTCTTTGTCTCGGAGATATCACGGATGATGACAGAGTAGCCCGTGACCTCGCCCCGGGGGTCACGAAGGGGCGAGTAGGTGATCTGGGCGTCGAATGTCTCGCCTCCCTTTCGCCGCCTCTCCGTTTCCACGAGTGTCAATATTTTGCCCTGCTTCATTCTCTCCCGAATGGCCAGACTCTCCGACTGCCTCTCCTCGGGGAAGAGAGCGTGGGGGACCTGCCCCACCATCTCGGAGGCGGAGTATCCGTAGATCCGTTCGGCGGCTGGGTTCCAGGAGAGGACCTTGCTCTCTGAGTCCAAGGTGACGATGGCATCTCCGGCGTTCTCCACCAGGGTCTCCAGACGGTCCCTCATCGGGCGAACGTCAGCGTAGATTTGGGCGTTTCGGATGGCGATGGCCGCCTGCTCGGCGAAGGCCTGGCCGAGCGCGATCTCCTCCTCGGAGAAGTGCTTGGTCTTGCCCCAATAAAATGCGAGGACGCCGAAGGTCTCACCTCTGGAGCGCATGGGGATGACGACTAAGGACCGGATACCCTCACGAAGCCAGAGTTCCTGCTGGTGTTCCCATCGGGATCCACTGCTCACGTCCTCAACGACAGTTGATTGGCCGAGTGAGGGGTCCTGAGCGTATTGGGAGACAATGGTTTTTCCCTTGAGGTAGCGGATGGTCTCCAAGTGCTCTTCCGAGAGTCCCCGGGCGATGACGTCAAACACATCCCCGCTCTCTTTACGAACGAACCAGAGGCCAATGCGGCCGGTCCCGAAGACGCGCCCTCCCTCGTCCAGGACGGCCTCGAGCGTCTTCTTGAGGTCCAGTTCCGAGGCGACCCGCCTTGAGGCCTCGATGAGTCCCGCTAACTCTTCGGATCTTTTCACGACGCCCTCATAGAGTCGGGCGTTCTCGAGGGCGATGGCGGCCTCGCTGGCCAGGGCCTCCATCAGCCGGATGTCTTCTTCTTCGAACTTCGAGGGCTCGCGCGAGAGGCAGTTCAGGACGCCGACGAGCTTCTCGCCCGAGATGAGCGGGACGCCGATGAAAGACCGAAGGCCCTCGGCCTTCGCCCAGGCGTGGTCCCACCAGCGCTCGTCCCTTTGTACGTCATCGACGACCCGGGACTTTTTCTCTGAGGCTACTATCCCGCTCGGCGGGCCCCCTACGGGGAGTTCCGGGGGTTCCCCAGCGGGTTCTTGGATCTGTCCAAAAGTGGCCGTGGGGCGCAGATGTTTTCCGTCTTCACTTAAGAGAAAGAGGCTGGCGCGGTCTCCATCGAGGAGTTCCAACGACGCCCGGACGATGGAGTCCAGGACTTCCTTCAGGTCTAACTTAGAGGAGACTTTCTGACTGAGGTCGTGAAGGGCGCTGAGGCGCTGGGAGCCCTCCAGGACCTTATCGTAGAGCATCGCATTTCGCCCCGCCGCGTCGGCCAAGTCCGAGGAGGCCCGCCTGACGACGACGAGGAGGCCGAGATAAACAATGAGACCGCTCCCCAGGCCGACGCCCCAGAGGGTCTTCGTTACATTTTTCACGGGCCCAATGAGTGGGGTGGCGTCAGCGTAGATCCCAAGGACATAAGCGACGTTCTGCCTCTCAGGGGAGAGGAGGGGAACATAGACTTCAATCACGGAGCCCTGCCCCAGGGCATCCCCGTTGTTCCCGTTGCTGTGGTTGAATCCCGGGAGCTGCCAGTGGTAGGTCACCTCTCCCGCCAGGGCCTGCCTCAGGTTTTCAGCCTCAGAGATCCTTCTGTCCAGTCCCATCTCGTCGGACCAGATGGCCCTCCCGTTTAGGTCCCAGATCTTGAGCCCGCGACTTCCGAGCGTGTTCGAGAGGTCCTCTGAAAGCCTGTCCAGGCCCTCCAGGGAAGCCTGAGTCAGGGAGGTCAGGGAGGTCAGGGACGGGTGATTCGTTATCCTCCCCCTCACCTGGCCTGCGACCTCGTTGGCCCGTGTCTTTGCGAGGTCTCTCTTCAAGATCGCGCTCAGAAGGGAGCCGCCGTAAAGGCTCCCGGCCAGGACACAAAGACCGAGGAGGATAGAGGCTCTCTTGAGGATCTTTGAAAGAGAAGGCCGAGTTGGCTCGCCCCCGGAGTGAGGGGATAGTCGCCCACTTGAGAGAAGGAATTCTTTAGAGAAATCGATGGGCATCTGCTTTCTCTCCTTAAGCCGTACGCTCGATTAAAAGTGCGAAACAGGGGAGGGGAGGTGGGCCTCCCCCGTCTCCTTCAAGAAGCCCGCTACCGGTGAAAGTGTTAGAGGCTCCCCACGATGGTGTTCAAAGTGGTGGTGACGCCCCCGCCCAGCAAGGTCAACGCGGCGATGACGGCGATCGCCACCAGGGCGATGATGAGGGCGTACTCTGTCAGCCCCTGGCCTTTTCTGTCCTTCAAGAACTTGACGAATCGTTTCATTTCTCCACTCCTTTCCTCATCTAAACGGCTCTTTCTCAGAACAGCTGTCCTAAAGTTACCTACCGGCCCCACGCCCGGCGGGGGCCCCACGTCCCGGGGGAGGTCCTCGACCCGCTGGGGGCCCTTGCCCCCCTCCCCCTCGGCTGCTAAAGCTGTCGGCCGCATCGTTCAGAGAATCTGTGACGTTCCCCCCAAGCAGCGTCAGGGTCGCTATGACCGCAAGGGCAACCGCGAAGAGGATGAGGGCGTACTCGGTCAGTCCCTGACCCTCGTCCTTCCTCAACCACCTGAAACACATTCTCCAAATCCTGCTGCCCTCCATACGGCACCTCTTTGGCTTGTGGTAGATGGCATCGCCCGGACCTCCGTAGGAACGGGCACTGCGCATCACCAGCCTTCTTCGATCCTCCCTCTCAGTTCGACATACCTTCGGGAGTCCCGCCGGACGTGGATGATGACCCCGACGGTCAATGCGGCAAGCCAGAAAATCGCAGTCCCGATGCCCATGTCCTTTTTCTCCCTTGCAGTTGAGCCCTATCCCACTGAAAAAACTCTCCCTGGCGGAAATGGGGGGCCTAGAGGCTCCCCACGATAGTGTTCAAACTGTTGGAGACGCCGCCCCCAAGCGCTGTCATGGCCGCGATGACGGCGATCGCCACCAGGGCAATGACGAGGGCGAACTCTGTCAGCCCCTGTCCTTTTCTGTCCTTCCAGAACTTGATGAAAACCGTCATTGCTCTCCTTTTCGAGGCGGTCCCTTTTCGGACCAACTCCTCGCGAGTGCACCTCAGGGTCTATCGATATAGTCGGCAACCCTTCAGGAGAAGCAATCCCTGTGCCAGAATGTCACGCACGCCCCGTAATTTTTTTAACTAATTTAAAATCAAATAGATATAAGGCTAAAAGGCGGGCGGCTCTTGAAATGCTCAAGAAGGGTAGGAAAGGCGACAAGACAATAAAGGGCGGGGAAAACCCCTCGACAGTTGGGGCTGAGGGGCCACAGTGAGTGGGGCGCGTTTAGCCCTTCTCAGGCGTGGAAGATTTAAGCCTGGAGAGGGGGAGGACCGCTTTGGGGGGTAAGGAGCAGGCCTGGGCTAGACCCTCAGGTCTCCTTGGGGTGGGTACATTCCCTTTTCCCGGGGGGCCTGGCCGACCAGCTCGTATTTTCCGTTCACCACCTTTTGGATATAGAAGTCTAAGAAGGCCTGATGGTCCTGGGCCCGGATGAGCTTGCCGCCGTGGGGGTACTGGGGGCCGGCCACGGTCTCGTGTCCCTGTAGAAACTCGATAATGTCCCGGCTGTCCTTCTTGCTCTTGTACCCCGTTTTCTCCACGGCGTCCTTGATGAGGTACATGAGCTCCCACCCCAGGACGTTATGGGCGTGGCCGGAGGGGCGGCGGTTACGCCGAAGGTCCGCTCCCTCTTCATCCACACCGATGGCCTTCCTCAGAGTCGCGTCATAGGGCCTTAACTCCTCCGGCGCTTGGCTCAATCGCTGGGGGAAAGGGGTGTAGAAGTAGGATCCCTCGAAAGGGGCGGGGTCCAGGCCTTCCACGCTGTCATAAGTCCCGATGAACGTGAACTTTTCCAGGAGGCCTATGTTTCCAGCCTGTTTGATGAAGGCGGCCGCGCTCGCGCTGAAGAAGGCGTGGAAGAGGACCTCAGTCTCCCTCTGATTGATCCGGCTGAGGTAGGGAAGCACGTTGTCAGTTCCGACCGGCACCATGATCTTGTCAAGGGCCTTGCCGCCCAGGTGCTCGACCCGCTCGGCCCACCGGTTCACCTGGTCTTGTCCAAAGGCAAAATCCACCCCCACCAGCGTCCAGCGCTTGCCCAGGTTTTCTAGCGCCCACTCCGAGGCGGAGTAGACCTCGTGGAGGACGCTCTGGACCATGCGGAACACCCAGGGGTTTCCCTTTGCCCCGGTGATGGAAGTAGCGGCGCCGTTGGGGAAGCCCACGGTCTGCAGCTCCTGCAAGATGGGGTTGCACGCCAGGCAGATTCCGCTGTGGTGGGAGCCGAAGATAAAGTCCACCTTGTTGCGCTGGATGAGCTTTCGAGTCTTTCTCACACCGCTCGGCGGCTTGGACTCTGTGTCCTCCACGATGAGGGTCACCTCGCGGCCCGCGATGCCGCCCGCTTCGTTGATGCGTTGAATGGCTGCTCGGGCAGATCTCCCGTTCCAAAAACCGAAGTCCGCCAAGGCGCCGGTGAGTTCAGCCGTCACCCCAATCTTGATGGGCGGGGCGGCGTGGGTGTAGGGCATGCGCACAAACTGAGCCGTCCCCAGCGCCGCTGCCGCGGCCCCGGATTTTTCAGAAAACCCCGCCTCGTGAGTCTTTTGGAGGACCGGTTCATGACCGCTTTCTTCTCTGGGTGGGGTTTTTGGCCCATTTCGTTCGCGGCCGGCCTTTAGAGGTGTTCGAAGTGGATTCTTGAATGTTCATGAAATTCAAGGTTGCCTATGAAGCGGAGACTTGGTCGTAGCGGTCCCAGTGAAAGATTTCCTCAAGACTTTTCGCGTCCTTCTCTCCCACCACGGTTTTTGGGTAGCCAATGGGGGCTATATTGGGGATCACATACGGCTCGGGGATGTCGAGGATCGCCTTGATCTGCGTCTCCATATAGGGAGTGACCGATTGCCACATGGTCCCAAGGCCCAGGGCCGTGGCTGCCAGATGAATGCTCATCGTTGCGGCTGCGAGGCTCTCGATGAAGATCCAATCGCGATGGTAGGCTAGCGGATAAGCCTCTTGGGTTCGGACATCGCCGCACACCACAATAAAAACCGGTGCGTGGGAACAATAGGGCTTCCGGGGGTTCAGGTGACGATATCCCACCGGACGAAACTCCTCTTGCCTGCGATCGACTTCGAGTCCGTCGGCAAGGGCCTCGACCAGCTTCTTTCGCGTTCCAGGTTCCCTGACCACGACAAACTGCCAGGGCTGCTGATTGGCCCCGCACGGAGCCAACCGGGCAGCCTCCAGGATCTGCTCGATGGCCCCATCAGGAACCGGATCGAGTTTGTACCCGCGGACAGTCCGCCGCGCCTCCATGAGGCTGAGAAGCTCCCGAATTTTGACCGTTTCGGGTATTTTCCACTGTTGCATCCTTTTTTCTTTTTTTTCTGGGCTCATCTTCCCTCTCCCCTTTTCTCTTGCGGGGATGTTCTGGGTTGCGCCTAACCCCAATTCTGTAAAAGGTGAATTGCGCTTCATCATAACCGAAACGGGGAGGGATCCAGCCCCAAATCGCCTCTGAGGGGCCGGGTTTGCCCTGAGCGACCCCGCGGGGCCACCCAGGGTTTGTTTGCCAGGGGGGTTTCAGAATCCTATCTTTTAGATTAAAATAGTTGACATCTCGGGACTCAGTCGCAGAAGGGTTCGCAGAGGAAGAGAAAACATGGTGTGGGGAAGAAAGAAACCTCTTTCGAGATGGCTTCGCCTTCTGATTGGCCTCTCCCTGGTCACCTGGACCTTCGCTTCCTGGGACCTCCCGTTGGCGCGGGCCCAGGGGATTTCCATCATCAGCGAGGCCGCTGAGAAGCGGCTCGGCGAGCGAGCGGACGTACAGATTATTCAGCAGTTCGGCTTTTACGCGGACCCCTTCCTCCAGGACTACATCAACCAGGTTGGCCAGAAGATCGTCCAGGTCGCCGAGCGACGGAACGTTACTTATCGATTCAAGGTCGTCGACGATCCCAGTGAGAACGCCTTCGCCCTTCCCGGGGGGTACGTCTATATCACCCGAGGAATGCTGGCGGCCCTCAACAGCGAGTCCCAGCTGGCTGGCGTGCTGGGTCACGAGATCGCCCATGTCACCCAGCGCCACGGGGCCCGCCGCATGACCGAGGCCCTCGGCTATCAGCTCCTCACCGCGGCCCTCGCCATAGGCGGGGCGGCGTCTGGCGTGGGAGATCCCGGCCAATGGGCTGTCTTAGGCCAATCCGTCTTCACCAATATTCTGCTGGGACACGGGCAGGAGTTTGAGTTCGAAGCCGACGAGAAGGGCCTGTTTTACGCCAACAGGGCCGGCTATGACCCTGAGGAAGCGGGAAAATTCATGAGGCGACTTCGCCAGCTGGAGCGCCTGCGGGGCGCCGGCTATCACGGCTTTGGCTCCACCCACCCCGAGACCACCCTGAGGATCCTCAAGATGGAAGAGATGTCGGGGAACCTCAAGGGAAACAATCTCGAGATAGGCGAGGACCGCTATAAGGCCCAACTGACGGGCCTCATCTACGGTAATCGGAAGGACCGTCAGCGAATCCGCATCTACACCGCCCGCCCTGGGGACACCCTCGCCTCCATCTCCGCAGAGGTCCTCGACAACCCCCACCGGGCTCTCGACCTCGCCCTCCTAAACGGGATCGACGAGGAGGGCTCGCTGCGGCCCGGCCAGAAGATCAAGATCATCGTCGACAATTGAGACCCCGCCTTCAAACACCTTCTTCTTGACCGGCTAGCCTACGTCGACCAAGCGGAGGGTCTCTCCCCATTGCTGGTCGACCCACAATCTGAGGTTCTCGTGAGTGGGCTGCCTGAGGTCTGGGTCCTCCTCGACAAGACGAAAGGCCTCCTGTCGGGCTGCGGCAAGGAGGGGAGCGTGGCGAAGGAGGTGGGCCAAGCGAAGCTCGGGGACCCCCGTTTGGCGGGTCCCCAGGATCTCTCCGGGCCCTCGCATCTGCAGGTCCTTTTCCGCTATGACGAAGCCGTCCTGGGTCTGTGACATCACCTTTAGGCGGGCCTTGGCCTCCTCGGTGAGAGGGGGATAGGCGTGAAGGAAGCAGAAGGAGGGTGCATCGCCCCGTCCCACCCGGCCCCGCAGCTGATGGAGCTGGGAGAGGCCGAAGTGCTCGGCGTGCTCCACCCACATAACGGTCGCGTTGGGGACATCGACCCCCACCTCCACCACCGTCGTCGCCGCCAGGATGGCCACCTCGCCTGCGGCGAAGGCCCGCATCATCCGCTCCTTCTCTTCCCCCTTCATCTGGCCATGGAGGAGCCCCACAGGGTACTGGGGGAACTCCTCTCTGATGCGTTCGGCCATCTCTACTGCCGCATTGAGGTCGGAACGCTCTGTCTCCTCCACCAGCGGGAGGACGACATAGGCCTGGTGTCCCGCTTCCAACTCCGCCTTCAAGATTTTTCGGATTCGATCCGCCTTCCCTCCAGTGAAGACCTGGGTCTTGATCGGCTGGCGGCCGGCCGGGAGCTCATCCAGAACCGAGAGGTCGAGATCCCCGTAGGCGGTCAGGGTCAGGGTCCGCGGGATGGGAGTGGCCGTCATGACCAAGATGTCTGGGGTCTCGCCCTTCTCTCGAAGGGCCGAGCGCTGCATAACGCCAAATCGGTGCTGCTCGTCGATGACCGCGAGAGAGAGGGCTTTGAACCGAACGTCCTCCTGGATGAGGGCATGGGTTCCGATGGCGATGGCGACCTCTCCGCGAGCGAGGGCCTCAAGGATTTTTGTCCGGCTCTTTCCCTTCAGACGTCCCGTCAGCAAGACGGTGGAGACCCCGAGGGGTTCTGTGAGACCCCGAAGGGTGAGGGCGTGTTGCTCTGCCAGGACTTCCGTGGGGGCCATAAAGGCCGCTTGGTATCCGCTTTGGACCGCCATGAGGATGGCCTGAAGGGCCATCAAGGTTTTCCCGCTGCCCACATCCCCTTGAAGGAGTCGGTTCATGGGAAAGGGGCCCGACAGGTCTTGGGCGATTTCTCCGATGACTCGTTTCTGGGCGGTGGTCAGCGAAAAATCCAAATGGGCCTGGAGACCTTCGGTCAGGGGGCCCTCGACGCGATAACTGAACCGCCGTTTCGACCTTTTTGTCTGGGCGCGGCGAAGGGCAAGGCCCACCTGGAGGGAAAAGAGCTCATCGAAGATGAGACGCTGGTGGCCGGGAGATCGACCCTGGTTGAGGGAGTCCACGTTGGCCCCCTCGGGAGGAAAATGAACCCCCTGAAGGGCCTTCGATAGGGGGATCAGGCGCTGTTGCTTCACGACGGCGGGGGGGATTGTTTCTACTGCCCCTGCTGCAAAACCTTCCACCACCTCTTTCATCAGGGCCCGAAGGGTTCTCTGATGGAGCCCTTCTGTGGAGGGGTAGATGGGGACGATCCGTCCCAGATGAATCGGCTCCCTGGAGCCGGGACCCCCCTCGTCTACCTCCTCTGCCTCCGGGTGATAGATCTCCAGCCTCCCGCCTCGATGTGGATTTTGACGGATCATGCCGCTCAGCAGGAAACGGCGCCCAGACGGAAAATGCTCGGTCATATAGGACGGGCGAAAGCTGAACCACACCCCTGTCAACCATCCAGTCTCATCGGCGAAGATTATCTCGTACATCCGGCGGCCCCGCCCGGTCATGACCGGCCCCGCCCCGTGCACCTCTGCCAGCAAGGTTTCTTCCGCCCCGGGGACGAGCTGCTGAATCTTTTTGAGGCGGCTTCGATCTGCGTACTGGCGCGGGAGGAAATAAAGCGCGTCTCCCACAGTGGAGATCCCCAGACGTTCGAGGGTCTGGGCGCGGCGTGGCCCCACCCCCTTTACGAATTGAATAGATTGTGCAAAGGGGCCTGAGCCGCTGCGGGGGGGCTGGAGCAGGGCCTCAAGGCGGGGGAGGAGATCTTTGCCCTGGTTCACCCGTCGCCGCTTTTCCTCGGCGGGGAGGGCGTCAAAACCCGAAAAGGCCTTCCTGAGATCCTTGAGGAGTCCCTGGACCTCTCTGCCCGAGTGGGTCTTCAGCACCTCATCTATCCAGGCCGCAAGGGTCTTTTCGATGCCTGACACGACCGAAAGGCGAGAAGAGGCCTGTCGCGCGAGAAAGTCCAGGGGCCTTCGGATCTTTTCAATCAGAGGAGGGCCCGTCATAGGTGCCCAGGGGTTGACCTGTGGAGGTGGGCGGTGGGGGCCTCAAAAAAAGTTTGCCAAGTTTCCAAGAGAGGTTTATGTTTCATGTTCCACTGAGAGAGGTTTGAAACCCACATCAAAGGGTATTTTCCATGGCTAGGAGTTGCGCCGTCTGCGGTAAGGGTCCCGCCGTAGGGAACCAAATCAGCCACGCCCACAAGACCAGCCGGCGTCGCTGGCTGCCAAACCTTCAGCGCGTTCGAATCGTCGTCAACGGCGGTGCGAAACGGATCCTGGTCTGCACGCGCTGTCTTCGCTCGGGAAAAGTCCGAAAGGCCGTTTGAAAGGGCAATCCCCCCCGCTGAGGATCTCTCAAGGGTTTGCTACCGGCCGAAGACGTGTCGTCCCCGAGGTACTTCTAGCCCGCTCGGCCCGAAGCACTCCGCGCATTGTCTGAACCCTCGCCAGCAACTGTTCTAGGTGGGCCAGGTCTCTGATCTGGACTCCCACATAGAAGACCGCCTGCCCGCTCTTGGTCGTGTGCCCCTCCAGGTGAGCGATGTTGGCGTCTGATTCGGAGATGGCGGAACTGACCCGGGCGAGGAGGCCGGGCTCGTCGATGGATTCCAGCATGATCTCAACGGTGCGCCAGGTGGACTCGCTGAGGTCCCATTCCGCCGGGATCTTGCGCGCGGTCTCCAGGGCCTGCCCCTGGAGGATGGGACAGTCGGCGGTGTGGATGCTCACGCCCCGGCCCCGTGTGATGAAACCCGCAATGGGGTCCCCGGGGATCGGGTTGCAGCAGCCGGCGAACCGCATGGGCATCTCATCGACGCCTTTGACCTTGACCCCTCTCAGGGTCTGGGTGCCGCTCGTTTTCTCCTTGGCGGGTGCGCCGTCCGGAGAGACGGCCTCCAGGACCTCTTGGGGCAGGAGTTTTGAGACGACCTTCCTCGGGGGAATCCGCCCGAAGCCAATGGCTTGTAGGACATCTTTCGCCGAGGCGAGGTCCAGGGACCCGGCGACCTCCTCCAAAGACTTCTCGGTGGCGTCCTCCTCCGCGCTTTGGCCGTAGCGGCTGAGCTCCCTCTCCAGGAGCTCCCGTCCCAGGGAAAGTGCCCGCTCCTTTTCCTCTACCCGCAGCCACGCCCGGAGCTTGGAACGGGCGCGCGTGGTCCGCACAAACCGCATCCAGTCCTGGGTGGGGCGCTGGTCGGGAGCTGTCTCGATCTCCACCAGGTCTCCATTCTGGAGCTCATATTTCAGGGGGACCAACTTGCCGTTCACCTTGGCCCGGGCGCAGCGATTTCCGATATCGGTGTGGATCCGGTAGGCGAAGTCGACGGGGGTGGCGCCCCTTGAAAAGGCCTGCACGTCCCCTTTGGGGGTGAAGACATAGACCTCGTCGGGGAAGAGGTCTATCTTGAGGTTGTCCAGGAATTCTCGCGGGTCTTTGACCTCCCTCTGCCATTCGAGGAGCTGGCGGAGCCACACGAACCGCTCGTCATCCTCGTCAGACTCTTCCCCCTTGTAGCGCCAGTGGGAGGCGATCCCCTCCTCGGCAATCAGGTGCATCTCCTCGGTTCGGATCTGAAACTCGACCTGGCGGCCCTTGGGGCCGACGATAGTCGTGTGGAGCGACTGGTAGCGGTTGCCCTTTGGCAGCGCGACGAAATCCTTGAACCTGCCCGGGATGGGTTTCCAGAGGGAGTGAATAATGCCGAGGAGGGCATAACAGTCTTTCACGGAGTCCGTAATGATCCGAAGGGCCGTGAGGTCGTAAACCTCCCCGAGGGGGATGCGCTGAGCCAGCATCTTCCGGTAGATGCTGTAGAGACGCTTGGGTCTCCCCTGGATCTGCCCGCGGATGCCGGCGGCCTCCAACTCCGTTTCGATGCGACGGATCAACTCTCCGATGTAACGCTGGCGTTCCTCATAGTCGGTCGCAAGGCGCCGTCTGATGTCCTCGTGTTCCCTGGGACGAAGATTCTTGAACGCCTCCTCCTCGAGCTCCTCCCTGACCCATCCCATCCCCAGCCGATTGGCCAGAGGGGCGTAGATGTCAATCGTTTCCTGGGCGATGGCCTCACGCTTTCGAGGGGAGTGATACTGAAGGGTCCGAAGGTTGTGAAGACGATCCGCCAATTTGATGAGAATGACGCGAAGGTCCTTCGCCATCGCCAGGATCATCTTTCGCAAGTTTTCCGCTTGCCTCTCCGCGCTCCCCTTGGCCTCGATCTGACTGATCTTGGTCACCCCATCCACCAGCTCCGCCACCTCTTCTCCAAAGAGCTCGCGGATCTCGTCGAGTTCCACGTGAGTGTCCTCGACAATGTCGTGAAGGAGGCCGGCGGCCACGGTCTGGGCGTCCATGAGAAGCTGGGCCAGGAGGTTCGCTACCTCTAAGGGGTGCGAGAGGTAGGGCTCTCCAGAGAGACGGACCTGCCCCCCGTGGAGCTTGGCGGAGTAGACATAGGCCTTTCGAACCAGGCCCACATCTGGTTCGGGCAGATAGGTATGGAGGTGATCGATGATGTCCTCAAGGCGGATCATCTAACCCTTAATCACCCATCGGATTGAACTGCCCCAGCGAGAAAAGAAGGCCTGTTAAGAACCCTTCGGGTCCTCCTTGGAATTTTCCGGTTCCTTGGGGGTAATGTCGATCTGATCAGACTTCTGAAAGCTCTTTCGGAAGCCTGTGATCCCTTTGGCCAACCCTGATCCAATGCCCGGGAGTCGCTTTGCGCCGAAGAAGAGAATGATGATGAACAGGATGATGAGGAGTTCTGTCAGGCCAAGTCCGAAGAAGTAGAAAAACATTTCCCCCTCTCTCCGGCAGCGGGGCGGCCTCTGCGGCCCCTAATTTCTGATAGTTACCCACATTTACGATAATCCCCAGATCTCTCTGTGTCAAGAAACTCCGGAGGTGAGATTGCCCGGGTGGATCAGGCTTTTGCCAAGTCGGGGTGGGCGGGGAGGCCGGGGAGCGATTCTGCCTGGATCACGGCTCGATTGATGGCGATGGCCAGCGCCTCTTCGGCCAGAAGGCCGAGGAGGTCCAGATCGTCTTCGAGGGTCCCCGTCGACAGGGCGAGGATCACGTCTCCATCGACCTGGGTGGAGGCCGGGCGGACAGTCTTGACCAGGCCCGCTGAGGCCATCCGGGCCAATTTTCCCGCCTCTCCCTTGGTGAGGCGGGCGTCTGTGGCAACGCAACAGAGGTTGGTGGCCGGAGCCCCAAAGTGGGGGTGGCCTGCGCCTCGTCGCATCATCTCCCAGGTGTCGGCCAGCTCAAGACTTTCCTCCCCCTTGCGTGCCCCCGCGAGTAGCCGTCTCGACCCGTGCTCGACGACGTCCCCGAACGCGTTGACGATGGCCAGGGCGCCAACCGTCGACCCCTCGGGACTCCCGAGGGCCAGGTCCCGACACCCCCCTTCATGGCATGTGAGGGGCCAAAGAGCTTTCCCACGGTGGCCCCCATGCCGGCCCCGTGATTTCCCTCGGCGGGGGGTTCTGAGGAGGCCCTTTCGCAGGCCTGAAGGGCCATCTCGGGAGTGGGCCGTGACTTCGGGTCGCCTACAGAGAGGTCGTAGAGGATGGCGGCCGGGACAATGGGGACGGCCGTGTCCCTCGTGGGAAAACCCACGCCGCGAGCCTCGAGGTATTGCATCACCCCTGCCGCGGCGTCCAGGCCAAAGGCGCTGCCCCCTGAGAAAAAGACGGCGTGAATGTGTTCGGCCACATGAAAAGGGCTCAGGGCGTCCATTTGACGGGTCCCCGTCGCAGAGCCCCGCAGGTCGACCCCCGCGATGGTCCCCTCCTCGCAAAGGACGACGGTACAGCCGGTGAGACCCTTTGGGTCCTCGGCGTGGCCCACCCGAAGGCCTGACACGTCGGTGATGGCTTGCACAGGGCCCATCCCACTTAAAATCTCAGGACGAAGAATCTACCCATTTGTGGAAGGTGCGCCTCACTCCACAAGGATCTTTCCCTGCATGTCGTTGTAGCCGACCCCACTGTAAACAGTGCTGAAAAACTCGATGGTCCCTTTCGCATTCGTCCGGATTCGGACCGTCAGGGGCTGGCCCGGTTCAAAGGCCCCGAAATTTCGGATCCGTCCAGGCCGACGGATACCAAAGCCATGGGGGACATCCTCACTTACCAGGGTGATTTCCAGGGCTTGGCCCTGCTTGACGCGGATGAGATTCGGCGTGAAGGAATACCTCTTTGCGGTGATGGTGACCTGTACGACGACGGGCGCCTCGGGGACCTCGATCTCAGCCTTCTTTCCCTCGAAGAAGCCGCATCCCCCCAAGAACAGAGCGCTCAGAACGAGGCCCCACCCCAGGGGGCGACAGTGGGAGCGTCGAAAACCCCCGCTTATGCCTTCAAAGAAGTCCCGCACCTTCCACCACCGGTCAAATGAGAAAGAAAGAACCATGACAGTAACTGCAAGGTCAAGAGCCGGCTCCGGAGACCTCCTCCCGGTTCTCCTTCTTCTTCGCCCTGGCGAGGAACCGTTCTCCATCGACGATGAACCGCTCGTGAACCCCTTCTGCGATCTTCTCCACCTCATCGTGGGCCTCTACGTCGAAGACGAGACGCCTGCCGTCCACCTCCCGAAGTCGCACCTGGGCCACGACTTGAAGACCCAGTGGGGTCGCCTTGAGGTGGCGGATCTGGACCAGTGTCCCTACCGTAAAGGTTCCCGGCGGGAGATGGCTGCGGACGGCCTGACTGGCCGCATTCTCCAGAAGGCGGATCAGGACAGGGGTCGCCAGGACTCGGACCCCCTTGTTCCCCAAGGCGTGGGCCAGGTCACCCATTTCAACCGTCTGCTCGGCTCGGCCTTCCAGCCCTGGGCGGATGGTGTCTTTCATGGTTTCGCTCCCCGGGAAAGGCGACCCCGAGACCCCCCAAGAGCCGCTCTACTTGGAGAGTTTCTTGAGTTCCGCGAAGATCTGCTCAAGGTCCGGCGCCTGCCCGATGTCTTCCTCGACCTTCCGGCAGGTGATCTTCCCCTTCTTATCGATAATGACAATCGCCCTTTGCGTCATCCCGCCGGGATGAAGAACCGCATAGCTTCGGGCAATCTCTTTGCTGAAATCGCTCACCACGGGGATCTGAATCCCGTAAGTTTTGGCCCAAGCCCCTTGGGCCCAGTGGCTGTCCACACTGACCCCCAGGACCTCGGTCTCCAGGGCTCGGAACCGCTCGATGTTCTGGGAATACGAGGGGATCTGCTCACTGCAAACGGGGCTAAAGACAAATGGGAAGAAAGCCAGCACGACGTTCTTCTTCCCTCGGTAGGAGGAAAGAGTGATCTCCCGCTTCCCTGTCGTCTTTGCTGTAAAGTCGGGAGCCTGCTCTCCGACTTGGGCCGCCATGGAATCCCTTTAAATGGACAGGACAGTCTTTTCGAGATCGGCTGTCTATGAAACCCAATTCTCTTCAACATATTCGATGGGGGCCGGACTGTCAATTCGGCCTGTGTTTCGCTTGATTGGGGTAACGGTGGGGTTCTGTGCGTGTCCCTCAGCCCTGCACTACGAAGGAAAAACCTCTGAGACCCACCGGGCCTGGACGGAGGATTCCACGGCCACGCCACTTTCGGTGAGGTACTGGACGACGGGTTGGGCGAGGTTCTCATCGACGAACAAGAGAAAATCTATTGGGTCTCCGGGATGGAATTGAACTGATACGATGACGGCGTCCGGCGGGATGACGTGGCCGATCAGGAGACTCCTGATTAGGTCTTCTTGAGTGTCAGGGGCTCCCATTGTTTCCTCTTTTTCCAATGGATTTTTGTTATTGACCCCGAGGGCCTCGTGCCCCTAGCCTTAGGGAAGGTAAGGGACCCATCGGCTTTGGCTTCGACCCCGGGGGTTTTTCTGTCCACAGCTCACCCAAGACGAGCCTTTCCCATTTGAGAAATCCTGTCAAGAAAAAAATAGCCCAAACGGGAAATAAGTTTTCGGCTGGACTGTCGAAGCGGCTGAAATCCGCCTTTGGCCCCCTCAGTGTGGCAGAAGTGGCCAGGAGGACGCGTTACCCCTACAGGACCGTTCACAATTACCTCCAGGGGCGAGAGCCCTCTTTAAAATTCCTCTGCGACGTGGCTGGGGAGTTCAATGTCTCCCTGGATTGGCTGCTGAAAGGGGCCCCCCCCAAGAGCGCACGAAAGGCGATGGGGCGCCCGGGGAGCAGACTGGTCCGAATTCAAGAACCGTCAAAGGGGGGTGTCATCCGGCCACTTTCTCCGGGGGAGGTTAAGCGGGTGGCTGAAGCGGAGGCGCGCTACACGTCCGCCAAGCCAGCCGACCCGGAAATTGTCAGGCTGATGAAGGCTCTCGCGGACCTGAGGGAGAAAAACCCTAAAGGGTTTTCGGCGTTGAAGTCGATGGTCGAGGCGCTCAGGAAAAAGAAATAGGGATGCCGGAAACGAAATGGCCGGTCATCGTCCCTGATTGACCTCGTGGGCAAGCTCGGCCATGGCCCGGATGTGTGAGGGCGTTGTTCCACAGCAACCCCCGAAGATATTGACGCCGTTGGGGACGAGCCTGCGCATCCCTGCGGTCATCCGCTCTGGCGTCTCATCCCATTTCAGCTCCCCGGCACGCATTTTTGGAAGGCCTGCGTTTGGCTTGCAGACGAGAAGCGCCTCGGGAAAGGATTTCCTGAGCTCTGTGAGGACGACGATGGCCTCCTCGACGCCGTTAGTGCAGTTGGCCCCGATGAGGTCGGCTCCGGCCTGAAGGGTTTTTCGCCCGGCTTGGGAAGGGGTGGCGCCGCACCGGGTCCTGGGGCCTTGTGGGCCCGGGACAAAGGTCAGGGTCGCGATAACGGGGAGGTCCAGCCGGATCGCCTTGGCCGCTCGGATAGCCCCCTCGGCCTCCTCGACGGCCAGCATGGTCTCCACCGCCACCCCGTCCACCCCTCCGTCCGCGAGGCCCTGAACTTGCTCGGCGAAGATGTCGATCACCTCTTCCGGGTCCAAGGGGGCCTCCTGAGACTGCCCCGTCGGCCCCACCGAGCCAAAGACCCATTTTCCCGGCCCCGCCTCCTTGCGGGCGAGCTCCGCCGAGAGCCTGTTGAGGCGGTGGACATCTTTCTCAAGGCCAAAATTTTCGAGGCGGAATCGGTTCCCCCCAAAACTGTTCGTATAGACGAAGTCACTCCCAGCCTCAAAGTAGGACCGATGAATCCCTCTCACCTCTTCCGACCGAGTCTGACACCAGATCTCGGGGGGTTCGCGAGCGTCCATCCCCATTTGCAGGATCAGGGATCCCATGGCCCCATCGGCCACCAGGACCCGTTCGCGGGCCGCCTGAAGAAAAGAAGTCATGGGCTCTCCTGGTCAGGGGTCAGCGCTGGGAGCAGACCCTCTCATATTGGTGTGGAGCCATCTGCGGGGCCCGATTCGCCACAGGGTCTCCGAAGATTATAAGAGATATTCCTCGAATAAATATCTATCTGCCATCAGAACTTTTTAATTGTTTCAGGGTAAAAACCTATTGCTTTTTTTTAATTGGTAACAAAATTAACAGTAGAGAGCTAGGGGAGGTATTAGAGGAGGCCTGGTCATGAAAACCCTTTTCAAGGTCGCCCTAGGACTCATGGTCCTCTCTCTCTTCGGCTGTGCGGGCGTGACGTCCGCCGTGAAATCCTACGACGTCGATGAGAGTTTTGGGACCGCGTCAGAGGCCTATAAAGCCACTATATTGGAAGAGCAAGAACAGAAGCCAGGTCGTTAGGCCTTCCTTTCTTCCGTTCCACCCATTCAATGGGTTCCCTTAGCCAAAATTCTTTTGAAATGCAAAGGGGCGCGATTTTCATGGGCTCCAGGGAAGGGCGCGCCCTCTGTCTTCCTTGTGAAGTCCTTTTGTCTATTTGCTGAATCCCTTTGAAATTTTAGATTTTCCCCCCTGAAACGAAAAAGCCGGATATATTCTCCCAGATCAGTCATCTTCTGGGGTAATGTCTGTCGTAAGGAGGTTGACAAATGAAGCTCAAAATCTTTCTGGCAGCGGTGACGTCAATTGGTCTTCTGGGTGGAGTGGCTTTGAATGAAGCTCGAGCTCAATCTGCGGTCATTCTTGACGATTACCCCATTGTATTCGAGCTGTGGGAGCTGGGAAAGGAGGCATGCGAGGCGGGAGATCTTTCCAATTGTGTGGGTGCGACGCGCGACGTGAATCAGAGCCTTGAAACCCTTCGGGACTCTGTAGGAGCCGTCGACGAGCGAATCCTCCTTATCGGCACCCGGGCCCTCACGGCCACCGGCTTCAATGTCGCCATGGCGGTGTCCGCCGTGAACAGTGGGAACCAAGCACAGGCGTGCATCCTCTTAGGAAATGCCCTCCTCCATGCGGCCAATGCCGCTGAAGTCCTCGCGTTCCTCCCTGATCCCGGCTGGGAAGAGGAGGTCAAAGAGGCTGTCGCCAGTCTCCAGGCCGATGCCGTCACCCAGCGGGTCAGGCTGAGGCCCCTCGTGAACGAGGCCTGCCCGCCCGGGGAAACCTTCTTCTAAGGGAAACCAGGCCCTTTAGAGCGTTCGACCCACGGCGGCCAAAACCGCTCGGAGCTTCTCCATCAGGTGCCCAAAAGCCTTGTAATCGATGGCTTGGGGTGCGTCGGTCAGGGATTTTTCGGGTTCAGGGTGGACCTCCACCATCAGACCGTCAGCCCCCGCCGCGGCCGCGGCCAAGGCCATCGGCTCCACAAATTCCCTGTACCCGGTGGCGTGGCTCGCGTCAAAGATGACGGGGAGATGCGTCAGCGTCTTCAGGGCCGGGATGATCATGAGGTCCGGGTGCCATCGGATGGTGGGAAAGACGCGCTCGTAAGTCGGTCCTCCCACAATACCCCGCTCGCAGAGCATCACCTGGGTGTTTCCCTGACGAAGGATTCGCTCCGCCGCCCCCAAGACCTCGTCCACGGTCCCCCAGGTCCCCCGCTTCAAGAAGACAGGTGTCTGGCTGCGGCCGACCTCGTTAAGCAGGTCATAGTTCTGGAAGTTGCGGGTCCCTATCTGAAAAATGTCTGTATGGCCCCCGACGATCTCCACCTCTCTGGGGTCCATGACCTCGGTGATGACGGGAAGTCCGCTGGCTCGCTTGGCCTCATCCAGGAGGGTCAGCCCCTCTTCCTCAAGCCCCTGAAACTTGACGGGATAAGTCGTGGGCTTGTAGGCCCCTCCCCGAAGGACGTGGGCGCCCGCCGCCTTAAGGGCCTTGGCGGCGTCCAGTATCTGTTCCCGATTCTCAACGGAGCAGGGCCCGGCGAAGACGATGAACCTGCCGGGGTCCCCGATCTCGACACCCGAGACGGAGATCCGCGTGCCCTCGGGCTGACGGCCCCGCAGGACAAGCCCCACCTTTCCCTCTTTCTCCAGGGCCTCGACGAAAGTTCTCATCCTTTGCTCTCCTGCGATTCCATCTGCTCAAACCTGGGCCTGTCGAATCCTGCTATTCTATCACGGAGTACGAAGACGGCTTAGGCATCCTCTCGACCTCGTCTTGAGGAACAATCGGGCCCTTGAAACGCTCTCCCTCCGGCCTTACCTAGATAGAAACCCTCTGCACGGGAAAGGAAAGATGTTCAGGCTCCGCAGGTCAAAGATGCTGGGAAGGGATGGCCAGGAAGGCACCCACCGGTTCGACATGGCCCGGAGACGGATGGTGGAAGAGCAACTTCGCGGCCGGGGGATCACGGACCTCCGCGTCCTTGCGGCCATGGGCAAGGTGTCACGCCATCTCTTCGTGGAGGAAGCCCTGCAAGAGCGGGCCTATGGAGACCACCCTCTTCCCATCGGCGAGGGCCAGACCATCTCCCAGCCCTATATCGTGGCCCTCATGTGCGAGACCCTGGGACTGAGGGGGGACGAACGGGTCCTTGAGATTGGGACAGGATCGGGATATCAGGCGGCCGTCCTGGCCGAGCTGGCCGAGAGGGTTTACAGTGTTGACCGCTTCAAGGGGATTAGCCTTCGGGCGCGGAAGACGTTAGAGCAGTTAGGGTATCATAATGTGTTGACCTGGATTTGTGACGGGACCCTGGGGTGGCCCGAGGAGAGCCCCTTTGACGCCATTGTCGTGGCGGCCGGTGCCCCGGCTTTACCAGAACCCCTGGTGACGCAGCTGGCCATGGGGGGCAGACTGGTCATCCCCGTTGGGGACACCCAGGGGCAGGTTCTGCTGAGGATGACCAAGGGACCGCAGGGGCTGGAAGAGGAGAGGCTGGGCACCTGCGTCTTTGTGAAGCTGGTCGGGAGACACGGGTGGCCCGAATGAGAGACCCTTTGGGTTGGGCTGATATTCTACGAGAGTCGGGGCGTAGCGCAGCTTGGTAGCGCGCCTGCTTCGGGAGCAGGAGGTCAGGAGTTCAAATCTCCTCGCCCCGACCAATAAAATGAAGGGGTTAGCGAATGCTGACCCCTTTTATATTTTAGGGGGTTGTCAGGGGAAAGTTTCAGCCAGAAGCGACAGGAAAGCCTCCGTGTCGGTTAAATCGCTGAGGACGACGTCTGCACCGGCCCGGGAGAGGTCGTCTGCGGTCCAAGAGCCTGTGGCCACGCCCACCGTGCGCGCTCCAGCCTCCCGCCCGCTCTTCACATCGAGAGGGGTATCTCCCACCACCAGAATTTCGTTCAGCCCCCCGGCCCCCGAAAGTTTTTTTCGGCCCCGTTCGATGGCGATTCGTGTGAGGGCCGTCCTATCGGGCGAATCAGAACCAAACCCACCGAAGGGGAGATAGCGGTTGAGTCCGGCCCTCTCCAATTTGATCCGGGCGCCCGCCTCAATGTTTCCTGTGGCAATACCAACCGCCACGCCGGTCTTTTGGGAAAGTTGCTCCAAAAGGGGCTCGACGCCCGGCAGAACCCTAAAAGTTTCAGATTTTTGGACCTCAGGGGGGAGTTTCTGGACGTACAGTTCAAAAACCTGCGAGAGCTCCGCTTCTGTGGGGGGTTCTCCTCGATATTTCAGGAAGGCTGCCTTGGCGGTGGCCGGGTCCGTGCGGCCTTCGACGGCGATTCCGGAGAGGTCCTCCCCCCAGCCGTAGAGCTCCTTCAAGACTCGCCCGAGGGCCTTCCGGCCGGTTTTCCCCGAGTAGATGAGCGTGCCGTCAATGTCGAAGAGAACGATAGGCATTTAGGCCGTTCTGTTTGGCCAACCGCGAGAGGGCACCCTCCGAGGCATCAGGACACTTCGAGAACAGGTGGGTGATGACTGGCCAGAAATTCCCAAATCACCGCTGCTTAGCCGCACGACTATCCCTGTCTGACGTCAAAGTTTTTCGATATTACCATGAGTTCACGGCTTCCTCCCAGGATCCTCTGCCCAATCCATAGCTAAAAACTCAAATGATCCCAGTCTTTGCCGCATGACAGAAGTCACGGTATCCCTCTGGTGTCCCAATGTCGTGGAAGGGACCAGGACATTCTGAAAGGCCGATGATCGCCCCTTTAGCCAATGCCGTAGGAATAACCTCTGCCTCTAAGGATATAGGGGAGCCCGGCGGAATACGGTCCACAAAGCGATCCGTCACCAAATAAACGCCGGTGTTTATCAGACCGGAACCACGCGCGACCTTCTCCGAAAAGCGCAGAAGTCGGCCCTCCGCGTCTTGTTCAACAAACCCCGAAGCCGAGACGTCCGAAAGACGCACCACGGACAAAACCAGTTCCGCATCCAGTCTTTCCATGGCCGCTTGGAGAGCCGTCAGGTCAAAATGCACCCACGTGTCACCGTTGAGCAGGAGGAGGGGGTCTTGGCGGCAGAGATTGGAGAGATTTCTTAACGCGCCGGCTGTTCCCAGCGGTTTGTCTTCCGCCACACAAGACACCCTCATTCCCTCGAGCGAGGTTCCGTCGTAAAGGGCCGCCACTTTCTCGGCCATGTGGCCAGTGAGGAGAATAGTTTCATCCACCCCAGCGGACGCTAGCCTGTCAAGGACATAGGATAGGAAAGGACGGCCTTCAACCGGTGCGAGGGGTTTCGGTACGTCGGAGAGGACAGGGGTAAGCCGGGTTCCTTTCCCGCCCACAAGGATGAGAGCACGCATCCGCCGAAAGAACCACCTATGAGGGGGTCAAGCTGTTAAGCCTGGTGAGGGCCAGCCGTCGTATTCTTTCCACTGTGGCCCATCCCCGATTCAAATATCCAAGTCAATCTTTATAGAAGATCACCTCGCTTCCCTTCGTTTCGAAGTCGAAGGGAACCGACAGTAAGCCTTTCAACTTCTCTCGGATTGCATCTTGGCATTCCGGTCGGGCAAAGCAAAGCAGAAATCCGCCCGAGCCAACACCGAGTGGCTTTCCACCGAGGGCACCCGCGTCCCTTGCCGCCTGGTACATCTCGTCTATGTGGCTGTTGCTGACCTGATCAGAGAGCTCTTGCTTTAGCCTCCAGCTCTCGTGCAAAAGTTTTCCGAACTCACCAATATCCCCATTACCTACCAGAAGGTTAAGACCTTCATCGACCATCTGGGCCATCAAGTGAAGCTGGTTGGTGCATTTCGAGATGTTGTCGATTACGCCTCTTGCCACTTCTGATGCGAGACGTTGGAAGTCAGTATGAAACAGCATTAGGTGGCTGCAAAACTCCTGCCGCCGCTCTTTTTTTACGATCACAGGTCTGATAGAGATCTCACCGCTGCGTTCGAAAGTGATATGACACAAACCGCCGTGTGTCGTCACAGCTTGATCCTGGGAACCCACCGCTTTTTTGATGAGATTCTGCTCCACATGAATAGCGTCAAGCATGAGGCGCTTCTTGCTCAGCATGGTGCCCCGAATCCCATGGATGGCATGTAAGAGGCCCACTGTAAAGGAGGAGCTAGAGCCGATCCCGCTTCGTGCTGGAAGATCCCCGTCATGGTGAATCTCGAGCCCAAACTCCCATTGATCCGCATTGAGAAACCGCATGACTTCTCTGGCGGCCGGGTGTTTGATCTCCTCCGAAGATTTGACGAGCTCGACCTGGGAGTGGGCAATCCGGTGGCGATGCTTAAAGAAGGGCATCAAGTAACGACAAGTGATATAGCAGTATTTATCGATGGTTGTGCTTAGAACGGAACCCCCATGTTCCCGGTACCACTGCGGGTAATCGGTGCCTCCCCCGAAGAACGAAACGCGGTAAGGTGTGCGAGTGATGATCACGCTTGGTGCTCACTCCCAAACGCTGAGTTCAATAGTCGAAAAGGGTTGCGGCTCCAAGGCCGATTTTTGAATTTTCTCCGTTTGGCTGTCAAGGATCCCTTCCGGAAACTCGTGCTCAAGCGGCTGATGCCATTTCTTCTGATCTATGGGGTGTGACGACCGGTGTCCACTCCTCCTTGGGGGAGCTTACCCCCGGTGGCTGAAGAACGCCATCCCCAAAGCACCGCCAGCCCCAGAGCGGCAAATAAGATGAGGGGACTCATGGCTTTCAGTCGATATCGGAGGAGGCTGTAGAAGACCAGATGGATAGAAATCCAGTAGGAAAGGAAGACGAAGAGGAGGACCGATCCTTCCCAGTTCCGACGTGCCCGGGAAAAGCCCAAAAAGGCCAGGAGCATGAGCCCCACATAGGGGGCTCCCAAGACCACCCAGTTCTTCGCGGAAGAACCTTCCCAGGTTGGACGCCACATGTTGACGAGCTTGTAAGGAAGGAGCGCGAAGAAACGTGTGGGGTGCTCTCGGACATATTCCACAAAGGCGCGGTAGTAGTAGGAATCCTTTTCCACTTCTGAAATGTTCTGCGGGACAGGATGGGGGAGGGGAGCGATGTTGCGCGCGTCGGAATATCCGCCGACATAGTCGCTCGCCCGGGGGTTTGTCCCTCGCCAGAGGGATTGGCCTATCTCAGGGCTTGCTAAGAGAAGCTTTCCCTGAAGCTTCCAGTTGTGGACGATCCAGGGGGTGAGCACCAATACCACGATCAGAACGGTCGCACCCACTCCCAATCCCACGTTTGCCAGCCTCTTTCGTCCTCTCCAGAGAAGATAGAGCAACATCAAAGGGATGAGGCCCAGGCTGGTTGGGCGGACAAGGACCATTACTCCCAGGACAAGACCCGCCCACACGAAACTCCAGAAACGTCCCTCCCCCGCCCGATAAGTGAAGAAGAGACTCAGCATGCCCAGAAAAACGATCAGGGTTTCTGAAAGGACGAATGGGGCATAAAAGAGATAGAAGGGAAAAAGGGCGGCTATGAAACCCGCCAAAAGGCCGACCCTCTCTCCATAGAGACGCCTGCCTAAGAAAAAGAGGATGAGGGCACTGCCTGCGTGAAACACTGAATGGACCAATCCCACCCCAAGGGTCAATTCTCCGAAGAGTGCAAAGACGCCCGCGAGGAAGAAAGGGTATCCAGGCATGTGTTGAGACGTGGGCTCCCCCCAGAGCAGATAACCCTCGCCTGCGAGCAAGGAGCGGGCCAAGGCGATGAATCCCTCTGACTCTGGCGAGATAAGCGGGCTTCCCGTCCACGAAAAGTTGGCCAGGAGGGTCCAGAGAACCGCCACCAAAAGTCCCACCCCAAAGATGACAAAGCCCCACTTTGGATCAGACCGTGCGATCTTCCTATTTCCCGTGGGCGCGACAGACATGGGAGAACCCCTTGGTCGGGCTTGGCCTACGCTACAGCAGAAACGAGTGGGCGCGGAGCATCTTGAACTTTCCACCGATCGCGTCATCCGGACGCGCTCGAGGTGGGCAGGGGACCACCAGCGGTGGAACGCTGGTCCTTCACAACCTCCCGGTATTCTTCGATGATGTCGCGAATGCCTTCCCGAATGGCTCGACGAGGCCGCCAGCCGAGGGAGGACATGCGCTCCGTGCTCAGGACCTTAGCGGGCATGCCGTCGGGCCGAGAAGCGTCCCATCGGATCTCGCCCGCGTATCCCACTTCCTCCGCTACCATCTGGGCAAGGTCAGCGATGGAGTGACCCACCCCTGTCCCCACGTTGAGGGGGAGCGGCGCGTCCTCGAGACCCAGAACGAAAAGAATGGCATCCACGAGGTCGTCGACATGCATCAGTTCGCGCGTGGGGGTCCCTGTGCCCCGAAGCGTCACAGGAGGTTGGCCCATCGCGTGCGCGTCACAAAAACGTTTTGCAAGTGCAGGCATCACGTGCACGCGCTCCAGATCGAAGTCCTCGCCTGGGCCGATTAAGGTTGCCGGGATGAGCACGATGTTGTGGAGCCCATACTGCTTGTTGTAGGCCTCTACCATGGCCATGCCGGCGAGCTTTGCCATGGCGTATGCGGCGTTCGTAGGCTCCAGGGGCCCGGTCAGGATCGTGTCCTCTCGCATGGGCTGGGGCGCCTCCCGCGGGTATACACATGACGAGGAGAGGAAGACCAGGCATTTTGCTCCGTAGAGGTGGCTCAGATGAATCAAATTGGTCTGGATGGCCAGGTTCTCGTAGATCATCTGGGCCGGATGGGTCATGTTCTCGGAGATTCCACCAACCCGGGCGGCGGTGGTGATCACGTAGTCTGGACGGTGGGTGTCCACGAAAACCTCCACCGCGGAATAGTCGGCACAGTCTAGTTCCTCCCGGTGAGGCGTGAGGAGTTCGACACATGGTTCTTCCTTTAACCGGCGGACCATCGCCGAACCCACCATCCCACGAGAACCTGGGATAAAGAACTTTCCAGACACCGTCATCGGTCACAACCCTTTTTCGAACACAACCCGCCCGGGGGAGAAGCGTCATCCCGTGGGCCGAAAGTCGCTGCCCCTTCACTGACGCCTGAAGTCTGACAGGATGTCCGGGGGGCCCCTCTAGACATTAGAGTATCGATTCCCTCCGAGCACGGAATACCCCTTGATCAGCTCCTGGATCCCCCGCTCCAGGCTGATCTTTGCCCTCCACCCGGTGCTTTCGATCTTCTCGTTGCTGACAATGTAGTCCCGCTTATCGGGGTCCGAGCCAATCTCCGCCTCGACGAAGCAAAACTTTGGGACGAGCTTCTGAATCAGTTCGCAGAGCTGGCGTTTTGTCACGTTTGCTTCGCTATTGCCCACATTGTAGGGCTCATTTTTCATGCTCTCGAGGTTCGCGAGACAGTGGATGAAAGCGGCCGCAATGTCTCTCACATGAACATAGTTCCGCGCGGCATCGGCCTCAAACAGTGCGATGAATCCATCGTTCACCGCGCGGTACGCAAAGTCGTTAACCAGAAGGTCCAGCCGCATCCGGGGGCTGACCCCGAAGGCGGTCGCAAGACGCAAAGTGACGGCATTGCCCCGCTCGAGAATCTCCTTCTCGATTTCAACCTTCAGACGTCCGTAAAGGGAAACAGGCCGAAGAGGGCTATTCTCTGTGCACTCCTTGCCCTTTTCGCCAATTCCGTATCCGCTATTGGTGGTGGGGAAGACAATGAACTGGTCCCTGCCCCTGAGTTCGAGGGTCGATTTTATGGCGCCGAAATTGGTGGTCCTGGCGGCAATCGGATCCCTGTCGCAGGCTGTCGCCCCGACGAGGGCGGCGAGAGGAAAAATGACCTCGACCTTCTTGAGAAGTTGAGCGAGCAGCTCGCGGTCGCGGGCATCCCCACGGACGATAGTTAACTCAGGGTGATAGCAGCAATCCAGCAGGGACGCTTGACCGTACATGAAGTTATCAAGAGCTACGACTTTGTGCCCGTGGGAAAGGAGGGTGGGCACAAGGACGCTCCCGATGTAGCCAGCCGCCCCAGTGACAAGAATGTCCATCTTTAGAATCCCTGGCCTGCAAACCTGGTGTAAGGACGGTTCGGCTGAAGCTAGGGTCTGACGCTCAATACCGCATCACAGATGAAACGGATGTCGTCTTCCTTCAGCGACGGGTTGTTCGGAAGCACGAAGCCGGCCTCATGAATCCGGTCTGCCACTTTAAAGGGTTGCGGTCCGAATCGGTCAATCCAGAAGGGCGGCCTCCCCATATTGCCGCCTGCGATCGGGCGAGTCTCAATGCCTTCCTTGGAGAGCACTTCGGCAACCCGATCGCGATGATCTCGAGAGCGAGCGACTGCGGCAAAAGAGATGCTGCAAATCTCTGCCTGCGAGTTGGACTGGCAGTGAAAGTCCTCGGAGGCTTGGAACAATTTCTGGTAAAGGAGATGATTATATGTGCGTGCCTCGAGCACGCGTTCAAGCTTCTTCATCTGCGATAAGCCAATTCGCGCGTTGAGGTCCGTTGAGCGAACGTTGAAACCCGGATAGTAGAATGTGAAGCGTTGATTGAAATTCAGCGCCCCTCTCGCTGCAGCTGCGCGCTGCTCCTTTTTTGGGTCGAGATCCTTGCTCCAGCCGTGACTCCGGAGATGCAGGAGGATGTCGTGGAGTTCTTCGTCTTCCGTACAAACTATCCCGCCCTCCAGCGTAGATGCGTGGTGCCCAAAGAAAAGCGAAAAACTACTCATGTCACCGAAGGTGCCGATGAATTGTCCCTCATATTTTGCTCCGGTTGCCGGACAGGCATCCTCCATGAGGAGGAAACCGTGCTGCCTCTTGAGCTCCATGAGGGTGGTCATGTCACTCGGAACCCCGAGGGTTTGCACGACCACAACGGCTCCCGGACGATGTTGCCTTAGCAACTCCTCAAGATGGTTCCCATCAAGGCCAAAAGTGTTCCAGTCGACCTCGCACATGATGGGCTCGAAGCCCAGCTGGATGGCTGGGGCCACGGTCGTCGACCATGCGATGGCCGGCACGACGACCCGTCGGTTCTCGAGTCGTCCCGATAGGAGCGCTGCATAGTACATCAGCAAGTTGGCCGAAGAGCCGGAGTTCACAAAGAGGGCATACCGGATGCCGAGCCACCGCGCCCATTCCTCCTCGAACTGGCGAACCAGCGAGCCTTGAGTCAGCCAGGGATGGGTATGAAGCCACTCGATCAAATCCTCAATGTCGTTCGCGTCAACCGTGTCTACGGCGAGCGGATAGCGGAGTTTCAAACCTAGAAAGGCCCTCTGAACTGAGTTTGGCTGAAAAGGCCCACCTGCTCTGGATCGGGTTCCCAGGCGGGGCCCCAGGCCGAACCATGGCGTGGGCCGTGGAGGCGATGCCCACGAGGTTGGGATAGAAGGCCCTCTCGAGGCTAGGGGTCGTGGGGCACGTCGTGGCGGCAAATCCCATGCGGCGCACGATCCAGTCGTGTCCACTTGGCTGAGCCTCGGCGACGCAAGCCAGGATCTCCGCACTGGCACCACACGCCGTCCACGCGGAATCCACGACAAGAAGCCTGCCCGTCTTCCTCATCGAGGCGAGAATGGTGTCCATGTCCAGCGGGGACAGGGTGACGGGGTCGATGACCTCGGCCTCGATCCCTACGTCCGAAAGCAGCTCCCGCGCCCTCAAGCACTCGACCTTCATGTTAGAGATCCCAACCAGGGTAATATCGCCGCCTGTGGCACATACATTGGCTTTGCCAAGGTCTACAGTGTAAGGCCCCTGAGGGACGTGGCCCTCCGTAAAGTATAAGAGGCGGTGCTCGACGAAGATGACCGGGTTATTGTCCCGAATTGCCGAGATCAGACACCCTTTCGCATCGTGTGCGTCAGATGGGGCTACGACCTTCAGTCCCGGGACGTGCATGAACATGGCGTGGAGACCCTGGGAGTGTTGTGGACCCTGTCCCCAACTCTTTCCGATCGCGCCACGAACCACCAGGGGGACTGAAACAGAGCCGCCATACATATAACGGGATTTGGCGGCGATGTTGATCAGCTGATTCATGCACAGCATAAGAAAGTCCATGCGGATATGCACGTGAACAGGCCGCAGTCCAGCAAGTGCCGCACCGATGGCAACGCCTGTCATCGCATCCTCTGAAAGCGGGGTATCGAACACGCGGTCGGACCCATACTTTTCCACCAGACCCTGGGTCGTTCCCTGGGTGCCCTTGTGGTCATCCACACCGATACCCATCACGAAGACTGAGGGGTCGCGTGCCATCTCTTCATCGAGACCTTCGCGAATAGCGTCGGCGTAAGTCTGGGTTCGTTCGACCCGGTCAGTCGGCGAAGGTGTCCGCATCAAGCTCTTCCTCACCGGGGAATGGACTACTTTCCGCGAAAGCGAAGGCCTCCTCGATCTCTCGCTCGACGGCGTCTTCAATCTTTTTTCTTGGGGCTGGATCCATCATGGCGGCAACGCTCTTAACCTGGTCCCCTTCCATCCAGGGACGGGCCTCCTCGTGGCTGCGGTAACCGGCATTATAATCTTCTTCAGGGCCCACGTGTTCTCGCCAGCGGTACGTCTTGCATTCGAGGAAGACTGGCCCGCTTTGACCTCCGCGGACACCTTCTGCGCAATTCAAGGTCTGATTTCGTATGGAGAACACGTTGCCGTCCTCGATGACGTACGCTGGAATTCCAAAAGTGCGCACACGTTCTCGGAGGTCTTCCGTTGCATGTCTCTGGGTCCAGTGAGAATGGATGGAGTAAGCGTTGTTTTCATAAACGAAGATAACAGGAAGCTGCCGGAGCGCGGCGAAGTTCACGCTCTCGTAGAAGACACCCTCGTCCACCGCCCCGTCACCAAAGAAACAAGCGACCAGCCGTCCGCACCCTTTTGCTTCAGCGCAAAGGCATAGCCAACGGCCTGAGGGATGTGGGTGCTCACGACCGCAGAAGCACCCATGACGTGGTGTCCCGTATCAATCAAATGCATTGACCCGCCTTTTCCACGGTGCACCCAGTGAGCTTGCCGTAGAGCTCCGCGATCATCCGTCTAAGATCTCCGCCCTTTGCCAGATAGAGAGCATGCCCACGATAGGTTCCCGACACCACGTCATCCGGCCTCAGCGCATCGCATACGCCCACCGAGACAGACTCTTGCCCGATCGACAAATGGACGGGACTCTTGATCTTGTCAGTAGGGTAGATGCGTGCGATCTCCTCCTCAGTCCTCCGAATCAAGTAAAGCGACCCGTACACCCGAGAAATTACGTCTGATTCCTGTGGGGGCATTTCGGACTCTGAAAAATGTGTCTCACTAAGATTGAGCTTCCCACTTTTGGTCATTTGCTCTTGACCTTTTATTCAAGGTTTATCTGCCGCCGCGAAGATACTCTTTCACGATCTGTCCCAGAAAGGTTGCCCCCCAGCGGACGATCTGGAGCTTTCGTTCCCCGCCGATCCGCGGAGGTTCGTCTCCCGGGATCTCTCCAACAGACATCTTCGCACGGGCGGCCCGCATGGACATCAGCGGCTCCCAGCTCACCTTCGTGTTAAACCAGCGTTCCATCGGCTGGTAAGCTTCCGAATCGAAAAGATCTAGACGCTCCGGGACATCCCTTCGTACCGCACGATAGATGACCATCGGATCGGTGTAGCGCCAGCCAAGACCCCTCGTGAAACAGAAGTTGATCGAGGTCCTGAAAAACCAGTTCCCGAACGCTGTGATTAGGTCGTCATCGAAACTCTTAGCGGTTCCAAGATAACGGGATACGATCACCATGTCGTAACCCTGTTGCATTTCGGCGATAAGTGGTTTTAGTTTCTCGACCAAGGAATTACCGTCTGGAGAGAAAAAAATCGGATTGCGTAGTTATGGGCTTGACTTCCTAATATGGCGCTTCGCAGTTCCGGGTAACGTCGGCTGGGAAAGACCACGACCCACAACCCCAGGCGTATGAAACCGTCCCCCTTCCAGAATCTCATCGACTGTCAGCATCTGCATCCGGCTGTATTTGACCCCATCGACCCCAACGTCTCCGGCCTTCGCCATGTCAGAATGAAAGCTCCGGTCCTTCGTCGGTCCTAGAGGCTCCATGATAATCAACCCGGCCATGAGCGCCTCGTCATTGTCCAGGACGCCATGAAGGGCACGAAGATCACGGATAGATACGTTCCTCCCCCCCTTGACCTCAATCGCCATGCTTTGCAGGTCCTTCTCTTTGGGAATGGCGAAGTACAGGCGCCCGTCAATCCCGCCGTCCGCCGTCCGTTTGGTGGTAACGAATCCGTCCACCTCTTCCACCGCCCATTTCTGGAAGTGGTATTTGTCCCGCTCCCATAGGTCCTTCGCACCTTCCCGATTCCGAGGAACACCATCGACCATGTAATCCCGGCCTTCAACCAAGCCGCATCTGTCGCCCAGTCGGACCCGCGCCACGCGCTTTATCGCATGAATGGCTATGTCTATGCCTATCCAGCACCGTCCTTCCGTGTGAGCCGCCTCAAGCGTTGTGGCGCACCCGCAGAACGGGTCCATGACCACGTGGCCAGGGTTGCTTGACGCGAGGATAATCCGTCTGAGAAGGGCCAAGGGCTTCTGTGTGGCGTAGCCCATGCGCTCGGAAGATGTATTGGGAATCCTGGAAATATCCGTCCAGATATTCTGAAGCGGTTTGCCTTCCGTCTCGTCAAGATAGACCTTCAGGCCATCCATTCGTGGGGTCCCGTCTTTCTTGGTTTGGATACGACCCTCTTCCCACCATGCTTCGAGTTGCTTCAACCTATAGCCCCAGCCTCGCGTCGGTCCTGGCTTCGTACCGCGCCATTCGAACTTTCCCGAATCGGAGTTGGGACGCGGTGCGGTCATGTTTTCCAGCTTGTATTTTCGACCCGATGCGTCCGTATGGCGGAAGCGGATTAATTGAGACTCCCCATATTCCCCGTAAAGCTGGTTCCATGTTGACTTGGGCGATTTCGTGTAGTACAGCAAAATGTCCGACACATTGCCGTATCTATCTGCGGTGTTGTGACTTTCGGTCCTTTGCCATGTAATCTCATTCCTGAAATTGTGATGGCCGAAAATTGAATCCATCATGATCTTGATATAGTGACTGGCCGTGTGGTCGCAATGAAGGTAAATGCTCCCTGTGGGCTTCAGGATGATCCTCATTTGGATCAACCGCTCCACCATATAGGACAGATACGCCAACAGGCGCGGCTGGGTGTTCCGAAGGGCGTTCATCCACAGCTTCCAGAATTGAGCTACTTCATCATCGATTCCGGCGTCTCGCATGAGAACCGGCATGGTGCGGATCGCGCGTTCCCGTTCCTCATCCAGCGTCCAGAGGTCGCAAAACGCTTCTATTTGGTCGGGCAATGGCCGCCCGGTTTCATCCTTGTATATTGCATTGTATTCTCGATTTGAATTAAAGGGCGGGTCGAGATATATCAAATCGACCTTGCCGGTTTTCCATTCCTGCATAATGGTGAGGCAGTCTCCATAATATAGATGGTTCATGCCAACGCCGCCCGCTTGATGAATGCTGAGAACAAGTCGGGTTGGCTTCTGGTGTTGTATTTGAAACAAGCCTCTTGAATGTAGGCATCCGCGTGTCTGAGGGTATAGCGGTGATGAGAACCAAACCAGGCGCGTTTAAGAAGGCTCCAAAAGCCCTCAATCGTGTTCGTGTGCTTATAGCCATCCACATACTGCCTTGAGTGATTGATAACCACGTGAGGCATGATTTCGTTTGCGCGTCTGTAAGCTGGATATTCATCTGTGATTAGCAGGGAACCTTCAGGATTAACGGCATTTTTGATGAAGTTGAGAAGACCTTTGCCGGATACATTTTCGGCGACCTTAGCCACCACGGCCGCGCCGCGTTCAACCGCGCCGACGACTGGCATTTTGTCCGTCCCGCGACCACGTTTATTTCCTTTGGGGTCGCCATTATTGAGCTTATTGAACTTGCGGGGCTTACCTCCGATGTAGCACTCATCGGCTTCGATGATGCCTTGTAGTAGGTCGCCCTCAACACTCATGGCGCGTCTTATTCTCATGGCGATATACCATGCGGACTTGTGATTGATGCCCAGGTCGCGCCCAAGTTGATGCGAGGACACACTTTTCTTGGCGTTCAGGAGCAACCCGATGGCGAGGAACCATACCTGTAAATCAATTTTCGTCTTTTGAAAGATGGTCTTTGAGAGGACATTGAACGAGGACTTGCACTCATGGCAATTCCATCGCCCTACGCGTTCCCCGTCCGCCTTGCGGGCAACCTGCGTCCCTCGGCAGTTAGGGCAATAAGGCTCATCGCCAAAGCGCACTTTTTCAAGATGTTCGATGCATGAGTTGTGATCTGGGAAGCGTCTGAATATCTTTATCAAGTTCATTTCCCATCCCCCTTTGCGATTCGCTACTTATAATATAGAATATGGGGGAAGGTTAGTCAAGCCCATAACTACGCAATACGAAAAAAATTACAATGTCACCCCTGATGTGCGGCCAGGCATCGTAGTAACCAAATCGTAGTCCCGGACGTGACTGAACGTAGGTCTCGTATCCGTTTTCCCGTGCCCACTCAAGGGTACCATCCGTCGAACCGCCGTCTAGAACCAGAATCTGGTCAAACAAATCCTTCGGAATCTGAGGCATGATGACTCGCATTCCCTCAATCTCATTAAGA
>CBDFMI010000001.1:0-62756 GCA_965249615.1 bacterium | reverse complement strand
CCGTCGAGGCCCTCGTCATGACGGGTGAGCAGCCTGATGTCCACCCCAAGATGCGCGGCGAGCTTCGCTCTTGGGGCTTTCCCACTTACGTGGACTACATCCGCGAGGTCTGCCTCCTCCTCCTCGACGAAGATCTTCTGCCACACACGAACATCGGGACCTTAAGTCTTGATGAGCTCTCTCGCCTCAAGGACGTGAACGCCTCCATGGGGGTCATGCTGGAGGCCCTGAGCACGGCGGTGGAGCGAGGGGCGGCCCACCACCAAGCCCCCACCAAGGCCCCTGCCCTTCGGGTAGAGACGGTCCGGGCGGCTGGCGAGCTTCAAATCCCCTTCACGTCGGGCATCCTCTTTGGGATCGGGGAATCCTGGGAGGAGCGCAGGCAGACCCTCGAGGCCCTGGCGGCCCTCCAAGACAAGTACGGCCACCTCCAGGAGGTTATTATCCAACCTCTCAACCCCCAGGCCGGGACCGAGATGGCAGGCTGGCCCGCTCCGGAGAAGGCCGAGGTGCTCCAGGTCATCCGGGAGGCTCGAACCATCCTCCCGCCGCAGGTGCACCTTCAGATCCCTCCGAATCTCATCTCCGAGGTCCTCGAAGCTGTAGAGGCGGGGGTGGACGACCTGGGCGGCCTGTCGGACGAGCCGGATCTGATTAACCGCAACCGTCCCTGGCCCGACATCGAGGACCTGCGAGCGCTCCTGGCGGCGAATGGCCTGGAGCTCAAGCTCCGCCTCCCCATCTATGACGAGCACATTGAAAAGGGGTGGTATTCGCCCGAGGTAGGGGAGACGATGGTCTCCCATCAGACTGCTCTTTACCCTTTTCCTGTGAATGGCCCGGAAAATGAAGAGGGGGGATCGCCATGGCAATAGAAATTGCCGATGTCGTCATGCCCGGACAGGGCGAAGCCTTTAAGATAGGAGACCGCAAGAAGGTCTCGAGCTTGAACGAGCTGCCTGATTCCTACCGCCAGCTGCTGGAAAAGGACATCGCGGCGACCTTGGCGACGATTGGTGCGAAGGGATTGCCCCAGTTGACCCCGGTCTGGCTGAATCACGATGGAATTTACGTCAACTTGAACTCCGTCAGGGGTCGGCAAAAAGACAAGAATCTGCGCGTCCGCCGTGATGTGAGCATCATGATCGTGAATCCAGAAAACCCGCTTCACTGGATGTCGATATACGGTAAAGTTGAAAATATCATTGATGAAGATGACAAAGAGAAAGGGAATCTGGCGACACAAAACATCGACGACCTGATCGAAATTTATCTTGGCCAACGTCCCTATCCATTCCGTGATCCAAAAGGTGAAATACGGGTCCTCTATCAGGTCCGGCCCACCCGGATTGTCACTTTCGGAGGTTGACGCTGCTGATAGAGTCGGCGGCCTCTCCATATCAACTTCGCTCACGCATCCATGGCTGACTCATGCCGGCCTGAAGGAGACTCCCCCATGCTCACCTTCAAAGACGCCTTCTCCAAGGCGGAGCGAGGGGAGGAGATCGGTCCCGCGGACGCCGCGGTCCTCCTGAAGACCCAGGACGACCTGGAGGCCGAAGCCCTCTTCGCCCTGGCCGACTCCATCCGGGAAGAGCTCGTGGGCAATGAGGCCACCTACGTCGTCAACCGCAACATGAACTTCTCCAATATCTGCGTTGGCTCCTGCCGCTTTTGCGGCTTTTCGCGCCGAAAGGGGCAGCAGGGCTCCTACTTTTTCAGCCATGAAGCGATGAAGCCGAAGCTCGAGGAGGCGAAGGTTTTTGGCGTCACCGAGATCTGCATCCAGGGAGGGCTCCACCCTGACTTGACCTTTGACTACTATCTGGACCTCCTGCGCTTTGTCCGAAAAATCATCCCAGGCGTTCATCTCCACGCCTACTCCCCGGAAGAGATCAACTACATGACGAAGATATCGGGCCTGGAAGTTTCGGACGTCGTGAAGGAGCTTCGGGCGGCCGGCCTCGGGAGCACCCCCGGGACAGCGGCCGAGGTCCTGGTGGAGAGGGTCCGGAAGGTGATCTGTCCGGATAAGCTTCATACGGGGCGGTGGGTGGACGTCATCACGGAGGTCCACCGCCAGGGTATCCCCTCCACCTCCACCATCATGTTCGGCCACGTAGAGACACCCGAGGACGTCGGTGAGCACCTGGAGGTCATCCGCTCCATCCAGAAAAAGACGGGCGGGATCACCGAATTCGTCCCCCTCCCCTTCATCCCCTATGAGAACTCCCTGGGAAGCCTCTTTAAGATCCAGGAGATGATCTCGAACCGAGAGGTTTTTAAGCTCTACGCCGTTAGCCGTATCTATTTTCGAGACACCATCCGGAACCTCCAATCCGCCTGGCCCAAGATCGGCCTGAAAGCGGGGGGCCACGCCCTTCGGGTCGGGGTCAACGATGTGGGAGGGACGCTGATGGAGGAGCGAATCTCTAACATGGCCGGCTCCAAGTGGGGTGAGCGGGTGAGCGTGGATGAGCTTAGGGAGACGATCCTCCAGAACGGGCGAACCCCGGTTCAGCGGGACACCCTCTATAACAAGCTGAATTAGCAGGTCGGCGTTGCTGAACTCACACTTTTTGGCCCAAAACACCCGGAAGCGAGCTCGCTGTGTCCTACCCTCTTGACGAAAAATCTCTTCTTCACTTCCTGGAGAGCCGGAGGTCCCAGCGTCAGTTCGGCCGAGGAAAGGTGAGCCAAGACGTGGTGGAAGAGATCGTCCAGGCCGCCGGGTGGGCCCCTTCGCCTCACAAGACAAGGCCCTGGCGCTTTGTTGCGGTCTCAAGTCCTGCCGCCCGTCACAATCTCGTCCTCAAAATGGGGGAGGCCTTTAACGCGGACCTCGAGCGGGACGGACTCTCCGACGAAAGGCGGCGGGCCCGGATCAAAAAAAGCCATGACCTCCTCCTCGCGGCCTCCGTCCTCATCGTGGCCTGCATCTCAATGGAAAACATGGACCGCTATCCCGACCCCCCCCGCCGGGCCGCTGAGGAAACCATGGCGGCCCAGAGCCTGGGCGCTGCGGCCCAAAATATTCTGCTCGCCGCCCACGCCAAGGGGATCGCGGCCTGCTGGGTCTGCGCCCCCCTCTTCTGCTCGCAGGTGGTCCACCGCACACTCGACCTTCCGCTCGACTACGTCGCCCAAGTCCTCCTGGCCCTGGGCCCTCTTCCCTCTGAGGCGCCCCCGCCCCGTCCGCCATACCAGTTGACTGTTCTTCACCGCTGAGGGGTCTTTATGATCGCGGCCCTGGCAGGAGGCGTGGGAGGGGCAAAACTCATCCTGGGCCTTTCCCAAGTTTTTCGCCCCGACGGGCTCACGGCCATCGTCAACACGGCCGATGACCTAAAACTTCACGGGCTCCTCGTTTGCCCTGATCTCGACACCGTCCTCTATACGCTCGCCGGCATCGCTGACCCGGTCCAGGGCTGGGGCATCACAGGTGACACGACAGAGGCCCTCCAGATGCTCAAACGCTACGGTCACACCCCCTGGTTTCGCCTGGGCGACCGAGATCTTGCAACCCATCTCCTTCGCCGGGCCCTCCTGGACGATGGAAGGACCCTCACGCAGGTGACGGCCTCTCTCTCCCAGGCCCTCGGGGTGCAAGCCAAGATCCTCCCCATGACAGATGACCGTATTGAAACCCGCGTCAGGACTCAAGGGCGGGAGATCCCCTTTCAGGAGTATTTTGTCGCCCAGAAGGCTGAGATCCCCATCGAGGCCGTCCGCTTTGAGGGGATCGAGACCGCCCGACCCACCACTGAAGTCCTAGAAACCCTTGCTGGTGCTAAGGCCATTATCTTCTGCCCCTCCAACCCCCTGGTCAGCATCGGTCCCATCCTGGCCCTTCCGGGGATGCGGGAGGCCCTGCAGAAGGCACCGGGGCGAAAGGTGGCGGTCAGCCCCATCGTCCGAGGAAAAGCCTTGAAAGGGCCAGCCGCCCGGATGATGCGAGAATTGGGGGAAGAGCCCTCGGCCCTGGCCGTCGCTCGCCGCTACGTTGACTGGGTCGAGACCTTTGTGCTAGACGAACAGGACCAGGAATTGCGGGACCCCATCCGCTCCCTGGGCCTCGAAGTCCTCGTCACGGATACCATCATGAACACGCTAGAAGACAAGGCGCGTCTTGCCCGGGAAATCCTGGACCACGTCTTCACATCGAAGGGGCAAGGGCAGAAATAAAATGGTGAGGGGAAATGACATCTTGTTTCTTGTCCCCGTCAAGGCATTCGACCGCGGAAAATCCCGGCTGGCGGGGCGGCTGGACCCCTCAGGGCGTAAAAAGCTCAGCCGCTGGATGCTCGGCCGCGTCCTGGACGCCCTCGAAGGGGCCTCCACACTGCAGGGAGGGCTCGTCGTCTCCCAAGATCCAGAGGCCGAATCCCTCGCTCGCGAAAGGGGCATAGACGTCCTGGCAGAAACCTCCCCGGACCTGAACGGGGCCCTCTTGGAGGGAGTCAACCACTTGAAGGAATGGGGGGCGGGGGGGCTCTTGATGTTGCCCGCAGATCTTCCCCTCCTCTCGGCGACCGAAGTGGACCATCTCGTGGCCGCGGGAGCCCTCTTCGGCCCCGAGCGCCCTGGCGTGGTGGCCTCCCCGTCGCGCCGTGAGGAAGGCACCAACGCGCTTTTGCTGAAACCTTCGGACGCCCTGGTTCCCTCCTTCGGGCCGGACAGTTTTCTCCGTCACCGCCTTGAGGCCCGCCGAAGAAAGATGTCCTTCAAGATCTTTCAGTCCCCGGGGATCTCTCTCGACATCGACCTCCCCCAGGACCTGGACGCTCTGGTGGATCGGCTCGAAACGCCCCTCCACACCCTCTCGTCAGCCCCTCGCTGATGTCACACGTAGAACTTCGGACCATCCCCGGCATCCCCCCTGTGCGGCCTGGAGATGACCTCGGCGCCCTCATCCTCCAGGCGCTTCGGAAAGGGGGTTTCTCGTTGCAGCCAGGGGACATTCTGGCTGTGGCTCAGAAGGTCGTCTCCAAGGCGGAGGGGCAGGTGGTCCGTCTCACCGACATGAAACCCTCTCCCCGCGCCACAGAGATCGGGCAGTCAACCGGCCGCGACCCCCGGCTGGTCGAGGCCGTCCTTATGGAGTCAAAGGAAGTGCTTCGGGCCACCCAGCAGGCCCTGGTGGTGGAGCAACGGCTGGGTGTGGTCTGCGCCAACGCCGGTGTGGATCAGTCCAACGTCGAAGGGGGCGAGGAGTGGGTCACCTTCCTTCCCAAAAACCCCGACGCCAGCGCCAACACCCTTCGAAAAAAGGTCCTCGATGAGACGGGGGTGGAAGCGGCGATCCTCATCATTGACACCCACGGTCGGGCCTTTCGCCGGGGGGGCGTGGGAGTCGCCATCGGTGCGGCCGGCCTGACCCCCCTCCTGGACCTCCGGGGAGAGCCAGACCTCTTTGGCCGAAAACTCGAAAATACCCAGGTGGCCCAGGCCGACGAGGTGGCCTCGGCCGCCTCGATGGTGATGGGACAAGGGGCGGAGGGGACTCCGGTGATCCTCGTCCGGGGCGTCCGGTTCAAAGAGGGGCCAGGGGGGGCAAAAATCCTTTTTCGCCCGAAAGAGGAAGACCTCTTCCGGGGGACAGGGGATCATCAAGAACGGAAGGGAGATGATGGCCCGCGATGAAGACCTGGGCCTACGACCGAAAGGAGATCCACTATGAGTCTGGCATGGGAAAGGATGCCTTTGCACACGGCGGTTTGAGCCCCGTGCTCCTGCAGTGGATCCGTGAAGAAGATCTGAAGGGAAAATCGGTCCTTGATCTCGGCTGTGGGCACGGCCGCCTCTCTTTTGCCCTGGCGCCTCACGCAGCGTCGGTCCTAGGTCTGGACCGAGACGGAAAAGCGGTCCAGGCGGCGAGAGAGAGGGCGCGGGAGCTGGGCCTGACCCATGTCTCTTTTCAGGTGGCCGATGTGGAGGCCAGTGAGTACTCTCAGGTTTCGCCGAAGAAGGGCGAAAACTTTCCGGGCCTCATTGTGGCGAACCTTTGCATGTCCCCGGCCATCATCGCGCGAGCCGGCCGCGCCCTTCGGCCTGGGGCCCCGTTCATCTTCGCCGCCTTTCACAAGGACCAGTGGCAGGAGACAGGCCAACGGTCTCGTTTTGCCATGAGCGAGGCCGAAGTGGAGGAGGAGGCGGAGAAGGCTGATCTCGCGGTGGAGAAGGCCCTCGTCGAGCAGGTAACCCTGACTTTTGCCGACCCTGCGTCAGCCGAGGCGGTCCTCTTCTCAGAAGGGTTTTTGCCCGCGAAGTGGGAGGCCGACGGGCGGGCCGATGGGCTTCGCCGCCACCTTCGGGGGGGCGGCAAAAGCATCACTCGAAAAAGTCAAATCATCCTGAAGGCGAGACGGCGCTAAGGCCGCCCAAGGGAGACCGCATGATCACTGATATCCCCACCCTCTTTATCTTCGTAAAGGATCTTCAGCGCTCCCTCGCTTTCTACCGGGACGTCATCGGTCTGCCCCTCGCCCGAGCGGGAGAGCAGGACGCCCACTTTGAGGTGGGCGGATTTCACTTCATCATCCACCAGGATCTTTCGCCGGAGGAGTTTCGCAGGTGGCGGGTGAATCCCGAACCTCAGGAGCGCGGCTGGGGAGTCTATCTCACGTTTCAAACGGACGACGTCGACGCTGAGTACGCCCGCCTGAAAGAGAAACAGCTTGATTTCATCTGTGAACCGCAGACCATGTCCTGGGGGGCCCGGATGTTTCTCCTTCGAGACCCAGACGGCTACATCCTCGAAATTTCAAGATCTCCTACAAACAAAAATTCTGAAATCTGATATCTTCGGGTAGATGCCTTCACGACAGGTGTGAGCAACGAACGCCTTGAAGTGCAGGCTGAACATTTCCGCCAAAGGAGGACAAATCCATGCGCCTTCGTAAGCCGTTTTGGATGGTCATTGGAGCCATTGTCATCTTTGTCATCGGCGGGGTGGCGTGGTGGCTCGTATCGCCTCTCTTCATCAGCAAGACAGTCCACGAGGAATTCCCCTTCGCAGCGACCGCCATCGTCCCGGAGGATATGACCCGCTCTGAGGTGGAGGAAGTCATGGCCGGTATGGCCAAGGTCGATGCAGAAATGACCGAGAAGATGCCCAAGGCGATGACGACGGCACAAACGGTCAGGGTGGGTGCGTTCCAAGACGCTGACTCATTCCACAGGGGCAGCGGCCAGGCCACTATCTTCCGCCTGCCAGACGGCTTCCACCTACTCCGTCTAGAGAATTTCGAGGTCACCAACGGCCCAGGCCTCCACGTCATCCTGACGCCGGGCCCTGAGCCCGAGAAACGAGACGACCTCAAAGCCCAAGGCTACATAGACCTCGGCAGGCTCAAGGGGAACATCGGCAATCAAAATTACCAGATTCCCGCCGATGTCGACTTGACCGCCCAGACAAGCGTCGTCATTTACTGCATGCCCTTCCACGTCGTCTTCAGCGTCGCTTCACTAGAAGACGCTGCGTGAAGAAGCCCGATCGGATTTTCTGACGACGGGATGGGATCTTAAGGGCTGTTGATGCGGTCGATGAGAAGGCGAAGGCGGCCGTAATGCTCCCGGTCGAAGTGAAGCACCAAGCGCCTGAGGTGGGCGATCTCGGGCTCGTTCATCTCTTCCCCAAGCGGGCCACTCTCCTCAATCTCGCCCCGGGTGAGGATATCAGCGAACTCCTCGCTCAAGGCTTTTAGGCGCCCCGAGGGAAGCGGCTTTGAAAGCCGCAGGACCAGGCGGTCCCGGACAAAACGCATGGAATGATAATGACGGTAAAAGGCGCAGATCTCCTCCACGGCCTTCTCGACGTCGTCCGTAACCTTGAAGAGATGAAAATCCTCCTGGGAGATGAGGCCTCGACGGAGGTGATGGTGCTCCACGTAACTGAGCCACTCGCGCCAATAAAAGCCCCCCGGGGCGTCCAGGAACACAAGCGGTATCGGCTCGCTCTTTCCTGTCTGAAGGAGCGTTAAAACCTCAAACGCCTCGTCCTGCGTCCCAAAACCCCCAGGTAGAAAGACAAAGGCGTCCGTCTCCTTCACGAACAGGAGCTTTCGGGTAAAGAAATATTTGAACTCGATGAGTTTAGGGTCATTCTGGATGACGGAGTTGATCGGCTCGCCGAAGGGGAGAAGGATGCCGACCCCGAAACTTTTCTCGGCCCCCGCTCCGGCGTTGGCGGCCTCCATGACCCCCGGGCCGGCCCCCGTGATGACCATGAAACCCTCCTCGACCATCCTTTGGGCAAACCCCCGGGCCTGGGCGCACTCCGGTGTCCCCTGTCCCGTGCGGGATGATCCGAAAACGCTGACCTTCCTGACGTGGCGGTAAGGGGCAAAGACTTTGAAGGCGTAACGAAGTTCCTTGAGAGTCGCGTTGAGGATCTTGAGGTCCCCCCGGCTGGTCTCGTCGTCCATCAATTGGAGGGCAGTCGCGATGAGCCCCCGGATGAGATCAGTGTGGCGGGTCCCTCCGTTCTGCTCAATGAGCTGGAGGACGGCCTCCTCCAGGGCGGTCTCAGTATCGTGCTTGGAAGGCATGAAGCTTCCCTTTTTCATTTCTCATTTTTCATTTTTCATAGGAAATAGGGTCAAACGCTTGGGGGGAGGGTGGCCCGTTCCACCTTAAGGATCTCAAAATTCTTTCGCCCAGAGGGGAGTTGAACGCTGACCTCATCCCCCTCCTCCTTTCCCAGGAGTCCCCGGGCCAGCGGGGCGGCGTAGGAGATGACCCGACGATCCACGTCGGTCTCCATCTCCCCCAAGATAGTCCAGAAGACCTCCTCGCCAGAGTCCAGATCCTTAAGGGAAACAGAGGTGCCAATGGCTACTCGGGACCCGTCGATGGGGAGGTCATCGATGAGCTGGGCATTGCTGAGCTTTTCGCGGAGACTGGTGATCTCCAACGTGAGGAGCTGCTGCTTTTCACGGGCGGCATCGAGCTCGGCGTTCTCCGAAAAGTCCCCAAAGCTTGCGGCGTCCTTGATCTCCCCGGCAAGGGTCACCCTGATTTGCCGTTCCAACCCCGCGACCCGCTCCCGAAGTTGCTGCCAGGAGCTTCGGGTGATGTAATACATTTTTAAATCTCCCTTCTGATCACGGGCGAAACACCCGCGAAAAACTCAATTTAGACCCCTGTTTTTTTATTTCCAGTGAATCCAACCCCCTGTCCCACTCCGCTATAGCGTTCAGGAGTTTTAGCCGATTGCCTTCAAGCGCTCCTCAATGAGGTGAGCGACGTGGAGATCGCCCAGCCCCTTGGCGGTTTCCATCCCTTGCCGATAGGCCTTCTGGGCCTCCTCGACATCTTTCGTCGCCTCCAGACACTGGCCGAGGAGGTGGTAGCACATGGAGTAATCCGGCTTGACCCGCAGGGCCTCCCGAAGGTGGGGGACAGCCTCCCCTGGGCGTCCTGCGTCCATGAGGGCCTGGCTGAGCCCAAAGCGAACCGTGGCGTCCTCGGGATCGAGGGCCAAGACCTCTTCGAATTCCCTGACCCGATCTTCGGTCATCTGGCTCACCCTCTCTTTTGAAAAGTTCCTCGGTTGGCGCGATGGGAAAGGCTATCACGGACCCCGCAGGGGGGACAACATTGGCCTAGCGGTCGGCCACGAGAAGGCCAAGGAGGCTGAGGGCACCTCGAGGGGGGCGGCGGCTGAGCCCGCGGGCCCGGCCCCCACAACGAGCACATCCCACATCAGCCCCGCTCCACCGGCCTGGCCATGAGGACAAGGCGAAAGGGGAAGGCCCGCGTGAGGCTCCAGAGGCCCAAGCCAGCCTCCCGGGTCAGCCCCTCCATTTCCTCCTCCGTGAAGGCCCGAAGGACTGAGAGGGGCGCGTCGTGACGGGTCAGGCGGTTGCGGGTCCCCAGACGGGTCAGGAAGAGGATGAGGAGATAGGGGAGGAAGGAGCGCCTGAGGTCATTGATGAGGACGGCTCGCCGGGAGGAGGAGACGAATGTCCGAAGCAAAAGGACCGCTTCTTCCCACGAGAAGTGATGGAGAAAGAGGGAGGACGTCACGTAGTCGACGGCTTGGTCGGCGCAAGGGAGCCGCCTGGCATCTGCCCCGATGAAGGAGATCTCCCCAAACCCGTCGGAATGTTCCAGGGCCCAATTGAGGACCTCTCTCTTGCGGTCCAGGCAGAGCACGTGAACCCTCCGCCTCCTTTTGCGGGCCCAGACACAAAGGGCGCGAGGAAGGTCTCCACCCCCCGTCCCCACGTCCAGGACCGTGACGCGGTCCCTTGGGTCAGGGAAATCGATCTCGATCAGGCGCGTCAACGGTTTCAGGAGGGCCGAAGCCCCGCCCAGATAGCGGTTGACTCGGGCTATGTCTTGAAGGTTTCCTGAGATCTCCCCGGGATCGCAGGCGGGAAGGTCTAACAACTCCGGTGAAAGATTGCGTTCAGGCCGAAGAAATCTCATTGGGGGGCCACGTCGATCTCGCTAAAATTCACGACAATCCAACCTTCCCTCTCCCCGGACCCCCCGGTCCGGCCAAGGATGATGAGGGTCCGTCTTTTGAAGCTGATGGGCTCTGCGCCGATGAGGAGATCAAAGAGAAAGGCGGAACGCCCCTCTGTCCGGGACCTCTCTTCCAGGACCTGGAAGGTCACGAGCCTCTCGCCGGCCGCCTCGGGAGAGGGCTGTGTATCCCCGGCCTCCTTTCGAAGCTCTATCTCGCGATCGATCTTCTGAAGGGCAAGGCCCGTCGCGACCTTTCGGGCCGCAGGCAGGTCTGCCCGGACATAGTAGGCCTCCATGAACTCCCGGGCCACCGACTCCCGCTCTCCCACTTGGCCGCAGGCTCCGAGGGCGAGGAGGAGGGCCGCGAAGAGGCTGGTGGTGGTGGTGGTCTTCATTCGCCCAAAGCTTCCAGAGGGGTGCCATAGTCGATAGAGTCCCCGGTCATCACGGGGGCCATTTCGCTCACGGTGAAGATGAAAACCATATTACCAAAAAAACCATCGTTCACAGGGACACCTGACCCTTTGCCACTCAAGCCCCTTAGAGTATAGTGATGTTTTCTGCGTCCCTCCTTCGAGGAATCGGCTGAAGGTACGGTCCCCGCCTTGACGAGGAGGCATCCATGCGCTTGAAGGACAAGGTGGTCATCGTCACCGGAGGGGCCCGTGGGATCGGCAAGGTCTACGCCCTCGGCCTCGCCCGGGAGGGGGCCAGGGTGGTGATCGCTGACATCCTTGATGGCGGACCGGCGGCCGAGGAGGTTCAAAAAGCGGGCGCTGAAGCGATCTCTCTGCAGACCGACATCACCGACGGCAAAAGCGTTGAGGCCATGGCCAAAGAGACCCAAGGGCGATTTGGCCGTATCGACGGCCTCGTCAACAACGCCGGGATCTTCGCAGACATTCGCTACGGCCCCTTCCACGATATCCCCGAGGCCGACTGGGACCGGGTGATGGCCGTGAACGTCAAGGGAACCTGGCTCTGCAGCCGGGCTGTCTATCCCTACATGAAGACCCAGGGGAAGGGGAAGATCGTCAACATTGCCTCGGGGGTCCCCTTCAAGGGGACACCGAACTTCCTCCACTACACGGCCTCCAAAGGGGCCGTGGTGGCCCTCACGCGGGCCCTCGCCCGAGAGGTGGGAAAGGACGGGATCTGCGTCAACGCCGTGGCACCGGGCCTCACCCAAAGCGAGGCCCTCGTCGCCGCCCGCCCCGAGCTGGAGGAAGAGGACCGGGCCATGATGAAGACTCGGGCCATCCCCCGAAGCCAGTTCCCCGAGGACCTGGTCGGGGCCGTGGTCTTCTTTCTCTCAGATGAAAGCGATTTTATTGCCGGTCAGACCCTGATCGTGGACGGAGGCTCTTTCATGCACTGATTTTCGGCCTAAAAAGAAGGTGTTGAAACCGGGTCCGAGATGGTAAAATCCGAACATTCAAAACCTGAAAACCTGGAGGTGAAAATATGAAAAGGGATTTCGTCCAATTGCTCGAAAAGGACATCGGCAAGAAACATTTGTCGAAACATAAATTTTACCAGCTATGGAATGAAGGTGAAATCAGTCTTGAGGCGCTGAGGGGTTATGCACGGCAATACTACAAATTTGTCTCGGAATTTCCGAGGTTTGTAAGCAGAGTGCACTCAAACACCCCCGATGAAGAAGACAGGATGCTCATACTGAGCAACTTGAATAAAGAAGAAGACAAGGATCTTCCACACACAGAGCTCTGGCTTCGGTTTGCCGAAGGCATCGGGGTAAAAAGAAACAAGATCGATGCCGAAATGCTTCCCGAGACAAAGGGCATGCTTGACTCGCTAAGAAGGCTTTCTTCAAAAGACTTGTTGGAAGGCGCCGCCGCGCTGCTCGCTTACGAGGCGCAGGTCTCCGACATCGCAACGCTGAAAATGCAAGGGCTGAGAAAACATTACAACCTAAAGGACAAAAATTCTTTAGAGTTTTTTGAAGTCCACGGTGAGGTTGACATCGAGCACCAGAAAACTTGGAAGAAGTTAATTACAAAGCATGCGAAGACAAAAGAACAAAAAGCAAAGGTGAGAAGAGCCTTGAATACGTCGCTCGAATCTATGTGGTCAATGCTCGACGGAGTTTACAGAGAATACTGCTAATCACAACGAAACTCCCCCCTCACAGCCGGCAAGACGGGGATCGCCGAGGGTTGAGGGAAATGGATGAAGAGGGGGACTCCGTCTAGAGACCCAGCCTGTCACCTCTCGCCAGGTGCGTTCTACCCCTGGGCGTGTTGAGGTGGAGCTCTCCTTCCCGAGTCCCAGACGGACGCCTTACCCAGAGAACGGGACCGCCTTCGCCCTCCATCTGAAGAGACCCGGACGGGAACTCCCGCTACTTCTCATCATACCCGGGTGGCGAAGGGGCCCCTGGCGAATCGAGCAATTTCTGGCCCAAGGGCTCCTCAGGCAGGGAGTGGAATCCTGTCTCCTGACCATGCCCCTTCACGGCCAGCGCTCTCCCGCAGGTCATCCCAACGGCAGTCTCGTGATAACGGACAACGTGGACTGGACGCGGGACAATTTCCTTCAGTCCCTCCAAGACATCCGCCGTCTCTTGCTACACTTTCGAGAAGGCAGCCCCCATCGCCCCATCGGACTCCTCGGCCTCAGCCTGGGCGGCCTCATCGCCCTTCGAAGCCTCTCCAGGGAGAAGTTCGACGCAGGCATTGTGGTCCTGGCGATGGGGGACCCAGCGGCCGCCTTATGGCATTCCCCGAAAACCGCCCGTTGTCGCCGGACGCTCGAGTCCAGAGGGATAACGCTCGACCTCCTTCGCCAGCGCTGGGAGGCCATCGATCCTGTTCACACGCTGAAGGCGGGGCGATTCGCGACCCAGCGCCTCTTCCTCCTGAACGGCCACAAGAAAACCCACCCGGGGGACATCTTCCTTCAAGAGGTGGAAAAACATCTCCCCGGTGCACAATGCCTCCCTATCCGCTTCCCCTATAGAGCCACCGTCCTCCACGCCTTCGCCTACGCGTTCCTCCCCCTCCGTGCCCGCCGGATCGCACGCCTCTTCCTGTCCACTCTCTCTGCCAGAGAATAAAACCTGGCGCCCTGAAGGGAGATATCTCGTCTATTTCGCAAAAGGGGTGGCCTGCTTGGCGGCCAAGCGGAATGGAGCTTTCGATCTGTCTCGGGTATTTACCGGTTGAACAGTGATTCACCGAACGCGGTGAGGTTTTTGGTTAGAACGGGTTCACCTCACGAAGCAGCTTGGCAAAGACTTCGGGATCAGTCGTGGGGAGCTCGCAAATTCCACCCGAACACACGTACGCGGTCGCCTTTCCCTGCTTCGCTATCCTCCCCTCAAGAAGCGGGATAAGCTTCGCCTGGGACTCGAGCTCCTCCCCCTCGGACACCACGGCCAGAATCCGGTTGGGGACAAATGTGGCGCGAAGCTGTTCGAGCAGCGGCTCGGCCTCCGCCCTCGAGTTGGGCGTGATGATGATCACCTCTTTGGGGTCATCAAGATAAAAGTCAGTGGCCAAGAGCATCTCGGAGAGGGCCAATGGTGCTTCCCTCAACGTACCGTTGAAAGCCTCTAATCCCTTTTCACTCCGCTTTCGATATCGATCCTCGGTTGTGAACTCGTAAAATCGGAGCAGATTCATGACCGCCACAGAATTTCCAGAGGGCTCGGCCCCGTCGTAGCCCGGCTTCTCCCGGACCAGAAGATTTTCATGGTCAGAGGGCGTCATGAAGAACCCGCCGTTTTTCTTGTCCTCGTAGAATTTTTCCAGAACGGTGTCAAGGTCGATGGCCGCTCTCAGCCAACGGGGATTTCCCGTTATCTCGTAAAGATCGAGGAGCCCGGCCGTGAAGAACGCGTAGTCGCTGAGAAAAGCATTGTTGCGCGCCTGCCCGTCCTTGTAGCTGTGAACTAGACGACCCTCTCTGACCAGGTTTTCGAGGAGAAAATCGGCCGCCGCCTCGGCCCGCTTCGCATACTCCTCGTCCTCCAGAACCAGTGCGGCCTGCGCGAAGGCTGAGATCATGAGGCCGTTCCAACTGGTCAGAATCTTCTCATCCCGGAGCAGCGGGGGCCGTTTGCCGCGGGCCTCATAAAGCAGCTCCTTGGATTCCTCCACGATGGCCTGAACCTCCTCAGGGGAAAGGTGGAGGGCACGGGCGACCTCATCAAGGCGGCCCGGCGTGTTCAGGATATTTCTACCCTCAAAGTTGCCCCGCGCGGTGACGTCGTAATAGGTCGCAAGGACACGCGCACGGTCCTTGCCAAGCACGGCTTCAATCTCGTCGGGCGTCCAGGTGAAAAACCAACCCTCCTCCCGGTGTCCCTCGGGATTCAGACTGTCGGCGTCGGTGGCGGAATAAAAGGCGCCGCTCGGTGAGGTCATATCCCGCCCAACGTACCGGAGGATCTCTCTCACCACCCGCGCGAAATCCTCCCGCCCGGTCGCCTGATAGCCCTCAAGGTATGTCAGAGCGAGAATGGCGTTGTCGTAGAGCATCTTCTCGAAGTGCGGCACAAGCCAGCTGACATCGGTGGAGTAGCGGTGAAATCCGCCCCCCACATGGTCGTATATCCCTCCAGCCACCATCTTCTCCAGCGTTACCTCCGCCATCTGAAGGGACTGCTCATCCCCCGTGCGCAGGTGGTAACGCAGCAGAAAACGGACCGACAGGCTGCTGGGGAATTTGGGCGCTCCCTGCATTCCCCCGAAGACCGAATCGAAGCGTTCTTTGTAGAATCGCGCCGCCTTGTGAATGACCGGGGCCCCGGGGAGTCCCTGTCCCGCGGGCGGGGTCAGGTTCTCTCGGAGCCTTGCCGTGATCTCGTCCGCCGCCCTGGCGACGCGATCGGGCTCGGTGTCATAGACCTCTCGGATCCTGTCCAACAGGGTCAGAAGACCGACCTGGGCACCCCGATCGCCATCACGGGGGGGGAAGTAGGTCCCTCCGAATAAGGGCTTCTTGTCTGGAGTGAGCCAAACGGTCATCGGCCACCCGCCGCGGCCCGTCAGAAGTTGGACCGCGTTCATATAAATGGCGTCCACGTCCGGGCGCTCCTCACGATCCACCTTGATGGCGATATAGTTCTCGTTGAGCACACGGGCGATCTCTTCGTCTTCGAAGGACTCCTCCTCCATCACATGACACCAGTGGCAGGTCGAGTACCCCACAGAGAGAAACACCGGACGGCCCAGTTTCTGCGCGGCCTCAAACGCCTCGCTGCCCCAGGGGTACCAGTTCACCGGATTGTGCGCGTGCTGGAGAAGATAGGGGCTCGATTCGAGGAAGAGGCGGTTCGTGTACTTCGCCGAGCCGTCAGACCTCAGATGGCGTGTGCGAGGCTTGTATTGCGGGTCTTGCTTGACCCTGGCCGCCCCGAGCTCCTCGACAAGGGTTTCATCAAAAGCAGGTGCACCCGGCAGGGAACCCGCGTCGGCGCTGGGCGCTGTAATGTGCTGATCGTCGGCCTCTGAAAAAGCCGTATCGACGCGGGACAACGGCGCAAGAAAAATTGCGATAAGAGCGCTCAGACACAGTTTATGGAAAAAAGATCGAAACATGATTTCCTTCCCGAGATGACCGCGATACTGTTTATATCTGTTGCGTAAACCGATATTTTTGGCCAACTGTCTCCTGAATCTGTCTTGAAAAATCTGCATATCAAAATGCCAGAGAACGGCGGCCGATGCAAGACTGAATCCAAAAACGTCGGCAAAAAGTCTTCGTGCCAGCCTCAGACCAGACGGGATTGTCAAAATTTTCAATTTTCACTTTTCACTTTTTCAAGGATAGACGCCGAACCCACTGAAAAAACTGCGAAACTGGAGATAAGGGCTTTTAGGGGGGGCTCTCAACCTCTGGCGCACCAAGACAGACGAGCCCCCCCTTCAATTCAGGCGACTCAATCCGCCAGGGTAGAGACGAGGGTCTCCTGTTCATCGCCAACAGATTTAATTCCGGGCCAGGTGGAGGCGACGTCGATGAGGACGCCGTTCGGATCCCGGGTCTTGAAGGGGACGCTCAGGTTAAACTTGTCGTAGCGCTCCGGCCGGCCCTGAATGGGGGCCCCGACCTCTACCAGGCGCTCTCTGACCTCCTCTGGATCATCGACGGCGAAACCCAGGTGGTCCAGGCCCACCATCCGGATGGGGGGGCCCACAGTCCAGGCCTGTGCCCCTTTCTGGGTCTTGTAGCGGAGGATGGCGAGGCTAGTCGTCCCATCGCTCAGGAAGATGTTTTCAAAATCCTCGGTCTCAATGCGTTTAACGACCTGAAGGCCGAAGACCTTGGCGTAGAACTCAAGGGTCTCGCCGATATCCTGGGTGCAGACGGCAGCATGTTTTAGAGATGCCACTTGGTTTTCCTCCTCTCTTCTCTGTCATGCACAGAAACCCTCATCTCTTCTCGGCCATTCGGCAGAAGGGCCGCCTCTTGCCCGCTTTACGGCCCCCCGGCAGATGGCGTAGACTTTATAGGCTGTCGGTCCTGTCAACGCGCCGGTCCGTCGGGGGTTCTTCATGTAAATTTAATGTTTATGTTAATTTATTTCAACATAAATTAGGTATTTTGTCTGAAAAGCTTAAAAAAATTGAATTAGAGATGAAAAACCTTTAGGGGGGGGCGAGATGGACGCCATCGACCTAGAAATCCTCAACAAGCTGCAGGAAAATGCCAGGGCAACGGGGCTGGAGATCGCAAAGACGGTCGGGCTCACGCCCCCCTCGGTCGCCGAACGGATGAAAAGGCTCGAAGGCCAGGGAATCGTTCGGGATTATGTGGCCCTCCTGGACTTCAAAAAGCTCGGCAAAGACATTACGGCCTTTGTCCTGGTCTCCATCGAGTCCCCCAAGTTCAACGACCCCTTCATTCAAGCCATCCACGCTCTTGACGCCGTCCAGGAATGCCACCGTGTGACCGGGACCCACGCTTACATCTTGAAGGTTCGCGTCGAGAACGCCGAGGCCCTGGACCGTCTCCTGATGGACCGGGTGCGCTCCATCCAGGGGGTGACGGGGACCGAGACCAGTGTGGTTCTGGCCTCGGTCAAAGAGGAGGTGACCCTTCAACTGGAGAGGGGGCGAGCCAAGATTTCTAAAAGCAAAGCCCCTGGAAAGGGCCCTTCTTCGAGGAAGTAAGGAGGATTAGAGGCGGTATATGGGACAGATGTTCGGCGTTGGTTTATGGGTCTCCGTAATAAAATGTCTTTATTCAGCTATCAGTCCTCAAGGAGGCCAGTGATGCCAAACGGAATGGGGAAAAGGCCCAGTTGGAAGGACGCGAGACAATTGAGGCCAAGGAGCCATCCTATTCTGAGCAAAGCTCGTTTGGCCACAGGCCTCCTGATCACTAGCTTCTTGGTGTCCAGCTGCACCACGACGATCGCAAGACCCACATATACACCCAGTTCTTCTCCCACCTTCTTAAATCTCCCTGCGGGCGCGGATGTGGAACTTTTCGTGCCGGATGTTGCTGATCGGCGCGGCGTCAATCCACAATTAGTGTTCGAAGCTTCCGGCGTAAGTTTTGTTCTGGACACACCTTTGGCCTTCTCCGTAAAAGAGGCCCTCATCCAGGAGCTATTTCGCTTGGGAATAGGAGTCGCTTCTTCTCCTGTGAGGGCCAAGGGCCGACTTGAAGCAGAAATTACGCAATTCCTTGGGAAAGGCGGAACGTTTTCAGGCCAGGAATTTAAAGCGACGATTGGCGTCAAAGTCAGTTTGTATGGCACTGGGCTCTCTGATCCGGCGTGGGAGGCCTCGCTGGAGGGTCATGGGGTCAAAAGAGTAGGCTTTCCAAACAATCTGCCGCAGGTTGTACCGATCAGTATGTCTAAGGCGCTCAGTGATGCGATTGGCAAGCTTGGTAGGGAAAGCGGTTTTGCCGAGGCCCTCGCCCAACTTGTCCCAGCACCCCCCGCCGTCGCCGAAGCGCCGCCTCCTGCGCCTGCCCCGAGGCCACGCACTGCTACTGCTGTGCCGCCTTCCACCCCTTCTGAGAGAGAGGAGTTGCGGTCTGCGGGTTCGGGGTTTCTCCTCCAGGGAACCTCACACATCCTGACCAATTTTCATGTGCTGCAGGGGGTGGGCGACATAAAGGTTTCCTTTCCCAGCGGAGAGGTTTATGCGGGAAAGGTTGTAGCGAGTGATGCCAATAACGACCTTGCGTTGGTTCTCTTGCAGGGCATGCCGCCGAAGAGGGGAGGCTTTGTCCCTGACTTATTCGGCGCCGGGATTCGGCCGGGCCAGCAGGTTCACGCCCTGGGCTACCCTCTAGGCCCAAGTCCCAGCCGACAGCCGAGCATCGTCTCAGGGCAGGTGAGCGCCACGACCGGGCTCCAGGACAATATCGCCCAGTTCCGGATGACGACGCCCATTAACGAGGGCAACAGTGGGGGCCCCGTCATCGACTCTCATGGCAAGCTCATCGGTATCGCCTCCTCCGGCCTGGTCCAGAGAGGCGTGGAGGCGATCCGCTTCGGCACAAAGATATCAGCGGCCTCCCTCCTCCTTGACCAGGCACAGCTCGCCCAAAAATTTAGCGTCACCGTGACGCCAAAGCGCAGAGCTGCCCTGACTCCCGAAGAGATCTTCAGCGAATTCTCGCCTTACGTGGTGTTGATCGAAACGCGTTAGCGGCCTTGAAATTGCCAAAAGATCCTGCCGCCCTGGGATTTTTATCTATCGAAGATAGGTTCGAAGCGTGGCCTCAAGGGGCGAGAGGTCAATCCCAAAATCCCGGACCAGGCGAGAAACGTCACAGGTGTTGTCCTCGCGCAGCATGATGAGCTGGTCCTTGGTGACTGGAGGTTTTGGCAAGAATTTTAGGAGGGCGGCGTTTATCTCCATCAAAACCATAGGAATGTGCATTTTGATTCTCTTTTTTCCGAGGACCCGGGCAATGGTGTCCAGTATGGCCTCCAACGTGAGCTTCTCCGGACCCCCCGCCTCATAAATTTGGTCTGATACCCCCTCCCTCGAGAGGGCCGCGACAAAGCACCCGGCGAGGTTTTTTATCCAAATGGGCTGAAGGGGGGTCTTTCCGGTCCCCGCCACCGGGATGAAGGGAAGCCTCCGGATCATCCTGGCAAACACGTTGATGAACTCATCACCAGGGCCAAAGATGATGGAGGGCCTGAAAATCGTGTAGGGGAGCCCGCTTGCCCGGACAGCCTCTTCTGCCTCCCACTTGGTCTGGTGATAGCGGCTGACAGCGTTTGGGCGAGACCCGAGCGCGCTCATGTGGACATACCGCTTGACGCCCGCCCCTTTGGCGGCGGCCAGAATGTTCCGGGTGCCCTCGACGTGGACCTCATGAAAACCTGCGCCCCGTCTCTCAAAGATGACCCCGACCAGGTGAATGACGCCCTCCACCCCCTCCATGGCGGGTGTCAGGGAAACGGGCCGAAGGATGTCCCCCACCACCACACCCACCCCCTTTGCCGAGAGGGCCTGGACCTTGGGCGAGTCAGGTCGACGGACGAGACAGCGCACTTTCAGATTTTCATCGAGGGCTTGAGCGACGACGTGCCCCCCGACAAAGCCCGTCCCGCCCGTGATGAGGATCACAACATCCCCTTCTTGAATTTGATGATCCGGCCATCGGCCCGGTTTTCTTCAGGAAGGAAGCGGGCGTGGCATCCCCCCACTGCGCAGGGGCCCTCCACGACGACGTGCGGCACAGCCGAAACCCCCTTGGCCCATGAAAACAGCCTGTTTCAACGTTCTACGAAACTACTTGACGGCGTCCTTCGGGGTGATAGATGACCACCATCAACGGCGTCAATCGATAGGCGTTGCAGGGATTTCGGACCTGAGGGCAGTTCGAGAGGGCGACCAGGACGTCCATGTTAGCCTGCAAATCCACATAGTCTCCGGCCTTGGACTTGGGCTCCTGGATGGTATACGTCCCGTCAGGCTCCACCGGACAGTTCATGAAGACATTCATATTGTAGGGGACCTGCTTCCACGTGATCCCCCACGGCTTCACGGCGGCCGCCAAGTTGTCGCGGCAGTTGGGGGTGTCATGCTCCCTGTAGCGGAGCTCATTGGTAAAGCGACTACAGGCACCCGCTAACATGTCATGGGTCCCGCAGGTGTCGGCGACGATGGTCATGAGCTTGCCCGCCTCGTCTGAGGCGAGGGAGTAGCCCACGTGGGGATAGATGGACTGGTTTAGATTGATTGTGTTCTCAGGGGAAAGCTTCTCTTCCAGCCGATGAAGATTAAAGCAAACCAAGTCGGCCACTTGTTGACCCTCGATGTCCAGGATCCGAAGCACCTGCTCCCTCTTGAGCTCCGCGGCAAAATAACCCTGGGGTGGGATGATCTTCACCTGAAGCACCTTCCCCCGGATGGGGCCAGTGTCGATCTCGCCCATAAAACCTCCTCACGAACAAAAGCAACTCAAAAGTCTGATGGAATACAAAAAGAGAGACCTCCTGTTTGAGGCCCTCCCACCGTCAGCGGTTCAATCTTCGTCCAAGAAGAACCGGCCAAAGCCCAGGCAATATCCCAGGATGAGCTTTCGGGCCTTGTCACGCACTTCAGGCGACTTCAGGTCCGACCAGCCCCCCTCCAGCGGAAGCTTGGATTCGAAGAAAAAGGCCCCGCTGTCATGGTAGTGGTCGACGGCGTAGGTGTCCTCCTCCCCCGCGTCTTCCAGGCCATCCTCGAGAAGCTCCTCGAAGGAGTCTCCAAGCTGAAGTGAGTTCCCCTCGACGGCCTCGCTCACGGTGCGGTCCCGTGTGGCGAGGGCGACGGTCAGCCCTCCCTTGTCTGGACTGGCGACAACCTGGACCCAGGTCCGCGGGCCTATCATGAGGCAACGCTCAAGCCCAGAGGGGTCGCCTTCCACCTCCGGGTCTTTGGGATGGATGGGATCAAACCGGCCGTCCGGACGGAAGGCCTCTTCAATCCAGGCCAGAAAGGATTCGACCTCCCGGCGGTCTGTTTCGTTGAGAGACATTTGAGCACCTCGCAGGAATCTTTGGTTCCTCAAGCCCCTTTCGTTCGCCCAATTTATTATAAACGGTATTAAAGGTTTCTGGATTGGCACCCAGGAGCAGTGGGCTCCGCGGGCCTGCTCAGAGGCCAGTCCCTAAATTCATGACATCACAGGAGGGACCTGTACAAATGGGCTCCTTTGCAGACTGGCGGCGTTATCCTAAAAATAACCTTTTCTTTCGTATGAGAAGGGGCGTTCATTTTATTCCCAACGAGCACCAGGTATCTACTGTCGGCGCATTCCCTAAATCTTTCGATTAGCCTCCTCGAACGGCGCCCTCCTCTATCGAAGGGCAGAACCCAAAATTTAGACTCTTCGCCAAACAATGTTTTATATTCGGCCTCACATTCAGAAAATTGCCCTTCAAAGTGGCTGACAAAACTATCCTCACCGACCGGATAATGCGCAGCGGTATGATTTGCCAATGTCCATTCTTTTTCCTTCAATTCCATGAGCCCAGTTTTGGTTTCAAATAATCTAAAAGCGTCCTCCCTCTCCAGCTCCGAAGTCACGTTTTTGAAAACGGTGTCGATTTCTTCAACGATAGCCTCAGAAAAATTGTCCAGGCAAAAGCCTTTAATAGACATCTCCTTTGTGTATCCATATTTTTTGAGTCGAGATCTCAAGAATCGCAGGCCGTCAATATAGCTCAGATAGGAAAGTTTGAAGCGCCAAAAGAGGTCCTTCCTGTTAAAGAAATGACTGCAAACTGAAAGGCCACCTGTTACGTTATATTTCTCGAGCAGAGGCGATGCATATTTCCTGACCCCCGCTAACCCGTCATCAAACCAAAAACTGAACATGGGGGTGGTTAGATCATGCCTATCAAGGCGACTCAATCCGTCTGGAATGGAAACGAATTCTCCAAGCCGGTTTAGATGAAGCAGATGATCTTTGAAGATATCCGGAGGATGAGTTGGCTCCACTCCGCGTGTGTAAGGAGTTTCCTCCCACGATATATTGTGATACAGAAAAATATACCATCCCGCCTTCATTCTATCGTGGGCGGCTTTTGGCTACGAGGACGTCGACTTTCAAAATGTTTTTAGTCTTGCGCGTTCCTTTTTCAGCCATTTCTTTGAAAAATCCCGATATATCGCTCTAAGAATGTTTTTGTCCAACTGGGCGCCTAGATACGTTATTCCGCTACCTGCGGACTGATCATATACTAAGATCTCCTTATTCAACATGATATCCTTAACCACCTCGACAGCTAATTCGTTGCCCAATTTGAAGACTTTCACAAAACAACTTTCGGGTGTGTCACTATCTAGTAGGCATGGATGAGATCGGCGCAAAATGGGGCCAGCGTCTGCACCGCTGGTTGTAATGTGGACTGTACTTCCAACACCATACAGATCCCGGCTATAGAGAGCCCATTCAACCGCATTGCTCCCTTTATATTTTGGCGAGTAACCCGCGTGTTGGTTAATTGAAACACCCCGAACACTTTCTAACAACTTCTCGCTATATAAGGGACCGCCAGCGGAAAGAAGGAAGTAAGGATCTAGCTCTTCAATCCGCTGAAGAAACTTTTCCGAATGGTGATCTTCTATTACAGTGGGACCCCATTTTGCGTGCGGTCTAAGTTCCTCTATCTCTTGTTCAAAAAAAGTCTTGTCCCAATAAAGTTGTCGTCTTCCACGTCTGCGAAGTAGATATATAGTACGCAGTGCCGGCAAGATAGAGACAAATCCCTTCTTGATGCTTTTAATCAAGCCTTTATTCTTTACATAGTCCCGGATGGTCTCAATCTCATAACCTGCTGAAAATTCACGTTTCACCTTCTCCCACAAGATTCGTAACTTTTCTCTATAGCCTTTTGTATGTGAAAAGTCGCGCGGCCTTCCAACCTGAAACCACGCCAAAACCAGATCGCCAAATTCTTTTTGGAGAAGATATCCGAACCTTTGATGTCTGAGGTTCATTCCGGTGATTAAGACGATCGAGTGATGATCGGTCTCGGGCAGCTTGATTTTTCTTGGAGACAACTCATGAGGGATCATAAAAGGTTTCTAATCTGTGACCTTCAGAACTATGATTGCGCTCTAGCTTGCCTATTTTCCTTCCGGCGGACAGAAATCGAAAGTCTCTTTTTTTCCTTACAGACCCTTTTCTAATCCCGATTATCCGCCGTGGAGGACAGGCTGAGGCCTTCCGTTTAGACGGTGGGCCGTGCGCTTGAGGAAGCGCCAGAGGGGGGCTACCAGGTGGTAGCGGGCCCGGAGGAAATCTTCAAGCTTCCCGATGAGGCCGAGGAACTTTCCTTCATCGGCGAGCGTGAGGAACCGGCGCTCCACCAGCGGTGTCAGCCAACCGAGGCCACGCGTGCGGCGGGTCTTCTGCATCAGCCAGATGTAAAAACGGATCTTGACTGAGAGCTTCGTCGTGAACCAGTCAGACCACGTGATCTCTTGCTGGTCGGTCCAGCGGTCGAAGCCGTCCCACTCCTCCACTGTCTTCGGAGCGGTGAGCCCCTTATCCAGGGTGTCCTGCCAGATGGGGGTCCCGGGGAAGGGAATGAGCCATCCCGAGGTAAAGCCGACGTTCGGGTGAATGTGCATGAGGTCCGCCGTGAGGCGAAGGGTTGACTTCAACTCCTCTCGGGTCTCGCCAGGAATGCCCATAATCGTGGAAGCCACCAGATGGATCTGCGGGTACTTCGCCATGTAGCCAAAGGACTTTCGGATAAGCCCTGGCTTATATCTCTTCTGAACCTTCCGCAGGATCCGCTGGCTTCCAGACTCAACGCCGATCAGGATTTGATGGCACTTCGTCTGACCCAGTGCATCCGCAAATTCCTCCGTGAAGGCATCCGCTCGACATTCCCCATAGAAGGGCATGTCGATTCGTTTAACAATGTTGATGGCACGCTTTTTATTCGTAAAAAAGTAATCGTCGAAGAAGACAACGCCATGGACATCATAATTGTGTTTGAGACTCAGGATATCTTCGACTACGACGTCCTCCGGAATAGCCCGGAACCTCCGAAGGTCCAACGCCTGGATGTAGCAGAAACTGCACTCAAAGGGACACCCACGGGAGGAGAAGTACGGCAGCACGCGAGTTGCGCCCTTGTCCCACTGAACGGTCGCGGTCAGGTAACGGTCCAGCTCAAAGAGGGACCAGTCGATCAAGTAATTCTCGAGATCATAGATGAGAGGCCGCTTCTCCGTGACGACGGCCTTCCCCTCTGAGGAGAACGCGATCCCCTGAATCGAATGAGGGTCCTGACCGGACTCGATCCCTTTAGCGAGCTCCAGGGCCGTGATCTCTCCTTCGCCCATCACAACATAGTCGATGAAGTCCGACTCTACACACTGAGCGGACGTCATGGTGGGATGGACGTTCCCCCAAACGATGGGGACCTCAGGCGCACGTTCCTTGATCCACCGGGATAGGTTTGCATTGGCCTTGATACGGTCTCCCGTGATGACCGAGAAACCCACATAAAGGGGATCCATGGCGACGATCTTATCGGCTAGGTCGCGGGTCACCTCATCCGGCGTCACATGGACGATCTCAAAGCCCCAGCCGTTTCGGTGGAGATGAGAGGCAATGGAAAAAGGACCTAGGGGGGCCCAGCCGGACACCTCTTTGACGGTGATTCGAACCAAAACGACCTTCTTAGAGGCCATGAACTTCCTTTCTCAACCTGAGTGCTGGTAAGGTTATCGTCTAACCGCAGCGTCTATGGGATAAATCCATCCAGTGAGCCCCTTGGCTATCTCCCGCCCGGAAGATGAAGACTCACCACATGGTACTCCCTTCGGGTATTTGCTTTTAACAGCCGGTCTACCCCTTGTCAAACACTATTTTCCCAATAGGCACAGCTATCTTGAGGCACAACCCTTGCGATCTAATACCTCCCAGAAGGGGCCTTCGGCGTGATATTTTGAAGGGCCCTTTCTCGAATAGGAGGCCTTGGCGTTGCTCTCTCCCCGTCTTCGAAAAAAGCTCCGCCGATTCAAGATCTTCCACCTCTTTCGGGATGCGGTCTTCGGTTCGAAGGTCTACCGCCTCTTTCGCGAGCGAACGCTGCTTGCTTCCTTGCAGCTCGGTCTTGGGCAGGCCTTACACACTCGAAAACCTCTCCGGTCCGCGGGGCGGCACGTTGGGGCTCAAGATATCCTTCGGGTTGGGCTCATTGGCGCTGGAAGGCACGCCCGCCAGATCCTCATTCCCGCTCTTCGGTGGATAGAGGGGGTCGAACTCGTTGCGACGGCGGTCCGAACGAAAGAGTCTCAGCGCACCCTGCAAACCCTCGGGATCCCTTGCGCGAGGGACTACCGGGAGGTCCTTGACCGAGAAGATCTTGACTGCGTCCTCATCTCCGCCTCCACCTCCCTTCACCGGGCGTTGGTCGTCGAGGCCCTGCGCCATGGCCGACCGGTCTTCTGCGAGACGCCGGGATTTTCGGTCAGGAGAGACCTGCGCGCCGTGGAGAGAGGGCGCGCCCGGACATCTGGGATCCTCCAATATGGTTATTTTCTCCAATACGCCCCCATCTATTGCCAGCTCCAGAAAATCCTCCGCTCCCTGCCCTCAGAGGAGAAGATGTTTCAGGTTTCTTTCAAGGCCCTGCATCACCTTTGCAGCTTGGCCCTTTTTCTGAACGGACCTGTGACAAAGGTGTCTTATGACCAGGAAAGGGACAACTATTCGGCCTTCGTTGAGTACGCGAGCGGCGACCGAGGTCACCTGGTGGTGACCCCCCCGGGGCCGGGGGTTCCTTCGGGCTTAGAGGCTGTGACAGTCAAGACGGGGGGGAGGGAGATTGTCGCCGAAGGGGGAAGTGTCTTACGGGAGGAAGTCGGAGGAACCCACCGACTTCTGGGGGAATTCCCCTTCGACTATTCGTTGCATTTTCGGAGGGGGGAGCTGGCGAATCACTCGGCCGAGGCCATGGCGTTTCTCTATCAGCGGGGATACATTCCGGAACTTGAGGCCTTCTTTCATTCCGTTCGGACAGGGGCGCCTGTCTCCCGCGACCTTCAAATGGCGAAAAGTGTCTTCTTACTCAAAGAGGCCGTCATCCGGTCTTTTCTCCGGGGAACGGTCAGCCTCTCGCTCCCCCTGCCCGCCAAGCCCTCCTAAGAAAAAAGGCCGCGTCCCCCCGGCTGTCTTCCAGGGTTCTTCCGGCCCATCTTTCTTGGCTTTAAATTTAAAGGGCCCCTGTCGCCTTTTCGTCGACGTATCCCCCATCCTTCGCCCACTTGGAGTAGAGATTTTCCTTACGAATGATGAGTTTCCGTCTCCACTTGAACACCTGGCTTAACAGATTGCTCAGGATGCGGTAGAGGTGTTGGTCATAGAGGTGGTCAAAGTAGGCGTACCGGAAACGAAGCTTGACGATGGCCGCGTAGGCCAAAATTAGAGGCCTGGGATACCGTGCGTACTTGCGCCTTGCGGCGATCTTTCTCCAGGGGCGGATCGCCACAGTGGTCATGGGCCAGGCGTACTCGGCGTAGACGGGGTCATCCACCCAGGGAAACATCCGAGGCGAGACCTCTCCCATCATCGTGGTCTGTTGCTTGCCCCAGTCCCGCAGGGTCTTGGGCTCCTGCCAGCCCATTCGGATGGCATCCTCGTAAAGCTCCCCTGGAGGAATGGGGCGGTAGAACTGAGGTCCCATAATGTCAGTTTTCGGGTTCTCCCTGACGAGATCCCTGATGAGCTTGATCGTCATTATTCGCTCTTCTTTGGTCTCCCCGGGGATGGCCGTCATGAAAGAAAAAGTGGGAACAATGTCCGCTTTCTTCAGCCGCCGGTTCATGAGCTTGATGTGCTCGACGGTGAGTCCCTTCTTGAGGTATTTCAGAACCCGCGGGGAGCCGGATTCGGCCCCTGACGCGATCTTGTAGGCACCCGCAGCTCGAAGCTTCCTCAGGAACTCGTCAGTCAGCCGCTTGTGCTTGAAGGCGTTCGAGCGGCAGGTGGGGCGCCACTGGATGCCCAGGTTCCTCTCCAGGAGGCCATTCACGAAATCCTCGACCCGGTTCAGGTCGCTGAAGAAGTTGTCATCCTGGGTGTAGAAAACCTTGGCCCCGTATTTCTTCGTGACTTTCTCCACTTCGGTCAGGAACCTCTCCGCGGACTTTCCCCGCCATCCGTTGTTGGTGTTGGGATCAATGCAGAAGGTGCATCGAAAGTTACATCCCCTTCCCGCGTGGATAACGGCACCCCCGTACTTTCGGAGCTCACCAAGAGCGTAATCCCCGAGGAGCTCATGGTTTAGCTCCGGGAGGTCATCCATGTCGATGAAGGGTCGCTCGCCTGTCCGGATCATCTTCCCCCAGCGATCCACATATCCGACTGTTAGCGACTTCCTCCATCGGCCTTCCTTCGTCAATGGCCCTGGTAAGATCAAGGGCCGGTCCTTCGCCTTCGCCTACAACGACATAGTCCACGACTGGATCGCGCGCTGTCATATGCGGATAGATAGTGGGGTGGATGCCGCCCCACACAACCTTCAATTCCGGATTCGCACGGCGGACTGTCTCACTGATTGTGAGACAATTCTTCACGTCGGCCGTCAGGGCCGAAATCCCGGCATAAAGGCGTGTGTTCGCCGCCGCCTGTTCAACCTTTTTGAGGGATTCCACCTCCGCCTTACAGTCAACGACCTTCACAGAATACCCATGCTTTTCAAGATAGGTGCCCACGCAAAGGAGGCCCAGTGGGACGTTATAAACAGGCTCCGTCTCAAACTGCAAACTGGGAGGATTAATCAGGAGTACATCGTGCATTAGTGCTGTTTCTCCTTCCAATTCGGAAGAACCCTCGAGTCTCAACTCAGAGTTGCCGGCCCCCAGGCTAAACTATCGAGCCTCCCAGTCAAGCTTTTTCTCATGGCCTTCGTGGCACACGGAGCCCGCAAATAGGGTGTTGACAGGCGGTTTCGGTCCACAGAAGGGGCCTTGATAGACGAAATAGAATCTTCGTCCGACACTTCCGGGAGGAAAGCCAGGTCTAGATGCCCCTAATCAGCCTGCAAGGCCGCCTCCAGCTCCTTGACCTTGGACGCCAGCTGCTCCTCCTTCTGGGGTCCCGAGTGTTTTGTTTTCCAGGCCCAGAACGCCTTGAGGATTCGGCGGTCTTCCTCAGACAGGGCCTCATCCGAAAAGTGGGCGCCAAGCTGCGGGTGGTATTCTTCAAAGATCCGCCTCAGCATCTCGGCGGGGGCCACCTGGAGGGCCAGGGAGAGGACTTCAAATTTCTCAATGGGCACCCTCGACTGGCCCGACTCTACCATGGAGATGAAGTTCGGGTGTTTGTATCCCATCTGATCCGCCAAATCCTTCAACGTCAGCCCGACCTCGCGTCTACGGTCCTTACAAAACTCGGCCAAAGTCAGCTGAATCTCCTGCTCCATCTCGCCAGCCTCCGCTCCTCTCCTACACCTTTTATCCAGGCTGTTGCTTGAATCCAACCACACCATTCTACTGCCAACGGGCAAGCCTAGCCAATTTACTCGTCACCATTGGCGGCCTCCACGTACCGCGCATGAAGAGACCCCGCAACCAAAGAGAGGGGCCCGAAAAAACATCCCCCCCTGTAGACTTGAACGCGTCTTGCATGGGAAGGGCTTGACCCGGTGGTTGGAGGGATTCAGGATCTCGTTCTTTGAGAGGCTTGCAGCACTAATGGCCTGGAAGCCAACCCCCCCAAGGTGTAAGGTATCAGGTCCCTAGAGACTGAAGGGAGCGGGGGGCGAAGCAGAAATCCCTGACAACCCAAGCATTCGGAAGATGGCCGTCAAGGCGATGCAGAGAACAGCAAGGAGAGCAGATCACAGGCTCGATAGGGCACCCAAGCATTTAGTCCTGTCGACCAAAGCCAACACCCTCCGATCTCTCCGCCCTCTTCTCAAGAATTCCCGCATTGAGAGGATTTTCACTTTCCACGTCGGCGATTGGCAGGAGAACCCCGTTAGGGTGTTGAAGCAAATCCGGGAGGAGTTCGGCCGAGAGCGTGTGGTCGTGCGAAGCTCGGTGGTGAACGAAGACACCTACCATTCTTCCCAGGCGGGGGCATTTCGGACCGAGCTGAACATTTCCACCCAACGTCCGGCTGTACTGCAGGCGGTAATCGAACGTGTCATCAGTTCCTACTCCAAGAAGGAGAGCGATAGTCCGGCCAATCAGGTCCTGGTCCAACCCCACGTTCAAGACGTACAAAGCAGCGGTGTCGTGTTCACACGCAACCCCAGAACGGGTTCTTCCTACTACATCATCAACTATGACGACCGGACGGGGCAGACCGAGAGCGTCACAGGGGGCCTCGAGTCGGATACGGTCGAAGTATTCCGTGGATGTCCTCCCGAGCGTTGGCCGGCCGAGTGGCGGTCCCTCCTGAAGGCGGTTCGCGAGCTGGAGGAAATCGTTCGGAACACGCCTTTGGGCATTGAGTTCTGCATCGACGCAAGCGATCGAGTTGTGGTCTTTCAGGTTCGCCCGCTGGTGCTGTCGGATGGGAGAGCGCCAGCTGATTCAAAGAAATTCACACTCCAGCTAGGGCGTCTGAGGGAGCTATTCCGGAGGCGCGCCCGCCCCGTCGCCCATTTGGCAGGCAAGACGACGGTTTTCAGCGACATGGCCTTCTGGAACCCGGCAGAGATGCTCGGAGACAGGCCTGGAGCGTTGGCCATATCACTTTACAAACATTTAATTACCGACAGTGTGTGGCACAAGGCCCTCGAGAGGGTCGGCTACGAGAAAGTGGGCCCGGCGCCTCTCCTGGCGGAGTTCGGGGGAAAGCCCTACATCGATATCCGGGCCACGTTCAACGCATTACTGCCGGCGGGACTTCCAAAGGGTCTCCGGAAGCATTTGGTCTGCCACTACATTGAGGTGCTTCGGGAGCATCCCGAGCTTCATGACAAAGTGGAGTTTGAGGTCGTCGACAACTGCTATCACTTTTCTCTACCTCGACGCCTTCAAGAGCTAAGGCGAGCCGGCTTTGAAAAACGTGAGTGCGAAACGCTCCTCGAGGCGCTCAGGTGCCTGACGGCTCAAGTCTTGAGGGACGCGCCAGAACTCCTTCGGGAAGCCGAGGCTGACTGCAGCGTGATGGAGAAAAAACGGAAAGAGATCTTGGCCACGTTAGAGGCCGAAGACAGCAGCAAGGGAAAGGTGAGTCGCTTCGTCGGTGCCAGCTTGAAACTTCTCGACAACTGCAAACGCTTCGGGACACTCCCCTTCTCCAGAGTGGCTCGAATGGCCTTCATGGGACGAGCTCTCTTGGGAAGTTTGGCCGATGCAGGTGTGGATGACGATTTCATGGGGCGGGTTTATACCGTGGCCCAGGAGATGAGCGACAGCTTCCAGGCGGTTCTTGCGAAAAGCATGAGCCGGAAGGTGTTTATGCAGCGATATGGGCACCTGCGGCCTGGGACCTACGATATCTGTTCGCCCCGCTACGATAGAATTCCTGGCTTTTTTGAGGGTGATGGCCTGTGTTCGAGCAAATCGCGTGGGCCTTCCAAGGCGTTTGAGTTGGCGCCGCATGTACACACACAGATTGGACGGATGCTCAGTCGTCACTCCCTCCCTTGTGGGCCAGAAGAATTGTTGGGCTTCATAAAGGCGACGTTCGAGGCGAGAGAAAGAATCAAGTTCGAGTTTACGAAGAATCTGAGCGAAGCGCTTGAGCTGCTCGCTCAGGCGGGAGAGGAACTGGGTCTCTCGCGGGAGGAGCTGGCCCACCTGGATGTCTCAGCCCTCAGGCGCGCGGCTCGCCAGAGCCGGAAGGCTGCTATCCTCGAGGATTGGTCACGGACCATCGGGCGGAACCAGGGGAAAAAGGCTCGGGACGAACAGTTTTCGTTGCCCCCTCTACTATTTTCAGACGCCAACCTTGAAGTGATGAGACACCATCGGTCGAAACCCAACTTTATCACTCGCAAGAGCGTGTTGGGGCGAGTGGCACTTCTGGATGGAAACGTCAAGGTTCAAGGGGGGGCTCTAAAGGCAAAGGTCGTCCTTGTGGAGAAGGCCGATCCGGGATACGACTGGATTTTTACGAAATCCATTTCCGGCCTGATCACCAAATACGGCGGTGTTGCGTCGCATATGGCCATTCGGTGTGCCGAGTTTGGCCTTCCCGCCGCTATCGGCTGCGGAGAGCAGATGTACCGAGGCTTGCTGGGAGCAAAGGCCATCGTGCTCAACTGCGAGAAGGGACAAATCAAGGTCGTCTGATGGGGAGAAAGTTGGTCCTGGTCTCTCAGCGACAGACGCGAGGCCCCCATGGCGACCCTCGCGACGCGCTCGAGAACAATTACGTGGAGTACCTGGAACGGCACGGAATCTCGGCCCTGCCCATTTCCAACGCGATCAAGGAGTTGGACGGATTTCTGAACGGTGTCCCCCAATACGACGGGATCGTTCTAACGGGCGGGAACGATGTGAGTCCTTCAGAATACGGCGAAGATGCCGTAACGACCCTCGACGTCTCTCTCTCCCGTGACCGAACAGAGCGGGCCCTTCTCGATCTCGCAGTCCGCCGAAAGATCCCCGTCTTCGGCATTTGCAGAGGAATGCAGTTCATTAATGTCTACTTCGGCGGGCGCCTCGTCCAAGACATGAAGCGTCAACTGGGACAGGAGGGGCATCCGCCCGACACAAAGCATACAGTCGAGATCGTGGACGAAAATGCCCGCTCCTATCTGGAGCAATCCTCAATCGAGACGAATTCCTTTCACGATCAGGTCATCGTGGAGGAGGGGCTTGCGCCTCCCCTCAGACCCTTTGCGCTCGAACGTAGGGCCGGCATTGTGGAGGGGTTTTATCATCCGGCCTATCCTATCGCGGGAGTTCAATTCCATCCTGAGCGCCCACCGGACGATCCCGCTGCGGCGCGGCTCATGGCGGCGTTTCGCGACCACAGGCTTTACTGGAAGGAGATCTAGACAGAGGCTGTGAAAGCGATCATCCTGGCGGCGGGGATGGGCAAACGGCTAGGACACTACACGCGCGATCTGCCTAAGGGGATGCTCTCCTTCCAAGGATCCACTCTCCTGGAACGCCAGATTGAAACCTACCAACGCTGTGGCATCGAGCGCGTCGTCCTGGTGGGAGGCTACCGGGCCGACCAGCTGAATCTGCCGGGCACCGTCCTCTACGTGAATGAGAATTACGAGAGCACGAACATGATAGAATCCTTGATGTGCGCGCGAGAGGAACTCGAAGGGTCGGTCCTGGTCTCCTACGCGGACATCCTGTTCGAGGGACGGGTGCTTCGTGAGGTCATGGCTGCCTCTGTAGACGTCGGCGTGACAGTGGACACAGCCTGGCGCCCCTATTGGATGGCGCGTTACGGGGATTCTGCCACTGACCTGGAAAGCCTTGCGATTGGCCAAGACGGCAGGATCACCGACATCGGTCGACCGAACCCGCCGCCCAGCCAGATAGACGGTCGCTACGTAGGCCTCTTGAAATTCTCCACCCGGGGCGTGACCGCACTGAAGAAAATCTATGACAAGGCGAGGGCGGAGTTTTCGGGCCGGGCGTGGCGCAACGCGAAGTCGTTCGAGTCCGGTTATATGACGGACCTGCTCCAGGAGATGATCGATGCGGGACAGCGGGTCGCGCCGATCCGCATCGAAGGGGGATGGCTGGAATTCGACACGGCGGAGGATTACGAAAAAGCCTGTCGATGGGCAGAGACAGGCGAGTTAGCCCGCTTTTTCTGTGATGGCAACCTAACCTCTTAGAGCTCTTGACTCCTCTCAGTAAGGCTTGATCAGCTCGGACACGAGGTGTAGGATTCGACGTTTTGGCGGATTGGCCTAAGAGCCTAACAATCTGAATTCTCAGGGGATTCCGGGGTCCCTGGGGGGAGCGGGCTGAGTGTCTCAGGATGTGAAAAGACAGCCAAACGTCATCTTCATCGTGATTGACTCGCTTCGAACGGACCGCCTGGAGGCCGCCCCGACCCCAAACCTCGACGCCTTCCGGTCAGAGGCCATCTACCTCCCCAACATGATCACCCAGGCCTCTTCAACTTACATGAGCTTTTCCTCCTTCCTGACGGGACTCAACACCCGCGCCTTTGACCGGGTGAAGGATATCTGGGACTTCCACTGGGATGAGCGACTCCTCTCTCTTCCTCGCCATCTCTCGGCCCACGGTTACCAGACCTGCCTTGTCCCCTCCCTCTTTTCGATGTGGGAGGGGTACTGGGCCCCACGCTTTGGATTCCTCAACTATCGGGCAGACTTTTTCAGCCGCTGGAGATTTCTGGGCAAGCGATGCCACTTTGATGACCTGAGCCGCGAGTTTGACGAATATCTCCCCGCCCAACCTGAGGACACGGCCACACGGGCTGGCCGCTACCGGCTGGCCCACCTTACGAACGAGACGGCCCTCAATTGGCTCTCCAGGGCCCCCTCGCCCCACTTCACCGTGATCCACTACCTCGACATTCACGGGCGATGCCCTGATCCGCCTGATCTCCACATTCAGGAGGTCTCTCAGGAGAAAAACACCAAGCGGATCAACATCGAGCGCCGATACAACCGGGAGGTCTGGGACAGCCGTCTCTCTCACGTGGACCGTCACCTACCGGCGGTTCTAGAAGTCCTGAAGCCCCAGGATCTGATTTTCATCTTTGGGGACCACGGGATGAACTTTGGGGAACACGGTGAATGGCACTCCCACGGCCACTCCCTCTATGACGTAGAGATCCGGGTCCCACTCCTCGTCCGCTATCCGGGTTGCCACCCCAGGAAGATAGAGGAGATGGTCCGGGGGATCGACATCGTCCCAACGGTTCTCGACCTTCTAAAAGCCCCACCGGGAGGGCCCGTCGAGGGTGTGAGCCTGCTTCCCCTCATGGAGGGGAAGGTGGAGCGCCTCGACCTTCTGGCCGTCAGCGAGACCCGGTTCGCGCGGGAGCGGGAGTGGGTCTCCCTCCGCTCCCGCGAATGGAAATACCTCTGGAACAGAAGGACAGGGGAATCCTCCCTCTTTCACATCCAGAGCGATCCCGACGAAACCAAAGAACTCTCCAAGGAGCGTCACGACGTCACAAGACGCCTTAGGAAAGAGATGATGGGCCTCCTGGAGCGGTCGGTCGTAGAGACCTCTTCAGGAGCGACCGCAGAAAAATCCAAGCTGCCCCGCTTTCCATTTCCATTCAATAAACTGTCGATGCGTTTCCCAGAAGCCTTTCGGACAAAATTTGTGACAGACTCTTTTTACCTGGAAGGGGCTCACATTGTATCCAATGCCGTCCGCCTGCTGACCTTCCTTATCCTGGCCTCCCTCCTCGGTGCGGCAGACCTTGGCCTCTACTCTCTTGCCTTTGCCGTCTATGGTGTCCTCCAACTGCTCGTCCAGCCGCCAGTCTTCAGTACTGCCGTCGTCTTCTTTTCGGATGCGCGCCTTCGGGGAAAGAGGGAGGAGGCCCGGAGGATCCTTGCTTTTTTCCTAAAGAGTCAGCTGATCCTCTCCCTTCTCCTGTTAGGTGTGGGGTCCCTTCTGATCGGCTCTCTCTCCTCGCTCCTCTTTGGAACAACCCTGCCCTCTCACCTGGTGATCATCCTCATGCTCCAGAACCTGGCCAGTAGCTTCTACCTCTTTGCGAGCCTCTTTTTTCTTGGCCTTCGGGCGATGAAGGCCCATGCCGCCCTTGGCCTCGCCGACGCCTTTGTTCGATCCGCCCTCGTCCTCGGGGCAGTGGTGGCTGGCTTTGGCGTTCAAGGTGCCATTTGGGCCAATGTGCTGGCCTATATCGTCGGCTCGGGCTACGGCTTCCTGGCTTACAAGGGCTATGCCAAGCGAAAACAACCTCCCTATTCATCCGTTTCGACGATCTGGCGCCAGCGGGGGTTTTGGGAGGACTGCCGCAAGTATCTCAGGGTCAACATGGCCTTCCACGTCAACAAGGGGCTTTTCAGCATCTATGAGAACCTCCCCGTGGTCTTGGTCTCTCACTTCGCCGGCCTGGCGGCGACAGGTCAGTTCGCGGTGGCCCTCAGGCTCGCCAACATCCCGCGGGTCCTCGCTAGCCCGCTCATCACCAATACACGAAGCCGCTTCCCGGAGGCCAGGGTCCAGGGCTTAAAATTCCTTCGCCAGACTTATCGCAAGATCGCGAGAGTCTCTCTCATGACGCTCGGCGGGATTTCCATCCTCCTGGTCCCGGCGGGATATGTCTTCTTCCTCTGGTTCTCTGGCGGGAGTTACCTTGCGGCCTTCCCCCTCTATCTCATCATCCTCCTGGCCTCGGCCACGGCGGCCTACTCCATGCCCCAGGGGCCTTTCTTCCTTACGATTGGGCGGATGGACATCGAGCTGAGGTGGACATTGGCGGGGATAGTCTCTCTCTTGATCATATCCTTCTGGATGGGGGGCCAACTGGGGGGAATGGCCGCCGCCCTGGGGATGCTCGCCTTCAAGGCCGTGGCCGTGATCGCAAAGGGGATAGAAGTCCACCGCCTCTTTTCGAGATGGGCACGGGAGGAAAGCCCCCGCGAGCCCGCACTGCCCAGGATCTGAGACGGAGTTCCAAGGAGAAACTACCAGTTGAACATCGGGCTCGTTATTGAGGACTACCCACCTTTTGCCGTCGGCGGCGCGGCCCAAAGCACCCGTCAGCTGGCCCGGGCCCTCTCCGCCTCGGGCCACAAGGTGGTGGTCGTGACGCCAAATTATGGGGCTGCGACCAGGGAGGTAGAAGACGGGGTCCTCATCCACCGCTACCCCTTCCCCCAGCGCCTGAAACCAGGCCAGGTGGCCCGGGGCCTTCTCCTGGTGAATCCTCTCCACTATCTCTATCAAGCCCTGTTTCTGATGTGGGTCGTCCGGCGAGAGGGCCTGGAAATCCTCCACGCCCATAACTCCTATTCAGCGGTCGGGTCCCTCCTGGCGGGTCGCCTCGCCGGGTTAAAAGTCTTTCAGACACTTCGGGACACCAGCACCCTTTGCACGGGAGGCCAGGGCTGCGCTCTCCCTGGCGAGATTATCTCTTCCAGGTGTGGTCCGAGGAACTACCTCCAGTGCCTCACTGCTTTTCAGAGGCGAAATCATCCCCAACTTCGACGACTGGACCGCATGAAATTTCTCCTCGGAGGGATCCACCGAGGCCTGGACCTCCTCCTTCGGCGCTGGTGCCTTCGACGCATGGACACGATTATCCCCATCACCGAAGGGATCCGCCGAATCTATCTCGATTGCGGTTTCTCGGAGTGCGCTTCCAGGATGGTGGCGGTGTACAACCTTCCCCCGCCTCAGGTTCCCCGCTCCTCCTCCTCCGAAGAGATCCACATCAGGCTCGGCCTCCCGGAGGGCCGTCCCCTCGTCACATATGCAGCAGGGAAGATCTCCTTCGGGAAGGGGGCCCATATCCTCTTTGAGGCCATCCCCCTGGTGATGCAAAAGGTGCCCAAGGCCCTCTTCGTCGTGGTGGGTTCCCCCAATCCAGCTATCCCCTTTCCGGATTCCTATCGAGAGAGTGGAAACCTGTTTCACGTCCCTCCGCTCTCTAACAAGGAAGTCATCGATCTGTTCTCGATTTCAAGTGTCGTGGTCTTGCCTTCTACCTGGCCAGAGCCCCTCGGCCGTGTGCTTCTCGAGGCCATGAGCCTGTCCAAGCCGGTGGTGGGGAGCCGCGTGGGAGGAATACCCGAGGTCATCGAGGATCAGGTGACGGGATTCGTCGTCAAGCCGGGTGATCCAAGAGAGCTGGCGGACCGGATCGCCGACCTCCTGCAAGACCCAGTCCGGGCGGCCGAGATGGGCCGGGCGGGACACACCCTCCTGGAGGAACGTTTCTCGCCGGAGCGTATTCTCCCCCGGCTTCTTTCCATCTATCAGGGGAGCCTCCCGCCTCCCCTAAGAGACGTTCCCTCTTCCGGCGGTCTCCGGAGCCTCAGTTGAACATCAGGCCCGCCGTTGTGAAAAAATCGGGGAGTTATGTTAAGATGCCTGGGCCGGGACTTTCCGGAGAGTTGTAGGCGTCTTGGATTTTCAATGAGGCTCTATGACGCGAATAGTCGCCGGCATTGTGGCCCTAGGGCTTGGGATCTGGGCCTTGGTGATGTGGTGGGGTTCTGTGCTCCACCTTGTAAAAGGTCTCATCCCTATTGCCCTCGTGGTCGGAGGGGCTCTTGCTATCGCCTCCTATGTGATGGGGCGTGAAAAAGAGATCGTTACATTCCCTGAGGAAAAACACGGGCTTTTCCGTCACTCCTCGAGGGAAAAGGATGAGGACTGAGAGCTGCCGGCACGCTGGGAACTCTCGGGCCTTAAATAAAGTTTGCATTTCCCTACTCCGTCGTAGAGAATCTCTGGCGGAAAAAACTTCGTGGAGGGTTCAATAGGTAATGAGCAAGATCATTCTCCTTAATCCCCGTGGGGGCGCGCCGAAACAAGCCAACGTGCCTGTTCACCTCCTCTACCTGGGGACTTACCTCAACCACCGGGGCCATGAGGTTCGAATCCTGGACGAGATCTGTCAGGACTCGGCCTACTGTCTCAGCGAGATCGAGAAAGAGGCAGCCGACGCTCAGGTCCTGGGCATCACCGCCATGAGCGTCCAGATCCATGACGGCCTTCGGGCGGCACGGTTAGCCCGGGAGGTCAATCCTGAAATCCGCGTGATCTGGGGGGGACCCCACCCGACCCTCTATCCGGAACAGACGGCCGAGCATCCCCTGGTGGACTGTGTGGTCCGAAAGGAGGGGGAGCTCACGTTTGGTGAGCTGATCGAGGCCATCGAGACGAAAAAACCTTGGGACTCCATCCCGGGCATTACCTACCGAAACGGGAATGGTAGGAACGGAGGGAGCAAGGTTGTATCAACACCTGACCGGCCAGTCGTGCACCCGGACGATCTGCCCCCCACAAATTGGGACTTGGTTGACAAGGATATCCTGGCGAGATTCAAGAGACGAGAGATCACTTTTCCCATGACGGGAAGGCGGATCGATAAGAGCGACCAAATACCGGTCCACACAAGCCGGGGCTGTCCACACCGGTGCTCCTTCTGCATCAATGTGGTGACCCGAAACGGCTGGCGGGGCAAGTCTCCGGAGAAAGTCCTGGCTGAGCTCGACGACCTCCAGGAACGCTTGGGTTCATTCACGATCTACTTCCGCGATGAGCTCTTCTTTGTGAACCGTGAACGTACGGTGGGCATCCTCAAGGGGATGGTGGACCGCGATATCAGGTGGGTAGCCAACGTCAAAGCAGACTACTTTAGACGCCCGCAGTTCGATGAAGAGATCTGGGAGCTCGCGGCGGCCTCCCACTGTGACCGACTCCTCTTCGGCATGGAGGGGGGCTCTGAGAATATGCTGAAATTGGTCGTCAAAGACATGAAGGTGGATGACATCTTTAACGCCGCCCGTTTGTTGAAAAAATACCAGATACAGGGAACCTTCTCCTTCATGAGCGCCGTCCCGGGAGAGCGGGACGACGACATCACGGAAACCCTCCGAGCGATGTGGAAGGTGAAGAAGATCCATCCCAATGTACTTTCTGTTGGGCCGCAGCTCTTTCGACCCTACCCGGGAGGAGGCCTGTTCGACGCGGCAGTGAGGGCAGGCTACCATGTCCCCGAAACGCTAGACGAATGGGCCAACAAGTGGTTCACCGGCCCCAAGATGGCCCTCCCTCACCAGGGAAATCAAACGGGAAACCTCTCTACATCTGCCTCCACGACTTATAAAGAGGCGGTGGATGAAAGTGATTTCTGCTGGATTCCGCCCGGGAGGTTCGATCACCTCCTCTACTCCTGGGCCATGGCGAAATACGGGACGACGAAGTTCATCCGGATTCTCATCGCGGCCCTCACAAACCGGAGACCCATCCGCCAGACCGCCCTCGCCTTGAGTCTCTTTGTGCTCAGCCGAACGCGCTTTCTCCTGGGCACCTACTCGAATCTCAACGATATCCGCTTTGTGGTGAAGACCTTCCAGAAACTTGGGGTCCGCTGGTAGGCCCAGGTCCCAGGCGAGACGAAAAAAAGGGGGGGGGCCTCCTCCTTTTTTGTTTCCTGAGAACTTCTTTCAGCCCAGATTTCCGTGGTCGAAGACGGATCCGGGCCCTTCCGACTAAACGGCAGGATATGCGTTTGAGAAAGCCCTCTCCGGCATCCCTGACAGAGAGGCAACCCCCTCCTGGTCTCAACGATTAATCTTGGTTGGAACAAGCTCGTGCTTCACCAGGGCTTCCTGGATCAGCTCGGCCGCCAGACGGTTTCCGCGCGCTGAGAGATGATGGTTGATAGGAAGCAGGTAGAGCCCGTCGGGCTTCTCTTGGAAGTGAGGAAGGAGATCCACAAAAGGGACCCCTTCTTCCAACAAGGCCCCCCGAATGGCCTCTTGAATCTCCCTAGAAGATCCGCCCTCCACCTGAGCGACGTGCGGAAAGAGAATGACGAGTAGGGGGATTTGACGCTGCTGCAGGTCGCTCACAAGTTTCCTTAAGCTAGATTGATATTCCGGCCAATAGGCTGCCATTCCTCCACTGACGGGGCAAGGGGTCTTGCCTTCTCACGATCGGGCGGAGTTGGGGGAGGGGCCCTTTAGAGAGAGCCGCATATCGAATGCGGACTGCCAGTTCGTACCAGGCGAGGCGCCTCATATAAAAACGCGCCCCTTGAAGCCTGTCCTGGTCACCGGGCCGCGCGAACTTGGCTCGGGCAGAAGGGGCAAGGTCCACGATATCGTTCGTATAAATCCCAAGGAGGACCGCTTTAGGTTTGAGCTCCAAGCCTTTTTCTAAGAGATACTGGTGCTCGTCCGTCACCGTATATCCAGGGATGCCGGCGTTCAGGACCTCAAATCGGTGGTCTGAATCCCTTGCATTGAGGATTTCCTGAAGGAGAGACGGGTAGGTGAATTCATTTTCTACATAGGGACCAAAGGTGAAGGAGTCTCCAACGGCGAGGACCCGCAAAGAAGCCTCCGTGCCTTCCTGGCCGCAGGTTCGAAAGCCCCCTTCGTCCGTCACCAAACGGTAAGGAAGTTCTGGCTTGATGCGCACGACGGAGTCAACACCCCCTCGCAGGTCTCCCTGGCCATAAGGGTTGAACCCCCAGACGCCCACGGCAGAGCTCTCGAAGACGAAAAACCTGAGGACTCCCTCGACCAGAAAGAAGAGAGCCACAAGGAACAGTAAAGAGAAGAAGGCGTTCTTCACAGAATAGACCCGGTACTCGGGGAAGTGCCGCTCCTACCGGGGGAGGGACCCCCCGGCACCCGGCGACATTTTAGTCTCAGGCCGGGGTCTAAAGGATTTTGCCCGACCAGCCAGCGGTTAGGGGACTTTCTTCTTCGACTCATGCTTCAACCCTCTTCGCTTTCGAATGAAGTCATGGGTGGCCAAGAGGGCGGAACCCGAAAAGATGAGGAAGACCATCAGGACGTGAAGCCGGTGTCGATACATGGTCCCCACATTTGCGTCGTAGAGGGCGTAAATGGAGGAGAGGGCCGCCGCCAAGCCGGCCAGGTAGAGACACTCCCTCCTCCTCTTCCCCCACTTTATGACCGCCACCACGAGACCCGCCACTCCAAAGGGGAATAGAAAGTACCAGAGGACCATCTCCGGCGCGGCCATCCGCTGAAGGGTGGTAGTGGCCTGCCAAGGCGTTGGGAAGAAGAAGAAATACCCAAGGCCGACCGGGAGAAAGGCAAAGACCTTCGGCAGGGTCGAGATGTCCAGATCCGGATAGAGGGCCAAGTTGCCGATGGCCTTGATGTTTCGAGCGATGTTCACCTTCGTTAACCACTCGGTGTCGTAGGGACGAACGTAGATGGGAGTCCATTGAAACGCCAGGACCAAAATGAGGACAGCGGCGGCGGCCCCCGGCAGGAAGTGTTTTCCGAAAAGTCCCGGGCGGACCAAAAAATAGATCGTCGCCAGGGTCGTCATCGTCACGAAGAGGTAGTTCGAATGAAACCGGAGATAGACAAGGGTCGCTGCAAGTCCGATGGCCCCCCAGAGACCCGGCTGTCGATAGGTCCGAAGCGTGAGCCAGGCAATCAAGGTGATGAAGAAGACCGTTTGGGTGTCTCTCAAGCTGGTCGCCGAGATGAGGACAAAAGAGGGGAAAACGGCCGCCAGAAGGCCTGTCAGAAGGGCCGCCCTGGCTTGGAAGAGCATCGCCGCGATCCGGTAAACGAGGAGGACAGAAAGAGATCCAATGAGAAGGTTCGAAAGCCTGGGAAGGAAACCCCAATCTCCGAACAGGTAGAAAAGGGACGCAACGTAGTAATAGTAGGCCCCGTCAAAGGTAGTGTAATTAAGCACGGTCTTGCTCTCTGGCGTTTGGACATAACCCTCGATGGTGAGGGGAATTCCCGCCTTCCAGGAGGTGGAGAGCGCCCTCCCGACTCCCTCGTAGGCCAGGTTATCGACAAAGAGCGCGCCCTGGGGCGCGAGGTGGTCCAAGGCCAAACCGGCGCCGAGGCGCAAGCCGAAGGCGATGAGGAGAAGCCAGAGCCACGTCCGGCTCCTCTCCCCTCGACTCGGGATTGGCTTAAAAGATCCCTCGCTCATGGTGACGAGCTCGCTTCGGCCGGAGGACTGGCCTGGAGGACTTCTGCCACCGGGCCCTCTACAAGGACCCCCGCCCTTCGATAGACCTCCCCCACGATGCCAAGGGCGCCCCGGGTCTCTCTGGCATCGGTCCGGCAAACCTGCCCGGTCTGGATCGAGGAGATAAAATCGTCGAGGACGTGGCGCTGCGTCCCCACCTGACCCAGGCGGTTCTTCCACTGGCGATAGAAGGGAGGACGCCACCGCCGGGGAGATTGCGTCCCACTCTGGACCTGAAGCCGGTCGTCCTCCAGGTAGAGGACTGCTCCCTCGCAGTGAATGGCGAACTCGTTGGGCGCGTGAGGAAAGGGGAGCGTGCTTGCCTGGAACACGGCCACGACGCCGGATCGAAACCGAATGAGGAGGGAGGCGAAATCTTCGAAGTCCACCTGGTGGTAGCGGGTCTCCAGGAGGCCGGAGGCCGACTCCACCTCCCCGAAGAAAAGGCAGAGGAGGTCCAGTTCATGAATGACCTGGTTGATGAGGACACCCCCGCCCGTCACCTTTCGCTCGGACCGCCCGCGCTGGGAGTAGTATTCGGGCCGCCGGGGTTTGTGGGTGATGACGACACAGTGGAGGGGGCGGCCGTAAGTCTCGCTCCGGAGGATCTCCTCGGCCCGCCTGACAGAGGCGTTGTAGCGCTTCTGATAGACGACGGCCAGCCGGCATCCCCTCTCCTCAGCGAGGTTGGTCAGCCGCACAGCGCCCTCTGGGGTGAGGGCCAAAGGCTTTTCGACTAGGGTGTGCACCCCGCGCTCGAGGGCCGCCTCGACCAGGGGCTCGTGCAAATGGTGAGCGCTGGCGATGGTCAGGGCGTCAGGACGTTCTTGGTCCAGGAGGCTTGTGAAATCGGTGTAAGGCCGGATACCGTGACACTGGGCCACCCGGCCGGTCCTCTCCTCACTGCGGCCGTAGAGGGCGACGGGCTGGGCCCACCGGCGGCCCTGCAAGGTCCGCAAATGGACCTCTGCGATAGACCCCGTCCCGGTGACAGCGAACCGAAGGATTCGACCCGAGGAAGTCTCAGACAGAATAACGGCCCCTCCGGCGATGGCCTCACTTTGGGGGCATCACCCAGTCTCAGTGACTTGAGCCCCCTAAAAGGGGTCCCCCGTTAGTGAGGATTCAGATCCAGACCAACCTCTTTCGAAGCGCCCCCCCCACCTGGCTCTTCCGGTAACCTTTAAAATCGCAGACCTGGCAGATGGAGGTGCAGGTCCGGTCGCCTTCAATCATCGCCCGGCGAACCCTCCGATACTCCTCCCCATGCCAGATTTCCTGGAGGGATTGTTTCATCACATTTCCTGTGACGTGTTGGAAGAAAACATCGTTACTGCAAAGCGCCGTGTCACCCCGAGGATTCACGGTGATCATTTCGAAGGGGCGGACACAGGCGCTCTGGATGGGCTTCCCCAGGGGGTTCGCCGAGGGGTTGGTTCCCGCACGATTGCTTAACCGCTCTACCTCGTTGCGCCATTCGATCTCGACCCGGCCTTTAGAGAAATCAAACTGGTGGCGGAAGCGCTGGACGGGCCGGCTGTGCTCCCACTTCCGGTTGTAATCATTCACCACAAGGGTGTCGAGGCCGTTCTCAAAGAGTGCCTCGGCAGAAGGGACAGTGAGGAGTTTCCCGTTGGTCTTGATCTCGATATAGGCCGCGGGACAAGCGTTTCGAGCCATCCCCACGAAGTCCACCAGGCGTTTATCAAGCAGGGGTTCGTTGTTGCAGTAAAGAGAGAGCCTGCCCTGGTAATCCAGTTGGGATAGATCGGAGAGGATCTTCTCATAGACCTCTGTCGGCATCTTGGTGCCGTCCATCAACTTGAACTGCGCCGCGGCCGCGCAGAAGGTGCATCCCCCGTTGCAAAAGCTGAGGGTTTCAATGTGGATGATCTTGAAGAGAGCGTTTCCGTTCCTTTTAAAATGGTCCAGATAATTCTGGGCCACATCCTTCCCGAGGTGGGTGTAAACCCCATGACGAATGGAGAGGGGCAGAAACTCCCGAAGGGTCTCGACGGCCTGACGTTTGAGGGAAAGGAAGGCGATGGGTAAAAAGCCCTTGAGAGATCCGGGGAGAGAAGCGGACCTGGCAGACTCGGGAAAGGTAGATCCTCTTGCCTGAGAAGACTTCATAAGCGGAAACTATCTCCTCTTATACGAGCAAACTTCGTAGACGCCGTCTATGTACCCGCCCCATCCGCGGCCTCACAGATCTAAGGAATTCAATCTATCACAAAGGCCCCTGGCTTCATACTCTGACCACTTATTGGGGAGGATCAAAGCCCCTCTCCCTTCAGGATAACAGGGACAGTGCGAAGGATGAGGCGAAGGTCATAGAGGACGATCCGGTGCCCGGGGAGGATCTGGCAGCGAAGGAGATACTCCTCTTCCAGTTCCGGGTCCCCTAGACGAGGCCCTGCCTTGGCGACCTGAATCTCTCCTGTGATGCCAGCCCGGAGAAGGCGTTTGGCCCGGTGCCCCCTTTGGACAAACCGCTCATAGTCCGCCACCGGATAGGGGCGTGGGCCGACCAGGGACATCTCACCTTTCAGGACGTTCAAGAGTTGGGGGAGTTCATCCAGGTACCACTTTCGCAACCGGCGCCCGACCCTGGTGAGCCCTCCCTCTTTGCCCTCCGTGCGAAACTTAAAAATGTCGAAGACCGTCCCTTCGGACACTCGTTTCTCCCGAACAAAGACTGGCCCCCTGGCACCCGCGTCCAAGGCCCCCTCGACCTTGATGCAAAGGGCCGCGAGACCCATCAAGGGAACGCCCGGGACCAAAGCCACTGCGGCGAAACCCTTGTCCAGAAGGAACTTCCAGAAGAGTTTGCGCCGGGGAATCTGGGGGGAGGGTGTGAGTGGCATCCGCGTCCGTTTAAGGTTTGTAGGCTGAGGTGCGTCCTTCGATCATCCCCTAACTTGAGGTCGGTCCTTTTCCCTCTGGGTCTTTTTTCAGGATGGCCCAAATCCCCCCGAGGTTCCCCACGATCCGCATGGGGTCCAAGCGGAGGACGTTTTTCAGGAGGATGCCCAGCGTGGACCAGCCGAAGGCCACCCGGTGGATGAACCGCTTGGGCATGTTCTTTCGAAAGAACCGGGAGGGATAAAAACTCTCCATATGCCCAAGGCTTCGGGGGTCGGCCCGGCCTGCCGGGTCCACTCGGTGGACGAGGCGCGCCCTGTGGGCCGCCATCAGGGGGTATTTCCGCGAGACTCGATAGGAAAAGTCCATGTCATCGCCCCAGCCATTGGGCCCGAACCCCTCATCGAAGTGGAACTCGTCGAAGACCTGGCGGCGAAAACTCATGTTGCATCCAGAGAGCCACTCTACGGGCCTGTCGGCCGTGATGGTGCGGATGAGGACCCCGATGCCGCTCGTCAGGATCTCCCCCTCTCGCCGTTTGGAATCCAAGGCGAAAAACCTGAGGAAGCTCATCACCAAGGGGCTGTAGAAAATCTCCTCCAACCGGCCCCCCACACCCGCCACGGCGGGATGCGCGCGGTAGACACGGAGGATCTCCTCCAGATATCCCGGATCCAGCACCACGTCGTCGTCGAGAAAGAGGAGGATCTCTCCGGCGGCCTCCCCTGCCCCCAGATTCCGTGAGCGCGACAGCCCCGGCTCTTTCTTTTGAATGTACCGCCAGCGGATGCCCGCCCCCTCCAGGACCTCTCCCAGGGAGACAGCCCCGGCCGTCCCGTCGTCCAGAAGGAGTACCTCCTCGGGCCGGCACCTCTGAGCGGCCACCGATTCCAGACATCGCCTCAGGCTCTCCGGGCGGTCTTTTGTTCCGATGATCACCGAAACCCGAAAGTTATCGGTTGCAGGTCCCTTCGGCGGCTGTTCGCTCATAGATCTCCAAGATGCGGGCTCCGGCCGATTCCCAGCAAAAACGCTCCAGGACGCGGCGTCGACCCGCCTCCCCCATGCTTCGGCCAAGGGCTGGGTCCTGCAGCAGCCGGTCCACAGCCGTCGCAAAGGCCTCAGGGTCCTCGGGATCGCAGAGCCAACCGGTGAGATTGTCCTCGACCACTTCAGAGAGTCCTCCCGCGCGGGCGGCCACAACCGGGGTCCCACAGGCCATGGCCTCTGCGGCCGCTATCCCGAAACCCTCCACGCGGGACGGAAAGAGAAAGACCTCGGCTCGGTTCAGGAGGCGAACTTTTTGATCCTCGGAGATCGCCCCCAGGGGGTGGACCCGGTCGGCCACATCGCAGCGCCTCGCCTGGTCCACAAGGGTCCCGCGCTCTGGACCCTCCCCGGCAACAAGAAGGTGGAGATGGGGATGGCGCGAGCGGAGCCGGGCGAGAATCGTGGGCAGGATCGCCACATTCTTTCGGCGGATGAGACTCCCTATAAAGACCAGGACACGCGCGCCTGGCTCCAGGCGAGTGAGCTCGATGGGCAGACCGTCTTCGAGCGGCCGAAAACGTTCAGCATCGACGCCGTTCGGGACGACATGGATCCGATCCCTTTCCACGCCGTAGCGGCGGGCGATCTGGTCCTTTGAAAACTGGCTGACGGTGATGAGGGCCTGGTAGCGACCGACCGTCCAACGGTTGATGGCATGGTACAGAGATTTGTCTTCCAAGTGGTGGTAGTGGGCCACCACGGGGAGCCCAAGGCGGCGGGCCGCATAGAGTACGCCCGGCCCCACCGCATAAGGGCTGTGGACCCGCAGGAGGTCCAGGTTCCAGGCATGACCGTGTTTCAGGAGAAACCTCGCGAAGATGAAATTGTACTCGTAGAACGAAAGGCGGTGAGCGGGCGTCCTGTGGATCTCCCAGCCGGGCTGGCGGTCGCACAAGGCCCCCCTCGGAAGGAGGATGTGGATCTGAGAGCCCCGGCGGCCGACTTCCCTCAGCACCTCCCAGTCGTGCACGGCACCGCCGAGGTGAGTCCCGGGGTCGAGGCCCACCTGAGGGGAACAGAGCTTCATCTCAGAATGAGTCGTTAGGGATGAGACCCGCCTTTCGGATGGTCTCGGCTACTGTCTTCGCGATTAACCCGTTGCCTTCGGGGCTCAGGTGGAGCCAATCCAGGTTGAAGAGGTCCTCGGGCCTGGGGTGAGCGTCGAAGGCCCCCTCTACGTCGGCCACAGGAAGGCCGTACTCCTCTGCCAGCGCTTGAACGGCCTGGTTGATGGCGTCCAGGGAGCCGCTATCGATCATGTGCTGGGCCCCGGGGTGCTGACGGTATATGGGGATCTTGGCCAAGACCACCTCGGCCCCGTGAAGGCGCGCGAAGACGATGACCCGCCGCAGGTTCGCCTGATAAACCGAGACGAATTCCTGCACCGCCTGCTCCACGGCATCTTGAAGCTGGGGGGTGAGGGGGACCTCCTCCGTGACGGTCTTCTGGATCTGTTTTCGGAGGTAAATAGGCGTTGATATCTCCATACCAGTACTTCGCGATCTTTTCTCTCAACCGGAGGAAAAAGACACTCTCGAGAGAAAGGCGGTGCACAAGCCTTTCGAAAAAGTTTGGCTGAATTTCGTAGTCACCTAACTCGCCGACGATCTTAGAGACCTTCCCCCACTGGGGGACCTTCCCTTTGTCATAATCGTTGTAGCCGCTGTAGATGACGATGACGTCCGCCCCTAAATTGACGGCCGCGGGTGCGCGCTTGAGGACCGCATGGGACCTCCCATGCTTGAGACCTGCGTTGATGACCTCGATCTGCAGGGGCTGATACTTCTCCCTCAGAATCCCCTCCAGCTGGCGGGGATAGGTCTCCCGGTCCAGGGTGTTGCCAAAGCCAAATGTCGTAGACCCCCCGAGGGCCGCCACCCGAAGCACCTCCAGCGGCTTCGCCCACTCCATATCGGGGCCTCGGAATCCTACATTGTTTTGACGCTCTTTCAGGACAACTTTGGGCCGCCAGAAGAGGTAGTTCCGGTTCCCAGTGGCCCAGTAGGTTCGGACGCGGGAGTAGCCTTCAACGGCGATAACGAAGAAGAGGAGCGTGACCCCGGAGAACAGCAATAGCTTGAGACGAGAAAACTTGTGCTGGCTCATCCCTTCTCCTCGAGGGCGCCCCCATCCCTTCCCGGCTTGGGGGCCGTCAGGAGCTCACATCCCCTTGTTTGTCAAAGAATATCAAAAATCCCCTCTGCTGGAAAGGACGCCCCTGTCCACCCCCGAGGGTCCCACCGCCGGGGTCTGGCTGGGGGTGATGGGGGTCACGGCGTTTGCGAGCCGTTCATCGCTAATGGTATAGGGTATTAAAAGGAGTCGCTCTCACTCTTAACCTCCAGACAGGTTTTTAGCCTTCAGATGACCTTGCGCATCCTCCACCTCCTCACGCAGGCCGATCTTGCCGGCACAGAGCGGGAAGTCTTCGAGCTCATCCGGGAGCTAGACCCTAAGCGCTACCGCCACGAGGTCTGCCTCCTTGAGGGAGAAGGCCCACTGACGGACCTGTGTCGGAACGCGGGGATCCCCATCAGCCATCTGGAGCTCAGCAAGCGGGGGGTCTTCCTCTCCCTTTGGCGCCTCTATCATCTCCTGCGGAACCGGCCCTACGATATCGTTCATCTTTACGGCATCAAGGGAAATGTCCTGGGACGGATCGCCTCCCGGCTCGCAGGAAAGAGGGCCGTGGTGGGGAGCATCCGGGGGATCACGAACGACCGTTCTATCAATCGGCTCCGGATCTGGGCGGACCGTGGGACCTTCCCTCTAGTCCGGTCCTACATCTCAAACTCCGAGGCGGTGATTGAGTACCTGATCCAAAAAGGGTTTCCACGACAGAAACTCTGCCTGGCCCGAACGGGTCTTTCCCCCGAACCCTTTCGCCATCTTCCCTCTAAGGCCGAGGCGCGGGCCGCCCTCGGGATCTCTCCCGAACCCCGCCCGGTGATCGTCTGCACGGCGAACCTGAGACCTGTCAAGAACCACCATCTGCTGATCTCCGCGTGCGGGCTCCTCCGTCGGCGGGGGCTCGACTTTGAGACTCTGCTGGTGGGCGACGGCCCCGAACGGGAAGACGTGGAGCGCATGATCGAACAGGAGGGTCTCACGCAATTTTTTCGGTTCATGGGCCAACGAAATGACGTGCCCCTCATCCTGGCCGCGTCGGACCTCTTTGTGCTCTCCTCCCTGTCGGAGGGCCTGCCCCGCTCCATCATGGAGGCCATGGCGAGCCTTCTTCCCGTAGTGGCAACTGACGTGGGGGGCGTAGGGGAACTCGTCCGCCACGGATTCACCGGCTATCTGGTCCCTTCAGAGGACACCGCGGCCCTGGCCGAACGGATGGCCGAAATCCTGGAAAACCCCGCCTTGGGGAAAACGATGGGGGAGGCGGGGTACCAAAAGCTCCTTGAGGAATTCAACATGGATCGGATGGCAGCCGATATGGATCGGATTTACACCGACATCGCCTCTTCAGCCTGAGGCCCGCCGTGTCCCGACCTCAGCCATTTCATTCAAAATTTCCTCTCACTGAATTTGGAGTTTTGCAGCAATCCTAACGCGTGTGCGATGCGTTAATCTCGCTCTACTGTCACGCAATAAGCTCTCCAGGGTTTCGTCTTGACAGTCTGCGAAATTCCCCTTAGAATTAATGGCTCTTTTCCTTCTAATTCATTCATTTTTAAGGAGAAACCATGACCGCCCGGATCCTTGACGGAAAGGAGATCGGAAGGTCCATCCGATCCCAGATCCGGCGTGAAATTGAAGATCTGGTTGGCCGCAAGCTTGGGAGGCCAAAACTCGCTGTCATTCTGGTCGGCGAGGACGCCGGCTCCCAGATCTATGTCCGCAATAAAGAGCGCGCATGTGCCGAGGTGGGCATCGAGACCCTCAACCACCACCTTCCCCCTGAAACCTCCCAGGAGACCCTCTTGGAGCTCATTGCTCGGATGAATGAGGACCCATCCGTCAATGGCGTCCTCGTCCAGCTTCCTCTTCCAAAGGACATTGACGACCGGCTCATCCTTCAGAGCGTCGACCCGGAAAAGGACGTGGACGGCTTTCATCCCCTGAGCTATGGGAAACTGGTCCTGGGGGTTGAGACCCTCTCACCGGCAACCCCGGCCGGCGTCATCGCTATTCTGGAACACGCCTGTCTCACGATTGAAGGGCAACATGTCGTCATCGTAGGGGCCAGCCAAATTGTAGGAAAACCCCTCTCGGCCCTTTTTGTGAACCGCCTCGCTACGGTGACCGTCTGCCACCTCAAGACCCGTGACCTAAAGGCCCACACCCTCCGGGCCGACATCCTGGTCTCGGCCACCGGTGTTGGGGGAATTATCACCGCCGATATGGTCCACGAAGGGGCGGTTGTCATCGACGTTGGGATCTCGCGGGTCGGGCAAAAGCTCGTAGGGGATGTGGATTTTGAAAAGGTGAAGGTGAAGGCGAGCGCCATCACGCCGGTCCCGGGAGGGGTTGGGCCCATGACGGTCACGATGCTCCTGGTGCACACCCTGAGGGCTTATCGGACTCAGGCCTTGGCAAGGGAGCTTGCGGGGAGAATTCGGGTGCCATGAACCTCCCCCTCACCTTAGAGCACCGCATCTACAAGGTATCCGAACTGACCCGAGAGATTCGAGGTCACCTGGAGACGGGGTTTTTTGATGTCTGGGTCGAGGGAGAGGTCTCAAACTTAAGAAGCCCCGGCTCGGGGCACCTCTACTTCACGTTGAAAGATGAGGCCAGCCAGCTCCGGGCCGTCATCTTCAAGTCCACCCGAAATCTTCTTCGGTTTCACCCCGAGGAAGGGATGGCGGTCTGCGTGCGGGGCGGGGTCACGGTCTACGAGCCTCGCGGCGAGTATCAGATCCTCGTCGAACACCTGGAGCCCATCGGAAGGGGAGCCCTTGAGGTCGCCTTCCAGCAACTCAAGGAGAGACTGGCCAAAGAGGGGCTCTTTGACGCTGAGCGCAAAAAACCGCTCCCCTTTCTCCCCCGCCGAATCGGGGTCGTGACCTCTCTTCAGGGGGCAGCCATCCGGGACATCCTGGTCACCCTCTATCGGAGAGACGCCAGACTTCAAGTCCTTATCGCCCCCTCACGGGTCCAGGGGCAAGAGGCCGCGTCAGAGATCGCGGAGGCCCTCTCAGCCCTGAACCAGCAAAATCTCGACCTCGTCATCGTGGGACGGGGCGGGGGGTCCGTCGAGGATCTCTGGGCCTTCAACGAGGAGCCGGTCGCCCGGGCCATCGCCGCCTCCAGAGTCCCGGTCATCAGTGCGATCGGCCATGAGTGGGACTTGACCATCGCAGACTTCGTGGCGGACGTGAGGGCCCCTACCCCCTCGGCCGCGGCGGTGCTGGCGGTTCACGAGTCAGACGAGCTCGAGAAAAACCTCTTCAGACTGGATCGAAGACTTCTCACCAAAACCCGAGGGGTGTTAGAGGTCTCCGACGAATATCTGCGCTCCCTCCTGGAACGCCGCCCCTTCCGCCAGCCCCTTTTGCCCCTCAGCGAGCGGCGCCAGCGCGTGGATGACCACACGGAGCAATTTCTGCGATCCTCCCGCTCACGGGTTCTCCGGTGGACAGAGCAGGGAGCGGCCCTGAGTCGAAACCTCCTCCTGGCGGCCCCCACTGGCCTCCTCAAGCGCCGGCGGGTCGAGGTCTCAGCGCTAGGTTCGGCCTTGGGGCGCCTTGCCCGCCAAACCCATCGTCTTTCCCAGGAGCACCTCTCCTCCCTGGCCTCCAGGCTCCAGGGCTCAAGTCCTCTCTCTATCCTGGGCCGGGGCTACAGCATCTGCCGAAAGCTCCCGGATCTGGAGGTCCTCCGGGAGGCCTCGGCCACCGGGGCGGGCCAAAAAATCCGGGTGGACCTTGTCCGAGGCCACATCACGTGCGCTGTTGAGGAGTCTCACCCCCAGAACTCCAGGGAGTCTTTCCATGGCGGAACCTAGTTTTGAGGAGGCGATGGCGCGTCTTGAGACCATCGTTCAGGATCTCGAGGAGGGGGAAGCCAATCTGGAACAGTCGCTCTCCCTCTTTGAAGAAGGAATAAAACTCTCGAAGCTCTGCCATAAGAAGCTTGACCAGGCGGAGAAGAAGATTGAGCTCCTCATCAAGAAGGGGGATGCCAGCCAGCTTCGAAGGCCCCTTGGGGAAGGGGAAGAAGAGAAGGACCTCCTGAACTCCGTGGAGTCTGCCGAATAGGCCTTATGGACATCAGGCGGTATCTAGAAGAGAAGAAGGCAGTCGTAGACGCCCGGATCGATGAGGTCCTCCCCCGCGCTGCGGACGGCATCTATGCCGCCATGCGCTACAGCCTTTTCGCCGGGGGAAAGCGCCTTCGGCCCATCCTGGCGATTGCGGCGACAGAGGCGGTGGGGAGCTCCCCGAAGGACATCCTGTCTGTGGCCTCCGCCCTGGAGTTTATACACACCTACTCGCTTGTTCACGACGATCTCCCCGCCATGGACAACAGCGACTTTCGGCGGGGAAAGCCGACGAGCCACAAGATGTTCGGAGACGCCACGGCCGTTCTGACGGGAGATGCCCTCCTCACTATGGCCTTTGAGCTGATGACAGCGCCCGAAGCGACAAAAGGCCTTGACCCCAGGGTTCTTCAGCAAGTCGTGTGCGAGGTAGCCCGGGCCGCTGGCACCGAGGGGATGATCGGCGGCCAGGTCGCCGACCTTGACTATGCGGGAAGGAAGCCCTCGGCTCAGGAGCTGGAATACATCCACCAGCACAAGACAGCCGCCCTCATCCGGACCTCGGCGTGGACAGGGGCGGTCCTCGGGGACAGCTCACTCGGACAGGTGGAGGCCATCAGGGGGTATGGGGAAAAGGTGGGGCTTGCCTTTCAGATTGTGGACGATATCCTGGACGAGGTGGGGGAGGAGGATCGCCTCGGCAAGACCCCGGGGGGCGACCGGGAAATGGAGAAGGCCACCTACCCCGCCCTCTTTGGGATAGAAGATTCCAAAAGGAAAGCAAAGATTCTCATCGGCTCCGCCGTGGGTGAGCTCAAAGAATTTGACGAGAGGGCGGACGCCCTGCGGGGGATTGCAGAATTCATCGTGGCGCGGGATTTCTAATTCGAGATAGAATAAGCCAACCTAACGCTCGAGCCAAAGCCCCGGATCCCATGAGAGCCACCTAGACTTGGAGGGTCGGACGAGGGCATGGGCGAATTGCTGAACCGCATTAATAGTCCGAAAGACCTGAAGAAGTTTTCCATCCCCGAATTGGAGGCCCTCGCCAAGGAGGCCCGGGAAGAGATCATCCGGGTGGTCACGACCGTGACCGGAGGTCATCTGGGCGCAAACCTCGGCTCGGTCGAGCTCACTCTCGCTCTTCATTACGTGTTTGACACCCCGAGAGACCGCATCTTCTTCGACGTGGGGCACCAGGTTTACACCCATAAGCTCATCACCGGCCGGCGGGACCGCATCGACACACTGCGCCAGTACAAAGGGCTCTACGGGTTCACCCGGCGGGGGGAGAGCGAATACGACCTCTTCACGACGGCCCACGCAGGGACTTCCATCTCAACCTCCCTCGGGATGGTGGAGGCCCGTGAGCATCAAGGGGGGTCTCACAAGGTTGTGGCCGTCATCGGAGACGGGGCCCTCACCGCAGGGCTGGCCTACGAGGGACTCAACAACGCAGGCCATCTAAAAAGGGATTTCATCGTCGTCTTGAACGACAACAAGATGTCGATTGCCCCCAACGTCGGGGCCATCTCCACTTACCTGAGCCGAGTCCTGACGGGCCGCCTCTACGTGAGCGTTCGCAAGGAGTTCAAGCACCTGCTGAACCAGATGCCGGGCGGCTCGGTGGCCCTTCGGGCGGCCAAAAAGTTTGAGGAGGCGATGAAGACCCTGATCTCCCCGGGCGTCCTGTTCGAGGAGCTGGGCTTTATCTATGTCGGACCCATCGAGGGGCATAACATCGGCGCCATGGTAGAGACTTTTCAGAACATCAAGGCTTTTAAGCAACCTGTCCTCGTCCATCTCCTGACCGAGAAGGGGAAAGGCTATCAGCCCGCAGAGGAAAACCGGGTGAAATACCACGGCGTCACGGCGAAAAAGGTGGCCCCCCTGGGCAGCAAGGCCCCCGCAAAACCGCCTAAACCCTCTCCCCCCAGTTACACAAAAATTTTCGCCAAGACGCTCATTGAACTCGCTCAGGAGGATGAGCGCATCATCGGCATCACAGCCGCCATGCCGGACGGGACCGGGCTTGACGAGTTCGCAAAAGTCTTCCCGGACCGCTTTTATGACGTCGGCATCGCTGAGCAGCACGCCGTGGCCTTTTCCGCCGGCCTCGCCTCGGAGGGAATGAAGCCCGTCGCGGCCATTTATTCCACCTTCCTTCAACGGGCCTACGACCAGATTTTTCACGAGGTCTGTCTTCAGAACCTCCCCGTCACCTTCGCCCTGGACCGGGGCGGGCTGGTGGGCGAAGACGGCCCCACACACCACGGGGTCTTCGATTTAACTTATCTTCGGGCCTTCCCTCACATGGTGATCATGGCCCCCAAGGACGAGAACGAGCTCAGGCATCTGCTGAAGACGGCCATTGAGCACCCTGGGCCTGCCGCTGTCCGCTTCCCCCGAGGGGGAGGCGAGGGCGTCCCCCTCGACCCCACCATTCACTCTCTTGAGGTGGGCCGCGGTGAGGTTCTTAGGGAGGGCGACGATCTCTGCTTTCTGGCGCTAGGGAACCGGGTGTATCCCTCGCTGGAGACGGCGGAGATCCTGGCCAGAGAGGGGATCGAGGCCGGCGTCGTCAACATGCGCTTTGCCAAGCCCGTCGATGCCAATCTGGTGGAGGAGGCGGCCCGGAAGGTCGGCCGGATCGTGACGGTCGAAGAAAATACGATTCGCGGAGGCTTTGGAAGCGCTGTCCTGGAATGCCTGGCCGAGCGGAACCTCCTCGCGGGCATCTCGATCAAGTGTCTTGGGGTGGACGACGTCTTTGCCCCCCACGGAGCCCCCGCCATCCTGAGGAAATTAGAAGGGCTCGACCCTGAAGGCATCGCAGAGGCCGGCCGAAGCCTGCTCGCCTCCTCCCGCCCCGCGGCCCCTCCAGTGCTCGTCCATGGGGAAACGAGAGCGGCTCGATAAGGTCCTCCTCGAAAGGGGGCTTGTGTCGAGTCGAGAACGTGCCCAGGAGCTCATCGAAGCGGGGAACGTCTTGGTCGAGGGGCGTCCCCTCCTGAAGCCGAGCGCCCTTGTCCACCCCACCTCCCCTATCGAACTCAAGGAAGATCTTCGCTACGTCAGCCGAGGGGGTTTTAAGCTCAACCAGGCCCTTGAGGATTTTGGTCTGGATGTCTCGGGCCTCATCTGCCTGGACGTGGGGGCCTCGACAGGGGGTTTTAGCGACTGTTTATTGCAGGCCGGGGCCGCCCGGGTCTACGCGCTGGACGTCGGGCAAGGGCAGCTCGACTGGAAGTTGCGTCAGGACCCCCGCGTGACTGTGATCGAGGGAAAGAACGCGCGCCATCTCTCACTGGAAGATTTGGCCGAGACCCCCCATTTCGCCACGGCCGATGTCTCCTTCATCTCCCTCAAACTGGTCCTCCCGGTCCTCATCCCGTTGCTGGTCGAGGAGGCGACCATCGTCGCCTTGATAAAGCCACAGTTCGAGGTGGGGAAAGGACAGGTGGGCCGAGGGGGTATAGTGAAAGACCTAGAAAAACATCAAAAGGTCCTTCAAGACCTGACTGTTTTTTTCCAAAAAGAGGGTTTTTTGCCCCTCGATCTCATTCGCTCGCCCATTCAGGGGGCCAAAGGGAACGTGGAATATCTGATGTTGTTGAAGACACCAGCCAAAGGAGGGAAGGGTCGGGAAAAGATGGCTTTGCTCACAGAGGAGGCCATCGATCGAGTCGTTTCCGGGCGACTGAAGCGGCAGCGGCCACCCCTCTCATTGGGAAAACTGGAAAAAGATTTGAACTGCTGATAAACGTTAGGGTATGCTTCTTGACGACTTAAATTAGACGAGAAATGTCGCTGTTGGCCGCCTTGGCGAGCCGGACATTTGGGCCTGAGAGTCGAAGGCGTGACCCGTCATTCCCTTGCGGAACAAGGGAATTCTGGTTGCGCCTTTTTTTATTTCCTGGTGTCCTGCCCTGGGTAGTAGCATAGGAGATTCACGGTCTCACATTCTCGAGAAAATCCGGCCCCTCGGGGACCCAGAGACGTTGGCATAAAAAGTCTTTGGGAGGCCCTGAGGACGGGCTGCCTCGGAACCGGAAGCGCGTAAGAGATGAAAACCAAGGTAGGGAAGCGAAGGGAATCTCCGGGGAATGGAAAACCTGTCCCTAAAAGGCCTGTCCGGTCCCAAAACGGTCGGGGAAGGAAAAGAGGAAATTCCCTAAAACCCCGCTCAAAAGATACCCGCCAAGACAAAGTTCTTGACCAAGCCCAGGAAAAGGCCCGCCACTTCGAGGTCCTAAACACCCTGGTCAAAAAGGCAAACTCGACCCCGCGTCTTCCCGACCTCCTGCAGTTCATTGCTGATTCGGCCCGGGACCTCCTCGGGGTTGCCCGGACCAACATCCTCCTCGCCAATGACACCTTCACCTATCTAACACAAGAAGCCCGGTCCGGCGTGGGCGCGACAGGCTCACTCCCCGAGAAGAAGCGACTCCAGATTGGCAAGGCAGGTCTCTACGCAAAGCGGATTCACAGGACGAGCCCTTTCTATGTGGCGGACATTCTCCGCCATCCCGATCTCGTCAACCGGAAGGCCTATGAAAAGCTCGGCTTTCGGTCCTGTCTCATCGTCCCCCTGCTGATAGGCGAAAGTCCCATCGGGGCCATCAGCTGTTTCACCCAGACACCACGCCGGTTCTCCAAGGATGAGGTTGAGCTCGTCAAGCTATTTGCCGATCACGCAGCCCTGGCAGTCGAGCGGGCTCGACTGCTGGAGCTGGTCGCCAGCGAGGCCCAACAGAGTGGTCTGGTGGCCCGGGTTACGAAGGCCGTCAACTCCATCTCGGACCTCGATGAGCTCTTGGACGTCATCGGCAAGGAGATCAAAGCGCTGGTGGGCTTCGACCACGCGAACATCCTCCTCCCGGACGAAGTCACCGGTTCCCTCAGGCGGGTTCCCATCTGGGGCAGGATGCTTCGCTCTCTCAACATCCCCATCAAAGATTCCTGCCCCGACCAGGTCCTTCGGACAGGAAGACCGTGGATTCGCCAGGACCTCAAGACCGATAAGAGGAAGTTCGCCGAGGACGCCGACCTGATTCGCCTGGGGGTGCGCTCGAGCCTGGTGGTTCCCCTCGTGTCTCACAAAACTCGTATCGGCTCGCTCAACTTGACGAGTCGTCAGCCAAACCACTTCACTCCTCGCCATATCGCGCTCCTCTCTCTTATCACGGACCCCATCGCCATCGCCATGGACCGGGCCCAGCACCATGAATCCACTTTGAAGGAGCTCAAGAAGCGAAAGGCCCTCTCCGAGTCGGCCCGGAAGATCACCTCCGAGCTAGACCTAAAGAAGGTGCTGGACAGCATCGTCAAGGAAAGTCTTGACGTCCTTGGGGTCGATCGATGCGCCATCCTTCTCGTGGACGAAGGGGACGACTCGCTCAAGTTTGCGGCCTCGTCGGGGCTCAGCCGGACCTACCGTGAAACGCTCAGCCGGGCTTGGAAGAACGCTCCAGAAAAGCTGCCCGACCGAGAGGATTTCCTGAAAGGGCGTGAGATCATCACCTCCGACGTCTGCGACGAGCCAGGTCTTAAACCCGTCCTGGATCTTATTTTGCGAGAGGGCTACCGGAGCGTTGCCACCTTCCCCTTGCGGTCCGGAAGAAAGGTTCTCGGGGGGCTTGCCGTCTTTCATGACCAACCGAGGACCTACTCTCAAAGTGACCGTCAACTGGCCCGGACCTTCGCCAGCCACGCGGCCATCGCCATGGAACGAGCCCGGCACCATGAATCCATTTTGAAGGAGCTCAGGAAGCGAAAGGCCCTCTCTCTCTCGGCCCGCAAGATCACCTTCGAGCTAGATCTCAAGAAGGTGCTGGACAGCATCGTCGAGGAAAGCCTCGGCATACTGGGGCCGACCGGTGCGCCATCGTCCGCGTGGACGAGAAGGGTGCCTACGAGTTTTTGGCCTCGTTGGGACTCAGCAAGACCTTCCGCGAAACCCTCAGCCGCATTTCGAGGGAGCGCCCGGGAATCATGCCCCTTCGAGAGGCCCTCTTGAAAGGGAAGGAGGTCTCCGTCCCCGACGTCCGCAAGGAGCCGCGTCTAAGGCCCGTCCTGGGCCTCCTCTCGCACGAGGGCCACCGCAGCATCGCCGGCTTCCCCCTCCAGTCGAGAAGAAAGGTCTTGGGGGCACTCTTTGTCTACCATGACCAGACGAGGTCCTATTCTCCAAGTGAGCGTGAACTGGCCCGAACCTTCGCCAGCCACGCGGCCATCGCCATGGAACGGGCCCAGCACCATGAGTCCACCCTGAAGGAGCTCAGGGAACGAAAAGCCCTCTCCGAGTCGTCCCGGAAGATCACCTCGAGCTAGATCTACAAGGGGTGCTGGACAGCATCGCCAGGGAAAGTCTCGGCTTACTGGGGGCCGACCGGTGCGCCATCCTCCATCTGGATGAGGCGACACGCTCCTTCGAGTATCTAGCCCACTCGGGGCTTAGCAAAACCTACCGCGAAACCAGTATCGGTGGGGCTAATAGGCACTACGCTCGCATGTCGCGTCTCGCAAAGGACCTCTTGCAACGCAAGGATTTTTTCGTATCGGACGTACTCCAGGAACCGTGTCTTAAGCCAATTCGGAATTTCATGTTACGCGAGGGTTTCCGAAGCGCTGCCGTCTTCCCCTTGCGGTCCGGAAGGAAAGTCCTTGGGGCACTCATCTTCTACCATAATCAGGTGAGGACCTACTCTCAAAGTGACCGTCAATTGGGCCGGGCCTTTGCCAGCCACGCGGCCATCACCATCCTCCACGCTAAGCTTTACGAAGAGGCGAAGGAGGCGGGCGATTTCCTGAAGGGCGTGATAGAGAGTGCGGGGGACGCCATCGTGACCGCTGACAAGCGGCGGCGGATCACTTACTGGAATCGCGCCGCAGAGGCCCTTTACGAATATAAGAAGAAGGAGGTCCTTGGGAAACCGGTCTCCCTCTGGTACCCGCCGCATCGAGGGAAGAAAAGAAAGGCCCTGGTGGAGAAGATCAAAAAGGGCAAGGCCGTCAGGGATTTCGAAACCCAGCGGATGAAAAAAGACGGAACCCTGGTGGACGTGTCCCTCACCCTATCCTCCCTCAAGGATCCTCAGGGGCACCTTCTGGGGGCCATCGGCATCAGCAAAGACATCACCGAGCGAAAGCGGTCGGAGGCGGAACTGGCGAAGGCCCAAGAAGAAAACATCAGGCTCTACCGAGAGGCCAAGGAGGCTGGTGATTACCTCAATAGCCTGGTCGAGGACGCGGGAGACGCAATCGTTGCCTTGGACGAGCAGAAGCGGGTCATCTCCTGGAACAACGCCGCGGAGGCCCTTTACGGATATAAGAGTGAGGAGGTTTTGGGGAAGAGCATCTCCTTCCTGATCCCGCCGAACCAAAAGGGGGAGTTGAAGTGGATCCCGGAGAGGGTCCGGAAGGGGGAAACGATCAGGGATCATGAGACCCAACGGATGGCCAAAAATGGGAAGCCGGTGGATGTGTCCATCACCTTCTCCCCCATCCAGGATGCTCAGGGGCACTTTATGGGATTCTCCACCATCGCCAAGGACATCACCGAGCGCAAGCGCATCCAGGAGTTGGAGCGGCGACAGGCGGTGAGCGAAAAGCTGGCCGCCACGGGCCGTATGGCCGCACGCATCGCGCACGAGATCAACAATCCATTGGCAGGGATTAAAAGCTCCTTCGAGCTGATTAAGAGCACCGTCCATGAGGACCATCCATATTATGAGTACGCAGGCCGTGTGGAAAAAGAGATCGAACGGATCGCCCGCATCGTGCATCAGATGTACGACCTATATCGGCCGGAACAGGAAAAGGATCGCGAGGTCGACCTCAATCAAAAGATTCGAGACGTGGTCGCCCTGATGGAGTCAAGCTTCCGAGGGGAAAAAGTCTCGGTCACGGTCGATCTGCCCAAAACGTCCGTCATTACATACTTGCGAGAGGATTCATTATCCCAGGTAATGCTCAACCTTCTTCAAAACGCCCTTGACGCCTCATCTCCCGGTGATGAGGTGAAGGTGGTGACAATTCCCGCGAACAACCATATTCAAGTCTCCGTGATAGACCAGGGTTGCGGCATCCCAAAGTCTGTTCGGCCGCAAATATTCGAGCCGTTTTTCACAACAAAGGGGGATTCGTCCAAAGGGCAAATCGGCCTGGGCCTTTCCATTTCTAGAAGCCTAGCGGAAGCCATGGGGGCCTCCCTGGATTTCCAGAGCCAAGTCGGCCAGGGGACGACATTCCAGTTGGCCCTTCCACGGCAGCGGTCACCCAGGAGGTCGAAAGATGAGTGAACCGGGACGAGTTCTCCTTGCGGATGATGAAGAGACGTTCCTCAACGCGACATGCGAGCTGTTGCGCCGAGAAGGGTTCCAGTGTGATGGCGCCCCGGACGCTTCAAGCGCAACTCAAATGCTCAAGGACACCGAGTACGATGTAATCATCGCCGACATCAAGATGCCTGGAAACTCGGACTTAGAATTCATCAGCGAGCTACCGAAAATAGCGGAAGGCGTTCCCGCCATCCTGGTAACAGGCTATCCTTCGATCAAGACGGCGATCCGATCGATCCAACTGCCGGTGGTGGGCTATCTGGTCAAGCCGGTGGATTTCGATGAGTTGTTGAAGACAGTTCGAACCGTGATTAAACACTTTCAGGCCTTTCGTGCTGTCCGCGGAATACGCCAAGACGTACAAAAATGGCATGGCGCGCTTTCAGAAATTGAGGAAACGCTGAAAATGTCGTCCCCATCCTCTGCACTTTCCAGCCCCATCGATGCTTTCCTCCAGCTTACGTTCCGGAACATCGTCAGCACCCTGTCCGACTTGAAACGCATGACGGAAACCCTTGCCACCGACAGAACAAGCGAGGAAGCGTATTACATCCTTAACTGCCCCCGGCATCAATCCCTAAAAGGGGCCTTGGCGGAAACCATCGAGGTCCTGGAAAAGACCAAGGACGCCTTCAAGTCCAAAAAACTCGGGGAGCTACGGAAGAAGCTGGAGCTCCTTCTCGAGAGCGAGACAGCTTGAAAGGATTGGCTCCGGTCTTGCTGCGGAGATAAGTATTGACAAGATAAACAGTTAGGGGTAAATGTTAGACCGTTTTAGGCAAAAGGCCTACGCCTCGGGCGCAGGTCGCCTTGCCGGGCGGGGCTAGACCCGCAAGTTGAAGGCGTAATCGGTCACTTCCTTTGCGTAGGGGGTGACAGGGATTGCGCCTTTTTTTTGTTTTGAAGAGGCTAACTGGGCGGAAAGGAATCGCCATCTTTTGTGTCGAGCTCCTGAGGCAGAAAGGAGAGCTACATGGCTAAGATCTTGATCGTGGATGATGAACCCACCACCATCCAACGCCTTAGCGAATTCTTCGATGGAAAAGGCTACCAGGTCATCACCGCCACTGGGGGCAAAGAGGCCCTTTCCAAGGTGAAGAGCGAGCAGCCCGTCCTAATGCTCCTCGATGTCCTCCTGCCCGGGATGAACGGAATGGAGGTGCTGGCCAAGGTGAAGGCAAAGAACCCTGAACTTAAGGTCATCATGATCACAGGGGTCAGGGATGAGGAGGTGGCCCAAAAGGCCATTGGATTGGGGGCCGACGATTACATCACAAAACCCGTTGACCTCGAGTCGCTTGAGAAAAGCATCTGGCTCAAGCCCTCGGTCAGATGGCAAATTAAAAGACATCGGGCCATCAGGCCCTTGGTATCACTGGGTAATTTTTGAGTCATTCCCCCAAAAAGGTAAAAGGGATTAGCCGGGCCGGGGGGGCGTGGCAAAAAACTTAGAAAAGCATTGAAAGGTCCTTCAGGACCTCACCGTCTTTTTCCAAAAGAAAGGGGTCTTGCCCCTCGATCTCATCCGCTCGCCCATTCAGGGGGCTGAAGAGAGCGTGGAATATTTGATGCTGCTGAAGATAGCCGCCAAAGGAGAAGAGCGTTGGGAGGGGCGGCGTGCCTAGCTCATCATGGGGGCTGTCATGAATGACTACCCTGTCCCGTACGCGATCAGATACGCACTCTGGCGCGCGTACGAAATGAAATGCTTCTACTGTAGCAGGCCGGTAGAATTCGCTGACTTGACCATCGACCATATTCTCCCCCGAAACCTCGCCGAGAATTCCAATGAACTTGCTAGAATTCTGGATGACTACGGCATTATCAGCACCTTTCCTTCGTTCTCAATCGAGGGCCTCTCTAATCAGGTCCCCGCTCATGGCCCCTCCTGCAACCTCCCTAAGAGCGATGCCGTGTTTCCAAAGCACGCCGCGCTTTTCTATTTGACTCTTGCCTATGAAAAGCTACCCAGAGTCAGCAAGGAATTGGATCGCCTATCTGTAACCGCTCGCCGCGGCAACGTCCTCGCTGAATTGGCAATGCTCCTCGAGCAAGGAGATCGCTCGCAGTTCGAGGTGACAGCCATTCTTCGAGAAAGCGAGTTTCGTCGCACCTGCCACCAAGCCCACCACCACCACCACCACATTCCGCCTCAACTTCGATGAGACGCTCCAGCCGCGAATCAACGGGTGGCCTTGTCTCCTGATTGATTTTGCTATCTTGGAGGCATCCAATCCGTGCTATAGTCGAAAA